>JAGOAZ010000004.1 GCA_017983675.1 Fluviicola sp.
ATCTTAGATTTAGCAAAGTTAATAAAGCAAATTATCGGTTACGAAGGTGAGATTATTATAGATCAAACAATGCCAGATGGCATGGAGCGAAAGTTGTTGGATAGTTCGAAGTTAACCAATCTAGGTTGGAGCGCTAAGATTTCTTTATTAGACGGATTAAAAAATGTGGTTGAAGAAATAAAAAATAAAGATTGGTCGATTTAATTGTGAAATATGATTTTTAAAAAAATACAAAACGAATTGGCAGCACATTCATTTGAAATTGTTGCCCACGATCATAACCGTCCTTGGGGTGGTTTTTTTGTTATTGCAGAAGCGCAAGCGCAAGCTTTTGCGGATGCGTATTTTGAAGGATTAGATGTTTCGACTTTGAAAATTGGCGGACAATTGAGTCCGAAGATTTTAGTGGTAGCACCAGATAAACGTTTGTCGTGGCAATACCATCACCGCAGAGCGGAGATTTGGCGTGTTATTCAAGGTCAGGCTGGCGTAGTTACGAGTGACACAGACGAAGAAGGCGCATTACAAGTACTCAATGTTGGCGATACAATTACGCTAAAACAAGGAGAACGCCACCGTCTGATCGGTTTGAGTGATTATGCGGTTATTGCAGAAATTTGGCAACACACCGATGCGGAGCATCCTTCAGATGAAGCTGATATTGTAAGGGTGCAAGATGATTTTGGCAGAGCGAAGCCAATTTAGAAGGAAGAATTAAGAATGCAGAGAAGGTTCTAGTTTTAGAAAGAGATAAATCGCAATAATAAAATCCCGGTTGAACGTGTTTCAGTCGGGATTTTTTTAATAATGCATTTAAAAAGTGCAAAAAACATCAAAAAATCCACTGTAATAGTGCAACACCTCTTTTTTAAGGACTCTATTTAAAATCGTTTCAATTTTAGGAGAAGCTTACCGCTTAACTACGAAATAAAAAAAATGAATTTGTAACTTAATTCGTTAATTTGTATATTTAAAACAAAAACCGATGGACTTACAAGCCAGAAAAAAAGCTTTTATTCTCAATTTTCTTCAATTAGAGAGTGAAAAAGTGATTATTGAATTTGAAAAATTATTAAAAAAACAGATGGACGTTTCAAATAAAATGTCACCGATGTCTCTTTCAGATTTTCAAAATAGAATCAATCAATCAGTTAACGATTCTGATAATGGAAAATTAACATCTTCTGAGAATTTTTTAGATGAAATAGCTGAATGGAAATAAAAATCTTTTGGACAGATTTTGCAAAAGCAGCAGTTCGTGCGATTTATGATTATCATGTACTACATGCTAGTAGGAAAGTAGCGATTAAATTAGTTACTGGAATAGTGGCTGAAACCACACAACTTATCCAACATCCTTCTATTGGTTCTTTTGAACCTTTGTTAGCAAATGACGAAAGAAATTTCCGTTATCTTATTCATAAATCCTACAAAATAATTTATTGGCATAACAAAAAACGTGAAGTCATTGAAATTATTGATGTTTTCGATTGTCGTCAAAATCCAATAAAAATAAAAAAAGGTACGCTTTGATGTTATTACTTCGGATAAAACTTCCAGTCAATTAAGATTAATCATAGCGTATAAAAAAAGCAAGAGATAACTTTTGACTTCCAGTTGAAATTCATTTCCAATGAATTTCCCTTACCCATAGTGGTGTTTGTAGACTGGTCCCGACGCTTCAGGATCGAAGTCTACTTTCCCTCAGTTATCGGAATATCGCTCGAAGCTCCGTACAACATATAAACCTCTTTCGAAGGCAAAAATATAAAACCGGGCCTTTGAAACATCCGCAAGGAAACAAGCTAAAATGGAGGACAAGTGAACCCAGTGTCTGAGGAGGCACGACGAGTTGGGGTGAACGTCCAGAATGTAGCGTAGCTTTCCGAGGACGGTTTTTCGGCCCTAGACCTTTTTGTTACTTTTTGGGGCAATGCCAAAAAGTAAGAAGAAAATAATTGTATTCAATTTAAGAAGTTTTCGGAATGCAGCGTAGCTTTCCGAGGACGGTTTTTCGGCCCTAGCTTCTAGTGAGACAGATTTTCTTATGAAAATCGTTTTCGAACTGTCCCGATTGAAACTTGTTTCATATTCGGGATTGGTTACTTTTTGGGGCAATGCCAAAAAGTAAAAGAGAATCTTTTTAATCTGAGCAATTAATTGGCTTGTTTTTAGTTAATTTTGGGGCATTAATTTTTCAATATTCAACAATTGTAAATTCGATTCGTTACTAGCTGTTTTCATTAAAATAGCTTACGAGATTAAACCGAACTTCAGGGAATAAAAAGATAAGAAACATGGCATTAAAAGCAATCAATCCTACAGCTACTGCAGCATGGCAACAACTAGCCGCGCATTTTGAACAAGTGAATCAGGTGCACATGCACGAATTGTTTGCTGCTGATCCGTTGCGGACGGAGAAAATGCACATCGAATGGAATGATTTCTTAGTCGATTATTCTAAAAATAGAGTAACCGATGAAACAATGTCGTTGTTGTTGTCATTGGCGAAAGAAGTTGATTTAGCGGACGCAATCCAAAAATATTTTGCTGGCGATTGTATCAATCAAACAGAAAACAGAGCGGTATTACATACTGCTTTACGAGCAACCGAAAAAGAAGCAATCTTGGTCGATGGTGTGAATGTGTTACCGGAAATAACTGCGGTAAAAAATAACATCAAACAGTTTTCTGATGAGGTTATATCGGGAAAACGCTTAGGATTTTCGGGCAAGCCTTTTACAGATGTTGTCAATATCGGTATCGGAGGTTCTGATTTGGGTCCAGCGATGATTGTGGAGGCCTTACAATTTTATAAAAACCACTTGAATGTTCACTTCGTCTCCAATGTAGATGGCGACCATGTTCAGGAAGTATTGAAGCGATTAAATCCCGAGACAACACTTTTTGTGGTTGTTTCGAAAACGTTTACCACGCAAGAAACTTTAACGAATGCTGAAACGATTCGTTCTTGGTTTTTACAATCGGGAACACAAGCTGCAGTTGCGCAACATTTTGTTGCTGTATCGACGAATATTCAAAAAGTAACCGAATTCGGCATCAGTCCTGACGCTATTTTCCCGATGTGGGATTGGGTAGGTGGTCGTTTTTCATTGTGGAGCGCTGTTGGTTTATCGATCAGTCTTGCAGTTGGCTATGACCATTTTGAAAGTTTGTTAACTGGTGCAAACAAAATGGACGAACATTTCAAAAACGAAGCGTTTGAGAAAAATATTCCAGTTGTTTTAGCACTGTTAAGTATTTGGTACAATAATTTTTACGGTGCTGAAAGCGAAGCATTGATTCCGTATACGCAATATTTGCAAAAATTAGCGCCGTATTTGCAACAAGGCATCATGGAAAGCAACGGAAAGCGTGTTGGTCGCGATGGAAAGCCCGTCTCTTACCAAACGGGAACCATTATTTGGGGTGAACCTGGAACGAATTCACAACACGCATTTTTTCAATTGATTCACCAAGGAACAAAGTTAATACCTACAGATTTCATTGGATTTAAACAATCCTTGTATGGCAACAAAGTCCATCACGATAAATTAATGTCGAATTTCTTTGCCCAAACAGAGGCCTTGTTAATGGGAAAAACAGCAGAACAAGTTACGGATGAGTTTGTCAAACAACAACTTCCAAGCGAAACAGCTGATTTCTTGCTTCCATTTAAAGTGTTTGAAGGGAATAAACCAACGAATACTTTGTTAATCGACCAATTAACACCTACAAGTTTGGGTTCTTTGGTTGCATTGTACGAGCACAAATTGTTTGTTCAGGGCGTTATTTGGAACATTTTCAGTTACGACCAGTGGGGGGTAGAGTTAGGTAAGCAATTAGCAAGTAGTATTTTGGGAGAAATCGACAGCCAACAAATCTCCCAACACGATGCTTCGACTACTTTCTTGCTGAACAAGTATTTGAAATAAATAATCCCTTGCCTTTGATCCCGAGACGTCGGGAACAATTCTTTTTCAATGAACTTTCCTCAGTCAACGGGAATATCCTTCGAAGTTCCGGACAACATGTAAACCTTTTTCGAAGGCAGAAATATAAAACCGGGCCTTTGAAACATCCGCAAGGAAACCAGCTAAAATGGAGGACAAGTGAACCCAGTGTCTGAGGAGGCACGACGAGTTGGGGTGAACGTCCGGAATGCAGCGTAGCTTTCCGAGGACGGTTTTTCGGCCCTAGACTTTTTTGTTACTTTTTGGGGCAATGCCAAAAAGTAAGAGGAAACCTCTGCCTTCGAGTTGGAATTCATTTTCAATGAATTTCCCTCAGTCATCGTGGTGTTTGTAGACTGAGGTTCTTGAAGTCTACTATCCCTTGCCTTTGAGTTGGAATTCATTTTCAATGAATTTCCCTGAGTCATCGGGTATATAGCTCGAAGCTCCGTACAACACATAAACCTCTTTCGAAGGCAGAAATATAAAACCGGGACTTTCAAATATCCACAAGGAAACAAACTTAATCCCAAAGGCCATCTCTGTTATTTATTTCACCGCATAAAAAAAGTCCTCTGCTAACAAACAGAGGACTTTTTTAATACTTTAAGTAAGCTTAGAACTTATAAGAAATTCCAATTGTAGTATTTAAATAATTTTTTAAATCAGTATTACTTTTAAATAATAAAATGTAAGAAGCATCCATTTGAATACTCATTTTATCGTTTAATTTATACGAAGGAGTTAAACCAAACATCGTGTTTATCATTGCGTCTCCAGATATACGGTAATTATCTTTGAATAATAAGTCATTGACACGATTTGAAACACCTGCCCCTAAATGAGCGGTCAAACCATAGTTAGATTCCGTTAATTTTAACATGTTAGTTAAGTTAACTAGACCATTTAAATTTACACGAGTCATATTGTTATCACCAAACTGGTCCAAACCAGCATCCAAACGCGCACTGAATAAAGGAGTGATTTTATATGCAACTCCTATATTGGCTGCTATACCTGTGTTCACACCACTTCCTGCATGAGCACCAAGATTTAAATCAGCAGTGATTTTTTGTCCAAAAGATACACTTGATAGTGCAAGGAAGATAGGTAAAATAATTTTTTTCATAGACATGATTTTTTTTTAAATATACGTATAGTTGTTAAAAAGGTTACTATTAAGTACAGTTTTCTGTAAAAATTTCATTTTAGTTCACTGAGTTTTATAAAAACACGAGGTTTCATTGTTTACTATTCCTAAGTCATCGGGAATATCGCTCGAAGCTACGTACAACATATAAATTTCTTTCGAAGTTAGGAATATAAAACCGGGCATTTGAAACATCCGCAAGGATACAAGCTAAATACCGAACCGTCGGGAGGAGAAGTGAACCCAGTGTCTGAGGAGGCACGACGGGTTTGGGTGAACGTCCGGAATGTAGCGTAGTTTTCAGAGGACGGTTTTTCGGCCCTAGTTTCTAGGGAGATAGATTTTCATTCGAAAATCGTTGGCGAACTGTCCCGATTGAATTTTTTTTCATATTCGGGATTTGTTACTATTTTGGTAATGAAAAAAGTAAGAGAAAACCATAGGTTATAAAAATCTATTTTAATCTTCCAGTTGAACGGTTAAAACAAGTCCCAATTCATCCAACTTTATTTTCACTGATTTACCTCTGACTTCTTCAATCAATCCTTTTTTATCTTTAAACACACCAGATGGAATAAGGAATTCATCTCCCTTTTTTAGGTGATCAACTGTAAAACTGCAAACGGTATTTTTTGATAATTCTTTTAATACCTCAATTTCACTGTCGCGAACAATAGCAGGATTTTTTAACCAATGCACGTAGCGAACTACACCAGGTACGTCGAATACCTTAAAACGATGTACTTCGTCAAGTTGTACAAAAACATATGAATTAATTAAAGGAATAGTGACTTTCTTTTTACGATCCGACCATTGTTTGATTGTCGTTATCATCGGGCAAAAAGCTTCAATTCCGATAGCGAGTAGTTGTTCGGTTACTTTTTTTTCGTTTCGGGGTTTCGTGTAAATAACAAACCAAGGCATTTAAAGGCGTTTTCTGATTTACGCAAAAATAGTATAATCTTCTAATTAATGTCTTTCCTTCATTAATTACCTTCGGAATCGAAGTCTACTTTCCCTCAGTCATCGGTGTATCTGTAAACTAAGGTTAACGAAGTATACTATCTCTAAGTCTTGAAGATTTTCAACCATACTTTCCAAGATTTTAAAAGTTAACAAGGAATATTTTATCTCTAATAAAGGTATTACAATCTTTTCCTTACCTTTGCTTTGTTAAAAAAATGAATATGACAATCACTATCAAACTGTACAAGCTTCATCATCTTTATCTTTTATTAATTTGTTTACTTTTTTCTTTTTTAGGTTTTTCTCAAGGAGCACTTAATGCATCCAATTTGAGCACATTTAAAGCTGGAAGTTTATCAGAAGCTGAGATAATTCAAATTCAAAAAGAATTAGCGAATAATAACATGACTTTTGATCAAGCAGCACAATTAGCAATAGCAAAAGGTGCACCAGCTGGAGAAGTTGAACAATTAAGAGGTCGATTACAAAGTGCTCCTGCTCCTGTTGCGACTGCAACCATTGACCCAACGGTTCAGGCTGAGGTTGCACCAGTAGTTACAGCAACGAAAGCAGTATCGAAAGACCTATCATTGTTTGGTTCTGAGTTGTTTGGTTCTCCGAATTTAAGTTTTGAACCCAATACAAACATCCCTGCTTCTCCTAATTATGTGTTGGGAATTAATGATGTACTTGAATTGAATGTTTGGGGTGTACAACAGTTATCGTACAGCGGCAAAATTTCTAATAGAGGAATTATCGCTGTCCCTAATGTTGGGGAGGTTTTTGTTAGTGGATTAACCTTAGATGCTGCAGAAACAAAATTAAAAGCAGCTGTTTCACGGATCTATTCAACTGTTGGTTCAGGAAGTAAATTTTCTGTCAATGTATCCAGTTTTCGAACGATTTCGATTACAATCATAGGTGCAAGCCAACCTGGAAATTACAAAGTAAGTTCCATGAGTACGGTATTTAATGCGTTACACATTGCTGGTGGACCAAGTGGTATAGGTTCGTATAGAAACATTGAAGTCATTCGGAACGATAAGGTTATTCGTGTTGTTGATTTGTACAAGTTTTTAACGCGTGGTGATCAATCAGATAATATTGGGTTGAAAGATAATGATGTGATTCGTATTCCAGCTTACAAAGCACGTATTTCGTTGGAAGGGGAGGTGAAACGTCCTGGTATTTTTGAATTAGCAGCAGGTGAAAACTTGGAGCGCATTTTAGAGTATGCTGGCTGGTTTACCGAAGATGCTTACATAAATCGCATTGCAATTGAACAAAAAACGGGTAAAGAGCGCAAAGTAGCAGATTTAACTGCAACAACGTATGCGGCATATATCCCGCAAGCTGGGGATGTGATTTCTGTAGCCAAAATTTTAGATCGTTACGAAAATAGAGTTCAAGTTCGCGGTGCAGTTTTCCGTCCAGGTACATATAGTATCGAAGAAGGAATGACTGTTAAATCGTTGATTGAAAAAGCGAACGGTGTTGTTGAAAACGTGTTTTTAGATCGCGCTACCTTAATTCGTGAGTTAACCGATTTAACAAAAACATACGTTACAATAAATTTAAAAGCTGCTTTAGCAGGTGATGCACAACAAAATATTTCCCTACAAAAAGAAGACGAGTTAGTCGTTTACTTTAATTACGACTTACTTGAAAAACATACTGTTTCAATTAGTGGTGAAGTTAGAAAACCAGGTGGCTATCCGTTTACTCCTGAAATTACTTTGCAGAATTTAATCATGGAAGCAGAAGGTTTAACAGATTTAGCTGCGAAAAAAATTGAAATTTCACGTGTTCGTAAAGATTCGTTGTACGATGAGAAAGATCCAAATCGTATTATTCACTTTAATTTAGTGTATGATCCAATTTCAAATACAGATGCTGCAACGTTTAAATTAGAACCAGAAGACAATGTTATTGTGCGTAGAATTGAAGTGTACGAAACACAACAACAGGTTTCAGTTTCAGGAACGGTCTTGTATCCAGGTCCTTATTCATTGATTACGAAAGACGAGCGTGTGTCAGATTTATTAGCGCGTACGGGTGGTTTTACAAAAGAAGCAAATTTGAGCCAAATGCATTTATTAAGAAATGGATTTATGATTCCTATTACTTGGAGAAATGGAGTAGCAAAACCAACACGCCGATCTGATTTGATATTAAAACCAGGAGATCAGTTAATTGTTCCGAGTTTCGAATCGACTGTAACAATAACGGGTGCTGTTTTGTATCCAACAATTGTTCCATTAGAAGGAAAAAAAGGAGTCCGTTTTTACATAAACGCAGCTGGGGGTGATACAGAAAATGCAGATTTGAAACGTGTGTATGTGGTGAGTCAAAATGGACGAGTGGTTTCCACAAAACAATTCTTGTTCATCCGAAATTACCCAGAACTAGCAGGAGGTGCTCAAGTCGTGGTTCCACAAAAAGAAGAGAAAAAGGTGAAAGAAAAAGTCGATGGCACAGCTCTAATTGCATATTCTACAGCATTTGCGAGTGTAGCAAGTATAATTATTGCAATTTTAAGATTATAACATTTTAAAAGTAGTAGAAAGTGGGTTTATTAATAAGCTCACTTTTTTTATTTTATGGTCAAACTAAAAATCATAGCGTGTTTTCTTTTCTTGTTTGTGTTTCAACCGCACTTACAAGCAGCTATTCATCCAACACAAAAAATAACGTTTAATTCTCAACCGCTACTTGCATACAATAAGTATTCAAATTTGTTTTATGCATTTGAAGATTCGAGCTATTATTGGGAATATTCACTAAGAACTAATTCATGGATAAAAAAAGATTTATTTTCAAACATTGATATTCCATTTCAACAATTAAAAGACGAGTTTGCACCAATGGGTGTCAATAAAAACGAATTGTTATTTGTTCATAAAAGTTGTGGTTCAGTATATTCCTTTAGGAACGGCAGAATAAAGCGTATAGACAATAGTTTTATTCATAAAAACCAATATGGTGCTGCAATTTATGAGACAAACGGAACAGTTTACTTTTTTGGAGGATATGGTTTTTTTGAAACAAAAAACACACATGATTTCTATTTGCGTTCAGCTAATGAATGGTTTGCAGTTTCAAAATCAACGAATCAAAAACCTTCCCCAAGAGCAACTATTAATTATATTATTAGTGAAAATAATGTCTACTTTTTTGGCGGTCAATTTTCATCTAATAACGGAAATGTTATGTTGTCAGATTGTTGGAAATATAAGCTAACGACCAATGAGTGGGAGATGATTGGTTATATGAATGAAAAGTTGTCAAGACAAATCAATAATGCACGATTTCTGACGAATGTGTCAGCTGAATTTATTTTATTAAGCGATCATTTAATTCATTTATCGCCAGTATCCAATCATTATGCTATTTATTCAAATCCTTATTTTCATGCAATTCAATATATTATAAATGATAAAGAAAGTAAACAATTACTTGTACTTGAAAAGTCCTCTGATGGAAATAAATATAAGTTGTATGTAGTACCAACGGAAAGAATTTTAACAAATAAAATCGAACAAGGTAAAATCGTTGAGAACACCTTTCAATTTGTTCAATTAAATTTTAAAAATCTTTTTTACGGATCAATTATCATCATTGTTGTTTTATTACTTTTACTAGTTTATAAACCTAATTTAATTGCTAATCGACTCAACCGAAATTCGCTTCTTTTAAGAGAATCTTTTAATGAAAAAGAATGGCAAGTATTGTTACATATCTTTCAGCATCCAAATTTGGAATTATCGGATTTGAATCAATATTTTGATGAAGAGCAACTCAATTTCGAAACACTAAAAAAACGTAGAGAATCGTTTTTGAAACATTTGAGAAAGAAAATAGCATATCTTACTCCTATAAATTACAGTGATATTTTTATTGAATTGAAACACGAATCAGATAAACGGATAAAATGCATCTCCTTGAATAAAAACATTAAAATAGCTGAATATCAAGACGATAAAATAGGGTAAAATAAGCGAAGCAACCTTTTTACTATTTATTCGTTTAGATATAAGACTATAGAGTTGATATATTAAAAGAATTATCTAATTTTGTATCAACTTACCAATAACTAAGAATACACGATTAAAGCCTAAAGTATGAATTTTCAAATTGAAGACGTATTGTTTTTGTCTCCCTTATTTCTATTATTTGGGTTTGCTGTAGCTTATTTAATTTTACCTGTCATTATTAATGTAGTTAAAATTAAACGCCTTTTTGAAAAAGTTTCAGATAGAAGTTCTCACACAACACCTGTACCTAGTTTTGGAGGAGTCGCCTTTTTTATCGTTATTTTATTATCCTTAAGTTTTGCAGGACAGATCTATTCAGGAAATCAAGTGTTAGCATTGTTACCAGGTGTAATTGTCGTTTTTTTTACGGGATTGAAAGATGACATGACGGGCACAAAACCAACAACAAAAATTTACGCACAGTTAATCGCTGGAATTTCCTTAATACTTTACCCTCAATTTGACATTAGTAACTTGAATGGTTTTTTAGGGATTTTTGAAATTTCTGAATGGGTGGTGATTCCAGTAGCATTATTAATCATTGTTTTCTTCATCAATGCATTTAATCTAATTGATGGAATAGATGGTTTAGCATCATTAATTGGAATTGTTATTTTCTTGTTTTATGGAGTGATCTTCGCTTTAGTAGGTGACTGGTTAATGTTGAGTGTTAGTTTATCGTTAATTGGTGCATTTATTGCGTTTTTACGTTATAATTTTTCTAGAAACGGAAAAAAAATATTTTTAGGAGACACCGGAAGTTTATTAATTGGTTTTACGATTATCTCTTTTGTATTTTATATCATGTCAAAAGAATACGCTTCACAGTTAACAACGATAGTTCCTGTCCAAAATTTGCCTTTGGTTTTAATTGCCATCTTATTTGTTCCGATTTATGATGCGTTACGCATTTTTATTGACCGCATATCTCAAGGAAGAAGTCCTTTTAGTGCTGATAGAGGACACTTGCACCACATTGTGTTAGATAGTTTTGCGTTGTCTCACAGAAGAACATCATTTATTATTGCAATTCTGAATGTTTTGCTTGTATTGACAATGGCCATTGTTTGCCATTACAATTCTCAGTTGATTTCTGCACTTGTTTTTGTGCTCATTATCACGCTTATTTCAGTTTATCTTTTTTCATTAGCAAAAAAATTGAAAGCTTAATTTTCGATCGGTTCTTTTTTAACCCTTTGCCTTCGATCCCTCCGACTTCGAGAACCTCAGTCATCGGGAGCAGTCATCGGGAGCATCTTTCGAAGTACCGTACAACTTATATAGAATCAATCTCAAAAGTTTGCGAGAAAAAAATTATAGCTTTTACAAATGAAATCTAACCCACTAATTGAATCATTGAAATTGGTCACTCTTGATTTATTGGTTAATCTTTTGACATTGCAACTTCTCCTTCAAAAGTCCCATAGGAACGGTTGGTCCTACTGCTTTGGATTTCAATCCATTGCAGGAAGAGGATGGATTTCAATTCAATAAAATTATTGATCCATTTTTTTAGATTAACCCAAATTTATGCCTAATCCCCAACTTTTGGTCTTGATCATTGATCCGCTGTTTTTTTATTTCTCCCTCACTTGAGTAAACTCAAATTCAGTACAAATAAAAAAGCATCATTCTTTCGAATAATGCTTTTATCAGAGTGGGAAATGAGGGATTCGAACCCCCGACATCCTGCTTGTAAGGCAGGCGCTCTGAACCAACTGAGCTAATCTCCCGATTATTTTTGTCTTTTCGCCGTTGCTGTTAGACGGGTGCAAATATAAGGGATAAATTCTATTCTGCAAGGTTTTTTTGAAAAAAAAGTTCAAAAAAATCATGGATCAAAAAGAACGATCCAAAAATTACACAGGTATCGTTCTTGTTTGCAGCATGTTGCATGGCTTCATAGGCAACAATCGGATTTTCAAAAAAAGTTGCTTTTTCACCGATTCCAATAAAACTTGACTGCAATTGCGCTGTGGTTGCAGAACGGTCATTTGAAAACGAGGTAAAGTAATAATGAGCATTGCTAGGTAACAAAGGAGCAATTTCCGCTAAATCTTTGTCGGAACTTGTACCGTACAACAAATGAAGTTTTCCTTTGCTTGGAGGAATGCTTTGAAATAACTCAGCTATTCCATGTGCGTTATGTGCACAATCGATATAGACGTTCGGTAATGTGTCTACTAGTTCTAGTCGACCAATGAAACCCGTATTTTGTTTCAAGCGCTGTATTCCCTTTAAAATGCGTTCATCGTTGATCTGAAAACCGTTTTGCTTCAGGTGGTTGCAAGCTGTTACGACAAGTTGATAGTTTTTTTTCTGGTATCCTATAATTCCTGCTGGAAAGTCAGAGACAGGAACTGTTGGTATGCGTGTTGAACCGACTTGTTGAATGATGTTATCAAATTGCTGATTTAACGCACTATCTGGCTCGCCAATGATAACGGGAATGTCTTTTTTGATAATCCCAGCTTTTTCTTGAGCAATGGCAGCTTTCGTATCGCCTAAAAGATGCGTGTGATCTAGTCCGATATTGGTTATGACAGCCAAGAGTGGTTGAATGATGTTCGTTGCATCTAAACGTCCTCCTAGGCCAACTTCAGCAATCACAACGCTACATTTCATCGCTTCAAAATAGCTTAAGGCCATCATCCAAGTGATTTCAAAAAAAGACGGTTGTATTGTCCACTTGTGTGAACGTACTTTTTCACAAAAGGAAATTACAAAATCTGAATCGATTAGTTGACCGTTGATGCGTATACGTTCGGTAAAATCAAAGAGGTGAGGAGAGGTGAATAATCCCACTTTTTCTCCAGATTCAGTCAAAATCGATGCAAGCATATTCGAAGTGGAGCCTTTGCCATTTGTTCCGCCCACATGAATGAATCTGAGTGATTCGTGTGGATTTCCAAAAAAAGAAGCTAATTCCTCGGTGTTTTTTAAACCTGGATTGTATGCTTGTTGACCCAATAAGTGATACGCTGGGAATTGCTGAAATAGCCAATCGATTGTTTCGGAATAATTCACAAGTAATGTATTATTGTGATTTAAATGTGTACGTTATTGTTCCTTCTTGTAGTGATTTTGATGCGTATTCAAACCGCGATTTTTTTGCGTAAGCTTCTGCTTTGTCCACACAACATGGATTGGTTCCTTCAGGGGAAATGCTCTTTGCAAAAATAACATCGCCATTCGCATTAACTTTTATCCGAACCGTCACTTTTGCATTGATTCCTTTTCCGCAGGTGTAACCGGGTATTTTGACATTGGAATTGTCGTCTTGATGTGCTTTTCTGCCATCTAAATCCCAGGTAACTAATGTTTTTCCGTCAACGCCACTATTTGTACCTGCAACACCACCATTTCCGCCAGTGATGGCTGGCTTTTGTTTTTCTTTGTTTTCGCGTTGCCGTTTGCGCTCATCCCATTCTTTTTGAATTCGTTCCCGTTCTGCATTTCCGCCAGCTTGTTCTTTCAATTGGCGTTCGAAATCATAAATCGATTGTTCTGCACTTGTGCGTTTGTTCGGTTTTTGTCCCGAATTACTGGTGTTTTCTGTTGGAGTAGTAGAATTTGATGATGTCGTTTGAGGTCGCTCGCTTTCTCCATCTTCCTCGGACTCTGAACCATTTTGTGCTACAGGTTGGTTATCGCCATTATTCCCTTGATAATTGAATGCACTTGGAGGTGTTTCAACGGTGTTTTGCACATTATTCAAAACAAACATGGTTGTGTCACTGACTTCGTTAGCAATGTTCGCCAAATTGGTTTCGGGTAATAAATCAACCTTTTTCAAGGTGATTAACCCAGCTGTTGCTATAACGAAAACAAAAATAATTGTTGTGAGTAAACCTGCTGCGTTTTTGCGTAATTGAAAAGCACCGTATTGCTTGTTTTTTTCGTCGAAAAGTGATCGGTATAACAAATTTGCATTCAAGAAATTCCACTCCTCGTTATCAACGTACAAGAACAAGGAAAATCCCAAAACAATTAAACCAATGATGAGTAAGACGAACATCTGCTTTGCTAATTGTTATAAAAGTAGGAAGAATTAAAGAGAGTTGACCTATTTTGGCGATAAACTAACTGTTACTGCTGTCGTAAATATTTTCGCGCCAGGTGCACGGTTCCATTTCGCTTGTTCTTTTACCAATTGTACTACTTTATTGATGACAATGGTATTCGAAATTGTCGTTAAGTTACGATCGTATGTTGGCACGCCAACAACATCGCCATATTGGTCGACATTCACGCGTACAACCACATTTCCACGTTCATCTGAAGCAATTCTATTTGAATTGGGATCTTTGATGCGTTCGCGTTTAATATTTCCACCTGTACCTTCGCCACGACCAGGTCCTTTTCCGTCTCCTTCATCGTTTCCGACACCACGGCCAATTCCACCTTGGTCACCACCACCGCTTCCGCCAGTTCCAAATGGATTGTTACTGGTTTGTTGCGCGCTTGTTGGGTTGTTTGAAGTACGATTTGTGTTGTTGATTGTTGAAGCTCCAGAACGCACATTCGAACTGCTCGAAGATTGTGTTAATACTTGTTGTGTTTGCGGAACATACTCATCTGTTTGTTGGGCATCAGCAGGTGTGCCAGAACCACCGCCACCTGTTCCTTCTTCAATCAAGACATCTTCTAATGGAATCAATTCCAATTCGGCGTCTTTGTATAATAACTGTTCAGGAATTGGAGGAGTAGGAATAGAGAATCCAAATAAATAAAGCGCAACAAGAACAACTAAAAACGTTGTACCTGAAACGATTGCTGCGATTTTTCTATCTTTACTATCAGCATTATTATTTTGTTGAATATTCATTTCCATTAGTTCCTAATTTTTTATCCTGCTTTCGTAGCAATGACAAATTTCAATTGATTTTTCAATCCTAATTGAAGAATGTCGATCAATATTTGAACATCTAAATCATTCGCAGGACGAATAACTACTGTTTCATCATTTCGTTTTTTTACTTCTTGGAGCAAACGTGTTTCTAAATCACCGCTACTCACTTCTTCTTTGTCCAAGTAATATTGTTTGTCACTTGTAATGGACAAGGTAAGGTGTTGTTTTGGTGTATTATCCGTATTGTTTGCCTCCGGAAGTGGGACTTTAATCACATTCGGATTTGCTAGCGTTGAAATGATCAAAAAGAACAAGAGCAAAAAGAACATGATGTCACTCATGGAAGAGGTTTCAATCCCAACGTGAAACCTATTTTTTCTTTTTATTGCCATTTTTCTGGACGTTGAATGATGTTAACGAATTTCAAGTTTGTTGTTTGAATTTTCAAGGTGTAGCTATCAATCAAAGCGTTTAATAAGTGGAATGACGAATAAGCAATGATACCAACTACTAATCCTGCTCCAGAACTAATCATTTTTTCGTACAAACCACCTGATATATTTCCAATACTAACGTTTTCAGAAATTGAGATGTTGTAGAAAATTTTAATTACCCCAGCAATCGTTCCAATAAAACCGAATGTTGGTGCAATACCTGCGATCAAACCAAGGTGGCTCAATCCTTTTTCCATTTTACCAATTTCAATATTGACTACTTTTTCCATGTTAGATTCAATCTCAGAAACTGGACGACCAATCGTTTGAATACCTTCAGCAATAACAGAACCAAACGCTGTTTGATCGTTTTTTACTTGATTCAATGCGTCTTGCAAGTTTCCTTTCTCCAAGTTCGGACGGATATCATTCAATAAATTCGCATTGTGCGTTGTAACGCGTTTGATGTAACGGTAACGTTCAACTACCACATAAATCGTGTAAAACAACAAAAGGACAATTGGTATGATGAACACACCACCCTTCATGATGAACGACAAGATTGATATTTCTTCCCCTGGGACAGCTTCAGCAGTTGCCGCTGCTACATCAGCGCCAGATTCAGTAATTTGTGCGATACTCAACAAAGGAGTAGCTAGGAATGCAAGTGTAAATAATTTCGCTTTTTTCATTTTTTTCTCGAATGAATACAATATTTACCAAAATTAGCTTACGTTTCTCCACATTTGAGCTATTCTCGAAAGAGATATTCACACTCATTTGTTTACGAAGGAAAATAAACGATGAGCTATTAAACGTAAAATGCGGATGTTTGAAAAAGTTACAAGCAATGAATACTGCTTATTTTTTCGTTTTCAATGAGAAAGAAAGCCAAATAAAACCGATTAATCCCGCAATAAGTGATGAAATAAGAATAGCGAATTTACCGTGATTGATTACTAGTGAACTATCAAATGCGAGCAAAGTAACAAAGATGGACATGGTAAATCCAATTCCTCCCAATGCGCCAACGCCCAACAATTGATTCCATGTAACTCCCGTAGGTTTTTCAGCAATTTTTATTTGAACGGCTAACCAGGTGAACAATAAAATTCCCAGCGGTTTACCAATGATTAATCCGAATGCGATACCTTGACTTGCAGGAAAAGAAAGCGATTCAAGCCAATTGTCATCAATGATTATCGCTGTATTCGCCAAGGCAAACAACGGTAAAATGAGAAAAGGAACAGGGTAGTGCAGAAAACGTTGCGTAATTTCAGCAGGGGAAGCCAATTTTTTTGATGGTTTTGTCGGAATTGCAAATGCTAATAAAACACCTGTAATTGTTGCGTGAATGCCAGAATGATGCATGAAGTACCACATGACGATTCCCACAGGAATATACACTAGTAAACTCTTGATTTTTAATTTGTTGAATAATAACAACAAACCAAACAAACCGAGAGAAGCAAGTAAATTCAACCAAATAATTGTTTTGGTGTAAAACAATGCAATGACCATTATTGCGCCTAAATCATCAATGACTGCAAGTGCTGTCAAGAAAATTTTTAGACTCAATGGAACACGATTTCCTAACAAGGATAGAATACCCAAAGCAAAGGCAATATCAGTTGCCATTGGGATACCGAATCCATTACTAGTTGGTTGGTTGTAATTGAATAACAGATAAATAAGCGCTGGAACGAGCATGCCTCCTGCTGCACTTACTAATGGTAAAGCAGCTTTTTTGATGGAAGAAAGTTCCCCAATTTGAAATTCGCGTTTTAATTCTAGTCCAATTAACAAGAAAAAAATCGCCATCAACGCATCGTTGATCCAATGTTCCAACGACATTCCAGCAAAGGACTTTTCCCAAATGGCTAAGTAATCGTGTTGAAACGATGAATTTGTTAAGATCAATGAAATTACCGTGAAGAATATCAACGTTAATCCACCGGATTTCTCACTTTCAAAAAAATCTTTGAATACTTTTTTTGAATGCGCTAACATTTTAAACGAGTTGTTTCAAAGCTATTTCGAAAGCTGTTTTTGCAATACCGTTTTTAGTTGGGTTTGTTGCATGTGCAGCAACCAAAGCATTTTTAATGATTTCACTTGTGTCCTCAAAAATCCCTTTGTCCGTTAATTCTTTGATGTCATTACTCATTAAATAAGCAAAAACACGTGCCATTCCACAGTTTGAAATGAAATCTGGAATAACTGATAATTGGTTATCTGCGAAATCTGCAATTGGTCCAAAGAAAATTTCTTTGTCAGCAAACGGAACATTTGCTCCAGCTGCGATGACCTCCATTCCAGCGGCAATCATTTTTGTGACTTGATCTTGCGTGATCAAGCGTGATGCGGCACAAGGAATAAATATTTCAGCTTTGGTTGACCAAATTCGGTCATTTACTTCTTCATAAGAAAGCATGTTCGAAGCAACTAATTCGTTTCCGTTTTTAGCTAAGAATAATGCTTTTATTTCTTCGAAAGTAAATCCGTCTTCGTTGATTAACCCACCAACACGATCGATGATACCGACAATTTTAGCGCCTTGTTGCGCCAAATAGTATGCTGCTGCTGAACCAACATTCCCCCAACCTTGAACGATTACTCGTTTTCCTTCAACTGAATTTTGGGTTGCTGAGCCTGACGAAGCACCCCAGATGGAATAGTAATGCGCAATCGATTGGGCAACACCGAATCCAGTAATCATGTCTGCAACAACGTATTTTTTAGCAGGATCAGGAGAGTAGTTTTTATCTTCAATTGCTTTTAAAACCCCTTGACGTAATTGTCCTATGCGGTTGATTTTTTGTGCTTCTTTGGGTTGGAAGTGACCATTGAAAACGCCTTCTTGAGGATGCCAAATACCACAAGCTTCTGTCATCGGAATGACTTCGTGAATTTCGTCCACATTTAAGTCGCCTCCTGTACCGTAGTAATGTTTCAAAAGCGGAGTTACTGCCGCGTACCAGCGTTTCAGAACGCCTTCTTTTCGTGGGTCTTTCGGATCAAAATTGATTCCGGATTTCGCTCCACCAATAGCAGGACCTGCAACAGTAAATTTCACTTCCATTGTTTTCGCAAGCGATTCTACTTCACGTTTATCCAAACCGACACGCATACGTGTTCCACCACCTGCTGCTCCACCACGAAGTGAGTTGATAACTACCCAACCTTCTGCTTCTGTTTCAGCATCTTTCCATTCAAAAACGATTTCAGGGCGTTTGGTTTCAAATTTGTGAAGTAAATCTTTCATTGCTTGTTTTTTCAATTGTGGCACAAAAATAGACATTTTCTTGTTAAGGACGGTGTAAAACACCTCCAATAACATCTTTTGAAGCACCCGTTACGCTTGATAGGCAATTTGGTTCATTGTTCAAATGTAAGGCGCCCAACAAACCAAAAATCAATGCTTCTTTGAAATCGATGATTTCATCACTTACTGGTACGATTTCTCCTTTAAAATAACGTTGTAGACGTTCAATTAAAAACGTGTTTTTTGCTCCGCCTCCAGTAATCATTAATTTAGTTATGGCAAGGGTGTTTAATTCATGTGCAATTTTATCTGCAATGTGTTCAACGACTGTTGCTAAATTATTTTCAATGTCTTTGTCAAATTTCAGTAACGGATAAAATTCATTTTCCAACCATTCAACACCAAGCGATTTAGGCCCTACCTGAGCATAATAATCCAAGCTGTTTAATAAATCCAACAAGAAATAATTAATCGTTCCAGTTCGAGCCAAGTCGCCATTTTTATCGTAGGACAATTCTTTTGCACGGGCTAATTTATTCAAAGGTAAATTGGCAGGGCATACATCAAAAGCTTTCATCACGCCATTTTGATAAGCTGAAATATTTGCAAAACCTCCGATGTTTAAAAACGCATCAGCTTGCTCACCAAACAAATAACGATCACCAATTGGGACAAGTGGCGCACCTTGCCCACCATACAACACATCTTTTGTTCGAAAATCACCAATAGTTGGAATTCCTGTTTTTACTGCAATCACAGCTGGATTAGCAATTTGTAACGTAAAACCTTTAGCTGGTTGATGAAATATCGTTTGTCCATGAGATGCGATAGCATCAAAATCGCTTGCTGAAAAATTATTTTTTTCAATAAAATCAGTAACACACGATCCGAAATACAGACCTAATTCATGGTCAAGAAAGGCTAATTTTGCTCCTGATAAGTTTGTAGCATCAAATAATGACGTAATTAAAACATCAGAAAACGGATAAGTATCAGCGGCATAAATGTTGAAATCCCATCTATCTTCAGCTACCTTGCTATATTGAGCTGCTACAATATCGATACCATCTAAAGAGGTGCCCGACATGATTCCAATAATTTTGTATGTATTCATAGCGATGAAATTAAACTTTTTATAGGTACATTTGTCTTATCGAACAAATATAAAATAAACTCCGAAACTGATGAATTTCGAATTGACTGAAGAACAAAAAGCTGTACGCGATGCAGCTCGTGATTTTGCACAAAATGTATTGAAACCAGGCGTGATTGAACGCGACCGTGATCAACGTTTTCCTATTGAAGAAGTAAAACAATTGGGTGAACTTGGTTTTATGGGGATGATGGTGGATCCAAAATACGGCGGAGGCGGTATGGATACGATGTCTTATGCTTTAGCAATGGAAGAAATTTCCAAAGTTGACGCGTCTACATCGGTATGTATGTCTGTTAACAATTCGTTGGTTTGTTGGGGATTAGAAAAATTTGCAAACGAAGAACAAAAACAAAAATTCTTAGTTCCGTTGGCAACAGGAGAGAAAATTGGTGCTTTTTGTTTGTCTGAGCCAGAAGCTGGATCAGATGCAACTTCGCAACGTACAACTGCTATTGACATGGGGGATTACTATTTGTTAAACGGTACAAAAAACTGGATTACAAATGGATCAACTGCTTCGACATACATTGTTATTGCGCAGACAAATCCTGAATTAGGACACAGAGGAATCAATGCGTTGATTGTTGAGCGTGGAATGGAAGGTTTCATCGTTGGTGCAAAAGAAGATAAATTAGGAATTAGAGGAAGTGATACACACACATTGTTGTTCAACGATGTGAAAGTACCGAAAGCAAACAGAATAGGGGAAGATGGATTTGGTTTTAAATTCGCTATGAAAACACTTTCTGGTGGACGTATTGGTATTGCTGCTCAAGCATTAGGAATTGCTGCTGGAGCATTTGAATTAGCAACCGCTTATTCGAAAGAGCGTAAAGCATTTGGAAAAGAAATTTACAAACACCAAGCAATTGCTTTTAAAATTGCTGATATGGCAACAGAAATTGAAGCAGCTCGTTTGTTGGTTTACCGTTCTGCTGCTGACAAAGATGCTGGTCGTAACTTCGATCAATCATCTGCAATGGCGAAATTGTATGCTTCGAAAGTAGCAATGGAACAAACAGTTGAAGCAGTTCAAATTCACGGTGGATACGGATTTGTGAAAGAATACCACGTTGAGCGTTTGATGCGCGATGCGAAAATCACACAAATTTATGAAGGAACTTCTGAAGTTCAGAAAATTGTTATTTCAAGAGGAATCTTAGCTGATTAAGCAAACAAAACGATAAATGAAAAGGATGAGCAAACTGTTCATCCTTTTTTTTGTCGAATAATTTATAAATAAGGAATTACCTTTTCCAGAGAAATTCCGCGTGAACCTTTCAGTAGAATCAATAAATCCGCAGGTGGATTATGTTCAAAGTGTTCAATCAATGGTTCCACCGATTTTAGAAAAATTGCTTGTGGATGAATTCCTTTGAAACGTAAAAACTCTTCACCAATAAAAAAACCACTTAAGCGTAAGTCAATTGTTTGTTGAACGACTTCTTCGTGAACCATCGCAGCATCTTGGCCCATTTCACGCATATCACCTAAGATGAAAATTTTTGCATGATTATCTATTTTGGCAAAACTTGAAAGTGCAACCGACATACTTGTTGGATTTGCATTGTAGCAATCAACAATCAGCGTGTTTTTTGCTGTTTTACTCACTTGTGAGCGATTATTCGTTGGCTGGTATTCAGTTATTGCTTTGTTACAATTTTCACGCGTGACACCAAAAAACCGTCCGATGCGAATAGCCGCTAAGAAATTGGTAAAATTATATTCACCGACTAATTGAGTAGTAAGTAGGGGACTTGTATAATCGTTTTCCTGCCATGTCATCTCTACGAAAGGCGTTAATTGAACGAGTTCCCCAGTTAACTCACTTCCTTCGCCGTAAAATTTTACGTTGCAAGTCGTTGGTATTTGATTGAAAATCGTTTCGTCGCCTTTATTGACAAAAATCGTTTGTGCATCAGTTGCTAAAAAGCGAAATAATTCTGTTTTCGTTTGAATAACACCATCGAGATTTCCAAAACCTTCTAAATGGGCACGACCAATATTGGTGATGATTCCGTGAGTAGGGTGGGCGATGTTGACCAATTCATGAATGTCACCTGGTTTGTTTGCTCCCATTTCAATAACAGCAATTTCATGTTCAGAAGTTAATTCCAATAAGGAAAGTGGCACTCCAATATGATTGTTCAGGTTACCTTTTGTGAAATAGGTATTGAATTGTGTCGCAAGTACAGCGCCAATCAATTCTTTGCTCGTCGTTTTTCCATTACTGCCCGTTATTCCGATAATTGGAATAGTAAGAGACATACGGTGTTCATGTGCTAGTTGCTGTAAACTGGTTAACACATCGTCAACAAGTATTGTTTTTCCTGTAATTTCATAGCTTGCATCGTCAATAACCGCTTTTAACGCACCTTTAGCAAGGGCTTCTTCTGCAAATGTGTTTCCATTAAAGTTGGCTCCTTTCAAGCAGAAGAACAAGCAATTTTCGGTTATTTTTCGTGTATCTGT
The DNA here is from genome assembly GCA_017983675.1 of Fluviicola sp. Lineage (GTDB taxonomy): Bacteria > Bacteroidota > Bacteroidia > Flavobacteriales_D > Crocinitomicaceae > Fluviicola. The sequence goes on from JAGOAZ010000004.1 coordinate 22,283, forward strand.
TTGTACACCACTACTAGTTAAAAAGTCGGAATAGAGTTGAGTCATTTTATTAGGTATAAAAAAACCCACATCTCTTGCGAAGTGTGGGTTTCAGTTATCAAATAAATTTATTTCTTTTTTTCTTTTTTCTTGTTGTAGTTTTGTCCAACAGGACTTCCTACACGATCCATTGCACATCGGAATCCGATAGCTGCAGTAGATTTATCTTCGTCTAAGAAACGACGTGTTCCAACTGCTAGCCAGTATGCGCGGTCTTTCCAAGAACCACCTTTGTATACACGTGATTTATCAGAAATCAATGTAGTAGGCCAAGATGTTTTATCACTAGGTTTTAATGGTTTACCATCTAAACCGTACGTTTCAAATTCACTTTGATAAACAAGTAATTTAGGATCAACAGAAGCTTGATTAATTTTGTTTTTGATATCATCGTTGTTAAAGTAAATTGAACTCTCAATATCTCCATCTAAATAATCGATGTAATCATCTTTTCTGTAATTCAAACGACCGATGTTTTCTTCTTCCGTTACATTTCGGTATTTCAATTTACCAGGAGTATTGATAATGAATTCAGAGAAACCTTCACGTAACATTGTAATGATTTCATAAGGGTATTCATTATCACGACCTTGACGTGTTCTGTCAGATGCAAAAACACCTTCAAAAATTTCTTCTTGTATACGTGTATTAGCTTCTATTTCATATTTATCGTTTACATCTATGATTGCTAAATCCAATATTTTATTCAATTCATCAATCATCGCTAATTCTGCAGAATCCTTTTTGTTGTTATGTGAAACATAAAATGGATCTGGTGCATATCCGCTGTTAGCTGATAAACCTTTGTTGTGTTTAGCTTTGTTTTTCAATGCAATACCACTTACAGAATCCATAGGATTGTGATTTGCAGCAGAAATACGTTGGAAACGAACACGTTCAAATTCATTCAAGTATTCTTTCATTCCATGAATATCATACAATACTTGCCCATTTTTCTCATCAATCACACCATCATTGTTCAATACTTTTGTTTGGTAAACATTTCCTCTGAATGGTCTGAATTCGTTGTAGTCCTCAGAAGTTAACGGACGATATACATCCATCACCCATTCTGAAACATTTCCAGCCATGTGGTATAAACCGTAATCATTTGGCCAGAAAGATTCAACTGGAGCAGTCACATCAGCACCGTCGTTTAATTGACCAGCAACCCCCATGTAATCACCACGACCTCTAACAAAGTTAGCACGCATAGCACCTTGGAATTCAGCATTGTCTTGACGAACATAGTGTCCATTCCAAGGGTATTGGCGACGTTCAGTAATAACTTCTGATCCGGGCGTTAAATTTCCAATTAATCCAGCTGCTGCATATTCCCATTCAGCTTCTGTTGGGAGTCTGTAACGTGGAAGTAACACTCCGTCTTCCATCATAACAATACGATCAGCTAATTTTTTACCATCTCCTTTAACAGGATCTAAATTTTTGAATTTTTTACCTCCCAATTCTTCACTTTGTTCAAATTTACCAGCTAAATATGCATCGGTATTAAAAGTTGCTTCGTTTGTTGCAGCAACATCCCAACCTAAAACGCCTTCACGCACTAAAATAAATTCGTTCACACGATCCGTTCTCCATTTACAGAAATCAGATGCTTGTAACCAAGAAACACCAACCACAGGATAATCTCTGTACGCAGGATGACGTAAGTAGTAATCAACATTTTTCTCCATGAACGCTAATGGACTTCTCCAAGCTAGCGTATCTGGCAAAGCGTTTTTGTATACCATCGTGTAGTTTTCATACGATCTTTTCAACCAGTATAAATATTCTAACCAGTGAAAATTAGTAACCTCAGTTTGGTCAATGTAGAAAGAAGATACAGTTACACGAGCCGGACGATTATTCCAGTCGAACATCACATCTTGTTCCACCATTCCCATTGTGAACGTTCCACCTTCAATCATAATTAATCCTGGACCAGTTTCTTGGTCAACAAAAGGTACTTTTTGAAAGCCACCTTGTTCTGGACTATTATAATCCCAGCCAGTTGATGAAGATACATCATGACTACAAGAAACAACCGTTGCTCCAACGATTGCCATTGCTAATAAACGCAACATTTTCATATGCTTGGTTTGTTTTTTCATTTTTTTTGGAGTCCCAAAGTTAATCTATTTAACGTATTTCACGTAAAAGGTTACAAAAATAATTAGAAAGAAGGACAAACGATCATCTTAAATGGACGAACATTTGGTTTACAAACAGGATAAATACCTAAAGAAATTTCATGTGAACCTCCTGATTTACCGCTGTTTAAAGGAGATACAGTTACGTCGTAACTATATCCAATTCTTAATTTTCCAGTGTTAATACCAACTGTTAAGATAAATGCATCACGATTTCTATACCATACACCTGCTTGGAAAGAGCCGTATTTTACATAAGTCCCCAAGTTTAATTCTTGAAAACCTTGTTGATATTGATAAATAATGTTCGGCATAATCGTCGTGTTGGTGTTGTATTTTGATTTACCACCAACTGGGATTTCAGCTCCAGCATGCGCAGTTAAGCGAATTGGCATGGGAGAATTACCGATAATAACCGATTCATTTGGTCTATTTAAGTGATGCGCTGCTGCTCCAAAGAAAAAACGTTTTGAGAAACCAACAAATCCTGCTGATGCATCAAAGAAACCACGTGAACCACCACGAGGAACATCATTTGTTCCAAGTACAAATCCTCTTCTAGGATCAATCATGTCACCAAATGTCAGCTTATCCCAATCTAAGAATTTTTGATACCAAGCAGCTCGAACACCAAATAGCATAGCAAATTTTCTGTTAATTTTTAAGTGATAAGAGTAAACTAATCCTAACATTGAAGTATTGATTGTTCCTTTTCCTTGAATATCATTAGTAGCAAGAACACCAAAACCTCCAGAGATATTTTTGAAATATTGATCGTATGATACACTTGAAGTAATATAATTATTCGTCAAGCTAGGCCATTCATTTCGAAAGTTCACATTGTATCGTGGACAACCATTTGAACCCGCAAATGCAGGATTCAAGTATATTGGGTTTGCATAGAACTGCGTAAAAGTTGGATCTTGTGCAAGTAATTTACCTGAACAAAACAGTACTCCAAAAATTACTAAAATTTTAACATTTCTCATTCGAATTCGAAACTATTAATGCTTAATTGATGAATTTTACGCCAATAATACGAAAAAAAATCGCAATGGTTTCAAATAAATCTCCGAAACACAAAAATAAAAAAATAGAATATACGTTTTAATGAACATTACAATCTATTTTACATTTTTGCATTATGATGAACAAATTGATTATTTCAAAATATAATAAAACCATTGTTTTAACTGCTTTTTCTTGCTTTTTTACAATTGTAACATTATTTGCTCAAAATGTTACATATACTATTCCTTGGTCCAATCCATTAATATTGACAGAAGATGGTATACAACGCTCAATTCCTACTATTGAACAAGGATCGTTTCAAGATGGGTTACCTTTGTTTTCCTCTTCAATTAATTTGATCAGAGGTAATTATGAGGTGTCATATTCTATAATTGGAACCGAACCTGCAAGTGATTTGGATGCGCAATTAATAGCATCCTCTCCCATTGTCATAGGAAAAGATCCCGTTATTAAATTAATTCCGCACAACACAAAAAAAGGAACCACGATTGCAGTAGCTTTAATTCCCTATTTTTTATCCAACGGTCAATTAACAAAAATTACCGCTTTTTCTGTTGCTTATTCGTTCAAAGAAACTAGTCCTGTTGTTCAGGTGAAAGATTATGTGACAAACTCTGTTTTATCAGGTGGAAGTTGGTATAAAATTGCAGTTGCAGCTGATGGTATCTACAAAATAGATAAACATTTTTTACAAGATTTAGGTGTAGATGTAGCCAATTTATCACCAAGTTCATTAAACGTTTATGGGAATGCAAATGGGAAATTATCTGAATCAAATGCTGGTTTTTATTACGATGACTTAGTGAAAAATCCAATTATGGCAGTGGGAGAGTCAGATGGTGTTTTTAATGATGGTGACTACTTTGTTTTTTATGCCGCAGGACCACATCGTTGGGATTACACAAATTTATTTGGTTTTGATCGCACCCAACATTTGTATTCCGACGTAGCTCATTACTTTATTCATATTGATGCTACAGATGCGCCAAGTAGAATTCAAACGATTGATAATTCATCATTAGTTGAAACAACAACTGTTTCAGATTACAATTACTATGCTATTCACGAAGTGGAAAAGTACAACTTAGTAAAAGGTGGTCAACGTTGGTATGGCGAACTGTTTGATGGTGAATTAACTCAATCTTTCAGTTTTTCTGTACCAGATATCGCACTCAATCAAGCTGTAACGATTAAATATGCGTTAGCTACCAATGCGCGCACAGGGGGTAACTTTTTTCAATTCAAACAAAATAATCAATTACTAGCAACACAAAACGCATCTGCTGTTTCGGGTGATTATGCTCGAAATATTGGATCGTTTTCTTATCAACCAACTTCAACCAACCAAGATTTTACAGTAGTATTCAATCGTGTCAATCCAACAATAAAAGGTTATTTGGATTATTTGACGTTGACTTGTAAAAGAAAGCTAGTTTTTAATGGTAGTCAATTTCAATTTCGAGACTTAACGAGTGTTGGCCTTGGGAATATAGCAAAGTTTAGTTTTTCATCGGTAAATTCTGGAATGTTAGTTTGGGATATAACGAATAAACGTAGTCCGATTTCTCTTTCTACATCTATTTCAGGTTCAACGATGGAATTTAAGCAACATTCAGATACTTTGCATGAATTTATTGCTTTTTCGTTAGGGAATTTATTATCTCCGACAAGCATTGGTTTGGTGCAAAATCAAAACATTCATGGTCTTCCTAATAAGGATTATGTAATTGTAACTCATCCAAATTTCATCAGTCAAGCAGAACGATTAGCGGCGTTACATGAGGCGAATGGGACGTCAACACATGTTGTCACAACAGATCAAGTTTACAATGAATTTTCATGTGGAACACCTGATGCTACGGCAATTCGTCGCATGATGAAAATGTTTTACGATCGTGCTGGTGCGGTTGATTCATTAAAACCAAAACATTTGTTATTGTTTGGTGATGTAACTTACGATCCAAAAAACAGAGTAGGTGACAATAATTATTTTGTTCCTTCTTTTCAAGTTTTAAATTCAGAGAATCACATTTCGGCTTTAATAACAGATGATTATTTTGGTTTGCTGGATGATAATGCAAGTATCAATGGTTCGGATCAAATGCGTATCGGTGTTGGTCGTTTATTGATATCAACGCAAGAACACGCCGTGCAACAAGTTAACAAAATTGAGCATTACATGAAAAATGGAAGTCAATTTTTTACAGGTGGCCCCAATGATTGTTGTTCTGGTGACTTGTCCTCAAGTTTTGGTGATTGGCGCACAAATTACACCATGATTACAGATGATGAAGAGGGTGGCTATTTTATTAACGTTGATGCTGAACCCGTTGCAACAAATGTTTATGCAGCCCATCCAGAAATGAATAGTGATAAAATTTATTCGGATGCTTTTGTGCAAAAATCGGGAGCAGGAGGCGAGCGTTATCCTGCGGTTTATGATGCAATTACTGATCGTATAGAGCGCGGAAGTTTGATTACCAATTATGTAGGTCATGGCGGTGAGGTTGGCGCAGCAGAGGAGCGTATTATCACTATTCCTCAAATTCAATCCTGGACAAATATTAACAAATTAGGTTTGTTTGTAACTGCGACGTGTGAGTTTACTAAGTTTGATGATCCGAGTCGGGTTTCGGCAGGTGAGTGGGTTTCATTGAATCCAACGGGTGGGGCAATTGCTTTAATGACAACAACGCGTTCGGTTTATTTTGGTGTTAATTCAACAACGATAGATGCTTTTTACAACTATGTTTTCGCACGTGAAGCAACAGGTGAACCGATGACTTTTGGTAAAATAATTCAATTGACGAAAAATAATTCACAATTTTCTGAAAATCGTCGTTGCTTCAGTTTGATTGGTGATCCAGCCTTGCAGATTGCTTTGCCTCGATTTAAAATAGTTACCGATTCAATCAATAACACAGCAGTTGGTCAGTTTCAAGACACGATTACTGCGTTGAGTAAAATGCGTGTTGTAGGACATGTGGAGGATGCGTTTGGCAACAAATTAACCAATTTTAATGGGGTTGTAGCACCAACTATTTTTGATAAAGTAAAAATCAATTCGACCTTGATGAACGATCCTGAATCCCCACAAATTGCTTTTAAAACACAGAAAAACGCTTTGTACAAAGGAAAAGCAACAATCGTAAACGGTGAATTTCAGTTTGAGTTTTTAGTACCCAAAGATATCGATTATAGTTTTGGAAAAGGGCGCATTAGTTATTATGCAAATGATGCGACAACAGATGCGATTGGCTACGATACCAACTTTGTTGTTGGAGGAATCAATACAAATGCGGCAATTGACAATCAAGGACCGACAGTTCAAGTTTATTTGAATGATAATAATTTTGTGAACGGAGGAACGACAAGTTCAACACCACTATTGATAGTAGAAGCGTTCGACGAATCGGGTATTAATACAGTTGGGAATGGAATTGGACATGATTTGATTGCTATTTTAGATGCGAAAACAGGAGATCCAATTGTTTTGAATAATTATTATTCAGCAAATTTAGATAGTTATCAGTCAGGTAAAATTAATTACACTCTCCGCAATTTAACACCTGGTCTTCATACGTTGGATGTGGTGATTTGGGATGTCAATAATAATTCATCTGTTCAACGAATCAATTTTACTGTGGTAGATGAAGAAGAAGTTGCTTTGCAACATGTGATGAATTACCCCAATCCGTTTACGACAAAAACAACATTTTTCTTTGAGCACAATCAATCGTGCTCCTCTTTAGAAACACAAATTCAAGTGTTTAGTGTTTCGGGTAAATTAGTACGTACGATTAATCAAACAGTTCCCACAGCAGGATTCCGCATTGATGGAATAGAATGGGATGGGAAAGATGATTTTGGCGATCAGTTAGCTAAGGGAGTGTATATTTATCGTGTTTCGATAGCACTTCCTGCTGGTGGACGAGCAGAAAAAGTAGAAAAATTAGTACTTTTAAGGTAGTTATACAATAAAAGTAATTTAAAAACGTATTTTTGTTTCAACAATCAAAAAGAAGATGAATTTTCATAAAATTATATTCGTTTCTATGTGTGCTCCTTTTTTGTCCTTTGGTCAAGGAAGTGGAGTAACAGATGAACAATTACAATTAAATACGATAACAACATCAATGCCATTCTTGTCCATTACACCTGAATCACGTGGTGGTGCGATGGGGGATGCAGGTACTGCTTTGAGTGCAAATTCATCATCTATTTTTTGGAACACAGCCATGATAAATTTCGCAGAAGACGATGCGGAAATCAGTGTAAGTTATACCCCTTGGTTAAGAAAATTGACAAACGACATTCATTTATCATACCTATCTGGTTACAAACGCTTAGGTTCGAAACAAGCAATTGCAGCATCGTTGCGTTATTTTAGTTTAGGTGAAATTACATTTACTGATGCCAATGCACAATTTATTCGCGAAGATAAACCAAGTGAATTTGAAATAGCAGTAGGATATGCTTTTCGTTTAGCTGAAAAACATAGCATTGGTGTAAATGGCAAATTTGCTTATTCTAATTTAACCGGAGGATTAGTTGTTGCAGGTGCGCAAACAAAAGCAGGAATCGCAGGAATTGCTGACATTTCTTATGCATTTAGAAATGATGATATTGATTGGTTCGGAAAACGAGGAACCTATACATTAGGAGTAACATTAAACAATATCGGAAATAAAATTGCTTATTCTGAAACTTCTCGTCGCGATTTTCTGCCAATGAATTTAAAAGTTGGTAATGCATACACAGTTGAAATTGACAAGTATAATAAATTCACCTATAGCCTTGATTTACAGAAGTTATTGGTTCCAACTCCAGGGATCTATGATAATGGAGTACTGATCTCTGGAAAATCTAGTGATGTTGGTGTTATTGCAGGATTAGTTCAGTCGTTTTATGATGCTCCTGGAGTAGTCTCTCTCGATGACAATGGTGATTATCTTCAAAATGCAGATGGTTCTTACGCAGTAGTAAAAGGATCTAAGTTCAAAGAGGAATTAACTGAAATAAATATTGCTACCGGTTTTGAATACTGGTATGCAAATTCATTTGCGTTACGTGGTGGTTTCTTTTATGAAAACAGAAACAAAGGAGATCGTAAATATTTCACTGCAGGAATTGCGTTGCAATATAATTTATTTGGAGTGGACATCTCTTATCTTGCAGCATTAAAACGCGATAACCCGTTAGCAAACACCTTGCGTTTTACATTGCGCTTTAAATTAGGCGAAAATAGAACGGGTGCTGATAAAAAACCTGAGTAATGGATATTCGTATAGGCTTTGGCGTTGATGTTCATCGTTTAGAAGAAGGACGTGAATTTGTATTAGGCGGAGTAAAACTTCCTGCAACTTTCGGAGCCGTTGGTCATTCAGATGCTGATGTCTTGATACACGCCATTTGCGATGCTTTATTAGGAGCATTAAATCTTCGCGATATCGGTTTTCATTTTTCAGATTCAGATCCACAATACAAAGGCATTGATTCCTCGATTTTATTGAAAAATGTGATGAAATTGATAACCGAAAAAGGATTTCATGTGGTCAATATTGATGCAACTGTGATATTGGAACAACCAAAAATAAATCCACATATACCTGCAATGCAAGCAATTTTAGCCGAACTTTTACAGGTGACAGTTGATCGTGTTTCAATTAAAGCCACTACGCACGAAAAGGTCGATTCTTTTGGTGCAGGAGAAGCGGTGAAAGCATACGCTGTTTGTTTGCTTTCAGCTTAATTTTTGAAGTTAAGTTGTAGTCACAGCTTTAAGAACACCATCCCATAAGATTATTCTACTTTCCAACGAACGAAGGACGTAACTTTTGGCTTCTTCCCATTTTTCGTTGTCATCGCCACACAATTCTGAAACCATTTCGAGTGCCAAATGACTGTGGTGATCCCCATCTACTTCAATATGTCTGTCCAAATAATACTTAAACGTAGCTATTTGATTGGGAAATTGTTCGTTGATATCATTTACAATGGATAAAAACATGTTTGGAATCAAGTCTTCGCGACCAAAAGTAAACACAGCAGCAATAATGTGAGGCTTGTTTGTTGCGATGACTTCAAATGTGAAATTGAGGAAGTGTTGTGCGTGCTCTGGGATGTTCGATTGAGTAATTGCAGTGTGAAGCGGTATTCCTGCTTGTAATTGTTGTAATAATAGATCAATACTTTCTCGTGATGCACCAATTTGCGCCATAGCTTCTAAATACAACTCAAAGTGACTGATATTTCCTTCGCGTTGAAAAGCGACATCAGATTCTTCTCCACAAACGATTTCGTTTATAAGAAAACGAACTTTTGCAGATCCAACAGGGAACCAAGGCACTTGTGTACAAGTTAAACTTGTTTGCAAAGATTTCAATAACGACATGAAATCCCAAACTGCATAGATATGATGCTCCATGAAGTGTTTGACATCATCAATTGTTTTGATTGATTTGTATGCTGGATGGTTTACAATTTTGTTTTGTAATTCAGCAGATGCTTCTTGGATGTTGGTAATGTGTGCGTTCATTTTTGTTTTTTAATTATAACAGCTATAAATCAAAATTGTTTTTTATTAACTTGAGACGATCGGATAACACAAACAAAATTTCTCCACAGGCTGCGCAAGGGCAGAGATGTTTAAATTGTCGGAGGCTTTTGAAACGTCTATTATCGTTTTATCTTTCATTAACAGATTAATCGTTTGTTTTACTTGACTATATGCATTGTTCGTTAACGATTCCGAATAGATAAAATACTTTAATTCATCTTCATTTAAATCAAGCTCATTGCGCACTAGTTCCAATTCAAATTGAATCCGATCGGGACTAAATGGTTCTTTAGCAATTTCAACTTTGTGCAATTTACGTTGAACCAATCGTTGTGAAAGCAGAGATAGTACTTTGTCATCGCAAGTTTGCCATACTTTTACAGCACCCATGATATCGAAATCGTCCAATTGCGCAAAAGTTGCTAAGACAGCAGGATTGTTTTCAAAATCAGCTTGTGTGATGGTATTGTCCAAGAAATATTTCAAAGCTGGACTAGCAAACAATGTTACGCCGTTTGTAGCGAGTTCTTTCGCTCTTCGCAGAATATTGATGAGCATAAATTCCGCTGAAACAACTGTTTTGTGCATGTAGACTTGCCAATACATGACGCGTCGTGAAACGATGAATTTTTCAATCGAATAAATTCCTTTTTCTTCGACAACTAATTGGTCGTGGTGTACATTCAACATTTCGATCAAACGCTCGGTTCCAACAATTCCCTCCGATACACCGGTGAAAAAGCTGTCGCGCGTCAAATAATCCAATCGATCCATATCTAATTGGCTGGAAACCAGTTGGTGTAAAAACTTTTTGTGGTATTGATTGCTGAAAATAAGTAAGGCACGTTGTAAATCGTCAATATTTTCTGGAAATTCTTTTTTTAATGCTTCTATGAAATACGCAGAGATTTTTTCATGGCTAACCCCGCTAACAATATCGTATTCCAAAGCATGACTGAAAGGTCCGTGACCGATATCATGCAGTAAAATAGCAATTAAAACCGCACGTTCTTCTTCCATGCTAATTGGATGGCCTTTTTTGCGAATGACGCCAATTGCGAGTGTCATCAAGTGCATAGCGCCAATTACGTGGTGAAAACGCGTATGAAGTGCTCCTGGATAGACCAAATGCGTCATACCCAATTGCTTGATATAACGTAAACGTTGAATGTATGGGTGTTCAATCAAATCGAAAATAAATTCGTCTGGAATTGAAATAAAACCATACACTGGATCGTTAATGATTTTCTTTTTATTATTTCTGTGCGTGTTTGTTCTCAAATCTTTAATTTTAAAAACTTATTCAAATCTAATTAAACTTTAGGATATGCAAGCAAAGATTCTTTGGGCAGACGATGAAATCGACTATTTAAAACCTCACGTATTATTTTTAGAATCGAAAGGTTACTCGATTGATCTCATCAACAATGGATCAGAGGCTGTTGAAATGTGCCGTGAAAACAGTTACGACATTGTTTTTTTAGATGAAAATATGCCAGGAATTTCTGGATTGGAAACCTTGTCTCAAATCAAAGAAGAACATCCGCAATTGCCAATCGTCATGATAACAAAATCAGAAGAAGAATCGATTATGGAAGAAGCGATTGGTAGTAAAATTGCGGATTATCTTATAAAACCGGTTCATCCCAATCAATTATTGTTGTGTTTGAAGAAAAACTTGGATCACCGTAAATTAGTTTCTCAAAAAACCAATTCCAATTACCAACAAGAATTCCGTCAATTAGGCATGCAGCTGAATGGCCGATTGAATGCGGAAGAATGGAAAGATGTTTTCAAGAAATTGACGTTTTGGGACTTGGAATTTCAAGGATTGCAAGATCAAGGAATGCGTGAAATTTTAAATGCGCAACGCAAAGAGGCGAACGATTTATTTTGTCGTTTTGTCGAAAACAACTACGAAGATTGGTTTGATGGCGATGATGATGCACCTGATATGGTTCATCAATTGCTGCGCGAACGTGTTTTTCCATTATTGGATGAACCAGTTTATTTGTTGGTGATTGATAACTTGCGTTACGACCAATGGCAAGTCTTGAAACCAATCATTTCGGCCTATTTCACGATAGAAAAAGAAGATATTGTTTATTCCATTTTACCTACAGCGACACATTATGCACGAAATGCACTTTTCGCTGGTGTTATGCCGTCAGAAATTGCAAAACGTTTTCCAAATCATTGGTTGAACGAGGAAGATGAAGGCGGAAAAAACATGCAAGAAGCTGTTTTTTTAGAAGGAAATTTAAAGCGTAACGGTAAAAATGTCAAATGGTCGTACAACAAAATAACCAACCTAGATGCTGGAAAGAGATTAGTAGATAATTTTCACACCTTGAAAGAAAATCAACTCAATGCAATTGTGTACAATTTTGTGGATATGCTTTCGCACGCCCGAACAGAAATGGACATGATCAAGGAATTGGCAAGTGACGAAGCAGCTTATCGTTCGTTAACTGTTTCATGGTTTGAGCATTCACCACTACAGGAAATTATCAAGAAAATTGCTGACCGCAAAGGGAAATTGGTTATTACTACCGATCACGGAACTGTTCGCGTAACAAATCCAGTAAAAATTGTAGGCGATAAAAGTACCAACACCAATTTACGTTATAAAACAGGTCGAAACTTGAATTACAAGGAAAAAGACGTGTTTGCAATAAGTAATCCTGAAAGTGTTGGTTTGCCCAAATCACGCCTCTCAAGTGAGTTTGTGTTTGCTCGTGAGCATGACTTTTTAGTTTACCCGAATAATTACAATCATTTTGTACATTATTTCATGGATTCTTTCCAACATGGTGGAATTTCAATGGAAGAAATGTTGATTCCTTTTGTAATTTTACAGGCAAAATGAGTGAAATAGTTGTACATGATTTAGCCGATTTACCTTTTGCGGCGAAACAATTTTTAGAATTAATTGGGCAGCAAAAGATTGTTTTATTTCGCGCAGAAATGGGCGCTGGAAAGACGACATTCATCAATGCTGTTCTTCGTGCAATGGGCATTCAGCAAACAGAAGGCTCACCGACTTATTCCATTGTTCATTCATATGATTCACCTTATTTTGGTGAAATTTTTCATTTTGATTTATACCGATTACAATCATTAGAAGAAGCCCTTGCTATTGGTATTGAAGAGATGATTTATTCTGATGCATATTGCTTTATTGAATGGCCAACTATTGTGCTCGATATTTTACCTGAAAATATTATTGATGTTGCAATTTCAGTTTCTGAAAATGGAGACAGAATCATAATTGTTAATGATTTGTTAAAATAACGCATACTCCTTATTTTAAAAGGGTTTTAATTGTGTAATTTCAAAGTTAAGTATCGTGTAATTTCAAATTTATTAATTACGCAATTTCAAAGTTATATGTTGTGTAATTTCAAAATAATAAGTTATGTATTTTCAAAATATATTACTATTTTATTTGAAAGTTTAATATTGTGTAATTTCAAAATATTATGTCTGTATTTTTAAAATAATATTACGTGTAATATAAAAATAACTATATTTGTTTTTTCAAAATAGGTTGATTGTTTTTTTAAAATAACTAATTGTTTTATTTTAAAATTGCATCGAGATCAAATCAATTAAATAGATGGTTATGAGTGTTTTACGGACGATAAAAAAAGAAATGGATATTTACAAGCAAAAGTATCCAATCTTGGCATTGACAGGTCCGCGGCAATCTGGGAAAACTACATTTTTGAAAAAGGATTTTGCTGATTACCGTTATGTCAATCTTGAAAATCCCGATTTCAGAAGTTTTGCTGAAGAAGATCCGAATGGTTTTTTAAAAAAATACGATAAATACGTCATCTTTGATGAAGTTCAGCGTGTTCCGTTTCTGTTTTCTTATTTACAGACAAAAGTAGATGAGGATCAAATTATGGGACAATATATTATTTCTGGTTCGCAAAATTTCCATTTATTGCAGAACATCACGCAAAGTTTAGCTGGTCGCGTGGCGATTTTTAAATTACTACCCTTTGATATCAGTGAAATGCGTTCTGCGGATTTATTACCAGATGATTACGCTGTACTTGTTCAAAGAGGAAGTTACCCTGCAATTTATGACAGAGATATTGCTTCAAAAGTTTTTTACTCCAATTATATTCAAACGTATATTGAAAGAGATTTATCAGAATTAATTCATGTTAAAGATTTGCGCTTGTTTCGAAATTTCATATCACTTTGCGCTGGTCGAGCTGGTCAATTATTGAATTTGAATGCGTTGGCAAATGAATGTGGAATTTCTCAACCGACAGCCAAAGCTTGGTTATCTGTATTGGAGAGTAGTTTTATTGTTTTTCAAATTCAACCTTATTTTTCAAACTTTAATAAGCGAATTACAAAAAGTTCCAAGCTGTTTTTCTATGATTCCGGCTTGCTATCTTTTTTATTGAAAATAAAAGATGCTGACAGCTTGAAAATCAGCAAACACAAAGGAGCTGTTTTTGAAAATTTCATAGTTTCAGAGTTTGTTAAATTGAATTATCACCAAAATAAATTGCGGGACATATTCTTTTGGCGTGATGCAGTTGGTCATGAAGTCGATCTTATTTGGCAAGATGACGAACAGTTGCATTTGATGGAAATCAAAGCATCTGAAACGATTGTTCCATCCATGTTCAAAGGTTTGGAATATTTTGATAGCAAAGCAGCGTCGTTGGTGAAATCAAAAATGTTAGTACACACAGGTTCGTTTCATCAAGATAGAACAACTGTTGTTGTACAGAGTTGGTCCAATTTAGATGCGGTATAATTCATTTTTTTGAAGAATGAAACAAGAAATATCGTAACTTCGTAATGCATCACATCGAAAGGTACTAGTATGATTAAGGATCCAGAATTATTAAAGCAATTATTGAAAGAAGGAAACATCCTTCCAATGGAAGAAATGTTGGAAATTTCTAAAAAGAAAGGTAGCTTAATAATTGGGATACCTAAAGAAACTTCTTTTCAAGAAAAACGAGTTGCATTAGTTCCAGAAGCAGTTTCATTTTTAATTACGAATGGTCATCAAGTGCGTATTGAACAGAATGCAGGTGCTGCGAGTCATTTTTCGGATCAAGAATACAGTGAAGCAGGTGCAGAAATTTGCCCTAGTGCAAAAGATGTTTTTCAATGTGATATCATTTTAAAAGTAACTCCTCCTTCTGAAGAAGAGGTCGATTATATGCCAGGAAGTCAAACATTGATTTCTGCTTTGCAATTAAGTATTCAACCAAAAATTATCCTTCAAAAGTTAATTAACAAGAAAATTACAGCTGTATCTTGGGATTACATCCGCGATAGTGAAGGTGTTTTTCCTGTTGTTCGATCGATGGGAGAAATTGCAGGTACGACTTCGATTTTAATTGCTGGTGAATTGTTATCCTCATTTAATGATGGAAAGGGTATGATGCTTGGCGGCATTGCAGGCGTTCAACCAACAGAAGTAGTTGTCATTGGCGCAGGAACAGTTGGCGAGTATGCAACTCGTTCAGCATTAGGATTAGGGGCTTCTGTGAAAGTTTTCGATAACAGTTTATCGCGCTTAAGAAGATTGCAAAACGATATTGGAACGCGTGTTTACACTTCCGTTTTACAACCAAAAGTGTTGGCAAAAGCTGTGATGCGTGCAGATGTTGTTATCGGTGCAATTCGTTCATCAATTGGCAGAACTCCATGTGTTGTATCTGAAGAAATGATTCAAAACATGAAAGAAGGTTCTGTAATAGTTGACGTGAGTATTGATCAAGGAGGTTGTTTCGAAACATCGCGCATTACGAATCACAACGACCCAACTTTTGTGAAACATGGGATTGTCCATTATTGTGTGCCGAATATCGCATCACGTGTACCACGAACGGCTTCTTTTGCCTTGTCAAATATCTTTGCGCCAATTCTTATGTCAATGGGCGATTCGGGAGGTTGTCAAGATTTAATTCGCAACGATCATGGATTCCGATCGGGAGTTTATATCTATCGAGGAATTTTAGTAAGCGAAGTTTTAGGGAAGGTATTTGATTTAAAATACAAAGATATTGAACTGATAATTATGGGTTTAAAAGGGTAGTTAATAGTCAGAAAAACGTTCCCATACACTTTCGTAGTTGTTGGAGTTCTCAAAATGACGAATTAATTCACTGTAAAATTTATCACCGCCGATTGTTGCACTATCACCAATCAAGTAACATTTCTTTTTTGCACGAGAAATCGCAACGTTTGTTCTGCGGTAATCTTTTAAAAAACCGATTTCTTGCTCTTCGTTACTTCTCGTGAAACAAATAACAATGTTCTCCATTTCACTCCCTTGAACGGCATCTATTGTAGCAACGTTCCAAGTTGGACCTAAAACTGTTTTTAATGCAGCTATTTGAGCGCTATAGGGGGAAAGAATGATTGTCTCTTTCGGATCAAATCTATCTACCAAAAGCAATTGTTGAATGACAGAAACAGCTGAACTATTCGAAATGCTCCCGCTCAATTCATTCCTTGTTTCTCCTTCTCCAAATCCTGCCAGATCGATAAAACGAATTGTTCCCTCCGAAAGAGTTGAAGGTGTTTGTAATTGATTGTTGTAAAAATAGGGATTGATAAGGTCTACAATTGCTGGAGCCATTCGGTATTGCGTATTGAGCAACAACGGTGGTGACAGTTGTGTGACCTGTTCCAATAAACTCATTCCAAGACCTAAACGCTTTGCTTTCTCCGAAAAAACGACTGGAGGTAATTGTTGTGGGTCGCCACATAAAACGAATTGTTTTCCAAAAGAAGCGCATAACCATGCTAAAGGCGCAAGAGCTTGTCCAGCTTCATCGATAATGACATAATCTGTCACAAAATCTTTTGGTAATTCATTAAATAAAGCAACGGGTGTCCCAGCAATGATAGGAACATTTTCCAGTAATGAAAGAATTGTTGCACGTTTTATTTGCCTTATTTCTTTGCGTAATTGCCGGAGTTCATTGCGTGCATTTCTTTTTTCTTCAGCTAATTCTTTGGAAAAACTCCGACTATGTTTGTTCGCAATGTGACTTGCTTGTTGGAGCGATTTTTCCAAATGTGCTAAAACTTTTGCTTGACTTCCCTTTTCGAGATAACCGTCAATGGTATATGCTAATAAGCGTTCATCAAATTTTGTTTCATTCCCTATCCGAAGAACAGGTGTACCAAGTGAAATCAATTTGAGACAAAGTTGATCTACTGCAGTATTACTTGGGGCAGCGATAATCACTTTTTTATCTCGTTTGATAATTTCCTGAATAGCTATTGCTAAGGTGTGTGATTTTCCCGTTCCAGGAGGACCTTGAATGACAGTTGTTTGTTTGTCAGATAAGATAGCGCCCACAACGTTTTGTTGTGATTCATTTAACGAAGCATGCAAAAAAGCAGTTGCGTTTTCCGTAAGCTCAAAATCACTTCGAAACACGTCAATTTGGGGATGTTCTTTAACTATTTTCACCCCCAAACGCATGGCAGTTAATGTTCTGTCGTCGGGGATGTAATGGACAGCAATGGTTTTTACATCATCTGGTAATTCCTCTGTAAGAAAGATACTTCCATTTTGAGCTTCTAATTCTACAAGTCGACCCTTTAAGAGCTTGTTGTCAACTGAAATTGCAACTTGACATCCTTTTTTAAAATACGCGTCATTAATAGGGTATGATGTTTGAAAAACAATTGTTTCTCCTTCGTCCGTTGCAACTTGTTGTTTAATAGTTACAGGAGACAGAACCAACCCTAATTTGCGCAATTCATTAAGTGGAAGTACCGCCTGTTTTTTTTCTTCTTCGTATTGAAATTGAATTTCCGCTTCAACGGCTTGCGCAAGTTGTTCGGTATATGTTTGCCAATCAAATTGCATTAGGCAATTAATGTTGATTCGCTTTCAAACTTCTTATACGAAAGGAAAATCGCACCAATTGCAAATAAAACCATGATACCAAATGAAAGTGCGACCAAATGCCATTCCAATGTTCCTGCCATTAATTCTTTTGTTGCTAAAACAATGTTTACAATAGGAATCATTGCTGTCATTTCATTCAATTCAAATCCTGGGAAAACCCCACTCATTGCGGGTAAAACTACAAGGATGTTTAACGGAGATAAGAGGCTTTGTGCTTCTTTGAACGTTTTAGCACGAACAGTGATGACAATCATTAGACCTGCGAAAAACACAACCAATGGAAGTAATAACAAATAGAGCATGCCAATAAATGCAGGAGAAAGGATGTCTTTTATCGCTGCTAATATTTCGGGGTTTTCAACAAGATCAAACACTTCAATGGATAGATATATTCCGATAAAACTAAATGTTGACGCCATTAATCCTGAAAAAACAACAACGCCCATTTTCCCAAACAATATTTTCCAACGTGCAACAGGAACAGTTAACAAGGTTTCGATTGTTCCACGTTCGCGTTCGCCTGTAAACAAATCGATTGCTGGGAACATACACCCCATGAATGCAAAAGATATGATCAAATAAGGTAAAAATCCCCCAATTAATTTCCCAATCATCTCTTGGTTTGAAGCAACATTGGTGTATTTTTTGGCAATTGGATTAATTGTTGATTCATTGATTTTTAACGTTTTGTAGCGTTCTTTTTGCCATTTATTATGAATGTAATCCAAGTAATTATCAGCACGATCTTGCATTCCTAAATCTGTTCCGTCATGAAAAACAGTGACGGATATTGGTTGCATTTTTTCTTTCAATTCAGCGACATTCGTTGGGACATAGAATCCGATTTGAATGGAATCGTTCTTCAAATCCGTTTTCATGGAACTTGAATCCTTGTAGTAAACAAATGATTTCGCTCCCAATGTTTTTGGCACATTTTTCAATTCTTGCATCAACTCATTTTGATTTGAAACGACACCTATTGTTAAGGGTTTTTCAGCAGCTTCTTGCTCAAAATTGTGCGAAATTTTAGTTACAACTGATAAAATTAGCGGTAAAACAAGCGTTGGAATAATGATCATCATTCGAACAGTTCTTTTATCACGCAGGGTGTCTTTTAATTCTTTGAGAAATATAGTAAATATCATAATCAATTGATTGTTTCTTGTTGGACAATGCGAATAAACTCTGCTGTTAAATTAGGTGCAAGCATTTGATTTCTAAAAGCTTCCATGGTGTCATTGAATAAAACTTTGCCTTTATGGATAATGGTGATATCGTCGCACAACAAATCAACTTCTCCCATAATATGGGATGAAAAGATAACTGTTTTTCCTTCGTTTTTACAATTTTGAATCAAACGAATAATGTTTTCTGCAGTTATCACATCTAGTCCACTTGTTGGTTCATCGAAAATTACAACTTGGGGATCGTGTATCATGGTGCGACAAATCGATACTTTTTGTTTCATCCCCGTACTCAATTTACCAATGCGCTTGTCTTTGAAAGCATGCATGTCCAATAAATCGAATAATTCATTTTTGCGCTTGTCAATGAGGTTTTTAGAAACACCGTATAATTTCCCGAAATAATCGATTAATTCATTGGGAGTCAAACGTGCATAAAGTCCCGCAGAACCTGTTAAAAAGCCAATTTGACTGCGTGCTTCACCTGGACTTTTCGTTACATCGATTCCATTGATAGTTATCGTTCCTTTGCTTGGTTTGAAAATGGTAGACAACATACGAAGCGTTGTTGTTTTTCCAGCACCGTTCGCGCCCAACAAAGCATGAACGCGTCCAGGTTGACATTCAAAAGAAACGTCATCGACAGCTAAGACTGTTTTTTCTTTTGTCCCGAATTCCTTTTGTTGTTTTTTAGAAAGGTCAAAAGATTTTGATAGATTTTTTACGACAATCATTTGTACAAATTGAACTACTAATATACAAAGTCAAATTGAATATTGTCGTTTCTTTTTGTGAATTTTTTGAATTTCGATTGAACAAATCACCCAATAAAAGATAGTCAAGATGGTTCCAATGATTAGACAGGAGGAAATAAAGAAATCTTCGAAATCACTAGCATCTTCGGTAAAGAAGAAAACGACTAATCCCATAATTTCTAAAACTAATTGAACAATAAGGACATAGCTGTACCAACTACGCGCTGTTTTTAAATACCAAAATTCTTTTTTTGCAGGTAAGTGAAGAAATAAACTCATGATTTGTGAAAAGGCAATTCCTGTCGCACCAATGTAAAATCCCATCCAAAAATTTGAATAGAAGGCAATGAACGTACCGAAAATTGGTAACAATAACTGGATAAATAAATCGAGTCGTTTGAGGTAAAGCATGTGTGTGTTCTGTTGTTCAAATATATAACATTTTTTCACATTTTAAAATAAATTCAAAAAAAGAGACTATCAAAAACGATAGTCTCTATGAAAAAAATATAAATTTCGCTAGTTAAAGTGCGAATACTTTTAGCTATTAATGGTGATGGCCATGAGCACCATGAGAGTGACCATGAGCAATTTCATCAGCTGTAGCTTGTCTAACTTCGATGATTTCACCATCAAAATTCAAATCGATTCCAGCTAACGGATGATTGAAGTCCATTTTTACGATTTCCTCTGAAATTTCTAAAACAAGACCTCTTAAATGATTGCCTTCACTATCTGACATTGGAACCAATGCACCAACGAAAATATGTTCTTCGTTCATTTTTCCTGACTCATCAAAGAAAACTGAAGTTGGAATTGCTGCGATTTGATCTTCGTTACGTTGTCCGTATGCTTCGTCTGAAACAATCGAGAAATTAAATTTATCTCCTGCTTTTAAGCCGTGTACGCTTTCTTCAAATTTCGGAATAATACGTTCAATCCCGTATAAGAATTCCATTGGACGATCTTGAGAAGTTTCCTCAATTTTCTCACCTGTTTGGTGATTGGTTAGCTTGTAGTGCAAGGAAACCACCGTGTTGATGTCTACTGTCATAAAAATAAAATATTGGGTAAAGATAGTGGAAACTTAGCGCAACTCAAATTTAGTCGTCACAAATTGTCCCTTTGTGTTCCGATTTTTGATAGCTTTCATTGAGTAATTCTAGTTCTTTCAATAATTCAGGACTTGGCGGTGTACTTGTTAATTCATTCAAATTTGGTTGTCCAGCATCGACCCAAGCTGTGTACCAAACAGAACCAACAGCAATGATCGCATCCCGCATACGTCGTTCAATCATTCCGTTTAATCGCAGCTGATATTCAGTGCAAAATGCTTCAGAATATACTTGGATGACAGCTTGACCTCTTGTTTCATAAGCATATTTTTTATCGCTTGGGAAAACTGCCGTCAATTCACGTTCAAAACGAAGTACGGAATCGACTGCCATGTGTGACGTATAAACTGCATTCCATGCAAAATTAAGCATATTTGGTATGTATTTTCCTTTTCCGACAAAATAGTCATACGCTTCTGCATCCATTTCTACGATGCGACTTTCCCAAAGTCCATGAATACCACGTTGACCGGTTAATTGACCGTTATAATTTTCAGTCGTGTGTAACGGTACATGTGCATCGCCAATGTAGTGTCCGATTTCTGAAGCATACTTTAGAATTAAGTCCACATTTTTAGTTTCAAAAGCTTTTTGCAATTGGTATTTCATAACTAAAATATGCCAAGGAACGATACCATAAGCTTGCAATGTGTCTTCTGAAAATTTGGCAACTGCATCTTTCCATTTTTTCGGAACTTCCTCAAACGGATTTTTCCCTCCTAGTGCGTAATGATCGATATCAATGTAATGGCGTTGTGCTTCGCCTTCAACAGCATAGCGTCTTTTATCAGGGTCCGTTGCATGTTCTGTTAGAAATTCAATGTTTTCTTTGAAAAAACCAAACATTGGGGGAGGTAAGGTGAATATCGCAACCCGATTGATGCGTTTATGTCCAAAAAATCCCCAAAGATTGTTGGTGTGATTTAGCCAAAACAATCCTGAGTTTGCATTACAATGAAATGCGAGTAAACATGTTGCAATTAAAACGTTCTTTTTACTCTTCAATAAAGTTAACCAATTTCCCATCTTTCATCATCGGAATTACTGCTGTTTGGTTTGGTGTCAAACAGTATTTAATGTCTTCATTCAGATTCAGATTTTTTAATCTTCGACGGTGTGAACTCGATTTTAAAAAGCCCATATAATTATCCTTAGCAGAAAGATACAAATATTTTGCAGAAATAGACGAATCTTCTGTTGAGGTAAAATTTCCTGTATTAATTAAGTGCTCACAAATTGCGCCAGCGCAAATGGTGTCTTCTAGGTTGAATTTATCTTGCCATCCTGAGCACAAGCACAAAATGTTTTTCTCTTGCTTGGCTAACCATTGATTCAAGTGATCCAAATTCAAAAAAGATCCAACAACTACTGTTTCTGCATCTTTCGCTACATCCAATGATTTTGTTCCATTGGTTGTTGTCAACACAACTTCTTTTCCTTTGAAATCGGGTTTCATGTAACTAAATGGTGAGTTTCCAAAGTCGAAACCTTCCACAATTTGTCCTTTGCGTTCAGCTCCAGCTAAGAATCCTTTTTGCTTGTATTCCCAAGCCTCTTCAACAGTTGGTACTGGAATAATAGATGCGATTCCGTTGTCAAAAGCAGCGCAAATTGCACTTGTTGCACGCAACACATCAATCACAACTACAATTTCAAATTCATTTTTAAAATAAGCGTACTCTCCGGGAGTAAAACAAACCTCAACTCTTTTTCTCGTATCCATAAGTGCTGCGAAGGTAAGAAAAATGATTGGAGCAATTATTTTAACTTAAAAATCTTCTTTTCAGCAACAAATGTTCCAAAAGGAATCAACGAAGCGATGTACGCATAGAATTGTATTTTCAACGACCATTTTTGATGGTTGTTTGCTAGAAAAACAAGTAAAATGTATGCGATAAACAGAACACCATGTGCTAGTCCAACAAAAAAATTAGGCATCGAAAATTTATAGTAATATTTTATAGGCATTGTGATAAATAGCAATAAATAGGATATTCCTTCTAAAATTGCAACGATACTAAGTATTCTTAAAATTGAATTTGCAGACATGTTTTATTGTTTGATAAATGTTAAACCATATATTTTCATTTTCCAAGTACCATTGTTATCTTGAAATGGCTCTTGGTCTATTGTTAATGGAAAGGAGCTTGTTAAACCGATTTTCAATTGCGTTTTCGTCGAATTCATAACTGCTTTTCCTACTTGTGTGATGTTACAATCGCATAATTCACTGCCACAAATTGTTTCACAGGCATAACTAAAACGACCGTCTTTCCCTTGAATAACGATTTCGCTCGTTACGACTTTATTAAACGTACTATCAAATTGGGTAACTGTACGCCACGTACCTTCGAAATCTGCATTGTATTTGTAAACTGGTTTGTCACACGATCCAAGTGCAACCAACAGTACAAATGTGAAAATGGTGAAAAGTAATTTCATCTTATTTTTTTTGAGCTTGTAATTCAAATAATTCATCACGGTATCGTGCAGCTTGTATAAAGTCCAAGTCTTTGGCTGCTTTTTCCATCTGTTTCCTTTTGGATGCAATAGCATGATCTAATTCAGCAGGATTCATGTAATTTACTTTCACATCTGCTGCAATAGCGTTTGATTCTTGAATCGAGTATTCTTTTGGAGCGCGTACATTCGGATCGCCATCAGCAACTTTGGTGGATTGCATGATTTTGTCTTTCGATTTGTTTAGTGCAGTAGGAGTGAGACCGTGTGCTTCGTTGTAAGCGATTTGCATTGCTCTGCGACGTTCCGTTTCCTCAATGGTTTTCAGCATCGAATCGGTCATTTTATCGGCATACATGATGACTTTTCCATTGACATTACGCGCTGCACGACCAACAGTTTGCACTAAGGAACGGACATTTCTTAAGAAACCTTCTTTGTCAGCATCAATAATTGCAACAAGACTAACTTCTGGTAAATCCAATCCTTCACGTAAAAGATTTACCCCAATTAACACATCAAATTCGCCTAAACGCAATTGACGAAGTATTTCTACACGTTCGATGGTATCAATGTCAGAGTGAATATAGCGACAAGGAATACCCATTTTATCGAGGTATTTCTGTAATTCCTCCGCCATTCGTTTGGTCAATGTCGTAACTAACGTACGTTCATCTAATTCAATGCGTTGTTGAATTTCTTCGATGAGGTCGTCAATTTGATTGTTACTTGGACGAACTGTAATAATTGGATCTAAAAGACCTGTGGGACGAATCAATTGTTCCACAACAACACCTTCAGAAATCGCCAATTCATAATCGGCTGGAGTAGCTGAAACATAAACAATTTGATTAACAATTTGCTCAAATTCTTCAAATTTCAATGGTCGATTGTCCATTGCTGCTTGCAAGCGGAAACCGAAGTCAACCAAATTGATTTTTCGTGCACGGTCACCACCATACATAGCACGGATTTGCGGAATGGTCACGTGACTTTCGTCGATGATCATTAAAAAATCGTTCGGGAAATAGTCCAACAAACAAAAAGGGCGAGACCCAGGTTCACGCTGATCAAAATAACGTGAGTAATTTTCAATTCCTGAACAATAGCCTAATTCACGCATCATTTCTAAGTCGAAATTTGTGCGTTCCTCCAAGCGTTTTGCTTCCATTAATTTTCCAGCATTCCGAAAATTCTCCACTTGAATCGCCATGTCTTCACCTATGTGATCGATTGCTTTTCGGGTCGTTTCAGGACTGGAAACAAATATATTAGCAGGATAAATGGTGATTTCTTCGTAGCGTTCTATTTCGTTGTGGAATTCCGGGTCAATAGCTCGGATTTGTTCGATTTCATCCCCCCAAAATTCGATACGAATTGCGTAATCAGCATAAGCTAAATAAATGTCAACGGTATCACCTTTTACACGAAACGTTCCGCGTTTAAATTCAGTTTCTGTTCGTGCATAAAGATTTTCAACCAAACGCAATAGAAATTTGTTGCGTGAGACAGATTCACCTTTTTTCAAATAAATGATTGAATTGGCAAATTCATTCGGATTTCCGATACCATAAATACACGAAACAGAAGAAACGACGATCACGTCTTTACGTCCCGATAAAAGGGCGGAAGTCGCAGAAAGACGTAATTTTTCAATCTCTTCGTTGATTGCTAAATCCTTTTCTATGTATGTGTCCGTAGTTGGTAAGTAGGCCTCTGGCTGATAATAATCGTAGTAACTCACAAAATATTCTACGGAATTATTAGGGAAAAATTGTTTGAATTCACCATAGAGCTGTGCAGCTAATGTTTTGTTGTGAGAAAGGATTAACGTTGGTTTTCCTGTTTGTTGTATGACGTTAGCCATGGTAAATGTTTTACCAGAACCAGTAACACCTAATAAAGTTTGTGCTTGCACACCAGCATTGATTCCTTCAACCAATTCTTTGATGGCTGTCGGTTGGTCACCTGTGGGTGAAAAGTCAGCAACAAGTTGAAAATCCATGTTTCAAAAATACGACAATTACACATGAAAAACGGAATCTTATGACTGAATTTAAAGCGGAACGAAAAGATAAATGTATTTTTGTTGTTTAAAAGTAAATCGATTATGACAGAACAATTCAATGATTTCATCACACTTTTTTCGAATAACCCATTGAATGCGGTGTTTTTGATTTTAGGCATACTTTTATTGGAGATTATTTTATCATTTGATAATGCAGCTGTTTTGGCAACGATGGTAAAGGATTTGCCTGCTGAGCAGCAATCAAAAGCATTGAAATATGGCATCATCGGAGCTTATGTTTTTCGAGGAATCGCACTAATTTTAGTTGAATCTATTTTGACTATTTGGTGGTTGAAACCAATTGGAGGTGCTTATTTGTTGTACATGTGTATCAAGCATTTTACCGCAAAAGAAATTCAAACCGAAATAGACGAAGAAGTAAAAGATACCAAATCCAGCTTTTTGTATAAATACACGGTAGGTGTGTTAGGTGTGTTTTGGTCGACAGTACTAGCCGTAGAATTCATGGACATTGTTTTTTCAATTGACAATATTTTTGCTGTTGTTGCTTATTCAGACAATATTATTTTGATTTGTATTGGTGTGTTTATAGGTATTTTAGCAATGCGATATGTTGCAAAGTATTTTGTTGTTTTGATGGAGAAATATCCATTTTTAGAAAAATCAGCATTTCTCGTAATCGGGATTTTGGGAGTGAAATTATGCTTGTCTTTGTTGGTTCATTTTGTACCAAGTACGAAGTGGATTGAATCAGAACAGTTTGATTTAGTTATTTCAGGATTGACATTAGCAATATTCGTTGTTCCGATTTTGGTTAATCGGTTGATGAACAAATAAAAAAAGCACCTTTCTTTTCAGAAAAGTGCTATGAATTTGTGTGCGCACGACTGGATTCGAACCAGCACACCTAATGGCACCACCCCCTCAAGATGGCATGTCTACCAATTTCACCACGTGCGCAGTGTTTTTGTGTTACAAAGATAGTAAATTCAGGCTTATTTGATTTTTAAGTCCAATATTTTTTCAGAACCAATAAATCCTTCAAAGTGATCGCCAATAGTTGTTGGACCGACACCTGCAGGAGTTCCTGTAAAAATCAAATCACCAGTTTTTAATGTAATAAATTGAGAAACATAACTAATTATCGTTTCGATAGAAAAAATCAGGTCACTCGTATTTCCATGTTGAACTTGTTTTCCATTCTTGTGTAAGAAAAAGTTTAAGTTCCCAAGATCGATCTCATGTTTTGAAAGAAAACGTTCCCCCATGGGTGCACTATTGTCAAATCCTTTTGCTTTTTCCCATGGAAGTCCTTTCTTTTTGCATTCTTCTTGAATATCGCGGGCTGTAAAATCAATACCAAGTGTAACCTCATCGAAGTAATCGCCTGCAAATTTTACTGGAATATTTTTCCCGACTTTTTTGATTTTTACAACGAGTTCACATTCATAGTGCAGATCAGTTGTGAAATCGGGCATGTAGAATGCATTTCCCGCAGGGAGAAGAGCAGTGTCAGGTTTTAAAAAATACAAAGGTTCAGTTGGCAAATCATTTTTTAATTCTTTTGCATGATCTGCATAGTTTCTACCAATACAAATGATTTTCATTCGATATTATTTTTTGAATTTATTTTGAAGTGCGATTAATTTTTCTTCAGCTGTTAATTCAGGTTCGTTTTTTGATTTTTCTGCTCTTTTTTCAGCTTTAAGACGTTCCATTTCTTCGCGCAGAATTTGTTTGGTATACAAAGGGAAATCAGCATCCATCATCCAGCCATAATAACCGGGTTCTGTCTGAGCTACTTCTGCGATTGTTTTTCCGCGGTGTTTTCCGAAATTATACGTGATTTGTCCATTTTTTAATTTACCCAAACGACCAGCGAAATCAGCAATTTCTGTATTTCCTTGTCGCGAAAAATCTGCCAAATCACTTACTGTATCTGCTAAGTCATCGTATTTTTCCAGTTGAGCTTTGAACACTTCCATCGTTACTTTCGTATCATACATGGCATTGTGTGCATTTTCCATGTCTTTTTCACAATAGAATTTATATGCTGCAACAAGTGTTCGCTGTTCCATTTTGTGAAAAATATTCTGCACATCAATTAATTTTCGGGAGCGAATATCAAAGACATGATGCGCACGAAGAAATTCTTCCGCTAAAACTGGAATATCAAATTTATTGGAGTTGTAGCCTCCTAAATCACTGTCTCCAATAAAAGCAGCAATTTCATCAACTAAATCAACAAATGTCGGTTCGTCTTTGACCATTTCATTTGTTATTCCTGTTATTTCAGTCGATTCAGCAGTTATTGGAATTGTAGGGTTAATCCGTCTAAAAAACTCTGTTTCTGTTCCATTTGGTAGGCGCTTTATCATACCTATTTCGATGATACGATCTTTTGAAATGTCTAATCCTGTTGTTTCTAAATCAAGCATGACAAAAGGACGTAAAAGGGATAACTTCATTTTTTATTTTTTTCAAAGATGCAAAAAAAGTCCCAGTAAAACTGAGACTTTTAGAATAAAAAAACAAATGGCTTTTTGTTTATTTTGGATTATTCGTTATGATAAATTCGGTACGTCTGTTCTTTTGATGCGCCACTTCTTTATCACGGTATCTTTTCATACGGTCTACTTTTTCATTCGATACAAGTAATTTTGATTCACCATATCCAACAGCTGTAATTCGTGAAGCATCAATACCTTTCGAAATGATATAATCAGCAGAAGCTTGAGCACGTTTTTCCGATAAAATTTGATTATTTACATCATCACCTCTAGCATCTGTATGAGCTCCTAATTCAATAGTAATTGCAGGATTGTTTTTTAATATTGCAACTACTTTATCAAGTTCAATTGCTGCATCTTTTCTAATTTTATAATCGTTGTAATTAAAGTAAATTGGCTTCAACGATACACCAATATTATTACCTGGGGTAGCAGCAAGCAATTGAGAATTAATAAGTGTATCTAAATAAACAATATGACTCTGACCAACAACAATTGGAATTTCATAGTTGACATTCAAATAACCTTCTTTTTCAAAAACAACTTTATAATTGATAGGGTCATTATTTGCTCCTGTTTCTAATGTGTCAGAGTAATATTTACCATTTTTATCCGTGAAAGTTGAAGATACTAGCTCATTAGTCGCTTTGTTATAAATTTTAACGGCAACGCCTTCTAATTTTTGACGTGAGCCACTCTCCGATATTTTTCCAGCGAGATAAAAGTTTTTACCCATTGTTGTGTCACCAAGATCTAACCAAACATCTCTGTATATTTCATCACGATTTGCAGTACAATTGGTGTTTATCGCCTCATTATAAATTTCTTTTTTTCCATTATCAAATGAGAAAGAGACTTCGTATTCACGACATGCATCTAGTGTCGCAATATACAATCCATCGGTTAATCGAGGGTACACTTTCTTTTTGGATGTTTCTCCACAATTCAAGCATTGTATGTTTAAGTATAAATCCTCTGGTAAAGCTGCACCTTTTTTCACATGAACGCGTCCCTTGAAAACGATCAAGTTTTTAAAACTGTATAAGTTTGAATTTACTTGATAAATATCTTTGTTTCCATAACTGTCATCACGTTGAGAAGTAAAGTAACCGGTACTACCATCAATTGTTGTCGTATAGAATAAGTCATCACCAGCTGCATTGATCGGATAACCCAAATTTATTGGTTGTGACCATGTTCCATCTTCTCCTTGAAGTGACACGAAAATATCGTAACCACCCATGCTTTTTGGACCATTACTCGAGAAATACAATGTTTTATGATCAATTGCAATGAAAGGGGAATCTTCGTTCCACTCAGTGTTAATTTGCGGTCCACAGTTAACAGGAATACTCCATTTTCCATCTGGAAGTTTCACACAACGATAAATATCTGTTCCACCAAAACCACCATTTCTATCAGATACAAAAAACATCACTTTCCCATCAGGTGTAACTGAACAGTGTGGTTCCCAGTATTTTGTATTGATAAGTGGTTCGTCAAAGTACTCGATATCTTTGAATTTGTTTTTGGCATATTCAGAGTAAAAAATATCACCATTTCCTACTGAATCTTCATAAACATAAATACGACGCTCATCGGGACTAATCGACAAGGTTGCTTCGTTGTTGAGGGGTTTATTGAAAGGAGCTTTTATTGGTTCACCCCAAACACTGTCTTTTGATAAATAAGAAATGTAAACATCTTCTGGATGCAAATTATAACGGTAATCAAAACTTGGTAAACTTTGATTGTTTTCCCACATTCGTCGTGATGTGAAGTACAACGATGTTCCATCTAATGAGATAATTGGCGAATATTCTGGTTGTTCAGTATTAATTTTACTTCCCACATTATTGATTTTCACCGTTTTCGGGAATTGCATTAAATCTTTGGCAATCAAACACTGTTTCAAACCATTTTGAGCCATCACTACAAGTGGTGATTTTGGAAGAGAACGCTCAATAAAGGCAGTGTAATATTGTTCAGCTAAACTGATTTGATGTTTTAAATGATAGGCTTTTGCTAAGTAATAAAAGGCATCTATTGGTGCGCTTAATTCACTTGCACTCTGCATATCATACAATTTGTCTGTATTCAGAATTGCTTTTTCTAAATGCGGAATAGCTGCATTGTAGTTTTGATTCAAACTTAGATGAATATATCCTCGTCGGTAGTTGTAATTGGAACTTGTGGGGTTGATTTCCAATAATTTATCTGTAATCAAACCCGCTTGATAGTAATAACCTTCTGTCAACATGATAGAACATTCCATCACCAATTCTTGTTCAGAAAAAGTTTCGATTTTCAATTCAATCTCCGCTTGAGAGAATTGACTGAAAGCTAATAGTGGGAACACTAGTAGAAAGATAGTAGTTTTTATACGATTCATTTTTTTTATTTTAAGTAACACCGATAGGAATCAACTATCGGTGTTCTAAATTACAAGTTTTTTTTGATTACAACTCGCGATTAACGTCAAATTGTTCCAAATAATCAGCAACTCTTCTAACAAACTGACCTCCTAGTGCGCCATCGACAACACGGTGATCGTACGAGTGAGAGAGGAACATTTTCTGACGAATCCCAATGAAATCGCCATTTGGTGTCTCAATTACTGCTGGTACTTTTCTAATCGCACCCAATGCTAAAATTGCAACTTGAGGTTGATTAATAATTGGAGTTCCCATTACATTTCCAAATGTTCCTACATTTGTTACGGTATATGTTCCTCCTTGAATATCTTCTGGTTTCAATTTGTTATCACGTGCATTGCGCGCCAATTGATTCACTGATTTTGCAATACCAGTTAAATTCATTCGGTCAGCATTTTTAATCACGGGAACAATTAAATTTCCAGATGGAAGTGCTGTCGCCATTCCAATATTGATGTCTTTTCTTTTAATGATTGTCGTACCAGAAACGGAAACGTTAATCATTGGGAAGTCTTTGATTGCTTTCACAATTGCTTCCATAAATATTGGTGTAAACGTTAAGTTTTCGCCTTCACGTTTTTCAAACTCTTTTTTCGTTTTATTACGCCAGTTTACAATGTTTGTCACATCTGCCTCTACATATGATGTTACGTGAGGTGAAACATGACTCGACATCACCATGTGTTCAGCGATTATTTTTCGCATGCGGTCCATTTCGATGATTTCATCTCCTGGATTCGGAACAACAATCGGTTCTTTTATATTCGACAAAAACGATTTGTTTTCGCTAGCAATAGTTGGTGTTGCAACTGGTTGATTTGTTGAAGCTGTAATCGTTTCAACAGTAGGAGCAGCAGTTGCTGTTACAGCACCTCTGTTTTCAATGTATGCGATAACATCTTTTTTCGTAACTCTTCCTGCTAATCCAGTACCAGCAATTTTTTCTAGTTCTGCTGACGAGATTCCTTCTTTCAAAGCAATGCTTTTAACCAAAGGTGAGAAGAATTTATCGGAAGAATTCACGGAATCATTTTCAACTGTTGCAACGGTGTTTTGAACAGCTGTTGTAACTATTTCTAATGCTTTTTCAGCCATTGCTGGTGTTGAACTAGCTGGAGGTGGGGTAGTGTCTCCATCAGTAGAAATAATTGCGATTACATCACCAACTTGTGCAACTTGATCTTTTGAAAATAATTGTTGTACTAAAATACCTGCTGCTTCAGAAGGTAATTCATTGTCAACTTTATCTGTTGCAACTTCTACCAATGGTTCATCCATTGCTACAGTGTCGCCAACATTTTTCAACCAATTTGTAATAGTAGCTTCTGTTACGCTTTCTCCCATTTTAGGAAGACGAATTTCAATTTGTGCCATACGTTATGTACAATTCTCTTAATAGTTGATACAAAAATAAGCGAAAAAATAGAATTTAGCTTCCTTTATTTTCAGCGATCCATTTTTTTCCATGAACGGAGTAAAATTCGAACGTCAGATAACAGATTGTATTCGCGTGCATACAATAATTCTAACTTCGTAATAACTTGCATATCAGTTTCTTGTATGTGTTCGTATGGCGATAAAATTCCAGCTTTTAATTGCGGTAAATTTTGTGCTTTATTATTTCGGTAACTCACCAATGTTTTACGACCAATCAATAATGCTAGCGCATTTTGAAAGAGACTAAATTTCGCTTTGTAAATCCAACAGATTAGCGGGAATAAAATAATTATAAATAGACCTGTTACAAAGTCTAACACACGTTTTTGGCGCTGTTTCGTTGGTTGACTTATCGCATTGATATCTAACATGTACAAGTCTCCAGCTCGTTCGATAGAATTAGATCCAATTAAAAAGTAACTATCAGGCTGTGCAATTTTAAAGTCGATTGTCTGTAATTGAATTTGAGTCATCCATGCTATTATAGCTTGAGCAGTAACATCTTTCGCACAAAAAATAATTTCATCTATTCCATGTATGGAAACGATTTGCTCCAATTGATTACTGTTTCCAATTGCATTATCAGAAAGTGCTTCATCTGTTGTTACATGCAGTATCAACTCTGTTTTTGCCTGTGTCTGTTTGAGAATCTCTGAAACACGTTCAAATTCTTCGTGACTACCGACAACTGCAAATTTACTGTGAATATGTCCGTTTAACGTGAATTTTTTTCCGATTAGCACATGAAGTGCAATTCGCGTAATTAAATAATAAAGTATAATCCAACTTGTTCCAACCAAAATAAATAAGCGAGAGAATTGCCATTCTTTTGGGAGCAAGCCATAAAGCATTAGAATTAGTGCAGTACCAAGCAATGAACCGTTAATATACTTTTTAAGTTTAATTGGTGCGTCGTATCCACCATTCATTAGAATTGTAACAAACCAAACAAGCAGGTAAAACGGAATCATTACATTCACGACATATGCTGGAAAACGGATGTTGACATGTTGCCAGTAATTAGTCAGAACAAAAAGTCCGGTAGTTACAATTGCCAAATCGAGTACAGGTAAGGTTATGCGTTTGATCAAACGTGAAATTATCGCAAGTCCAGCTCTAAAATAAATAGCGCAATGAATCAAGAAAGAAAAAAGTTTTGCGTTTTTTTGCGAGAAATGTTTGCGCGCAAAAATGATCATTGCCCGATAAAAAACAAATACATAATTAACGGAACTCTTTTTCGTGCTCTCTCCTTTGTAATGAATGATTCGTGTTTCAGGATAGTAAACATTGGTGTAGCCTCCCTGAGTTATGCGATAAGATAAATCAATATCTTCTCCATACATAAAAAAAGCTTCATCCAACAAACCTACTTTATCGAGTGCTTCTTTACGCATGAGCATGAAAGCGCCACTTAAGATTTCAACTTCGTTTATTTCAAATTCACTGAGATAACTCAAGCTATATTTCCCAAATATTTTTGACTTTGGAAACAAGCGAGATATACCG
Organism: Fluviicola sp.; assembly: GCA_017983675.1. GTDB lineage: Bacteria > Bacteroidota > Bacteroidia > Flavobacteriales_D > Crocinitomicaceae > Fluviicola. The sequence continues at coordinate 55,412 of JAGOAZ010000004.1, forward strand.
AAGATTTTGTAAAATGCTACAGCTGGTGTTGGTAAACCTCTTTTTGATTCAGGCAAAAACACGCCTTTCCCGTCAACCATTCGAACACCTAATCCACCAACTTTCGGATGCGCATTCATGTATTCAACAACTTTTTTTAGCGTGTCTTCTTCAATAACCGTATCAGGATTCAATAATAATTGATACGGGCACGTCGACAAGCGCATTGCTTGATTATTTGCAGAAGAAAAACCTTTGTTGTCTTTGTTGTCAATGAGTTTTACCCATGGAAATTTTTCACGAACCATCGCTACTGAACCATCAACAGAATTATTGTCAACTACCCAAACTTCAGCGGGCATAAGCGACATTGCTTTTTGGACAGCATTCAAACACTGCTCTAAAAAGAAAGCAACATTATAGTTGACAATAATGACAGCAACTTGTGGTTGTTCGTTTGTATTATTCATTATTCGCTTTTAATTGCGATACACGATATTTCTATGGGTACATCCATTGGTAATCGACTTACTTGAACTGTTTCTCTTGCTGGAGGAACACCGGTGAAAAAAGAAGCGTAAACTGCATTCATTTCTGCAAAAAGACTCAAATCTGTCATAAAAATACTGCATTTAACGACATCATCTAATCCCATGCCAGCCTCAGCTAACAATAATCTAATATTTGTCAGTATTCGATGCGTTGCAGTTGCAATAGAAGCGACCTCTAATTCACCCGTAAAAGCATTCAACGGTATTTGTCCACTGACATAAATCGTGTTTCCAGAGACGATTGCTTGACTATATGGTCCAATTGGTGCTGGAGCTCCTGGAATTTGAATTGCTTTTTTCATGATTCTTTTTTGCAAGTTTACTAAATTTGAATCAAAAAGTGAAAGTTCTACTCGTTGACAATTTCGATTCCTTTACCTATAACATTGCGCATTACCTGGAACAATGCGGAGTGAGCCTCACTATTTGGGATAATTTATCCGTGAAAATTAGTGATTTAGACCAATTCGATGCGGTTGTGCTATCGCCAGGTCCTGGTTTGCCAGATAAAGCGGGTTTACTAATGAAAACAATCGAAAAAGTAGTTGAACTTCAATTACCAATGTTGGGTGTTTGTTTAGGTATGCAAGCGATTGGCAGTTATTTTGGCGCGACTTTGTATAACCAAAAAGAGGTGAAACATGGCGTTGCAACTAATCTTCAGGTGATTCAAGATTCAGTATTGTATGAAAATTGTCCAACTAATTTTCAAGTTGGATTATATCATTCGTGGGCAGTTGATGTATCAACTTCTGAGCAGTTAAAAGCAACAGCGCTGTCATCAGAAGCTGTTGTTATGTCTTGTGAACATTTACACTTGCCAATTTATGGAGTACAATTTCACCCTGAAAGTATCTTAACAGAAAATGGAATTATTATAATTCGTAATTTTATTCGACAAATAAAAAAATAGTATTTATGAAAATAGGTTTATTATTTAGTTTAATGTTGCTTGCATCTTATTCATTTGCACAATCATGTATTGGAACTTGGATAACAATTGATGATGAAACTGGGAAGAAAAAGTCTAAAGTTGAATTGTACAAACAAGATGGTAAATTGTACGGTAAGATTACTTATGTCTATCCGCGACCAGGACTAGAGGAAAATCCGGTTTGTAAAAAATGTCCTGGAGACAGAAAAAATAAACCGCTTGTTGGGTTACAGATCGTAAGAGGACTTTCATGGAATGGATCTGAGTGGGAGGATGGAACAATCGTTGATCCAGAAAACGGAAAAGTTTATACGTGTTCGATTTGGTTAGTAGAAGGAAATCCTGACAAACTAAATGTGCGAGGATATGTTGGCCCGTTTTTTAGAACACAAACGTGGATTCGCGTAAAAGAATAAAAAAAAGTATAGTCAAAAAAAAATCCGATTCAGTAACGAATCGGATTTTTTTATTTTGTGCGAATTAAGCTGCTTTTTTCTGGCAACAAGATCCTGATTTCTCAGAAGAACAAGAACCTTTTTTTGCTTTTTTAGTTCTTTTCTTTTTCTTGTCGTCATCTTTTTTAACAACTACTGAGTGAGTTCCGTTGTTTGCAGCGTAAACTGTCGTTGACATTGAACCTACGAATAATGCTAATGTCATTGCAACTAATACTTTTTTCATGATTTTGAGTTTTTTGTTATAACGTAACTAAATTAATTATTTTTCTGATAGTTGACCCAATTTTGTCAATTTTGCTTGTACTTTTTGACCAATTTTAACATCTATCTGAGTACCAAGCGGTAAAAAGACATCGACACGTGATCCAAATTTAATAAATCCAAACTCTTCACCCGTACCAGCATTTTGTCCTTCTTTAGCGTAATAACAAATACGACGCGCTAATGCGCCCGCAATTTGTCGGAATAAGACTTCCGATCCATTTTTGTGTTCCACAACAACCGTTGAACGTTCATTGTCTGTTGAACTTTTTGGATGCCAAGCGACAAGGAATAATCCTTTGTGGTAACGAACGTATTTAACAAGTCCGCTTATTGGGAAATAATTGGCATGTACATTTAATGGCGACATAAAAATCGATACTTGAATGCGTTTGTCGTTGAAATATTCTGTTTCTTCGACTTCTTCAATCACAACAACTTTTCCATCTGCAGGACAAAGAATGTCATTTTCGTTAAAGGTAAATGTGCGTTTTGGGATGCGAAAAAATTGAACAATTAAGTAAAACACAGCAATCACACCAAGAGATAAGAGGTAAAATAACCAATCCCAACCTGTTTGTTGTAATAACCAATAATTTCCCCATTGTATTAGTCCTAAAACGATAATACCTAATATAATTGTTGCAGTTCCTTCTCTGTGTAATGTCATTTTCAAATAAATATAGTCGTTAAAAATACATATAAAACGGGAACTGCAAAAAGCATTGCGTCGATTCGGTCCAAAATACCGCCATGACCAGGAAGTATGTTGCCTGAATCTTTCACTTCTGCCGCACGTTTTAATTTGCTTTCAAACAAGTCGCCAAGTGTTGCTAGTAATGAAACGAGTAGGGAAACGATGGCCATTAAAACATACGTTTCTGTTGTTCCACCATTCCGGAAATAAATAAGCACCAGCATTGTTACTGCTGCACCAATTGCACCGCCGATAAATCCTTCCCACGTTTTTTTAGGTGAGACACTTGGAATCAATTTGTGTTTTCCAAAAAATTTCCCGAAAAGATAAGCTAAGGAATCATTCAAATAGATAGGAAGCAACACAATAAATAAAAGTGATTTGGTTTCAACATCTTTCCCTGTCATGACATAACTCACCAAAGCTAATGGAATGATGATGTAAAAGATACTCAACGAAAAAGTGTACTTGAATACCCATTGAATACTTTTTTTATTAAAAATAAGTGCGGTAAAAACCAAAACACTCATGACTACAAATGCCCACAATCCTTTTTCCAAATGAAGCGTAACAGCATTTATCCAAGCAACGTTTGTTAACGGTTTATCCAATAAACTAGAAAGAGTTTCTAATAACATGGGTAAAAACAACGCTAAATTCAACAGCAAAGCAGGAATTAACAACGTCGATTTGAAAGGCGTGTTGTTACCGATTTTAAATAATTCGTAGGTACTCAACACCGAGAACACAAACAACACCAAATTGAAAAGTTCCGTTCCGTAGCTTAAATCGGTGAAATAAGGTACAAAAACGAATAGTAGAAAAAGTATTCCGAAGACACTTCGGTTTATCATTTCTTTCATAAGCAGTATAAATAGAAAACTCCCAAAAACAATTGCCTTTGGGAGTTACGTATGAATTAATTATTTTCTTCTTCAGTAGTCTGATTGGACTCCGTTGTAGGAGCTTCATCTACTTTATTTTGTGTAGTTTGAACAGCTTCAATTGTTGTATCTGTAACAGTTGTTGAAGGTTCTTCAGTTGATGAACTGACTTCAATATTCTCAGCTGTTTCTGCTGCATGAGCCGCTATTTCAGCACGTTCGTCTTCTTCGGCTTGCGCTTCTGAAATCCATTGACGTTTTCCGAAAATTTCTTCCAAATTCTCTTTGAAAATAACTTCCTTCTCCAATAATTTATCAGCTAGCGTCGTCAATTTGTCTTGATTAGCAGTTAATAATTCAATGGCACGTTGGTATTGCGCTTCAATCAATTTACTCACTTCTTCATCAATAATGCGAGCTGTAACCTCAGAATAAGGTTTCGTAAACGATTCACGACCTTGCGAATCGTAATATGAAATATTTCCGATTTTCTCATTCAATCCATAAATAGAAACCATAGCATACGCTTGTTTGGTTACTTTTTCTAAATCGCTCAAGGCACCAGTAGAAATTTTACCAAAAATGATTTGCTCTGCAGCACGACCACCTAATGCAGCGCACATTTCGTCAAGAATTTGCTCTGTTGTTGTAATGCTTCTTTCTTCTGGTAAATACCAAGCTGCACCTAACGAACGACCTCTCGGAACGATTGTAACTTTTACTAAAGGATGCGCGTGTTCTAATAACCATGAAACAGTTGCGTGACCAGCTTCGTGGAATGCAATTGCTCGTTTTTCACCTTTCGTAATGATTTTATTTTTCTTTTCAAGTCCACCAATGATTCTATCTACTGCGTCTAAGAAGTCTTGTTTTTCAACAAATTTCTTTTCTTTACGTGCAGCTATCAAAGCAGCTTCGTTACACAAGTTAGCGATATCAGCTCCAGAGAATCCTGGAGTTTGCTTGCTCAAGAAATCAACATCAACAGAATGATCTAATTTTAACGGCTTCAAGTGAACTTGGAAAATTTCTTTTCGTTCGTTCAAATCCGGCATGTCCACATAAATTTGGCGGTCAAAACGACCAGCACGCATTAATGCTGCATCCAATACATCAGCTCTGTTTGTTGCAGCTAAGATGATAACTCCTGAATTCGTTCCGAAACCATCCATTTCTGTCAATAACTGATTCAAGGTGTTTTCGCGTTCGTCATTCGAACTAAATCCTGCGTTTTTACCACGAGCACGACCAATTGCATCAATCTCATCGATAAAAATGATTGCTGGAGATTTCTCTTTCGCTTGTTTGAACAAATCACGTACTCTTGACGCTCCAACTCCGACAAACATTTCAACGAAATCTGAACCTGAAAGTGAGAAGAAAGGAACTTTCGCTTCGCCTGCAACAGCTTTCGCTAATAAGGTTTTTCCTGTTCCTGGAGGGCCAACTAATAAGGCTCCTTTTGGAATTTTAGCTCCAAGTTCGGTATATTTTTTAGGGTTTTTCAAGAATTCAACTATTTCTTGAATCTCTTCTTTAGCTCCTTCAAGTCCCGCAACATCTTTGAATGTTACATTCGTTGATTTACCTTTTTCGTAGACTTGTGCACGCGATTTACCGATGTTGAAGATTTGACCGCCAGGGCCACCTCCGCCACCGCCACCCATGCGGCGCATCATGACATTCCAAAGGATGAAAATCACAGCGAAGAAAATCACATAGCCAAAAATAGTAGACATGTAATCGTGTTCTTCTTCTGGTGGAGCAGCAATAGGTGCTTTTCCTTTTTTCACCAATGAATCATTAATTTGATCCAAACGTTGTTCAAAGTTCCCTGCATCAACAATTGCGATACCAAATTCCGGACTTTTCTTCGCTCCATATGAACGTGTCGGCTTTGTTAATGCTTTTTTCATTAACGCCAAGTCACCATTCGATTTGGATTGTTTTTTTATAAAATCTTGCCCTTTTTCGTTTAATTTAAAATCAACGCGAGAACGGTTAACTACAGAAACATCTGTTACATAACTTGAATCAGCTAATTCGTAAAACACGCTAATGTCTCTTAACGTCGCACCAGTTGCATTAAAAAGGTAGTTTGCTCCAATTAGAAGCAAAGCAATTCCACCATAAACCCAATAGATGAAATTTGGATTTCTTTTTGGTTTATTTGTATTGTTTTCTGACATTTTCAGCAGTTTTTTAGTTTAAATCAGGTATATCCGTTCGAATAGCATCCGACCAAAGGTCTTCGATGTCGAAAAATCCACGCGCATCTTTGTAAAAGATATGAGCAACAACAGAAACATAATCCAATAAAATCCATTCTGAATTTGTTTTTCCTTCAATGTGCCACGGTTTTTCTTTCAAGGCTTCACGTGTGTGACGTGTAACAGTTGAGCTGATACCATCAACTTGTGTTGATGAATCACCACTACAGATAACAAAAAAGTCAGTTACAGCGCTAGGGATATTTCTTAAATCTAATACAACAATGTCTTTTGCTTTGTTGTCTTGCATTCCTTCTACAATTGCGTCACACAATTCTTTGGAATCTATGGTGTTGTTTAATTTATACATTCGTAATTTTGTGATTACAAATCTAATCAATTATCGCATAGAATGGATTGATTAAATTGTGCTAATACTTGTTAATATTTCAAAATGATAGGAAACCGTGTTCATTTTCTGCCCATCGTCGATTCAACCAACAATTATGTTGCCAACTTGCTTTCTTCGGGTAATTTGGCACACGGCACTGTTATTTTGGCAGAAACCCAAACAGCTGGAAAGGGACAGCGCGGTAATTCATGGGTTTCTTCGAGTGGAAAACAGTTCACAGCAAGCATCTATTTGGAAACTGCTTTTTTGTCAGTTGAAGATAGTGTAGCATTGAATATGATGGTTGCATTGTCAGTTCAAGCATGTATTGCATCATTTTTAAAGGACGAAGTTTACATAAAATGGCCAAATGATATTTTAGTAAACGACAAGAAAATTGCGGGTATTTTGATTGAAACACAAATTGCTGCAGGAAAAGTAAAAGGAGCTATTTGTGGAATTGGCATCAACTTAGTTCCAGAATCGAACGAAAAAGCAAGTACTAATTTAACCGATTTATCCGGTAATACACAAGTGCCTTTTGTAGTTCTAGATGCTTTATTGCCAGCGTTGAACGCAAATTTTCAACGACTAAAAGCGGGTGATTTTGCTGCACTAAAATCAAACTATTTAGAAAAACTTTGGCGCATTAATCAGTTACAAGATGTAATTGTTGGAGATGATGAGATGAAAACTGGAAAAATAATTGGTGTTGCTAATTCAGGCGATTTAATTTTTCAAGTAAACGAAGAAGTGCTGAATTTTGGACTAAAAGAAATTAAATTTCAGTACTAAAGTGTTGTTGTAATTGTGCAGTCATTCCATTGAAAAGTGCATTCAACGGTTTTTCTACCATCATTTTCATGAAAACGGATATTTCTGCATGAAATTCGATATGACCTTCAACAACTTGTGTTAAATCATTCAAATGAATTGTCAAGGTATAATGAAACGGAGCTTTTTCTCCTGATTTCATTTCAATGTGCGTAACCGAATCACGATTTGTATAGACTAACGGTATAAGAATTCCACCTTGCACACGAAAACTACAGCCATTGTCATCAGATTGAAAATCAGAAATTTTATCGTGAGGTAATAAAAGTGCAATGTTTTTTGCGTGGGATAAAAAAGCATAAACGTCTACCAGATTGGCAGTTACATATGCTTTTTCACTCGTGATTTTCATAGAAGATTATTTGTTCCAGTTTGCTGGATCGTTTTTCCATTTCTTTAACGATGCAACATTGGATTCATTGATGTACTCTAATTTTACTGCTTGGTCGATCAAATGTTCGTAATCAGTTAAGGTAACAAACGGACATTCTGCGTCTGCAAAGTTTTTCAAAGCGATTTCAAATCCGTAAGTGAAAATAGCTACTAAACCTTTCACTTCGCATCCAGCTTCGCGCAATGCTTCAACGGCAACTAATGAACTTCCTCCAGTAGAAATTAAATCTTCGATAACAACCACACGTTGTCCTTTTTCAAAATGACCTTCGATTTGGTTACCCAAACCATGACCTTTAGCTGAACTACGGACATAAATAAAAGGTATCCCCAATTCTTGAGCTACCAAAGCACCTTGAGCGATACCTCCTGTAGCAACACCTGCAATAACATCAGGTTTGCCGAAATGATCTAATATAGCTTCAGCGTATCCTTGACGAATATACGTTCGGATGGAAGGAAATGATAACGTTTTTCTATTATCACAATAGATAGGAGAGGACCAACCAGAAGCCCATGTGAAAGGATCATTCGGTTGTAATTTTACTGCTTTGATTTGAAGCAAAAATTCTGCTACCTTTAGCGCTTTGTCTTTATTTAAAATCATGGCAGCAAATGTACGAAGTTTTTATTGATAACAAGCTAATCGTTTTTTCCGAATTCAACAAAAATGTTAAAATATCATCAAATTTTATTGAAATTCAAACAGATAATCTTGCTGAAATAGATGTTTTAAGTTTGCGAGCGTCGCTTTCATCTGCAATTACTTTAGTAATTCGATCGTCGACAATTGAAAAAGACTTTAAACTTGTTTTTAAAAATCATCAGAAAATTGAAGCCGCTGGGGGAATTGTGAAACGTAAGAACGATTACTTGTTTATTGAACGCAATGGCGTTTGGGACTTGCCAAAAGGAAAAGTTGAAGAAAACGAAACGGTTGAAGAAGCTGCAGTTAGAGAGATTGAAGAGGAATGTGGCATAGAAAAACCTATTATTCATCGTTTTTTAGGATGTACGTTTCATACCTATGAATTCAAAGGAAAACAAGTATTAAAGAAAAACTGGTGGTATTTATTGGATTATTCTGGTTCGAAAAAAGTTATTCCACAACAAGAAGAGGGTATTTCACAAGTTGTTTGGTTCAAGAAAAAACAATGGCAGCAAATAAACGAGAATACCTATCCATCTATTATTAAAGTGCTAGCTATGGCCAAAAAGAAAAATCAAAAAAATAAATTTGGCTAAATTTTTGTTAACGTTTCTTTAGAATATGAAAAGAGTTCGTATTCTTGTACAAATAAAAACTATAAAACATGAAATCAATTGCAATAATCGGAATGTCTCTTTTAACGCTTGGTTCTTTTGCGCAAACTCAAACTGCTCCAGCAACACAAGGAGAAGCGGTTGTCAACGACCAACCAACAATTTTGTTCAAATCAATCAAAATTGAGCGTCAAAACATTACTTATGATTCAAAAGAACCATTTGTATTTGAATTTAAAAACACAGGTAAAACACCAGTTATTATCACAAACGTACAAACATCTTGTGGTTGTACTGCAGCTGAAAAACCAACTGAACCAATTGAACCTGGAAAAAGTTCTAAAATTGTTGTGAATTATGACACAAAACGTGTTGGACCTTTTACGAAAACAATCACAGTTCGTACAAACTCATCTGAAACACCAGTTGTTTTAACGATTACAGGATCAGTTCAACCAGCTCCACAAGCGCCAGTTGAATCTACAACTCCAGTAACAAATTAATAAAAAACTATTTTTTTGAATAAAAAAAAAGGAGGCTAATGCCTCCTTTTTTAGTTTTAATTGTCTGGTAATTAATCAATAATTGTAATTGATTCAATTAAATCACCTTGACGGATATCATCGATCACATCTAAACCTTCAGTTACCTTACCAAAACAAGTATGGTTTCTATCTAAATGTGCGGTGTTATTTCTACTGTGACATACAAAGAATTGCGAACCGCCAGTGTTTCTTCCTGCATGCGCCATTGATAACACTCCTCTGTCGTGGTATTGGTTCTCTCCAGATGTTTCACAATCAATTTTATATCCAGGTCCACCTGTACCAGCCATTCCGCTTGCACCTTCACGTGAATTAGGACATCCTCCTTGAATCACGAAATCAGGTAAAACACGGTGGAACGTTAATCCATCGTAAAAACCGTCTTTTGCTAATTTTACAAAGTTGGCAACTGTATTTGGCGTTTCTTTTTCGTACAAAGACACGCGCATTTCTCCTTTTACTGTTTTGATAATTGCTTCCATACGTTATTTTTTTACAAAAGTACCTTTTTTAGTCGAAGCGATTGATGAAATCTTGCTTACTTTTGTTTCATGAATGTATCTCACATATCACGAAAAATTGTTCCACAGTTTTCTTCGTTTTCTGCAAACTTTGGTAATCAGGATGTTTTGGCATCTTTTCTTCAACAACCGTTTACTGATTTATCTGCTCTTTCTGCTCAAATTGCACTGAAAAAAGAAGCCTATTCAGCTGAAAGTAGAAAAACTTTGGTAACTGTTTTGCAAAAACAACTTGGAGGATATTGTTCAATTGCGCAACAAGAAAACATTCAATTATTAGCGCAAGAATCCACGTTCACCATCACAACAGGTCATCAATTAACCTTGTTTGGCGGACCACTTTACTTGATTTACAAAGTGTTACATGTGGTGCGGTTATGTGCTTTGTTCAATGAAACGACGACTGACAACAAGCTTGTGCCAATTTTTTGGATGGCAAGCGAAGATCACGATTTTGATGAGGTCAAGCATGCACGTGTTTTTCAACACAAATTATCGTGGGATTCCCAACAAACAGGAGCTGTAGGTCGTTTTGATTTGTCCGATTTTAATGAAATATACAAGGAATTTGCAAGTCTTTTCGAAGGAAAAGAAACAGCAATTCAATCGCTCTTGCAACTGAGTTTGACACGCAATTATGCAGCATTCACGCAGGAATTCATTTCCACGCTTTTTGCTGATTTTGGAGTGTTGGTGCTTCAACCAGATACACCGGAATTGAAAAACCAGTTTCGAACGGTCATTGAAAACGAATTGTTCCACCAACCTTCTTTTGAAGCGGTGAATACAACAAATAAATTATTACTTGAAAAAGGGATTCAGCCGCAAGCAACCGTGCGTGAAATTAATTTGTTCTACCTGTCAAATGGAAAACGGAAACGAATTATTCAAGACGGAACGAATTATTTACTGGATGAAAAAAGTGTGACACAAGATGAAATTAGTCACTTATTGGCTACTGAAATTGAAAATTTCTCACCAAATGTCATTTTACGCCCGGTTTATCAAGAAACAATTTTACCCAATTTAGCCTACATTGGTGGAGGAGGTGAAATGGCCTATTGGGTGCAACTTAAAAAAGTTTTTGAGGCACATCAAACTATTTTTCCATTGTTGCAACAACGCAATTCGTTTTTGTTGTTGGATGCCAATACGTCAAAAAAAATAAAAAAATCGGGATGGGATGTTACGCATTTTTTTGCGGAGAAACAGCAATTACGAGCAGCATATTTAGCGGAACAACCCGATTTACAAGTTGATTTTTCAGCTATCACTGCCGCTTTTGAAACCTTATCTCAAGCAATGCAGGATAAAACAAAAGCAGTTGATGAGTCGTTAAGCTCATTGGCATCTGCTGAAACAGCCCGAATTAAAAATCAACTTGATCAATTTGAGGCCAAATTGTTGAAACAATTGAAGACGAAACACGAACAACAACTCGCAGCTATTGATTTTATATCGGAACGTTTTCTCCCCGCAAATGAATTGCAAGAAAGAGCCTTACACTGGTTGAATTTCGCACCTGCTGGGGACTTCAATAACCTGTTTCATGCCATTTATCAAGCAGTTGATCCGTTTCAAAACGATTTGATTGTTTTGGATTTATCTGTCGATTAAATACTAATTTTGAATTTCAATCGTTTGAAGGACATGTTTTCGTGGATTAAAAGCTTATTTGTGTTACTGTGTTGTTTGTTTACAAGCTACACTTTTGCGCAATCTACTTTAATTGGAAAAGTAGTTGACAAACAAAACAAACCGCTTCCATTTATCCGAACACTCGTTTTTCAAGCCAATGATACCATTGCAACAACAACGAATGAAGATGGTGTTTTTCATGTATTTTGTGCGCCAGGCTTCACAACGGTGGTTGTTTATTCGGATGAAAGAACGCTCAAACAAACAATTGAACTTCAAATTGGAGAAAATAAGTTAGCTGAAGTTTTTCGCTTCGATTTCACATCAATCGATGTCGTAATTAAAGAGGGAAGTGACAAAAATGGCCTCGAAAAATTGGACAAGGTCGATGTCCAAAAATTAGCTTTTGGTCGCGTAGAGGATTTATTGAAGTACACGCAACCGGTTAATTCCAACAATGAATTGACTGCAAACTATAATGTTCGCGGAGGAAATTACGATGAAAACATCGTTTATGTCAACGGATTTTTGATCAATCGTCCTTTTTTGACGCGCAGCGGACAACAAGAAGGAATGAGTTTTATCAATACGGCGTTGGTCGAAGATATTTATTTCTCAGCTGGAGGATTTCAAGCAACATATGGTGATAAATTGAGTTCTGTTTTATCCATTCAATACAAACGACCAACTGCTTTTCATGCTTCTGCAATGGCAAGTTTATTAGGAGTCGAAACACACATTGAAGATCAACTTGGGAAATCTGATCGTTTTCGCTATTTGTTTGCAGCACGTTACCGTGCGAATGGTTATTTATTGAATTCACTACCAACAAAAGGAAGCTACAATCCTGTTTATTGGGATTCACAGTTAGCAACTGAATACGATATCAATGAGCGCTTGACTTGGCATACATTGGCACATATATCGTCAAATAAATACCAATTTGCGCCGGAAACACAGAAAACTGACTTCGGAACAGCAAGTGAAGCGTATTCCTTCAATATTTATTTTGACGGTCAAGAAGCGACACGTTTTCTTACATCTACTATTGGAACCTCGCTTAATTATCAAACGGAGAAATACGAGCAAGCAACTTATTTTACGGTCTTTCAATCCAACGAACAAGAACGTTTTGATATTCAAGGTCAGTATTATATCAATTTATTAGAAACAGATCCTTCCAAGGAAGAATATGGTGATTCGATTGCTGTAGTTGGTGTTGGTACATTTTTAAATCATGCGCGCAATCAACTGAATGCAACGATTTTCAGTGCGTATCATACGTCTACTTACCATTTTAAAGTGCCTGAAAATTCGGGTAAAAAAAGTGACTTATCTTGGGGAGCGGGAATGCAATTTGATCAATTTCAAGATGTGTTGAGTGAGTGGCGCATGATTGATTCTGCTGGATACTCGTTACCGCAAGGAAATCCGGAAGAATTAGCCTTATACGAGGTAATCAAAGGGAAATTGGCATTGAACAACAGTCGGTTTCATGCGTTTGCGCAACACCATTACGAGTGGAAAAAAGTAACCAGTGAAATTCCATTGCACAAAACGATTTACAAGAAGAATGAATTAAATCAAATCATTGATAGCGTTTCTTTTGACACTTTAATACCACGTGCTTTATCCAAATGGCAGTTTGATATTGGCTTACGCGGATTATACACGACATACAACGACGAGTTATTGTTCATGCCACGCGCTTCACTGATTTACAATCCAATTAGTTTTGCTTTTCACGATGGAAAATTTATCCGTCGATCGATGAAAATTAAATTGGCAACTGGTTTCTATCATCAACCGCCTTTTTATCGTGAATTCCGAACGTTTACAGGAGGTTTGAATGCGGATGTACGCGCTCAAAAGTCGTTTCATTTGTTATTAGGGGGCGATTACAGTTTTTACATGTGGAATCGTTCCAAGCCATTTAAATTCGCGGCAGAAGCATATTACAAATATTTGTGGGACATCAATCCATATGAAGTAGAAAATGTCCGCATTCGCTATTATGCAGAAAATTTAGCAAAAGGTTATGCGACTGGACTCGATATGAATTTACACGGTGAATTTGTGCCAGGATTGTTATCGTTTTTCAAAATCGGATTGTTATCGACCAAAGAGGACATGTTGAACGACTATTATTACAATTATTACAATGCTTCTGGCGAAAAAATAATTTATGGTATTAGTCAAGATCAAACAGCCGTTGATAGTGTTTTGGTGCAACCAGGTGGCATTCGTCGACCAACTGACCAACGTTTCACGGTTGGGGTTTTATTCCAAGATAACATGCCGAATTTCGAACGTTTCAGTGTACAAATGGGCTTGAATTATGGTTCGCGATTGCCTTATGGACCTCCTGATTATACGCGCTACAAAGATACCTTAACAATGAAAGCATATTTTAGAGTAGATATTGGTTTCTCTTACGATTTGTTGGATAAAAAGGCGAGTAATCCGAAAAAATGGATGAACGAATTAGAAACGGCCTCGATTTCAGTCGAAGTGTTTAATTTGTTAGGAATCAACAATGTCTTATCCAAGCAATGGATACAAGATGTTTCGGGTAAGTTTTATTCCATTCCAAATTACTTGACACAACGGCGTATCAATTTAAAATTAATCGTCCGGTTCTAACAAAAAAAAAGCGAACTCCAACTGGAATCCGCTCTTTAATAAGTTATTTTACTGTATCTTACATTTGTTCCAACACAGCAATTCTTTTTTCAATTGGAGGATGTGTTGAAAACCATCCTGAAACAGATTTATACTCGATAAATAATTCTTTGATATCGTCGCTTTTCACCGATTCCACTTCAGAATTACCAGAGATTTTGCGCAAGGCAGAAGCCATCGCCATTGAATTCCTTGTCATTTCAACTGCTCCAGCATCCGCTAAGTATTCACGTTTGCGCGATAAAGCAAATTTGAAAAGAATGGTCAATAAATAAGCAACGACGGAAATCAATAAAGCAATAATGACTAATTGACCACCACCACTGTTTTTGTCACGTCTTCTATTTCCTCCGAAAAGCAACGAACGAAACAAAACTTGCACCAGAAACGAGAAGATGCCGACAAAAATGATGGTAACTATCAACAAGCGCACATCTTTGTTACGTATGTGTGTCAATTCGTGTGCAATAACACCTTCTAATTCTTCATCAGAAAGGTGGTTGATAATGCCCGTCGTTAATGTAACAGCATACGATTTCTCATCAATTCCACTTGCAAAAGCATTCAATGCGGGACTTTGAATGACATACAATTTCGGCATTTTCATACCGACAGTCATACATAAGTTTTCCGTTAAATTGTACACCCGCATGTTGTCTTGTCGTTCCAACGTTTCAGCATTGGTTGCCATGCGAATCATCGTTGCATTTGCGAAATAAGCAATAGCAAACCATACGCCAACACCTAATACAACCAGTGGAATAGATTGTAAAAACAATTGGTTGACCTCGTTTTGATGTTCTTTTCCGTTAAAAGAGAAAAACAAAAAAGCATAATCCGCTACTAAAATGAGCAAGGGAAAACACAATAAAATGATGATGGAACGCGTATTGTTACTTTTAATTTGTTGGTGTAAACCAATAAATTCAGCCATAAGAAACGAATTAGAATTTTACTTCAGGTGCTTTGTCAAGCGTTTGACGTTGGTCAGCACCCAAATCAAATAATGGTTCTGTTTTGTAACCTTTCATGTTCGCAACGAAATTGCTTGGAAATTGCTCGATTCCATTGTTGTATTCTTTCGTAGCCGAATTAAAAAAGCGACGAACTGCAGCTAATTTGTTTTCGATGTCACCAATTTCATTCTGAAGGTTCAAAAAGTTTGTGTTAGCTTTTAAGTCTGGGTAAGCTTCTAATTGAATGTTAAAACCATTCATGGCTGCACCTAAATTTGCTTCTGCAGCAATTTTATCACTGATTGAACTTGCTTGCATGCAACGTGAACGCGCTTCTGTTACACGAGTTAAAACGGAACTTTCGTGATCCATGTAACCTTTCACAGCTCCAAGTAATTGCGGAATCAAGTCGTAACGTTGTTTTAATTGCACGTCAATGTCAGCAAATGCACTTTCGCGGTTGTTTTTTAATGCTACTAAACGGTTGTTAATTGAAATAAACCAAAAAATGATTAATAAAATCACACCACCAATAATCAATCCTGTTGTCATGTTTTAAATTGTTTAAATATGGATTAAAGGTATTGATTTTTTGTTCACTCAATCACTATTTTAATGGAATTAATTTTTCTTAACAATACTGAAACAATTCACAGATAATCTTACCGAAATGCGACTAAATTCGGATAAACTAATTATCTTCGTTGCTTCGTTTAGAAAACAAGACATTTATCGAAAAAACAGTACTGTCTCATGGATCAAAATACACCCTACAAATCGACAAATAACATCCGAATCGTCACTGCAGCATCGTTGTTTGATGGTCACGACGCAGCCATTAATATCATGCGCCGAATCATCCAATCTACCGGATGTGAAGTTATCCATTTAGGACACGACCGCTCAGTGGAAGAAGTTGTTGATACAGCGATTCAAGAAGATGCGCAAGCAATTGCAATGACTTCGTACCAAGGTGGACATATCGAATACTTCAAATACATGCACGATTTGTTGAAAGAAAAAGGTGCCCCGCACATCAAAATTTTTGGTGGTGGTGGTGGGACCATTTTACTTGCTGAGATTGAAGAATTGCATGGGTATGGTATTACACGTATTTATCATCCAGATGATGGTCGTTCCATGGGATTACAGGGAATGATTAATGATTTGGTGCAAAAAGCGGATTATCCAGTAGGGGATAAATTGACTGATGAAATCAACCACATTGCGGAGAAAAATGTACCGTCAATTGCTCGTTTGATTTCAGCGGCTGAAAACTACCCAGAAATGGCGGCGCCTACAATGGAAAAAGTCCACGAAATGGCTGCTAAAAATCACGTGCCAGTCTTGGGGATTACTGGAACTGGTGGCGCAGGAAAATCATCATTAGTAGATGAATTAGTTCGTCGTTTTTTAATTGATTTTCCAGAAAAACAAATCGCTGTTGTTTCTGTTGATCCATCGAAAAGAAAAACGGGTGGAGCTTTGTTAGGTGACCGTATCCGCATGAATTCCATCAAAAATTCACGTGTTTACATGCGTTCATTGGCAACACGTCAATCCAATTTGGCCTTGTCAAAACATGTTGCAGAAGCCATTCAAATATTAAAAGCAGCTAATTACGATTTGATTATTCTAGAAACATCTGGAATTGGTCAATCGGATACAGAGATTTTGGATCACTCCGATGTTTCCTTGTACGTTATGACACCTGAATATGGTGCTGCGACGCAATTGGAAAAAATCGACATGCTCGATTTCGCCGATGTAATTGCATTGAATAAATTCGATAAACGAGGTGCATTAGATGCGTTGCGTGATGTACGCAAACAATACCAACGCAACCATAATTTGTGGGAAGAAGCAGTTGATTCAATGCCCGTTTTTGGTACAATCGCTTCGCAATTCAACGACCCAGGAATGAATACCTTGTACAAGGTAATTATCGACAAAGTAAAAGAAAGAACAGGCGCTTCTTTGGATTCTAAATTCGAAATCACCAAAGAAATGTCGGAGAAAATATACGTCATTCCACCAGAAAGAACGCGTTATTTATCGGAGATTTCAGAAAACAATCGTTCGTACGATAAATGGGTCGACAAACAAGTCAGTGTTGCAGATAAGTTGGACGGTTTACAACGTTCAATCAGCACCTTACAGGAAAGCGCAATTGAGGACAAGGATCGCTTAATCAAAGGATTGCAAGAGACATTTGAAGCGGTAAAACGTGATATCGATCCGTACAATTTTGAAATCATTCAGAATTGGGAAGCGAAAAAAGCAACCTATACAGCACCTGAATTTATTTTCAAAGTACGCGACAAAGAATTGAAAATGGAGACACACACAACATCGTTGTCTCAATCGCAAATTCCAAAAATAGCCTTACCGAAATACAAATCGTGGGGAGATATTTTACGATGGTCGTTACAAGAAAATGTGCCAGGAGAATTTCCTTACACAGCAGGTTTGTTCCCGTTCAAACGCGAAGGAGAAGATCCAACACGTATGTTTGCAGGGGAGGGCGGACCTGAAAGAACAAATAGACGTTTTCACTATGTTAGTTTGGGCATGCCAGCAAAACGCTTATCGACAGCTTTTGACTCGGTGACCTTGTATGGAAATGATCCTGATTTACGACCAGATATTTATGGAAAAGTAGGGAATTCTGGAGTTTCCATCTGTTGTTTGGACGATGCGAAAAAATTGTATTCAGGTTTTGACTTGTCACATCCAGCAACATCTGTTTCGATGACCATTAACGGTCCTGCACCCATGTTATTGGGATTCTTTATGAATGCAGCAATCGACCAAAATTGCGAGAAATACATCAAAGCAAACAGACTAGAAAAAGAAGTTTCAGCGAAAATTGAAGCGATTTACAAACAAAAAGGAATCACACGCCCAAGTTACCAAGGAGATTTACCTGAAGGAAACGATGGATTAGGATTGTTTTTATTAGGTGTAACGGGAGATCAGGTTTTGCCTGCTGACGTGTACAGTCAAATTAAAACGGATACCTTAAAACAAGTTCGAGGAACAGTTCAAGCCGATATATTAAAAGAAGATCAAGCGCAAAATACGTGTATTTTCTCGACAGAATTTGCCCTACGTTTGATGGGTGATGTACAAGAATACTTCATCAACAAACAAGTGCGTAATTTTTATTCGGTTTCAATTTCAGGTTACCACATTGCGGAAGCAGGAGCAAATCCGATTACACAATTGGCATTTACACTTGCAAACGGCTTTACTTACGTGGAGTATTACTTGAGTAGAGGAATGGACATCAATGCGTTTGGACCGAATTTATCCTTTTTCTTTTCCAACGGAATTGACCCAGAATATGCGGTCATTGGACGTGTTGCTCGCCGTATTTGGGCGAAAGCATTGGCGAAGAAATACGGAGCGAATCCGCGTGCTCAAATGTTGAAATACCACATTCAAACATCGGGTCGTTCGTTGCATGCACAAGAAATTGATTTCAACGATATCCGCACTACCTTACAAGCATTGTATGCTATTTACGATAACTGTAACTCGTTGCATACCAACGCTTATGATGAAGCGATTACGACACCAACAGAAGAATCTGTTCGTCGAGCAATGGCCATTCAATTGATTATCAACCGCGAATTAGGATTAGCGAAAAACGAGAATCCATTGCAAGGTTCGTTCATCATTGAGGAATTGACCGATTTAGTCGAGTCTGCCGTATTGTTAGAATTCGACCGAATTACAGAGCGCGGAGGTGTTTTAGGAGCAATGGAAACGATGTACCAACGTTCGAAAATTCAAGAGGAATCGTTGTATTACGAAACATTGAAGCACAATGGCGAATTTCCAATCATTGGTGTGAATACCTTCTTGAGTTCAAAAGGTTCGCCAACAATAGAGCCGAGAGAAGTCATTCGTGCTTCGGAAGAAGAAAAACGTTACCAAATTGACATGTTGGCTAATTTAAAGCAATTGCATGCCGATAAAATTCCTGCGTTAATTGCCGATTTACAACTAGCAGCAGTTCAAAACGAAAACATGTTTGAACGTTTGATGGAAGTATGTAAAGTCGCTTCTTTGGGACAAGTAACGAAAGCCTTGTTCGAAGTTGGTGGCCAGTACAGACGCAACATGTAAAGAATACTATAAATAGATTTGAAAAGCTGAATTCATTGGATTCAGCTTTTTTTTTGTAGAATATTAAATGTCAATGCTGCACGCAAATTTGTTCGGTTAACGCTCCGTTTTCTCCCACGAGGCGTAATAGGTACAAGCCGTTTTCCAGATCAATTGGCATGTCGATTTGTTTTGCGTTGGTGGTTTGTGTTGTGATTAATTGACCTGAAACAGTGTATATTTCAATGTGTTTAATGAGCGCATCTGATTGGATAACGAGTTGGTTGTTTAGCGGATTGGGATACAGATTAACTGTTCCAAGTGATTGTTCCTTGTCCATTCCAAGTATGTAATCCGCTTTCCATGTTTCGTTCAAGCGTGCTTGCGTAGACACACCTGTTGCAATGAAAAATTCGCTGTTATTGACAAACGCAACGCCACCTCTTCGCGCAGCTGCAGGAAAAGGAGTAAGCGAGGTAGTTGCCCACGTTTCTAAATCGATGCGCGTGAATTGATTGCTGTAGGACAGGTTTTCAAGTGCACCACCGTAAATAAAGCCATATTTTCCTATTTGAGAAAACATGGAATAAATGGTAGGAACAAGCGTTAATTGATTGAGGAGTTGCCACGTATCCGTTGTGGGGAAATACTGATAAAAACCAGTGTTGAAATTCCCGCTGTTTAACTTACCAAGACCAATAACGCCGGCATTATTCCAAGAAAAGCCAACGCCTCTCCAAATTCCATCGAAAGGAAGGGATGCTTTCTGGAACCACTGTTCTTGCACTAAATCAAAGGCCCACACTTCGTTGGAAATTGTTCCTCCTGTTGTTTTTCCGCCCACTATATAAACGGTGTCGCCAATCAACAAACTCAACGCTCCTGATCTTCCTGTTGTTGGTAAATCGGGTAGGGAAGACCACGCATTGGTAACAGGATTGAATTTCCAAAAATCAGCTAAATACGTTGCGCTTCCATTGATTCCACCGAAAATGTAACCGAAATCTTGGTAGGAAAAGCCATTGGCATATTGCCGTTCTTCGCCTGTTGGCAAACTCAAACCATTCGACCACGATTCCGTATTCAAATCAAACACCTTAAAATCCGACGTACAACTAAAACCCGCATTCATCCCCAAGCCACAATAAACGTGGTTATTGATGGTGAATGAACTAGCATCATCACGCGCATCGCCTGAAAAATTAGCGACCTGGTTCCAGTTTTGTGCGTTTGTAGCGAACGTGAAGCAAAAAAGTAAAAAAGATAAATAGTATCTCATAGTAGAAATTGGGTATGAGTAAAACGACAGTTAGTGTATTTTATTACCGCCTAATCAAACACGTTCCAATACATACGTTATTAATTCGTCCATCGCACGCGTATAATCTTTTGAAAAAACTCTTGCTGGACGGTTCGCGATTCCCAAACAAATAGTTGTGCACTCGTGTCCCAAAGCTTTTCCCAATGCAAATAATGCAGAACTTTCCATTTCAAAATTAATTACTTGTTGTTGTTTGTAGTCAAACGAAGCAAGTAGTTCGTTTATGGATTCGTTGTGCAAACCAAGGCGCAATTTTCGCCCTTGCGGACCATAAAAACCAGAACTGGTCATGGTAATTCCTGCATGCGTTTGTGCACTTTTTAATTTGTTCACCAAGTTCTCTGAAGCTGCAGCACAATAAGGAACAATCGTTGAAGGATAATTGATGTGTGCAGTGATTGCTTGTGCAATTGCTTGTTCTTCGGCGTTAAATGCAATGGGGTAGAAGTGCGCAACGTTATCGAGACCAACTGCATGCGTCGAAAGCAAGTAACTGTGTATTGGAATGTCTGCTTGTAAAATGCCACAAGTTCCAATGCGCACAATGTTCATCTTTTTCAAGGTGCTTTTCGCCCTGCGCTCTGTCAAGTTGATGTTCTTCAGTGCATCTAATTCGTTGATGACGATATCAATGTTATCGGTCCCAATTCCTGTTGAAAGCACACTGATTTCTTTTCCTTTGTAACTTCCAGTATGGCAAACAAATTCACGGTGTTGCGAACGATGACGAATGGTGTCAAATTGTTTGGTAATTTGCTCCACACGGTCTTGATCGCCAACCAGCAATATGGTATCTGCTAAATCGGAGGGAGCTAAGCCAAGGTGGTAAACATTTCCATTACCATCCAATACTAATTCTGTAGCGGGATATGACATGAACGATTAATTAGCGATGCTTCCAAATACTTTTTTCAACAAGTCATTGACACGCGCCATTGGGTCAAGACGGATCTTGTTTTCTTCTTGTTCAACTAATTTGAATAAACCATCAATAGCTAATTGCGTGACGTAAGCATTCAAATCCGGATTTACTTTTTGTCCACCAGTCACTGTCATAATGCCGTTGTATTTATTCATCAACGGGTTCCAATAATCGGTCAATTTTACACTACTGATTGCTGTTTTAACAGCTGGAGCAAAAGCCGTAATTAATTGTTGTTGTGTTTTGTCTTTCAAAAAAGCAGTGGCAGCACCATTTCCTCCTTTGAGTATGGTAAATCCATCTTGGATGGACATGTTTAAGATTGCATCTTTAAAAATTGGCAATGCAGATTTTGTTGCTTCCTCAGCGGCTCTGTTTAAGGTTGTTTCAAACTTTTCAACTTGCGCATTCAAACCTAATTCCAACGCTTTTTCTTTTACCTTAATAGCATCTTGTGGGAAAGGTAAACGGATGAGGTCGTTTTTTAAAAAGCCGTCCGTTATTGACGTTACATTCACAGCATTTTGAATGCCAATGTTGAGCGCATCTTTCAGTCCGTTAATAACTTCTACATTTGTTAAGGCAGGAGCTGTAGGTTGTTGCGTAGGCATTGGAATAGCTTTTGCCGCATCTTCCAACACATCACACGAGGAAAAGCACAATACTATTCCTAATGAAAACAAAGTTTGTGTAGTTAATTTCATTTTTCTTTCCGTTATTTGTTCAAACTTAACAATTATTTTGTGCAACGTATCAAAAACAGTACCAAGTTAACAGCAGAAATCATTTCGATAGGTGACGAATTATTGATTGGACAAACCATAAATACGAATGCTTCGTGGATAGGTCAGCAATTAGCCTTGATTGGCATAAAAGTCAAGCATGTTGCAACGATTTCAGATGATAAAGCAGCCATCGTACAAGCATTAAACGATGCACACGAACGCAATAACTTAATTGTGATTACGGGAGGTTTGGGACCAACGAAAGACGACATCACCAAACACGTCTTGTGTGATTATTTTCAGACAAAATTGGTCATGAACACAACCGTTTTAGCGCATATCGAAGCTTTCTTTTCGAGTCGTAATCGCCCGATGTTGCAGGTAAACACCGACCAAGCGTTGTTGCCAGAGTCGTGCGAAGTGTTGTTTAATAAATTTGGAACAGCAGCAGGAATGTGGTTTGAAAAAGAAGGGCGGGTTTACATTTCCATGCCAGGAGTTCCTTATGAAATGAAGACCATTTTTGAAGAAGAAGCATTACCAAAAATCACTCAGAATTTTGATACAGCAGTGTTGTACCACCGCACCTTTCTAACGCAAGGAATTGGCGAGTCGTTTTTAGCACAACAATTAGAAGATTGGGAAGATAAAATCGAAGCAGCAGGAATGCAATTAGCTTATTTACCAGCTCCGGGAATGGTTAAAATGCGGATCACCTCTTTCAAAGGTCAAACAGACGCGCAACTGATTCAGTCATTAATAGATGAGGTGAAAATGCGCATGCCAGCTCATTTTGTATGCGAAGGTGAAATGCCCATAGCAGCTTTGGTGGGCGAACTATTGAAAGCAAACGGAAAGACTGTAGGGACAGTAGAAAGTTGTACAGGAGGAAATATCGCTGCGGCATTTGTTGCCAATAGTGGTTCTTCTGATTACTTCGAAGGAAGTTTGTTGACGTATACAATTGATCAAAAAGTGTCACTAGCTGATGTGCCACGTGCGTTGATTTCAGAAAAAGGAGTCGTTTCCAAAGAAGTTGCAGAAGCAATGGCATTGGGTGGATTAAAAAAATTAAAAACAGATTATTGTATCGCAACTACTGGTATTGTTGGTCCTACAGGAGAAACCGACACCGTAAAAATGGGAACGGTTTGGTTTGCGATTGCAAGAAATGGTGCTGTTTCAAGTAAAATGCATATCTTTGGCGACAATAGGGAGCGAAACATCCAAATGAGCGTTTTAACGGCGCTAAATTTCTTGAGATGCGAGCTTTTAGAAATTAATCAATAAAAAATATTAATTTTTGTTGCGGAATTGCTAGAATTTGCTTTTCTTTGCACCCGCTTTTAGAATTAGGAAAATTTAAATACAATGTCACGAGTTTGTCAATTAACAGGAAAATCGGTAATGGTAGGAAACAATGTTTCTCACTCACAACGTAAAACAAAACGCAAGTTTTATCCCAACTTGTTAACTAAGAAGTTCTACATACCAGAAGATGATATGTACGTAACTTTAAAAATCTCAGCGTCTGCTTTGAGAACAATCAATAAGAAAGGAATTTCTGTTTGTTTGAAAGAGGCACGTGAAAAAGGTTATTTAAAATAAATCCTGATTCCTCGTTTAACGAGAATCTTAAATTAAAGAAAAATGGCTAAGAAAGCAAAAGGAAATAGAATCCAAGTTATTTTAGAGTGCACGGAGCACAAAGAATCTGGACAAGCAGGAACTTCTCGTTACATCACGATGAAAAACCGTAAAAACACGCCAGAGCGTTTGGAGATTAAAAAATTCAACCCTATCTTGAAAAGATACACGGTTCATAAAGAAATTAAATAATACGTATTTGTCATGGCAAAGAAAGTAGTAGCATCATTACAAAAAGGAGGAGGAAAAGAGCACACAAAAGTGATCAAAATGGTAAAATCTCCAAAATCAGGATCGTTCTCTTTTAAACAAGAGATCGTACATAACGATAAAGTAAAAGAATGGTTTTCTAAAGCTTAATTCTTTTTAAATATAACTCGGTATTGTAAAAACCCCGTTCCGCTTCATTCGGAATCGGGGTTTTTTTTATTTTTGTACTTATGGCATTATTTGGTTGGTTCTCTAAAGAGAAAAAAGAAACACTCGACAAAGGTTTAGAAAAAACAAAAGAAAGTTTTTTCGGCAAATTAACACGCTCTGTTGTTGGTAAATCAAAGGTTGACGAAGATGTGTTGGACGAATTAGAAGAGATTTTAATTAGTTCGGATGTTGGTGTCAACACGACGTTGAAAATCATTGACCGTATCAACGAACGTATCGCACGCGATAAATACGTCGGTACAGATGAGTTGAATACCGTTTTAAAAGAAGAAATCGCGGCCTTACTTTCTGAGAATGCAACAAATAGTCCCACAGAATATACCTTGCCGAATCACAATGGCAACCCACATGTTATTATGGTGGTTGGTGTGAATGGTGTTGGGAAAACAACGTCGATTGGAAAATTAGCGAATCAATACAAACAAGCTGGAAAGAAAGTTGTTTTGGGCGCGGCGGATACGTTTCGTGCAGCAGCTGTCGATCAACTAATCATTTGGGCAGACCGAGTTGGTGTTCCCATTGTTCACCAAGGAATGGGTGCTGATCCTGCTTCTGTAGCGTTTGATGCGCTTACTTCTGCCAAAGCACAAGGTGCAGATGTTGTCATTATTGATACTGCTGGTCGTTTGCACAACAAAGTCAATTTGATGAATGAATTGGCAAAAATCAAACGCGTGATGGAGAAGGTGATTCCTGACGCTCCGCACGAAGTGTTGTTGGTGTTGGATGGTTCAACGGGTCAAAATGCGTACGAACAAGCCAAACAATTTGCGCTAGCAACATCGTTAACGGGATTAGTTATCACGAAATTAGACGGAACTGCAAAAGGTGGTGTTGTCATTGGTATTTCTGATCAAATGAACATTCCTGTTCGTTTTATTGGTGTAGGTGAAGGAATTGAAGATTTGCAAGTATTTGATAAAGATATTTTTGTTGCTTCCTTTTTTGGTGCTGATTAATTGATAGCATCAATTGTTGAAAAAATATAGAATTGAAACCCCGAAAATGAAAAAATACAGAATAAACGGTCACGGTCACATTTTACCAGAGCCTAAGGAAATCCCTCAATTCATGAAGGATAAAAAATTATTCTGGATTGATGACAACAAGCAATTCATGCGTCAAGGAGACTGGGCGCGCCCAATAACGGATCCAAGTTTCTTTTTTGATGATAAATTGGAATGGATGGACAAACATCAGATCGATCACGGTGTGATGTTGAACCTTTCTCAAATCTACTGCAATGGCTGGGAACGCCAGGACACTTACGATGCGATTCGTTGGCAAAACGATTTCAATGCAAGTGTGCAGCAACGTCGTCCGGACAAATTTACAAGTGGATTCGTTGTACAACCTTTGTACCTTGATGACGCTTTGAACGAGATTCGTCGGTGCGTGGAAGAATTAAAATTATCAGTGCTTTGTTTGCCTACGCACTTTTTAAATGCAGCAAACGAATGGCTTTCTGTTGTTGATGATAGTACACTTCCAATTTTTGAATTAGCCAATGAATATGGTTTAGCGATTGAAATTCATCCGTACGACGGGGAGAAGATGGTTGCTTTAAAGGATGCTTACTGGCGTTTTCATTTGGTTTGGATGATGGCGCAAACAGCTGACACCTTGCATTTTTATGCGTTGAAAGATATCGTCAATCGTTTTCCAAATATCCGTACTTGTTTTGCACACGGTTGTATGTTGGGACAAGCAAATTATGGCCGCCGTTTACAAGGTTTTGATGGTCGTCCCGATTTATTTACCGATACACGCGATCCAAGAGAATCACTGGGTCATCCCAATTTGTTTTTCGACACGCTTGTACATGACGCATACACCTTGCAATTATTGAAAATTCGCGTTGGTTCACAACAAATTGTCGCAGGATTAGATGATCCATATCCGTTAGGAGAAATGGAAGGTGTGGCTAATTCTTATCCTGGTCGTGTGATTGATTTTGCTGTAGAAGCAAATATTTTAACACAAAAAGAATCAGATGAAATTTGGTTGGACAATGTGGAACGTTGGGTGGGTAAAAAATTAATTTACTAATCATTTACAATGAAGCGGCTACTAATCATACAATTTACGCTGCTCCTTTTTGCTTTTCATGCGACAAGTGCTCATGGGCAAAAAGACACGCTTACAGTTAATTTAGTTCCACTTTATTCGGTAACACTAAACCTTGATTCGCTTACTGAAGTCGTAAAAGACCAACTTCCATCTTCAGAAACATATATCCATTTTCGTATAAACAACCGATTTCAGTACTTGAATGAAGTGCAACAAACTATATTTACTGCACCTACGAATAAATACGATCGGTATGCGGAACAAATGCATGAATTGCGAGATGCATTCTTGCGAAAATTTCCAAAATGGAACCAACAATCGTTTACTTTTTTCTTGGTTAAAGGATTTGTGAAACCAGCAACCACAGGTTACATTGTCAAAGGAAAGTCCCTCGGATTTGTTAAAGTGCAGGAAACGAAATTGCTTGCAAACACATTAAATCAATTGATTGTAATAGCTCTTTATCGCTCCAAAACAATCGGAGAAAGTGATTTGTCCGCTTGCGATTCAGTTCGCTCCATCCAGCAACAACTCAAGCTAGTTCGCGCGTTCAATTTTAATTTTTTCGATTCCTTTGAAGATATCCGAACGAATTATGGCTTGATAGCCTACTACTTTTGGGAAGAAGATGCACTTGGGAATATTGAATTACGTAGTAAAAACCCATTGGATGCGCTAATTCGACCATACAAAAGGAATACGTTTTCCTACCATTTACAAATTGATAATATTCTTTTTGTTCCTTTGTTTTCGGTCTTTTCCCAGAATATTTCAACGGTTCATATTGTAGCTGTTCTGATTTTAGCGATTTCATTCTGGCTACTCAGTCGAAAGATGCGTAGAAAAATAAAAACGAGATGGAAACGTTCGTGGATCATTCGTGTTTTATTGCGTTTTGTTCTTGTAATCAGTTCAATGGTGTTGATTTATTTATCGTTGTTGCTTGTCAATAAATCGTATGTGTTTTTTGAAGTAAAAGAGGGCGAGATTACTGCGTTATCGAACAGATCTTTAGATGAAATAGTCGATGTATTAGTAACAAACGTACATCCTACGATCAAATCAACAAATGAAATCGGCTCAGAAATCCTCATTAAAAACAATTACAAAGTCACGTTAAAACAACGCAAACCCGTATTGTATTTCGATGTGGTGAATGATAAAACAAATCAACCAATCAAAATGACGTTTGTCAATCAATCGGATAGCATTTTATTGAAAGCAAACAAGCAAAAAAGTATTGCAGCAAACAGTCAGTATTTCGTCATTCGAACGTACAACGAAGCACAAGAATTGTTACATGAAAAAGTCTACAACCAAATTGGTTTTGATTTAACAGACAAGTTAACTGCTTCTGACCCTCCAAAAAGAGTCTTGCTTTTTGTAAATGGTTATCGTCCCGCATCGACTGGTGGGAATTTGGAAGAAAGTTTCAACGAAGTATTCAAGAATGGTTTGGAGTTTCCAGATTCGTACAACCATATTTACACAACCGATATTCATAGTTATTGGCAACCTTGGCATGCGTTTGATGATTTGGTAAAAGCACGCATTAAACCATCAGAAACGTTTTATTTGGATGGGCATTTTTCTGTTGCAACTTCAAATCACCAGCATTTAATTCAGTTTACAAGCTTGGCTGCTCGTTTTCCGAAACGTTGTCACAATCCACAAAAACATCATTGCTACACTATGCCAAGAGTTACATCCACTTTTTGGGGAGGAAAAACGATTAAAACACGAAAAGCATTAGCGCTTTCTTCTAATAAATCTGGGTTTAATAAACGCCGATACAACGGTCGAGTAGCAGGTAGAAACATACTTCAGGCATTAAACGAATTACCAAATAAATCGAAAAATGACACCTTATACGTTGTTGCTCACAGCATGGGTTTTGCATATTCATTGGGAGTAATAGATGTTTTGCGCAACAATATTCAATTTGGCGGATTTTACATTATCGCACCAGAAAATGCGCGCGCTGGAAAAGTCAATAAAGCTGAGTGGCAAGAAATATGGCAATATGGAAGTGATTTCCCAAAAGAAGCACCGTGTTTACAAGATGGAATTGCTCCACAATCAGCTGTTAAGGGATTGGATAACAAGAACCGTTTGTTCATTCCCACAGAAAACTATCAGAAAAAAGGGTTCTTTGATGCGCATTTCATCGGATATTACACGTGGATTTTTGCGATAGAACAAGCGCACAAAGGTGCAGTTCGTCAACATTAACTAACTGTTTCTGCCGTTAATTTTGTTAACTTTGTTTTCAAATAACGAATGAATGGCACAAAAACCAGCAATACCAAAGGGAACAAGGGATTTTTTACCAAAAGAAGTAGCACGAAGAACGTATATTTTTGAAACCATCAAAACGGTTTTCAAAACGTATGGTTTTGCTCCTATAGAAACGCCCTCGTTTGAATTGTCTAGTACATTGATGGGGAAATATGGGGAAGAAGGCGATCGCTTGATTTTTAGAATTCTCAATTCAGGTGAGAAAATGAAAAAAGCTGATGTTGCTGCTTTGGCGGACGATAACCTGCCTCGTTTTGCAAATTCGTTAGCTGAAAAAGCATTGCGTTATGATTTGACAGTTCCTTTTGCACGCTTTGTTGTGCAACATCAAAACGAATTAAGTTTTCCATTCAAACGTTATCAAATCCAACCAGTATGGCGTGCTGATCGTCCACAACACGGTCGTTACCAAGAGTTTTATCAATGTGACGCAGATGTTGTTGGTTCAGACTCGTTATTGTACGAAGTCGAATTCATTCAAATTTTCGATCAAGTATTGACACGATTGGGTATTCCAGGATTTACTATTCAATTGAATAACCGCAAAATATTGTCTGGAATTGCAGAAGTTTCTGGCGAAGGCGATAAATTAATTGCGATTACTGTTGCAATCGATAAACTCGATAAAATTGGATTAGAAGGTGTAATCAAAGAATTGCGCGAAAAAGAAGTGTCTGAAGCAGCGATAACGAAAATCTCTCCTTTGTTTTCAATGACTGGAACGAACGAAGAACGTTTGGCACAAATGGAAACATTTTTAGCGCAATCAGCAATTGGTTTAAAAGGAATCGAAGAATTGCGTTATGTGATCAATCACACGCAAAAATTAGGTTTAGAACGCGCTCAACTTTCCTTTGATGTTACCTTAGCACGCGGATTGAATTACTACACAGGTGCTATTTTTGAAGTTTCCGTTCACGATGTGAAAATGGGTTCGATTTGTGGTGGTGGCCGTTACGATGATTTAACTGGTTTATTCGGTTTATCCGGTTTATCAGGTGTTGGCATATCGTTTGGCGCAGATCGTATTTATGATGTGTTGAATGAATTGGCCTTGTATCCTGCGGAGATTGAAAAAGGATTGACCTTGTTGTTTGCGAATTTTGGAGAAAACGAAGCCGATTACTGCATGCATTTAGCGAAGACGTTACGTGCAAAAGCAGTCGATTGTGAAGTTTATCCGACAGCTGCTAAAATGCAAAAACAGTTCAAGTACGCTGATAACAGAGCAGTAGATTATGTTGCTTTGATTGGCGATAACGAACTAAAAGATAAAATAATTCAAGTAAAAAACATGGTTTCAGGCGAGCAAATCGCTTTGTCTGAAGCAGAATTTTTAACGTATTTCGATAAGTGAAATGAATACATTTGCTATTAATAATCAGTGGATTTCACTGCAAACCTTAGAAGAAATTTTAGCTGCCCCAACCCAATTGGTTTTAACCGATGAAGTCAAAAAAACAATTCAAGATTGCCGCACCTATTTAGATGAGAAAGTTGCCAAAAGTGACCGCTTGATTTATGGTGTAAATACAGGTTTTGGTAGTTTGTGCAACACAGCTGTTTCTCACAATGACTTGGAACAATTACAACGCAACTTGGTCGTTTCACATGCCTGTGGAATGGGAGAACGCGTTCCAGACGAGGTAGTTCGCCGCATGTTGTTGTTGAAGATACTTGGTTTGTCACATGGTGCATCCGGAGTTCAATTAGCAACCGTTGAGCGTTTGATTTTCTTCTTCAATAATGATATTTTTCCTGTTGTTTTCCAACAAGGAAGTTTAGGTGCGTCAGGAGATTTAGCTCCTTTAGCTCATTTGGTGTTACCGTTGCTTGGTGAAGGAACGGTTAACGTTCAAGGAAATGAAATTTCTAGTAAAAAGTTGAACGAACAATTCAATTTACCCATCATTACCTTGCGTTCGAAAGAAGGTTTGGCCTTGTTAAATGGAACACAATTCATGTCTGCTTATGCAACTTATGCGATTGCTAATGGCCGAAAATTATGGAAGCAATTCAATGAGATTGCTGTAATTTCATTAGATGGTTACGATGGAAGGGTAGAGCCTTTTGGAAGTCACGTGAATGAAATTCGCCAACAACTGGGACAAATTAAAACAGCAACTATCATTCGTGAATTATTGGCGGAGAGTGAAATTGCTCAACGCGAAAAAGCACATGTACAAGATCCTTATTCGTTCCGTTGTATTCCACAAGTTCATGGAGCTTCATACGATACCATTGAACACTGTGCATTGATAGTCGAACGTGAAATCAACGCTGTTACAGATAATCCTACAGTTTTCCCTGACGAAGATATTGTTGTTTCTGCTGGAAATTTCCACGGTCAACCGTTAGCTTTATCAATGGATTTTTTAGCAATAGCATTGGCTGAGTTAGGAAGTATCAGTGAACGAAGAATCTATAAATCAATTTCTGGAACACGTGGTTTACCCGCTTTTTTGGTTGCTAATCCGGGATTGAATTCAGGTTTCATGATTACGCAATACACGTGTGCATCTATTGTGAGTCAAAACAAGCAATTGTGTTCACCTGCAAGTGTCGATTCAATCGATTCGAGTAATGGACAAGAAGATCACGTGTCAATGGGCGCAAATGCAGCAACAAAATTGGCGCGCGTCATCGAAAATTGCTATGCTATTCAAGGGATAGAGCTGATGCATGCTTGTCAATCGTTGACTTTTAGAAGACCTTTGAAAACACATCCAAAATTAGAAGCAATTGTTTCGGAATTCAGAAAGCATGTTCCATTTATCGAACAAGACAGCTACATGCACCCATACATGCAAGCAAGTAAACAATTTGTAATTCAAGGTTGGTAATGGAAAATGTAAACAACGAACAACAGCAGTTAGACAAGCGACCGTCATTTTTAACGGTTTTATGTGTCTTAACCTTGATTGTAACAAGTATTGGTGGGTTGGGCACGTTGCTTTCAGTGGCATCGGGTAAATTATCTCCGAAGGAAATGGAGAAATCACTGGTGTTTGTTACACAGATGGAAAATTCTTTGCACCAACAAGGAGCAAATTGGTCAGCAGAAAACATGGCGAAGTTTAAAGAAATGACCATTTATTTGAACGAGCACCACGAACTATCAACCTTGTTAAACTTCATTACATTTTCGGCAGGTATTGCTGCAGTTGTTTTGATGTTACGCCGCAATAAAAAAGGCTTTCATTTGTACATTATTTACAACTTGTTTTCCGTTTTTGGAACGTTTTTAATTGTTCCTATGGAAATGATTTCATCATTTTCGGTGATTGTCAATAGCATTGTAGCGCTCATTTTCATTTTGATGTATTCCCGCAATTTGCATTGGATGAAGTGATAGATTTTTAGTTGTTTTCATTTTTCAATATAATAATTTAATTTTCAGTTATATATGAGTGAAATGTGGTCAGTCTGCAGCTTTACCACCATTTACCCGGGTAACTATTTTTTTAGCTCGTATTTTCACTTTCTGTTTCCGTATAATTTCCCTATCTTTGCACCAAATTTGGTATAGATAGCTCATGATTTCAGTAAACAATCTTTCACTTCAGTTCGGTAAACGTGTCCTTTTCGACGACGTTAATTTAAAATTTGGTTCAGGTAACTGCTATGGCGTTATCGGCGCGAATGGAGCTGGAAAATCAACGTTTTTAAAAATATTAACGGGTGAACAAGATCCTACCTCTGGTAGAGTTGAATTGGAACCTGGAAAACGTATGGCTGTTTTGAGCCAAAATCACTTTGCTTTCGATCAATACGAAGTATTACAAACCGTAATCATGGGACATAAACGTCTTTCTGAAATTATGGTTGAAAAAGATGCGTTGTATGCAAAACCTGATTTTTCTGATGAAGATGGCATGCGCGCTTCTGAATTGGAAGCAGAATTTGCAGATATGGAAGGATGGAATGCTGAAACAGATGCCGCTACTTTACTAAGTAACTTAGGCATCGACGAAAGCAAACATTACATGAAGATGGAAGATGTACCTTCTGAATTCAAAGTACGTATCTTACTTGCACAAGCGCTTTTCGGAAATCCAGATGTATTGATTTTGGATGAGCCTACCAATGACTTAGACTTAAAAACCATTACTTGGTTGGAAGATTTCTTGTTGGATTTCAGAAATACAGTCATTGTTGTATCGCATGACCGTCACTTTTTGGATACCGTATGTACGCACGTTTGTGATATCGATTTCAGTAAAATCAATTTATTTACGGGTAACTACACATTCTGGTACCAGTCATCTCAATTAGCTGCGCGTCAACGTGCTGATAAAAACAAAAAAGCGGAGGATAAGAAGAAAGAATTACAAGATTTCATCTCTCGTTTCTCTGCGAATGCGTCGAAATCAAAACAAGCAACAAGCCGTAGAAAATTAATCGATAAATTGGATTTGGAAGAAATTCAACCTTCATCAAGACGTTATCCTGGAATTACTTTCCACCAAGAACGCGATGCTGGAAATCAGATTTTAACGGTAAGTAGCATGACAAAAATGCACG
Organism: Fluviicola sp.; assembly: GCA_017983675.1. Taxonomy (GTDB): domain Bacteria; phylum Bacteroidota; class Bacteroidia; order Flavobacteriales_D; family Crocinitomicaceae; genus Fluviicola. The sequence continues at coordinate 88,670 of JAGOAZ010000004.1, forward strand.
ATGGTGAAACACTGTTCAAAGATTTGTCATTTACCCTGAACAAAGGTGATAAAATTGCATTCATTTCAAGAAACTCGTTAGCAATGACGCATTTCTTCGAAATATTGAATGGCAATGCAACTGCTGATAAAGGTGATTTTATTTTCGGTACAACGATTACAACTGCGTATTTACCAAATGATAACACGTCGTTTTTTGAAACAAAAGCGTCGTTAATTGATTGGTTGCGCCAATATGCTCAAACAGAAGAGGAAAAAGAAGAAGTGAGTCTTCGTGGATTCTTAGGTCGTATGTTATTCTCGGGCGAAGAAGCATTGAAAAGTGCGACTGTCCTTTCCGGAGGTGAAAAAGTGCGTTGTATGCTATCACGCATGATGTTGGCGAAAGCAAATGTTTTGATGATGGACGAACCAACCAATCACTTGGATTTGGAATCGATTACTGCGTTGAACAACGGAATGTCCGAATTTCAAGGAACATTGTTGTTTACCTCTCATGACCACGAATTGGTTGCGACTGTTGCAAATCGTATTATTGAAATTGGTCCAAATGGATTCATTGACAAAATGATGCCATACGACGATTATTTATCGGACGACAAGATCGCTCAATTACAAGAAGAATTGTACAAATAAATGAGTGTACCTAACCGTTCGTTCCTGTTGCGTCATCGATTTATTTCGACCCTACGTGATATGGATGTGAAAGGTATTCGGCGACTTTCTGTTGTACTTCCAAAAGTATTATTGCCAGCTGTAGATCAAGCAGGTAAACTGATCATACAAACGCTTCATGGCGTAAAATTGTTGATTGATCCTGCAAAAGACAAAGGTGTTGAATTAGCGCTGTATCAAACAGGAACCTATGAAAAAGGTACGATTCAATTGCTTGGTGATTTCTTAAAAAAGGGCAGTGTTTTTATGGATATTGGCGCAAATATAGGTTTGATGTCAACCATTGCTTCAAAAATTGTCGGAGAAAAGGGACGCGTTTATGCTGTTGAAGCCAATCCAAAAACAATAGAAGTCCTACGTCACAATTGCGCTATCAATCAGTGCGAAAATATTGAAATCCTGCCGATTGCCTTGGCAAGTGAAAAAGGAAGTGCCATTCTTTACGAAAATTGGAATGTAAATAGAGGAGGTGCTTCGTTAATTTCGCAAGGTGATGAACATGGAATAACTGTTTCGAAAGAACGACTGGATGATTTGTTTTCACAGGATTCTCCCGTTCACCTTGTTAAAATTGATGTCGAAGGTTTTGAATTGGAAGTGTTGAAAGGTGGAGTTGCATGGTTCAAAACCCAACAACCTGTTTTTATCATCGAAGTCTCAACGCAACGATCCAATCAGGAAGGAGCAACTCCCGAATCAATCATGTCATTTGTAGCTGAATTGGGTAATTATTCGTTCTTCAAACAAAAAGGAACGAAAGAAAGACGTGGTAAACTAGTGTCAGTAACAAGCGCCCAAGATTTGCCTGAACACGATAATTTAATCGCTATTCCCCTCAAACGTATTTGATTTTACTGCTTTGCTGTCAATTTGTCATTTTTATCGAAATGGCATAATGCTTGACACATTCAAAGAAAATTTCAAAAACTATGAAGACAGGACAAATTAATGTTTCGACGGAAAATATTTTTCCAATCATCAAAAAATTCTTGTATTCCGATCATGAGATTTTCTTACGAGAATTGGTTTCAAATGCTGTTGATGCTTCACAAAAGTTGAAAGTACTCGCAGCTACAGGAGAATACAAAGGCGAATTGGGCGATTTAAAAGTAGAAGTACTTTTAGACAAAGAAGCTAAAACATTGACCATTCGCGATAATGGTATCGGGATGACCGAAGAAGAAATTGACAAATACATCAATCAAATCGCTTTTTCTGGTGCAGAAGAATTTGTCAAAATGTACGAAGGGAAAGAAGGTGCTGAAAGCATTATCGGACACTTTGGATTGGGCTTTTACTCAGGTTTCATGGTGTCTGAAAAGGTTCAAATTCAAACACTTGCACGTTACGAAGGTGCTCAAGCGGTTCAATGGGAAAGTAATGGCTCGCCAGAATACACGATTTCAAACATCGAAAAAACAACCAGAGGAACGGATATCGTATTATTCATTACCGAAGAATCGATCGAGTTTTTAGAAAAAACACGCATTCAAGGAATACTGGATAAATACTGTAAGTTTTTACCAATTCCTGTTTTCTTTGGCAATAAAACGGAATACATCGATTCTCCAGAAGGCGAGAAAGACGAAGATGGAAAAGTGAAACGCGTTTCGGTTGATGTACCAAATCAAGTGAATAATCCATCACCAGCTTGGACGAAAGCACCAGTTGATTTAAAAGACGAAGATTATCAATCGTTCTACCGCGAATTGTATCCAATGACTTTCGAAGATCCATTGTTCCACATTCACTTAAACGTTGATTATCCGTTTAACTTGACTGGAATCTTGTATTTCCCGAAAATCAAGGAAAATGTTGAGGTACAACGCAATAAAATCAATTTGTATTGCAATCAAGTATTTATTACTGACTCAGTTGCAGAAATCGTTCCAGAATTCTTGACCTTACTTCACGGGGTTATCGATTCACCAGATATTCCGTTAAACGTATCACGCTCGTACTTACAAAGTGATAGCAACGTTAAAAAAATATCAGCGCACATTACGAAAAAAGTTGCTGATAAATTAGCGGATATGTTCAAAAAAGACCGCGCTGATTTCGAAGCGAAATGGGATGATCTGAAAATATTTGTCGAATACGGAGTGCTTTCTGACGAAAAATTTGCTGAAAAAGCAAAATCGTTTACTTTGGTTAAAAACACAGATGGTAAGTATTATACCATTGACGAATTAAAAGAACGACTTGCGCCACTTCAAACGAATAAAGACGGAAAAGTTGTTGTGTTGTACACACACAGTTTGGAAGAGCATTTTTCGTTTGTAAAACAAGCAAAAGATCGTGGTTATCAAGTAGCTATCATTGATGGACCTTTAGCTCCTCACTGGATTTCAAAAATCGAACAAAGCATTGAAAATATTCAATTTGCACGTGTTGACGCTGATACCTTGGATCAATTGATTCAGAAAGAGGGAGAATTGCCTGCTAAATTGACAGAGGATCAACAAACAACGTTGAAACCATTATTCGAATCAGCTGTAAATGCTCAGAAATTCAAGGTTGAATTTAAATCGATGGCTGAAACAGATGCGCCAATTATCATCACACAACCAGAGTTTATTCGTCGAATGATGGAGCAACAACGTACTGGTGGTGGCGGATTTTTCGGGGCGTTTCCAGAAACGTATAACCTCGTTGTGAATGCAAATCACGCAAAAATAGAAGGTTTGTTACAAGAAAATAATGAAGCGGAAAAAACTTCAAAAGTGAAGCAATTAACCGATTTAGCTTTGCTTTCTCAAGGAATGTTAAAAGGAGAAGAGTTGACAAATTTCATTGAAAGAAGTATCGACTTTATCTAAAAATAATGTATCATTGTCCCGTAATTGCACATTGCGGGACTTTATTTTTTTTACGTGTATAGTATCATTTTTGCCATTTTGGCGTTTATTTTATTCAAAGGCAATTTTCTTTTTGGCTTTTTAGGTTTAATCATTGGTGGTTCAATAGATAATGCAGTTCGCACAAGAAAAGCTGGTGGGCAAACTGGTCAAGGTAGAAATCGTCAATCGTTTCAAGATGTTTTTGAGTTTTACCGCCAACAAACACAACGGTATGATTTTCCAACGCAGTTGGTAGCACTATCAGCCTATATGATGAAGAGTGACGGTAAGGTTGTTAAGTCGGAATTGAATTTTGTAAAGTCGTTTTTAGCACAACAATTTGGACCGAACTTTAATGTTCAGCACTTACAAACCCTCAAACAGTTTTTAGATGCTCCGCGCATTCCAATCGAGGAAATTTGTGCGGACATTCGTATGCGTGCACAAGAAGAAATGCGCATTCAGTTGCTGCATTATCTGTTTGGTATTGCACAATCTGATGGCGAAGTATCCGATGCGGAAATCAAAACACTGCAATACCTTTCTCAGCTTTTACATGTTCCTCCAATGGATTTTAAATCTGTTCAAGGTATGTTCAAGCGCAATTTAGATGCTGATTACGAAGTCTTAGGAATTGAAAAATCAGCATCTGACGAAGATGTGAAAAAAGCATACCGTAAAATGGCTGTCCGTTATCATCCAGATAAAGTAGCATCGCTTGGTGAAGAATATCAAAAAGGCGCAAAAGAGAAATTTCAATCGATTCAGCAAGCTTACGATAACATCAGAAAAGCTCGCGGATTATAATTTTTGTTTTTTAGTTCGAATTAATTATTGTATATTTAACAATAAGTAATTTTTTGTTTTCCAAAGTGGATGGTATCAAATCGCTTAAACAGGCGCTTTTGCCAAAACTAAACTATAAGAAAACATGAAAAAAAGTCTACTTTTCGCACAACTTTTTGCGAGTACATTATTAGTCGCTCAAGTTTCACCAATTAACTTCGAAAGTACCGGAAACGGCGCAAGCTGGAATTGGGTTGCATTCGAAAACAGTACGCAAACAACGATCGAATTTGTTGCAAATCCAAGTGTTGCAGCACCTAACACGTCTGCTACAGTTGTCAAATTCACTGCAAAACAAGCTGGTCAGCCTTGGGCAGGTTGCGAAACGCCACACGGGGCAGGAGTTGGAACTTTCACCTTGAATGCGTCCAATTGTTTTGTAAAGATTTTGGTTTGGAAACCAGTTATTAGTGATGTTGGAATTAAATTCGCAACTCCTTCTGGTGCTTCAACAGGTGAAATAAAAGTTCCAAATACTTTAATCAATCAATGGGAGGAATTAACGTTTGATTTTTCTGGAATTATCGGCATGCCATCATCATCTGGAATTGATCAATTAATTGTTTTTCCGGATTTTTTAGCACGTTCAACAGATCACATTTGTTATTTTGACAACATCCGTTTTGGAAGTAGTTCTTTAGCAATAGAAGAATCTTCAGCAACTAATCAATTGATTTATCCAATGCCTTTTCAAGATGAAATCACGTTAGAAGCATTGCAAATTGGTTCATTGATTACCATTACAGATGCTGCAGGAAATCGTGTTTTGGAACAACAAGTTGACACGGAAACAATAACATGTGCAACTACAGACTTGTTATCAGGAGTTTATTTTGTTAATTACGTTACTACTAACGGTAAATTAACGGTTCAGAAAATTATTAAGTAAACGTTTTATTGCGTTTTACCAATCGCAAACATGGTTGGTTGTTTCGAAATATCATACGCGTTCTCTCGCCAATCTTTGATAGAACGTGTATGTATTTGTTCTGTGTATGTTGTCAAATTTGATGCAACACACAACATGGTATCATCTGCAAGAATATTCACCAAGTCTTCAAAAACGTGCATCGAGCGGAAAGGTGTGTCCATGAACAATTGTGTTTCGCCACTTCTTCTCACTTTCGCTTCCAAATCTCTCAATTTCTTCATGCGTACTTTTTGCTCTTTTGGTAAATAACCATGAAATGCAAATTGTTGACCGTTCATGCCACTTCCAATCAATGTCAACAAAATAGAACTTGGCCCAACAGTTGGCACAACACGAATTTCATGTTCATGCGCAAGTGCAACTAAAACCGCTCCTGGATCTGCAATACCTGCACAACCAGCTTCACTGATAATTCCCACATCATTTCCTTCTTTCAACAAACGAATGATAGGCGTTAACTCAGGTGCAGTAGTGTTTTTTGTAAGGATTGAAAATTGAGAATCGTCAATCGGGAAAGTACGGTCCATTTTACGCAACAAACGACGCGCTGATTTCAATTCTTCCACAGCAAAAAAGCGCAAACCTGTTGCAATTTCCTCCACTTGTTTTGGAATGATTTGATCGGTAGTTTCACTCCCTAACGTATTCGGAATTAAGTATAATGTGCCTTTTGCCATGATTATTTTGTAAATGTGTTTTTAATAAATGCGTCGGTAGCTTTTTCTAATAAAGCAATGACCTCATTAAATGCTTGTTCGCCATCGTAATAGGGATCGGGAACTTCTAAGTCTTGTGCTGGATAGAGTTCGTTTAAATATAAACTAACTTTTTCCTTATCAGCGTTCGTTCTTGCTAGAGCAAGTACATTTTTATAATTCGATTTGTCCATCACAAAAATCCGATCGAATGAATCAAAATCGGATACTTGAAATTGTCGAGCACGCAAATGATCGATGGAAACTCCTGCTTTTTTTGCGTACTTACGCATCCGTTCATCGGCTTGCGAACCAATGTGGTAATTGGCAGTTCCAGCCGAATCGACTTCAATATCAAGTTGTTGCATGTTAGATTTGTGAGCAAGCCAGCCTTCCGCCATCGGCGAGCGACAAATATTTCCCAAACAAACCATTAATACGCGCATCTTCTTTTTTGTGTCACAAAGATAGCAACTTTCTAGTCATAATACGGAACGTTCAACAGTTAAGATACTTTGTTCTATTAAAAACATGTTTTATTCATTTGCTCCATTTTAGATGAAACAATTTGAAACAACGTAGTTATTAAATTACTATATTAGTTCATAACCAACACATTATACTATGAGACAGTTGAAAATCGTAAAGCAAGTTACCAATCGGGAAAATGCTTCATTAGACAAGTATTTGCAAGAAATTGCACGTGTCGATTTAATTACCGCTGAAGAAGAAGTTATTTTGGCAAGACGCATTAGAGAAGGAGATAAAATCGCTCTGGAGCGTTTGACAAAAGCAAATTTGCGTTTCGTGGTTTCCGTTTCCAAACAATACCAAAACCAAGGATTATCGTTGCCGGATTTAATCAATGAAGGAAATTTAGGCTTAATCAAAGCTGCGGAACGTTTTGATGAAACAAGAGGTTTTAAATTCATTTCTTATGCCGTTTGGTGGATACGCCAATCTATTTTGCAAGCATTAGCGGAACAAGCACGCATTGTCCGTTTGCCTCTCAATAAAATTGGTTCGATCAATAAAATCAACCGCGCATATGGTGAATTAGAACAACAATTTGAACGTCCTCCAACAGCAGATGAATTAGCCGAACATTTGGAATGCTCAGTTGAAGATGTGCGCCAATCACTCGCAAATTCTGGAAGACACATTTCTATGGACGCTCCTTTGGTTGAAGGGGAAGAATCGTCATCAAGTATGTACGATGTGTTGCCAAATGATGCGTTAGCAAGTCCAGATGAACAGGTCATGTTGGAATCCTTACAAAACGATATCGAACGTTCGTTGTTAAGCTTATCTGGACGAGAAAGTGATGTGGTTCGCTTGTTTTATGGTTTAAATGGGAAAACGCCCTTATCTTTAGAGGAAATTGGTCTATTGTTTGATTTAACGCGCGAACGTGTTCGGCAAATCAAAGAAAAAGCTATTCGACGCTTGAAACATACTTCGCGCTGTCGTTCCTTAAAAACGTATTTGGGTTAATTTGGATCAACGTCAATGATGATACGAATTGAACGATATTTTGGATTTCTGTAAAATTGATCGGTTAATTCATGTAAACGTTCTTTCACCTTTTTTTGTGGTGCTTCGTGTTCAATTTTTAATAAAATTTCTTTTAAGTAAAAATTCTGAATACGCGCAATAACAGGGAATTCTGGTCCCAATACGCGTTCTTGGAAAATTGCACGCAACTGCTGGCTGAAATAATTTGCAGCTTCGGATATCAAATCGCGGTCTTTGTGTTTTAAAGTGAATTTTATGAGCTTATAAAATGGCGGATAATGGTAATTGCGTCGTTCTACTATTTCATTTGAAGCAAAAGCTGTGTAATTATGTGCAATGACTTGTTGAATGACCCAATGATCAGGATTTCCTGTTTGTATGATAACACGTCCACGTTTGTTTCGTCTACCTGCTCGCCCTGCAACTTGACTCATCAGTTGAAACGATCGTTCAAAAGCTCTAAAATCTGTTTTATTGAGCATCATGTCCGCATCTAAAATACCCACTAATCCAACATCGTTGAAATCGAGCCCTTTTGCAATCATCTGCGTTCCGATTAGAATATCAATCGTTCTGTTTTCAAAAGCTTGAATAATCTTCAAGTAACCATTTTTATTGCGTGTCGTATCAAAATCCATTCGTGCAATACGAACATCGGGTAGTAACAATGCTAAATCGTCTTCTAATTTTTCAGTACCAAAACCAAGCATTTTTAAACGATTACTGCCACAAGCAGGACAGGTTCCAATTGGTGGAATCTGATAACTACAATGGTGGCACTTTAAAATGTTTGCGTGTTTGTGGTAATTTAATGTCGTATCACAGTTTTTACAATTTGGACTAAAACCACACAATTCACAAGTCCAAATAGGCGTGTAGCCCCTTCTGTTTTGAAACAAGATGATTTGTTCGTTGCGTTCAAGTGCTGCTTTGATTTCTTCCAATAAAAAACTGGAAAAATGACCGTTAACTGTTTTTTCTACTCGTTCTTTTTTCATGTCAGCACAGAAAATTTCTGGTAACTGAACCTGTGAGTAACGTTCATTTAAAGCAACATATCCAAATTTCCCTTCTTGTGCATTCTGGTAAGATTCTATGGACGGTGTTGCAGAACCTAATACTGTTTTTGCTTTGAAATAATGTGCTAAAACAATTCCAATATCACGTGCATTGTAGCGCGGTGAAGGGTCGTGTTGTTTGTACGACGATTCGTGTTCTTCGTCAACGATTACCAAACCTAAGTCTTGAAACGGAAGAAAAACAGCAGAGCGCGCACCGACTACCACACGAAATTCATTGGGGTCGTTCGCTAACACTTTGTTCCATATCTCAACGCGTTCGTTGGAATTAAAGCGCGAATGATACACTCCGATTTGTTTGCCGAAATAAACGGTTAATCGTTCAATTAATTGAGTTGTTAAGGCAATCTCAGGAATTAAAAACAAAATCTGTTTGCCCTTTTCAAGTGCTTGTTTGATTAAATGAATGTAGATCTCAGTTTTTCCTGATCCAGTAATTCCATGCAATAAAACTGTTTCTTTGGTTAACAATTGATCTTGAATAGACGAGAAAGCATCTTGTTGACCTTGTGATAGTTCTGGAAATTTAAGTGTGTTGTTTTGAGCAGCTTGAATGCGAGAAATCTCTAAACGCTCAAAACGAATAAAGCCATTTTTTTCCAACGTATTTATTGCCGAAAGTGAACAGCCTTGTTCTTCTAAATCTTTTCGTAAAATTGGAGTTACTTTTCCGTTTTGAAAACCACCAAGTTTTAACAAATACAACAACACTTCCTCCTGTTTACTACTTGATTTTTTTTCACTTAATTGTTCAAAAACGCGATTTAATGCTGTTTCATCACGATATGCTTCCTGTAAAACGACAAAAAGTGCTGTTTTAGCGGTGAATTTATTACGAAGTTCTTCTTGTGTTAAAACGGCACGTTTTTCAATCAATCGTTTGATGATTGGTTGAATTGTTTTAATTCCTGCTATCTCTGAAATTTCTTTTAAATCAAGCGTTTCTTGCATGCTTAATGCTTCGATTATCAGAAATTCTCTGTCATCAAGAGGAGTGTTTTGTTCATCAAAATCAGGATGAAGTACCACTTTTGTTTCACTGGCTAATTTAAAATTGGCAGGAAGCGCGGCATTCATCACATCGCCAATTGGCGCCATGTAATATTGCGTGATCCATTTCCAAAACTGATATTGCTTTAAACCAATTAATGGTTCATCGTCTAAAATATGTTCAATGTATTTTGCTTGGTAAAGCGTTGGAACTTCTTGGTGAATTTTCGTGACAATTCCCGTGTAAAATTTTCCTTTTCCAAATGGAACAATAACACGTGTGAACAATTGTACCGTGTCATTCATTTCAAATGGGACGCGGTAAGTAAACTCATTGCTCAATGAAATTGGGAGAATGATGTCAACAAAAAGTGTTATGCGTTCACTCATGTTGTAAAGTTAAACAACTAGCATGAAAAAAGCCCTATTTTACAACAGGGCTTTCAATTTTTTATTGACATACAAAGCTTTCACCATTTGCAATGTCTGTAGGATGATCACTACAGAACAATAAGTTACCAGTAATTGGTCCAGTACAAAGTTCGATCACTGAATTTTTATCAATCCCTCTTGTATAAGGAGGGAAGTTTTGCCATTTTATTTTCGTTTGACTGACTTTGAATCGCGATGAAAACAAACCGATTGCACCACGACCATCACTTGAAATTAAATTCGTGAATGTTGGTTTGTTTTGTGCCAGTGAATTACTTGGTTTGTTGATCAAAATGTATTTACTTAAATCATCTGTACCTCCAGTAAATGTGAGTGTAATCTTCGTAAATTGACGTTTGTTGATTGTTGGGTCATTGGTAACATTTGATTTGATCAATTCAAAAAAGTTCTTTCCATTTGCTAAAAATGTAGAACTAGTTCCTTGAATATCATCACCATTTAATTCACCTAACTTCCAAACAAATGATTTTTCAACCGGATTGCCATTAAAATATTCGTCAAAATAAACGGTCAAACGCGCATCCATTATTTTAGCGTTTCCATTGTTGACTTTACATGTTTGATTCGTGTATGAAACCACACCGTTTGCAGCTGACATAAAGTTAAACGATCCCAACGGATTAGGATTTGTTATACCCAAACCTCCTGTCATAGCAGTTTCGCCAGTTACAGTAAATTCGCCATTATTGATAATCGCTTTCATGCGATAGGTTGCATTTGTTTTTAATGGAGCAGCAGCTGTTGTTTCGAAATAGTAACATTTTTGATTTGGGCTATAAAAAGCACCAGGTTCTTTGTTGGTAATTGTGGTGTCTTTTAACGTCCATGTTCGTGTTACTTGGTTCATTAAAACTTCTTCAACTGTTACATCAACTTGATCGAAATAACTGGAATCTTCAATTTGAGCAACATTGATTGCGTTATTAGTTCCAGAAAAAGTGCGCGTTATTTTAATAAAATGAACACTGTCAGTTGCATCGAGTAAGCCAAAAACAACAGGTATTTGTTTTGCATCAGGATTGGAGGTGATTTCCTCGTTACACGATGTGAACAAAAGCAACAACGCAATTGGAAGTAAGTAGATAAAACGCAAAATTTTCATAATTAGCTAATTTGAACTCAAAAATAACAATATAATTCAATTAAAATAGAACCGGTAACTCATTAAAAGTGACGGAACAATCAATTTTTAACGCGATTGAAACGCATTGCACGCAACATCCAATTGGGTAAAAATGCTCCTGGTTTTTTGTTTTTTAAATGAATGTACCAGCCTAACTTTTTCATTACAGGCACTTTATGTGTTTCAACAAATTCAATCCACGTACCATCTGGATCTTCAATATAACTAAAACGACCACCTGCTTCACCCATGTCAAATGTTTTACCGGAATCAACTGTAAATGGAAAACCTGCTGCTTCACATTCTTGTTGTAAACTATCCATACCTTGGACATCAAAACACAAGTGAATGAATCCCCAATCGCCCCAAAAGCGGTTCTTGAAAATTGATTTCGCATCTGTTCGTTCCACTGCTTGAATCAATTCGATTTGTGTTGGTCCTAGTAGTTTTGCAAATGGTCCTTTGCGCGCTTCAGGGTGTTGTAATAAAACACGACGAATGCGTTGATTTCCGTTTGGTATGTTATCAAATGCTACAAATGTGTCCGTTACATCGTAAACTATTTCACTATATCCTAAAATTTCTTGATACAATTTCAATGATTTTTCAATCGAACTAACACCAATCATTGCGCCAGCAACACCACCTGTCTGACCTTCAAATTTGGTGTCCATGAACCAAGCGTTTCCTTCAACAATATCAAATATATTTCCATTTGGATCCTGTACTAAAAAATGCAATTGCCCTGATGGAAGTTGTTGAGGTTCAGATAGAATATGTGCGCCATTTTTTTTCAAGAAATCAAAAGTAGCTGTTACATTTTTTGATTTGATACGGCAAGCATACAAACCAAAGTCACCTAAAATGATCGGTTCTGTTGATTTTTCTGTTCCTCTAGATGTGAATTGCCAAATCTCGAAACCTCCGCCACCTTCCATAGAAAGTGCTAAAGTAGCAGTTCGTGCATGCACTTGTCCACCTGTATACCTTGTCATCAAAGGAGCTTCAGCTGCTTCTTCAAAAATTCGAACATCTACACCAAAGTTTTGGCGGTACCATTTCCAGATACCTTGTACATCGGGAACTCCAATTCCCATTTGTTGTATTCCACAAATAATTTTTGTCATATGTTATTTTTTACCACCTTGTTGCACGTTCATTAAATAGGATAAAACCGTAACTAAATTGTAAAATTAACGGTTTTAATTGTTTTGGAAAATAATCTAAACTCAAGCGCAAAGGTCCAACAGGTGAATGATAAATTCCTGAAAGACTTGCCACGACTGATTCACCCTTAAATAATTTTGAATAACCAAAAGTGCCATCGTTATTTTTTACTAATTGCTTAAAAGGCTGGTACAAATATGTATCCAATCGTAAATCAAAATTTTTACGCGGTGAAAACACCAAATTAATTCCGCCACTGATAAATTGTGGAGAACGGTATTCTGGCAAAAAATAGGTTTGCATGTCTGGAATAGCTTGAAAACTATTCATACTCAATAATGAAGCAGTGTAGTTTTGAAAAAGCGATTGACTTGTCAAGCTTGCAATAGCATGAACACCCAATGAATATCTTTTTTTCGCTAACACAAATTTTTGGAATTCACCATAGAGATTTATCCATTCATGTTGTTTTCGGTAATCATATTGTTCGCTCGATATAGAACCAGATATACTGTGCTCTTCTCCAGTGACAAATCTAAATTTCAAACTTAACAATGACCCTGAAGTAGCAAATTGCTTACGGTTCAATGAGTTTTGTTCAATATATCCACTAAATACATGTCCGTTAAACCTAGTTATATCACTTGTGTCTTTGTTGGTAAAGTTGGATGATTGATAATAACTATCCTCTAAATCTACAAATCGGTAATCAAAAACAAGTTTTGAATTATTGAAAATAGGTAATTTGACTTGAGCTCCAACATAAGATTCATATTGTACCAAAAAAGACGGCTTCACATCTTCAAAAAACGTTGCAAAACTTCTGAAATAATCCCAGCGATTAATTGTTCCGTAAGTACTAATTGATAGTGGCCAATAAGTTGGCAAATGAAAATCAACACCGATTTTACCAGAACCATAGAATTTTCCAAAATAGGTATTGGCATGTATGCCTGTTGCCATGCGTCCTATATTCAAATAATTCAATTGTAAAAATCCAGTATTAATTGCACGTGATGATAAAACACCGCCCACGTCAACTCTGAATTGTTTTGCTTTTGTCACCGCAATTTTTAGTGCAAAAGAACTGTCTTTTCCCAGTGAAAGAGTAGGGAATAAGTAACTTACTTGTGGTGTTGCATAAGTTCTAAAATAACGACGTTCAAAACGTTGCTCTCCAATGATTTGATCTTTATTGTTTTTTAGAATTGATTTGCGCACAAAACTTTCATCTTTTCCACTTGCATAACTCGTTTGTACTTGATTGATGGTTAACGAAGGGATTTTTGCTTGAAAAGCGCGACGTTTCTCTATCAGAGATTGTTGAGAAACACGGTAATTGATTTCTTTTTTAATCGAATCGATGATTAAAAGTGTTGCATTGTATCCATCGTTGATTGCTGTTTCAACATCTTCAAAATCAAATGTTTGAATGCTTGATTTTGGTTCAATGATAATGCCGTTGGAACAAGGAATGGAAAAATCCGATTGCGAGACCAACATGTTCGTTAATTGACTGATTAAATCATCTTCATTGGGAGGTTTTGCATTGTACGAAACTTTACTACCAATGATGAAATCAGGATTGAAATGGTCGTAAAGTACATCAGCAGGGAAGTTATTATAAAGTCCACCGTCAAAGTACAGCGTACCATTGATTTTGATTGGATTAATATAAAAAGGATACGTCATTGAAGCGCGTACTGCCTCGTTCAAATTACCAGTTGCAAAAACAATTCCTTTTTTTTCAACGATATCACTTGCAACACAGCGAAAGGGTACAAACAAACTGTCGAAATTATTTTGAAATGTAGCGGATGTTTTCCCTTGAATGCGCAACATTTCATAATCCAATAATTCTGGTCGTATAAAATTTGTCGGTAAGGATCTTTTAAAAAGACTGTCAATTGAAAACGAAAAACTAATAATAGAGGAATTAATGGGGTCTTCACGTAATAAAAATTCGTGTTTTTGCTCGACTTCTCCTTTTGTCATGAGCATGAATTTTTCACTTTTGACGTACGCTTCAATCTCGGCTGGACTCATTCCACACGCATATAAAGAGCCAATAAATGCTCCTGCTGATGTGCCTGAAATAAAATTGATTGGAATTTCGTTTTCTTCGAGTGCCTTCAAAACACCAATATGTGCAAATCCTGAAGCGCCTCCACCACTCAATACTAATCCAACTCCTTGACCGAATAAACTATTCGATTGAACAAGTATGCAAATAAACAAAATTGCTAAGCGGATTTTCAAGTTTTTTTTTTCAAAATTACAAAATATTGTAGGTAAAAAGCACGAAAAGGATGAGTTCTTTTTAGTTAGTTACTCGACATTACATCATTTCAACTTAAAATCGTGTTTAGTTCCTAATTAATAACTGTACCTTTGCCACGAATGTAATCCATTAATGATTACGGTATATACGAATGGAAAAAACAATTAAAATAGTAGTCAAAACTTTTTTCGGATTGGAAGAAGTGTTGCAAGAGGAATTGAATGAGCTGGGTTATGAATCGACTGAAAAACTCAACAGAGCTGTTCAACTTACTGGAACATGGAAAGATGTTTACCGCATCAATTTGCATGCGCGATGTGCGCTTTCAGTGCTTGTTGAGCTACGAACGTTTCAGTTGAAAGAAGAAAATGATTTATACAAAGAAGCATTAAAAGTTGATTGGCCAGGATTATTCGGGGTTGACAAAACTTTTGCGATTAAAGGTGCTGTCAATTCACAGTTATTCAAACATTCTCAATTTCCGTTTTTATTGGTAAAAGATGCTGTTGCAGATGTGTTTAGAAAAGAAACTGGTGAACGACCTGACGTAAATATTCGCACACCACAAGTTGTCATTGATTTGTATGTGCGTGAAAATCAAGGAACCTTGTCGGTAAATACAAGTGGCTTACCTCTTTTCCATAGAGGATACCGTCAATCAACTGGTGAAGCACCTTTGAACGAAGTTGTTGCAGCTGGTTTGATTCGCTTATCGGGTTGGGATAGAAAATCAACGTTTGTTGATCCTTTTTGTGGTTCAGGAACCTTGTTAATTGAAGCTGCTTTATTGGCTACGGGAATTCCATCTACAATAGAGCGAACACATTACGCATTTAAAAACTTAACAAATTACGACCGCGTTCTTTGGGAGGACATGCATGCCGCTGCGAATAAAATCGTGAAAGAATTACCTTGTATTATTACTGGTTCTGATATCGATGCTGACATGGTCACTATAGCTCGACGTAATTTGAGAAATTTCTCCTTTGGACGCTTTATTCCAATTCAAGTGGAAGATGTTGCCAATGTGAAATTCCCAGAAGAAAAAGGAACATTGATTACAAATCCTCCTTATGGCGAACGTTTGGAAACAGATGTCGTTGAATTGTACGAACAAATCGGTTCCACATTCAAACACCAATTACAAGGTTATACGTGTTGGGTTATTTCTTCCAGTGAAGAAGGGTTTAAATCGGTAGGTTTGCGACCAGAACGTAAAATCAAGTTGTTTAATGGTGATCTGGAATGTTCATTCCGTAAGTTCTCCATTTATGATGGATCGAAAAAAGCAAAAAATCTACACACAGATTCAGTTGAAATTGAAACTTCTGAGGAAGAGGAGGAATAAACACAAAGTATTATGAAACAAAAAAAGGCGTCAATTGACGCCTTTTTTTGTTTGAGTTGTTGTTATTTTCTATTTTCAATTGGAACATAGTCACGAGTAACAGCTCCAGTGTATATTTGACGCGGACGACCAATTGGTTCGTTCGCTTCAACCATTTCTTTCCATTGTGCAATCCATCCTGGTAAACGACCAATAGCAAACATGACAGTAAACATATCAGTTGGAATACCAAGTGCTTTGTAAATAATACCTGAATAGAAATCTACATTAGGATATAAGTTACGCGCTTTGAAGTATTCGTCTTCCAAAGCTACTTTTTCCAATTTTTTCGCAATTGCTAATAATGGATCGTTGATGTTTAACTTTTCTAACACATCATCAGCAGCTTTCTTGATTATCGTTGCACGTGGATCAAAGTTCTTGTAAACACGGTGACCAAAGCCCATTAAACGGAAAGAATCGTCTTTGTCTTTAGCTTTCAATACCCATTTGTCAACATCACCACCATCGTTGTGGATTTTTTCAAGCATTTCAATTACAGCTTGGTTAGCACCACCATGAAGTGGACCCCAAAGTGCAGAGATACCAGCTGAAATAGAAGCGTATAAATTTGCTTGTGATGAACCTACGATACGCACTGTTGAAGTAGAACAGTTTTGTTCGTGGTCAGCATGAAGAATTAATAACTTATTCAATGCAGAAACAACGATCGGATCGATGTCGTATTGCTCAGTTGGCATAGCGAACATCATGTGCAAGAAATTCTTGCAGTAATCGTACTCGTTTTTCGGGTACATAAATGGATGACGCATTGAGTTTTTATAAGCCCATGCAGCCAATGTTGGTAATTTTGCAATCAAACGCAAAATAGTCAAGTTTTTCTTTTCTGGACTTCTGTTTGGGTCAAGTGACTCAGGGTAAAAAGTAGACAACGAACAAACCATTGAAGAAAGTACACCCATTGGATGTGCCTGTGCAGGATACGCTTCAAAAAATTGCTTCATATCCTCGTGAACCAACGTGTGTTTCGTGATGTTCATTGTGAACTCCTCTAATTGTGCACTTGTTGGAAGTTCACCATAAATTAATAAGTAAGAAACTTCTAAAAAACTTGCTTTTTCAGCTAATTGCTCAATAGGATAACCTCTGTATTTTAAAATACCTTCTTCTCCGTCAAGAAAAGTAATAGCACTTAAAGTTGCTCCCGTGTTTTTGTAACCAGAATCGAGCGTGATATACCCAGTTTCTTGACGTAATTTAGTTATGTCAATTGCTTTTTCGTTTTCTGTACCTTCTACAACAGGAAATTCATATACTTTTCCTCCTAATTCAATTTTTGCAATTTCGCCCATGATGTGTTTTCGAAATGTTATCTAACTTTTTTATTTACCGCACTAAATTAAGAAAGAAAAAAACAATAATCTCCTCTGAAACGATGTTTTTTTGCTAAATAATTATAGTTGCTGCCTTTTTTTTATTTATTTAACAACAAATGACCAGTAACTTTGATTTTTACAAGTTTTTCAAAGTAAAGTCTAATAGCATTGTAAATAAATGATTCCGCGTATTCCCCCCATAAATTCCATGGTTTTTATTCGGATATATAAACAAATCAAATTGTTTGTTTGCAGCTACTAATGCATTAATAAATTCCATGGTGTTTTGATAGTGTACATTATCATCCGCAGAACCATGTATGAGTAAAAATGGACCTTTGAGCTTGCTTGCATGATTCACAGGTGAATTATCGTCGTATCCTTTTGCATTTTCAGCAGGAGTTTGCATGAATCGTTCGGTATAAATGTTGTCGTAATTTCTCCAATTAGTTACTGGTGCGACAGCAATTCCTGCTTTGAAAACGTCCGCTCCTTTTGTCATCGCGAGTGAGGTCATGAATCCGCCATAACTCCAACCTTGGATTCCAATGCGATTTGCATCAACGTAACTTTCTTTTTGAAGCTCACGAGCAACAGCAATTAAGTCTTCCGTTTCTAATTTACCAAGTTGCAAGTATGTTGCTTTTTTTATTGCAGCTCCTCGATACATGGTTCCGCGTGGATCAACAGAAAAAACAATGTATCCTTTTTCAGCTAATAATTGGTGGTACAAATAATTTGCTCCATCCCATTTATTTAATACCGTATTTGAACCAGGACCACAATAAATAGTAAAGTAAACAGGATATTTTTTTGCTGGATCAAAATTAGCTGGTTTAATCATCCAAGCATTTAAAAGTGTACCATCAGCACCTTTTACTTGCATAAATTCTTTTTGCGGTAAATTTAATGTTGCTAATTTCTCGCGCAGAGTTGCGTTATTCTCAAGTACAGTCAATTCTTTTCCTGTTTTATCGCACAAGGTGTATGTTGCTGGTTGATTCGCTGTAGAAGTGGAACGAACAAAATAATTACAACCCACTGAAAATTCAGCATTGTTATAACCTGTAAGTGATGAAATTGCTTTTTTGTTTTTTCCGTCAAATGAAATAGCGTACAAAACTTTATTTGTTGCACCATTTTCAGAAGACGAATAATAGATGGTTTTTAGTTTCTCATTGAATCCATAGACATCAATGATTTCCCATTCCCCTTTTGTGATTTGTTTTTGTTTGCCATCAAATGAAAGTTGGTAAATGTGGTTGTAACCATCTTTATCAGAATTATGCAGCAACGATTTTCCATCGGGCATGAACAATAAAAACTCACTTTCTAAGTATGTAGTTGATTTTTCATTATAAATAACCTGAGCAATCGGTTGAGAAGGGTTAGTAATTAGGTGATAGTTGATGTCGCTTTGGTGACGATTCAAGGAAATTGCAACTAATTCATTTTTCACTGTTGACCATTGGAAACGAGGAATGTATTCGTAGTTGCCTAAATTTACCAGTTGCGCATTAGCTTTCATACTCGGTGTAATGAATAAGCTAACTTTTGAATTATCCTCTCCAGCTTTCGGGTATTTGAATGTGTAGTTTTCAGGATATAATTCACCATACATTGCCATTGAAAATTCTTTCACAGCCGATTCATCAAATTTTAAAAATGCTATGTGTTTTGAATCTGGTGACCAAGAAAAACCTTGTGTAATAGCAAACTCTTCTTCGTACACCCAATCAGTAGTTCCATTGATTACTGCATTTTGTTTGCCGTCATTTGTTAATTGTATCGTTTGAGTAGTATTTAATTCGTAATTGTATAAATTATTTCCAGCAACAAAAGCAATTTGTGTTTCATCTGGTGAGAACGTTGCAAGGGTTTGTGGAATATCAGGTGTGAAAAGTTGGATTGTTTTTTTCGTGTTGATATTGTAAACAAAATAAGTGGTTTTGTAACTATAACGGTAGATACTCTCCAAATTTGTGGAAAGCAACAAATACGTTCCCGATTTTGACAAAGTCGCATCGTCAATCGCTAGTTTTTCACCGTTGTAGCTAATTGTCGAAAGATTAATTAACTCTTCACCCTTACCTTTAAAATCATTGAAAGAAAAACGCATCAACGAATTTGTTCCATCTTGATTTCTTACAATACGGGTGAAATGCTCACCATCGTTTAATGATGTAAATCCTTGAACACCTTTTGCAGCGAACTCAGCTGATTTCCAAATACGTTCGACACTCAATTGTTGACCAAAAGCAGTCATTGCAAAAGCAAAAAAAATGGGGTATATAAATTTCATGTTTGTTTTGTTTGATAACAAATATACAAATAGCTTTTATCAAAAATAAGGAGCTGCGTTTTTTATTGAAAAAAGGTGCGATAATAAAGGATGTCATGAGTTTTTAACAAGAAATTGAAATTTCTTTTCTAAATGTTAACAATTCTATAATCCAACCAAAAATAAAATTCTGTATTTTTGTTTTGAAAATTTTGCTGTGTTCTCCTTGATACATTTAATATGTTGAAACCACAGCAAAGTAACGACAATATGTGATGTACTAAAACAAAATGAACACTTCGTTGAATAGTGGTTTTTGGAATAAAAATCTATTTTCTAATTTGTTTTTCAACAAGTGCTTTCTGTACATTTTCCCAAGCAATCTCTTTATCTTTAAAAACAAACAACTATGAAAAAAGCATTACTTTTTTTAGGATTACTATCATCTGTTGCGCAAGCGCAAGATTGTACCAAAATTTTCATCTCTGAATACGTTGAGGGTTGGTCAAACAACAAAGCGTTAGAAATTTACAATCCATCAAATGTTGCTGTAGATTTGAGTGAGTATTTTGTTGCGCGTTATTCCAATGGATCTGCAACAGCAACTGTAGCAAATGCGGTTCAATTGTCAGGTACAGTTCCGGCAAGAGGTGTTTTCGTAGCAGTTTTGGACAAACGTGATCAAGCTGGTACTGGACAAGAAGCTCCAATTTGGGATTCATTAGAAGTACGTGCTGATGGATTCTTTTCACCAGTTTACAATACATCTAATGCTTTTTACTGGAATGGTAATGACGCTGTTATGTTGGCAAAAGGTGTTTTACCTACGACTTCTACAGCGAATGTAAATACTGCTGCAGGATTCCAAATTATTGATGTTTTTGGAAAAGTTGGACAAAATCCAGCGAATGAAACAGGTTCTTCGGCAAACAATGACGGTGGTTGGTCAACTGGTTTCCCACACAACACTGGATTAGGGGTGATTGTAACTTCTGATCATTCATTGATTCGTAAACCAACAGTACTAAAAGGTGTGACTGCTGCTGTTTCGTTTTTTGATCCATTGTTAGAATACGATTCAATTCCTGCTGTAACGTATGTTATTGATGCAAATGGAGATACTTTATCTGGTGCAAGTGGAAATCCTATTTTGTTTGGTAATTGGTTCTCATTAGGAACACACAATTGTGCATGTAATAATTTAGGTGCAAACGAAAACGAAAAAGAGGAAGTTGTGATTTATCCAAATCCTTCTTTAGATGGTTTTATTGCTGTGAAAGGTGCAAGTTCAATCAAAGAAATTCAAATTTACAATGCCTTAGGTCAATATGTTGGAAAAGCGGTACACAATGCTGCAGCTACTATGACCTTGAAATTAGGAAATGATAGAGGTGTTTACATTTTACGCATTACACAAAACGACGGTTCTGTTTCTTCAAAACGCGTTGTAGTTAAATAATAACAATTCATTCACGAGGTCGGACTTGTTTCGGCCTCTTTTTTTTTGTTTATGAATCGATTTTTACTTTTATTTTCTTTATTCATTCCTGTTCTCTTTTTTGCTCAAAACAATTCAAAAGCAACAGGTACAGTTAAAGGTATAACCCAAATGAACAATGAAGTGCTACCTTTTGCATTCATTCAACTGACTGGTGGTTACAAAACCTATTCCAAAGAAAATGGTTCTTTTGAATTTTTAAACGTACCTTATGGTGATTATAAAATCACAGTAGGTTCAGAAGATTTAGATTCGCTAACGCTAAATTTCAGGTTAGATAAACCAGAAATAAATTTGGTGTTAAACTTGCGTGGAAGTATTGAAATTGAAGAGATTAAAGTGATTGCGAATATTTCGCAAGACAGAAAAACGCCAGTGCCAATCACAAAAATTTCTGAAAAGAAAATCCTAGAAGAATTAGGTTCTCGTGATATTCCGATGTTATTAAACGCAACTCCTGGTGTTTACGCAACACAAACTGGAGGAGGAGACGGAGACGCGCGTATTACCGTGCGTGGTTTTGATCAACGTAATATTGGAGTTTTAATTGATGGTGTGCCGGTCAATGACATGGAAAATGGCGCTGTTTACTGGTCAAACTGGTTTGGATTAGACGCAATTACTAGTCAAATTCAATTGCAACGCGGTTTAGGTGCAACCAAATTATCAATGCCCTCTGTTGGTGGTTCGATGAATATTGTCACGCAAGGTATTGGAGGTAGAAAAGGAATCACATATAAACAAGAATATGCTACGGGTGATTTTTTCCGTTCGTCTTTAACCTATAATTCGGGCTTATTAAAAAATGGATACGGTGTTACTTTTTCAGGTTCTTACAAAAAAGGAAACGGTTGGGTGGAAGGGACCAATACAGAAGGGGCCTTTTATTATGTAAAAGTGCAAAAGAAATTGGTCAATCACTTAATTTCCCTTTCAGCATTTGGAGCGCCTCAAAAACATGGTCAACGTTCGTTTAATCAAAAAATACAATATTGGGATTCTAACATAGCTCGTGAGTTGGGCGCAACTCCTGACTACACAACTCCAATGGATAGAGGTGTGCGCTTCAATCAACATTATGGTTACATTACTAATGAATATGGAAAACGAGAAGTTAAAAACGAACGTTTGAACTATTACCACAAACCACAAATAACGTTGAAGGATTTCTGGACAGTCAACAAAAAATTATCCATTTCAAACATTGCATACATGTCCATCGGAAGAGGTGGAGGAACACGTTTAGCCAACTCAAGTGGTATATCATATACTACAGAAGGCATTATCGATTGGGATCAAATTGTACAAACGAATCGTGTAGATCAGTTATTTGGTGGTCCAAATATCGATCCTCAATATTCAATGACCGAGTTGAAATCAACACAAGTACTCGTTTCAAGTGTAAACAACCATTTTTGGGTAGGTTATTTGAGTCAATTTCAATACAACTATTCGAAAAATCTATCGATTTCAGGGGGACTTGATTACCGCTATTACAAAGGTTCGCATTACCAAGAAATCAATGATATTTTAGGCGGTGATTATTACATCAATTCATCCGATTTGAATAACGCGTCACCAATGCGAAGAAAAGGTGATAAAATAGCTTTGAACTCGTACAACAAAGACAGAGATGGGTTTGTACAATGGGGAGGTGTTTTTGGTTCAGTTGAATATTCAAATACTCGTTGGACAACTTTTGTGAATGTTTCAGGAGTATTGAATTCCTACAAAGGAGTTGATTACTTCATGAAAAAGCGCTTAACAGTTGGTGACACTGTTTTAGAAATTGGCGCAACCGATACAATTGTTTATGATGGGAATACTTACAATGCTTCATCAGAAGGATTGGAATACAACAAAACAGATTGGAAAGTTATACCTGGTGCTACAATCAAAGCAGGTGCGAGTTATACCTTGAACGAAGAATCAACAGTTTTCATGAACTTAGGTTATTTGTCACGAACACCACAATTTAGCAATGTGATTGATAATAATACAAATACGTTTTTCAAAGCCATTGAAAATGAAGTAATACAAGCATTGGAATTGGGTTACAATTATGCCGATAAACGTTTTGGCGTAAGTGTCAATGCTTACGCAACGAATTGGAAGAATAAACCTTTTCCGTTTGGTGTTTCAATTCCTGATCCATTAGATCCAACAAGTAGTATATTTTTGAATATTAACGGGATGGATGCGATTCATTATGGGGGAGAAATCGATTTTGCTTATAAAGTCAATAAAAAAATATCTGGAGAATTTATGTTCTCCTATGGCGATTGGAAATGGAATTCTTCCGAAACATTCTATGTTCCTGAGTTTGATTACTCCTTTACTTTCGATGCGAAAGGTGTAAGTGTTGGAGATGCTGCTCAAACGATGATGAACATTGGGTTCCGTTACGAACCAATGGAAAGATTGTACATCAAACTTCAGTACCAATGGTTTGATCGTTATTATGCCAATTTTAACCCATTCTTTTTGCAAGGAGCTAATGGAGGACGTGAGTCGTGGCAAATACCATCTTATGGTTTGTTGAATTTGTTCGCAGGATATTCTCATAAAATCAATAAAGTGAATTTATTTTTTAATGGTTCTATTACGAACGTATTAAATAGTAAATTTATAGCTGATGCTACCAATAATTTTTATGCACCTGCAAATTTTGATGCCAATTCGGCCTCTGTAATGTTTGGTCAAGGATTCCGATTTAATCTTTCACTCGGAGTTCAATTTTAATTTTAAAAAAACAAAACGATGAATAAAAAAATGTTAGTAAGCTTGTGTGTGTTGGGAAGTTTCTTCTCATTCGGACAAGCAAACATTGGTGCAGCTAGAAACCTTGTAATTGGTCAAACAGTGACTGTAAGAGGTGTTGCAACAAATGGACCGGAACTAGGTGCAATTCGTTACATTCAAGATGGGACAGGTGCAATTCCTGCTTATGGATCTAATTTGAGTTCTGTATTACGTGGTGATTCTGTAGAAGTTACCGGTGTATTGTATGATTACAATGGCTTGTTAGAGATTTCTCCAACGAATTCATTTCAAGCATTAGGAGCGAGTACAACTCCAGCGGCATTACCTTTACCAATTTCAAATGTTGGTGAAGCTTACGAAGCTCAATTATTGCGTTTTGATAATGTAACATTTACTCAAACAGGAGCTTTTGCTGGAAATACAAATTATACTGTAACAGATGGAACAAACACGCTACAAGTTCGTGTAACAACAGGTACAAATTTAGTTGGTGTAGCTATTCCTACAGTTCCAGTAACTGTTTTTGGATTGTTAGGACAGTTTAATACCTTCCAACTATTGCCTCGTGATGCAAATGATGTTATTCCTTATGTTGCACCAAACAAAGAAATTAATGTTAAAATTGGTGGAGTCAACTATTTGACTGGTACTCAATATGTCGTTGGAACAAATGCTGTTACTTCCGTAACTATTCAAAATATCGGAATAGGTAATTTAACTGTTTCTGGAGCTGGATTCTCTGGAACAAATGCTTCAGAGTTTACCACAACATTTACTAATCAAATAATTGGTGGAAATGGAACTGCTAACTTAACAATCCAATTCAATCCAACAGGAAATGGTTCTCGTTTTGGAACGTTAACAATCAATTCGGATGATGCAGATGAAGCAGCTTATGTTATTAATTTATATGGAATTGGTAATGATAATATAGCTTCACAACCTGCTGCTCAAGCTACAGGATTGGTGTTTAGTAATGTGAAAGCGTATGCGTTTAACGGAAGTTTTACGCCGAGTACAACAGCTGAAAACTATGTAGTTGTTTGGTCAAATGGAGCGCCTGTTTCTGGAGCACCAGTAGATGGAACGACATATCAACGTGGAGACATCATTGGAAATGGAAAAATTGCTTACATCGGTCCTGCAACTTCATTTGCACCAAGACACGTGATTGCAAATCAAACGTATCATATTGCTGTTTATGCATTCAATGGACCAGCTGGATTTGAAAATTACAGAACTGCAGCTCCTTTAACTGGAACAGTTACTTCACAAGGTCAACAAATTGGATCATATTATTCGGGGATCAATTCGCATGCAACTACGTTTATAAGTGATTTAACTACATTGATTAATCCTCATACAGTAATTACTTATGGTAACTACAAACCAACTGTTATGAATCAATTTGAAGTAAGAGATACAACTCAAGGACGTTCATTTGTTGTTTGTTCGTATACAGGAGAACGTAAAGTTTTCAATGATCCATTTGACTGGACTGCTGTAGGTTACTCTCGTGAGCACTCTTATTGCCATTCTTGGATGCCAACTTTCCCAGCTGATGGAAATCCTGCAAAACCAGAATATTCTGATCAACATAACTTGTATCCTGTAAATCAAGCGCAAGCGAACTCTGTACGTAGTAATTTACCAATGGATATTGTAACAGGAAATGTTGTTTTCACTTATTTAGATGGGAAAGCAGGTTACAACGGAGCACAATTGGTGTATGAACCAAGAGATGAGCAAAAAGGAAATGCAGCACGTGCAATGATGTACATGGCAACTGCTTACAACGGAACTAGTGGATTTGGTTGGGGATTAGGAGCGAATCAACCGCAAGCGATTATCAAAAGCTGGCATTACCAAGATTTACCAGATAATTACGAAATTGCGCGTAACGAATACATTTTCTCGCAACAAAACAACCGTAATCCATTTGTTGATAGTGTTGATTTTGCTTGTGTTATCAACTTCACAAACATGACGTATGATGCTACAAATTGCGATTTGTCAATAAATGAATTATTGGATGCAAACTTTGTAGTATTCCCTGTACCAGCAACGACTGAATTGTATTTACAAGTGAATGGATTAACAATTGAGTCGTATTCAATTGTTGATGCTACGGGTAAATTGGTTGTTGCTAATACGAATCAATCGTTACCTGTTGTTCATTTGTCGACAGCTGATTTAGCAAAAGGAATCTATGTGGTAACTGTGACTACTTCAAAAGGAAAGGCAACACGTAATTTAGTGATTGAATAACATGAAAGTAGCAATTGTTTTATCGATTGTCTTAATAGGAGCAGGTGTAACAGCCTGCTCTTCTTTTTTAACACCTCATTTAACGTCCAATCAAAATCAAGGTGTTGATCGATCGATTCAACCGAATAGTCAAATTGATTCATTGGTTGCACCTTATAAACTAGAATTAGATAAAGAAATGTCTCGCGTGATTGGTCAAGCTGTGGTTGCGTTGCAAGTTGCTCGTCCATCGAGTAATTTGGGATCGTGGGTAGCGGATGCAAGTCTCAATTATTTTCGTTCCATTGACAGCTTGAAAGCAGCACCGGTAATTTGTATCATGAATACTGGCGGTATTCGTTCGGCTATTGCAAAAGGACCAATTACCGTTGGAGATATTTTCAAAGTCATGCCGTTTGATAACCGGTTGGTTGCAATGAAATTGCCAATAAAAGCTAAATCGGATATAAGTGCTTATTTGAAAGCGACTGGTGGTGAGCCAATTGCAGGGTTTACAATTCAAAAGGGTGATATTGTATTTGACAAAGAATTCGATTCCTTTGATTACATTTGGGTTGTGACGACTGATTTTTTGGCTAATGGCGGTGATAAAATGAGTTTTTTTCAACAAGCAGCAGCCCGAATTGAAACGAATGTTTTGTTGAGGGATGTGTTGATGGAGGCCGTTCACACACAACAAGAAATTGGAAAAGAAAATTATTCAGCACGCATAAATTGGTAACATGAAGCGGAGAAAATTCATTCAACAAACGAGTTTATTAGCTGGAGCAGCTTTGGTTGCTCCAACGTTGATGAGTGCAAAAGAGAAAACGACAAAATTGGTCATTCTTCATACAAATGACACACATTCCAATATTGAACCTTTTTCAGAGAACCATCCAAAATATCCAAATCTTGGAGGAGTTGCCAAAAGAGCAACGTTGATTCATCAAATACGAAGTCAAGAAGATAATGTCATTTTACTCGATGCAGGTGATATTTTTCAAGGAACACCTTATTTCAATAAATACAAAGGTGTTCTGGAAATGAAAGTCATGCAAGAAATGAAATACGACGTTGTGACACTAGGGAATCATGATTTTGATATCGGAATTACTGGTTATGTTGCAGCAAAACAACATGCAGATTTCCAAGTGGTGAATTGCAATTATCAGGTTGATAACGACGCTTTACAACAATTAATAGCACCAAGTACAATTTTGAAACGTGGAGGACTAAAAATTGGAATTATTGGTGTTGGCATTGATTTAAACGGGTTAATTCCTGCGGAAGTTACGCAACAAATAGCTTATAACGACCCAATTGTTGCTGTTCAACAACAAGTTGATGCTCTTCAAGCAAAAAAATGTGATTACATTATTTGTTTGTCGCATTTAGGCTTTGATTATCCAACTGAAAACAAAGTTTCCGATAAAGTGTTAGCACAAAACACAGCGGGAATCGATTTGATAATTGGTGGGCATACGCATACTTTTTTAGGTTCGGCCGTTTCAGTGAAAAATAAAAGTGGCAATGAAACGTTAATTAATCAAGTTGGATACGCGGGCTTATTTTTAGGTCGAATTGATATTTCATTTCAAGCTGGAAAACACGTTGAAACAGTTAGTTCGGCCTTACCCATAAAACAAAATTTAACAGTTTAGGATGGAGTATTCAACTGAAATTAGTTACATTTATCTAATAAAAGTTAAGAAATGAAAAAAACAATTGGTTTAGTAATCAGCATTTTATCTGGTATTTCTTTGCTAAATGCTCAGCAAGTAGTAGTAAAACAACAATCAGGTACTTCAAAATCGACAAGTAGAAAATCTATTGAAAGAAACGTAGAAAACTATAACGCTTTCAAATTTGATCCCCTTCGCATGACGATTGGAGAAATCAATTTCAGTTGGGAAAAACGAATAGATGACAAAGTTTCTGTCGAATTTGAATTAGGACCGACGATCTCTAATTTAGGAGGAAATCGTTTTTATTTTGATAGTTATAATCAATACCAAGTGAATTCGCGCATGGGAGGATTAATATCAGCAGCAGTCCGCTATTACCCATTAGAAGGATTGTGGGCAATGAATAAATTATACATTTCGCCAAAGATAAAATACAGACGCTATAATTCAGACTACACTTCTTTGGAAATTCCATTACCAAATCAATCAGCTTATTCAAACGAAACGATGTTTACGTTCAATGTTGGTTACCAACAATGGTTATCGAATAACTTCGCGTTTGATTATTATGTTGGATTAGGAATTGGTGGCTATAAATCAACGAATTACACCATGAATTCTGTGTATAATGGAAACACTCAGACGTACGATTACTCATGGAGAAAGAATACTGAAAATTATGCGAAATTGATTGGTGTGATAGGAATGAAAATTACGATTGGTAATTGATTAAAAAAAATTGAGATCAAAAAAAAACCTGGACTAAATCCAGGTTTTTTTTTGCTTTATAAAAAGCCAATCTTTATAAATGAATCACTTCACCGTATGCTGCTGCTGCTGCTTCCATAATAGCTTCAGACATAGTAGGGTGTGGGTGAACTGTTTTAATCAATTCTTCACCAGTAATTTCTAATTTACGAACTGCGACTAATTCAGCTACCATTTCAGTAACATTAGCACCAATCATGTGACCACCAAGTAATTCACCGTATTTCGCATCGAAAATCAATTTTACAAATCCGTCTTTTACACCAGCCGCACTTGCTTTACCTGATGCAGAGAATGGAAATTTACCAATTTTCACATCGTATCCAGCTGCTTTAGCTGCTTTTTCTGTCATACCAACAGAAGCAATTTCAGGTGAACTGTATGTACATCCTGGGATATTATTGTAATCCAATGGTTCAGGATGGTGTCCTGCAATTTTCTCTACACAAATGATACCTTCAGCAGATGCTACGTGCGCCAAAGCCGCAGTTGGGATAACATCACCAATTGCATAATAACCTGGTATGTTTGTTTGGTAAAAATCATTCACAAGAATACGTCCTTTATCAGTGACAATTCCTAATTCTTCCAAACCGATATTTTCAATGTTTGCTTGAATTCCTACAGCAGAAAGAACGACATCACATTCGATTTTTTCTTCTCCAGTTGCCGTTTTAACGGTAACAACACATCCTTTTCCAGAAGTATCAACCGATTCAACAGAAGCATTAGTTTTTATGGTAACACCAGCTTTTTTGAACGATTTCTCTAATTGTTTTGATACATCTTCATCCTCAATAGGAACAATGTTTGGTAAGTATTCAACAACAGTAACTTCCGTTCCGATTGAATTGTACACGTATGCAAATTCTATTCCGATTGCTCCAGAACCAACAATAAGTAATTTTTTCGGTTGTGATTTCATAGTCATTGCTTCACGGTACCCGATGATTTTTGTTCCATCTTGTGGCAAGTTAGGCAATTGTCTTGAACGAGATCCAGTAGCAATAATAACTGCTTTTTCAGCACTGTATTCAGTAATTGTTCCGTCTTCAGCTGTTACAGCAACTTTTTTTCCAGCTTTTACTGTTCCGAAACCTTTAATGATGTCAATTTTATTTTTTTTCATCAAAAATTGAACACCATTACTCATTCCGCTTGCTACTCCTCGTGAACGGTCAATCATTTTCGTGAAATCTATTGAAGCATCTTTTACATCGATACCATAATCTGCAGCATGCGTTAAATAATCAAACACATTTGCACTTTTAATAAGTGCTTTTGTTGGGATACATCCCCAATTTAAACAAACACCACCGAGCGACTCACGCTCAACGATTGCTGTTTTTAATCCTAATTGTGAAGCACGGATAGCAGTTACATATCCACCAGGCCCACTTCCAAGAACGATAATATCGTAGTTCATAATAATCAAATATTGGATTCACTGCGAAAGTAAACAATTCCGTTTAATTTATTGATATTAATAGATTGTAAGTTGTGGATTATTCGCCTAAATACCTGCAAAGTGTTAACGAATGAATTACTAACTTTGACAAAAAATATCTGAAATGGCTCACTATAGTATTGCGATTGAAAATGCACATCAACAATATATTCAGTTCAAAGTTGTTTTTTCGAATGTAACCGAAAACACCATTGTATACTTGCCTAAATGGAGGCCAGGTCGTTATGAATTAGGAAATTTCGCAAAAAATGTGCGCCATTTCCGTGTGTTTGACGCGGAAGGAAAAGCTATTTCATTTCAAAAAATAGATCATTCTTCTTGGCAACTTTCCAATCAAGCAAACGCAACTATTCGCGTTGAATACAGTTATTATGCTGCTGAACTCAATGCAGGTTCAAGTTTTTTATCGGTTGAACAATTGTATGTGAATCCCATTAATTGTTTCATTTACCTGAACGAAGAATTAAACGAAAAACAGGAAGTTACATTGGCTGTTCCTGCAGAATGGAAAATCGCAACTTCATTAAAAAGAGAAGGAAACAATTTATTGGCAACAACGTATCATGAATTAGCTGATTCTCCGTTTATCTGTTCTGAGCAATTACAGTACAATCAATACGAGGCTGGAGGTACAATTTTCCATGTCTGGTTCAATGGAATTGTTCATGTTGATTGGAAGAAATTAATACACGATTTCAAGAAATTTACCGATAAACAAATTGAAAAATTCCTAGAATTCCCAGTAAGAGATTATCATTTTTTATTTCAAATACTGCCTTACAAAGCATATCATGGGGTTGAACATCAAAATTCAACGGTTATTACACTTGGACCAAGTTATGCTGTTTTTGAAGAATTGTATCCAGAATTGCTAGGTGTTAGCTCACATGAATTGTATCATACATGGAACGTAAAAGCGATTCGTCCAATTGAAATGTATCCATACGATTATCAACGTGAAAATTTTTCGAAATTGGGATATTTGTGTGAGGGTGTAACCACATACATGGGTGATTTGATGTTGTATAAAAGTGGTGTTTTTTCGTTCAAAGATTATTCACGGGAATTGACCCAGCAATTACAAAAGCACTTCGATAATTTTGGTCGTTTTGCCTACTCAGTTGCTGATGCTTCTTTTGATACGTGGTTAGATGGTTACACTCCCGGAGTTCCAGGAAGAAAAGTTTCTATTTACACCGAGGGATGTTTACTAGCATTTGTCACGGACATTCACATACGAATCAAGTCTGGAAACAAACAAGGACTAGATGAAGTGATGAAGCGCTTGTATTTTAATCACTTTGTTTTGGATCAAAAAGGTGTCAGCGAGGCAGATTACATCGCAGTTGTTAAGTCGTTAGCAGGTGAGGAGTTTCAATCCTTTTTTGATGATTATTTTTATGGAACACGACCTTTTGAAGCGATTATTACAGATGCATTAGAAGCAATTGGTTTAATGCTTACACATAAACCTGCATCCAAATACAGTCAAGCTAAAACAGGCATTAAAACAGTTGTTCAAGGAAGTAATCACGTAGTGAAAGCAATTTATCCTGGAAGTCCTGCTGATTTAGCTGGATTGATGTTGGAAGACGAAATTATTGCTATTAATTCGCTTGCAATTACAACCGAACTCGATCGTTGGTTGGCCTTTTTTGATAATGAAACGAAAGTCATTACGATTAATCGTTCAGGCAAATTAATACAGTGTGCTTTACCAGAGGTACAACGCTACTTTTACTTGGAATACGGAATTGAGAAAATGCCTAAGAACGAAGAGTTGTCAGCGCTTCAAGTAAAAGCATTTGAGGAATGGAGCAAGTAATTCTTAGAAACGGTAACTAACTCCCATACTTGGTAAAAGCGGGAATTGATAAATCGTTTTGTTAGTTACACGATTCACATAGAAGATATTTTTTCTATTGTAAGAATTTGTCACACCTACTGTAATTTCCAATTCTGTTTTGTTTTCAAACGTATGTTGTTTCTTAACAGTGATATCCAATCGGTGATAATAAGGCAAGCGTTGACTATTAAACTGACCTAATAAAATTCCGATATTAGAAGAGTTTGAAGTAGTAATATTTGTCGTTGCTCCGTTATTGAAGTTTTCTGGTTGATAATATCCATTCGTTGGTGTAAATGGCAAACCAGATCCTAGATTCCAACGAACGTTTAATTCTAAATTTTTCTTCTTGCCAAAGGCATACGATCCAACAATATTTAAGTTGTGACGTCTATCAAAGACAGGGAAATATTCAACGAAACCATCCCAACGTGTTGATTTTCCTAATGAATAAACTCCCCATAAGAAAAGTCGGTCTTTCGAATATTTCACTAATAAATCAATACCGTATGATTTACCTGATTCAATTAAAAAGTCTTTTTTGTACACATCATCAACTGCTGAGAATTCAGAAACATCATCATACAATTTGTTTACATTGATATTACTTAATTGCGGGAAGTACTTGAAATATCCTTCAATGTTCACCGTTAAGTTTTTAGAAAGATCTAATTCTGTTCCCAAAATCGCATGGTAAGAAATTTGCAACCCATTTTCAGGATTTTTCTCTTTTCCATTTTGCGTAATAAACGTTTCTTGCACATTTGTTGGTGCGCTCAATAAGCCATTGAACAAATTCACCACATCTCTGTCAGATGAAGCTGATGTGAAATTTTGTGTGTAACGTCCTCCCGAGAATTTCAATCTAAATTTCTCGGTTGCGTTGTACTTCATCCCAAAACGTGGTTCAACTGAAATCGTTCCCAATGAAGGATATGCTTGTACACGGATCCCCGGTTGAAATACAAAACGATTGGTTACTTTTTTCACATTGATGTACGAACCAATTTCTGTTGTAAAGTTTTGAATTTGAATTTTTGATGCTGCTTCATTGTAAGTAATGAAATCAGTATTGAAACCATTCAAGTTTATTCCGTATTCAACTTGACTTTCTTTTTTCAAGAAATAAGTGAAATCAAAGCCTAAATCAAATCCACCGATTGAACTTGTTCTAGGTTTTGCGCCAACCTCATTGAAATTAGTTTCGTAGCGCGATCCATTTAAGTGACCTTTAATGAAAATCGGAGATCCACTTGGAACGAGTACAAAGTTCATTCCTCCACCGCTTTGCTTGAAATTCAAATCAGCGATATCGGTATATGCAACATTATCATTGTTGTTAAATCCAAAGAAAGAGAATTTGGAACCTTGCCCAGATGCTAAGGTAATTTTTCCATACAAATCGGTAAAGTTGAATGGCAATCCATTTCCTTCGTTTACATTTCTATAAAGCGATTTTGCAGTATAATCTAATAACGAATGTTTCGCTGAAAAGACATACGAACCTGCTCCATCTCCAGCTTTTTTAGCAGTATAAATTGGACCTTCAAGTACCAATTTCGCCATAAAAGGAGAGGTAGATATTTTTCCGCCGAATTCTTTTTTATTTCCATCGCGGTAAGAAATATCCATCACTGAAGAAATACGTCCACCGTATTTGGAATCAAATCCACCCGTGTAAATATCAACGTTTTTAACTAATTCCGTTTCAAAAATGGAAAAGAAACCGATAGAGTGAAAGGGATTATAAATGGTCATTCCATCCAATAATACTTTGTTTTGAATCGGAGTACCACCACGAACATATAACTGTCCACCTTGGTCTCCAGTAGTAACAACTCCAGGTGTAACAGAGAAAGCAGCAGTAATATCGTTTTCTGCACCAACTGATGGAACGCGTTCAATTCCTTTTTTATCCAATTTGATTTGAGAAATCAATACTTCAGTTGTCTTCGCTTTGGTTTCAGCTGAAATGACAACATCGAACGATTCTTTCGCATCAGGAGTAATCATATCAATTCGAATATCAGTAATCCCATCTTTTTTTGTGATGTTGATTTCCCGTTCGTAATTTTTATAATTCAAATCTTCGACACGCAAAAGATAGGTGCCAATTGCTAATTTTGGTATGGAGAAAAAGCCATTGACATCTGTGATTGCTCCAGTAATTCCAATTGATTTAACAGTTGGAATCAATGTTACTTTTTCAAATGGAATTGGTTCGCCGTTTTCTGTATCGTAAATAAAACCTCTTAAAATGTGGTCTTGTCCAAATGTCAAAGAGATGCAAGCAAAAAGTCCAAAAAGAAAAAGTAATTTTTTCATAGTATGTTCAATAGTGTTTTAAGAAGCCGAAAATAATCAAATCTTCGTTTATATCTGTATTTTTTGTTGAAAAATTGACTGTATGATGCAGTTATTGATTAAACGGTTAACTATTTCCTTTTGCGCGTAAGGTGATTTTTGCTTTTTCCCAAAAAACATCCATTTCTTCCAAATTCAATGTCGCAATATTTACCTGCGCTTCTGTCATTAATTCCTCCATTAATTGAAAACGTTGAATAAATTTTTTATTTGTTCGTTCGAGCGCATCTTCAGGATTAACAGCAATGAATCGCGCATAATTAACGAGTGAAAAGAGCACATCACCAAATTCATCTTCAATTGCATCTGTATTTCCAGTTGCCTGTGCTTCATGAAGTTCACTAAATTCTTCGATTACCTTATCTTTCACTTGTTCGACATTGTCCCAATCAAATCCAATTCCTTTTACTTTTTCTTGGATGCGCATCGCTTTTATTAAAGCAGGTAAAGTTGCTGGAACACCTCCTAAAACTGATTTTTTTCCTTCTTTCAATTTCAGTTTCTCCCAATTTGCTTTCACTTCTTCTTCTGTTTCTGCAACCGTGTCACTGTAAATGTGCGGATGGCGGTAAACCAATTTATCACAAATGCCATTCAATACATCGGTGATATCAAATGCACCCAATTCACTCCCGATTTTAGCATAAAAAACCATGTGGAGTAAAATGTCTCCTAATTCTCCTTTGATTCCTTCTAAATCATTTTGCGTAATGGCATCAGCTAATTCATAGGTTTCTTCAATCGTTAAGTGACGTAAACTTTCAATCGTTTGTTTCTTGTCCCAGGGACATTTTTCACGTAAATCATCCATTATTGTTAACAAACGTTGAAATGCTACTAAGCGCGGATCTGAAGAAAGTTGTTCCATAAATTATTTTTTTACAAATGTACACAGAAGAAAATTTGTAATTTTGATTCATGCGTTTATTCTTGATTTTCATTTTTACTGTTAACACTGTATTTGCTCAGGATTCAATAGCTGATGAAATTTCAGTAGAAATAAAACCAAAATTTGGTTTTCTTGCAGCTCACAGAGGAACGATGGGTCATTTGTACAAAGATCGTATTGTAGGTACTGAAATAACCTTATCAAAGCGCTTAATGAGCTCAAAAAACTGGGCGAATATGTACAAAAATCCCTATGTTGGTTGTACGTTTTATGGATCGAACTTAGGCAATAAAGAAATTTTAGGATATGGATTTGGAGCATACGCATTTGTTGAATTTCCATTTGTGAATAGAAAAAAACACATTGTTACCGCAAAGTTATCGGCCGGATTAGGTTATGTTTCGAAAGTGTTTGATCCAGAAACGAATAATAAAAATGTAGCGATTAGTGCACCTATTAATGCTTTACTTTGTTTTGGACTACAAGGAAGATGGAAATTCACTACCGAGCATGCACTCATTTACTCTTTCGATGTGACCCATTTTTCAAATGCTTCAACGAAAGTGCCTAATTTAGGATTAAACATGCCTTATCTTGGAATTGGTTATGCTTATAGTTTTGCAGGAAAGAAAAACAGTTATCGTACTCCATTAGTTGTAACTCACACACCATTTTTCACGAATTGGAAATTTCATTTAGTAGGAATTATTTCTCAAAAAGAAGTATTTCCAACTGGCGGTAAAAAATATCCTATTTATGCAATAAATTCATTTTTTTCAAAGCGCTTCAAGCAAAAAGTCGGAATGGAGTTTGGATGCGATTTTATTTCAAAACAATCGTTGTTTCGCTACAAAGCATACATACCAAAAACACAGTGGAGTATTTTCCAAATTGGAACATATGCTGCCTATGTTTTGCCTTTTGATAAATTGAAATTAGTTCTTGGTATGGGCGTTTATCTAAAAGACAGATATGATGCGGATAATGAAATATATCACCGAGTTGGCATGCGTTATCAATGCGATAATGGGTTGTTGTTGAATGTGGTGTTAAAATCGCATTGGGCGAAAGCCGACTATGCCGAATGGGGAATAGGTTATACTTTTAATTACAAAAAATAATGCGCTATCTTCAAATTGTATTGCTCTTGGGGCTAGTTTTTTCATGTAAGAAACCTGTTAATAGAACGTGTTGGAAATTTGCTGGAGAAACAAAAACAATTTCCATACCTGTAGGGGATTTTACTGCTATATTTTTGATGGGACATTTGAGTTATTCCCTTGTTCAAGATTCAACCGATAAACTTGTGATAACAGGAGGAGAGAATTTGATTGGCCATGTGAAATGGTCGAATGACAACGGTCTATTATCTTTAGAAAACGGGAATAAATGCAATTTTTTACGCAATCCTAAAAACCTTATTCATGTTGAAATTCATTGCACTAATGTTGCCAATATTCGTTTCGAAGGAACAGAACCGTTGGTTGGGAAAGGCACTTTAAAATCAGATTATTTTGTTTTATTTATTCGCGATGGTGCTGGACCTGTAACACTCGATTTAGAATCGTTGGTTGTTGATGCTGATATTGCTCACGGTTGGGGAGAATATCATTTGAGTGGAACAACAAAAACAGCGCGAATTGCTGTCAGAAGTAACGGTTTTTGTACTGTCGACCAATTGCAAATTACTGATTCAGTTTATGTTGGATCTGAATCACAAGGTGATATCACCTTAAATGCAAATGGCATACCGATGGCTGGATACATCAAGTCGGGAGGGAATATTCGCTACAAAGGAACACCAAGTTCAATTACAGTAATAAAAACGGGTGACGGCAATTTAATTCCGATTTAATAACCGTTTAACGTCCGCGTTTCAATTGCATCAATACTTTAAAGGCTTTGTCGACGTGATCTTGTTTCACAACAACAGTAAATTCATTGGCTGTTGAAACAACTTCAACAATATTTAATCCTTCCCAAGCTAAATGCTTCAATAAGTAGTAGTAGATACCATATACTTCAGAATTTACGGAAGGCAGTTTTACTGTAATTGACGCTAAATCTTTTGTATGTGATTTTAATCGTTCTTTTGCTAAAAGCGTACTAATTTTATCGGAAATGCTTTGTGATACAATGATTGTCGTTTCTGTAACTCCGCGACAAATAGTGTAGAAAACATCTGAATCGGCATTAACCAGTTGTACTAAATCAGCTTGTTTTAAGCGCAGTGATTCAGTATTCTCAAATGTAAAATCTTCCAGATTTGAGCGAACTAAAAAATCACCTAATTCGCCAATTATATTCGTTATTTTGAAGTTCAAGCGATGATATAATCCGGGTGACATGCGTTTAATTGCCATAACAATTGCGCCTTCTTTCACTTCTTTACCTACTACTTCCTCAATTTCTGGTTTGATTTTACGCGCTAACGATGAAATGTTGATCAAGTCATCTGTCATTGCCTCCCGTAGAAAGGGACTTCTGCCAATAATTTCTTCTGTTATTTTACCGATTGATTGCATAGTGATAAAAATTAGTTTTGTTAAAATTACAACAAAAATTACTTTTTTTCTACAATTAATTCAAAAACACATCAAAATGTGTATTAAATATGGTGTTAAAATAAAGGAGTAGCGAAAGAAATTTAAATTAATTCGTCAACTAATTTCATAACGAAAGCGAGTTGTTCTTCTTGATTCAGGAAAGAATTATCGAGCACAATGGCATCTTCAGCTTGAACCAACGGACTTTCATTTCGCGTTTTATCGAGATGATCGCGGTGTGCTAAATTTTCTGCGATTGCTTCAAAACTTGTTGCATCTCCTTTGGCTTGCATTTCATCAAAACGTCGCTGTGTGCGAATGTTGCTATCGGCGGTTAAAAACAATTTGAGTTCAGCTGTTGGAAAAACAACAGTTCCGATATCACGTCCATCCATTATAACTCCGCCTGTTTCTCCGATTTGTTGTTGTTGTTTTACCAATGCAACGCGCACTTCTTTTATCGCTGCAATTTCACTTACCTTTTGTGCAACAGCTATGGAGCGAATCTTTTCAGAAACATCAATCCCGTTTAAAAGAAGTGAACGATTACCATTATTATCAGCTGTTCCAAATGAAATAACGATATTCGTTAGTTGAGTAACTAATTTTTTAACATCGATGGAATCACCTTGAATAATGTTGTTTTCTATTGCGAAAAGTGTCACTCCACGGTACATTGCACCCGAATCGATAAAAACATAATTCAGTTTTTTAGCTAAAGCTTTAGCTAGGGTACTTTTCCCACAAGCAGAAAAGCCATCGATTGCAATGTTGATTCGTTTTTTTTGTGACATTCAGAATGAAATAAGTTATTAAAACCGCCAGCCTAAGCGCAAAGAACTCATGTAATTACTACCTATTGTTGTTAAAGATGATTTGGGTGTTTTAACAACTGCTGTTTGATTATCTATTGTAATAGTTTCTACACCTTCGTGGTAGTATGTTGTTTTCCACATGAGACCAAATTCAACACCTAAATAGATGTTTTGGGTGAAATAATAATCTCCTCCAGCTACCAAATTCATTCCTATTACTGTGTAATTTGATTTGTTGGTACTGGCATAATTGATTGTCCAATTACTACCATCATAATTTGTGCGGTTTTTACTTAATACACCAAATCCATAAAAAAGATCTCCTCCGATATAAGGAGAAAATTTCGTTGTTCCTTTCAAATGATATTCTCCTCCAATAGCAATTGTTGCAGTTATCGCACGGTTTTTCTCTGACCCAATGTCTCCTGATAAATCTGAAAATTGATAATGAAAGCTGGTATTTCCTGATTGAGCGATATTTAATGCATATCGAGAAGCAAAATTGGGTGTATGGAAATAACGAAAGCGAATTGTTGGTGCACTAAATGCAAGCCCTTTATCGATTTTTAATTGACCTTCTAATGAATAACGTTCAGTAATGCCGGGAGTTTGAGAAAAACTAACGAAAGATAAGGCAAATACAAATGATACGAGGACTAAATTTTTCATTCAGCAATTTTTAACAAAAATAAAAAAAATATTACGGCTTCCCTAGCGGTATAGTGATAGCAATAGCATGTTGGAATCCAGCCGCAGAATAAATAAGCCAGCCATAATCTAAAGTAAATCGTTTGAAATACATGCCTGTACCGAAACTAAAACCCGCTAATCCAGGTCGATTTGTCGCGGCCAATTCTTTTCGTCGTTGGTAATCGAATCCAATACGTAAATGAAATTTTGGTCCGAACAATAATTCAGTTTGAAAACGCAGGTGTCGTGCTACTTTTTCAGCAAAACTGGCACGTTGTACAAAAATTGTATCGCCTGTCAACGGGTCTATTTCATTTTTTTCATTCGGATCAATATAACTTAAATCCCAGCGTTGCAGATGCTGTCCGGTAATAGAAAATCGAAATGGTGCATGTTCTAATTTTTTAGAAATACCAATTTCAACGGAAAGGGGTAAGGGCTCGCGCACGCCGGTGTAACTTTTAATGGTCACTCCTAAATTACGAACAACTCCAGCAACGACCAATCTTTTTTCATCATTTGTATACGCTCCACCTACCGTTAGACTTGTTCCAAACGCAGTATAATTA
This sequence comes from Fluviicola sp., assembly GCA_017983675.1. Taxonomy (GTDB): domain Bacteria; phylum Bacteroidota; class Bacteroidia; order Flavobacteriales_D; family Crocinitomicaceae; genus Fluviicola. The sequence continues at coordinate 128,420 of JAGOAZ010000004.1, forward strand.
TCTAGTTGTGAATACAATAAATTTACTGTTGCGCCAATATGTAACCGTTCGTTGATGTTTTTTGCAGCAGATGCTCCCACAATAAAATCACCTGGAGAAAATGTTCCTAATTCCGTCCCGTTGATGTCTGTTCGGGTCATTTTTCCATAAGATATATAGCGAAAGTTTAGACTGGAATAATAGTTTTTTATAGTTTTTCCGTAGGCAAGACTTCCAGTGTTTGCTCCACCTGAAAGCACAGATTGATTGATAGATCCCCTGCCCATCATTTTAACATTAATCAATGCGGGGTTTGACAAACCAAGGTTAATATCTCCGTCTTTCACGGCTATTAGATCACCACCCAAACCGATTGTACGCGCATGATAAAATGCATTTAAGTTTTGAAAACTATAGAGTCCACCCGTTTGTGCGTGAGAGAATGTCACAACAAAACCAACTGCGATAAAAGAAAAAAGCTTTTTCATGTTCAACATAACGTAAAAGTACAATTAGAATTGTTTTGAAGCACTTCTTTTTCCAATTTCTATCGCTTCCATATCGGTTATTTTATCGTTGTCAATACTAAAACGGAGTAGTGTACGCATGTGATGAAAGCCTTTGTTTCCGCATGCGCCAGGATTTAACCACAATACATTTGATTGGTTATCAAATTTAACTAATAAAATGTGCGAGTGGCCGCAAATAAATAATTTTGGTTGATGTTCTTTGATTAAAGCGCGAGCTGGCAGCGATAAATTTCCAGGTCTACCTCCAATATGTGTCAGGACAACTTTTACTTTTTCAATGGTGAAAATTTCATGTTCGTTGAATTCCGAACGAGCAAGTTGGTCATCAATATTTCCAAAAACTGCACGTAATGGTTTGAATTTTTTCAAGGCATCTGTTACTTTCAAATCACCGATATCACCAGCATGCCAGATTTCATCAACTGCTGAAAAATAGTCGAAAACTTGTTCAGGTAAATCACCATGAGTATCTGAAAGCAAGCCGATTTTTATCATTTTAGAAAAATTTTCATTCCGTTTCAAAACTACAAAAAACTAATTGAAACACGGATTCTATGTGTCATTTTTACACTTACTTTCAGAAATCAAATCATTAAACTTTCAAAAAGCGCTTTTTTTCTTACTTGTTCTTGTTATATTTGTCGGTTAAACTTTCAATTAAACGATACGTATGGCAATAAAAGATGCATCAAAACCGTCGAGAGCAACAAATAAAGGGGCATTAAAAAACGCACCTAAATTTTCGAAAGAGACATATATCAAATGGTATAAAGACATGTTGTTGATGCGCCGTTTTGAGGAGAAAGCAGGACAATTGTATATCCAACAAAAATTTGGTGGATTTTGTCACTTGTACATAGGACAAGAGGCTGTTGTAGCTGGTACAGTGAGTGCATCGCGCCCAACTGATTCTCACATGACAGCTTACAGAGATCACGCTCATCCAATCGGTTTAGGAACAGATGTGCGCGTATTGATGGCTGAATTGTACGGACGTACAACTGGTTGTTCGAAAGGAAAAGGTGGATCAATGCACTTTTTTGACAAATCACGCAATTTTATGGGCGGACACGGAATCGTTGGAGCTCAAATTCCAATGGGAACTGGTGTCGCTTTCGCTGAACAATACAAAGGAACTGACAATGTTGTTTTTGTTTCAATGGGTGATGGCGCTGTTCGTCAAGGTGCTTTACATGAAACATTTAATATGGCGATGAACTGGAAATTACCAGTAATCTATATCATTGAAAACAACAATTACGCAATGGGTACTTCCGTTGAGCGTACAACAAATGTTACCGATTTATCAAAAATTGGACTTTCTTATGAAATGCCTTCGAAATCAGTAGATGGAATGTCTCCTGAAGCTGTTCATGAAGCTATTGAAGAAGCAGTAGCTCGTGCTAGAAGAGGTGACGGTCCATCTTTATTAGATATCAGAACATACCGTTACAAAGGTCACTCGATGTCCGATCCACAAAAATACCGTTCGAAAGAAGAAGTTTCTGAGTGGATGGAACAAGATCCAATTGAACATTGTTTAACAATGATTCAAAAAAACAAGTGGTTAACAGACAAAGAAATTGACGAGATTAACAGCTGGGTGAAAAACGAAGTGGAAGAGGCGGTGACATTTGCTGAAAATTCGCCATACCCAGAAGCTGACGATTTATACGACGATATTTATCAAGAGCCCAATTACCCATACATTATTGAATAATTTACAAACGAAATAATCTTCGAAAGAATGGCTGAAATAGTATACATGCCAAAATTAAGCGATACCATGACTGAGGGAGTGGTTGCTGAATGGCACAAAAAAGTAGGTGATACAGTAAAATCAGGTGAATTATTAGCTGAAATCGAAACAGATAAAGCTACTATGGAATTCGAATCTTTTTACGATGGTGTATTATTACATATTGGGATTGAAAAAGGTAAAACTGTACCAGTTAATTCATTATTAGCTATTATTGGAAATGCAGGTGAAGATGTTCAAGCATTGATCGCTCAAGCAGGTTCAAGTACAACAGGTGATACACCTAAGTCAGAAGTTGTTACGCCAGAGCCTGCTCCTGCACCAACTCCTGCACCTGTAGCAGTTGCTACACCTGCTGCGGCTCCTGTAGCAACATCAACTGTTTCTAATACAAATGCAAGCGGACGTATTTTAGCGTCACCGTTGGCGAAAAAATTGGCTGAAGAAAAAGGTGTTGATTTAGCTTTTATTGCTGGAACAGGTGAAGGTGGACGTATCACAAAACGTGATGTTGATCATTATGTACCTTATAATGCGCCAGCACGTTCAGTTGCACAAGCGACAGTTGGAGTTGAATCGTTCACAGATGAGCCAATTTCTCAAATGAGAAAAACGATCGCTCGTCGATTAGCAGAATCAAAATTCACTGCACCGCATTTCTATTTGACAATTTCAATTGACATGGATAATGCAATTGCTGCACGTAAATCGATGAACAGTCAAGATGGTGTGAAAGTTTCATTTAATGACATGGTCGTGAAAGCTGTTGCAATGGCATTGCGCAAACACCCGACAGTAAACTCTTCTTGGTTAGGCGATGTTATTCGTACCAATCACCACGTTAATATAGGTGTAGCGGTTGCAGTAGAAGATGGCTTGTTAGTTCCAGTTGTTCGTTTTGCGGATAACAAAGGATTGATGGAAATCGGAAACGAAGTGAGAACATTTGCTCAAAAAGCGAAAGATAAAAAATTACAACCAGCTGACTGGGAAGGAAATACATTTACGATTTCTAACTTAGGAATGTTTGGTATTGAACAATTCACGGCGATTGTAAATCCGCCTGATAGCTGTATTATGGCTGTTGGTGGAATTTCAGAAGTGCCAGTTGTCAAAAACGGACAAGTAGTTCCTGGTAACATCATGAAAGTAACACTTTCGTGCGACCACCGTGTCGTGGATGGAGCATCAGGTTCTGCATTTTTACAAACGTTCAAACAATACATGGAAAATCCAGTTACCATGTTAGTATGATGTTCATTTGAATAAAATAATTAAAAAGGAGAATGAAGGTTCTCCTTTTTTTTGCACTAATAATCAGCGTTCTAGCTGTGTTTGGAAATAAAAAATGAAATTAATTCAAAATAAACACCTCATATTCAATTAATTGTTTCATCTTTGCTGAATTAATAGAATATTATGAATAAAGGAATTGTAAAGTTCTTCAATGAGACAAAAGGTTTTGGGTTCATTAAAGAAGAAGAGTCAAACAAAGAGTACTTCGTACACGTAAGTGGCTTAGTTGACCAAGTTAAAGAAAACGACGAGGTTACGTTTGAACTAGAAGAAGGAAGAAAAGGATTGATGGCAATAAATGTAAAACAAGCATAGTCAAACATTTAAGTTCTTGAAAACCTCGAAGTAATTCGAGGTTTTTTTATGCCTTTTTTTTCCTATTTATTTTTGATCGCTTCCCAAGTAGCCAATAATTTTTCTTGACTCGGTCTGTTTGCTTCCTCTTCACGCAAGGGTTCACAAGCAATTAAAGTTTCATGACATTCTTTAGGGAGTTGTTGGTACAAAGCTGTTCCTTTTGTTTTCCAAGACAACATTTCTTCAGAAACTTCTTTGATTACTCGTGCAGGATTTCCTACAATTAAACTGCGTTTTGGGAATGTAGATTTTGCACCAACGAAACTCAAAGCACCTACGATTGATTCGTCTTCAATAATCACTTCGTCCATAATAACAGCATTCATACCGATTAAGCAATTTTCCCCGATTGTTGCTCCGTGTATGATTGCACCGTGTCCAATATGCGCTCCTTTTTTCAACGTTACTGTTGCACCTGGGAAAATATGAATGGTACAATTTTCTTGAACATTACAACCATCTTCAATGACTATTTTCCCCCAATCGCCTCGTATGGCTGCCCCAGGACCTATATAAACATCCTCACCAATAATTACGTTTCCAGTTACTGAAGCTTGAGGATGAACAAAACTTGAAGCTTTAACAACCGGAATAAATCCATTAAATGCGTAAATTGCCATACATTTGTTTTTTACAAAAATAATCAAACCAAATTGAAATGAATTATTGTGAATTTGCAGCGCTACAAGATGAAAATAACGTTCATCGGATTTACCATGATTTACATTATGGTACGCCATTAACCAACGATAATGAGTTGTTTGGACGATTAATTCTTGAAATCAACCAAGCTGGCTTGTCTTGGTCAACAATTTTAAACAAAGAAGCAAATTTTCGTGCAGCATTTGATCATTTTGATATTGAAAAAATTGCCGAATATGACCAAGAAAAATTCGATGAATTGATGAATAATGCAGGTATAATTCGCAATCGATTAAAAATAAATGCTGTGATACATAATGCGCAACAAGTCATTGAAATACAAAAAGAATTTGGTACTTTTAAGCATTGGTTAGATCAACACGGCGAACTCACTAAGCTTGAATGGGTGAAAATCTTCAAAAAACGATTTAAATTTGTCGGCGGAGAAATTGTTAACGAATTTCTAATGAGTTTGAATTATTTACCAGGTGCGCATCATCCTGGTTGTTTTAGATACATTGAATACAAATAATATACACATGAAATTAATACTTGCTATTACCCTTTTATTCTTCACTCATTCTGTATTTTCTCAAACGGGAATTTCAGCAGGTGGTTCGATTATGAATGGATTTGGAACACAAAAACGTTTGCCAGCACTGAATTTAGGTGTTGAAATTCCGCGTGATAGTGAATCGTCACTTTATATCCGCACCACTTTTAGTACAAGAAGTTCAACAACTGAACAAGTTACATTTCAAGCAATAGATAATCAAACTTTCCCGGTGATTCAGAATGGTAAATGTGATTTTAAAACAGGATATTTCAATTTAGAAGGAGGAACAAGGTACTATTTTGGTGAAGGTTACGATTCAGGATTGGCCTTGTATGGAGGAACTATGTTGATGCTCAACACAACAGGAGTTGTACGGAGAGAAGCAGAAGGTATTGATGAAACAAAATATGAATTTGTTAATTCCATAGGAGAAGCTTATGCTAAAAAAGGGCGTATTTTATCATTCAATATTGGTTTGAATGTCGGAGTTAAAAAACATGTTGGTATAGGCATGTTCTTTTTTGATATTACTGGCGCTTATTCCATTTTCGCACTTTCATCCAATAGTTTGGCTACTGATTACGGTCAAAAATTATTTTCACCGATAATGTTTGCATTTAATTTCGGGTTTCGTAGAGACTTATATTAACTACGCCACCAACTATTCTGGGTCAATCTTATCCAATCGCATGAGAATTGGCTTAGGTATTGATAGCGTTTGTTTTGCGCACTTTGTAAGCGTGAAATGACATCTTCCTTTTTTAATTGATTTGCAGGAACTTCAAACGGATATTTCGCGCATAATTTTTCTAAAAGCATGTGGAATTTTCTCGGAATCATTGTGCTTTCAGGCAAAGGGTGATTTAACTGTAAATTTGTGAAGATCGTTGGATTAGGATGGGCGAGTGGCAATCGATTTGTCAAACAATTCCAAAGTGTAATTCCCAAACTGTAATAATCAGTAGTTCTGTTACAAATCGTTAGTTCATTTAAAATCAATTCTGGTGCAGCAAATCCTAATGGGAAAAGTGTTTTTCTGTCGTCAAAAGTTGATGTACGCAATGCAAGCCCAAAATCTATCAATGAAACACGAACGTTTTCATTGGTTAATGCAACTAAAATATTACTTGGTTTGATATCTAAATGAAGAATCCCTTGTTCATGAATAAAATGAAATAAATCACTAAGTTTCAACAAAATTTCACCAAGCAAACGTCTTCTTTTTTTTTGAGAAAAAGGAGCTAAGAATTCATTTATTGGAATTCCTTGTTCGTACTTTTTTACCAGTTTAATGGAAAAATCATCTTCAAAAAAATCAAGTGCTTTCGGGAGTCCGTCGTAGTCAAATGAAAACGTAGCTTCTTGACGAAGTCGTTCTTGTTCTATTGTATTGTATTCCGTTTTCTGTAATTGTTTTAAGACATAATGGTCGTTTGAGATAGTGCTTTTACAGCTGTAAACTTCCGAAAACTTTCGTTTATTCGTTTTAGACAAGTTTTCTATCACCGTATATTGACCGTTCAATACCATTTTTTAATGTAACATTTTGATTAAAAGTATCTAAAAATAGTGAAGCAGCATTTAGCGAATGATTTTTTCAACGATTTTTCATAAAGTTTCTGAAAAATCATCTCAATTGCTTCAAAAAAAGCTCAAATAACATCAATTTGTTTATTTTTGTTTCTTTACAACAATTATGCGCGTAGTAGCTGATATTCCTCATGCACGGTACAAAATTCAAATTTTTTCGTACAATGCAAAATACCTTGTAAAGATCGAATTAGGTCAGTTTGAACAAGTATTTAAAATTAATGAAGCAGATGTGCTTGGACTAGAGGACGTGAAACGCATGGTTTCAGACGAATTATTAAAAAACAGTTTGGATCGGTTTTTAACGATGCGAACAGATTGGGAACAAGCATTTAAATTAAAAGACACTCATGAAACTAATTAATTACCTTGGTTTGAGCATTGCACTTGCGACAGTTGCATGTTCTGGAAATGAAAAAAAAGAAGTAAAACAAGAATCGGCACCAACTGTACCTACGGTTGCAACAAACGGTTTGAAAATCGCTTATTACTACACAGATAGTTTGAAAAAACAATTCACGTTTTTCAAAAAAGAAGATGATCGCCTAACAGCGAAAGGAAAAGCATTTGAAGGACAATTAATGACGCGTCAAAAGGCTTTAGATGGTTTAAAAATGCGTTTCCAAGAACGCTATCAAGCTGGAACAGCTTCTGCTGAAGAAATGATGAACCTCGAGAATGAAATCAAACGAAAAGAACAACAATACTTGATGTTTCAGCAAACACAAGGAACTGCATTGGAAAAAGAAACAAACGAATCGTTGGAGTCATTGACGAAAAAAATTGAAGCTGCAGGTAAGAAATATTGTGAAAAATATGGAATTGATATCTTGTTGATTCATGGTCAAGGTGGTCAAATCAATTTCATCAATAAAAAAATGGATGTAACGCGTTCGTTTATTGATTACCTCAACTACGAACAACAACAGTTGGAAAAAGATATGGGGAAATAATCAATGTTGATAGCTCAAAAAAAATTAAACGAAAATATTGCTGAATACATTTTATACATGTATCAGATTGAAGACGTTATTCGTTCCTATGAATTTGATTTGGAACGAATAATAACTCATTTTGTACGACCACAATTACCTGATACCTCGTTTGTTGCTCAATACGAACAATGGTACAGTGAGTTGATACGAGAAATGAAAGTGGAACGCATCACTGAATCAGGTCATTTATCGCGTTTACAAGAAGTCATGGTGGAGTTATCCTTTTTGCATAACTCACTTTTGACCGTCATGAACGATGAAAAATACAAGCGCTTGTTTGAAACAGCAACGCCATTTTTAACCGATTTCATGGATCATTCTAATCTCAAGGATAAAAACCATGTGGAGGTTTGTTTCCATGGTTTGTACATGAAATTATTACTGCGTTTGCAGAAAAAAGATATCAGTGCAGCAACAGAAGAAGCATTTGATGCCATGCGTATTCTAATTGCTTACCTATCAAGAGCTTATCACCAAATGAAAAATGGTGAAGGCGCTTATTGGAACAATTAATTCAGTTCAGGGAATATTTTTCCGGGATTTAAGATGTTTTTCGGGTCGAATGTATGCTTGATCGCTTTCATCAAATTGATACTATCAGCCGAAAAAGCAAGTTTCATATATTCCCGTTGCACCAAACCAATTCCGTGTTCACCTGAAATAGTTCCGCCCAAAGCAACAACTGTTTCGAATAATTCGTGAATCGCTTTTGGTAATTCCGTTTGCCATTGTTCGTCTGTCAAGGCACCTTTTACAATGTTCACATGCAAATTACCATCTCCAGCATGGCCATAACAAACAGGTTGGAAACCATATTTTTTCGCCAATTCTTTGACACGTTTCAATAATTTAGGTAATTCAAAACGAGGAACAACGGTATCTTCTTCTTTGTATATGGAATGCGATTTGACACATTCACCAATTTTTCGGCGTACCCTCCAAAGACTTTCTTTTTGTGCCTCCGTTTCAGCAAACAATATTTCGTCGATTGAAAATTGTTCGCAAATGTCTACGATTTTCTCGCAATCATTCATGAGAATGTCTGGATTAAATCCGTCCAATTCGATTAATAAATGGGCATCGTGGTCGTCTTTTAATATATCAGGTGCATCATCAACAAATGGTAAAGTAAAGAGCAAAGCTTCACGGTCCATAAATTCAATTCCACTTGGTAAAATTCCCGCCATAAAAATCTTCCCAACTGCTTCACACGCTTCTTCACCTTTCCGAAATGGAACTAATAACAACAGCGTATGAGTAGGGTGTGGGATTAAGCGCAAAACTATTTTTGTGACAATTGCCAAGGTTCCTTCACTTCCTACTATTAATTGAGTTAAGTTATATCCCGTCGCATTTTTAATCACATTTGCTCCTGTCCACATGATGTCTCCATTTGGCAAAACAACTTCGAGGTTGAGCACCCAATCTTTGGTAACACCATATTTCACTGCTTTCGGTCCTCCTGAATTTTCAGCAATATTACCACCAATGAAACAAGAACCTTTCGAAGCTGGATCAGGCGGATAAAACAATCCTTTTTCTTTCACAGCAATTTGCAAGGCTTCCGTGACTACGCCAGGCTCAGTAATTACTTGGTGATTTTCTTCATCGATTTTAATGATTTTATTCATGCGCTCCAAACTGAGCAACACACCACCATGATTTGCAAGTGCACCGCCACTCAAGCCTGTTCGAGCTCCCGAAGGCGTTACAATCAGTTCGTTTTCAAAACAGTATTTCATGATTTGAGCAACTTCTTCCGTCGTTTCTGGTAGGACAACAATACTTGGATAAAACACAAAATCCTCCGTGTGATCGGATGCATAGTGCGGGTTTATTTCCGAACCAACTTGTATTCGTGCACCAAGTAATGATTGAAAATAAGAAAGATGTGTTGCCGTTATCGAACCGTTCATGAACTGATTTTTTTCAAATTTAATTAAAATCAGCTACTGTTTAATAAATGAGAATTGCAGATTAAGTTTATTTTTTTTTTCGCGGAAATATTAGTTATAAATTTCATTGAAACATTAAAACCAGAACACATGAACTTAAGACTACTTTGTAAAGTAATGCTATGCGTTATTTTTAGCTCTCCTTCAATTTTTGGGCAACAACTAAAAGGAGAGAAGGCTCAAGCAAGAGTAAACGGATCAAATCACGTTATTTTAAATGAAAAAACCAATGCTATTAAAGGGATTACTTTATTGCCAAAGATTTACGATTCTTTGAATTTATCGGTATTCAATAAACAAGTGTTTGGTTCTCGTTTGGAAGATACTTGGGTATTAAAGAAAACAGAACGAGATCAAATTGGGATGACACACAGTAGATTTCAACAACACTACAAAGGATTAAAAGTTGCAGGCTATGTATATATTTATCATTTCAAAGATGGATATTTAAAATCTGCAAATGGTGATTTCTTTCCAAATATTTCACTAGAAACAACCCCTCAACTATCAAAAGAACAAGCTTTGAATTATGCATTAGCAAAAAGTGAGGCGAAACTTTCTAGCAATCAACTCGACTTTAAAGAGGTAGAATTAATTGTGTTTATTCATGAAGAGCATCCAGTTTTGGCTTATAAATGTATTATTAGCTCAAAAGCACCACTTTTAAACAATCAAGTATTTGTTGATGCAAATTCAGGTGCAATATTAAAAGTAATTGACAACATATGTTCTATTGATGTCGTTGGAACGGCACATACGCATTTTTCTGGAGTGAAAACAGTTACTACAGACAGTATTGCGCCGTCTAGTTTTATTTCGGAAGAATATAGCCGAGGAAATGGCATTAAAACGTATAATATGGAAACACTTGCTCCTTTTTATGATACTGATAATAACTGGAACAACACGAATACGGAAAATGAAAAATTTGGCATGGATGTTCATTATGGGGTGGAAGCTACTTTTGATTTTTATATGAATCAATTTAATCGCTCTTCCTACGATGGGAATGGTGGATTGCTATTAAGTTATGCTAACGATCCATTTGTCATGGTTAATGCATATTGGACTGGTTATCCATTTAATGAAATGTATTATGGAAATGGAGATGTTGATCATTATCCAGTAGCGTCTTTGGAAATTGTAGGTCATGAATTTACACATGGAGTAACTCAAAATACTGCAGATTTATTTTACAGTGATCAATCAGGTGCTTTGAATGAATCGTTCAGCGATATTTTTGGAGCCACAATCCGATTTTTAAATGCGCCATCGGTTGCAACTTGGTATGTTGGTGATCAATTATTAAAACCAACAGGAACAGGAAACACAGCATTTCGTAATATGGCTAATCCAAATGAGTTTCAACATCCTGATTGTTTTTATGGTTCTTATTATGGTAATGGAGACATCGTCCATAATGATAGTGGTATTCAAAACTATTGGTATTATTTGTTGGTAGAAGGAGGAAATGGGGTAAATGATTTAGGTAATTCGTACCTAGTAAATTCAATTGGTTTAATGGATGCAATGAAAATTGCTTATCGAAACCTAGCGTACTACTTACCTTCATATGCTGATTTTTTAGGTGCTCGCTACGGTTCTGAACTAGCAGCGATTGATTTATTCGGAGAATGTTCACCTCAACACAATGCAGTAATAAATGCTTGGTATGCTGTTGGAGTAGGAGATGTGCAATCGCTGTTAACTATTTCAGCTGACTTTACAATGTCAGATCAAATTTCATGTACTGCACCTTTTACGGTTGATTTTCAATCAGTACAAGGGTACGACAATTACTATTGGAATTTTGGTGATGGAACGACAGCAAATGTATTCAATCCTTCGCATACGTATCTTTCTAATGGAAATTACACGGTTTCTTTAATGGTTGTAAATAATATGGGGTGCTTCTCATCTGACATCTCTGTTATTACGAATGCGATAAGTATTTCTCCAGCGCCTTTAGAAGCAGATTTCACGTACATTTTGCCAAATACATTTAATCTAGTAGCTGGTTCAGTAATTAGTTTTTTAGACAACACATCAAATTCTCCAGAATCGTGGAATTGGTCATTTGGCGATGGTGCTACTTCGAATCTAAAAAATCCTAGTTATATTTATGCAAACACAGGATTCTATAACGTTCGACTGATCGTTCAAAATTGTAATAGTACTGATACAATTGAAAAATTAATAAACATTGATAACGAATTCTTCGGGTGTTTTGATTACTTTATATCCAGTCCTAATGGAGTGTTGGTTTCGGTAGGTATAGATAGTAATTCCACAGCATCTTATTATGGCTGTTCATATTATTTGAATCCCTGTAATGCATCTTCCATCAATTTCACAATTGATAGTTTACATTTATCAGCTAATGATTCTATTTTTATTTACGATAACTATAATCAAACAACACTTTATCAGGTGATTACAATGAATAATTATCAAACTAATTTCAATATCAATACCAATAATGTAATTGTAATTTATCGTTTTCAGAATTCAGGAACATCAGTTCAATCATTTTTTAAAATAAGTTATCAAGGAATTGTCGATCAAAATCAACCGCAACCAGTTGTGTCAATGGATATTCAACCTTATTTTGATCAATTTATTTTTTCGAACACGAGTAATCCTTGGCCAATTTATATGTTATGGGATTTCGGTGATGGAACGACTAATGAAAATTTCTCAGTACTACACAAGTATTTAAATCCAGGAGAATACATAGTTTCTTTAACAGTCGGTTATTGTGATGGTACTTTTTCGACAATTTATGATACGATAGTTACAAATTTCCTTGGAGTTGAAACAAATGAAATTGGGGAAACAATGTTTTCACTTTATCCTAATCCAGCAAATGATTTTTTCACAATTTCAACAACTGAAAATTGGACAAATGTTAGATTGGAATTACTTGACATGGCAGGACGTTGTGTGAAAAAAGAAGATTTACCTTTTGTTGATAACGAAGGAATTAATGTCAACATTGAAGATTTAGTGAAAGGTCAATATGTCTTAAAATTGTTTTATTCCCTTGAAAACGGAAGCGAACGTTTAGCGCACAAAAAAATTCAATTGAAATAAATTAATTCATCATCATTTTTAAAAAGCTGTCCTAAAAAGACAGCTTTTTTGTATTTTCGTAAAAACGATGCTACAAAACAAAACTTCGTATCAATGAATCAAATAAACTGCCCCAATTGTGGAACTGCGATAGATGTAAACGACATACTTGCTCATCAATTAGAAGAACAAATCAAACAAAAATACCAAGCACAATTATCGGTACAACGCGATGAGTTTTCTAAAAAACAACGTGATTTATTAGCGGATAAAGAAGCTTTTGAAGCAAAAAAGTTGCGTGAAAATGAATTGTTTCAGGAAAAAATTGAGGCAAAAATCAAACAAGAAAAAGCGCTTATTGAACAAAAACTCAAGCAACAACTTGTTTTGGAACAACAAGATCAATTTCAGTTGTTACAAAAAGAGTTGAATGAAAAATCGGAACAAATCAAAGAACTCAACCTTACGAAAGCAGAGATTGAAAAATTAAAACGCGAAAAATCGGAACTAAAAGAAGCAATTGAAGCAGAATCACAATTGAAATTAAATCAATTAATTCTCGAAGAAAAAGAGAAAATCCGCAAAATAGAAGAGGATAAAAACGAATTACGTGTCAAAGAATTACTGAAACAATTAGAAGATCAGAAAAAATTGACGGAGGAAATGAAGCGCAAACAGGAGCAAGGGTCGATGCAATTACAAGGTGAAGTGCAAGAACTTGCAATTGAAGAATGGTTGGCAACTCAATTCCCACTCGATACGATAGACGAGATTAAAAAAGGTGCGCGTGGTGGCGATTGCATTCAAACGGTGCATACCCGTCAACAGCAAAATTGCGGGACAATCTATTACGAATCAAAACGAACAAAAGATTTCCAACCAAGTTGGATTGAAAAATTCAAAGCAGATATCCGCGAAAAAAGTGCAGATATTGGCGTGTTAGTAACGGATGTTTTACCCAGTGACATGGCACGAATGGGTTTAAAAGACGGAATTTGGATTTGTACGTTTGAAGAATTCAAAGGCTTATGTACCGTTTTGCGAGAAACATTAATCCGTTTGAATACGTCCTTGGTTTCGCAAGAAAACAAAGGCGATAAAATGCATTTATTGTACGATTTCTTGACCAGTAATACTTTCCGCATGCAGGTGGAAGCTATTGTTGAAGGCTTTTCGCAAATGAAAGCGGATTTAGAAACTGAAAAAAGATCAATGCAACGAATTTGGAAACAACGCGAAAAACAAATTGAAAAAGTAATCGTCAATACCATTGATATGTATGGTTCTGTTCGCGGAATTGCAGGAAATGCAGTTCAAGCTGTAAAAGCACTCGAATTAGAAAGCGATGATTTCGATGAATTAACTTCGGATGAGGAGAACTAGATTTCTCCTAACTTTTTTGTGCTATTCTTGAATTTCAGTTAAATTTACAGCACTATTAAACGAAAAAAATTAGAATGAGTAAAGAAGCATACATTGTTGCTGGTGTTCGTACACCAATTGGAAATTTTGGGGGAACATTGTCACCAGTGCGCGCCGACGATTTGGCTGCTCATGCGTTAAAAGCATTGTTAGAAAAAGTCCCGAATTTGGATCCCTCAGCAATTGAAGACGTCATTTTAGGTTGTGCCAATCAAGCGGGTGAGGATAACCGAAATGTTGCACGTATGGCTTTATTACTTGCTGGATACCCAATTTCTGTTGGTGGTGAAACGGTTAATCGCTTGTGCGCTTCAGGAATGGCTGCAACAATCAATGCAGCGCGTGCTTTGAAAGATAATGCGGGCGACATTTATGTTGCTGGTGGCGTTGAACACATGACGCGTGGACCTTGGGTACTTTCTAAATCGGCTACACCGTATGGTCGTGATCAACAATTATTCGATTCTTCTTTTGGTTGGCGATTTATCAATCCAAAAATGGAAGAGTTGTATGGAGTTGACCCGATGGGAATGACTGCTGAAAACCTTGCTGTTAAGTATGCCATATCACGCGAAGATCAAGATAAATTTGCTGCATGGTCGCAAATGAAAACGGCTATTGCACAACAAAATGGAATATTGGCGCAAGAAATTACGCCTGTTATGATTCCTCAAAAACGAAAAGATCCCTTGTTGTTTGAACACGACGAGTTTTTACGACCAACAACAACGATAGAAACCTTAGCGGCATTGCGCCCGGCGTTTCAAAAAGATGGTTCGGTAACTGCAGGAAATGCTTCAGGATTGAATGACGGTGCTGCTGCGTTGTTGTTAGCTTCAGATAATGGATTAAAAACACATCAATTGCAACCACTAGCACGCATCGTTAGCGCTGCTGTTTCTGGTGTTGAACCACGAATCATGGGAATTGGTCCTGTGGAAGCTTCGCAAAAAGCGTTGCAACGAGCTGGTTTAACCTTGGATCAAATGGATGTAATCGAATTGAACGAAGCGTTTGCAGCACAAGTGTTAGCTTGTACGCGCGCCTTAGGCTTAGCGGATGATGATGCACGAATCAATCCGAATGGTGGAGCGATCTCACTTGGACATCCACTAGGAATGTCTGGTTCACGCATATTATTAGCAGCAGCTAATCAATTGAAACGTACTAACGGAAAATATGCTTTGGTTACAATGTGTATTGGTGTTGGTCAAGGATACGCAGCAATAATCGAAAACGTATAACCATGAAAAAACTACTGTTTGTTGCTTTATCTGTTTTTGTGCTGAGTATAATATTCAGTTGCAAACGTGAACAAACAGTTTGGGATTCGAATTGGCAATTGCCATTATTGAGTGATTCATTGACCTTAACAAATTTGGTGGATGATTCAATCCTAACTGTCGTTGGTGGAAATTACCAACTTTCTATTGATCGTGAATTGTTGTCATTGAAACTGAGTGATTTCGTTGAAATTCCTGACACAACTATCAATCATGCTTTTGCAATGGCATTGAATGGAATATCAATCCCTCCTGGGACATCTTTTGTGAATGATATCCAAGAACATGATTTGAATTTGGGCGCTATTGAATTGAAAAAAATCGTTGTCAAAAGTGGCGGGATAAAAATCAAAGTACTCAATCCCATTGCAACCAAAACAAATTTTACGGTCGAATTACCAGGAGTAACAAAAAATGGCGCGACCTTAAGTCAATTTTTTGTTGCACCAGCTGGAACAAATACGCAACCTGGACAAGTTGATGGATTCGTCGATTTATCTGGTTACTCAGTAGATTTGCGCGGCGCTGACATAGGTGGGTTTAATCTCATTCAATCACGTTTGATTGTTCAATCAGATCCCTCAGGTCAATCTGTAATACTATCGAATCAAGATTCCATGCGTTTTGTTTTCGAACTTGCAGACATTCAAATCGATTATGCACGAGGATACTTTGGTTCACAACTGATTTCTGAAACAATTGATAAAAATAGCGCACTTTTAGCTAGTATTCAATCAGGTTTGATAGATATAGATGCAGCTACACTTGGTATTCGCATTGAAAACGGATTGAAATTGAGTGCGAAGTTTCGCTTGAATGAATTTAAAAACACCAATCACCAAGCGCAAACTGTTTCCTTGACCCATTCAATAATTGGAAATTGGCAGACGATAAACGCCGCAACAGGAACTTATGCATCACATACGCCAAGTGTTTACAACATGGTAGTTGATGGCACCAATTCAAATTTAGAGCAATTTATTGAGAATCATGGTGGTGCAATCGGTGTGAATTATGATTTGCATGTAAATCCTTGGGGAAATATTTCAGGTGGTTGGGACGAAATTTGGGACAAATACCCGCTAAGTGTTCAAATAACTGGTGATTTACCATTGAATATACAAATGGACAACTTTTTAATACAAGATACCTTTGCATTATCAATAAAAAATGATCCTACGAAAACACATATCAAAGCAGGTAAAATTTGGATGAATGCAACCAATGCCTTCCCATTACAAGGAGCTGTTGTTTTGCAATTATTGGATAACAATAATAACCTCATTACAACTCTTACAGGTACATCAATTGTAGCGTCCAGTTTAACGGGTAATCTTGTAAATGGCTTGTATCAAAAGGATTCTTATATTGTTTTTGATTTTCCAGAAAGTATTGTTGATCTTGTTGGTACAACGAGTAAATGTGTTGTTAAACTCGTATTAAACACACCGAATGCAACGCAATCGAGTAATACGAAGGTTAGTATTCCTGAAAATGCGTTTTTTAAATTCAAAGTAGGAACGAAAATAACCTTAGAAAATCGCTTGTGATGAAAAGTTTTGTTTTCAAATTCGCTGTCATTTTGCTTTGCTCGTTTTCGGTTAAAGCTCAGTTTTATTTACCCTTAACGCAAGATAGTAGTTTTTCTAAAAACACTTATTTTATTGAATCGGGAACAGAATATCATTCCAATTCCCTTCCTAATTCGTTAACTAATAAATTTATTTTTGGTGGACAAATCCCCAATGAACAACTACAGAACACGTTTAATGATCAAGCGTCGATTAATCGTTTTGCTGTGCAGTCATTTAATGAATTCCGCTGTTTTATTGGAAACAAAAAATTGCTCAAGGATTCGCTTTCTTTTGGTGTAAAAGCAGGTTTTTATGGGCATGCAAACACATTTTTTAGTAAAGATGCTTTTGGATTAGCTTTTTTAGGAAACGAACAATACTTAGGAAACGCAGCAAATTTTTCCGAGTTAAGCCTGAATACAGCAATTTTTCAAAAAATTGGTTTTGGTATTTTTAATAAATCAAGTAAAAGTTCTTTTTTTCTGAATTTGGTTAATTTACAACAATATTCGAAAGCATATTTTAGAAAAGCATATTTGACACAAAATAGTGATGCTTCTGAAATTGATTTAAAATTACAAGGAGAATTAGCGTTTACACCAACAAATGCATTTTCAACTGGAATTGGTTTTGCGCTTGATCTTGACAAACGAATTGCTGTTCAATTGCAAAACGAACAAAAAGCAACGATTCAAATTCAGGTTCAAAATCTCGGTTTAGCCTTTGTAAATGATGGTTTAAGACGTTATGAAATTGATTCCACGTACAATTATAGCGGTTTTCAAATCAATCAGTTAATCAATGCAAACGAATTTTTCGGGTCAAATTTCTCATTGATGGATTCACTTGGAATAAAACAGCGAATAACGAAAAGTTGGGTCTTATTACCAGCGTTTATTCAGGTATCAAAATTGATCGACGGCACGAGTACCAAAAAATTCCAAACGTATTACGGTATTAAATTATATCCAACGATTGCAGCAATTCCAGCAGGATTTTTAGGTCTTTATTGGAAAATTAACTCAAAAACCGCTTTGGCATCATCAATTTCTTACGGGGCTTTTGGTAGCTTTAGAAATGGTTGGTATTTCACCTTTACGGGCAAGAAAATTTCAGGTTCACTAGGTACCGATGATGCTTTAGGTTTTGTTTCGAAAAAAGCATTTGGTCAATCATTATTTTTACGTTTTTCTTGGTCAATATGAAGTATCTGTATGCGTTGTTTTTCATTTTTTTAGCCTTAACACCTTCTGTTTTAGGTCAAAATTCTTCGTTCCACAAAGTTTTTTCGGGTAACGGTTACGACAAGGCCTTGGGTGTTGCTCAATTACCTGACAGTTCATACTTAATAACCGGTTCGTCATCAAGCTTTGACGAAGCACCAACACAAGCATTTTTATTGAGTTTGAGCAAAACTGGAACTTATCAATGGTCAAAAGCTTACGGTGGTTCAGAATTTGAAGAGGGAGTTCGTGTTTTACCCGTCGCTGGTTTTGGAAATTACATTATTGGTACAAGTTCAAGTGGTCCTTCTGCAAACTTTGATGCGGTGGTTTATTTTACTGATAACTCAGGTAATTTATTGTGGGAAAAATATTTCGACAATGGAGGATGGGAGCGCATTTCAGATGCCTTGCTTTTAGCTGATACGTCAATAATAATGGTTGGTGAAACGGATGCGACCAATTCTGGAAATCCTGACATTTATATGCTGCGCATCGACAAAACAGGTGCAATAAATTGGACCATGCAAATGGGAACGCCTGGAGTAGACCGCTTAACGAGCATTGAAAAAACATCTGATACAACGTTTGTTGTTGCAGGAACATTGTATAACCAAGATTCTTTGTTGAACAAAGCTTATGTAGCGCATTACCATACCAATAGTTCGTTGGATTGGGAAGTGAACTTGGGAGCAAAAGGTGCATTTACCATCAACGACATCGTGGTTTCAGTAGTTGACATTTTAGTTGTAGGTGAAGGAATTCAAACTGGAAAAACGGATTTTGATGCTTTTCGGGCGAATATTTCTTTTACTGGAATTATTAATTTGACAGAAGAAGGCTATGTTCCCGAAAGTGTGCGCTATGGACAAGTCGTACGATACAATTCAACTATTGGACCAAAACATTTTGTCGCTTCCCAATTAATCAATGCCTCCTATCCAACTTTTGCTTCGGGAGAAGATGCATTTATATTCCGCTATGACGGAAATTTTTATTGGAATAATTACGGCGTTGGTTACAGCGGAATCGGTCAAGATCAATTCATTCACATGATCAATACACTCGATGGCTTTGCAATAGCTGTTGGGATGCATACGTTCTATGGCGCTGGCGGTTCATCTGCCATGGTTGTAAAAATTGGAGATGATGCGAGTTTCCCTCCTTTCTTAGCGAGTCCTTTGGTCGAGAATCTAGTCGACTTAACTGAAAGTCTGAACACAAATTCAGTTGTAGTTTCGCCGAATCCATTTCAAGAAACATTGAAGATAACTGCTCAGTCCTTCGGAAATACAGTCTCGGTTTTTGGATCTATTGGAGATGAAAGCGCAACCTATCACTTCGATGAATACTTGGAGTTGAACACAGAGTTGTGGGCATCTGGTGTTTATTTCTTGCACTTCACAACCGAAAAAGGCACATCACTTATTAAAGTAGTAAAGTAAACAACTAACAAGAAACAGGCTTCTTCATTCGTCCATTTTTTGTTGGATAATCTTCCATTTTATTTAGTTTAGTTTGCGTCGATATTTATCTTATTCCGATTATTTTTCAATAATTTTTCTTATATTTAATTGAAATCGTTTCTGAATAGTTCGGTTTTGAAAATTATTGTAACAACAAGTTGATTTCATTTTACTTCGGAATGGAATAGTTCACAATGAAATACTACATGACTAAGTCCACAATCTATTTTGAGGAAAATTAAAGGAAAGATCCAATCAATTTGTCACGTTAATTTTTTTCAGAGAGAAAAAGAATTTTAATAAAAATCTAAGGTGAAACAAAAATTTGCATATCACATAACGACAGCTATTCACGACAGTCGAACATCTCAACGTATGATAGATTATCGTGCAAGAGAGCGTCGTTTTGATGGAGAGAAACCACTACCGGATGTCAATTACATGTCAAAAGAAATAGAAGAACTAATAGCTGTAACCGTTTCAGAAATAGTGAACGAAGAAAAGCTAACCATCGCTGCTTTCAATCTATGCCGTGACCACATGCATATTTTGCTCGTTTGTGCAGAGGACGAAGTTCCAAAAATCATGCACAAAATAAAAGGTAGAACTGCTAGGGTCTGCAACAAGTGGATCGCCAACAACAATGGGAATCTCCACAACAAGGGGATTAATCCCCTTGACGATAGATGTAATCCCCTTGACGGAAAACACTCTACCACGAAACTAAAGGACGGTTCCACGCCATTTTGGACACAGAAATACGGGTGCAATCCGATTAAAACAAACGAACATTATTGGAATACAGTTAATTACATTGAGAAAAACAAAGTAAAACATAATTTGCCCAACAATCCCAAATTACAAGCAATTATTCAATGTTTTGTGAAATCCTATGAAGAATGTTTCAAAGCAAATTAAATGGTTGGTTTTGATATGGTGATAAAATACGTCGAATGAGTAGAAAGAATTGTTTTTTCAAAATGAAAACCTTACCAAAAATAAGCGTCGTCGTTCATCCATTTTCCTTGTACACGCATCACCTGTTCAATCACGTCTCGAACACATCCTTTTCCACCTAGAATAGGGGATTGATAGTGACAAATCGCTTTCACTTCTACAGCAGAGTCTTGCGGACAAGTACTCACGCCAACTGCTTTTAATACAGGAATGTCTGGAATATCATCACCCATGTACAAAATCTCTTCGTCGTTTAAAGAATATTTCTCCTTGATCGTTTCGTACACTTTTGCTTTATTCGACGAACGTAAAAACACTTCTTTCACACCAGATGCTAACAAGCGCGCTTTGACATCCTCTGAATTTCCTCCAGTAATAATGAATATTTGGAAGTCTTTTTTTACCGCATATTGGAGTGCATAACCATCTTTGGAATGCATGGTGCGAATCACATCGTTGTTGATGAGTTGCACATCGCCTGTGGTCAAAACTCCATCGACATCAAAAATAAAAGTGGTTACTTTTGGTAAACGTTCTTTGTAACTAATCATTGGTTTGAAAGCGTTGTTGAATACTTTTTGTTATTGTACGATAAATCGATAAAAGCGGTTCTTCGAGTTGCGCTTCGTGCGCTTGAATGGTTGCTTGATCGTTGCGTTTTGCTGGTCCTGTTTGGTTGTTTTTTGCGGGATTTTTCAATGCTTTTGCGACTGTTTCGTTCAATAAAGGCGCAAACCACTGAAAATCTAATTGATTTTCTGAAGAAAAATCTTGCATCAAGTCGAGTAGGTGATTGGTGAAATTATTCACAAAGACACCAACAACATGCAATTTTTTGCGCTGTTCAGCATTCATTTCAATAACTGTATCGGCTAATTTGTTTGCGAAAATCGATATTTCAGCAAGAAAAGTGCTGTCACTGGCTTCAATAAACAACGGAATCGATTGAAATGGAAGTGCCGCCGTTTTGGTCATTGTTTGAAGCGGATACATTACTCCGATTGGAAATTGGTGTTCAAACGCACATACATCGACAGTTCCAGAAGTAGAAAGTACAGGGCAAATGCTTGCAAGTTGCGGTATGAGTGTTGCTAGCGCATCGTCTGAGACACAAGCGATGATGACATCTAAACCTTCCAATTCACTCAAATCTTGAGTAAATGGAACGTCGAATTGTTTCGAAAATTCAGCGCCACTTTTAGTATTTCTACCATAACAAACAATTGGTTTGATCCCGTTTGCAACAAGCGCATTGGTCAATTGTACTGCGACATTGCCCGATCCAACAATTCCTATTTTCTGAAAACTTTTCATGCAACAAAACTACGTGTTGTCGTTGAATAAAAAAAGGCTTTGAAACTCAAAGCCTTTTGTATTATTTTCCGTGACATTGTTTGTATTTCTTTCCGCTACCACAAGGACAAGCATCGTTGCGACCAATTTTCGGTTCAGCTACAACGGGTTGTTGTTTTTCGCGTTGTTGCATCGAATTGCGCATCGCTTCGTCATACCCTTCACTTCCTTGGAATTTAGAAGGTTCAGTAGCAGTTGTGTTTGTGGTTGCATTTGCATAACGATTTTCAGCAGTTGCTTCTTTTTTCGTTGCAGCAATATCATTTCCATCTTCACGTGCAATATCCGCTTTCGTTAAAAACTCAATCGTTTCAAAACTCAAACGGCTCATCATTGCTTTGAATAATTCAAATGACTCTAATTTGTATATCAGCAACGGATCTTTTTGTTCGTATACGGCTTGTTGAACCGAAGAACGTAAATCATCCATTTCACGTAAATGTTCTTTCCACTCGTTGTCAATCATTCCTAATACCAAGTTGCGTTCAATTGCAGTTGGAATTGTTGCACCATTTGATTCGTATGCTTCTTTTAAATTGACTAAAATGTTCGTTTCTTTAATTCCATCAGTAATTTGGAATTGAATATTCTTGAATTGCGGCATTGTTTCATGCACGTGTTTCAATTGCGGGAAAACATTTAGAGCGATTTTCTCGTTCTTAGCACGGTAATGAGCAACAACTCCATCGTAAAGGTCATCGATCAAATCACTGTTTTTTGTTGTTCTGAATGCTTGTTCATCAACAGGTGATTGCATACCTAAAACGCGCATCATTTCTAAGTCAAATGCTTCGAATGAACCTCCTTGATGTGTTGCAACAAGAGATTCGATTACATCATAGAACATGTTGGATACATCAACATCCAAACGATCACCAAATAATGCATTATGACGTTTTCTATAAATCGCTTTACGTTGCGCGTTCATGACATCATCGTATTCCAATAAACGCTTACGAACTCCAAAGTTATTTTCTTCCACTTTTTTCTGTGCACGCTCGATCGATTTTGAAACCATTCCATGTTGAATCACTTCTCCTTCTTTCAATCCAAGTCTATCCATGATTTTCGCAATGCGCTCAGATCCAAATTTACGCATCAAATCATCTTCTAACGAAACAAAGAATTTAGAAGAACCTGGATCTCCTTGACGACCAGAACGACCTCTCAACTGACGGTCAACACGACGAGAATCATGTCTTTCAGTACCGATAATAGCTAAACCACCAGCTTGTTTGACGCCTTCACCCAACTTAATATCGGTTCCACGACCAGCCATGTTGGTTGCAATCGTTACTGCGCCTGCTTTCCCCGCATCGGCAACAATTTCCGCTTCGCGTTGGTGGTACTTTGCATTCAATACTTGATGAGGTATGTTACGCATTTTTAACATACGGCTCAATAATTCGGAAATCTCAACTGTTGTTGTACCAACTAAAATCGGTCTTCCAGCTGCGACAGTTTTTTCCACTTCTTCAATGACAGCGTTGTATTTTTCACGTGCCGTTTTGAAAACCAAATCGTGTTCGTCTTTACGAGAAATCGGACGGTTTGTTGGAATAACAACCACATCTAATTTGTAAATATCCCAAAATTCTTTCGCTTCAGTTTCTGCAGTCCCCGTCATACCCGCTAATTTGTGGTACATACGGAAGTAATTTTGCAAGGTAACTGTTGCGTATGTTTGTGTTGCTGCTTCGACAGTCACATTTTCTTTCGCTTCAATTGCTTGGTGAAGTCCATCTGAATAACGACGGCCTTCCATAATACGACCTGTTTGCTCGTCAACAATTTTGATTTTGTTTTCCATGATGACATATTCCACTTCTTTTTCAAAAAGGGTATATGCTTTCAATAGTTGCGTCACCGAGTGAATACGTTCCGATTTGATACTGTAATCTCTGATCAATAAATCTTTTTGCTCATTGAATGCTTCAGGAGCAAGTGCCTGTTTTTGTAAATGAGTGATACCAGTTGAAATATCAGGCATGACAAAGAAATTTCGATCATCTGAACCTGAAATCAAATCAATTCCTTTTTCCGTTAATTCAACAGTATTGTTTTTTTCATCGATCACAAAGAATAATTCCACATCAATTTTCTTCATGTGTTTTCCTTGTTCCGCCATGTATTGATTTTCAACTTTCTGTAAAAGTGTTTTCACACCTGGTTCAGAAAGGAATTTTATCAACGCTTTGTTTTTTGGTAAACCTCTAAACGCACGTAACAAAGCAATACTTCCTTCTTCTAGAGCTGTTTTGTTATCGCCAGAATTTTCGCCGCTCAACGCGACACCCAATAAACGTTTTGCATCTGCTAACGCTTGGTTGACATATTTTCGTTGCGCTTCAACTACACGTTCTACGCGTGGTTTTAGCTCGTAAAATTCATGTTGGTCACCTTTTGGTGTTGGACCAGAAATAATCAAAGGTGTACGAGCATCATCAATTAATACAGAATCGACCTCATCGACAATTGCAAAGTGGTGTTTGCGTTGTACCAAATCTTCAACTGCACTCGCCATGTTGTCGCGCAGGTAATCAAAACCAAACTCATTGTTTGTTCCAAACGTAATATCCGCATTGTAAGCATCTCTTCTTGCTTGTGAATTTGGTTGGTGTTTATCAATACAATCAACAGTTAAACCATGGAATTGATAAATAGGCCCCATCCATTCCGAGTCACGTTTTGCCAAATAATCATTGACAGTAACCAAGTGAACTCCTTTTCCAGAAATTGCATTCAAATAAACAGGTAATGTAGCAACCAATGTTTTACCTTCTCCTGTTTGCATTTCAGCAATATTTCCACGGTGCAAAACAGCTCCACCCATCAACTGAACATCGTAATGAACCATTACCCATTCAACATTTGCGCCAGCAGCTGTCCATTTATTGTGCCAAATTGCTTTGTCACCATCAATAGTAATCCCGTCTTTTTGTGTTGCTAAAGTACGATCCAAGTCAGTTGCAGTTACAGTCAAATGACCGTTTTCAGCCCAACGACGAGATGTTTCTTTGACTACAGCAAATGCTTCAGGTAATATTTCTTCTAGAACACGCTCTATTTCTTCGTTGATTGCTTTTTCTTTTGCATCAATTGTTTCGTACAATCCTTCTTTTTCATGCAATGGAAGTGTTAAATCAGTCGATTTCTCTTTCAATGAAGCAACTTCAGCTTCTAGAGAAGCAATAGCTGTTTTTACTTTTTCTTGAAATTGAGCCGTTTTTTGACGTAATTCGTCATCACTTATCGCTTGAAGTTTGCTGAATTCTTTTGCAACTTGTTCAATAACAGGTTGGTATTTTTTTCTATCGCTGGCAGATTTGTCGCCAAGTATCTTTTTTAAAATTCCTCCTAACATGATTTTCTTTTATTCTGAAGTCAAAAATAATGAAATTACGCTTGCTTCTTTGATTACAGCGAAGGAAATGTCATAAATTGTTCCAAAAGTTACTTTTCTGACAAAATGGCGTAATAAAATGAAATGTGTCAGTAAACTTTTTACAAGTTTTCCTAAAAATAGAACGTTCATTTTGAATTACTCGCTATCTTTGCAAGTATGCAAGAAATGGTACTTATTTTAGATTTTGGCTCGCAATATACGCAGTTAATTGCCAGAAGAGTTCGTGAATTAAACGTCTATTGTGAAATTCATCCGTGGAATAAAATCCCTGAATTAGGAGGGAATATCAAAGGGATTATCCTTTCAGGAAGTCCATTTTCAACACGTGACCCACAAGCGCCAAAACCTGATTTGTCGGCTATTAAAGGGAGTTTTCCTTTGTTAGGTGTTTGTTTTGGTGCGCAATATTTGGCGCAAAACTTTGGTGGCGAAGTATTGCCTTCAACGATTCGTGAATATGGTCGTGCCAATTTATCATACGTAGATAAGTCACACGAGTTGACCAAAGGAATGAACGATGGTTCTCAAGTATGGATGAGTCACGGCGATACAATTAAAAATGTACCAGCTAATTATCAAATTATTGCAAGTACAAAAGATGTTGAAGTAGCAGGTTATCATATTCAGGGTGAACAGACCTATGGAATTCAATTTCACCCAGAAGTTTACCATTCATTAGAAGGTGCAACTTTATTGAAAAACTTCATCGTTGGAATTTGTGGTTGTTCACAAGATTGGACACCTGATTCTTTTGTTGATAGCACAGTTGCTCAATTACAAGCACAATTAAACGACGATAAAGTAATACTTGGACTTTCTGGTGGAGTCGATTCTTCTGTAGCGGCAATGTTGTTGCACAGAGCAATTGGCAAGAATTTACATTGTATTTTCGTTGATAATGGATTGTTGCGTAAAAACGAGTTTGAATCAGTTTTAGAAAGCTACAAAGGCTTAGGATTGAATGTAAAAGGAGTGGATGCTTCGAAAGATTTTTATGCTGCACTAGCTGGAGTAACAGATCCTGAGTTAAAACGAAAAGCAATTGGTAAAGTGTTTATCGATGTTTTTGATGCAGAATCAAAATTAGTAACCGATGCAAAATGGTTGGGTCAAGGAACAATTTATCCCGATGTTATCGAATCGGTTTCAGTTAATGGCGGTCCTTCTCAAACTATCAAATCGCACCACAATGTTGGTGGTTTACCTGACTACATGAAGTTGCAAGTGGTAGAGCCGCTTCGCTTGTTATTCAAAGACGAAGTGAGAAGAGTAGGTCGTTCATTGCAATTGCCTGAAAATATTTTAAATAGACACCCGTTCCCAGGTCCAGGACTAGGAATTCGTATCTTAGGTGAAGTAACGGCTGAAAAAGTGGCGATTTTACAAGAAGTAGATGCGATTTTCATTGACGGTTTGAAAGAGCATGGTTTGTACAACGATGTTTGGCAAGCTGGAGCTATTTTCCTACCAATTCAAAGTGTTGGAGTAATGGGTGACGAACGAACGTATGAAAATGCAGTTGCCTTACGTGCTGTTTCTTCAACAGATGGAATGACAGCAGATTGGTGCCATTTACCTTATGAATTTTTAGCGTTGATTTCCAATAAAATAATCAATCAAGTGAAAGGAATTAATCGTGTAACTTACGATATTAGTTCGAAACCGCCTGCAACGATTGAATGGGAATAATGCTATACAAACCTACTTTTAAAATAAATCGCATGAAAAAAAGCTTGTTTTTTTTCTTTTTGTTGTTTGCCTTCTCGGTATTTTCTCAAACAAATGAAGATGTATTGTACGAATATGTCAATAACAAGAAACATGTTGTACATACAGCACAAGTAGGAAATACACTTTGGGGACTTCAGTCCACATATAAAGTTCCTGTTGATTCAATTATTTCAGTGAATCCTTCGTTGAAAAATGGTATTCAAGAAGGTGTGAGCTATTTGATTCCAATCGGGACAGCGGAAGGTGAATATGCCAATGGAACACAAGTCTTGGAACATTACATTTTAAAAGGAGAAACTCAATTTTCGCTAACTAAAAAGTTTCTAGTTACAACGGATGATTTAGTTATATTTAATCCAAGCTTATCAAGTGATTTGAAAGTAGGTCAACTCGTACGCATTCCCATTAAAAAAAATGAAGACGGAAATATTTTAGTGAACGATAATAAACTACAAACAGGTTCACTTGACAATAAAACGAATGCACCAAAATCGACTATCGTTTTTTCAGATTCATTAATTCAATATACCGTTTTACCTGGTGAAACATTGTATACGATTTCAAAACGTTTCATGGTTCCCGTTGCTGATTTGATTAAAATTAACAACTTGCCAAATAATAAGATTAAACCAAATGACACCTTAAAAATTCCGCTAAAAAAGGAAGTGATTAAGCCGGTTGAAATCAGACAAATTGAACCAATAAAAGAATTGCCAAAAGTTGACGAAACATTGCTTTTTAAAAAGAAAGAAAAATACGAAATAGCAGTTTTGTTACCTTTTGATTTAGATAGTAAAGGTAAAAACTCATTAAAAACAGTAGCGACTGAATTTTACATGGGGGTTGAATTGGCAGTCGATTCTCTAAAAAACTTAGGGTACAATGCGACTGTTACTGTTATTGATTTTCCAGTTGATTCAGTTGAAATTGTTGCTGAGTTAAAAAAAACAAAATACAAGAACCTCGATTTGATATTTGGTCCATTATTACCTCAAAATGTTGACATAGTAAGTGCTTGGTGTAAGAAAAACAACGTCAGAATGGTTTGTCCTTCGGCTGTTAATACAACTGTTTTGAATGCAAATCCATTCGTTTATGCTGCTGTTTCTTCAGATATTACACAACAACGTATTTTAGCACGATACGCATTGCGTGAATATGCTGATTATCAAATTGTTTTGGTCAATTCTGGCTATGCAAAAGACAAAGATATCTACGATGCTTTTAGAAATCGTTTTCTAGAATTAGCAAAATCATATGGTTCACAAAAATTGATTGAAGTGAAACTAGCGGATTTCACAACGTTTATTCGCAAAAACGGAAACACTTTATTGGTTATTCCAACGAGAGATAAAACGCTGGCGACAAAATTTATGAATCAGTTGTACAAAGCAAATGGTAAGTCAACAACTTCAACTGTAACGGTATTTGGAACAAAAGAGTGGGCAAATTTCGATGAAATTTCGTCTTATTTGAAAAATAAATACACCGTTCAATGGGCTACATCAACAGATTTGAATTATTCGCTACCTGAAACAATGCACGTTTTGAAATTGTATCGAACGAAATACAAAGCGGACATGAATAAAGTCGCAGTACAAGGTTTTGATGTGTTTCTTTATTTTACACAATACCTATTGTGGAATGAAACGACGGATAATTTGGTTGCAAATGACTTTAAAATGAAATCGTTTGTTGCAGGATCAGGTTATGAAAATTCGAAGTGTTTTGTCATTAAACACGAAAATTATCAAATCAATCGAGTTGGATCATTCAATGAATAAAAAAGAGATAAGTCATGAAATGCGGTCGTTGCAATTATTTATTTGCAACGAATTAGAACGTATTGATGGAAAGGCTACTTTTCAACAAGATCAATGGGAGCGTGCTGAAGGAGGAGGAGGTTATACCAACACCATTAATAATGGCGATTTAATTGAAAAAGGTGGCGTTGCTTTTTCAGAAGTTTACGGTCCTGTTTCAGATGTCATGCGCAAACAATTAGGTTTGAATGGCAATGAATTTTTCGCAACAGGTGTTTCCATCGTTTTACATCCATCAAATCCACATGTGCCAATAATTCACATGAATGTGCGCTATTTTGAACTCGATTCAGGCGAATATTGGTTTGGAGGAGGAATTGACTTAACACCACATTATGTAATTCCTGAAAACGCAGTTGTTTTTCACCAACGATTAAAAAGTATTTGTGATCAATACAATGCCGAATTTTATGATAAATTCAAAAAATGGGCAGATGAATACTTCTACATTCCCCATCGTCAAGAAACAAGAGGGATTGGTGGGATTTTTTACGACCACTTGGATGAAAAAGTTGGTTTGTCAAAAACGGAATTACTTCAATTTGCTCTTGAATTAGGTCGAAGTTTTCCTTTTATTTATGAGGAACAAGCCCAATTTGGAAGAGAGAAAGAAGTCAACTCGAGTCAGTTAGCTTGGCGCAATTTACGCAGAGGACGATATGTGGAATTTAACTTGGTGAATGATCGTGGAACGAAATTCGGCTTGTTATCTGGTGGAAGAACAGAGTCGATTTTGATGAGTTTACCGCCACTTGCTAATTGGGAATACAATTTGAAAATAGAACCAGATTCGTTAGAATACAAAACATTAGAATATCTTAAAACGCACCAAAATTGGTTGGGTTAATACCTTGAAATTCAAAATAATTGAATAAATTGTTCACATTTATTAACATCTCTTTATTTTAAGGCAACCATTTTAAAATCTATTCGTATTTTTGGTATTAATTAGTTAACTAGTTTATCATGCGTTTTTATACCATTAAATTACTATTTACGATCACTTGTGTAGTAACATTGTCAATAAACTCATTTGGACAAGGTTGTCCGAACGCGAATTTTTCAATGAATAATTTTAACAATTGGCTTGGTTTCACGGGGTCATTTGCCGCTCCATCAACAACACCTGGAATTGTTGCTGGTAGACATACGATAATCAGTACAGCAGGAACCGATCCAAATACAGGTGGAGGTTTACCTATGTTACCTCCCGGATCAACTTATTCTTGTCGATTAGGTAATAATTCTACTGGTGCTGAAGCGGAGGTAATCAAATATACCTTGAATGTAAATCCAAATAATGCCTTATTAATTTACAAATTCGCAGCGGTATTGGAAAATCCAACAGGTCACGGTCCAACCGAGCAACCGAAATTCGAGGTGCGTTTATTAGATGCTTTGGGTAACGTCATTACGAATCCTTGTTCTCAATACGATGTCTATGGTGGTCAACCAGGTCAAGGTTTTCAAACTACAGGTAGTGTTACTTGGATGCCATGGAAAACTGTAGCGTTAAACTTACAACCATATATTGGGCAAACAATCCAAGTTGAATATACAACTAAGGATTGTAGTTTATCTGGTCACTTTGGATATGCCTACGTTTCTGCTCAGTGTTATCCATTAACGTTGAATGTGAATTATTGTCTTGGCGCAAATAATGTTGTTGTTACAGCGCCGACAGGTTTTCAGAATTACTTATGGCAAAATGGATCAACTAATCAATCGTATAATATTACAAATCCAACTTATGGACAAACTGTTACGTGTACTATGACAACGTTTAGTAATTTGAACAACTGTCAGGTTACTATTTCAACACAAGTTTATCCAACAGAGTTTGAGTCTGGATTCATGACAGATACTGTTTGTGTGAATACACCTACACACTTTACTGATACATCAAGTGTAAATGTAGGAAATACAATTACAGGTCGTGTTTGGAATTTTGGAGATGGAACAGGTTCTGTTCAAGCTAACCCAAATCACACCTACACCACATCAGGAACTTTTTTAGTTCGTTTGATATTAACTTCGAATGATAATTGTAAAGATACCGTTTTCCAAAATGTTGTTGTAAAACCTGCACCTGCGTTAAATTTTTCAGCAACAGATGTTTGTTTTGGTGATACATCTTATTTTATCAATCAATCCTTAGATACTTTATCACCATCATTTACATGGTTTTTAAGTAATGGACAACCCATGATAGCGGACACGAATGCTCAATATCTGTATCCAAATTTAGGAACGTATAATATCATTCTTTTTGCGACGAATTCATTAGGATGTCAAGCAAGTTTAACGAAACCGCATTCTGTTCACGATAAACCTGTTGTAAATGCAGGTCCAGATATTGATATATGTGCAGGTGTGCCAATATTGTTACATGGTCAAGGAGCATTAACTTATGCATGGGATAATAATGTTATTGATAGCGTAAATTTTATTCCTTTAGCAACAGGTGATTTTGTAGTTGTCGGAACAGATGTTTATGGATGTTTTGACAGTGATACCATGCATATTAATTTATATACTGTTCCAATTGTAGATGCTGGTGTCGATCAGGAAGTTTGTGAAGGAACAAGTGTTCTTTTTAGTGCAACTGGAGCAGACACTTATTCATGGTCAAATAATGTAGTCGATAGTGTACAGTTTACACCTACTGTAGGTACAACAACTTATTATGTAACTGGTTTTGGTCAAAATAACTGTCAATCAATTGATAGTTTGGTGCTGATTGTCAATGCAGCGCCTATTGTTCAAGCTGGAAATGATACAATAATATGTGTTGGAGAACCAATTACTTTA
This sequence comes from Fluviicola sp., assembly GCA_017983675.1. Classification (GTDB taxonomy): domain Bacteria; phylum Bacteroidota; class Bacteroidia; order Flavobacteriales_D; family Crocinitomicaceae; genus Fluviicola. Next base: position 160,200 of record JAGOAZ010000004.1, read on the forward strand.
GCTGGATTAGGGGCTTCAAACTATGTTTGGGATAATAATGTTATAAATGGAGTTGCATTTATTCCAACAACAACTGCTATATATAACGTGGTTGGAACAACTGCTGAAGGTTGTACCGGAACAGATCAACGAACGGTAACGATTGAACCAAGAATTAATCCATCTTTTTCTTCAGATGTAATTGAAGGGTGTGTTCCGCTTGATGTACTGTTTACGAACACTTCTACAGGAACGCCATATGTTCAAACAACGTGGAATTTAGGCGACGGAAATAGTAGTAGTTTGGCTACTAACATCGCAAATACATATTATGCTGCTGGATGTTATGATGTGTCTTTAACTTTAAAATCTGCGTTAGGTTGTCAATGGGATACAACAATAATAGATTACATCTGTGTTTATCCGAATCCAGTTGCAAGTTTTACTCCGAATCCAGGTATACTAAGTGAAATAGATCCAGTTACGACAATGAGCAATACATCATTGGGTGCTGTAACTTATGTATGGGATTTCCAAGATGGATCAGCTAATTCTACAGAATTTAATCCCGAACATACATTCCCAACTTCTCCTGTACAAAATTATGTGGTACAATTAATGGCAATTTCTGATAAAGGATGTAAAGATAGTATCACTAAAAATGTCTTAATGACTGAAGGAAATTTGTACTTTGTTCCAAATGCATTTACGCCAGATGAAGATGAATTCAATCCTACTTTTCAGCCAATTTTCACATCAGGATTTGATCCATATGATTTTAATATGAAAATTTATAATCGTTGGGGAGAAGTGATTTTCGAATCCAATTCTCATACAGCTGGTTGGGATGGTACATATCATGGTAAATTAGTTCGTGAAGGGATATATAACTGGACGATTGAGTTTAAAAAAGCAAAAACAGATGAACGTAAAATTATTTACGGCCATGTGACAATCATGAAATAAAAAATTAAAATACTACCAAAAAATTGCAATGGATATGAATAAAATGAAAATATTTTTTGTGCTTTTTACACTCTCATTATCGACTAGTGTTTTTAGTCAAGAAATTGATGAAAGATTAGTTAAAAACAAAGGTGAATTAGCACAATCAGCTTTCAAATACAATATGAATGCTTATAATTACCTTGTATTTGAACTCGATTATGGTTATCAAGTTGTAGCCAAAAAAGGACTTTCAAAAGAAGAGCGAAAGTTGATTCAAACACTTCCTGTTTCTTCAAATGTTTCAGAACAACTTGCTTTTATTGGTACGAATAAGTTTAATTATTGCACACTTGGTGTTTCATTGAAATCAAAAGAAAAACAATATTTTCTATTACCAAACAATCAGATATTAGTATTGTTACCAATTGCTGAAATCACTCAGTTATTTATCAAATATCCTTCAAATACAAAATGATATGAAAGCGATACTATTCATTTTTTCGTTGTTGCTTGGGGGGGCGATATTTGGGCAAACAACTATTCCTTTTTCACCTTCTTCAAATAATCAAACATTTAGTACTTGTAATGGGTTTATTATAGATTCTGGAGGACAAGGTGGGCCAGGTTATTCCAATGGTGAAAACACTACAATTACAATTTGTCCAGGTACAACAGGTAATATTATTTCAATCGTTTTTAATCTATTTCAATTAAGTACAACTGACGATAATCCACTTCCAAATGTCACAAATGTAGATTACATGGATGTGTACGATGGAAATTCAACTGCTGCACCTACTTTGGGTACATACTCAGGAACACAATTGCAAGGGGTTGTTATTAGCGCTACGCCATTTAACTCAACAGGTTGTATTACATTACGTTTCCGATCTAATACGCTTGGAACAGGTATGTTTTCAGCATCTGCAACTTGTACAACTCCTTGTGCAACTCCAACAGCAAGTGGTGTGATTGTTGGAGGGGAAACAGCTGATAGCACGCGTGTTTGTGTTGGAGAAGTAGTGAATTTCGCTAACAATTTATCAACTGCTGCTACTGGATTTACTTTAGCAAATTACTACTGGGATTTCATGGATGGAACAAGTGCAACCGGTCAAACTGTTTCACATGTGTATGATACTCCAGGATATTATTTAGTGCAGCTATTCGTTACGGATAACAATGGTTGTGGTAATACTAACTTGATTGATTTACAAGTTTATGTTGCAACCATACCTAGTTTTGTAGGCTTATCGAATGACACTACATTATGTTTGGGTGAAAGTTTACAAGTTAATCCTGATCCCGAATTTAGTGAGGTAGAGTGGAATGGTTTTGATGGAATTGAAACGATAGACGATGGTTGTTTACCAGATACTTTATTAGGTGTTTCTCAAGATATTCAAATTCTGCAAACGGGTTTTCAACCAGGAGCTACCATTACCCAATTAAGTGACATTGTAAGTTTTTGTATCGATTTAGAACACTCATTTATGGGGGATCTAGTCTTATTAGTAGAATGTCCAAATGGTCAAACACAGATTTTCCACCAACAAGGGGGTGGGGGAACACAAATTGGAATACCTAATCCAGCGGATAACGTAGATTGTAGCGACCCAACTACGCAAGGAACACCATTTACCTATTGTTTTACACCTTCAGCAACCGATACATGGGTAACTTGGGCCGGGAACAATGGATTTGGTGCAACTATTCCTGCGGGTTCTTACGCTCCTGTTCAACCTTTCAGTAATTTATTTGGTTGTCCTTTGAATGGAATCTGGACGTTGACAGTTATCGATAATTGGGCAGCAGATGATGGAACCTTATTTGCTTTCGATATTAACTTAAATCCAAATCTTTATCCACCTGTTCCTTCTTTTGAACCTCAAATCGGACCAGGTAGCGATTCTTCTTTTTGGTCTATCCCTGCTCTTTTTGCAACTATTTCAACGGATGGAGATAGTTTAACAATTAATCCAACAGTGCCAGGGGTATATAATTACACATACAATTTGATAGATAATTTTGGATGTACAAATGATTCAACATTTACACTAACGGTCAATGCGAATCAAATTCCTGATGCTGGACCAGATATTATTGCTTGCATAGGAGATTCTGTTCAGCTAAACGGTTCTGTTTCTGGTGGTAGTTTGAATTGTGATTATACCTTTAGTCTCGAAGATTCCTTTGGTGATGGTTGGAATGGAAATAATCTACTTGTGACCATTAATGGAGTAACAACATCTTATACAATTCCTGCAGGTGATACTGCGAGTTATACTGTTTCGATTCCTCACGGAACACAAGTTACTTTCCAATTTGATAGTATCGGTTTTTTTGTATCGGAATGTAGTTATGAAATCATTGATCCAAGTGGGACTGTTATTTTCTCTGATGGCGGAAATTTTGTTGCACCTTCTGCAGCAATTCAAACATTTACATCAAATTGTTTTGGTGGATTAATTTTTGATTGGTCTCCAGCTGCGCTATTAAACAACAATACTATTCCAAATCCTATCGGTTTGTTTGATACTGTAGGTGTTATGTATTTGACAATTCATCCCGCAGGTCATCCTTTGTGTGTTACAACAGATAGTTTGAATTTTTCGGTTGTTCCTTATTTGAATCCAGGTAATGATAGTACCTTGACAATCTGTTCTCAAGGTGCTCCTACGGATTTATTTCCTTTATTGGGACCAAATGCTACACCGAATGGTGAATGGACTAATCCAACTGGTGCAATTGTAACGATGCCTTATGACCCTATTACAATGAACCCTGGCGTTTATACTTATTCAGTTGACACAAGTGGTTGTATTAGTACCGCAGAAGTAGTCGTAACTGAAATTGTTACCACTGTGACTGTGAATCCTACAAATGCGAATTGTTATGGTTTCGCTAATGGTTCAGCAGTAATAACCGTTGCAAATGGGAATCTTTATTCTTTGGATGGAGGAACACCTTTAGCAATAACATCTTCTCCTTTTACAATTTCAAATCTAGCTGCAGGTCCTCATGTCATTGTCGTTAGCGGATTAAATGGATGTGGTGCATTTGCAAATTTCACAATTAATCAACCATTACCACTTCAAATAACGACTATTACACCTAATTTGACTGCTTGTCCTGAAGCGAATACGCAAATTACAGCAGCTGCTACAGGTGGTTCATCTACTTATACATTTACATGGATCGCAAATAATACAATTGCAGGAACTGGAGCAAATTTCAATGTATCACCAGACGTTACTACTCAATATTGTTTAGTTTTAACTGAAGCTTGTGGTTCACTTCCTGATACTGCTTGTATGACGATAACTGTTCCTGCACCTGTTTCCTTTGTGATTACAGCAGACGATACTGAAGGCTGTTACCCAGTACCAGTTAACTTTACGAATAACTCAACAGGTTCTACAATTGTAACAAGTCAAGTGAGCTTTGGTGATGGAAATAGTGCAATTGTTCCAGGATCTAATTCGTTTTTTAATGAATATCAAACACCAGGTGTTTATACAGTAACAATAACATCTACTTCGAATCAAGGGTGTGTTTATGACACAACTTATACTGCTCTGATTGAAGTTTTTGATAAGCCTGAAGCTGATTTCAACATCAATCCAAATCCAGTTGGAATGTTTGATGGGAAGGTTAACTTATACAATAGTAGTTCCAATGATGTTGTTTCATTTAATTGGATGATTAATGATGGCGATCCAGCACAATCTGCTAACGAAGACTTATCTGTTCAATTCGAACAAGGTGTCGCTGGTAATTATAACGTAACTTTATATGTAACGAATGCTGATGGTTGTATAGATTCGATTACTAAAATTGCTCAAGTAGTTAGTGAAGTGATTGTGTTTGCTCCAAATACATTTACACCTGATGACGATGAACGCAACCCGCAATGGTTGTTGTACATTCAAGGTGCCGACATCATGCAGTTTAACTTGAAGATTTACAACAGATGGGGGGAAATCATTTGGGAGAATAACGATCCTTCAATTCCTTGGGATGGTTCTTACAAAGGACAAATTTGTCCACAAGGAGTGTATTCTTGGACGTTGGAAACAAAAGATATCACAACTGATAGACGTTACCGATTTGATGGAAGCATCAATTTATTAAGATAAAAAAAGCCCGAAAGGGCTTTTTTTATTTGATTGCTTTTCTGCGATTTTGTTCCGTTAATATGAGGTTTAATTCGCGTCCTGTTTGACCTTTAACAGAAGTGTTTTCATCGGCTCTTCTTAACAAATAGGGCATAACCTCTTTAATTGGGCCATAAGGAACATATTTTGCAACATTGAAACCTGCATGTGCTAGATTATAAGAAATATGATCACTCATACCTAATAATTGTGCAAAATAAATGCGCTGATCATTCGGAGTGATGTTTTTCTGAGCTAGTAGTTCTGTTAAATACAAAGACGATGCTTCATTATGAGTTCCAGCACATAGTGCAATATGCTCAATTTCAGTTGTCAAGTAATCCAAACAACGATTATAATCTTCGTCGCAACTTGTTTTGTCTTTTTGAATTGGAGATGGATAGTCGTTATCCAACGCACGTTGACGTTCTTTTTCCATGTATGCACCACGGACAAGTTTCACACCGTATTTTATTCCATTCGCTTTTGCCCATTCGACACTTTTTTGAAGAAAATCAAAACGATCGTGTCTGTATATTTGAAGCGTGTTGAAAATAAGCGCTTTTTCTTTGTTGTATTTCAACATCATTTCATGTGTAATACGATCGATGACATCTTGAATCCATGTTTCCTCAGCATCAATGAAAACAGGAACATCTGCTTCAAAACCTGCTTTGCATATACGATCTATACGAGCGATTGTCGCGTCATATTCATGTTGAAGTTCAGCACTTAATGTTGCATTTTCATCATTTGTTGTTTCAAGTAGACCAAAACGAGCTATTCCAGTAACTTTAAATACAGCAAATGGTATCGCATCATTTCCTTTCGCTTTCGCGATAGTTGCTATGATTTCATTTGTTGTTGCTTCAAAATCTTCAGCTGAAGTTTTTCCTTCTACCGAATAGTCTAAAATTGTACCAACACGACTGTTCCACATTACTTGAATGGTAGAAGTACATTCTTCGATCGTTTCGCCGCCACAGAATTGTTTAAAAATAGTTCCGCGAATAATACCTTTGATTGGAAGACCAATTGCCAGACTTGTATTCGTAACGTTTTTACCAACCTTCACTAAGGTTGGACTTGCTATCACACGAAATAAAAAGTTTGCTCGTTGTAAATCACGATTACTTTTGTGTTTGAATGCAATTTCTGTATTGTTAAATGAAATCATACTACAAAATTAAACTGTTTCTGCTATTTTTGTTCAACTTAAGAGTCAAATTCTTATAAACTAATTTATTTTTATTGAAAACACTTGAACTCTCCGGAACAACTATCGAAATCGGAAACTTAGAAGCTTCATCATTGTCATCATTATTAACTGAAAAATATGGCAATGCGCGCAAAGTTATCTTGGTGGATGAAAACACACACGACAATTGTCTAGAGTATCTGATTACTGCCTTTCCTGGATTGGAAGAAGCGGAAGTGATGTTGTTACCAGCTGGTGAAGAAAATAAAGTGATGGAAGTTTGTTTTCAAGTTTGGGAAGCACTTTCGGAATATCACATTTCACGATCCGATTTAGTCATCAATCTTGGTGGGGGAGTAGTAACAGATATGGGAGGTTTTATTGCGTCTATTTTTAAACGGGGAATAGATTTCATTAACATTCCAACAAGTTTATTAGGCATGGTCGATGCGGCAATTGGAGGTAAAAATGGTGTGGATTTAGGTCCGTATAAAAATCAATTGGGAGTTTTTAATCATCCGAAAGCAATTTTCATCGATTCACGTTTTTTATCGACACTTCCTTCTGAGGAAATAATAAATGGTGTTGCTGAAATGTTGAAACATGCACTAATTACTAGTCTAGACCATTGGAACGAATTGACGAAACGATCACTTGCTATCGATCACGATGCACCTATTTGGAATAAATTAATTGAAGATTCAGTAGCAATTAAAACGGCAATAGTACAACGCGATCCAACAGAAAAAGGAGAGCGCAAGTTGTTGAATTTTGGACATACTATTGGACATGGTATCGAAGGTTATTGCTTAGAAAACGAAATGCCAATAGCTCATGGTCATGCAGTTGCACTTGGAATGATTGCTGAGAGTCATCTATCGTTTCAAAAAGGTCTTTTGTCAGAAAAGGAATTGCATCAGATTGTTGACCTATTGAAAGGTTGGTATCATGGTGTTGAATTATCGGATAAAATCAGATTGAATAACATCATACTAAACGACAAGAAAAATGATCATTTAGGAATTAAATGTGTTTTATTGAATAAGATTGGTTCTGCTTCTTTTGATCACTTAATTTCTGAAGAAGAATTAACTACAAGCTTGGATTACTTGGAGAGTGTTTATGCTTAGTTCGTTTGTTTCAAAAGCAATAACTGTTCTTTTATTTTTTCCAATTTGGTAATTAATTCTGAATGATTTGTTGCGTTATCTTCAGATTTTAATGCTGGACTTTTAGACTTTAATGCTTTTTTAGCACCATCTAACGTGTAACCTTCTCCTTTTACGAGTTGGTAAATCTTGTTAAAAAGTTCAATGTCTTTAACAGTGAAAAGTCGCTCACCTTTTTTGTTTTTCTTGGGCTGAATTTGAGAGAATTCTTTTTCCCAGAACCTTATCAATGAAGTGTTTACATCAAAAATTGATGCAACCTCACCGATTGAATAATACAGCTTTGTTAATTTAATTCCTTCTAATTTGCTCAAAATGAATGATTTTGAATTCGTGAAAATAATCATAATTTTGCAACCGTGAAATTAAAGGTGCTTTTTATTGCAAACTTTTTGGGAATACTAACGATTCTGCAAACCAATACGAGTTGGTCTCAAACTGTACCTGATAGTTTAGTCAATCAAACAAGTGCACATTCTTCTACAGGAAATGATACCATCAATCAATATGTTGATGAAATCATTAAATTTTCAAAAAAGTTTTTAGGAACACCTTATCAATATGCTGGATCCACACCTTCTGGATTTGATTGCTCAGGATTCATTAACTATGTCATGGGGAATTTTGGATTTCAATTATCACGTTCATCACCAGGAATTGCAGAATTTGGAAAAACGGTTAAGTTATCAGAATTACAACCAGGCGATTTGATGTTCTTTAAAGGACGAAGTGTCAATTCAACTTCAGTTGGACACGTAGCAATGGTAGTTGAAGTGAACAATGGCGTAATTAAATTTATTCATTCATCTACTTCAAGGGGCGTTGTAATTGATACGTTTAACGGTAGTCAATACTACGTTCCAAGGTATTTAAAAGCAAAACGATTGGACTATGGTGTAGTTGATGCATCAAATTTTCGTTGATGATGCGGATGTTTTAATAAATGCCAAATCAAATAAACAATCGTTATAACCGCTGAACCAACGCCCACTAAAAACACCTGATATACAGATTGAAATGTGTTTTCATACAAGTAATTGGTCAATAAAGCACCCGAAAAAATCCCAAATTCCAAAGCGATAAACATGGTGCCTGCTCCAATTCCTCTTCTTGATTCAGGAGATAAATCGGCCGTCCACGCAAAGATAGTAGGAGAGGAGATGCCCGTTGCAACACCAAAAATAATCGATGCACTTGTATACGAAAATGCTGTTTGTGCTGTTCCAATTTGAAACATAGAAAATGCAAGCAAGCTCATCCCGATTAACAAAACTTGTCTTCTACCTATTCGATCTGAAAGTTTTCCGGCTGTTAAACGAATGGTAATTGTTGCAAGGACATAATAAATAAAGAAGGATCCTTTGTTTTCAATCTTCAAATAAGTTGAGATATCTGGGGTGAGCACAAAAATTATTCCACTACATATTGCCGAAAGAAACATCACTACTGCTACGGGTATGACAGAAGGCTCAATGATTTCATCTTTTTTAATGCGTAATAATTTAAATGAAAATTTTTCCCTTTTAACAAGTGTTTCTTTTGTTTGAGCGACAAAAAGTTGCGCTACAATTACCATTAAAGCTGAGAATAGGAACAATCCATTTAAACCAACTTGATGTACGATAAATGTGCTAATTCCTTGTCCAACGCCGATACCAAGTGAAATGAAAGTTCCCCAAATTCCCATTCCAGTTCCGCGCTTGTCTTTCGGTAAAATATCTGTAATTAAAGCGGTTGCACCTGTAGGGAAAAATCCGGTTGCAAAACCATGTATAAAACGAATGATTAACAAGGTCAAAACCGAAAAGCTAAAAACGTAGGAAACACTTGCAATCAAACTGACTATAATTCCAAACAGCAACACTTTTTTACGACCAATTGAATCCGACAATTTACCTGAAAATGGGCGAGATAACCCTGCAGAAATGGTAAATAATCCTATAATCCATCCTTTGTACGATGCACCTTCTAAATCCGTGATTATTGCATTCATTTCTGGGATGATACAATTGAAACTCAATATAAAAAAGAACATTGAGAGACAAATAAACCAGAAATTGCGTGAGTAATTTTTCAAAGTGGTGCAAAAGTACGTTTTTAATCAGCTTAAATGATCGGCATCAAACAATATTACTTGAATTCTGTTTAACTTTATAAAAATTGAAGATTATGATGGAAGCTACATTCGGAGCAGGTTGTTTTTGGTGCATAGAAGCATGTTTTAAAGCAGTTACAGGAATTGTGAGTGTTGTGCCCGGTTTTTCAGGTGGAACCTTGGAAAATCCAACTTATCAAGAAGTGTGTACTGGTACAACTGGTCATGCAGAAGTTGCACGGGTTGTGTATGATGAAACAGTTATTTCGTACGAAGAATTACTTGAATTATATTGGTTTGTTCATGATCCAACGCAATTGAACCGTCAAGGGAATGATGTTGGAACGCATTACCGATCTGTCATTTTTTATCACAATGACGCACAACGACAATTAGCTGAACAATTCAAAGCACGTTTGACTGAAGAAAAAGTGTGGGATCTACCAATTGTTACAGAAATCAGTCCATTGATAAATTTTTATCCTGCAGAGGATTACCATGTAAACTATTACGAACTAAATCCTGGTAATGCATATTGCCAAGCAATTGTTCGACCCAAAGTGGAGAAATTTAAAAAAGTATTTGCGAAAAAATTAAAAGATTAAAAAAAATCCCCAACTACACTTGTAATTGGGGATTTTTTTATAATTCGATTTCAACTTTTCGTTTACCTGATTTTGATTCCATTTCTTTTTGAATCATTTCAAATTTTTTAAATTGATCTGGGGTTAAATGTTGTTTATACATTTCTACGCGTGCTTTATTATTAGCTTCTATCATTTTCTTCTTTTGTTCAGCTGTTAATGATTGATTATTTCTAACAGCATCATTTTTTTTAGCGATTCCTACATTTACTTCATTAATTAAACCAACTTGAGAAGGGGTTAAATTGAGTTGTTTAGTCATTACTTTTGTTAAGCGTTCAGCTCTTTCTTCTGGTGTCAAAATAACAAGTTTTTCAACTTTTTTTGTTTCAATTTTACCTTTCGGCATTGAAGTTGTTTTTTTCACCTGTTTTGTTTGACCAAATGCACTTGATCCTGCAATAATTGTACAAACTAATAGAATTGTTTTTATCATTTTTTTAAACTTAAAATTAATAATTAAATAGTTTTCAAAAATTGTGCCATTATTAATTAAGTTTACTCCAATAATAAAAGAGTACAAAATCATAAGTTATATGGGCGGCAATGCAAAACCAAATTCCTAACGGTTCAAGTGCGTAACTGATTACGATTATAAAAAACAATACAAAAATTCCATACTTTGTTGTTGACCAGTCTTTTGGATTGATGTACCCATGTATCGTGACAAAAAATACTGCTGCTATCAAGGGATGTAGCCATTCTTGAAGTGCTAAACGGAATAAAATTTCTTCTCCAAATCCAGCACAAATGGATAAAAACAAGAGTTCAAAAACCGTAAGATGAAGCGATTTAATCGTTGCAATTTGGGCTGAAATGGACGTGCTTTCGCTACCTATATTCGTCAGTACAATCATGAAAAAACCAAAAACAAATCCAAATTCTGCACCAATCATGGTCCAAGTCAATGAGTATTTTCCAAGTTGTAAAAAGGTTTCAATTGTAGGCATTCCAACAATTAACCATCCCAATGGTGCCATCAGTAAGGTCAAAACACCCAACAATAAAAACTTGCTTTTTTTCAAGTTTATGTCATTTTTAGGATGATTTCCTTGTGTTGCGGATAGAGTGGTAATAAATCTTGAGCGGTGAATAATTCAAAATCTGCAAAATCAAAACCAGGAGCAACAGCACAAGAAACCAAGGCGTAACCTTCTCTTCCGAGAACTTCTGATCCAAAAATAGTTCCACCTTTAACGAGTAAAAATGGCTGTTCACCAGCTTCGTTTGCTAATCCCAAGTGATGTGCAGTGTGCGTTTCACCCTCAATTGTATGAACCAACAACGTGTTTCCTTCGTGAAAATACCACGCTTCATCTGATGTGATACGGTGAAAACGTGAATAATTTTCTCCAGTAAGTAGAAAATAAATACTGGTCATTAATTGTCTTTCTGAACCTTGAATAGTTGTTTCAGAACGATACGTTTCTTTGTAAAAACCACCTTCAGGATGTGGAAGTAATCCTAATTGATCAATCAATTCTTGAGCTCTCTTTGGTAATTCCATTATTCAATTGGTCCTTTAGGAAATGTAATGTTTCTATTTTTTTGATTCGGAAGGTAATAGCGCAAATCGATAGTAAAATAACCAGCTATAATAGGTTTGTATGCAACTATTTTATTACCTGTACCAGATTGATTGAAGATGCTTACACCAAAAAGCGTTGGTCGAAAAGGAACTTTTGCTCCTGCTCCTATATAAATGATGCCCGATTTTTCTGTTCGGTATTCAAAACCAATTCCAGCATTCATTGAAAAATAGGTGCGATTGGTTCTTCTTCCTTCAACATATATACTTTTTCCTTGTCCAACAATAATCGAGTCCCGAACATCGGAAGGGTAGTGGTTAATTGCGATTCCCAAATTTGCATTCATGAACCATTTCCTATCCAATTGCACATGGATCATGCCGTTGATTGGGACATCATAGTTAACAAATGCAAGTTCTTGATTTCTGTAGATACCTGAATCGGGTATGTTTACTTGCGCATTGTAAATTCTTCTAACTTGTGATAGTCCTGTTTCGATTGAAATGTTTTTTGTTAGTCCAATTCGTATTATTCCGCCAAAAGTATAACCAACTTTATTCGTGAAAGTAGTTTGCATTGCGCCAGTTGTATCCTCAAAATAGGTAGCTTTTGCGCCAATAAAATTAGTTGGAATCACCGGAGAAGCACAAATACCAAAATACGTTGGGTATTTTTGATTGGAAAATTTCATTTGGGCATTCAAAGAGAATGTCAGAAAACCCAATAAACAAAGCAATCGTAATTTTATCATACTTTTTGTTTTAACCAATAACGTAGAAATGAGTGATTTCGTTTGTTTACTCGGATTTCCAAGTTGTTACGTATTCTATTGGTTTTCGCTGTCCTTTTGGCCATTCAATTTCTGGATAACCAAGGTAAAACAAGCCAATACAAGATTGTTGTTCATTTAACGCAAGAAAAGTACGGAATTGATTTGATTTCACCATGTTTGTTGACGACCAAAAAGCACCAATTCCTTGAGCAGTAGCTGTTAAATGCATGTTTTGAACAGCACATGCTACTGCAGCAAAATCATCTGCTTCACTAATTTTTGTTGTCGCCTCACGTTCAACAATAAGCGCTATGACAGCTGAAGCTAATTTGGGACGATTAATCAATTTGATTAACTTTTTATCGTTTTGAAGTTCTTTTGGCGTTTCTGCTAAATATGCATTGCCTAAAACTTCACTCAATTTCATTAATGCGTTATCTTGTAGCACGACAAAACGCCACGGTTGAGTTAATCCATGTGAAGGTGCCCAAATTGCATTGTTTAATAACAATTCAATTTGTTCGCGGTGAATTTTACGTTTGCTGTATTGTTCAGGATAAATAGATCTTCTATCGCGAATGATTTCTGTTATTTCACTTAAATTGTAACGCATACGTGCTTTTTTAAGCAAAGATACATTCGTTTTTTGAATGCTGAAATAAACAAAATGAATTATCGCTCGTTTTGGCTATCGATTACTTTTTGAATAGCAAAAAAAGTTTTGTCAATCGTTTCGTATTGTCCATTTGGTAATGGTCCTAAAGCAGGTGCTGCGACGAGATAACCAGCGGCATCAATTAAATTATAACTCGGTGTAACAGCTACTTTATACGATTTAAACAACTCGTTATTTGCATTTACAGCGATACTTTCCCATGGATAAGCATTTTTAAACGTCATTAATTCTTGATCGGTAACATTTCGTTCGTTTTTAATAACCATCAAGAAATTGACAGCTTTGTAGTATTTATTGTAAATCGGAATTAATAAATCCAATTGTTTGCGCTGTTCTTGACTCGTTGGATCGACGAAAAACAAATACAAGTGTTTTCCTTCAAATTGTTTTAAATCAACTACTTTTCCGTTATCAACAATCATGAATTCAGGTGCTTGGGCACCAATTGCTAAATCTGTTAATCGTTCGTATATGTTTTTGGCAATGAGTTTATTTTCTTTAAATCCACCAAAACGAGCGACACTATCAAGAATGGTTAAGATGGTCGTTTGCGGATATTCTTTTTGATAATAAACTTCGCTCAGTAGTTTAATCATCACATATTCACGCAACTTTAAATTATTCTTCATTGTGTATTCACTGGCCATCGCTCGGTTGATGATTGTTGGACTTGACTGGACAATTCCCTGGTATATTTTTTCATTTAATTTGCTGTCAACATGTTGCATGAATTGGGCATAAAAAACATTGATGTATTCCATGTAAGCAGTTGAATGATAATTCATTGGGATATTTTTAATGTAAAAATCGTATTTTTCATAGCGATTTCTATTTCCTAAAAATGTTAAATTATCTAAGCGTGCAATCGTGAACTTTCGGTGATAATTGAAGAAATCATTCAAGGTGTCAGCTACATAATATTTTTCAACATTCGTCTTGAATGAATCAAGTTGAAGTGCAAAAATGGGTGATTCAATATTTTTTTTAGTGTAATAGCGTGCCAAGAACTCGTCTGCCCAGCTGTCCAGTTCTAAAACTTGAAAGTTCACATCCTTCTCCGATAAATTTTGAAATGCGATTTCAACAAAATTACCTGCTGGACGATAAGGATCATATGGATTTTTGGCTGGAAGGTATATATCATAACTTTTTCCAGGTGCTGCTAAAATGATGCCTTTGTTGTTATTGCTAACAATATACAATTGTTGCGTTGTCGTTAAAAAAAACGAAACGGTAAAAGTACTGTCTTCTTGGACGATAACAGAAGCAATTTGATCCGTTTTAAAGGACAATAAATCAGAAATTTGTAAAATATCAACTTGCTTTCCAACGTAAGCTGGAGCATAACCATGTATTGTTGTAATTTCTGTAGCAGAACCAACAAATGCACTGAAGATTAAAAAAACGAATAAAATAAACTTAATCATGTTTCTTAAACGAGCAAAGCTGCATTAGTTACAAATTGATCAATGTTTCCTCCAGATTTGTGTATTTCTCGAATTATCGTTGAATTGATAGCTAAAAATTGAGGGTTTGGCAATAAAAAAACCGTTTCAATTGCTGCTAAATCTCTATTTAATAATGCGATAGGTTGCTCGTAATTGAAATCTTTGGTGTCGCGCAATCCACGTACGATATGTGTGCAGTTGTTTTTAGCACAAAAGTCAACTGTTAATCCTTGAAAAAAAGTAATCGAAACTCTTGCTTCATTATTAAATAAAGTCGAAATGTGTTCCAAGCGTTTTTGTTTGTCAAAAAAAGATTGTTTCGATGTGTTTTCGCCAATTGCAATGATGACTTCATCAAAGAGTGTAAGCGCTCTTTTAACAATATCTTCGTGACCTTTTGTAAAGGGGTCAAATGAACCAGGGAAACAAGCGCATGTTTTCATGACTGAGTAATTTGAAAAAAACTAAAGTAAACATTTCCAAAATTTCGAACATCATAAAAATGCGGTAAATGACTTAAGTCAGTTTGCCTACCATGTTCGATGATCATCCAACCACCTGGGTTTAAGATGTCAAATTCGTAAACTTTTTGAACCAATGCTGCGTGAAAAGTCGCATCATATGGAGGATCGGAGAATATTAAATCGTAAGTAGCTTTTGTTTTTTCCAAGAATTGAAGCACATCGTTTTTAGCAATTTGCCATTCGTCACCAATTGCTAATTCTTTCCAAAGTTTGTACATGTATTTGATACAAACAGGATGTCTATCAACCGATGTAACTGTTCCAGCTTCGCGCGATAAAAATTCCAAGGATATATTTCCGGTACCAGCACATAAATCAAGAATAGTCAAATTCAACAAATCCATTCTATTTTCAATCATGTTGAAAAGCCCTTCTTTCGCATAATCTGTTGTTGGTCGAGAAGGAAAACTTTTTGGCGGGCTAAATCTTCTTGCTTTATAAATCCCTCTTACTATACGCACAATGTTTGGTATTGAATATGTTTATTTGGAAGAAACTCGAAATGAACTTCTTTAAAAGGTGGTAAGCTTTTCGCTAAGGTCGTCAATTGATTTGCTTTATCGATTGTCTCTTGTTGTGTAGCACTCAAACTAAGAATAGTCTTTTCGGAAATAGCTAATTTCTGAATACAAGTGAGTGTTTGGTACAAAACATCTTCAATTGCTTGATAAACGTGAGCGGTAGCATGAACGATAGCACCTCCTTTTCGAATGACGATTAAAAAAATATCTTCTTGTAATACGATTTCAATTTTTGTTGCACTAATTGCTCCTCCTTGTAAACCACGCAATACATGTGTTAATTCATGTTGAATGACAATGCGCGGATACTTAACAATTAAAACTGATTTTATCCAAAGTGGCAGTTGATAAACGGCTACAGCATTCCATTCTAACAAGCGGTTATAATCCGTTTCGCCTTTTGGTATGGGTTCACTTTGTGTAAATTGTAACAATTTATCCACTTTATTTGTTGCAAAAAGCGGAGAAGGAACAAGCGTGAAATTAGTGGAAGCATAGGAACATGAAAAGTTCTCATACGTTACATCAGTTGGTAACGTGTCGATTAACTGTAAAAAAGTTTCTTTGTATCCGAAATCTGTTTTGTTTGGACAGGTTAATGATTCCAACGCATGTAGGGAGGTCCCATCCCATTGAAAGGCAGAAATTCGAGAAGAGGTAATTTCAAAAATTAATTGCACAAGCTTTTCCTTTCTTACAAAGGTAAGACTTTCTTTAGTTAATTTGTATTTTCCAAAAAAGGAAGTAACACAATTTTGGCTACATTTGAGCAATGTCTGATTCCAACACATTTTCTGAACAATTAAAAAAACAATTTGCGGCGCATTTTTCGCACGAACCAAATGCAGAACAAGCAGTTGCTATCAATGAATTAATTCATTTTACCGCTCATTCAGAAAAAAACACGTGTTTTATTTTAAAAGGCTATGCCGGAACAGGAAAAACCTCTTTGTTAGGCGCTTACATCCAATCACTTGCTGTTCTTAAAAGAAAAACCGTATTGATGGCTCCAACTGGTCGTGCAGCGAAAGTGTTGTCGTTGAAATCGAAAAAAGTTGCAACAACCATTCACAAACGCATTTATTTTTCGGGGGCTGATGCGAGTGGGTCGTTCCGTTTAAATTTGGCGCCAAACAAATCGAAAGATACCTTATTCATTATCGATGAAGCGTCGATGATTGGTGATTATTCGTTGCAAGCTGATGGAAGTATATCCCGCAATTTATTAGCTGATATTTTCGAATATGTTTACCAAGGGGATAATTGTAAATTAATTTTCTTAGGCGATGAAGGACAGCTTCCTCCAGTTGGTTCAACAGCAAGTCCAGCATTAAGTGCTGAATACTTGAGTCATCATTTTCCAATGATCGATTTTGTGGTCGTTGGACTTTCAACAGTTGTTCGACAACAAGCAACTTCAGGTATTTTAGTGAATGCAACAACTATCAGAGATGCACAAGTAAATGATTTTATTCCAACGATTGATTTAAACAGTTTTCAAGATACACAAGCCGTTCCTGGTGATGAATTAATCGAGAAAATTGATAGTGCCTACAGCAAAGTTGGTGCAGACGAAGTAATGATCATTACGCGATCTAATAAACGTGCAAACTTGTATAACCAACACATTCGAAATAGTATTTTATACATGGAAGAAGAGTTGTGTGGCGGCGATTTGGTGATGGTTGTTAAAAACAACTATTTTTGGTTGGATCCATTGAGTCAAGCGGGATTTATTGCAAATGGTGAATTGTTGAAAATTCACCGGGTGAAACGCATTGAAACGGTTTACAACGTTCGTTTTGCACACCTCGAAGTTTCATTGATTGACTACCCAGAAATGGATCGTTTTGAAACGATTGCATTTATGGACTCCTTGACTATAGAGGAGCCAAATTTGAACCGAACATTTTTAAAAGCATTATTTTTTGAGATTGAAAAAGATTTTCTGCACGAAAAAAACAAGCAAAAACGCTACCAATCTATCATGAAGTCGCCCTATTTTAATGCGTTACAAATCAAGTTTGCTTATGCGGTCACTTGTCACAAATCACAAGGTGGACAGTGGGCAGTAGTTTTTGTCGATCATGGTTATATCGAACCAACACAAGTCGATAATTCATTTTTACGTTGGTTGTATACTGCAACAACGCGAGCAACAGAACAATTGTATTTTGTTAATTTATTGAATGAATTAGTAGTCGAAGATTAATGAACTAATTCTTGCCAATTAAATGAAATAGGACCACAACTGATGCGCGTAGCATCCAGTGTTTTGTTCAATCGATCAATAACAATTTTCGCTTCTTCACGCGATAAATATGAACCAGCTAATATATTTAATTCACTTTTCAATTTCTGAATGACACTTGCGGCGCGTAAAGCACTTAAATAATCATTGTCGGATAATTGATAGTCAGCTAATAAGTTTTTATGATCTTCAGGTTTGACAATGTTCGTTTTAACAGGATCAGTGAACGTGTTGATTTCTAAGAATAATCCACGGTTGATAAACAAACTAATTTGAGTAGTGCGTAAACGAACCATACTGGTATCCATAGCTGGAATTAAGTAACTGTCCCATTCCTTTTTTACATTGGTCCGAACGGTTTTGTAACCATTCCAACTGCCAACACCATTTCCACGCAAAATCGTTTTAAAAGGCATTTTTTTATCGAGTAAGGCTTCAAAAAACTGTTGGATCGCAACGCTGTCCGATAGTTGAATTAGTTGTTCATTTAATTTCCAATCATTGGAAGCGAATAAATCGTTTTGTTCAAATTGAAAACGTGCATCATATCCTTTTTTCGCATCGATCACGTTTATGTGCAACATAACTTCATCAACATCTTCGGATAGAGGTGCATTTGGAATAGCTATTAGTCGAATTGTAAAGGGTGATTTTAGGCTGTCTGCTTTGAATGTAAAATCTTGTGTGTACAAATCAAACGTCGTGGAATCCGAAAATGTGTATAATCCATTTTTCTCGGTATAATCCATCCAATGCAAGCCCATAGCTTGTGAATATTGTTCCAATTTCTGTTGATATCCAGCTAAAATAACGAGTGCATTTTCTTTTTCAAGTGTTAATTCGTTGATTTTTTTTGTGAAATACTCGTAACGTCCATACAAATTAACCAATTCAGCTTGTTTTTTTCCTTTTGCCGATTTGTTAGCTTTTGCCGTTGGATTTCCATTATAAGTTGAACCTGGTTTTTTTGCAGCAGCTTTCCGAGCTTTGTTCACTTTTCGGGATGCTTTGCTACTAGTTGTTATCGGTTGATTTGACAACTCTGTATACTCTTTTTCTGTTTTATCAATTTTTAATTTCGTTTCGTCTTTTTTTCGTTGCGCTTCTGCAATTTGAAAATCATATCCCTTTTTACCATAAATGCGCTCTTCAATCGGTTTGATTTTAGTGGTTTTTAATTCATTTATGACAGCCTGAAATGTTTTACCTTCATTGAACGAAGAGTCTGGAGAGAGAAAACGAGTATCATTGGATCCAAATAAGTGATAACTATGGCCATTTCTTTCAATAACAACGGTAGTTTGCTTTTTCGAGTTATATCCCCAAACATCAAAATGAATTTGTGTTTGTTTGTTTTCTCCGACTGATTGCAAATCAATCAACGGCATTGTTTGAGGTTCCAACACAGATTGTTTGCGTTTTTGTTTTTCTTTCAACCGAACTTGATACGGGAAAAGACCAACTGCTTTTGGTAACCCTTTGTTCCAGCGCCCATTTTCATCTTTTTCTCGTTCATTTAGCAGACCAGATGTTTCTGAACCATCGCCGGCTGCAATTAAAATGTTTTCAAAATAGCTTGCTTGACCACCCAAAGCGGAAAATATCGCCATTGTCCGCTGTTTCACATAGTCGTTAATACTTTCATTCAATGCAGTTATCACATTTAACTGATCATCATCACTCAAAAAACTCATAGAAGAAAGCATGGCAGCTTTGTCATCAAAGTTTAAGCTTGGATTTAATGCTGCTAACAGTTTTTTATGAATACGTACTGTTTCTCCTGTTTGTTGTTTTGCTTTTTCAGGTAATTTACTCAGAACAATTGCTTCAAATTGGTCAAATTGATGTTTGAATTTTTCAAAATCTTCTTCGCTTCCTCTTGCAGCTAATAAAAGTTTGTTCAATTCCCAAAGAGCCATTTTATTGGCAGCTTCCGCTAGAATTCCTTTTTGTGATTTTGCGATTTCACTTGTTCGTATGAACAATTTATCGGGTTGATTGATAATGATTGTTTCAATCGAATCGTAATTCAATTGCTTATTCATGAATTGAATTACAGGACCAGAATACTCAAAATACCGACCAATATTGGTGTCTAGAATCGGACTTTTTTTCACGATATGAAACAAATAGGCGCGTTCTTCGGGTGTGAGGACATCACTTGTTTGGTTGTATGCAAAGAAAGTGATGAATGTGAAGAAAATAAGCGATTGTAGCTGTTTCATAAAGCAAATTGAATACAAGAATGATTGTATGATTAAAATAATTTCAAAAAAAACCGATTCTACAATGTAAAATCGGTTCGAGCGTTATAATTTCTCGTTTATTGGATAATTAACTTTTCCGTTTTTGAACCTAACTCAGTAGCGATCGTAACAAAATATACACCTGCTTTTAAATCACTAATTGTTAGTGAATCAGTTGTTGAAATTGCTTGTGATTGAGCGATTTTTCCATTCAAATCTGTGATTACTACTTGACCATTAACTGGTAAATTTGAAATAGTTACATTAGTTGTAGCAGGATTTGGCACAATTGAAACACCAGCAAGTGCATTGTTTTCAATAGCTAATGTTTCATCATGTTGAACAGAACTCAACACCAAGTTCAAGGTCTGTAAATTTCCGTTGATTGAAACGTCAATTTTTGTATGAATAAACGCAGGTAAGTTGGAAGTTGCAAAATGATAATACTCGTATTGAACGCGTTTCATTGTAACATTTCCAAATAACGTATTTGCTGCCAATGAATCCACTAATTTATAACGCAATACATTTGTTAATGTAGTTGCAGCGTTTAATTTCAATGTTCCAGATCCATCAACTGCAGCAGCAGCTGTACCTGTACAATTGAATGTTCCTAAACTCACGTTAATTGTACCAGCAACTGCATCAACCAAATTGTTTGTCACTGCAAATGGATACGTCATTAATAATTCATTGTCGGTTCCTAAGACTGCGTTTACTGCGCCAAAAGTTGGTTCAATAAAGGTGAAACCTTGAGAGTTTCTTGATGAAGTTGTAGAAGTAAAATAAGAAGTTGTAAATCCTGGGATTTCAATTGCTTTGGTTGAATTGGAAAACAAAGAAGCTTGTGTTGTTGTAGAAGGATTAACAACATTCAATTGCTTTGATTGATTCAAAACACGAGGAGTTTGTGTATAATCCCAAGTAACATTAGATCCAGTAATGGAAGCGTAATTTGGCGCAAATGAATCAACTAAGTACAAGGTTCTTGAATCACCAATAACAGGTTCGTTTGCTTGCGTGAATTGTCCAAAACTCAAAACGCTTGACAATAACGAGAGGGAAAGTATAATTTTCTTCATGGTTTATTTTTTATCAAATTTAATAAATAATCAGAAATTAACACAACACATTTTTGAAAAGGAATATTGTTACATTTGTTCAACAAGTCAAAAAACATGCAAGACAATTCATTATTCAGAAAAAAGAAAGTAGCAGACATTTTAAAAGCAAGCGAGCAAGCGCAATTAGACGGACATGCATCGCTTGGTAAACATTTAAAAGTTAGGGATTTAACTGCTTTTGGGATTGCCGCAATCATTGGTGCAGGAATTTTTTCAACGATTGGTGAAGCAAGTTCAAACGGTGGACCAGCTGTTATTTTCTTGTTCATCTTTACTGCTATTGCTTGCGGTTTTGCTGCGTTTGCTTATGCTGAATTTGCATCAATGGTTCCAGTTGCTGGATCAGCATACACGTATTCGTATGTTGCTTTTGGCGAAATCATTGCATGGATTATCGGTTGGTCATTAATCATGGAATATGCCATAGGAAACATAACAGTCGCCATTTCTTGGAGTGATTATTTTACTGGAATGGTTGAAGGACTCGGTTGGAAATTGCCCTACTGGGTGCAAATGGATTATTTATCAGCACACAATGGCTTTAACGAAGCTGTTTCTTTGATGAATGGCGGAAAAGCATTTGCGAATATTGAAGAAAGTGTGCAATCAGCTTATTACGCATGGACAAGCGCACCTAACATTTTTGGGTTCCATTTTGTAGCTGATTTACCTGCTTTGTTTATTATCGTTGTAATTACTTGGTTGGTTTACAGAGGAATGAAAGAAAGTCGGAATGCATCCAATGCCATGGTAATTGTCAAATTAGCAATCATATTATTGGTCATTGCCGTTGGGATATTTTATGTTGATCCCAAAAATTGGAATCCTTTTGCACCAAATGGAGTGGGGGGGATCTTGAAGGGTGTTTCTGCCGTTTTCTTCGCATACATAGGTTTTGATGCAATTTCCACCACAGCTGAAGAATGTGAAAATCCTCAGCGCGACTTACCACGAGGAATGATGTGGGCAATTATTATTTGTACGATTTTGTATGTCATCATTGCGTTGATTTTAACTGGAATTGTATCGTATGATCAATTAGCTGTTGGAGATCCACTGGCGTTTGTTTTTGATAAAATTCATTTGGGATGGATGTCGGGAATAATCGCTGTTAGTGCTGTTGTTGCAATGGCTTCGGTGTTGCTCGTTTTCCAAATGGGACAGCCACGTATTTGGATGAGCATGAGCCGCGATGGTTTGTTGCCAAAGAAATTTTCAAAAGTTCACCCGAAATACAAAACGCCTTCTTTTGCGACAATTGTAGTCGGATTTGTGGTTGCTATTCCTGCATTGTTCATGAACTTGAAAATGGTCACGGATTTGTGCAGTATTGGCACCTTGTTTGCTTTTGTATTGGTTTGTGGGGGAGTTTTGGTGTTGCAAAATAAAACGGATATTCCACGCGGGAAATTTAGAACACCGTACATCAATGGAAAGTATGTTTTGCCAATTTTAGTGATCGGTTCGGTTATCTTACTCTTTACTTCTTACAAAGCTGAAACGCTTCATTTTTTAACGAATGAAAAAGACCTAAAAACACAAGAAGAGATTGTAACATCGATGACTCCAGCTGAATCGATTCAATTAAAAAACACGTTGTTATTGCAAGATCCAAAAGGATTTAAAGCAGTTGGAGGTGATGTCTTAGCTTATTATGAAACAAAAGAAATGCCTCAATTTACCGCAGCGCTTTCAGCAATTGGCATCAAAGAATCATCTCTTTACCACGAAGGTTTTTCTCATTTTGCTACTAAAATCCCAACGTGGATATTTTTACTGTTTACGGTCTTCATCACCTTTGTAACGGTGTTGAAAAATTATTCACTCATACCTTTACTTGGTTTGCTTTCTTGTTTGTACATGATGAGTCAAGTTGAATTGAAAAACTGGATTGCATTTGTTATTTGGTTAATAGCAGGTTTGATCATCTATTTTGTGTATAGTCGAAAAAATTCAAAGTTGGGCCAACAAACGGCATAAAAATCACAAAGATTAATTCATATTTATCTCGTTCGACGGATAAAATTCGATTTATAGTGGTTATCTTTGTCACACAACTCAATAAAAACGCTCAAAAGCATGTTTGAAAATCTTACTGACAAGTTTGAACGCGCCTTTAAAGTACTTAAAGGACATGGACAAATTACTGAAATAAATGTAGCTGAAACATTGAAAGAAGTGCGACGTGCGCTTTTAGATGCCGATGTTAATTTCAAAACAGCGAAAGATTTTACCGTTCGAGTGAAAGAAAAAGCACTGGGACAAAATGTATTAACGGCAATCTCTCCGGGACAATTGATGGTAAAAATCTGTCACGAGGAATTGGTTGCTTTAATGGGTGAAAACGAAATCGATATTCAGATCCAAGGAAATCCTGGAATCATTTTAATGTCGGGTTTGCAAGGTTCAGGAAAAACAACATTCTCTGGAAAACTTGCGAACTACCTAAAAACAAAAAAAGGAAAAAAACCGCTTTTAGTAGCATGTGACGTTTATCGTCCTGCAGCTATTGACCAACTTCATGTATTAGGTGAACAATTAGGCATTGAGGTTTATTCAAATAAAGAAGAAAAAGATCCCGTTAAAATTGCTACAGACGCTATCAATCATGCGCGTAGTAAAGGCTTTAACGTGGTTATCGTCGATACAGCTGGTCGTTTGGCTGTTGATGAGGTGATGATGGATGAAATTGAGCGTGTAAAACGTGCAATTCAACCAACTGAAACCTTGTTCGTAGTTGATTCAATGACTGGACAAGATGCGGTAAATACAGCAAAAGCGTTCAATGAACGTATTAATTTTGATGGGGTTGTTTTAACGAAATTAGATGGTGATACCAGAGGTGGTGCTGCCTTATCAATCAAAGCTGTTGTTGACAAACCAATCAAGTTTGTTGGAACAGGTGAGAAAATGGATGCCTTGGATGTATTCTATCCAAAACGTATGGCTGACCGTATTCTTGGAATGGGTGATGTTGTATCTTTGGTGGAAAGAGCGCAAGAGCAATTCAGCGAAGAAGAAGCGCGAAAGTTGCAAAAACGTATCCAAAAAGATCAATTTGACTTCAACGATTTCTTGGGACAAATTCAACAGATCAAAAAAATGGGGAATGTCAAAGATTTGATGGGTATGATACCAGGTATGGGGAAAGCAATCAAAGATGTTGATATTCAAGACGATGCTTTCAAGCATATCGAAGCAATTATCCAGTCAATGACACCAAAAGAACGTGCAAATCCATCGTTAATCAATGTGCCACGTAAAAACAGAATTGCTGCTGGATCAGGAACAAACATTCAAGAAGTCAACAAACTCATGAAACAGTTTGAGGATACGCGCAAAATGATGAAAATGATGAGCAATCCGAAAAACATGATGAGCATGATGAAACAAATGAAAGGTATGAAAGGCGGAATGCCTGGTATGCCTGGAATGTAATCGTCTTCTTGTGCAACTTCCTGTATCCGATCTAACTGCAACTGGTTCAATTTCAGTTGCGTTTCGGAAACTAAATATTACAGATTTTCACGCTGCTTGTGACTTTGTTCATCAGTTACCTTATGGACGAAACGCATCGAGAAGTGATTTCTCATTGGTACTATCTGAAAAGCAAGGAACCTGTTCATCAAAACATGCATTATTGGCATTATTAGCCGAAGAAAATGCACTACAAAACGTGGAATTAATAGTTGGTATTTACCTACTTTCTGAGGAAACAAATCCGCAAGCTGCTCCTGTTTTAGCAAAATATAAGCTAACGAATCTTCCAGAATGCCATGTTTATTTGCGGTACAAAGGCAAGCGCTATGATTTTACATTTCCATCCCTATCAATTGGATCGATCGAAAATAAAATCGTTCGAGAACAGCGTATTGAACCACAGCAAGTCATCGATTGGAAAATAGTCATCCACAAAGATTACCTCACAAGATGGTTAGCTAGAAATCCAAGTATCGCTTATGATTTAAACCAAATTTGGGCAATAAGAGAAGAAATAATCGCGCAATTAGTTTGAAAATCGATTCATCCATGTTGCTAATTCTTCAACTGTGAAAACGCCTTGTTTTCTATCTAATTCAACACCGTTTTTAAATAGGATTAATGTTGGAAAAGTTGTCGCTTTTAGTGCTTTAGCACATTCTTTTTGGACACCACCATCCAATGGAACAACGGCATAACCCATTTGAGTTAATTGGTCTATCGTGGGTTTCATTTTACGACATGGAGGACACCATTCAGCACCAACATCAACTAGAACTACGTTGTCTTTTGGTAAAGATACAAGCAAGTCTTTGTAAGCGATTTGAGGAACATAGACAGCACCTTCCAATGGAAGACCTGCTTGATTCCAAGCGTTGATTCCTCCTTTCAAATTGATGACTTTTTTAAAACCATTTGCCAAAAGCCAGCTTTGCGCTCCTGCACTTCTTCCACCACTCAAACAATAAATATAAATCACTTTATTGGTATCCAACGATTGAACACGTTCAACGAATTGTTCTTTGTTCAACCAGTTTGCATGCAACGCACCATTTATTGCGCCCGTTTCAAATTCTTCTGGCGTGCGCACGTCCAAAATTTGTGCACTTGTGCCTTCAACAGAAAGTGCTTTATTAAAAAATAATGGAGCTAATTCACTTTGTGCAGAAGCAGTGAAAATGACAAAACTTAAAACGAATAAAAGTGTTTTCATGATTTTTTTCTCAAAGATAGCAAAGCAGTTAGTATAAGAATTTGAACTTAACATTTGTTACCAATACAAAATTACTTTCCGTGAAAAAATACCGCATTTGAAAATAAAACTTTTCCTGATTCCCAGAAATTTCTAAAAAGTGGGCTATCCACAAAATAGATGAACGTACCATTTCCAATTTCACTTGCTCCAAAAACGATTCCTGTGGTCAAATGTTGTTTCGCTTTGTACCCAACAAAACCAGTTAAATAGCTATCCTGTTGAATAGCACCAACATTCCAAGCGTCTTTCGATAAATTGACTAAATCTGTTGATTGTTTCAAATCATAGTAGCGAGGCAATCCAAAACAAAGAGGGTGGCTTTTATCAAGATGAACTTCATAAATTGCACCAGGAATACTTGTGCTCAAATATGCGCGCTCTCTGTTTGCATACGTTGGAATTGATGTAAATGAGAGCGTATCTTCAGGAATTTGCTTCATGGATAAATTAAATTTATTGGCTTGAGCAAATTGATTCACACTTCCTTCTAACGCGATAATCGTTCCTCCACGAGCGGCAAATTCAGCTAATTTTTCTGAATTAGTAATTAAATCACTGACATCTCCACTTGGAATGATTAGTACATCAAATTCTGATAAATTGATGTAATTGATATAATTCCCTGGAATTTGTGTAATCGGGTAGTGCAGTTCATTGTCGAAATAACTCCAAATTTCACCTACTGACAAACTAGAAAAATCTTCACCAGTTAATGTTGCAATACGAGGCGCTTGCGCAATAATTTTTACATCAGGTGAACCAAAATCCGAACCAGCTTGCACATAACCACTTGAGAGTGCTACCGATTGCACCTGATTTTCACTGCATATTTTTTGTGTAATTGCTGCCCAATCACCTGAATTTACTGTTCGTAGCACCAAGATACACCCAGGGTTGTATTTGACATCGTTTAGCTGAATTGGTTTTTCGTTGTAATGAATTTTGATACCTGCTTTCAACAATTGCGCCAATACTTTCGCTGATTGAAACGAATTGTGGGGAATCAAATAACCATAATTAGATGAAGAAGTAACAATCTTTTTTTCTGTGATGGGCTGGATTGATAAACTTATTTTTGATGCAAATCCTTTCACACCAAAAGCATACGGTAATGACCAAGCAGTGATATCATACGTATTTGAATCACTCACAGTTGTGACAGGTTCAAATAAAACATTAGCAAGTACACCATGGACTTGATTTGTATTAATAGCTAAAACTGCTCCTTCGGAAATGAAAACACCTTCTTTTTTGGTTTGATAATCAAATGCTTTGATATTGTTTTCTTTGACAGTTCCGTATTCAATATTATTTTTTTGAAGCAATGATTTTATTCCAGCTAATTCTTGGTCGCTTTTTGCAGTTAGTAAATAGGTTTTGTAAAAAGCAAAAGATCCTTTGCGACTATCTGCATAATATTTTTTGAAGTTTTTCACCAAGTCAGCAGCATTTGTCGAAGCGGTTTCAATGGTCGAAAGACTTGTTGTGAAATGATGTTGTACTCGGTCAACTAACGTCAAGGTATCATTCGTCTCATCGATAATCGCTAATCCGCCACCAATTCCTCCTTGTTCATAGGTCATGCCGATTGCACCATTATACATCGGATACGTATCTCCGTATGATGGATACAATAAATCAAAACGTTCTTTGGTAAAATACAACCATGCTTCTTTGTCAAAATAACGTGTATGATTGACGCCAACTTTTGTTTGGAATTCACGTTGCCAAGGCGTAATTGTAGCATGAATTGGCTCCGCAGCTGGTGCAAAATAATACGGCTCGTCACAACCTTGTTCGTGGAAATCTACGTGAACATGTGGGTACCATTTTTGGTACAATACCGCTCGTTGTTGCGATTCAACTTGTGTTTGCCAAGCCCAATCACGATTCAAGTCAAATAGGTAATGATTGGAACGTCCTGAAGGCCATGTTTCTTTGTGTTCACGCGATAACTCATGCGGATTTGCTTCGTGACCAACAGCGGTGTTAAAACCATTCACATAACGATCTCTTCCATCGGGATTCAAACACGGATCGATAATAACAACCGTATTTTTCAACCAATTGATAGCTTGTTCGTTTTTTTGCGCAGCAAGTTCGTACATCGTTAACAAGGCCGCTTCTGACGAGGAAGGTTCGTTTCCATGAACGTTGTAACTTAACCAGACAATCGTTGGTTGTTGTTCGTTATCACTTTTTCCAGTTGTTAAATCACAATTGTTTTGGCGAATAGCTGAAAGTTTAGCAATGTTTTCAGGTGAACTAATAATCAAGACGAACAGCGGTCTTCCTTCGTTTGTTTCGCCGTATTTTTCAAATACAACTGTTTTAGTTGCTGTTGAACTCACGTATTTTGCATACGCTTCAATTTGGTGATGACGCGTGTATCTTGTCCCGATTTTATAGCCTAAAAATGCTTCAGGAGCTTGTAATTCTTGCGCAAAGACTTGTCCAATCAAACAAATGAATAGAAGGGAAATGATTTTTTTCATAGTGTAGTTTTAGTTTTCTGCGATTAACGAAACGTTTCCAAGCGTAAGGTTGCTCCGTCAAAAATAGCGTATGTATTGTAGTTGATCCATTCACCCAAATTTAAATATCGGCTATTCTCATTCAATTGAATGTCCAACGGTAGGTGACGATGACCAAAGATAAAATAATCGTAATGTTGCTTTTCTAGTTGTTCTTTGCAATACAAATACAACCATTCGTTTTCATTGCCATTAAATTTGCTATCTGAATCTCCTGTAGCAGCGCGACTTTTACGCGAAAAGTAATTTGCTAGTCCGATTCCGAAATTAGGGTGTAGTCGTGCAAAGCACCATTGTGACCAACGTGCTGCAAAAACACGTTTGAGTAATTTATAGGTTTTGTCGCCAGGACCCAATCCATCTCCATGACCAATCAAAAATGACTGATTGTTCCACAAACGTTCGATGGGTTGACGTATAATACTAACTCCTAATTCTTTTTCGAAATAATCGAACATCCACATGTCGTGATTTCCTGTAAAAAAGTAGATCTTAATTCCTTTTTCGACAAGTGCTGCAATTTTTCCTTGGAAGCGCACAAAACCTTTTGGAATGGCGTGTTTGTATTCGAACCAGAAATCAAAAATATCACCAACAAGATAGATTTCTTGCGCAGAATCTTCAATAGATGTTAACCAATCAATAACGCGTTTTTCACGTGCTTTCGATTGTTCTCCAGCAGGAACACCTAAATGAAAATCAGATGCAAAGTAGATATTTTTACCTGGAGAAAGCAACATTAGAAACCAAAAATTGTTTTTAATGCTTGTTCCAATTCAACTCCACGCAATTTTGTGTCGATGATGTTTCCGTTTTTATCTACTAAGACCGTAAATGGAATACTTGAAACTTGGTACAAACGAGCTACTTCATTCGACCATTGTTTCAAATCGGAAACGTGATATGGCCAAATTAAGTTGTCTTTTTGAATTGCTGCTAACCAATTT
This sequence comes from Fluviicola sp., assembly GCA_017983675.1. Taxonomy (GTDB): domain Bacteria; phylum Bacteroidota; class Bacteroidia; order Flavobacteriales_D; family Crocinitomicaceae; genus Fluviicola. The sequence goes on from JAGOAZ010000004.1 coordinate 189,697, forward strand.
GCCTTTTCTTTGTCTAATGAAACACTCATGATGGTAAATCCAGCATCTTTGTATTTTTCATACAACTTCACAACGTTCGGATTTTCTTTGCGGCAAGGTCCACACCAAGAAGCCCAAAAATCGATTAACACTACTTTTCCTCTTAAATCAGCTAATGATAAGGGTTTTCCATTGACATCATTTTGCGTAAAATTTGGTGCTGGTTTCCCAGGTGCCAATAAGTTTTGGGATTCTTTCTTCAGTTTTGCTTCATTGAATTGTTGTTTTACATTTTCAATGGTTGGAGACCCACTAAACCCATCTGTTAATTGTTTTACAATTGATTCGTAAATAGCAAATTCTTTATCCAAATCCAACGTACTCATTGCAGGTAATAAAGCTGGAGAATTGGCGTTTTTTGCAATAAACGATTGGCGATAAGAAGTAAAGCGCATATAATCTTGTTGGAAATTTTTATTGATTTCCTCTTGTTTCTCAGGGTGTTTTTGCAGTTCTGCCATTGCAGAGTCACGGACCATATTAAATCGTTGCAATTCTACAATAATTTCATTTAACGCAACAGTTTCATCAGAACCAGTTATTGTATGATAGGCTGTAATGTTCTTCCCATCAGCGTTGATTCTGATTTTTGAACCATTTCTCAAAATCACATTCATGTGTTGGGTTCCAACACGAAGGACATAATAATCTTGAGCTGGAAGTTTCCCTTTCAATTTGTAATCACCATTTTTATCAAACTTCCCTTTGATGTGATCGACATAATGTGTACCGAAATATTGTGAGATTTTTACAGAATCTTCTGTTGTGTTAAAAATGTTTCCAGAAATCTCTACAGTAATTGGTTGCTGTGCAAGAATATTAAACGCACCAACAATACTGAAAATTAAAAGTAATTGTTTCATGTTTTTTCTATTTAGATAAAAGTTCAATCAATTTTCGTTCCAAATCAGCCCCTCTTAATCCAACACCGACTATTTTACCTTCTTTGTTGATTAAAACAGTATATGGAATCCCTTGAATACCAAATTGTTTTACAATTGGAGATTCCCAACCCATTAAATCACTCACATGGTTGGGCCATAGTAAACCATCTTTTTGAATTGCTGCTTTCCATGCTGCTGGATCTTGATCCAAAGACACAGAAAAAATATCAAAACCTTTTGAATGATATTTGTTGTACAATTTCACCACATTTGGATTTTCTTGACGACATGGTGCACACCAAGATGCCCAAAAATCAACAAGTACAATTTTTCCTTTTAAAGCTGATAACGACAACGCTTTTCCAGCAGGATTTTTACTTGTAATTTCAGGAACTGATAATTCACCCGAACTATTTTTTTGGTAATTTTCAAATTCTGCTTGAATCATTCCAATTTGTTCATTCAATAATTTTGTCAAAGGAGAATCGGCATGTTCGTGGTCGAAAGCACGTCCCATTTTTACTAAAATTTCCATCATACTAGCATCCCAATTAGCAAAACCACTTTCTTGTGATGGAAATAGAGAACTAGATAAAATAATATTGACTGGATTTCCTGGTTCTTTGTTGATTTGTTTTTTAGCAAACGAAACGATTGGTTCTCTCAGTTGCTCAAATAATGCTAATTGTCTACCTGGGTCAGTTTCTTTCATTGTTATTTCCATTTGCTGTTTGGCAAAGCGGTTAAATAACTTCATGTAAGTCGTCAAAGGTTTTGCCCAGCGCGTTCCTGAAATTTTAGGATCAATAGCGAACGTATTCATGTCACCAGAAATACTTACTTCGTCACCTTTTTCAAGCGTAAGGGCAATTGCATTTCGATTGTCATTTTCTATAATCATGGAATAAATACCCATACCTGGGATATTTCCATTTAATTCATAACTTCCATCACTGGCAATTTTTCCTTTAGCAACAACAATGGTACCCGATTGTGCTTGCGCTTCAATTCTAACTTCTTGATTTGCTGCATTTTTTATCATTCCAGCAACATGAAAATTGTTTTCTAAACCTCCCTCAGAAGAATTGGAGCTACAAGAAAGTAGCAAGGCAGCTGCTAGAAATGATAACAATAATTTCATATTATAATTGTTGAATTAATTGACGTAATAAAGCATTAGCAGCTTTCGGATCTGCTTTTCCTCCAGATGCTTTCATGATTTGACCCATGAAAAATCCAGTTAATTGATTTTCACCACCCTTGAAACGATCTGTTTCACTTGGATTAGCTTCAAAGACACCTAGAATAATCGCTTTCAAGCTGTTTTCATCCGATTCTTGAATGATGTTTAACGATTCAGCTAGTTGCGCAACATCCGATTCAGGAGAAGCGACTAAAGCTGGAAATAATTTTTGTGAAGCAGCTGAGTGAGAGACTTTACCACTTTCAATCAAATTGATCAAATTGGCCAACTGTAGCGTTGAAACAGGAAAATCTTCCATTTCATAACCGTTTTGATTTAAGAACGATTTGACATCGCCCATGATCCAGTTAGCGGCATTTTTATAATTTTTTGTATGTGCAACAACACCTTCAAAATATAGTGCAATTGCTTTTGTATCTGTTAAAATACCCGCGTCATAGTCCGATAAACTATATTCTTTGGTGTATTTCGCAAACAAATCACGCGGCAAAGCAGGCATTTTCGATTTTACTTGTTGGATGTAAATTTCATCTACAGCAATCGGTTGTAAATCGGGCTCTGGAAAATAACGGTAATCATTTGCGGCTTCTTTCGAACGCATCGATATCGTTGTTCCTTTCAAGGCATCAAAACTACGTGTTTCTTGAGCGATGATTTCACCTTTTTCAACTGCAATAATTTGGCGTTCTATTTCAAATTCGATAGCACGTTGTACATTTCGAATCGAGTTCATGTTTTTCACCTCGACTTTTGTTCCAAATTCGGGCGCACCAACAATACGGACAGATATATTGGCATCACAACGCAGTGAACCTTCTTCCATGTTTCCATCACAAATATCCAAATAACGCACTAAGCGGCGAACTTCCGTTAAATAATTGTATGCTTCTTGGCTTGTTCGAATATCTGGCTCAGAAACGATTTCAAGTAAAGGAGTACCAGCTCTGTTTAAATCAACTAAAGTGTCAAATACATCGACATCGTGAATTGATTTTCCGGCATCTTCTTCCATGTGTATACGCGTCAATCCAATACGTTTTTCTATACCATCTTCCGTTGGAATAATGATTTGTCCATTCGTGCAAATTGGCGTTGTATCTTGAGTAATTTGATATCCTTTCGGTAAATCGGGATAGAAATAGTTTTTACGAGCAAAATATTGGTTGGGCGCAATGTCACAACCACAAGCCAAACCAAGTTTCACCGCAAATTCAATCGTTTTTTTGTTCATCACGGGCAAAGTACCAGGATGCCCCAAGGTAACGACACTGATATTGGTGTTTGGCTGTGCACCATATTCATTGATATCAGAAGAATATGCTTTTGTTTTTGTAAGCAACTGAGCGTGTACTTCTAGTCCAATGACAACTTCGTATTTATCTCTAATCGATTTATCCATTTTGATACGTTCTCTCAATAAGTATTATAAACGAGCAATTAATTCGCTCATGATTAAGGTCATTTTTGGTTCTTGTCTGCTAGCGACTGCAATCACATCTTCGACACTTACTTTTTTAATTTTTCCCGGTACACCTAAATCCGTAATAATCGAAATAGCGAAACAAGGGATTTCCATGTGACGGGCAACGATTACTTCTGGAACGGTTGACATACCAACTGCATCAGCTCCAATGACACGAACGTATTTGTATTCTGCTGGAGTTTCTAAAGTTGGTCCAGTTAAAGCTGCATAGGTTCCAACGGATACTTTGATGTTGTTTTCAGCAGCAATCGTTTGCGCTAAAGCAATCATACTTTCATCATAAGGATCAGACATATCAGGGAAACGTGGTCCTAATTCCGGGTAATTTTTCCCAATCAACGGATGAGCTGGAAACAAATTGATATGGTCGTTCAAAATCATGATTTCGCCCACTTCAAAGTCAGGATTAACGCCTCCTGAAGCATTTGAAACAAATAAACGTTCAATTCCTAACGATTTCATCACGCGTACAGGGAAAGTTACTTGTTGCATGGTGTAACCTTCGTAATAATGGAAACGTCCTTGCATAGCAACAACTGATTTTCCACCCAATTTTCCGAAAATTAACTTACCAGAATGACTCTCAACTGTAGAAACAGGAAAGTGAGGAATATCTTGGTAAGCGATTTCGTCAATAATTTCAATTTCTTTTACCAATCCACCTAAACCGGTTCCTAAAATTATCCCGATACTTGGATTTACTTGTGTTTTTGTGTTGATGAAATCAACTGCTTCTTTCATTTGAGTTAGCAACATAACCGTGAATTATATCTTTAAATTGTTGTTCGTTTTTAATTGTAATGTCCATTGGTTGAATGAAAATAGGCACCTGACAAGCAGCTAATTCCTTTTTCCATTTCTCCAATTTCACAGCATCTTTTTCAGTAATGATGATTGCTGTGCTTTCGTGTGCAAAATTAGCAACTTTTTGCTGAATTTTTTGAATATCCGATCGATCAAATTCATGATGATCTGCAAATCGTATCGAATGTGTAGTTGCTTGTTGCGAAAAATGCTGAACAAGTTGACTTGGATTTGCAATTGCTGTGACGATAATCACCTGTTTTACAGGTTTCCAAGTTTCATCCAAAAAGGGGATAGGAGTACTGTAATTGATAGAAGAAAAGAAAACTATATCCGATTGCACGTTTAATTTTCTTTGAATTATTTGTTGTTTTTCTTCACTTAAATTAGCAGGACATTTTGTAATCAAGACCAACGATGCTCTTTTGATTCCGGAAGCAGGTTCTCTTAGATTTCCTGCAGGGAAAGTAAAATCGTTGTAAATCAAGCGGTCATATGTCATCAAAACAATGGAGCAATTTGCAGCAACAGCTCGGTGTTGGAAAGCATCATCTAATAAAATGAGGCTGTTTGGATGATTTTTTCGAATCCATTCAACTCCTATTTTTCTTTTTTCAGCAACGATTACTGGAACTTTTTGTTGGAAGCGTTGCCAATACATCATTGGTTCATCACCGATTTCAGTAGCTGTTGAATGCTCATTTGCACAAACTAATCCGGTTGTTTTTCTACCGTAACCACGCGATAAAATAACGGGATTATCACCTTTAAATTCGTTTGCTAAATAGGCTGTCAATGGAGATTTCCCTGTTCCGCCAACTGTAATGTTTCCGATACAAATTGCTGGTCCAGGAATGTTATAGGTAGCAAAAAAACCTCGATCATACAGCCAATTTCGTAACAGTAAAATGCTACTGTAAATCCAAGAAAACGGAAGTAAAATAAGGCGAACTCCTTGCATGGGTTAAAAATAAGGAAAAACCTGCACTTTTTGGCTTGCTGTGCGATAAAAAGTATGTTAAAGTCCTGAATAAGTCAACTTTTGAACGTATAATAAAACTCACTTTAAAACAGTAAATTTGTACAAAATTGAAGTAGATGACGAAAGTTAAGGACATTGTTGTAGCCTTTGATGAGGTAGCTCCGTTTGATTATCAAGAATCGTATGATAATTCAGGTTTGCTTTGTGGAAATCCAGAAATGGAAGTCAAAGGAGTACTTGTAGCGTTGGATTGCATTGAATCAATCGTCGATGAAGCAATTGCTTCTGGTGCTAATGTGGTTGTTGCACATCATCCAATTTTATTTTCAGGTATAAAACGTTTGACGGGCGCAAATTATGTCGAGCGAACGATTATTAAAGCGATAGAACATAAAATTGCTTTGATTGCTGTTCATACGAATTTGGACAATTACCGATATGGAGTGAATCATGTTATCGCGCATAAAATTGGGTTGATGAACCAAGCGATTTTATGTCCCAAAGAAGCAACATTACGAAAGTTAATCGTTCATGTTCCTACTTCTCATACAGGTTCCTTACGAGAAGCATTTGGAAATGCAGGATTTGGATCGATTGGCGCTTATTCTAATTGTAGTTTCACGTCATCTGGTGAGGGAAGATTTCAACCGAATGAAGGATCAAACCCGTTCACTGGAAACATCAATGAATTAGCCGTTGTAGCAGAAGATAAAATTGAGTTTATAGTTCAGCAACACGAACTGAAAGCTGCAATTTCATTAATGAAAACAGTTCATCCGTACGAGGAAATAGCTTATGACATTGTTCCGTTATTAAATAAAAATGAAACTGTTGGCAGCGGAATGGTTGGAGAATTACCAGAAGCAATAGACTGCTTGACTTTTTTACATGAAATCAAAGAAAAATTTGGATGTGGAGCAATTCGCTATACAAATCCAATAAAAAAATCAATAAAACGTGTTGCGGTTTGTGGTGGTTCGGGAAGTTTTTTATTAAAAGATGCAATCCGAGCAAAAGCGGACGTTTTCATAACCTCCGACTTTAAATACCATGAATTTTTTGACGCAGATGGACAGATTTTAATCGCGGATATTGGACATTTTGAATCAGAACAATACACTTCTGAGTGGATTATGACGTTTCTCATGAAAAAATTTACTACTTTTGCGGTTCGTTTAACAGAATTGAGTACGAATCCAATAAATTATCTCTAATAGTATGGCTGCAAAAGCAAATACAAAAGAAACAACAGTCGCTGAAAAATTGGATGCATTATATGCATTACAAAAGATTGATTCTCAAATCGATAAAATCAGAACCGTTCGCGGTGAGTTACCTTTAGAGGTGCAAGATTTGGAGGACGAAATTGAAGGTCTGGAAACCCGCATTAATAAAATGCAGGAAGAAGTTAAAGAGTTAGATACAGAAGTAATCGATCGCAAAAACGCGATGAAAGATGCTGAAATAGCTATCGCTAAGTTCAAAGAACAACAAAACAATGTGCGTAATAATCGTGAATTCGAATCATTGGACAAAGAAATTGAGTTCCAAGAGTTAGAAATCAAATTACACGAAAAAAGAAGCAAGGAAGCTAAAATCAAAGTTGTTTCTAAAAAAGAAGTACTTGATGAAGCAAAAACACGTTTGGAATTCCGTAAAGGTGATTTGAATGTGAAAAAAGCGGAATTGGACGAAATCGTTGGTGAAACGCAAAAAGAAGAGGAAGCATTAATTGCAAAATCGGACAAAGCAAAGTCATTAATTGACCAACGTTTGATTACAGCTTACGATCGTTTACGTACAAACGCTAAAAATGGTTTAGCTGTTGTTGGAGTTGATCGTGATTCTTGTGGAGGATGTTTCAACAAAATTCCACCGCAACGTCAATTAGATATCGAATCAAAAAGAAAAGTTATTGTTTGTGAGCACTGTGGACGTATTTTAGTTCCAGCAACAATCGAAGAATAAACTTCTCGTGAAATAATTGAAAGGGTCTTTTTTAAAGACCCTTTTTTTGTGATTTCTTTTCACTAAATCCGTGTTCTGTGCAACAAGAATCTGTATTTTTGTACACGTAAAAATAAATTCATTGAATACATGGATAAAATAACCAATGCTTTATTTTCAATGCGCGCTATGGCGCTTGGAATGCTTGTGTTTCTTGTTGCAATTGCCCGCGCGACGTTTATAGAATCAACTTATGGAGTGCAATCAGCAAAAGTATTAATATACAATGCTTTGTGGTTCGAAATATTATTGGCTTTTTTATCAATAAATTTAGTTGCTAATATTATTCGCTATAAAATGTGGGTGAAAGAAAAAATCACTGTTTTTCTTTTTCATATTTCGTTTTTAGTTATCATTCTTGGAGCTTTTGTAACTAGAAATTATGGTTTCGAAGGCCGAATGTCTATTCGTGAAGGCGAAGCTTCTAATTTCATTTATACATCTGAACCATATTTGTGGATCATCATTGATAATAAATACCAATACTACAGCGATCCGATTTATCAATCGACTTACAATCCTTTTTACAGAAAATTGCTTGGATCGGATGTGAATCATTTCACCATGGACTTCAAGATTCCAAATCACGCGACTCCCATTCATGTTGAGCATGTGAAATTTCAATCGAAACACAAAGATTCATTGATGATTCACCCCAAATACAAATCAACTGCTTTGGACATCGTAACAGACGGAATGAAATCAAATTATGTTGTTACTGGTGATAAAGCAGTTATAGGTGGAGTTGAAATTGCATTTTCAAACGAACAATCAACCGGAATTAATGTCATTCAACGCAATGGAGATTTATTCATGCGACCAGCAATGGACATGCAATTCATTCCCATGAAAGAAATGCAAAAAGCACGTCAAACGGGCGCAGCAATTCCTGATTCGGCTTATGTTCGTGTGAAAGCTGGTGAAGAAGTACCCTTTGCAACAACTACCTTGTACCAAATTGCGGGATCACAATTCGTGTTCAAACAAGCAATCAAAAATGCAGGGAAGGAATTAGTACCAACTGGAAAAAAAGATCAAGGATTGGATTATTTGACCATTCGCATGACCGATGGTAATCAATCTAAATTGATTCGTTTAGCAGGAGGAATGAATGAAGTACCTGTTTCAACAATAGTTGAGTTTAATGGCGTTTCATACGATTTGCGTTATGGGATGAGAAACAGAGAAATTCCATTTTCTGTCAAATGTGATGATTTTATGTTGGACAGATATCCAGGTTCAGATGTACCTTCTTCGTATGCTTCTGACTTGCGTATTATCGATCCAAAAAATGGTGTTTCCAAAAAACAACGCGTCTTTATGAATCACGTTATCGATCACGCTGGTTACCGCTTTTTCCAATCGGCTTATGATCCAGATGAAAAAGGAACTATTTTAAGTGTTAATCACGATGAATGGGGAACAAATATCACTTATTTGGGTTATTTATTCATGACGATTGGAATGATTTTAAGTTTGTTTGCTAAAAATTCACGTTTCACAGATTTGTTAGGTAAATTGAAACGATCTTCAGCGCTAGGTTTGACGTTGATAGCACTTTCATTATCAAACGTTATTTCAGCTCAAACAACAACTCACGATCATTCAGCTCATCAGCACGAGCAGGAAAAACAAGCAGTTGCGCCACCAAAACAAAAGCCGATATTTATTTCAGACGAACAAGCAGATGAAGTAGCACGTTTATTGGTGCAAGATTTTGATGGACGAATCATCCCAATGCATACCTTGTGTGATAATTTATTGCGAAAAATATACCGTAAAAATAAGTTTGAAGGACACAACGCTGTTCAAACAATCATGAGTATTCACTTATCGCCGGATGCATGGGTGGATAAAAAAGTCATTCAAATTCCGACAGCAGTAAGAGAAAAATTAGCATTATCAGACTATGCATCTTTCCGTGATTTGACATTGGATAATGGTCAATTTAAATGGATCAACGAATACAATGCCGCCTTACAAAAACCAGAGTCAGGTCAAAATGAATTCCAAAAGAAATTAATCAAATTAGTTGAGAAACAACAAGTTTTCTTGGGGATGTTGCAATGGTATTACATGAAAATTGTACCGTTAAAAAATGATCCAAAACAACAATGGTACAATCCGTTTTCACCTGATTTATTAAAAGCGGATACTGTTTCAGCTCGTTTGTCTGTCATGTATGTAGGTTCGTTATTGGAAAATAACAGTAAATCAAGTGACTTGTTAGATCAATTGAAACAGGTACAACGAAAATTAGCTCGCCCAGATATTCTTCCATCTGAAAGTCACGTGAGCGTTGAGATTTCGTACAATAAAATGGGGATTTTCAAAAATACCGAATATACCTACTTGTTGATTGGTTTCATTTTAATGGTCTTGTTCTTTATCAAAACGTTGGCAAATCCATCTGATAAAGGAATCAAACGCTTTGCGCTCATTCGAAAAATACTCGTTGCTATTTTGGTTGTATTCTTTTTGTATCATGGAGCAGGTTTAGGAATGCGTTGGTATATTTCCGGACACGCACCGTGGAGTAATGGATACGAAGCAGTAGTTTTCATTGCTTGGTCAACCATGATTGCTGGGTTTTTATTCTCTCGAAGCAATCCTGCTATTTTAGCTGGAACGACCATTTTAGCGGCTTTCATGATTTTTGTTACAGAATTGAATTTACTCGATCCTGAAATCACACCACTGCAACCCGTTCTGAAAAGTTATTGGTTAATGATTCACGTTGCAGTGATTACGAGTAGTTATGGTTTCTTAGGATTAGCCTTTATTTTAGGTGTTTTTAATCTATTTTTGTACATTGCTAGAAATCAGAATAATAACGCGAAATTAATGCGCAATATCAACGAGTTGACGTATGTGTCTGAATTAACGATGACAATCGGTTTGTTCATGTTGACGATTGGAACTTTCCTTGGAGGTATTTGGGCCAATGAATCGTGGGGGAGATATTGGGGCTGGGATCCAAAAGAAACATGGGCGTTGGTATCAGTGCTGGTATATGCGATCATTCTTCACTTGCGTTTTATTCCTGGTTTAAAAGGGAAATTTGCGTTCAATGTTGCAAGTGTTTGGGGATACGGAGCAATCATCTTTACGTTTTTAGGAGTTAACTTTATTTTAGTAGGTTTACATTCGTATGCGCAAGGAGATGGAGCGGTAAGTTTCCCTTGGTATGTTTGGGTTACAGTTTTAGCATTTTTACTTTTGACAGTCATTGCGGGAATTAAAAACTCCAAAATGAATAAAATAATAAGAGAAGAATTTTAATTCAGTTATATGAAGTTATCAATTTTAGCATTTGGCGCGCACCCTGATGATGTGGAATTATCTGCTGCAGGCACCTTGTTGAAACACCAAGCTGCTGGTGCGAAAATCGGTATTATTGATTTAACAGAAGGGGAGTTAGGGTCAAGAGGAACTGTGGAATCGCGCTATGCAGAAGCAAATGATGCAGCAAGTATTTTACAATTAGCTGTTCGTGAAAATTTGCAAATGGGCGATGGTTTTTTCACCCACTCAGAAGAAAATTTATTAAAAATAATCCAACAAATCCGACGTTTTCAGCCAGAAATAGTCCTTGCGAACGCTCATTCAGATCGCCATCCTGATCATGCAAAAGGTAGTAAATTGGTTTCAGAAGCTTGTTTTTTAGCAGGTCTACGTAAAATTAAAACGACTTGGGATGGGGAAGAGCAAGGCGCTTATCGACCAAAAGCGGTTTATCATTATATTCAAGATCATTATTTGGAACCAGATTTTGTGATTGATGTAACTGATTTTGTTCCTCAAAAAATGAATGCAATCAAAGCATACAAAACGCAATTTTGGGATCCGAATTCAATGGAACCTCAAACACCCATTTCTGGTGAAGAATTTTTCGAATTTCTTCATGGACGAATGACACAATATGGTCGCGCAATTGGCGTAAAATACGCTGAAGGCTTTACTGTAGAAAGAACCTTAGGTGTATCCAGCTTATTTGACTTGAACTAAACATATCTTGTTCTCAGTTGTTTTTCAAGTAAACACATGTCATTTTACGATTTTCATATCAATACTTCGCAAGGTAAACAACTTTCATTTTCTGATTTCGAAGGTAAGGTTGTTTTAATCGTCAATACAGCTACCAAATGTGGTTTAACACCTCAATTCACTGGATTAGAGTTATTGCATCAACAATATAAAGACAGTGGTTTGGTAGTTTTAGGTTTTCCCTGTGACCAATTTTTAAAGCAAGAACCACTTTCAAACGAAGAAATGGCAGAAACGTGTTTGATTAACCATGGTGTTACCTTTCAATTAACTGAAAAAATTAACGTCAACGGTTCAACGACACATCCAATATTTCAGTGGCTAAAATCAAAACAAAAAGGCTTGTTTGGGAAACGGATTTCTTGGAATTTCACAAAATTTTTAATCGATCAACAAGGTAATGTAGTCAAACGGTTTTCTCCGAGCACAAAACCTGAAAAAATCGAACAATTTATTCGTGACTGTTTAAGTAGATCTAAAAATTAATTTTACTGACGTTTAAATCCACTTTCCCCTTGATACCAGGAATAGTTCCGTTGTCTGTAAATTGCCAATGTACTACGTTTTTCAACGGTTTGATTTGAGGATCATTGGTATAGGAAGCAATCCAAAATTGATAGTTGGTTAATTTGTTCTTGAATTTCGATTCAAAATAATAACGTGAAGTGTAAATAATTGGTTTCAAACCACTTTCAGCTTCAACAAATTCACACCATTTGATCATGTTTGCGATAAGTTCGCCATCGTTTCTTCCTGATCGTTCAACATCTAGAACCGGAGGTAAATCAATGCTTCGTGCCTTCCAATTCGTTAAAAAGTGTTCTGCTTGTTCAATTGGATCAGTTTTTGGATTAAAAAAATGATACGCGCCATTGTAAACGCCATAACTGTTTAAAAACAATCGGTTTCTTTTCCATTCCGTATCAACATGGTCAGTTCCCTCGGTTGCTTTGCAATAAACAAAATCGATAATTGTATCGTATCCGTTTTCTTGAAAAAGATTTACCCAATCAATTTTTCCTTGGTGGTGTGAAACATCGATTCCTACAGCTTGATATCCTTTAGGGATTGTTGCCAATAATTCGTGTGTTTTTTTGATGACAGCTTTTTTCTTTTGTTCTTTGAAGCCAAAGTAACTTACAAAAACAACCACAACAATTCCAATTGCAACTAGGATATAGGTTAAGTAACTATTTTTCTTTTTCCGTTTTCTAGTCGGTTTTTTTGCTGTAGTTTTCCGTTTTGCCATAGTTGTGAATCGCTACAAAACTAATGAAAATGTAGGGTATAAAAAAAGAGGACTAACAATTTAATCCTCTTTCATTTATCGTTAATGGATTTATTTTTTAAAATTATCAGCGACAATTAAATCTTTCGTTCCATGTCCCCAAGAATAAAAACCTTCGCCAGTTTTTACTCCTTTTTTTCCAGCAGTTACCATGTTCACTAATAATGGGCATGGTGCGTATTTTGGATTTCCAAAACCATCGTGCAAGACTTCTAAAATAGCTAAGCACACATCTAGACCAATAAAATCAGCTAATTGCAATGGTCCCATTGGATGGGCCATTCCTAATTTCATTACAGTATCAATTTCATGAACGCCTGCAACACCTTCGAATAGTGTGTAAATTGCTTCGTTGATCATCGGCATTAAAATACGATTTGCAACAAACCCCGGGTAATCATTTACTTCAACAGGCACTTTGTTTAAGTTGCGAGAAGTTTCCATGATAAGATTAGTCACTTCGTCTGATGTAGAATAACCACGAATGATTTCCACCAATTTCATCACTGGAACTGGATTCATGAAGTGCATACCAATTACTTTGTCAGGTCTGTTTGTAACAGAAGCTATCTTTGTAATAGAAATCGAAGATGTATTCGAAGCAAGAATGACATTGTCAGCAGTCAATTCTGATAATTGTTTGAAAATAGACAATTTTAAATCGACATTTTCTGTTGCAGCTTCAACCACTAATTCAACATTCTTTACACCTTCAGCCATGGAAGTGAATGTTGTAATATTTGATAACGTTACAGCTTTATCTGCTTCAGTAATGGCTTCTTTTGCAACTTGACGATCTAAATTTTTGGTGATCGTTGCCATTCCTTTGTCGAGTGAAGCTTGCGCTACATCGATTAAAGAAACGTTATATCCAAATTGAGCAAAGGTATGGGCAATGCCATTTCCCATTGTTCCTGCTCCGATAATTGCTACATTTTTCATGGGGTAATTTTTTTGTGCGAAGATAAGCAAACAATTTGCTTTAAGATACAGCTTCTGTTGTTGACTTTTGAAAAAAATGCGCAACAATAGTTTCAGCTTCTTGCTTTTTTTGAGTTCCAATCAGCAATTTATTCCCGTTTTTCAAGTGCATGTAAATTCCGATTTTTCCTGAGACATTTAATGCAATATTAGACCCGTCTAATGATTTCATGCGAATTCCCCATCCACCATAATCAAACAAGGGCCGATAAGTTATTACTGCAATTGTTTCGATTTCTTTCCAGGCAATTAATCGTTTTTTACGATGAAACGGAATGAATTGGTAATGTATGCCAACTGAATTGATACTTGTTTTTAGTTGTAAGAAAAAGAAAAGAAATACGCCAACAAATACCGAACCGACCAGCTTAAGTAACAAACCCAAATTTGCTGTATTAATTGCTGAAATCAATGTGTCAAAATTTGATGAAATAGTTAACAAAAGTATACCGCCAATAAGCACAAAGTGCCATTTTTTGGTAAAGCGTTGCGATTCAATAAATTCCATGTACTGTTGTTTTCAACAAAAATAAGATTATTACTGCTTTCACTATTTAATTTAGGGGAAAACCAGTTTTTTTGCTGTGATTTTTATATTAATTTTGGAACTTCAAAACGTTTGTAAATTATGATACAATTATCAGATCGCATTTTGTCGATGGAAGAGTCAGCTACATTAGCAATGACTAGAAAAAGTCGTGAACTTAGAGCACAAGGAAAAGATATTATTTCGTTGAGTTTGGGGGAACCTGATTTTTTCACCCCTCAATTTATTAAAGACGCTGCTACTGAAGGCATGGAACAAAATTACACCATGTATTCTCCTGTGCCAGGTTATGATGATTTGAGAGATGCGATTGCTAATAAATTTAATCGTGACAATCATATTCCCTACAAACGTGAACACATTGTTGTGTCGACAGGTGCGAAACAATCCATTGCTAATTTAGTGATGGCAGTTATCAATCCGGGTGACGAAGTAATTATTCCTGCGCCATATTGGGTTTCGTATGCTGAAATCGTTAAGGTTGCAGGTGGTATTCCAGTAGTGGTACCGACATCGATTGATGCGGATTTTAAATTTACTGCAGCACAATTCAAAGCAGCAATAACACCAAAATCGAAAATGATGATGTTCTCATCACCTTGTAATCCAACAGGGACGGTGTATACCAAAGAAGAATTACGCGCATTAGCTGATGTGTTAAAAGCAAATCCTTCGTTGATTGTTATGTCAGATGAAATTTACGAACACATCAATTTTGTTGGACATCATTATTCTATTGCACAATTCCCAGATGTTTTTGATCAAATTGTAACCGTAAATGGTGTTTCAAAAGCATGGGCAATGACTGGATGGCGTGTTGGATACATTGGCGCTCCTAAAAACATAGCGGATGCTTGTAACAAAATTCAAGGTCAATTTACATCAGGAACATGTTCCATTGCGCAACGTGCGACAATAGCAGCTGTTAACGCAGATCCAGCAATTTTGAAAGATATGGTAGCTGCTTTTGAAAGCAGAAGAGAATTGGTGTTGAATGCATTAAATGCTATGCCAGGTGTGAAATGTAATCGTCCAGGTGGCGCATTTTACGTATTCCCTGATATCAGTAGTTTCTTTGGTAAAAAAGCTGGTGAACATATTATTAACACTGCCGAAGAATTATGTATGTATTTGTTAGATAAAGGGGTTGCTTTGGTATCTGGTGAAGCTTTTGGAGATGCGCATTGTATGCGAATTTCTTATGCGGCATCTGAAGAAACTTTAACCGAAGCAATGAAACGCATTGCAAGTGCTTTAGCTGAATTGAAATAAATGACGATACAAGAATTATTAGCGGACTTTAAAACCAAACGCATTTTAGTGATTGGTGATGTCATGATAGACGCCTACATGTTGGGTAAAGTTCATCGTGTGAGTCCAGAAGCTCCTGTTCCAATTGTCAGTTTGGAAAAACAAGAACAACGTTTGGGTGGCGCTGCTAATGTAGCGTTGAACTTACAATCTTTAGGAGCAACACCAATTCTATGTTCAGTAGTTGGGGACGACCGAGAAGGTGATCAATTGAAGCAACTCATTCAACTGCAAGGAATGCCTATTACAGGAATTATTTCTTCAGCAGCTCGTGTAACGACTGTTAAAACTCGTGTTATTGGCAATAACCAACATTTATTACGCATTGATGGAGAAGATACACATCCGTTAACAATTAATGAAAACAACGATTTCTTTGCAGCTATTGAAACAATTATTGCGCAAGAGCAAATTGATGCGATCATTTTTGAAGATTATAACAAAGGAGTATTAACACCTACAATAATCGCTCAAGTAATTGCCTTGGCTAACGAAAAAAATATTCCAACAACGGTTGATCCAAAAAAAGACAACTTTTTAGCATACAAAGGGGTAACGTTATTCAAACCAAATTTGAAAGAGTTAAAAGAAGGTGTTGGTATTGATTGTTCGTTTCAAGATCAAGCTGCTTTTCATGAAGCAGTAAACGTGCTGGAATCATCATTACAAAACGACATCACTTTTGTAACGCTATCTGAACATGGCGTATTTATCAAACAAAACGATGTTTCGTTTCACAATCCAGCTCACATGCGTAATATTGCAGATGTAAGTGGAGCAGGAGACACGGTGATATCAGTTGCAACGCTTTGTCTAACAGCTAATCGTACTATTCAAACAATTGCTTCACTTGCAAATTTATCTGGTGGTTTGGTGTGTGAAGAAAGTGGAGTAGTAACTATTCAACCTGAACAATTAATTGCAGAGTGCGGTCAACAAGTTTGGCTTTAAACAAACATTATTATACCTCATACGTTTGAGATAATAGATAATTACCACAATGGAAAGAAAAGAAGTGAAACCTTATGGAAATGCTGCAACTTCAAAAAAAGAAGAAGTAGCTGAAATGTTCAACAAAATTTCGAAACGTTACGATTTTTTGAATCATTTTCTTTCCCTAGGAATCGATAAAATATGGCGTAAAAAAGCTGTTAAAATGCTTCGTGATGTACAACCGAAACGTATTTTAGATTTAGCTACAGGAACAGGAGATTTTGCAATCGAAAGTTTGAAATTAAATCCAACTGAAATAGTAGGGATGGATATTTCAGAGGGAATGTTGGAAGTCGGTCGCACGAAAATGAAAAAACGTGGGTTTGATCCGATTATTTCCATGCAATTAGGTGATTCGGAAAACTTACCTTTTGAAGATAATTACTTCGATGCTTTAACTGTCGGTTTTGGTGTGCGTAATTATGAAAATTTGGAAAAAGGTTTAGCTGAAATGTTACGCGTTGTGCGACCAGGTGGCAAATTGATTATTCTTGAATTTTCAAAGCCGAAAAAATTCCCAATCAAACAATACTATGCTTTTCATTCGAAATACATCATTCCATTTTTTGGAAAACGAATTTCGAAAGATGAAAAAGCTTATGAATATTTACCGGAATCTGTTGCTGCATTTCCAGAAGGAGAGGATTTTAAATCTATTTTAAAACAAGTAGGTTACCAATCTGTTGGTTCGAAGTTAGTTGCAGGTGGAATTGCAACCATTTATTTTGGTTCAAAATAAATAGCTTTCATTAGCGTTATTAACATTATGAAATTCATTGTTGGATTATATTGTTTATTAGTTGGCTCACTTGCATTTGCGCAACGTGAAAAGCCAAAAAACTACCGTCGTTTTGATGAACGTACAATCCATTTTGGTTTTATGTTAGGTGGTAACTCTGCAAATTTCAGAGCGATCCCTCGATTAGATAATTATCAAAATTATCAGTTAAAATCACTAGAAACTCAAAGTCAACCGGGTGGACAAGTTGGTATAGTTGCATCGTTAAAATTATGGAACCCAGTTGTTCGATTGCGTTTTATTCCAACTTTATCGTTTCAGGAACGTGTGCTCGAATATTATTATGTTGATCCAAATCCAAATTCTAAAAAAGATTTATTCAAAGAACGTAGGGTGAATTCGACAAATCTCGATTTTCCATTAATGCTGCAATTCCGAACGATGCGCTACAATAACTTTGCAAGTTATGTCTTGTTTGGAGGGCAATATTCCTACGATTTACAATCTTTTGAAAAATCGTCCCAAAATTTTAATGATCCGTTTATTAAAATAAAAGCAAACGATTTTCAAGGTCAAGTAGGGGCAGGATTGGAGTTCTTTGCTCCGTATTTTAAATTCGGATTTGAAATCAAATACTCTAGAAGCTTTAATAATTCTTTGATTCAAGATTTTACCAAATATTCCAAACCAATCGACCGTTTATACAACCGCGTTTTGTGGGTTTCACTTATTTTCGAAGGATAATGATTGTTCAATTTCAATTAAGTCCCGAAGAAGCAAAAGATGACGCATTTATAGAAAAACGAATTGCTTCTGAAACCAACCAAAAAATTGGAACATTTGATTTTCAATGGTTGAAACGTTCAGTTGATGCGCGCAAACGCACGATTTTAATCAATGCAACTTTTGAAGTAGCTGAAAAAGGTAAACTTCCCGTAATTGATATCGATTTTCATCCAACAGAAGTTCAAGACAAACCAACTGTTCACATCATTGGAGCAGGACCAGCAGGATTGTATGCCGCATTACGCGCATTGGAAATTGGATTAAAACCAATTATCTATGAACGCGGAAAAGATGTGCGTTCGCGAAGAAGGGATTTGGCTCAATTAAACAAAGAACACTTGGTAAATCCCGAATCCAATTATTGTTTTGGAGAAGGTGGGGCCGGCACTTATTCTGATGGAAAATTATATACCCGTTCCAAAAAAAGAGGTGATGTACTGCGTGCCTTAAAATGGTTTGTAGCTTTTGGAGCTTCTTCGGATATCTTGGTAGATGCACATCCACATATTGGAACAAATAAACTTCCGCAAATAATTGTTGCCATGCGCGAATGCATTATTCAACATGGCGGCGAGGTGCATTTTGAATCGAAATTAACAGATATACGAGTATCCAATAATGCAATTGATGAAATTACGATTAATGGGAAACAACACGTTCCTGTAAAGGCTGTGATATTGGCTACAGGACATTCTGCACGCGATATTTTTGAGTTGTTACACAAAAAAGAAGTTACCGTTCAAGCGAAACCATTTGCACTTGGTGTTCGAGTGGAACATACGCAAGCATTTATTGATAAGATTCAATACCACGGTCGTTTGAACGATGATTATTTGCCGCCAGCTTCGTATGCTTTGGTTGCTCAAATTGAAAACAAAGGCGTGTATTCTTTTTGTATGTGTCCAGGAGGTATCATTGCACCTTGCGCAACTGCTCCAGGCGAAGTTGTCACGAATGGTTGGTCGCCGTCGAAAAGAAACAATGCGACTTCCAATTCGGGTATTGTGGTAAGTGTTGAACCAGAAGAATTGCCTAATTATTCACCTAACGACCCGTTTGTTAGTTTGAAATTTCAACGAAAAGTGGAACACGATTGTTGGGAAGCAGCAGGTAAAACGCAAGCTGTTCCTGCTCAACGATTGAAAGATTTTGTGGAACAACGCAAATCGCTCGATTTTCCAAGAACGTCTTATCAGCCGGGAATTGTGAGTGTTGATTTAAATAAGGTATTACCCGATTTTATCGCTAGAAGATTGCGAGGCGCTTTCAAAGAATTCGATAAAAAAATGCATGGATTTTTAACGAATGATGCTGTGATTCATGCTCCAGAAAGTCGCACTTCGAGCCCTGTTTCTATTCCGAGAGATACGGAAACGTGTATGAGTATTTCAACCAATGGACTTTTTCCTTGTGCTGAAGGAGCAGGTTATGCAGGAGGTATAGTTTCTGCAGCAATCGATGGAATGAAGTGTGTTGATGCGGCTTTTGAGTGGTTGCAGAAAAAGTAATGTAGCTTTTTGGGGTCAGTCTGCAGCTTTACCACAATTTACCCGGGTAACTAATTTACTGAATACTTTTCTATTAGAAATCATAGTTTTTTTTCCTAAAACTCAAGCGCGTATTGAATTCAATTTTAACAGTTTTTTGATGACAATTTCCATGTTTTATTTATATTTGTACCATAATGGTACACATTAATATTAATTTATATGCTAGTAATTAGTAGTCGAGAATTTAGACAACATCAGAAAGAATATTTTGAAAAAGTTGATCAAGGTGAACAAGTTATTGTGCAAAGAGGGAATAATAAAGCTTACGTTTTAACTCCAGTATTTTCCGATGATTTGCTTATTAATACGGGCATGATTGAAAAATTAAAGCAAAGTCTTTTAGAAGTTCAAAATGGAGAAGTACAAAAAATATCCAACTCGAATGAAATCAAAGATTTGCTAGGATTATGAAATTTAGTTTGGAGTTTTCTAAATCAGCATTAGAAGATATTCAGATACATCGAAAATCTGGCGATAGGCCAACGTTAAAAAAAATTGAAAAATTGTTAAACGAATTACTCATTCATCCAACAATTGGCACTGGAAAACCAGAAGTGTTAAAATACAATGAGAAAAACTTATATTCAAGGAGAATAAACAAACAACATCGATTAATTTATTCAATTAATGAATCGTTATCGATAGTTTATGTATTAAGTCTCAGGTCGCATTACGGAGATAAATAAATCCCATCTAACAAACTAGCTAACCATCTAACTAACTAACTAACTAACTAACTAACTAACTAACTAACTAACTACCCCAACATCATTTTCGCTGTTAAAATAGCAGTTGCAGTCCCAACATTTAACGATTCTGCTTGTCCAATTTTTGGAATGGTGATGCGGTGTTGTATGAATGGCAACAATTCGTTGTGAATCCCCTTTCCTTCATTTCCCATAACTAACAAAGCATTTTCTTCAAACGATACTTTTTGAAAATCTGTACCATCTAATAAGGCCGCATAACTCGGTTGATTGGTGTTCGTAAGGAAGTTGATTAAATCGGTATAAACGACATTTACACGGTAAATCGCTCCCATCGACGCTTGTATTACTTTGGGATTGTATACATCTACTGTTTCATGCGAACAGATAATCTGTGAAACGCCAAACCAATCAGCAATACGCAAAATAGTCCCTAAATTTCCAGGATCTTGAACACCATCCAAAACAATTCCTTTTTTTGTGGAATCGGTTTGTTGATTGCGGCGTTTAAAAACTGCAATTAATTTATTGGGAGTTTTTAAAGTAGATAGTTGCGCTAATTCGTTCGAAGAAATAGCATAGCAATTAGTCGTTACTGATTCAGGTACAAGTGAAACATATTCATTTTCAACAACTAAGATAATAAGTTCATGTAAAGCTTGTGATAATCCTTCCAAAACCATTTTTTCTCCTTCAACAACAAACACTTGTTCTTCATCACGATTTTTCTTTAATTGCAACGAACGTATCCATTTTTGTTTTGCTTTCGAAATTGCTTCCATCTTTTACTTTTGTTGTTTCTTCTTGTTTGGCACAATTTTAATAGTAATCAGCGTTGATTTTATTATTTTTGTACAGATGCGAATGAAAAAAAACAGCTATTTTCAACTAAAGTTTAGCCTTGTGCTTTTTGTAATTTTACTTCACTCAAGTTGTAAAACTACAAAATATGTGCCTGAGGGAAAGCATTTGTTAGTCGAAAATACAATTGATATCAATGGTGATGAATTGAATACCGATCAAATCAATGCTGTCATTCGTCAAAAGCCCAATTTAAAATTGCTTGGAATTCGATTTCGACTCAAAGCTTTCAATGCGATTGATAGTACAAAACTAGCCACTCGGGTTAGTCGTATGCAACAACGAATTATTCTGAAAAATAACAAATCGATTAATAAAGCTAATCGCATAAATGAAAAACGGATTTTTCGAGCGAAACAAAAAAACAAGCCTTATTACCGATTGAAAAAAGCACATATCCGAGATACCGTTGAAATGCGCCAAAAAATTGGCCAAAAAATTAAATATAATTTTGGTGAAGCACCTGTTATTGCTGATACCTTATTCTTGAATAAATCGGTAAAACAAATTGAAAGTTACATCAGAAATAACGGATATTTTTATGGAAATGTGACAGCTCATTTTGATACCTTATCCTTTCGAAACAAACGAGTAAAAGCAAAATACAGGATTACGACAGGACCTCGTTATTTCATAGACTCTGTTCAATTGGCTATTCCTAATGCTTCATTGGAAGCAACATTCAAAGATTTTGTTCGGAAAGTGAGTGATAAAGAAGGAATCAATACACAACTTGAAAATCATTGGGACAGACAACAGCAGTTATTCATTCCGTATGATGCGGAAAATTTAAGCCTATATCGTTTAGAAGCAGCGAAACATTTCAGAGATGCCTCTTTTTATGGATTTAATGAAGAAAGTATTTCGTTTGACATCGACACAAACAAACGTGATATGCGCATGCGCATGATTATTCAGATTGCAGATCGGTTTGTACAAAGTAAAGTAAACATGGATAGTATTGTAACGCTTCCCCATCAAAAAACACAAATTGTTGGAGTTTACTTTCATATCTGTGACACAACATTGTATAGTGGGAATTTCAAAGAAACGGTTGATAATTTAGGTCGAAACTTACGCGAAAATAAAATGCTTGTCACCCTTGATTCGCTGCATTTCATGAAAATAAAACGCAAAGTTGAGTTACCAATCAATGAACGTAAAAGCAGCAATCGAAAAGAATTTCAAAAGAGTGTATTTGAAAAAAATCTTATTGGTCAATTCAAAGACTCAGTCGGTTATGATTTACAACGTGTAGCAACGTTTACGTACAATGGTGAATTATTTGTTCATCCCGATTTGTTAGAAGCTCAAAATTATTTGGAGAATCAAACATATTACAAAGAATTTAATTTGGAGCGAACATATAATCGTTTGGTTCAATTAGGTTTATTTCAGTCGATTTTCACAGATATAGTTGAAACTGACTTAGGAAGTGGTCAAGTGGAAGTACATTATTACTTAATACCAACGTTGAAAAAAGCATTCAGTTTTGAGCCAAGAGCAAATAATTTTAATGGTTATTTAGGAGTGAGTACTTCGTTGAATTATTCGAATAAAAACATTCTGAAAACAGGAACCAATATGGTTTTTTCGTTTTCGGGTGGATTTGAAACATCGCCTTTGGTTTTTGGTGAAGATTCAACTGCTGTTATTGGGGACAACAAAAAACAAACATTCAACACCTTTGAGGTTGGACCTTCGTTGAAGTACGACATTCCAGGATTATTTCCTTTTGGTATCAATGCGTTAAAAAAACGCCAACGTCCTCGAACGATTATTTCTGGAGCATTTAATTTTCAACGCAGAACTGATTTTAACAGAAAAGTTTTCCAGTTCAATTACGGATATAAATTTGCATTAGGTAATGGAAATACACAATCAATATCCTTGGGTTTACCAGGTATGTCGGTTGTCAAGGTAGTTTCAATCAATAAATCCGCAGCATTTCAAACGCAAATCAACGAGTTAAACGATTTATTTTTGCGTAATGCATATAGTAATCAGTTGATTTGGGAAGATTTCCGCATACAATTTGATTATGATAATTTACTCGATGAGCACCGATTTATATCTAAAAACACGCGGTTAACATTCAGTGGATCAGTCAATACAGCAGGAAATCTGTTGAATTTACTAACAAGCTTCGGACCACAACAAGATTCACTTGTAAAGAAAATAGGCGATGTGACTTTTTCACAATTTTCAATGCTTGATACCAAGTTAATTGTTACCAATAAATTATCAAAACGAAGAACAATCGCCTTTAAATTTTTAGGTGGATTTGGTTTGCCTGGGAAAAACACAAAAACATCTTTACCATTCGATTATTCCTTTTTTGGAGGTGGTTCAAACGATAATCGCGGATGGGTTGCTCGTTCACTTGGTCCGGGCTCCTATTCAATTTTGTTGGATTCAAATAATGTGTTGACTCAAATTGCCGATATTCGGTTGAGTTCTTCCTTGGAATTTAGATTCGGCGGTGGAAAACTGTTTAATCATGCTTTTTTCATCGATGCAGGAAATATTTGGACAATGAATTACGACCCTAATCGACCAGGCAGTCAGATCTCTAAAAATTGGTACAAAGAAATTGGCTTGTCTATCGGCTATGGTTTGCGCTTAGATTTTGATTATTTCATTGCTCGACTTGATTTCGGATTACCGATTTATAATCCTGGATTACCGATTGGTTCACGTTGGATTTACGAAAGTAAAGAAGCATTTAATACAGCTGCATTAAATTATTATGGAAGTGAATGGAAAACACGAATTCCAGCTTCACTTTTTTTAATTCAACCACATTTTGGAATTGGTTTTCCTTTTTAGAAGTGGTATTTTTTTTAGTTACCAGGTAATACATTTAATTGCATACTAACTTTTCATTATCTTTGACGGCGAAACACAATGAAAACAATGGCACATTCAATCAAACCAGGGGTTGCATCTGGAGACGAGGTACAAGCAATTTTTACGTTTGCTAAAGAACAAAAATTTGCCCTTCCTGCAATTAACGTAACAAGTACAAGTACAGTAAATGCAGTAATGGAAACAGCTGCAAAACTAAATTCACCTGTTATCATTCAATTTTCGAATGGTGGTTGCCTTTTTTATGCGGGAAAAACGCTTTCAAATGAAGGGGAACGTGCTGCAATTTTGGGTGGTATTTCTGGCGCTAAGCATGTTCACGCATTAGCTGAAGCGTATGGTGTTACCGTGATTTTACATACCGATCATTGTGCGAAAAAATTATTACCTTGGATTGATGGATTGTTAGATGCAGGTGAAGCGCATTTCAAAGAAACAGGCAAACCATTGTATTCTTCTCACATGATTGATTTATCGGAAGAACCATTGGTCGAGAATTTGGAAATTTGCAAACGCTACTTAGCGCGTATGAGTAAAATCGGAATGACACTTGAAATTGAACTCGGTATAACTGGTGGGGAAGAAGATGGTGTAGACAATTCGCATGTTGACACATCAAAATTGTACACGCAACCTGAAGAAGTTGCTTTTGCATACGAAGAATTAATGAAAATTAGTCCCCGTTTTACTATTGCCGCTGCTTTTGGAAATGTTCACGGTGTATACAAACCAGGAAATGTCCAGTTGACTCCAAAAATCTTGTTGAATTCTCAAAAATACGTGCAAGAAAAATTCAATACAGGCGTTAATCCAGTTGATTTTGTTTTTCATGGCGGTTCCGGTTCGACCTTAGCTGAAATTCGCGAAGCAATTGATTATGGTGTTGTTAAAATGAATATAGATACCGATTTGCAATTTGCCTTCACAGAAGGAGTGCGTGATTATATTGTTAAAAACGTTGACTACTTGAAAACACAAATTGGAAATCCTGAAGGTGAAGAATTACCCAATAAGAAATATTATGATCCACGTAAATGGTTGCGTGATGGTGAGTTAACATTTGTACGTCGTTTGGAACAATCGTTTCATGATTTGAACAATGTTGGAACATTAAATTAAGAGAAAATGAGTTGGTTTAAAAGAAACAAAGAAGGTATTACAACTTCGACAAAAGATAAAAAAGAGACACCAGAAGGTTTGTGGAACAAATGTTCACGTTGTAAAACGCTTTTTACAGCGGATGATTTGGCGAAAAATGCATACGTATGTGATCGTTGCTCGCACCACGAACGCATTGGTTCGGAAGAATATTTCCAAGTATTATTTGACGATGGAAAATATACCGAAATCAACGCAAACGTTACTTCAGGTGACCCTTTAGAATTTACCGATACGAAAAAGTATACGGATCGTATCAAAGCATCTCAAAAATCAACAGGTTTGACAGATGCTATACGAACGGTATACGGTGATTTAGATAGTTTCCCATTTGTTGTTGCTGCGATGGATTTTTCATTCGTTGGTGGTTCAATGGGTTCGGTGATGGGAGAAAAAATTGCGCGTGCTATTGACAAAGCGATTGAATTGAAAGCGCCGTTTATGATTATCTCAAAATCGGGAGGTGCGCGTATGATGGAGGCTGGTTTTTCATTGATGCAAATGGCAAAAGTTTCTGGTAAATTAGGTCAATTGGCAGAACATCAATTACCCTACATTTCATTCTTAACAGATCCAACTACAGGTGGTGTAACCGCTTCTTTTGCAATGTTAGGCGATTTGAATATTGCGGAACCAGAAGCATTAATTGGTTTTGCAGGGCCACGTGTCGTGAAAGAAACAATCGGACGTGATTTGCCAGATGGTTTCCAAACGTCGGAATTTGTATTGGAACATGGATTCTTGGATTATATCGTAAACAGAACTGAATTAAAACAACAACTAGGAATGTCTTTGAAATTCTTTAGAAGTTAAGTTATAAAAAAAAACGTATTGTTTTAAATCCGGGTGTTCGTTCATTCGGATTTTTTTATTCATTCAAAAGTTATTAATATTCATTTTGTTGAAAGAACTAATCATTTAACTCGTTAGCTATTCAATTGTTGCAGTAACTTTGTACAACTTAAAATACAGCATGCACTTCGTTCGGTTATTAGTTATTTTTTCATTGAGTTTTTCTGTTGTTACAGTTAAGGCAAATGTGATTACTTCGTATTATGCTGATGGAATAACAGTGCGCTCGCTGGAACAATTGCCAACCGAAGCGACAATTGGTGTATCGCTTCACTTTGCAAAAAATGGTTCGTTAGAAACAGCGAAATCAACAAATTTAAAGAATACCATTCTCCATCAAACTACTTTTTTCTTGGATGTTGCTTTGTCTGTTCAATCAATTGAATTGCGTATTATTGATTTTGCTCTAGCAAACAAATCTTTTCAACAGGTATACAAACGTTTTCTTGCAGCTAAAATCAAAAAAGAAAACGACGTGATTAATAAATCACACGCTTCAATTCAAACGATAACGCCATCCAATCAATCAACCAAAGTATCGACAAACCTTTCTAGTCATTTGTTAGCGCCACAAGTTGATAAACCGAAAGTTGCATCTGGTTTAAAGTTTTTACCAAACGGACGGAACAAACTGTACACGAAATCAGGTGATATCTGGATGGATGGCGAGTTTAAAAAAGGTCAGTTGATGGACGGAAAGGTCTTTTTGTATGATGCTGACGGAGTACTTTTAAAAGTCCGAATCTATAAAAATGGCGCTTACGAGCGCGATGGATTATTATAATTCAACGTTTCTTTCAATAATATTTTTCTTTTAACAAAGAATTACTATCTTTGCACCGTCTTTGTAAAAAGTTTACCCAGGCTACATAATGATCATTCAAGTAATATTGGCATGTATTTAGATTCAACAAAAAAGAAAGAAATCTTCGCTAAACACGGAGGTGCAGAAACAAACACAGGTTCAACAGAGGGACAAATTGCATTGTTCACATTTCGTATCGCTCACTTAACTGAGCATTTGAAAAAGAACCGTAAAGACTACGGAACACAACGTTCATTACAATTATTGGTTGGTAAACGTCGTAGTTTCTTAGATTATTTAAAGCGTAACGATATTGAGAAATACCGTGCTTTAATCAAAGAATTAGGTTTACGTCGTTAATTACGTTGCGCGCAATCGCACAAACGATACAATACATTATTAAAAGGGGGGCTTGTCGGATTAATCCGGTGTCCCCCTTTTTGTTTAAACCGATGACACAAGAGTGGCATCAAAAATTTGAAATAATATAAATATGAAAATAGGTATCAAAAAGTCCATCGTTACTGGAGGGAAAGAAATTTCCATCGAGACCGGAAAATTAGCGAAACAAGCTGACGGTTCAGTAGTGTTACAAATGGGCAACACGGTGTTGTTAGCGACTGTCGTAGCAGCACCAGAAGCAAAAGAAGGAGTTGACTTCCTTCCATTAACAGTTGATTATCGTGAAAAATATTCAGCTGCAGGTCGTTTTCCTGGTGGATTCTTCCGTAGAGAAGCGCGTCCATCTGAAAATGAGATTTTAGTCATGCGTCTTGTTGACCGTGCATTACGTCCACTTTTCCCAGATGATTATCACGCGGAAGTACAGTTAATGATTCAATTATTAGCGTACGATGGTGTCAACAATCCAGATGCATTGTGTGGTTTAGCTGCTTCAGCGGCTATCGCTGTTTCTGACATTCCTTTCAACGGACCAATGTCTGAAGTACGTGTAGGTCGTGTGAATGGTGAATGGATCGTTAATCCGTCAATGGACGAAATCAAAGTAGCTGACATCGATATGATGGTTGCAGGTACAATGAAAGACGTGAACATGATCGAAGGAGAATTCAAAGAAATCTCTGAGTTGGAAATGGTTGAAGCGATCAAATTAGCGCATGCTGCGATCAAAGAACAATGTCAGTTCCAATTAGATTTGGCTGCTGAAATTTCGACAGCGAATCCAAAACGTGTTTACTCGCACGAAACGCACAACGAAGACGTGAAAGCGAAAGTGTACGAATTAGCAATGGAAAAATGCAAAGACGTTGCACGTATGGGCTTAGCGAATAAAGCAAAACGTACCGAATTATTTGAAGCGATTAAATCGGAAGTGAAAGCTGCTTTCTCGGAAGAGGAATTGGCAGAAGTAAGCGGTTTTATTTCGACATATTTCTCAGAAGTGAAGAAAAAAGCAGTTCGTTGGGTTATGTTACACGAAGGACTTCGTTTGGATGGTCGTAAGTTTGATGAAATTCGTCCAATTTGGGCGGAAGTTGATTACTTACCAATCGTTCACGGTTCTGCTGTGTTTACACGTGGAGAAACGCAATCATTGACAACACTTACGTTAGGTGGTAAAATGGATGAGCAGTTGATCGACGGAGTAACGTTCCATGGAACTGAAAAATTCTTATTACACTACAACTTCCCGCCATTCTCAACAGGTGAAGCAAAACCATTAAGAGGAACTTCTCGTAGAGAAATTGGTCACGGAAATTTAGCATTACGTGCATTGAAACCAGTTTTACCGGAAGATAATGCATATACGATTCGTTTGGTGTCTGATATCCTTGAATCAAACGGTTCGTCTTCTATGGCAACTGTTTGTGCTGGAACATTAGCATTAATGGATGGTGGTGTACAAATCAAAGCGCCAGTTTCTGGTATCGCTATGGGGCTTGTTGCTGATGATGGTAAATTTGCTGTATTATCTGATATCTTAGGAGACGAAGATCACTTAGGTGACATGGACTTCAAAGTTACAGGAACAGCAAAAGGAATTACAGCTTGTCAAATGGACATCAAAGTAGATGGTCTACCATACGAAGTATTGATCCAAGCATTGGAACAAGCGCGTGGAGGTCGTTTACACATTTTGAATAAAATCATTGAAACAATCGCTGCTCCAAATCCTGATTTCAAACCACAAACTCCACGTATCGAAGCATTCAATGTGCCTAACGATATGATTGGAGCGATTATCGGACCTGGAGGAAAAATCATTCAAGGAATCCAAAAAGATACCAACACAACCATTACAATTGAAGAATTGGAAACAGGTGAGGGTAGAGTTCAAATTATGTCAAACAATGCGGATGACATGAACGCTGCAAACGCTCGTCTTCGAATGATTGCTTTCCCACCAACAGTAGATGAGGGAATGGAATACGAAGGAAAAGTGAAAGCTGTGAAAGACTTCGGTTGTTTCGTTGAGATTTTACCTGGTACAGATGGATTGATCCACATTTCAGAATTCTCTTGGGAGAAAGTTGCGAAAATGGAAGACGTTTGTAAAGAAGGTGATGTATTGAAATTCAAAGTTGTTGGAAAAGATCCAAAAACGAAAAAATGGAAATTATCGCGCAAAGTGTTGTTACCTCGTCCAGAGAAACCAGCTGGCGAAGCAACTGCAGAAGCATAAGAAATAGTTATTTCAAAATTAACGGGTTGTTCAATGAGCAACCCGTTTTTTTATTCCCTTTGGTGCAGAATATCCGGTTTTAGTCGGTTGTTTCCTGTTAAAAAATTTGCGAAATTCAAGAATTATTATATCTTTGGTAGAGACTAATACTAGTACACATATTTTATCACTTAAACACGCAACCATGAAACATTTAATTCTTATATTATTTTGTTCATTTATTTTTTCAAATATATCATTCTCACAATGTGCAACTGCTGGTAATGACACGGTTTTTGAAATTTGTAAAAACACTCTTTTTAATTTGGATTCATTATTATCAGATAGTGCAGCAATAGATGGTGATTGGGTTTCTCCATTTGGTAATCCAGTTACTAATACCTCAGTTTTATCAAGTAATTTTATAGGTCAATATGCTTACACATACATAGTTTACGATAGTATCTGCAATACATCTGACACAGCTAAGGTTTTAATTAAAGTAATAGATGGATGTACAGGATCAATAAATGAACAAGTTGAATCTTTTTTCCAATTATCACCCAACCCAGGAAGGGATGAGATTATGGTAACAATACCGGAAGGAGAATTGTTGCAAAAAGTAACAATATTAAATGCTTTAGGACAAGAAGTTTACCAATTAGATAAACCGAAAAACAAGCTTGATGTTAGTGGATTAGATGCAGGAATTTACACAATCAAAATTGAAGTGAAAAATAAAAGCTATGCGAAACGTTTTGTGAAATTATAACAATCAATTAATTATGAAAAAGTTAATCGTACTATTCGTATTACTCCAAAACCTTGCTTTCGGTCAATACCAATCGTTATTTAGTGATTCAATAACTACATGGGACATTATGGAGGATAGAAGTAACCTGGACGATCCACAATTTCCAATGTATCGTTTAAGTATCGACCACGATACCATTGATATAAATGGCGACACAATTTTTTACATTGTTGGAACTTCAAATTATCAACCAAATTACCCCAACGAGAATTTTTTTGCTAAGGAAAATAATGATCATAGCAAAGCTTGGGTTAAAAAGCAATATAACGATACTACTTGGTCACTTTTTTATGATTTGACATTATCAGTTGGAGAGACTATTCTAAGTAATGCAGGATCATATAATACTTCATTAGCGATTGTAGATTCCGTTTATTTTGATGTACTGAATCGAAAACATATTCGTTTCAATCAAAACACGTTTATTTCAGGTAAATTTGAATTTATAGAAGGGGTAGGTACATCTTATGGATTATTTCGAACAATGATTTATAATCCATCACGTAAACCAACCTTGATTTGC
Source organism: Fluviicola sp. (assembly GCA_017983675.1). Classification (GTDB taxonomy): domain Bacteria; phylum Bacteroidota; class Bacteroidia; order Flavobacteriales_D; family Crocinitomicaceae; genus Fluviicola. The sequence continues at coordinate 220,553 of JAGOAZ010000004.1, forward strand.
CAGCACAAAAGTGGTGTACTCAATTATTCGTTGATTCATCCGTTTGTTGCAAATTGTCAAACGTCACTTAGTACGGATGAGTTGCAAATAAACAAACTTGTAATTTTTCCAAATCCTTCAAATGAATGGATTACAGTATCAACTGATTATTCCAACCAGTGGGAAACAATTTCAGTTTTCAATGCAATGGGGCAATTAATCTTGAAGACAAACGATTCGGTAAGTCCAATCAATGTGAGTGGGCTAGAAAATGGGTTATACCTTATTTCTTGTTCGAATGAAACAACAACAGTTACCAATCAATTTATTAAACATTGAAATTGATTTATTCGATATTTATTAAATGATCCAAAAATTTGATCTCATGAAAAAAGCACTATTCATCACGTTGTTACTATTCGTTAATTGTAATTTGATTGCGCAATACCAATCGTTATTTAGTGACTCAATAACAACATGGGACATTATGGAAGATAAAAGCAACCTAGATGATCCATATTATCCCATGTATCAGTTATTTATCGACCACGATACCATTGATGTAAATGGAGACACCATGTATTTTATCGTTAGTACATCCAATCAATCCAATTATCCGAACGAATCATATTATTTGAAGGAAAATAGTGATCATAGTAAAGTTTGGAAAAAAAGGAATTATGGTGATACAACTTGGCTAATATTATACGATTTAACATTGAATGTGGGTGATATCTGTATTACTCCGGATTTTGCAAATACACCTCAGACCTTGGTTGATTCTGTATATTTTGATGCACAAAACAGAAAACATATTCGATTTGATTCAAACACGTTGATGTCGGGTAAATTTGAATTTATTGAAGGGGTAGGAACTTCCTATGGTTTACATAGAAGTGTGTTTACAGTTCCATTTAGAAAACCAACCTTGATTTGCCAGCACAAAAGTGGTGTACTCAATTATTCGTTGATTCATCCGCTAGTTGCAAATTGCCAAACGTCACTTGGTTCGGATGAGTTGCAAATAAACAAACTTATAATTTTTCCAAATCCTTCGAATGAATGGATTACAGTATCAACTGATTATTCCAACCAGTGGGAAACCATTTCTGTTTTCAATGCAATGGGACAATTAATCTTGAGGACAAACGATTCGGTAAGTCCAATCAATGTAAGTGGGCTTGAAAATGGGTTATACCTCATTTCTTGTTCGAATGAAACAACAACAGTTACCAATCAATTTATTAAAAATTGAAATTGATTTATTCGATATTTATTAAATGATCCAAAAATTTGATCTCATGAAAAAAGCACTATTCATCACGTTGTTACTATTTGTTAATTGTAATTTGATTGCGCAATACCAAAGTTTATTTGGAAATACTTCAGCCACATGGAAAATGGTGAAATCAACTCCCTTTTTTGGTTATGACAATTACCAAGTTACGCTTGATTCGGTAATTAATGTAAACGGAGAAATGATATATCGTGTAAAAGATCATTCGATAAGTGGAACTTGTAGTAATCAAAATTTCATCAAAGAGGATTTAGTTAACGGTAAGTTTTATTATTCCGGAAACATAAATGGAAATTATGTGCTTTTCATGGATTTAGGTTTACAAATAGGAGATACGTCACCAACATTTTGGTTTTATTCTCCATCAGGTACAGTTGACTCAATATATTTGGACAATCAAAATAGAAAACACATTCGGTTTTCATCTTCGGTACAAATTAGTGAACATTATGAATTCATAGAAGGTGTTGGCTCCTCAAGAGGTATTCCATTAAATTGTGCATCATCCCCAGGATTATCCCCAACTTTCATCTGTAAAGATAAAGATAATGTTATTGAATATTCCAGCATTTCAACAAATCCAAATCTAATAATTGATAACTGTTACATGTACATTTTAGGAATTGACGAACAAGTTGAATCTTTCTTCCAATTGTCACCCAATCCAGGAAACGATGAGATTATGGTAACAATACCGGAAGGAGAAGTGATGCAAAAAGTAACAATATTAAATGCTTTAGGACAAGAAGTTTACCAATTAGACAAACCGAATCAAAAGCTTAATGTTAGTGAGTTAGATGCTGGAATTTACACAATCAAAATTGAAGTGAAAAATAAAAGCTATGCGAAACGTTTTGTGAAATTATAATTCTTTGTAGTAGAAAAAAACGGGTTGTTCAATGAGCAACCCGTTTTTTGTTTATCCATGCTTGATGTGCAAGCCCCGAATGAAATTGCGGAGAAATTGATCCTTGCACGGTCTGTAATTGTTGTGGCGTGGGTCTCTGAAAAAGGAACCCAATTCCGCTTTGCCGATACGCATATCCGCTAATTTCATGATTTCTATGATATCATCGTCTTTCAAACTCAATGCAATGCGCAATTTGCGAAAGATTTGATTGTTGTTTAATTTTTCTTCGTGAACTGGAATTTCATCGTCTTTTTTTCCTCTTAATTCAATGATAAATGCATTCAATAACGCAGCAAGCGGTTGGTCTGGCATTTCTTTGAATCCCTCGTACTGCTCTTGTTTCATCCATGCGAAAATGTCTAAGGGAGAAACCGGATATTCAACAGATTTGTACATGTTTCCGATTTTTTCTTCGTCCCATTTGAACGTCTTGCGCAATTTGTAAAAGATGTAATTGTTTTCCATGCCACTAAAATACTGCTTTTAATAGAATCTCTTGGCGCATTTGTTCGCTTTTCAATCGTTTCTTTGTTAATAGCATGTTGATTTACAGCATTTCCTATTATTTTTGTAGTACTATATTTTATACAAGTGAAGAAATTTTTTACAAGTAAATGGTTTAAAATACCATTTTTCACCCTAACGTTTGCCTTTGCAGCCATTGGCTTTTTTTTAACAGTATCTTATTTGGCCATCAAGTTTCGTTGGACAGATGACAAAGGTTCCGTTGATGCAAATAACCGCTACTTCCAAGAAATGTCTGGAAAATACAACCAAGGTTTCAAGGTCGATAGCGTACAAATGGTGAAGCAACAATACCAAGCGCTTGATCGCTTAATTGTGTTGAATGAATTTTATCCAAAAAATGCTCAATTCATTTTAAATGTGCTCAAAAAAGGAGCAAACGAAACTGAAGTACTCAAAATGATTGATGCAGTCGATATTCAATTAAAATCCGACGAAAAATACCAAGAAGCGATTGCGGAATTGAAAAGCAAGAAAAAAACGCCTCAAAAAGTGAGTGGATTGAGTGTCTTCGAATGGATGAATATCTCCGAATGGAAAGACTTTAAAATCGCTGTGGCAAAAGACGTCAAATTAATCGATTCAGTAGCGAAATTGACTGGTGTTGAATCGCGTTTGATCGTTTCTTGTTTGGTGGGCGAACAAATTCGCTTGTTCAATTCAAACCGTGAATCGTACAAAAAATGGATTGGACCGTTGAAAATCCTTTCTGTCGAATCCCAATTCTCTTTTGGTGTTACAGGTATCAAAGAGCACACTGCAAAACAAATTGAGGGACATTTGAAAAATCCTGCGAGTGTGTATTACCTTGGTAAAAAATACGAACACTTACTCAATTTCAAAGGAGGTGATTCAACTGGTGTAGCTGGCGAACGCATCAACCGTTTGACCGATTACCACAATCACTTTTATTCGTACATGTACGCCGCTATTTTCTTGAAACAAGTGAAAATGCAATGGCAACGTGCAGGTTTCCCGATCGATAACCGTCCTGAAATTTTAGCAACCTTATTCAATGTGGGCTATCCACAATCGCAACCAAAGAAAAATCCGCAAGTAGGAGGTTCAACGATTACGATTTACGAAAAGCCGTATTCGTTTGGTGCAATTGCATATCAATTCTATTATTCAGGCGAATTATTTGATATTTTCCCGTTCGAAAAAACGAAATTTGATTGGCTAGAAACGAAATGAGTAAGTGCTACCAAATCGGAAGTTTGTTTGTCCTTGTTTGTTGCTTTTCCGTATTCGGTTTTGGACAACAACGCGATTCCTCAAAAGTACTTGTTGAATGGGTAACCTTAGCTCCTGGTTTAAATTGGTGTGAAACAGCTGCACCTTATGAATCAAAAGTTGGCGACTCACGATTAACAATCGTTAAAATAGATCCGAAAAAAGTCGATTTTGAATTGTTTTCCGCCACAAATATCGATCGCAAACCCCGAACTGCTTTGGAATGGTCGGACAGTTTTGCGCTTCAAGTTGTTTTCAATGCGGGGATGTATGATTTATCAAAACCCTTGATCAGTAGGGGATATTTGAAAGCGCGGTCACATATCAATCAACCGGCGCTTCATCCGTCGTTTAATGCAATGTTAGCATTTCATCCGACAAATCAATCAGTAGAACCAATGACAATCTTTGATTTGACTTGTTCTCCGTATGCTGCATTTAAAAGTGATTACGAGTCGTACATTCAAGGTTTGCGCATGATCGATTGCAAAGGACAACCTGTTTTTTGGAAGAAAAAAGCGCAATCGTGTAGCATGTTAGTCGCTGCTCAAGATAATGATGGTTCGTTTTACTTGTTGTTCAGTCGTTCTCCCTATACGCACAACGAATTTATTCGCATGATGATGAAGTTTCCAACAGCTTTAACAAATGCAATTTACTTGGAAGGTGGACCAGAGACAAGTTTGTTTGTCAACTTACACAACATGCAATTACACAACGTCGGCAGTTTTGTTTCTTCAACCTATGAAACCGATTCAAATTGCACCTTTTGGCCACTTCCGAATGTTGTGGGTATTCGTTTGAAATAGTTTTACGGTAGCAACACAGTTAAGAATCCTGTAAAGGTTGTAGTTTCCGTTCCTGAAGTTGCTTTGATCAAATAAAAGTACGATCCTTCCGTTAGCGGTTCATTCGAAACATCCAATCCGTTCCATTCATTGTGATAATCGGGATTATCATAGATAATATTTCCCCATCTATTCGTGATTTGCAAACTAATTTGATTGTAAACACCTGCATTTTGAAGCACAAACACATCGTTTCGTCCATCGTTATTAGCAGTTAAAACATTCGGAATAATTAAGGGACATTTCGCCAATAACACAATCGGATTTGAGACCACAGTTTGGTGACATTGGTCGGTTACAGTAACTTGAATACCATCAGGGAAATTGACAAGTTGTGCTGCGTTCAAGGAGATAACGGAATCATTCAATCCATTAGTGAATTGCCAATCAAAGTAGTAGGGTGCTTGTCCGTTTTGCACGCTGCAAGTTACTTCTTGATCATGTTGACTATCACCACACAACGAAATTGTTGCTGGCGTTGAAATCGATAAAGGGGTGTAATCAACGAGCGTTATGGCTACTCCCAACGAGTCTGTTGTAAATTGACAGGGATTAAAAACAAAGCACGAAACGACTAATTGTTCATTTCCTTCATGAAGTCCATCATTGATTCCTTTTATTACTAATTGGTGAGAAAACACGCCAATTGGCAAAGTGATTTGCGTTGCAATTGGTTCAAAGTCGTTTGTACTAGCTGTTCCACTAGTTGTTAAAATAATAACTTGTTCAAAGCTTGCATTTGGACGTTGCAAAGTGATGATTGTCGAATCACAACTTTCTGTAATTGAATTGTTTCCAGCTACAGCAATTGTTAGCGCAGCTTGTGATTGACAGCCAATTACCTTGTAGCAATATGTTTGTATTTTACTTGAAATGACAGTACCATTTCTAAGTTCATCCACTTGAACGCCAACTAAATAATTCCCAATCATATAAGGTGAAAAAGTTAGGACACCTGTATTTTCATCGATTGTTGTTGATGATGCTGCACCAAGTGGAACTGATTCAGAAAATGTTGGCATCCAAGTGACAGGAGTAAAGGGAGGCGCTGTTTCTGGATTTGGTTCAACATTCGAAATATTTCCACCAAGTTCTGGACTAACCAATGAGTATTTTAAAAGGTCACCATCGGGATCGGTTCCACTATGGTCAAATTCTGTCACTTGTGAATTGCACAAAATTTTTGGTGGATTGTTATCAAAGCGTGCAGCATTGTTCTCTTGAGCACTTAGCACAGCGCCTGGAATAAATGCAGACAACGTAATGCCGTTATTGGTTGGGTCAAATAAATTATCAATATTTCCCGCCCAACAACACCGTTGATAAGCAATGGTATAGCCATCATTATTTTGAGGTAAAGAAACGGTGTCTTTGTACAATGCACGTTCGATACATGTTTCTCCTGCTCCCGGATTACATGGGTTGCTATAAACAATTGGTGTGGTTGTGATGATAAATTGTGGAATAGTATATTCCGATAAAACGGTTCCGTTTCCATTGAAAATAGTGTATTTCAGCGGACTGTCGTAACCCATATTGCTATTGCAATCACGGTAAATTTCAATGGTAATTTTGTACTGATTATTTCCTAAATAATCGTAATAGATTTCTCCGCCAATAATGTGCGAAGCGTAACTAAAATTTCCAACAAACAGGAAAAATACTGTAACAAGGTTGAAGGTGTGTGTCTTCATGGTTTCTGGTAAAAAGTGTGTTCTCAAATTTACCAATAAGTATGAAAATCAATCGGGTAGAAAAATTATATCGTAAAAAAATACGTGTTTTTATGTATTATGCGCATGAAAAAACAGTAGGTAACTATTATTTCAAAACAGTGATAAAACCATGTGCAGATTGTCTATTTCCACTTGTTGGCGTATAATAAATAACCCAAGTATACACACCATCACTAACTGCTTTACCATTTTCAGTTGTTCCATCCCATTGCAAAGAAGTAGTATCAAATGTTTTGATGATTTCTCCCCAACGATTTAATATATAACCTTCATCAAATTGAGCACCTGTTAAAAGAATTTCAAACACATCATTTGTTTGATCTTCGTTCGGTGTAAAAGTGTTTGGAGCAAATAATGAAAATTCGACGGTGTCACACGATTGCTCAGAAATGGTAATCGAATGTGTTACGGGACAACCATCTGTTGTCAGTGTGTCGATGAACACTTGATTTGCTTCCGTAAAAGCATATCCCCAATAGTTTATGGTGTCGCCAGGACAAATTGCTAATTGAATAGCTAACGGGAACACCGGGAAATTTGCCAAGTTAACAGTAATCGTGCTATCACATCCAGCAATATTCGTTGCAAGTAGCGTAGTTGTTCCAGGTGTTACAATTACTTGACCATTGATTGTTATTGTCGAATCGGGACAAAGAACAACTTGTAAAGTAGTGTCAGTAGGTACACATCCTGATGTCACCGTAATCGTCGTGCAACTCGTTGCCGTACACGGAGCATTGCCAACCGTGTAGCAAACTTGGTGTGAACCAACGCCTGCATTAGCGGGAGAAAAAAGACCATTTGCAGTCAAACAACTGCCACAATTTGATGTCCAAGTTCCACCTGATGGACTTGCAGTTAATTGAGTTGAAGCACTTGTTATCAACAAAGGTCCAGCAGGAGTTATCGTTGGATTAATAATCGTGTTCGCAACAATTTGTGCATGAGCAGTGTCAATACAACCGTTCGCATCGCTTACAGCAATAATATATGTTCCTGGACACAAGTTTTGTAAACCAGGAGTGCTTGCGCTAGTGGACCATAAATAGGTAAGAGGAGCAGTTCCTCCTGAAATCGATGTACTCACACTTCCGTTACAAACTCCCGCACAACTCGCATTTGTTGAAGTTGTTGTAACTGTTAATCCAGCGTTAGCAGTCAATGTAACTTGACTAGTTGCCGTACAACCTGTTGCATCGGTTACTGTTAATGTGTACGTTCCTGCAGCAATATTTGTCAAGCCACTTGATGTTGCATTGTTGTTCCACAAATACGTAAAAGGTGCTGTTCCTCCAGAAATGGAAGAGCTAATAGCTCCTGTTGCTCCACCCATACAAGATACAGGTGTTGGAGTTAAGGTCAATTGGATACTTGTTGGCGTCGTACCACATTGTGGATTCATACTTGAAATCCATGCAGCATTTGCCGTGCTGTTTGCTGCGCCAGGTGTTTCTGTACTTCCTACTGTCCAGTTTGCTTGCAGTGCAGGAAGGTTATTTGTAGTATTCATCATTGCGAAAACACCACCACCAATTGTACTGAAATAAATTTGATTATTTAATGTGTTGTTTCCCCAACTTACAGCATGAGTAGCGGTTGTTGCTGTGATTGCACTTCTGATTTGAAAAGAGTCGTTGGAATTAGACATTCCTAATTGCAACCAAGAACCGCCACCAGCAACCCAACTTGCACTAAGGGGATATGTTGATACACTAGATGTTGGACTGATAGATTGCCCCTCTAATAAGGGTGAATTTGCTGGCAAAACGAGGCGACAATTGTTGTCCGTCATACTTGCATCGTCTGGTGGAAGCGATGGATTGATATCTGAATTGTTGTAAACAACAATGATTGTTCCTTGCGGTATTGCGCTCCAAAAAATATTATTGGCAAAACGAACTGCTCCTGTAGCTATTCCAGTACCTGATCCAGTCGCAAAAAGACCGTTATTATCATCAATAACAACGCCTCTTAAATCAATAGTAGGAACAGGTGTTTGACATGTTGGCGAACCAATTACGACAAACTCAACATATTCTTTTGCATTTGAGGGGCCTTGCGATACCTCGTTAATGAATAATTGTTGTGACACAGAAGTGAAACTAAACAATAAAAAACCTAACAATTTTATATAAGCAGAATTCATTTGCTTTTACAACTACAATACTAGTTAACACTGGTTTCAGTACCGAAATACATCAAGGAGAACAGTGAAACTTTGTCGCAAAGATACAACGTGTTTTTATCTTAAAAAAATCCCTTGAGATTAAGCTTACGTTAAATCATTGATTTATTGTGTTACCCCAAGCTGTTTTGAAGCTTTAATAAATCAGCATACAATCCGTTTGTTGCTAAAAGTTCCGAATGATTTCCTGCTTCTGCAACTAATCCATTTTGAAGAACAATGATTTTATCCGCATTTCGAATAGTACTCAATCGGTGAGCTATGACAATCGAAGTACGGCCTTTCATCAATTGATCCAACGCATCTTGCACCAATTTTTCCGATTCAGAATCCAATGCGGATGTCGCTTCATCTAAAATTAATATCGTTGGATTTTTCAAAATAGCGCGAGCGATAGCAATGCGTTGTTTTTGTCCACCAGACAATTGAATACCTCTGTCACCAACTTGCGTTTCAAAACCATCAGGAAAACGTTGGATAAATTCAAAAGCATTTGCTTGGACAGCAGCGGCTTCAACTTCCTCTTTACTTGCGGTTGGTTTTCCAAATGCAATGTTATCATAAATAGTTCCTGCAAAAAGAATAACATCTTGTGGAACGATTGCAATGTGTTCGCGCAAATAATTCAATTCGATTGCTTTGCTGGAAGTGCTGTCAAACAAAATATCACCCGTAAATTCAGGGTAATAATTTAAGACAAGCGATGCAATAGTAGTTTTCCCACCACCTGATGCACCAACCAAAGCCAATGTTTGATTCGATCCAATCGAAAACGAAATACCATTTAAAACACTTATATCTGGACGTTGTGGATACGAAAAATGAACGTTATCAAATGTGATTGCACCTGTTATTGTTGGTGTTGCTGTTCCAGTAAACAATTCTTTCTCTGAAATTTCTGTCAATAAATTCATTAATTTCTCTGTTGCTCCAATCGACTTCTGAATACCAGCATAAAAATCGGGTAGGGAACCAATACTCGCAGCCATTAATAAGGTAACCATTAAAAAGGAATACAAATCTCCTTTTGCTAATCCAGGATGAGGTCCTTCTGTCAATAACAAACCTTGCCAAATGATAAAAACGATGGCTCCAAACATGCAAAAAACCACAAACGAAACAAATACACCGCGCCACAAACCACTTTTGATGTTCAAGCGTTTGATTTCGTTAATAGCATTCGTGAAACGAAGCATGCTAAACACTTCGTTCGTAAATGCTTTGATATTACCAATTCCCGTAAGTGCTTCTTCGGCAATCGCATTGGCACTTGCAGTTTTATCTTGTGCTTCTTTTGCAAGACGACGAATGAAACGTCCAAAAATAACTGCAACAATTGCGATAACTGGAACTGTCCCCAACATGATTAAGGCTAATTTCCAAGAAATGAAAAGTAAGATGCTGATACCGCCAACAATCATCACGATTTGTCTGAAAAATTCAGCGACAGTTGTGCGTAACGTTTCTTGTATTTGTGTAATATCGGAAGACAAACGACTGGTTAATTCACCAACTGTATTTCTGTTGAAGAAATCCATTGGTAAATTCAATAAGCGTTGAAAAACGTTTGCACGTAAATCGCGCAATGTACTTTCCGTTACATTCGTAAATAAAACTACTCTGAAATAAGAGAATACAGCTTGTGCACCAAATAAGATAAATAACGCAGTAGCTACCGTATTGATATTTGATAAATCAATCGTTTTTATTACATCCGCCATACTTGTTTTTGCGCCATTTCCTGCGCCCAATAATTGTCCGAGTAAAACTGGAAAAACCAAACCTATGGTTGTTGATAAGACCAAAAAGATCCAACCAATGGTATATTGTAAACGGTAAGGTTTGAGATAAGAGAAAATCTTTGTAGCTTTCTTATAACTGTCGCGGGTTAATTGAACTTTTTCTTTCTTTTCTTTTTTTGGTCGCAACATATTTCCTAGTTTTGTACTGCAAAAGTAAGTGTTGAAAAGGCTCGTTTCACATTTTTTTTTGATTATTTTCTATTAAGACTTGAATAATTCGAAAAAGTACCTATCTTTGCACCCCTGTCAGACAAACTTTCAGTTGTCAGAGGCAGATTTGATTAAGTTTGAAAAATACGATTAAAGAAAATAGATCATGAAAAGAACGTTTCAACCGTCGGTAAGAAAAAGAAGAAACAAACACGGTTTCCGTAGCCGAATGGCAACTAAAAACGGACGTAAAGTTTTAGCTGCACGTCGCCGTAAAGGTCGTAGTAAATTAACAGTATCTGACGAACCATTCCACAAACGTTAATCGTTTAAGAATTGTTCTGATTAAGAATATAAACCATCTCTCCGTTTTCGGTGGGATGGTTTTTTTGGTTTAAACTAATCGAAATTTGCTATGCTTGTCCTACCAATTGATTTACGTTCAGATACGGTAACAAAACCCGATGAAGCGATGTTGCATGCGATGATGGCGGCTAAAGTGGGTGATGATGTATACAGAGAAGATCCAACAGTAAATGAATTGCAAGCATACGCTGCGCAACTATTTGGAAAAGAAGCTGCGTTGTTTTGTAGCTCTGGCACACAAACCAATCAAATAGCAATCAATGTTCACGTGCAACCTGGAGGCGAAGTTATTTGCCACAAAGAAGCACACATCTACAAATACGAAGGTGGCGGAATTGCCAAAAATTCGGGTGCATCTGTTCAATTAATCGACGGGAATTTTGGTCGTTTGACGGCCCAACAAGTTGCAGATGCAATTCAGCCAAATGACATTCATTTTCCAATCACCCAACTCATTGCTTTGGAAGACACAGCTAACAGAGGCGGTGGTGCAATTTATGATTTCGAAGAAATAAAAAACATAAAAAAGATAGCCGATAAACACGCTATTCCAATGCATTTAGATGGCGCACGATTGTTCAATGCATTGGTGGAAACAAAAATCAATCCCAAAGTTTACGGTGCACAATTTGATTCGATTTCGATTTGCTTGTCCAAAGGATTAGGTGCGCCAATTGGATCGTTGTTACTCGGAACGACTACTTTTATTGAAAAAGCACGCCGCGTTCGAAAAGTAATGGGGGGTGGCATGCGCCAAGCTGGTTTTCTTGCAGCTGCAGGATTGTATGCCTTGAAAAATAACGTAGAACGTTTAACTATTGATCACCAACATGCCTTACAAATTGATGCAATTTTAGCAAAATGTAGTTGGGTGAAAAATACATATCCTGTTCAAACAAACATTATTGTAATTGAATTAGTTGAAAGAGATAAACGCGATTTAGTCCTGCAACAATTGAAAAAGAACCATGTTTTAGCAAGCGCTTTTGGACCTGGAAAAGTGCGGTTTGTTTTTCATTTAGACGTTTCGGCCGAACAAGTAGCTGAATTAGCAACTATTTTAACCAAAATTTCGGTATGAAAAGCGTGTTTTTTGGTTTGATCTCATTGGTTTTTGTCTTGTTTGCTTGTCAAAGTGAATCGGAAGAAACAGTTACACTTGCTGATATATCACCGTCTTCGTCTAAAAATACCGCTGTAAAAAAAGACACCCTTGCATCTGATTTAGATCAAAAACCAATCAAAAGTGTGTTTTTGCAATTGTCCGATTCATTGTTTCCTGATGCTAAATGGAAAGCACTCGATAGTTTATTATTTCCCGATCGTTTTGGTGCAAAAAAATCAGAAAAATGGATTCTAACTACAACAAATGATAGTCTGACCTTCATGCAATTTCAATTTTCGGACAGCTTGCGTACAAAAAATGCGTTTTTCAATTGGCTGGATTGTTTTGGAGCAAATTGCACCTCCTACAAAGTCGGCGGAAATGTCAAAATAAAAAATAGAAATGCAATGTTCTTAGTAGGAGAGAAAGCACTGGTATTAGTAGAATCTTCTAAAAAAATTGATGAGAAAGGAATAGTCGTTTCTTTAGAGCGAGATAGCACGAAACAAAACTGGTCCTACCTTGTTACAATGCCTAGAAAGGGAAAGTCAAATTGGAAAAAAGTAAAAAACGGTCATTTCACCAAATTATAAAATATGAAAACAGTAAACAGAGGGTATATATTAGTTGAACCCAAACAAGCTTTTTGCGATTGGGCAAAACAAAATGACCCGGATTTTGATTTCGAAGAAACAGATGATTTGGAAGGATCGTTGTATTTGATAGAAGAAGATTTTTTTGAATACGAACCGCTCATTGAAGCACATTTTAAAAAGATTTTTAAAAATGAATGCATGGCTGTGGTTGACGAAGAAAATCAATTTCCGAAACCAACAATCGAATTGTTCAATGAATGGTTTTCTGTTCGTATTGGAGGTAGTGTTTTTGATACACAAAAAACAGATTTATTAGCAGAAAAATAAAAAGCAATTACTTATTATATGAAAATAGTATTACTTCTTTCGTTCTTGTTCAGCTTGCAATTAGTAGTTGCACAAACAAAAATTACTGGAACCGTAACCAACCAAAATGGAAAAGCAATTGCTGCCGTTACTGTTTTTATCAAAGGAACAGTTAATTTTTACCAAACGGATGCAAATGGAAATTATTCGTTTACAACGACGTTAAAAGGAAAACACGAAATAGGTTTCAAAAAACAAGGATTCCAAGAGGTGTTTTTACCCATTGAGATTGTCGGTGAAGCGATGACGCAAAATGCCAAATTAAGTGCAGTGAAAGAAATTGAGGAAATTGTCATTTCAGCAGGAAGTATCAATGCAAATAATGACCGTTCTGTAGCGATTCTAAATCCATTAGACATTGTAACAACTGCTGGTGGACAAGGTGATATAGCTGGTGCATTGCAAACATTGCCTGGTGTACAACGCAATGGGGGCGATCAAACTGGTTTGATGGTGCGTGGTGGAGATGTCAATGAATCAACAGTATTGGTTGACGGCTTGGTTGCTCAAAATGCATTCGGAAGTTCGGTGCCAGGTGTGGCGCAACGCACGCGATTTAATCCGTTTCAGTTCAAAGGAACTTCGTTTAGTACTGGAGGTTATTCTGCGCGCTTCGGTCAAGCACTTTCTTCGGTACTCGATTTACAAACGAATGATTTACCAGATGAAAGTAATGTCAATATTGGCGGAAATTTCGCTGGATTATCTGTTGGCGGAACGAAATTATTTGAAAACAGTGCTGTTGAATTTACAGCAAATTACTTGAATTTATCCCCGTTCTTGCTCATTGCTCAGCCAAATGTTGAATTTACAGCTGCTCCGCAAGGTTTTGGTGTGTCTGGAAGATATATTGCAAAAACACCTACGAGAGGGATGTTCAAAACAACGTTTAATCAAACGTTTAATAAGTCAGGTTTAAAATTAATTGACCCGGCTAATCCAGCAAATTCATTGAATTTTGGTATAAAAAACGACTTTAATTACGTGAACACAACCTACAAAGATGTCATCAATAAAAACTGGTTGTATTTCGTTGGATTTTCATCAAGTAGTAACGCTGACGCAGTTACATGGGACTCATTGTTGGTCGTACGCGAAGATCGCCGTGTTCAAGGTCGCACCGAATTTATTTACGCACCTTCGGTGAAAATGCGTGCAGTTTTTGGTACAGAAATACAACATTTCACGTACAATCAAAAATTTGACACCTTGTTTGGGCAATTCTCCGAATTATTAAGCGCAGTTTACGCAGAAGCAGACATCATTCCCGTTCGAAAACTTGCGTTCAAACCAGGAATTCGTGCAGAATATTCTAAAATATTAGGAAAGGGAAATATCTCTCCGCGATTAGCAGCTGCAATCAAAACATCGAAAACCGGTCAAATTTCATTAGCGTCGGGACTTTTTTACCAAATTGCTGCTAGTAATTATTTACTACAAGGTTACCGACCTGATTTTCAACAAGCTTTTCATTTGATGGCGAATTATCAATTAATGGCGAAAGACCGCGTTTTCCGTATTGAAGGTTATTACAAATCGTACGATCAGTTGGTGAAAGAAAATGGCACTAGTTTTACTCCGAATCAATTTCGTTTCGATTTGGGACAAGTAGATAATTCAGGTTCGGGTTATGCGCAAGGAATTGATTTCTTTTGGCGCGATAAGAAATCGATCCAAAACTTTGATTATTGGGTGTCGTATTCCTACATAGATACCAAACGATTGTATCAGAATTACACAGAAAAGGTAACCCCTGACTATGTTTCTGACCACAATTTGAACATTGTCATGAAGTATTTTTGGATGAAAGCACAAACAAATTTCTCGGCAACGTATTCGTATGCAAGTGGCCGACCATATTTCAATCCAAATGCAACAAGTTTTTTAGTCGATCGCGCTCCAGCATACCAAAATTTAGCATTGACAGTTAGTTATTTGACAACGATCAAGAAAATGTTTACAGTTTTTTACTTGAGTATTGACAATATTACAAATAGAAAGAATATCTTAGGGTATCGTTATAGCATGGACGGGATGCAACAATATCCAATTTTGCCACCGTTCTATTTTAATGTGTTTTTTGGATTCAACATGTCGTTGAAGGAGTTTAACAAAGATGAATTATAAGTTATGAAAAAAGTACTAGTTATGTTATTGATGTTCGGCGCTACTGCCGGATTTGCACAAGACCAGCAAGAAATTATCAACCGTTTGACACCTGTTTGTCACGGAATTGATTCGACTAAGTCAATCGAAAGTTGGAAGTCGAAATTAGCAATCATTCAAGCGGTGCAAGCTGCAAATGGTGACAACTGGATTCCCGCTTATTACAATGCATATGTTTCTATTCAACTATCTTACTCAGAAACGAATGCTGAAATCAGAGAATTGTATGTCGATGCTGCAGAAGGTTTGATGCCTCAAATCGAAGCGGGTTGTAAATTGATGGATGAAATTCATATCCTAAAAGCAATGATAGCAAATGCACGTATGGCAATCGACCCGCAAAGCAGATGGAAAGAATACGGGAAAATTTTCGATGAAAACCTTGCAAAAGCAAAAACGATCAATGAAAACAACCCACATATCTATTTGTTAAAAGCGATGTCGGTTTTTTACACGCCGAAAATGTTTGGTGGAGGCGCAAAAAATGCGAAACCATACTTTATCAAAGCGAATGATAAATTTGCGTTGATAACCAATAAATCAATCGAAACACCTTATTGGGGAGAGTTTTTAAGTGCATTTATGTTAGCTGAATGCGATAAATAATTGCAGCTATAAAAAAATCAAAGCGATCCAATTGGGTCACATAACAAAACGAGAATGAGAGCGAGAGCGTCATTCTCGTTTTAGTTTTACCTCATTTTCCTTCTGATTCTTACTTTATATAATTTGTTGCTTTCACATTCAGCACACCTCAACGTAATTATTAAAGGTTACTATTTAAATATCTTGGGTCGCTTTTTTTATGGCTTTATGCCTTTGACAAGTTGTGAGTTGTAATAGCGCGGGTCATAACTGACTTCATCCAAAATCCAATTGGGTTTGTCAAATTCATCCGCTTCATTTTCCAATTCAATTTCAGCGACGATTAAGCCTTCTAATAAATCGTGGAACACATCGATTTCCCAAACTTTTTCTTTGTACGTCAAGGTGTAGCGCTCTTTGGATAAGGTTTTATCACAAAAATTGGTCAACAATTCCAAAGCATGTTCATATGGAATTTCGTATTCAAACTCTGCTCGGGTGATTCCTGTCGTTTTTCCTTTGATTGTCAGAAAACCTTTTTCACCTTTTGTGCGTACGCGAACTGTTTTACCCGCTTCATCCATCAAATAACCTTGTTGGATTTTTTTTGGTTCTAAAAATGATAACACCTCTAAAACACTTGGTTTTACAGTGAATTTCCGCTCAATTTCTTTCATCGTAATGCCGAATATACAAAACTTTTTAAGGACAAATCAAGTACATTTCGAAATTCAATTGAACAATTCCTGTTTTCTCAAGAAATTGTGCTGATTTTTCTTCTTATCTTAGCAGTATTAATGGCAGTTTATCTCACATTTGATTACGAGTTGTTTTTCGGTTCCGAAACAGGAACGGTGAAGGCTTGTATGATTGACCCAACGGAACAATTATTAGCTATCTGTGAAAAACATACTATTCCAATGACATTTTTCATTGATGTCGGAATGCTGCTAAAAATGAATGAGTTAAAAGAAGAATTTCCGGAATTAGCGAACGATTACCAAGCAATTTTAAGTCAAATTAACCGCATGGAAGCATTGGGTTGCTCGGTGCAATTACACATTCATCCGCATTGGGAAAACGCAACTTATAAAAATGGAAAGTGGTCAATAAATGTGGATGGTTGTTACAAATTGAGTGACTTTTTGCAAGAAGAAGCTACAGCGATTATTGAAAAATATTTCTACTTTTTGCAAAATATAGTTTCACAAAAAATCACAAGTTACCGAGCTGGTGGTTGGTGTATTCAACCGTTTGATCATGTAAAAGAAACTTTCCAACGATTAGGAATATCAATCGATTCAAGTGTGTTTCCAGGAGGGGGATTTGAATCACCACATTATGCCTTTGATTTCACATCTGTGAAACGCTATGCACAACCCTATCGTTTTGAGTCGGATGTTTGTGTGGCAAACAAAGCAGGTTATTTCACCGAATTACCGATTTCTTCGTGGCATTATTCACCACTTTTTTATTGGCGTTTGTACATACTAGGTCGTCTTTTACCGAAGCAACATAAAATGCTTGGTGATGGCAATTTCTTACCGCAGCCAGGAAGAAAAAAATCAGTGTTAACCTCCTTTACGTGGAATCATGTGAGTTGTGATGGCTATTACGCTTCAAAAATAGAGCAACAATTTCGTTTTTATCAGCGTAAAAAAACAGATTTTGTAGTCATAGCTCATCCAAAAGGCTTGACCCGTTTTTCCATTAGAAAATTGGAACAATTTATTGCGCGAACGAAAGGTGCAACAGAATTTTTAACTGTAAATCAGGTAGTATGCAGTTAGTCATTTTGTCGGATAGTGAAAAAAAAGCCTGGACAAACTTGGTAAAACAGTACAACGGCAAAGTGTTTTCGTACGCAGCTTATTTGGATGCTACAGCAGATCATTGGGCCGTTATGTATAATGACAACAAAACAGCTGGAATAGCTTGCCCGTATACGATAAAGGCTGGTCAAAAAGTGTTGTACAGTCCCTTTTTTCATCGGTATTTAGAATGGATTGGCACTGAAATTGATTTCAACATGTTACTCGTTGAATTAAAAAAACACTTTCAAGTCGCGGACTTTAGTTTCAGTCAATCAGTGATTGGATATGAAAAGTTGCACTACCATTGCTTGGGGATCAATGAATTACATTTAAACACGCTTGCCAAAAGATCATTGAAGAAAGCACAGGTGTTTACGACGGATATGCATACGAATGCACCGCAACTAATGCCATTGATTGCGAATGAATTGGCAACAAGGGTGAAGTCATTGAATGCGTTTACCTTACCAAAATTAAGTAACTTGGTAGCTAGTTTTACGGATAATGGATTGTTACAAATCGATTTATTGGAAGAAAACAGCTGGTGCGGAGGATTGTGGTTGATTGAAACAAACGAAAAAGTACTTTATCTGAAAGGAACAGTGCAACAAGAAGCCATGAAAAAAGGAGGGATGTACCGGTTGATTTTTGAAGCGATAAATTATGCGCATTCAGTTGGTAAATCGTTTGATTTCGGAGGGTCAAATGTGGAAAACGTAGCACGATTTAACGCTAATTTTGGTGCGAAATCGATAAAATATGCACGGATAACTTGGAATAATGCCCCTTTTTGGTGGAAATTGATAAAAAAAATAAAAGATAAATGGACAGTAAAGTAATTGTAATAACAGGAGCTACTGGAGGTTTAGGTAAAGCGATGGTCAAGCATTTTGAACAACAAAACGTACGCCTTGCTTTGCATACCTTTCAACAAGAACCTTTTGATGTTGCTTGTGAACACGCTTGGTTCAAAGCAGATTTACGTGATGCCCAACAAATTGATACGTTAATTGCTTCCATTTTAGCAAATTTTGGACGAATTGATGTGCTCATTAATAATGCTGGTGTTTCAAAAGATGGCATGTCTTGGAAATTAAGTGACGCTGATTTTAACGAAGTAATGGCCGTTAACTTAACCGCTCCTTTCAAATTGATGAAAGGTTTTCTTCCTAAAATGCGGGAACAAAAATCGGGACGCATCATTGCTGTTTCTTCCGTTGTTGCGCAAACTGGTGTTGTTGGAACTGCTGCTTATGCAGCTTCCAAAGCTGGTTTGATTGGATTGACAAAAACAGTTTCAAAGGAAACGGCTACGAGCGGAATTACAGTCAATTGCTTGGCTTTAGGATATTTTGAAGTAGGAATGATTGACGAAGTTGCACCCGAATTACAAACGCAAATAATTCAATCCATACCCCAACAGCGTTTAGGATCGGTAGCTGCGATTGTTGGAACGATAGATTGGTTAATCTCAGACGAAGCATCTTATGTAACTGGGCAAACTATTTCATTGAACGGTGGATTGTACAACTAACAGATTCGATTAACTTTGTATTAAATGGCAAAAATGTTTCCAAAAAATAATACACCTCGTTGGGTAATCATAGCAATTGACATGGTGAGTGCTGCTCTGTCATTGACGTTGGCTTATCTTATACGTTTTGATATAATGGGGGATAAAGCAATTTGGGAAACAGAGTTGTCTATTTTATTCCCTTTTCTATGGGCCTTCTTTTTCATTCGTTTTGCTGTTTTTTTTCTGTTTGGTATTCATAAAGGAATTGTTCGACATTCATCAACAGCCGATTTTAGAAGATTATTCATTGCAATTTTCAGCTCTTCGTTATTGTTTTTTATAGCTGGATTATTCCGTTATTATTTCATTGATCGGTATTACTTATTTCCGTTAAGTGTTTTAATAATTGAGTTCGTTTTCTTTGTGTTCATCACAATGGCAATTCGTGTTGCAATAAAATTAATCTATTTAGAATCAACTAAGGTTAAGGGAATTCAGTCAAATGTATTGATTTATGGAGCTGGTGTTTATGGATTAATAGCAAAGCGAACAATTGAAAAAGATATTCAAATGAATGTCAATATTGTTGGTTTTTTAGATGATGATAAACGAAAAATTGGAACAAGAATCGAAGGTGTTCCAGTTTATGCGGGAGAAAAATTCAATGAACTATTGAAAGCAAACACAATAGATCAAGTGATTTTCACCATTCAACAACCAATTGAAACGAATCATAAGTTAATTGTCAATGCCTGCTTAGAAGCTGGTGTCACAATGAAAAAAGTTCCGAGTCCTGCAAGTTGGATAAATGGTACATTTTCTACCAAACAAATCGATAAAGTTAAAATTGAAGATTTATTGGGTAGAAAACCGATTGATTTGAACCAAGATAAAATTGCTTCAGCTATTTCTAACCAAGTTGTTTTAGTAACTGGAGCTGCAGGCTCAATTGGATCAGGATTGGTTATGCAATTGTTGTACTTTCAGCCAGCTAAAATTATTTTGTTGGATCAAGCGGAAACGCCCATGTACGATTTGGAGTTAAAAGTAAGACAACGCTTTCCAAATCAACAAATTGAAATTATTATTGGGGATGTTAGAAATACAAATCGATTAAAAAAGGTTTTTGAAAATTTCAAACCAGCATGGGTGTTTCATGCCGCAGCTTACAAACACGTTCCATTAATGGAGGAAAATCCAGCTGAAGCCATTCAAACCAATGTTATTGGAACAAAAAATGTGGTTGATTTAGCTGTTTTGTATCACGTTCAGAAATTTGTCATGATTTCTACTGATAAAGCGGTAAACCCAACCAATGTAATGGGTGCAACAAAACGCGTTGCTGAAATGATCGCTCAAGATGCCAATACAAAAGGAATAACACAATTTATAACAACGCGCTTTGGTAATGTTCTCGGTTCGAATGGTTCTGTTATTCCACTTTTTCAAAAACAAATAGAAGAAGGCGGACCTATTACTGTAACAGACGAACGTATTACGCGTTATTTCATGACAATTCCCGAGGCCTGTCAACTCGTTCTTGAAGCAGGGGTTATTGGAAATGGAGGAGAAATTTTTGTGTTTGACATGGGGGAATCGGTTAAAATAGTCGATTTAGCAAAAAACATGATCCGTTTATCAGGTCGAGAACTCGGAAAAGATATTGATATAAAATTCACAGGTTTACGACCTGGTGAGAAGTTGTATGAGGAATTGTTAAACAAAGAAGAAAATACGATTCCAACTCATCACCCTAAAATTTTGAAAGCGAAAGAAAGAGCTAATGATATTGATTTAACTGCTAATCTCATGAAATTAGAAACCGAAATAGCACTTCAAGAAAATGCTTCGCTTGTTCGAATTTTAAAAAAAATGGTCCCTGAATTTATTTCAAACAATTCTGAATTTACTACATTAGATAAAAAACAATAATATGATTGACCCGTATAAATTACAAGTACGCTTTTCAGATTGTGATATGATGCAACATGTCAATAATGCAATCTATTTGAACTATTTTGAAGAAGCACGAATTTACTATTTCCGTCATTTAGTTGGAATCGATTGGGATTGGAAAAAAAATGGGGTGCTTTTGCGTAAGAATGAATTGGAATATTTAAAACCAGTTTTTTTGAATGATCCAGTTACAATAGAAGTTTTTTTAAAACACGTTGGTGACAAAAGTTTTACGTTGGCTTACGAAGTGAAAGTTTTGGGTGAATTACGCACAACTGGGACATCTGTTTTGGTTTGTTACGATAGTGTGGTTAAAACCTCTATTCCAATTCCAGCGCGCATGAAAGAAGGATTGAATAAATTAACACTCAAACTACCTCAATAAACCATGAAAAAACTACTGCCCTTATTTTTCTTTTTCTTTTGTTTCGTTTTATTCGGTCAATCGGGAATTCCTCAAATAAAAAAGGATACGTGTTACAAGAAATCTATGGCGCGAAAAGGTCAACGATTTACAGAATGGGAATGTGGAAAATTAGCTGGTGTAGTTGATTGTAACGAGAAATTAGAATTAGCCGATCCATCTAGTGATGTCGTCCTTTCGACGGGTTCGCACAAACCCTTTACAGGAACATGTGAATCGTGTCACAACAATGGTATTTTGCAACGGCGCGTTCGTTTTGTCAATGGTTTCACCGATGGAATGGATACAACTACTTATATTTCAGGATGTATAGAGGTGATACGTTCACACATCCAAGGTAAACCAAATGGAAATTGGACTTATTTTGAAGATTCCACAGGATTTCCATTATGGGAAAAAACATATGTAATGGGGAAGTTGAATGGCGTCCAAATTAATTATGTTTCACGCAAAACAAAGTTAGATACACTCAAGTTGGAAACATATAAAATGGGTGTGTTAAACGGACCTAAAATCACGTTTAGTCGAGGCGTACGGTCGAAAGAAGTATATTACACGAATGGTTTAATGAATGGACCATTCATCGAGTACAACAAAGAAGGGAAGGTTATTCAAGAAATTCATTACAAAGAAGGAAAAAAACACGGCGTATTCAGTTATTATTACGATGATGGTACTTTGTTACGAACTGAAAACTGGAACATGGATGTCAAAAGTGGCGAATTTAAAACGTTTTATTATGATCAATCCATTCAAGAAATTGAAAGCTATAAAAAAGGCTTGAAAGAAGGTTGGTTCGAACAACGATTTCCTGATGGAAAATTGAAAAGACGAGCACACTATGAAAAAGATGTGCTAGTGGAAGAACATGTGTACGACAAGGATGGTCGCGAAATTAAAACGTTTGGAGGTTCCGCTAATTCAGGAAATGAAGACGATGCCATGCCAACGAAGAAAAAACAAAAAAAGAAGCAAAGTAAAGTGAATTAATCCTTACAGTGTTATAGAATAGCTGCGATAGCAATCGTTTTCCCATTAAATTGTAGTGAATCACTTACCTGCTTATTAAGTAAAACTTGAGCTAATGGAGCTGTGTTTCCAATACAATAATACGTTGCAAGTTCCTCTATTTTCCCCAAAGGTAACCCAACAACAAAATTTCCCATTGAGGTTTTCACAATGCAACCAGCTTGAACTTGAACGAAATTTGTTGCAGTTGCATAACTCTTTGTCAAGGATAACCATTTTTTTTGTTCGTTCACTTGCTGTGTCAACTTACTGATTTCTTGTTGACTCATTTCACGTGCTGTTTCAAATTTATCGCCTGCTGAACTTTTTGTGTCTCCCGCTAAATCGGCTGCTAAATCAGTAATATCCTGCTGAAGCAAATTGATCTTATGCGTTAAATAGCTTTCAATGGCATTGAAAATTTCCAATCTATTCATGGTTTAATAGCTGTTGATCAAAAATGGTTTGTAGTTGCTTCAAAACTGTTTGTGCATGATATTGTGTCGCATGTAGACTTATTTCTTGTTGGTCAAATGCCATGTCTTCTGCTGCAAAAGACACAATCAATTGACACAATGCTTCCGCATCGTTTTTAGGAAAATTACGACCTAAATACGCAGGAAGAGAGGATGCTATTCCAACTGATGTCGACAAAACAGGAAGTCCAACAGCCCAAGCCTCCGCAAAAACAATTCCAAAAGATTCATAATTAGAAGTGGCAATTAACGCGTCGTGTTGCTGCATTTCTTGTGCGATTTCTTCCCATGAACAAGGACCGAGAAACCGAACATGTGCCGAAATGCCATTCGTTGCAACCCAATTCTCCCAAACGGCTGTTGATTGATCTGAAATAACAGTTAATTGTAACGACGCATTTTGTTTCACTGCTGACAAAAATCCTTCGAATAACAATTGTGGATTTTTTGTCTGTTCGTCCAAGGTAGAAATATGGATAAACTTGTTGTAAGAAACGGTTTTTTGTTCTTTAGGAACAAACAAAGATGGAGCGATGAAGTTTGGAACGATAGCGATATTAGTTGTAGGAAAAACAGCCTTCATGTCTTCGCTTAAAACAGCTGAAACTGCAAGTAATTGCTGAATATTCTGACTAGTACGTTTTAAAATTGTGCGTTGAATGCGATTGAAAGCTTTACGTTTTTCTTTTCTGAAATACGATCCGTGTTCCAGCACCACCAAGGGACAGTTGTAATAATTTTTCGCGCCGATAAACTGTAATCCCTGTGGTAATAACACATGCCCAAAAACCAAATCAACATCTTCAATGAGTCGAAATCCACGCGCTAAAGCTTTTCTACGTTGCAACCAACGACCAATCTTCCATTTCTTCTCTGGAAAATAAATAATAACCGTTCTTACACCCGCAATAAGTTGATCGCTCACTTCAATGGTTGAACAGTTTTTGTCAGCTACAGTATGAATGACACTGACAGTATAGTCGTTGACCAATAATTCAGCAAAACGTTGGACAAAATTCCCGACATGTGGATCAATTCGTGATGGATACCACGAACTCATTACTAAAATATGTCGTTTTGAATGTTCCAATCGTCCGTTTATTGAATAATGATTGTTTTGGTTAGAACGCGCTCATTGCGTTTTCGTTGCACAAAATAAATTCCCTTTTCACAGTTCACTGTCAGAGGAGTATCTCCAGCTTTAGTAGCAACAAATTGATTAATGACTTCTCCGAGTGTATTAACAAGTGTAATTTCATCGCCAATCGCAACGTCAGTTAATGTAAACGTGCCGTTAGATGGATTTGGAAAAACGCTAACTGATTCAATGTTTGCGTTTTCAATTCCTAAATCACAATCAAAACGATTGATATACTGCCATATAGTGTCGTTGTATTGTGTTCCAACAAAACTAGAACCCATGTCTGCTCCCATGCGAATGAGAACGATGCCTTGAGAGGGAACTACATTGATAATTTGGGCGTTTTTACCTTGTGCAGAGAACATATCATTGGGAGCATTGGGACAAAGTGAACCCAAAAACGTCCATTGGGATTGCGGTAATTTATACGAAGCTTGACCATTCAACCACGTTAAGTAACCATATGCCAAATTTAAATTTTGCGAAGGATGTGTCATGGCATGTAAATAGGCTGTGTCTGCCAAAACGGTTGTGCCGTTCCACTGTCCATTTTGCGACAATAATAAGCCGAAACGCGCCATACTACGTGGTTTTGACACGAAAATATTATTATATCCAATCGGATAATACAAACCAGTCATGCCAATTTTTGAACCAATGCGGCTGAACATCCAACTGTTCAATGACATACCTGTTGCCGAACTTATTACAGTGTCGAGTAGTGTATAAGGCGCATTGTGATAAGCCCAACGTGTTCCGGGTGCAGCTAGATACGTCAAACAAGATGGATCGGTGCAATACGGATCTGTTCCATTGTCGTCCAAACCTGTTGTCATGGTTAGTTGGTGACGAATGGTTATGGCATTTTCTTGTAGTGGTGTTAAACTGGTCCAACCAGAACCAATATGTGATGAAGTTGCATCGTTGATGGATAAAAACCCTTCTTCTTGAGCTATTCCAACGGCATAAGCTGTCAGGGTTTTACCCGCAGAATTCCAGACATAAAAACTATCTGCAGTAAATGTTCCGAAATACTTTTCCAAAACAATTTTCCCATCTTTCAATAAAATAAAAGCTTTTGAGTTGGTGTTTCCAAGCCACGAATAAAGCGGTTGAATCGAATCACGACACCAACCAAGACTCTCGGGAGCAAGCGTGTCCCAAGAATTTCCAGTCAAAGGAGGAAAATATGTTTGACTTTTTACAGAAAAAAAAGAGAAACTTAAAAATGCAATAATCAAGTAACGCATGTCGTCTATTTTGTTCTAAAAGTAATAAACGAATGCCAAAAAGACACTATTTTATACGATAGCTTTTTCGTAAATCAATTGTAATTGCTCCAATGCGTAATCGATTTCAGCTTTTGTTGTGTAACGTGAGAACGAAAAACGTGCATTGGGACGTGAGCCATCTGCCTTGATTCCTTCTAAAACATGTGAACCTTTCACAGAACCAGAAGAACAAGCAGAACCACCTGAACAAGCGATTCCTTTTAAATCAAGCGTGAATAATAACATGCCACTTTTTTCAGTTTTGGGCAAGCAAACATTCAATACCGTATACAAACTTCCCGTTGGTGTAATGTCTCCATGAAAAGCAATATCCGGGAAAACAGCTTGCAAACGTTCAATCATGTAAGTCTTTAATCCTTGAACATGCGCTTGGTGTTCAGCCATGTGTTCGTTGGCAAGATTCAACGCAGTTGCTAAACCAACAATGCCAGGAACATTTTCGGTACCACCACGTAAACCACGTTCTTGTGCCCCTCCTTGAATCAACGAAGCTGGTTTGATGCGTTTATTGACATACAAAAATCCAATTCCTTTTGGTCCATGAAATTTGTGAGCAGCACACGTGATGAAATCAATGTCTAAATCATTCAAATCAAATGCATAATGTGCCATTGTTTGCACCGTATCCGAATGAAAATAGGCATTGTGTTGTTTGCACAATTGACTGATTTCTTTGATTGGAATCAAGGTGCCTATTTCATTATTTGCATGCATCAATGAAACAATCGTTGGTGTGCCATCAGCTAAATAGTTTGCTAATTCGGTTAAATCGATGTGACCTTGTTGATCCACCGATAACCAAACAGCTTCAATTCCGTCATTTTTTTCTAAATGTTCGATTGTATGTCCTACTGCATGGTGTTCGATAACAGTAGAAATGATACGTTTTACGCCTAATTGATGAACAGCAGTGTACAACGCCATGTTATCAGCTTCGGTTCCACCTGAAGTGAAAATAATTTCAGCTGGAGAACATTTCAACCAACTTGCAATTGAACGGCGTGCAGTTTCGATAAGCGCCTTTGTTTGTCGGCCATAAAAGTGAGTAGAAGAAGGATTTCCAAATTCGGATTGCAAAACAGGAATCATTGCTTCAGCAACTTCAGGTGCCAATGGGGTAGTGGCAGCATTGTCAAGATATACACGCATTTCAAAAATAGTTTTTGCAAAAATAGAAAAATCTTGCTTCTTTCGCTGAATCAATGGTCAGTTGTTGGCAAGTTTTCTGAAAAAACACGTGTTGGCAACAATCCCTTTTTTACTTTTGTACCATGTTTTTACAATCGTTATCGCTCGTAAATTTTAGAAATCATGTCGATGCCGCTTTTCAACTTGTGGAAGGTGTTAACTGTATTGTTGGAAAAAATGGTGCTGGTAAAACGAATGTATTAGATGCAGTGCATTATTTGAGCATGTGCCGCTCGTATCTCAATCCGATAGACAAACAAAATGTCCGTTTCGATCAACCTTTTTTCGTTATTCAAGGCGACTGGGTAAAAAACGATGTCAATTATGCCTTGTATTGCGGCGTAAAAGTTGGTGCGAAAAAGATTTTCAAGAAAAATAAAAAAGAATACGATCGTTTGGCGGATCACATCGGACAATTTCCTGTTGTCATGATTTCGCCCTATGATGCCGATTTGATTTCAGAAGGATCAGATGTACGCCGACGTTGGATGGATGGTATCATCGCTCAATTTGATAAAAGTTACTTAGAAGATTTACAACGGTACAACAAGGTAATCGATCAACGCAATGCCTTGCTCAAGCAACAATATGAAAACGGTTTTTTTCACCGCGAACCATTCGAAATTTGGGATGCACAGCTGATTCGTTACGGTTCAGCTATTTATGAAAAACGTACACAATTCATTGAAGCGTTTATTCCCTTGTTTCAAAAATATTACCAATGGATTTCAAACCAAGCGGAAACTGTTTCCATGGTCTACGAATCTCGTTTGAGCGAATTACCCTTTGAAACCTTATTATTAGAGGCATTTCCAAAATGTTCGCGCGCACATTACACGACCGTTGGCATTCACAAAGACGATTTGAATTTTCAAATCAATGGTCAGCCGATTAAAAAATTCGGTTCGCAAGGTCAACAAAAAAGTTTTTTAATTGCCATGCGTTTGGCACAATTTGATTGGTTGAAAGCCCGATTGAATGTGTCGCCCATTTTATTGTTAGACGATATTTTTGATAAATTAGATAACTTTCGCGTTGCGCAGTTGATGTCATTGGTTTCTAAAAATACTTTTGGCCAAGTATTGGTCACCGATACCGATGAAATTCGTGTCGAAGGTATTTTTCAAGCAATTGGCGTTCAGCCAAACATCATTTTATTTGATCCCATTACGCCATGAATTCAGATTGGAACGAAAAAAAACGAACGGGGAACGCTGCTCCTATGAAGGAAGTGTTCGATAAACTATTACGTGCTTACCAATGGGACAAGAAATTCACCGAGTTGGATGTTCTTGATAAATGGGAAGAAATGATGGGGAAAGCTGTTGCTTTACGCACAACAAAATTAAAAATTCAAGATAAAATCTTACGTATCTCGCTCAATTCATCTGTTATGCGGGACGAATTACAACACGGAAAGCAAGTTATTATTGAACGTGTCAATCAAACAGCCGGATTTCAAATCATCGAAGATGTTTGGTTCGATTGAGAACAATTTTGAAAGCGGTGTTTCCATTCTGTCGAAAATTGTACTTTTGTTATCGGCATAAAGTCATTTGTTCTATTTAAAAGCGAAAACAATGTCAGTTCACAAAAATGTAAAACGCATCACGACGCATGTTTTACAAGAAATGAAAAATTCGGGTGAAAAAATCTCGATGTTAACAGGTTACGACTATTCCATGGCGCGTATCATCGATACAGCTGGAATTGAAATTATATTAGTCGGTGATTCCGCATCGAATGTCATGGCTGGTCACGAAACGACCTTACCAATCACATTGGATCAAATGATTTATCATGCTTCTTCCGTTGTAAGGGCAGTTGAACGTGCGTTGGTTGTTGTTGATATGCCTTTTGGTTCGTACCAAGGAAATTCAAAAGAAGCTTTATCGAATGCGATTCGTATCATGAAAGAAACGGGTGGTCATGCAGTGAAATTAGAAGGAGGCGGTGAAATTATCGAATCGATCAAACGTATTTTAACAGCCGGAATCCCTGTAATGGGTCATTTAGGCTTAACACCTCAATCCATTTATAAGTTTGGAACGTACGTCGTACGAGCGAAAGAAGAAGCAGAGGCGCAACGATTGATCGAAGATGCAAAAGCATTGGAAGCAGCAGGATGTTTTGCGATTGTTTTGGAAAAAATCCCAGCAAAATTAGCAGAAGAAGTTGCCAAATCAGTTGCTATTCCAATTATCGGAATTGGAGCTGGAAACGCAGTTGATGGACAAGTATTAGTTGTACACGACATGTTAGGAATCAACAACGAATTTAGTCCACGCTTTTTGCGCAAATACGCTAATTTATACGAACAAATGCACACTGCTTTCCAACAATATATTTCGGATGTAAAAAGCGGTGATTTCCCCAATCAACATGAGCAATATTGAGGATGAATCAATAGATCCGGCAACGGTGCTTTTTGAAGATAATCATTTGGTGATTGTCAACAAACGTGCTGGCGACAATGTGCAAGGTGATAAATCGGGCGATTTGCCTTTGGTTGAGAAAGTGCGCAATTACATCCGCATAAAGTACGAAAAACCAGGCAATGTATTCTGTGGATTGATTCATCGATTGGATCGTCCTGTGAGTGGTATCATTGCGTTTGCTCGAACGAGTAAAGGCTTGGAGCGTATGAACAAGTTGTTTGCCGAGAAACATCCAGAAAAAGTCTATTGGGCAATCGTTGAAAAAGCTCCCAAGCAAAAAAGTGGACAGTTGATACATCATTTGGACCGCAACGAAAAGCAGAACAAAACGTATGTGCACGATGCACCAAAAAAAACGACCAAAGAAGCGCGGTTGAAATACAAAGAATTAATTCAATCCGATCAATATACCTTGTTAGAAGTAGCATTGGAAACAGGACGACACCACCAAATACGCGCTCAGTTAGCAGCAATTGGTTGTATCATCAAAGGCGATTTGAAATACGGCGCAAAGCGTTCCAATCCAGATGGATCAATTTGTTTGCATGCACGTAAATTAGCTTTTCCACATCCAACCAAGGAAGAAAATATCGTTGTATTCGCACCTGTTCCTAAAGATAATTTGTGGCAATGGTTTGAAAAAGCACTTGAGAAAAAAGAGTAAGGTAACCAAAGTAACGTTTGGTTTCAAAATAAGCACGTAGTTTTGTCTCATCAAATAAATACATTATGGAATTTACAATTATTGACGTTAGATCACGTGGGGAATTTGCAGGAGGGCATGTAGCAGATTCAATCAATATTCCTTTGGATGAAATTCAAGGAAAAGTAGCAGATATTAAAGCAATGAAACAACCAATTATTTTGTGTTGTGCAAGTGGAAATAGAAGCGGGCAAGCGACTTATTTTTTACAAGCTCAAGGAATTGAGTGTGAAAATGGCGGTTCTTGGTTGGATGTGAATTACCAACTTTCTAAATAAGCTAAGATGTCATTATTCAAAAAACTGTTTGGAGCTGGTCCAGATTTCAAACAACTAATGTCAAACGGAGCAATCATTATTGATGTTCGTTCACCAGGAGAATTTTCTTCAGGTCATATCAAAGGATCAAAAAACATTCCTTTACAACAAATTTCAAGTGGTGTAAAAGGAATTGCGAAAGATAAACCAATCATTACCGTTTGTGCATCAGGAATGCGCAGTGCAAGTGCAAAAAGTCAATTGCGATCAATGGGCTACTCACAAGTAGAAAATGGTGGTAGTTGGACTAAAATGAGACAATTCGTTTAATCGAACACAACTAAGCTAATTATAAAAAAATCCACACCAGTTGTGGATTTTTTTTGTTTTCTACTTTTCCCATTCTCCTTCGATCCCGAAGTGTCGGGATCAGTCGTCGGGAATAGTCATGAGTCTTCGTTTTATAAGTGTAGACTGGTCCCGACGGTTCGGGATCGAATACTACACTAATAAAATCACCTTACTACCACATGAAAACAAGGTTGAAACCGTTCATACAGCACCCAGCATTTCTTTTCATTGTGCATGTCGATCAAGGTTGCAGCTAATTGTTCTTTCAGGTAATTAACCACGTCATTAGAAAACGATTGATTATGTGAGTCGTGAAAGGTATCATAAGCAATATCGATGGTTGTACCGTGCAGATGCGTACTGTTTTTTGTAGCGTTTCGATTAATGCGCCGCAAGCGTTTCAGGGAGTGTTCTGTGCGTAATAACGAAGTGAGTTCAAACTTGGCTTTGGCCAAAGAAGTATTTGTCAGTCGCAACTGAAACCGTTGACCAAGTTCGGTGAGAAATTGTTTAACTGCGGATACAGCAAAGGGGTAGGAGTGCGTTAATTGCGCTACATTGAAATAAGCACACGTGTCGATACGAACAATTTTTTGGTGATCGAAGAGCCATTGGATTCCTTTTGTGGTCTTCAGCCTTGTATGAATTCCATTGTTGAAGGACAATTGCCAATGGTGAGCAACTTTATCATTGAGAACAGCTGAATAATCAACTGGGGGAATACAGCTAACGGATGCAGCAGGCTGATAGTTTTTTTTAGGTTCAAACCAACCAGTTAAAAATTGCGTTGTTTGCTGAGGAAAAACAAAAAAAGTAACAAGCGCTAATCCCCAAACCAACAAAGTGATTTTTATATAAAAATGTAATTGCTTGTATCTTGCTTGTTTTTCGCCAGCCATAAAACAAAAATAAGGACAAAAAACCCATATCTTGAAAGAGTAGGGAGCTACTTTTACACAATTTTTAAACTGCGTTTGAACTTGAAATCAGTTGGTTAAAGTCGGGTAGTTATTTTTTTTAAAATAATTTGAAAAAAATAGTTGGATAAAAGTAAAAGATGCCTATCTTTGCACCCGCAATGACAGTTTAACTGTTTGAGCAGGAAAGATTCCGTAGCTCAGCTGGTAGAGCAATACACTTTTAATGTATGGGCCCTGGGTTCGAATCCCAGCGGGATCACAAGAAAAAAACCTTCAAACGATTGAATATCAAAAGTTTGAAGGTTTTTTCTTTTTATAGTGTAAAACAATAGTGTGAAACAATTACACTTCAATACACAATCAATCTAAACCA
>JAGOAZ010000028.1 GCA_017983675.1 Fluviicola sp.
AACACAAATCACTTGTATCACAACAGCAGTAAATGGCGACGTAACCGTTACTTGGAATCCAATAGTGAATACCAACAATAGCTTTGTTGCATATGAATTATACAGCATTCAAAATGGTTTTGAGGGAACTTTTCCGATCGGAACAACTTCGGGAACAATTACAAATCCAGGAAATGATCTTGATTTATTTGTTCGAGTATTGTCCGGTTGCGGTGGATTAACCGCTCGAAATAGTGATACCTTGAAAAATGTGCATTTGAATTTATTCAATCCTGCAAATGGAACAGCTCAATTGAGTTGGAACACACCGGCTCCTTCTCCTCTTCCTGGAATGTTACCTTCGTGTACTGTTTTAAGAGAATATCCAACCGGAACTTGGTCAATTATTGCAACAATACCTTATTCACAAACAAACTTCGTTGATACGATCGACATTTGCAATGCCTTTTTGAATTATCAAGTTGTTTACACCACCCCGAACTGTCTTTTCAATTCGAATATAGTTGGTGATAATTTGGATGACATGATGACACCAGATCAACCAATTATCTCATCAATAAGTGTCGATACTTTATCGGGTCAACTAGTCATTTCTTGGAATCAAAACTACCAACCTGATACGTATGGTTATGTCATCTATTTAGAAGATGCTAACGGTTTTTTACAAGAATTAGATACTGTTTTCGGCATTACCACCACAAATTACAATTATACCGGAACCATTTCAGGACCACTTACTTTTACTGTTGCCGCATTCGATTCATGTTATACGGTAGCTGTTCCACCAACATATCAAACATCAGCAAAAGCAAATGTCCACACTTCCTTTTATCTGACAAGCGATTTAAATGTATGCAACAGTAATGTTACCTTGAATTGGACGAATTACGAAGGTTGGGGAACTTCATCGATTAATTATTCTGTTTATATTCAAAAAAATGTGGGTGCATGGATAAATGCGGGTACTACTTCTGCAAACACCTTTGATTTATCGTTGGATCCATTAGCCAATTATTGTATTTCAATTCAAGCAACAAATCAAGCAGGAATTTCAGCATTTTCAAATCTTGATTGTTTTTTCTTGAACACTCCTGCCCCACCTGCAATTCATTATTTGAGTGTTGCAACGGTAATTGACAATGAAGTTGAATTGAGACATGTCATTGCAACTGGAACGAATATTACTGGAGTTCAATTAGAACGTTACAACGAATTAAATGGTCAATTTGAACTCATTGGAACGGTTCCTGCAACAAGTTCACCGATAATTTTTACGGACAAAGATGTTGATGTACAACAGCATAGTTATACCTATCGCGCACGCATCATTGACAGTTGTGGTGGGTTAGGAACAATTTCCAATTATGCAAAAACTGTATTGCTTCATGTAACTAGCGATCAAACACACAAAACGAATCAATTGCATTGGTCCGAATACACAGACTTTGCTGGAAATGTGATGTTTTACGAGGTTATTCGTGGGATCGATGGTGTTTACACCTATCCTCCTATTGCGACAGTTGATCCAGACGAACGTTATTACGTAGACGATGTGAGTCAATTTGAAACGAGTGCAGGAAAATTCTGTTACTACGTGATTGCACGCGAGAGTGAAAACCAGTACCATATTGCGGAAAATAGTTTTTCCAACCAAGTATGTACTGCAATTGAACCCGTTGTATATATTCCAAATGCTTTTTCACCGGAAGGAGCCAATCCACTTTTCTATCCTGTTGTTTCTTATTACGATGTAATGGAATATCAGTTTTCAATTTTAGATCGCTGGGGACAACTTATCTTTCAAAGTTCAAATCCTGCAGAGGCGTGGAATGGAACGCACAGCAGTTCAAATGAACCGCTTCCATCAGGAACATACTCCTATGTATTGACCATTAAAAACGGTTTGAATCAAGAATATTATTACCGAGGAGGAGTTACATTATTAAGATGATTTTATCTCATCATTTGCTAAGTTCCTTTCACGAATTGTTTATACTTTTACCGCATGCAGCAATTCCTTATTATTCAAACAGCATTTCTAGGTGACGTTATTTTAGCGACTCCCGTTTGTTCGGAATTGAAGCGGCTTTTCCCCGATGCACATATTGATATATTAGTGCGAAAAGGAAATGAATCGATTCTATTGAATCATCCAGCCATTCGAAACGTAATTACCTTTGATAAAAAAGCAGGTAAATTAAAGGCGCTCAAAAAGTGTATTCAAACTATTCGAAAGGAAAACTACGACACGGTCATCAACTTACACCGCTTTGGTAGTTCGGGACTCATTGCAGCTCTTTCAAAAGCACCGACTAAAATTGGCTTTGATAAAAATCCATTTTCGTTTGCTTACACGTTGAAAATCCCTCATGAAATTGGAAATGGCACACATGAAGTGGAACGCAATTTACAAACAATCGCACATTTAGGCGCTGAAAAAATCGTTCGACCAAGTTTGTATCCCGGCACAATAAATGAAGCGACTGCAGCACAATTGACAGATACTACTCGTCCCTATTTTGTGTTGGCGCCAGCTTCAGTTTGGTTCACGAAACAATTACCTATCGACCATTGGATTTCATTGGCACGTAAATTAACGCATCATGGTGCTGTTTTTGTGATTGGTGGAAAAGACGATGCTTCACTTTGTCAATTAGTCATTGACGGCGCAACATTACCATCAAGCAAGAACTTAGCTGGGAAATTGAATTTATTGGATTCGTGTGCGTTGTTGCAGCATGCTAAACGTTGTTATGTCAACGATTCCGGTCCGATGCACATGGCTTCAGCAATGAACACACCAACAACTGCTTTTTTCTGTGCAACTGTTCCCAAATTTGGATTTGGACCATTAGCTGACCATTCGATTATTGTGGAAACAACAGAACAACTTGCTTGTCGTCCTTGTGGTTTACATGGTGGAAAAACTTGCCCAGAAGGCCATTTCATTTGTGGTACGTCAATAAACATTGATGACGTTTCGGCTTAATCTTTCATTTATTTTTTCGTTTCTTCCATTTCCCAGCATCGATAAAGAACAATGCTTTGATGGAGAACGAATTCAGTTGAGGTTGTTGGAATAAATCATTGAACGTATTGAAATAATTCAAGTCCAAGCCATTTTTAGTTGCGTAAATATTGTATTTCCAGACAAAACTAATTTCGCTTCCGGGATAAATGATCCATCTGAAATTCATATCCAATGTGAATGCATCAAAAGTAGTGTTGTGGATACTATTTCCTGAATTATCTAATCCAGAATAAGTTGACTTGATTGCAGAACCATCGTTTTGCAGTGCAAAAAAAGCTTCGTAATTAACTTCTTGCCAATTGTGATTGAAGCCCAAACGGAATCCCATGCGATTTGTTAGGGTATATTCTGCAGAAATTGCATTATTTACAATCCATCGATCACGCGACCCGATAAAAATAGTTCCTGCATAACTTGGATCATTCACGCGAACAAATCCACGGTTATTCGAATAGCGAGAAATATCCGTTGCTAGCACGATAAATAAGCGTGTTGACAAGCGAATACGTGGACTAATTTGCCCATCAAAATTATTCATGGCATCTGCAGCATAAACGCGGTTATAAAGTGAAAAATCCAAGGCGTATTTTTTGGAGTAATCGCTAGAATAAAATCCACCTAATTGAAAAGAGCTAGGGAAATTAACAGGAATTCCAAAAGTACGCGATTCAAAATGATCAATTTCTTTGAACGGAAATAGCGAAGATTCGAACCCTACTGTTAAAAAATTCTTGAACGTGATAAATTCACCCGCATACATGTTAAAATAAGCATATTTACTAGGAGCGAACAAATACTCCAAATTAGCATTTGCACGAAAAGTCCTCCGTAACATGTTCCTTTTAGGTTCGTAACCAATATGTTTCATTTCGGCATAAACGCCTCGGTAGTTATTCTTTGGAAAAAAACCCAATTCATTAGGGTCATACCTATTACTACATTGATAGTAATCCAAATTCCCAGTTAATGTACCGGCAACTTTCGCAAGCGATAAATAACCAGTATGTCCAACCGAAAGTTTATTACTGCGTTGGTTAAGTGATAATTGGCTGTTTCCTGTTAATGAAAACTTTCTGCTTTTTGTTAACAACAGTAATTGAGCTGCTGTAACATTCGAGAAAACGTCAATATCTTTGCGTATGACATTTGAATTAATAACGGAAATATTTCCTGAATTTTTTAAGTTTTGACTGACGACAAAAACATTGTAATTCGAAAACGGATGTGCTAACTTTTCACGCACAACACCATTTGAATCTTTGTATGTGATGTATGACCGTTTCTCAATTGCATTAAAAAACCCAAGTCCCAAGCCATCTTTTGTTCTACCAGTTATCTTAGTTGCATTTACTAGTTGTGCTAAAGCAGGTGCAGCAACAATTTCACGACCTTCCGACCGCAAAGAATCGACAAGCTTAGCGCCCATGTACGTTTCAGCACCAATTCTTCGGGAATAAAAAATATCACCAATGCCAAACAAATCCATTCCCTCTAAGAAAAACGGTCTATTCTCATTGTAGCGCACTTCAAATGGCGATAAATTCAAAATCAATTGATCGGAAACAGTCTGCCCAAA
Organism: Fluviicola sp.; assembly: GCA_017983675.1. Lineage (GTDB taxonomy): Bacteria > Bacteroidota > Bacteroidia > Flavobacteriales_D > Crocinitomicaceae > Fluviicola. Next base: position 4,608 of record JAGOAZ010000028.1, read on the forward strand.
ATCAGGAACAAGTGTTGCGTCTAATGTAAAAGACTCACTCAAACCGTATTTCATGTCCAACCCAAATCGTTGCCGCAAACGCCAATCTTGACTTTGTGATTGATCATTGTAATAATTCTCCAAATAAGCAGTTGTATAAGGCGAAAACATCAAACGAAGAGGTGATGGTAATCCTTTCAACTCCGTTAATTTTCCTGCTTGTGCCAATTCGCCAAATGCTTGTGGATCGACAGGTGACCAAAAAGAAGTCTCGCGAATACGGCGAACATGACGCTTAAAATTAACCTGCCAGGTTTGCTCATCTACCTTTGGAAAACGTAATTGCGTCAGCGGAATAGCCATCTCAACACTCCATCCATATTCTGTTAAAACAACAACGCTTTTCCATACAGCATTCCATGAATAATCGAAAACATTTTGATTGACAATAGCATCGATTTCAACGCCAGCAGCAGTAACATAAAAGCCAAAACCATTTTGACCAGCTCCGTATGGATCGATTGTAACGCCAAAATAATCAGCATTTCCAAAGTCATCACGTTGCGATAAAAACGTCAATACAGAATCTGGTCGTTTGTCGTGCAATTGTGCTCCAATATAAATGAATTGGTCATCATAAAGGACGTTAACTATTGATTTATAAACTGTTTGTGCACCAACATTTGGATAATTTACAATGAAGTCAACTCCTTTATCAGCTGTTTGCCAATCATTTTCACTCAAGTTCCCATCTAATGTTATTGCTGAAGCCACAGTATGCGCAGACAAAGCCTTCTGAGAAAAAAGAGCAAGCGATAAAAAGAGAAATAAAAAAAGTGTACTTATTGACTTCATCGTAATTATCAACAAAAATCGTTATTTTTGAGTATATCTTTAGCTTTTGTATGTATAAACTTGTCTTTTTAATAAAATCAATACTTGTTTTGGCTGTTTTATTCGCATTCAATGCGTGTAAATTGAATTACACTCCGCCAGCAAATTTGAATGATTTATCCATGCAACGTCGCGCAGCACTGGAAAAGCAACTTGAAAAAGACTATGCTGGCTTGAATAAAAAATACAGTTCATTGGCATACGGTGAAGTTGTCAAAGTAAAACCAATCACTTATTTAAAACTGGATTCACTTTTTGAAAAGAAATACCAATTGACCCAACAAAATCTAGGCACTAGTGAGGTTGATCAAGCAATTGAATACCAAAAAGCAATTATCGATAAAGACTCAGCCACCATTTCTTATTTGGAAACACACTTTTTTCAACTGCAAGAAAAACAAGTGTATGAATTCATCATTGCGCAATTTGCCCTCAATAAAAAAAATGAATTGACGCAAATGACGCAGTTGGACTATTTCACGGCTGACTCGATTGACGCGCCAATGGCTCAGTTTTATATGAAAGAAGAAAGTTTTACGCAACAATTTGATGATCCTGACCCTTCTTATGCCGAAAAAAAATTCTACAACTTAATGAAGCTAAAAGCTGCATCGTTAATTGGACAAGAAAAAAGTGATTTTTTGCGTCACGTATTTTATGTCATGTGGATTTGTAATAAAAGTAATCGATTGAACAACACACTCATTTTAACGAAATTGACCCAAAACGTATTAATCAACAAAAATCCAGCAATTGATTTTACCACCTTGAGTTTTGACATCAGTAACATCTCAAAAGTTGAATCACCAACTGGAATTGCTTATTACGAAGTATTGGTTAGAAAAACTACAGAAAAAGCTGCATTCGAATTGTACAAATACAACGAGTTTTTTCAATTGATTCAATAAGCAAGCACAAAAGCATCCCACGTATTAGTTGGATTCAAATATTCCTGTAAATAACTGGAAAGTAATCTCGGGTTGTGCTGATTCGTTGGAATTCCGTATTGCTGGTAGTAAAACGTTGTATCACTCAGATGAATATTCCAACCATTTGAAACTTTAACAAGAGTGATGGGTGAATGACCTACAAGCGCAACAACACTATCTTTGACCAAAGGAATCGTCTTCATTTTTCTACCCGAATATTGTTGATAGGAAAGTAATTCACGAGGCACTACTACTGCTAATTCCTTTTTCGGATCGTAAAAACCAAGAACACCATCTTCCGTTTTTATTGCGCAAACCAAACGTTTTGCTTTGAACACGATGATTTCGTTTGTCGTTAAATAATGGTATCGTTGGAAAGAAATTAGGCCCACAAACAAAACACTTAGTGGGACAAGAAAGTAGCGCCATCGCTGATAACGATGAACGGCAAGCAGCCACAACACCACAAGCAAATAAGCCAAAAACAACGTGACCGGATCAAAATGAAAACCTCCCGAAACAGCACCAGGCAATTGATCAATGATGCCAACCCACCAAACTAACCCAACGATAGTCAAGGAAAAAAGCACAGCAATAATAACGGAAACAACTGGAATATAGACTGATATCAAATATATCATTCCCAACAATAGCACTAAAAATCCGAAGAGCATCACACCCAAATTTGCCAAAGCAAAATAATTTGGGAATTGATAAAACCAAAACAAGGTCAGCGGTGTTGTCAGAATAGTAGCTGCGACTCCCACCATTGTCCCTTCCCAAATCATGCGGAGGATTTTTTGTTCGAAATGCACTAAATCGACCAAGGGTTGATACAACAAAAAGATACCGAACATCGCTCCATAAGACAACTGAAAACCAATGTCAAAAATCACCCAAGGATCCCAAACAAATAAGATGATTGCTGATAAACACAAGGAATTTACTGCGACCGTTTTTCGATAAATCAACTTTCCATATGCTAAAATGGTAAACATGACAACTGCGCGCATAACGGAAGGTGATGCGCCCGATAAAAAGCCGTATACCCAAACCAAAATAAGTGAAAGCAATAAGGCTTGTCGTTTGGAAATCCAGCGTGCAAAAAGCAATAACACTTTTTGAAACATCAGCAACAACAATCCAACATGTAAACCAGAAACTGCTAGTACATGCATCGAACCCGTATTGGAGAAAATTCGCATGGTTTCTTGATCCAAATCAGCTTTATCGCCCAACAAAAGTGCTTTTGCAACACCCAAAAACACCCCATCCAAATGTTGTTCCATCGATTGTGCTAAACGGTTGCGCCAATGCGTGAAAAATCCGTTAATTGTTTGTGTATTTCCTGTTTTTATACACACGTGATTACTGACAACAACCCGACCAATAATTCCTTTGTAACGGTAATAATAGCGCGCATCAAATTCCCCCGGATTGCCATTATTTTTAATTGGTGAAACGACACCACTCATCAATAATTTATCATCAACACGATACCTTGCATCGTACAATTGCACCAATAATTTTGCTGAAATCGGATGGACTTTTTCGCCAAGAATCACCTGATCAATTGTTGCGATAAATTGTTGCGCATGCTCCTTCTCGCTTCTAATTTCGCTCACAACTGCACTGAATACTGATTTTTCTTGAAAAATGAGTTTGTTTTCAGGTGCCGTTCTAAAATCAGCATAACTAAAAAACAAACTACCCAAAAGATAGAAAAGCAAAACGCTCATGAGTTGTCGATTAAACGCTTGTTCCATTAATTGTGTCCAACGCTTAATAAGCAGAAAAAAACAGACGAAACAACTCAAAAAAAGCAGTAGTTGAAATCCATTTATCGGATATTGCGCAGCAAAAAAACCACCTAAAAAAAGGGCAATCGCTGGTAGCAATAATGGTGAGCGAAAAGTAGTCATGCAATAATTTCTTACTCTAAACTATAAAAAAAGTAAGTGATTACCAAAAAAAACACGATTTAACCACATAAAAATGAGCGGTTTTAGTGATTATTACTGAATAAAAGCCTACTTTTGTGTTCAAATTTTTATGATTCTATGATACACGTAACGCTTCCTGATGGATCGGTAAAACAATTCG
>JAGOAZ010000022.1 GCA_017983675.1 Fluviicola sp.
TAGACCAAAAGCGAAAAAGAATAGTTCGTGAACTTCAAAATAAAATTGCTAAATTCGACATTAAGACTAATGAAATTAATTTTTCAAATAATTGATATTTAACAAGTTATAAAAACGTTAGTCAGAACATTAAGACGATGATTAAGAAAAAACCATATCCATTGCTTTTATTATTGTTAATAGGTTGTAACAGTAGTTTTCCTGAAAAGGAAAATACAATTCAAAAAGATTATGCAACAATAATAGATGCTAGTTTGGCTGACAAGCTTATTCCAATCACCAACGAAGGCATTTTTAAATTTGGGGCTCCATGTGCTTTTATAAATAACCTTGGTGATACTGTTATTCCTTTTGGAAGATTTAGTGTATTCGAAACTGATACATTGGTAACTTACACTTTTGTTAAAGACAATGAAAAAGGTGTTGTAGGAATAAATCGTAAGGGTAAAATTCTATTTGATGCATTTATCTATGGTGATGTTCAGCTGGACCAATACTCAGAAGGATTGGTAAGAATATTACAAAATAAGAAAATTGGTTATGCAGATAAAACTGGTAAAATTATTATTAAACCAAAATACAAATGTGCCTTTCCTTTTATTAATAGTAAAGCAAAAGTGGCTATTGACTGTGAGGAAACAAAAGACGAACTTAACCATTCAAAATGGAAAAGTAACTCCTGGTTTTACATAAATAAAAATGGAGAAAAAATAAAATAAACGTACTTAACTACACCTACAAGAAATGGCGGTTGTTAAACGATCCCGAAGTTTCGGAATTGTGGTTCGTAGCTAGTTCAGTGCTAAAAACACCGCTTTTCCCGCCAAGCGCTAAAACGTTTTACATCACTTTCATTCTCCTTCATCATAAAAACGCTTCTTGAAGAAGAACGCCAAACGCACCATTAAAATCAATGCGGGCACTTCGACTAATGGACCAATTACACCCGCAAATGCTTGACCTGAATTGATTCCGAAAACACCAATCGCAACTGCGATAGCCAATTCAAAATTATTACCAGAAGCAGTAAACGATAATGCTGCATTATCAGCATAATTTGCCCCAGCCCATTTCCCAACAAAAAACATCAACAAAAACATGATGGCGAAAAAGATAACCAAAGGAATGGCAACACGAACAACATCCATCGGGATCGAAACAATTAGTTCACCCTTTAAACTGAACATAACAATGATAGTAAACAGCAATGCTATTAATGTAATCGGTGAGATAAAAGGAATGTACTTCGTTTTGAACCACTCTTCTCCTTTTGATTTGATGAGTAGCCAGCGACTAACGACTGCCGCAGCAAAGGGAATACCTAAATAAATCCCAACGGTTTGCGCAATCTCTCCGATTGTGATGTCAATTTTCAATGCTGCTACTCCAAACCATGGTAAGACGATTTCCAAATAAAAATACGCGTACAAACTGAAGAAAAACACTTGAAGTAAGCTGTTAACACCCACCAATCCTGCGACCAATTCACGATTCCCTTCGGCTAATTCGTTCCAGACAATGACCATTGCAATACAAGGCGCTAAACCAATAATAATTAAACCTGTCATGTATTCTGGGTAATCTCTCAAGAAAAAAACCGCAAGTGAAAACATTAAAAATGGTCCAACAATCCAAGTAACGAAGAATGAAACGAACAACAATTTTGGTTTTGCTAACACTTTCGGAATTTTCGAAAATTGAACTTTTGTCAATGGCGGATACATCATTAATATCAACCCGATTGCAAGCGGCAAATTGGTTGTGCCAGTCGAAAAAGATTGAATAAAATCATCTGCCGATGGAATAAAATAACCGATACTAATTCCAATTCCCATTGCTAAAAAAATCCAAAGCGTAAGGAATCTATCTATGAAACCTAGTTTTTTTCGTTCTGCCGCTGGGGCACAATTTGTTGCTGACATCGTATTAAATTTAAATATTTGAAAACACATACAAACATTCCAATGCTATCTGATTAGAACGTTCTTGGTATTTTTCGTCTTGTAATTGTGTGCCATCGAAGGCTTTCGGATCATCATAGGTTGTGCCGATGCGCAAGTCGACACCCGGAATGAATGGACAATTCTCTTCTGCATCTGAACAGGTCATTATCGCTGCAAAATGTGCTGTTGGATTTGCTTCATCATCGTAAACCTTAGAAAAGCAGCGCGTTGATTCATTAGCGCCAAACGCAACTTGGTAATGCGGATTTGCCCCTGTTTTTTCTGTTTTAATTTCAAATCCAGTTTGACGCAATGCGTTGATAGCATTCGGATGAAAAGCTGTCGCTTCTGTTCCACCAGAAAAAGTGGAAACAGCTGAAACATGATAATATGCTGCTGCTACTGCTGACCAAACTTGTCCAAAATGACTTCTGCGCGAATTGTGGGTACAGATATAAACCAAATTGACCGGTAAATCTTGTGCTTTATTCCTACGAATGTAATCGGAAATTTTCTGAAGTAAAACACGCCTTTCAACAGGAATGGAGTCAAACTGTATTATCAATTGGTCACAATGCGCTTGTATGGTTGGAAACAACATAATGATTTGTTTTAATACGCGTTAACAACAAGAAGATCCATCACTTGGAGTACAACAAGACGAAGCGGTTGAACTTCCAAGCTGGGTCAATGCTACTTTCATTTTTGCAGGAGGAATCCCACAAGCATCTTCCGCAAGACATGCTGTTAATTTTGAAGTTAATTGGAAATGAACTCCATTGAAAGCAAGTCCATATTTACCAATTGTCTCCGCTTGGTATTCTACTTCAATTTCCAATTGATCATCGATTCCAAGTTGGTCCTCAGATAACTTAATAATGTTATTCAATTTTGTAGGTGCTAATCGGTGATCGTAATCCCCTGCTTGCCACAATTGAAAGTTTACCACTTTTTCTTCGCGTATTGTGCCGCCACAATCGATGAAATTTTTTGTGATCACACCAACTTCCGTTACATGAAAATGTTCTGGCACAAGTGTTTTGTTGGGTAATTGAAAAACGACCTTATCTAAATCGCTTAAGATTGTTTTGATTTCTGAAAGTTTCATGATTTATCACTTATTTGTTTAACAACATTTATTGTTCTTCGTAATCAATTGCTCATTTATAGTGCAAAGTGTATTCGTTAGTTGGCTAAATTTCTCTTGATCGATACAATAACAAATTGCATTGCCTTCAATGTTTCCTTTGATCAAACCTGCCGATTTCAATTCTTTCAAATGTTGCGAAACCGTCGCTTGGGAAAGGGGTAATTCATTGACAATATCACCGCAAATACAACTTTCCGTCTGCAATAAAAATTCAATAATTGCAATTCGCGCTGGATGAGCCATTGCTTTGAACAACTGCGCGAGTTCATTTTGCTGCATTGAAAAAGAATCTGATTTTGTAATTCCCATCGATTTATATTTGTTTATTGCAATATTACGATAAACTAAACTATAAAGCAAAAATATTCCTGTGAAATTGTGTTAACAGTGTAACTAAATGAACCGAAAATTCAAACTTCCAAAAAGGATAAAACAGATTTTCGTTAGTCGTCATGAAATTTGTAACGTTTTTTTTTGATAAAAAATATGAACGTTTTCGTGTCATCTCAGTATTAATTAAGAAGTTTAACCAAAACAAGGAAGTGCACAACCAAGTTTATTTATTAAAATGATATGAAAAAGATCGTATGTAGCTTACTATTAGCGTTGATTACTTTATCTGTTGAAGCGCAAGAAAAACAAACCGTTCACAGTATAATTGTTGAATGGCATGAAACCGAATGGTATTTAACACAAGAAAAATTATGGAAAGCAGAGGTGGATAAGGATAATAAGAATGCAGATGCATGGATGAATTATTACAGCGCTGTTAGAGCTGTCCGCAATTGTAGTTCTGAAAATGAAAAATTGAGAAATTCTTATACCGAATTAGGTCACAAAATTGCTAAAGAGTGCTATGCGATTCTCCCAGAAAGTTTTGAAAGTAATTACATCATGTATTGGGATGGCGGATTAGGAATTAGTGATGAAAAATTCTTAAAAAAAGCTTTTGATATAAAACCTAATGATCCGCGCGTTTTATTGGATTATTTGATTAATTCTGAAATAAAACGTGATAAAAATACCTTTTCAAAAGTTGCTAAGAAATTATACGAAATCAACAGAATGCCTTCTGGAGCATTAAACTGGGCTTACAATGTGCTAACGGAAGTATCAGAAAACGGCATTGTTTTTACAGCTGGAGATAACGATACCTATGCGCTCTGGATTGTACAAGAAGCAATGAATTATCGGAAAGATGTGACGGTAATAAATACTTCACTCATTCTATTAGCTGATTATCGTGTCAAAATATTGAAAGAAAAAGGAATTTCACCAGTTGAATTTGAACATACTGAAGCAGCAAAGTATGCACTTTTTAAACACCTCTTCGAAAATAACGCAAACATTCCAGTTCATGTTTCGGTATCAGCTTCCAGTCAATTTACGGATTCAAACATTACCGATCACCTGTATTTAACTGGTTTGACTTACGTTTATAGCTCTGATAATGTAGAGAATATTGCACTTATCAAACGAAATTTCGAGAAACGCTTTTTGTTGGATCATTTAACAAAAACCTTTTCGAATAGTTATGGTGATTTAGATACGCGCATCAAGCACATGTACCTTCCTGGTTTAATTAAAATGTATAAACATTCACTATCAGCTGACGATTTAGAAGGTGTTGCTTATTATGGAGGATTATTGAATAAAATCGCTAAAGAATTAGGTATCGAAGCAGAAATTCAAAAAACCTTAGCTGAATAAAAATGTTAAGGCGTAATAAAAAATTAAGTCAATTAACTGATGAAGCATTAATGCAATTGCTTTCAACACGGCTTTGCAATCTAGCCTTAACAGAAATTCACGAAAGGTATAGTAAAAAAGTGCTTGGTTTTTTCATACGCATGACAAAAGGAAATGTAGAAAAATCGCAAGATTTGGTGCAAGATCTATTCTTACGAATACTTGAAAAAAATCACTTGTTCGATCCTACAAAAAAATTCTACACTTGGATGTTTACCATTGCCAGCAATATGGTGAAATCATCCTATTCAGAGAAAAATCATTTGGGAATTGAGGAAGGAAGTAATGAATTTAATTTTCATCATCATTTTTCAGAGAATCGATTAGATAAAGAGGTGTTTCACCAATTATTATCGCTTGCAATTGAACAATTAGAAAACCACCATAGCATGGTCTTTGTCTTGCGATACATGGAGGAATTAAGTATCAAGGAGATTGCAGAAATTATCGAACAACCAGAAGGAACGGTAAAATCACGTTTGTTTTATGCGACCAAAAAAGTAACTCAGAAATTAAATGACTTCCGACCAGAACAAGTAGGTCAACATTTTAAATTAAATTAATATGGAATCCAATTTAACTAAGGAGCAAGAGATCTTATTAAACCTTCAAGAAAAAGGATTTTTTCAAGACTTAAATACGGATGAAAAGGCATTTGTACGGAAGATAACTACCCAAAAAGAGTTTGATCTTTCACACAAAATCTTAAAAGAAAGCAAGGGTTTATATGCAATTCCTGCGCCACGTAAACTTGTTTTACCACAAACAACTTCCACTGGAATTAGTCGGTATTTGATCCCAATTAGCACTGCGGCAGCAGCTGCAGTAGTTACTTTTTTCATCTTTAAAAATGAACCCGTTATTATTCAACAAGTTGAAAACGTAAAACACGCGACAGCAGATACTGTTTATTTACACGATAAAATTGTTGATACAATCATTATCTATCGTGATGCAGCAATAAAGACTATCAATGAAAAGCCGCGTGATACTCCACAAATTGATTTAGCTGAATATCGTTATGCTAACGAACCCTTACCTCCAATTTCAACGTTAAATTTGAAAAATAAAGGGGAATCGTTAAAGAATGAAAATTATATTGGATTGATTGATGGAATTGTCTACTAAGTATATTAACCCCTGAAAAAGAGTGCGAGAATGAGGCTTCATTCTCACACTCATTCTCGCTCTGTTTCTCGCTCTGTCTCTCGCTCTGTTTCCCGCTCTTTTTTAAAATCCTTTCAATAAATGATCAAACGTATCGTTAAACACCAAACCGTCTGCTGTGCGTTTTTTCGACAATTGCTTCAATTCAACCAATGCCCACAAGATGAATTCCAATAAAAACGGAATATCAGCAGGAGCTACATTTGGTTGGTATTTTTTTAATAATTGAACCAATGGCGTAACCGATAACAAGGCTGAAGTATATGTTGTTTCGCTTGCTTCGTCTGATAATTCAAAGGCATCAGCTGCTAAAAACCAATTCAAGACGGCATCGTATGGCGTTTCTTGGTCTTGTTTCTTTAGCTTTTCAATTTTCGGGAAATATTGAAGAAACAAGGTTTTTGTGGCTTCACTAATGAGGTGATGCGCAACAAAAGCTGTCCCTTCTTGCTCGCCTTCGTACACCAATTCCATTTTTCCGGTTAAGGAAGGAATCATCCCAACTAAATCGCTGTAACGTACTGTTGTTTCTTTCTCCTTGTTCAACAAAGCACGTCGTTCTGCTGTACTGATCAAATTTTCAAAAGCTGTGATACTCATACGCGCACTCACGCCACTTTTGTGATCGATGTATTCACTATCACGTGCTTCGAATGCAATTTGTTCTAAAATATCTCGAGCTAATTCAGGAACATGTACCGTACACGATCTGCTATCCAATTTCTCGGATTCTTGTTTGGTGATTTTTTTAGCAGTAGCAATGTCTGCTGAATAATGTGTTAAAATTTGGGAGCCAATTCTATCTTTCAATGGCGTTACAATGCTCCCACGATTGGTGTAATCCTCTGGATTTGCAGTGAAAACAAATTGAACGTCTAAAGGCAAACGCAATTTAAATCCACGAATTTGCACATCGCCTTCTTCTAGGATATTGAACAAAGCTACTTGAATACGAGCTTGTAAATCGGGTAATTCGTTGATGACAAACAAGCAACGATTTGCACGTGGAATCATACCAAAGTGAATGACGCGCTCGTCTGCATAACTCAACTTCAAGTTAGCCGCTTTGATTGGATCGATATCGCCAATAATATCCGCAATCGTTACATCTGGTGTTGCCAATTTTTCAAAGAAACGATCAGAACGGTGCAACCATGCAATCGGTGTGTCGTCGCCTTTTTCAGCGATAATATCTTTTGCAAAGCGACTAATTGGATGAAAAGGATCATCGTTCATTTCACTGCCAGCAATGAATGGAATGTATTCGTCCAAGAGGTTGACCATCAAGCGAGCTATTCGGGTTTTTCCTTGTCCTCGTAAACCCAGTAAATTGATGTTGTGTTGGGACAAGATTGCACGTTCCAACTGAGGAATCACTGTTTGTTCGTAGCCATGCATTCCGGGAAATGTTTCTTTTCCTGCTTGAATAGCTGCAATGAGGTTGTCTCTCAATTCCGTTTTAATCGTTTTTGATTGATATCCTGAGGCTTTCAATGCCCCAAATGTTGTTAGCGTTGTAACGTCCATCGTACTTAATTAATTCGTTTTTTTCTATTTGTTTCGTAATCGTGAAAAATCATTTCTCCCAAGCCTTTCAGACCTGTATAAAACGCTTTTCCTTTATTGGAAAGTGTAAACTGTTCAACAAATGACTGCAAATAAGGATCTTGTGCAATCATAAATGTGGTAATTGGAATGTGCATTTTTCGCGCTTGAGCAGCCATCGTGTAGCATTTTTCCACAATAAACTGATCCAACCCATTGCTGTTTTTGTAGTATTGACCATCTGGCATGCGTAAACAACTCGGTTTACCATCTGTAATCATGAAAATCTGTTTGTTGGTATTCCGTTTTCTACGGAGAATATCCATAGCCAATTCGAGACCTGCAACCGTATTAGTGTGATAAGGACCAACATTCAAATACGGTAAATCTTTGATTTTTATCGGCCAAGCATCGTTACCAAACACAATGACATCCAACGTGTCTTTGGGATAAGATGTTGTGATTAATTCGGCCAAAGCCATGGCAACTTTTTTTGCGGGTGTGATGCGATCTTCACCGTACAATATCATACTGTGACTGATGTCAATCATCAAAACGGTGCTCATTTGTGATTTGTGGTGGGTATCTTCGACAACTAAATCTTGTTCGGTTAGTCGAAATTCACCTACTCCGTTGTTGATTTGAGCATTTTTTAAACTTTCTGTAACTGAAATATTTTCGAAGGCATCACCAAATTGAAAGGAGCGAAATTCACCGGTTGCTTCATCGCCAACACCGCTTTTTTTGGATTTGTGATTGCCAGCACCGCTTTTGCGGATATTGCCAAAAATTTGATCCAGTGCATTTTTACGAAGCACGCGTTCCGTTTTGGCTGTAATTGCCAATTGTCCTTTTCCATCCGGTTGGATTTCTTCGCGCAAGTACCCTTTTTTCTTGAGGTCTTCGATAAAATCCTCCATGGTATAGTCATCAGAGGTCAAATGGTATTCTTTGTCCAAGACATTTAACCAATCCAATGCTTCATCGACATCACCAGAAGTATGCGTAATTAATTCGCTAAAAATATCGAATAGCTTCTCAAAAGGCGATTGGTTTGGCGCTTCATAAGGAGTAAATACATAACCAGACTTTCGCATGAAACTTGTGTTTTTAGTATAACACTAAAACTACGAAAAAGTTCATGGATAGCAGGAATAGTGGGAATCAAATTACCACACTTTATCTGGAAAACTGTTTACTCACTTCACCGCTACGACTTGCACCACTGCCGCTTGTCCGTGATGATATGGTCCTTCGTTGACTTCTCGTTGTTTTTCTTCGATTGAAATAGTGGAGAAATCAGCAAAATCAGTTGCTAATTCTTCTTTGGAGTAGAGCATTCCAGGATTCATCGGTCCGCCAGTTTTGAATTCCAGTTGTTCCTTTCGATAGGCTTCGAGCACTAATTTTCCGCCTGGTTTTAATGCGTTATACACTTGTTTGTGAACAAATTGGCGCAAATCAATTGGGAAATGTCCGAAGATAATTACTATTGCATCCCATTCGTTTGCTGCCAAGTTCACCGTCGATAAATCGGCACAAATTGTCGTTAATTCAACGCCTTTTTCCGAAGCTAAGCGCTTCATTTTCTCAATTCCCGCTTCCGAATAATCGATACAGGTGACTGCGTGGTTTTGTTGTGCTAAATGCACAGCATTTCTCCCCTCACCCTCTGCTAAACAGAGAATTTTACTAGCAGGGGGGAAATCTTGGGCAACTAAAAAATCATTTGCTTGTTTGCCATAAGCAAAATCTGCTTCGCCGTAGCGTTCATTCCAAAAATCTTGATTCATCTTTTTTGAATTAGTGTCCGACTGTTTTGAAAAACAGTTCATTGATGATAATATAAATACCCATAACTAGCACAAACCATCCAAACCCTTTTTTAAGCTTGTTGCCGTCTATTTTTTTCGATAAGACATTGCCAATGAAAATTCCACCAATTGCTAGAACTGTTACAACTAACAGCAATTTCCAGTCCATTTGAGCGCCATTTGAAGTCGCATCTCCAATAAAACCGATTAACGATTTTGCAGCAATGATTAATAACGAAGTACCAATGGCCATTTTCATAGGTAATTTACTCAACATCACCAATGCTGGAATAATTAAAAATCCTCCTCCTGCACCGACTAAACCGGTTAAAACACCAACTATACTTCCTTCTAAAATAATCATTGGGTAATTAAAAACTTGTTTGGTTTCGGGTGCTTCCTCCTTGGTTTGTTTCTTTGTTTTTATCATTGAAACAGATGCCGCTACCATCAATATTGCAAACAAAATCATCATTAGAATTGCTTTCGTCACAACAAATCCTGCAAGGGTAAATACCTCATCAGGAATAGCTGGCACAAGTAATTTTCGCGTAGCAAAAACAGCAATGATAGAAGGAATCCCAAACACAACTGCTGTTTTGATACTAATCAAACCATCTTTGTATTTCGGAAACGCGCCAACCAAACTACTTGTCCCCACAATAAATAAAGAGTATGCCGTAGCCATCATTGGCTCTACATGGAAAAGGTAAACCAAAACAGGCACTGTTAAAATAGAGCCCCCTCCTCCAATTAATCCAAGTGATATTCCAATGAGAATGGAAGCAAAATAGCCGAAATAAATTTCCATAATTGTTGTTATTATTTAAAATGATAATTGATAATAAGATTCGTCAACAATAAATTAACCTTGTTGATCTCGTATTTCGGTTGTTGATAGGTTTCGCCTGTTTTTGTTTTTACCACCATTAATAACTGTCCTTCAAGACCAGGTAACCATTTTTTAAAATCGTATTTCAAACTGGTGTTCCATTGGAAATAACTCGGCAAACCGTATTTATTTAATGCATAGTTCGTTACATCAGGCATTGTGACATGGCTAACTCCCAGCGCCAATTGTGTTGTTTTATTTTTGCTGGTATAATCAAATTTCATCGCGATGGCTCGTGAACCGCCACTTCCTTCATTACGCTCGCGTTGTAAAAATGTGAAAAATGGATCTCTTCCCCACTCCCGCGGAAAAACATATCGCCCTTGTTTCGTTATGGAATTGAAATTAATTGACCATTCACATTGTTTCGTTTGAAGTGCTAATTTTCCGCCAAATGTTAACGCCTGAGCTCCTTTTGGTGTATAAGCAAATTCTTGATTAAAATGACCCCCATTATTGATTGCTGTTTGTTTAATCACTTGTCCAGCAAGCACTATTTTTTTGTCTTTTTTCAAAGAACGATTGTAATTTAATTGTGTGAAAAAGGTATTCATTACATTGTCAATCACATAATCCCACACCTGCCATTCTACTGTTGGGAAAACACGTATTTTAACACCAATAAATCCAACTCCATTTGTTGCAACGTGATTGCGGTAATTTGCTTTTATCCCTGTGGGCGAAACCCCTTGTGAATTTACTCCAATTGATGAAGAAACACGGTACCATTCTGTAGTGCTTCTCGGTGATATTTCTGTCAACCATGCAGCATAAATGGTTGTATTTTTAAACCGAGTTGATTCCATATACAGACCGCCAACACTTGTTCCACGTAAACGACCATCTTGTTCATTGATCAGTGGTGTATTGATAAATTGTCGTCCAAATCGCACCTGTTCTTTTTTCAAGTTAAGCCAAACATAAATTTCGTCCAAACGAGCAGGATGACTATAATCACCTGGGTGATCGATATCAAACAAGCCAATTTCATACCTATTTGGTTGATTGCTGAGCGCATCGATATGTTGCATGTTAGACGATCCCAAATTAAAAAATGAAAAACCGCTCATTCCTACAATCACTTTTTTGTGTTTATTGGATGTATATCCTAGCGCAACACTTGTCGCATTGGCATAATAATCACTCAATGTGCCTTCGTTGATTGTATTGCAGAAAAAATAACGTGCATGTAACTGAACTTCTCCTGTTTTTAAAGCACTTACTATCGTATTTGTGTCTTTCTTCGTCGGCACTGCCTTTACTGCTTCTTGTGCAGTTAGTGACAAAGCCATTGGAAATAGAATTGATACTAATAAAAAACGCATGCTATCACTTTTCTTTTCAATAGATCATTTCACTTCTTCAAATATCACATCGTCCGCCTGCAAGTCGTTCGTTGTAGTCGAAGGAGGTGTTTTGGTGGAAGGAACCGCGCAATTTCCTCCAAAGCAACCCACATTCATTACAGCCATCGCAGAAAAAGCGATTCCCATAATAATTGTAAACGTTTCGGCTGTTTGGATACCTTGACTTAAAATGAAAAACCCTACAAATAGTCGAAATACCCGTAAAAAGTTCCATCCTGTTAAAATTGTTTTTTTCATGTTGTCCTTTAAAAACAAAGACCGTAACGAATTACGGTCTTTGAAGTAAATTAGCTGTTGCTTGTTATAATAATGTTGAAGGACAAACGTATTCTGTTGTCGGAATGTTTGTTTTTAAAATATCAGACATTCCACCGATCACATCTTTGAAATCATGAATACCTCTTGATTTCAAAATAGATGCTGCGATCATGCTTCTGTAACCACCAGCACAATGTAAAATGAACGGTTTATCTGTAGGGAATTCATTCAAATGAAGGTTCAACTCGTTCAATGGAATATTCGTTACATTCACTACGTGTTCTGATTCAAATTCACTTTTCTTTCTCACATCAAAAACAACTGGTTCGTTTGCATAAACTGTTTCAAACTCGTGAGCAGTCAAACGTTCTACAGTATCTATTTCTCTGTTTTCGTTTTTCCAAGAATCAAAACCACCAGCTAAATAGCCAATTGTTTTATCGTATCCTACACGTGACAAACGAATAATCGCTTCTTCTTCGCGACCAACTTCTGTTACGATTAAGATTTCTTGTTTGATATCAGGAATCATTTCACCTACCCACATCGCGAAGCTTCCATCCAATCCAATATTAATTGAATTTGGAACAAATCCCTTTGAAAAATTATCAGGACTACGCGTATCTAACACCAATGCGCCCGTTTCGTTTGCTAATAATTCAAATTCAGTCGGTGTTAACCCTTTGTTTCCTCTTTCCAAAATAGTATCAATACTTTCATATCCTTGAATATTCATCAATACATTTTTCGGGAAATACGCTGGAGGAGCAGTTAAACCTGTTAACAATTCATTGATAAACTCCTCACGTGTCATATCAGCGCGTAAAGCATAATTAGTGCGTTTTTGGTTGCCTAATGTATCTGTTGTTTCCTTGCTCATTTTTTTACCACAAGCACTACCTGCTCCGTGATTTGGATAAACAATTAAATCATCACTTAACGGCATAATTTTGTTGCGCAATGAATCGAACAAATTACTTGCTAAAATTTCTTGTGTTAATCCTTCAACTACGTGTTGTGCTAAATCAGGACGTCCAACGTCACCAATAAATAACGTGTCACCAGTAATGATCCCGTGTTGTTTTCCGTTTTCATCCATCAACAAATACGTTGTACTTTCCATGGTATGACCAGGAGTGTGTAATACTTTTATAGTATAATTTCCAACTTTAAACTCTTGATTGTCTTCCGCAATTAAAGCATCAAAACCAGGTTTCGCTGTTGGTCCATATACGATTGTTGCATCTGCTTTTTTAGCCAAATCTAAGTGCCCAGAGACAAAATCAGCATGAAAGTGTGTTTCAAAAACATATTTAATTGTTGCATTATCAATTGCTGCACGATCGATGTAGGGTTGTACTTCACGCAATGGATCAAAAATTGCTGCTTCGCCGTTGCTTTCTAAATAGTATGCTGCATGAGCGATACATCCTGTATAAATCTGTTCTATTTTCATAACTATTGCATTTAATTATTGGTCAAATGTAAGCAGTCTGTTTTACATAGATTGTAATGAATGTTACAAACTGATTTGATGAGTTAAAGTTAACGTTTTTTTAATTGTACCTTCAACCGATCAGCATAGATATTATCGATAGGAGTATTGAAATTATTGATGTGCAAGCATTAATGTACAACGTACATTTGAGTGTTATTAATTCAATTAATAAAGAAATTATGAAAAAATCAGTACTTACTTTAGGGTTATTGCTCGCATTTGCAGCAACAGCTCAAAAAAAGAAAGAAGCAGCTGCGGCAGGTAAATGTCCTGTCATGCACGAAGCTCCTACAAGCACTCCAACCAATACCCCAATCGTTAGCGGAACAAAAAATGACGATTGGTGGCCAAATCAATTGGACTTAACAGTTTTGCGCCAAAATAGTGAGTTATCTGACCCAATGGGTGATGCATTTAACTACAACCAAGCATTTAGTTCGTTGGATTATTTCGCTTTAAAAAATGATATCAAAGTATTATTGACACAATCACAAGATTGGTGGCCAGCAGATTTTGGAAATTATGGTCCTTTGTTTATCCGTATGGCGTGGCACAGTGCAGGAACATACCGTACTGGTGATGGTCGCGGTGGTTCAAGTGCGGGACAACAGCGTTTCGCGCCACTAAACAGTTGGCCAGACAACACCAATCTAGATAAAGCACGCCGTTTACTTTGGCCGATCAAACAAAAATACGGTAGTAAAATTTCATGGGCAGACTTAATGGTACTAACCGGAAATGTTGCATTGGAATCGATGGGCTTTCAAACCTTTGGATTTTCAGCAGGAAGAGTTGATGTTTGGGAACCTGAACGCAGTGTTTATTGGGGATCAGAAAAAAAATGGCTCGATGACAAACGTTACAGTGAAGGTAGAAAATTAGAAAACCCTTTGGCAGCTGTTCAAATGGGATTGATTTATGTGAATCCTGAAGGACCAAATGGAAATCCAGATCCAGTTGCAGCGGCGAAAGATATCCGTGAAACATTTGGCCGTATGGGAATGAATGACGAGGAAACAGTTGCATTGATTGCTGGCGGACATAGTTTTGGTAAAACGCATGGTGCAGGACCAGCAACACATGTTGGAGCTGAACCTGAAGCTGCACCCATTGAAGAACAAGGATTAGGCTGGACAAGTTCGTACAAATCAGGAAAAGGAGCGGATGCTATTACCTCTGGTTTGGAAGTAACTTGGACATCAACACCCGCACAATGGAGTCATGATTTCTTTAAATTCTTGTTCAAATACGAATGGGAATTGACTAAAAGTCCAGCAGGAGCGCACCAATGGGTTGCTAAAAATGGAAATGCAGTTGTTCCAAATGCATTCGATGAATCGAAAAAGCAATTGCCAACCATGTTAACTACTGACTTGGCGATGCGTTTTGATCCAGCTTACGAGAAAATATCTCGTCGTTTCTTAGAAAATCCGAAAGAATTTGAATTAGCATTTGCAAAAGCTTGGTTCAAATTAACACACCGTGACATGGGGCCATCAACGCGTTACTTAGGTCCAGAAGTTCCAAAAGAACAATTAGTTTGGCAAGATCCAATTCCAGCTTTGAATCATGCAGTAGTTTCAGCGCAAGAAATTGCAACGTTAAAAGCGCAAATTTTAGCGAGCGGATTAACAACAGCTGAATTAGTTGAAACAGCTTGGGCTTCTGCATCCACTTTTAGAGGTTCGGATAAAAGAGGTGGTGCAAATGGCGCGCGTATCCAATTAGAGCCACAAGTAAATTGGGAGGTCAACAACCCGACACAGTTGAAAAAAGTATTAGGTGTTTACAAAGGAATTCAAGCTGCATTTAACACCACTAATACAGGTAAAAAAGTGTCAATGGCTGATTTAATTGTACTAGGAGGAACAGTTGGTGTGGAGCAAGCAGCAAAAAAAGCAGGAATTACTGCAACCGTTCCATTTACACCAGGACGTATGGATGCCTTGCAAGAGCAAACAGATGTGAATTCGATGGCCGTTTTGGAACCAATTGCAGACGGTTTTAGAAATTACACAAAAGGAAACTATACGATTACAACAGAAGAATTGTTGATTGATAAAGCGCAATTGTTGCAATTAACAGCGCCAGAAATGACTGTTTTATTAGGTGGTTTACGTGTGTTGGATGCAAACTACAACGACAACAAACACGGAGTATTGACAACAAACGTTGGTAGTCTAACTCCTGACTTTTTTGTCAACTTAATGAACATGAATACCGTGTGGAAACCAATCGATGCAACAAAAGAAATTTTCGAAGGACGTGACCGTGTAACAGGAAACGTGGTTTGGACAGCAACACGAGCTGATTTGATTTTCGGATCTAATTCAGAATTACGTGCATTGGCCGAAGTTTATGCAAGTAGTGATGCTAAAGAAAAATTTGTTCGTGATTTTATTGCAGCGTGGACGAAGGTTATGAATGCAGATCGTTTTGATTTGAAATAAACTAACAAAAAAAGCGGCGGTTTCGATGAAACCGCCGCTTTTGCATTTATCTTACGTTGAATTGATTAGACATCAATCCCTTTCATCATTTTATTCCAATACAAATACGGCAAAATGTATTTTTTTAACCACCACAAACGACGGTGTTCTTTCGATGAATCAAAAACGAGCATTTGTTTCAATTTTGGATCGGGAGTAAAATTTAAATCGTAATCAAATTCAGCCAAAACCATTTTACCATAACCAGTTACTAATGGACAAGAAGAATAACCATTGTAATGTTTCGAACTAATTTCCCCTGACGCAATCAAACTCAATATACTTTCTACTACAATCGGTACTTGTTTTCGAATAGCAGCTCCGGTTTTCGCTGTTGGTAATGCAGCAGCATCTCCAATTCCAAAAACATTTGCATATCGTTTGTGTTGCATGGAATGAATATCAACATCAATCCAACCACCTTCATTTGCTACAGGTGAATTGCGAATAAAATCCGGAGCAGTTTGTGGTGGTGCTAAGTGCATCATATCAAAGTGAATACCATACATCCCGTCTTCACGTCGAATTACATTGATGTTTTTATTGTTGAAATTGATTGTTTCATCAATAATCTCAGCAGCATTATCAGACATTATAACACAACCTCCTGCTTTCGGATCTTTTGTTACTTTGTACCAAGCTATTTGTTTTTCGCCATCAACTTCAACTAACGTATGATGGTACCGCACATTAATATCTTTTTTGCGGATTACATTCATCAAGGTTTCTGCAACAGGTTTCACACCAAAAATAACTCCCCCTGGCATTGCGAAAACCACATTCGTTTTTTTCCTAACACCTGACTTCACAAAAAACTCTTCTGCTAAATACATGATTTTTTGAGGTGCCCCACCACATTTAATTGGTGTAGCTGGTTGTGTAAACAACGCCGTTCCACCTTTAAAGTTTTTCAAAACTTCTAAGGTAAATTCTGGATTAGTATAGTTACTACAAACCACGCCTTTATCAATAGCTTCAGGGAGCCCTTTGATCAACGAGTTGTCTAATTTTATACCTGGAGACAACACGAGAAAATCGTACGAGAAAACATTTCCAGCACTTGTTACAACTTGATTGTTATCTGGATCTAATTTTTCTACAAATTCTTTGACCCATTTTACACCCGCTGGCATAACTGAGGCCATTGTTCGTTTTGTTTTTTGAAAATCATAGGCATCTGCACCAACTAAAGTCCATGCTGGTTGGTAGTAATGAAATTCAGCAGGTTCCAATAAAGTAATTGAAATGCCCCCTTTTTTTAATAGTTGAGCAGCGGTCATTATTCCACCTGTCCCACCACCAATAATTATTACGTGTTTCATAGTTTTCGTTTTTTAGCGGACTAAATATTGAATTAAATGGCGGATTTCATTGTAACAATTGTTACACATGCTCAAAAACCAAACAAAAACCATGTAATTTCAATATCTAGTTAAGAAAATTTAACTATTTGTTGTTTTTTTAACTACTTTTACTTTCAAAGAAAAACACCCTATAACGTTCGATGATGATAACATTGATTAAACGAATATTTACCCTCTTCGTAATCAGTTGTATTGTAGTGTCTTGCACGCCAAAAAAAAGTGAGCCAGTCATTTCAAAAAACAACACTTTGTGTGCTACACTTCCATCGTTACACCAAAAAGCAACTGATCAATTAATAAAGAAAAAGAATATTAAAGGTGCCTTGCCTTTGTATCAAAAAGCAATATTACTTGCGCGGAAATGTAATGATTGTGATAATGAATTTTCAATTTATTTTGAAGTTGGAAATTACTATTATTCTATTTCTCAATTTGATAATGCATTAATCTGGTATAAAAAAGCATTAGAAAATAAAAAATGTGCGCAAGATTTTAAAAATCTAGCAGGTATAAATAGTAACATCGGAGTTATTTATTTGGGTAAAGGTTATTTAAAAACGGCAATTTCATTTTTTATATCCGCGCGGAAAGATTTAGAAAAATTAGGCGAGAAAAATCAAAATTACTGGATCAATTACATCAACATTGGCGTTGCATTCATGGAAATGGATGATTTAGCTTCCGCAAAACGAATATTTGATCAGATTGATTCAACATTTTCACCTACCATTTCTTTTTTAGTAGCAATCAATTTAGCTAAAATAGCAGGATTAAAAAACGATGAAAACACCTTTGATCTTCATATTAAAAGAGCTGATCAATTAATCAAAAACGTAAAACTCTATCAAAATACCTTGGATGAGTTGAAATTAGAGTTTTATGTACAATTTCAAGATAAAAAGAAGTTAACTAAATTATTTCTAGAAAAAATTAGCGTTTACGAAACCTCATACATTTACACGAAATTGTTGATGCAACAAGCGAGTTTACTCATCAACAAAAAAATAATTGGTCTACCAAAAACTATCGCTATTCTTGAAAAAGAAGTAATGGCACAAAATGATATAACGAATCAACTTGCTTATTATGAATTAATTAAACTTATGAGTCGACAGCAAAACAACTATAAAAGGTATGCTTATGCTTTAGAAAGAATCATGTTATTACAAAATGAAAAAAGATTGGAAAACACAACCAACGCCTTAAAAGATTATCAAATTTTAGTAGAAAAAACATCATTAAAACAAGAAAATGAGCAATTAAAAACACAACACAATATCAATGTATTAAAGATCAAAAATCAACAATACCTCAACTTTTTCTTGATTATTTCTTCGTTGTTTTTATTTGTTTTGGGCTTATACCTCTACAGCTATTTTCAACGAAAAGAAAAAAAGAAATCGAATGTAATTGTTGAAATTTCGAAGGATTTAGAAACTTCACATGAAATGCAATATTCCTTACAACAGAAATTAAGGAATCAAGAATTGCGTATGGAAGAAATCTTAAAAACTGTTGGTAAAATTGCAATACTTCGCAAGCAAATTGAAGCTTACTTCAATAATAATAAATTAAAAAACTCATCTGCTGAAGATGCAGCTGAATTAAAAAGAGCAAAATTAGACGTGGATCTCTTTTTCAATAATTACACGGAATTAGCAATTATTGCATCTCAAAAAGAGGCGTATTCTTTCGAAAAATTGCGCATCAATAATTTATTCAAAGACAAATTAACTGATAAAGAGTTAACGGTACTTTCATTGATAATGAACAGCTATTCCAGTAAAGAAATTGGGATCTTATTAAACAAAACTGAAAAAGCTATCGAATATAGCCGAAAAAACATCCGCTTAAAAATTGGTATTGATAGCGCAACACCAATTGATGTCTTTGTTCGAGAAGAGTTAAAAGCAGTTGACGTTTAATGTTGTTTCAGCTGTTGAAAAGCCTGAACAATTGCCCGCGTTTTTTCTTCATTCGGAAGCAATAAAGTAGTTGAAAAAAGACTTTCTTTGTCAATTATTGTTGCACTTGTTCCTGAAAAATGAATGGCATTGACACCTGTTGTTAAAATTGGACCAATCAATGCATTGCTTATGCCTCCACCAGCCATTATTTCAATACGCCCTGCTGCATACGAACACATTTCTGTCAAGCGATCAAGTCCAGTTGCTACGGATGTACTTTGTCCACTAGTTAATAGGCGTTTGAATCCAAGTTTGACCAAACTATCTATTCCTTTTTTCCAATCTTTTACATCATCAAATGCTCGGTGAAAAGTCAAGTCCAAATTGCCTGCTGCACGTTTCCATGTTTCAAGTGTCGTAACATCAACCTCAAAATCAGGTGTTAGCGCTCCAATGACCACGCCGGCTACCCCAATTTCACGCATGGTCACAATCTGATCACGCATAATTAACAACTCGTCATAATCGTAGCAAAAACCACCAGCTCGTTGACGAATCAAGACGTGTTGTTCCAATTGAAAGGTATTGTGAATCCAAGAAACCATGCTTTTAGTTGGCGTCAATCCTCCTTGTTCTAATGCAATACATGTTTCAATTCGGTCAACTTTGTATTCACTAGCCATTCGAGCAGCTTCTAGTGAACCAACACACATTTCTAGTTTCATCTTGTGATTATAAGTTCATCAACAAATGTCCAAGGAATGTACCCAGCACCCGGGTCACCTTCTGGAATTAGCGGCAAATTGATCAATGTAACACGTATAAAGCGAGCTGTAGCTTGTTGAGTAATGTCCAATTTATCCGTTGTAATTTGTTGTTTTTTATATGTTTTGAATTTTTTTCCATCCGAGCTTATTTCTATCAACACGGATTGTGGTCGATAAATCCAAGAATTGGGCTCGTTTAACATACCCATTTCAAGTTGTTTGAAATCGGTTGCTGCAGCTAAGTCCAAAGTGAAAACAACGGTATCATTTAAGAAACCAAGCCATTGATCACCGCGCCAAGGTGTTCCACCAACTACACCATCTGTTAAAGCAAGATCACCGTGGTAATTGTATTTTTCATCGGGTAATGTTTGAAAAGTCACTTTTCTACCCGTTGCTAAGTGCGTCCAATAACTAAAATTAGCTGTTCGGTGTTCTTTCCCTTGGTACCAAGTTGTAATTGGAAAAACACGGTTTATTTTAGTTGCAGTTCGTTCAAGAGGCAATGCCTCAAAAGACTGATCACCATATTTTAGGTCAACTCCAGATAATGGAACATTTGCTTTCAAATCAAGCCCGTTGGGTGTTTCAACAATGGTTAAGTTTGGATCGAGAAATGCGCGGGAGTAATTGACGCCTCGCGCGTTTAATTGCGGTAAATACCACCGATTCATTTCCTCAACAAAACTTTCATAACTTGGTTTGATGTTTGTCCAATTCACTTGCGCCATTGCAATTAATCGTGGGTACGTATTGTACTGAACGTCTTTAAACTCGGGTAGATATTCGGTCCAAATATTGGCTTGCGCGCCCAAAATAAACGCGGCTTCTTCTTTCGATAATTCTTTTGGAATCGGTTCGTAGCTATACACTTTTTCTAAGGTTAATAAACCACCAATAGCAAGAGGCTCATCCGCATGACTGCTTTGGTAATAATCGAAGTAACAATGCGAAACTGGACTCATTACAACATGATGTTTTGCTTTCGCTGCTGCTATTCCTCCGTCAACACCTCTCCACGACATCACTTGTGCGTTATCGGCTAATCCACCTTCTAAAATTTCATCCCAGCCAATAATTTTGCGCCCTTTAGCACGCAGGTGTTGTTCCATTTGACTAATGACATAACTCTGTAATTCATGTGAATCTTTTAATCCATGTGCTTCGCGTTGATGTTTGCATTTATCGCAATTATTCCATCGGGTTTTTGGCACTTCATCACCGCCAATATGTATCGTTTCCGAAGGAAAAATAGCAACAACCTCATCCAATACTTTTTTCAAAAAGTCAAGCGTTTCATCTGTTGGACAGAAAACATCATCAAAAACGCCCCACAAACCTGGTACAGGTAATTGTTCACCCGTGCAACCTAATTCAGGGTATGCAGCTAAAGCAGCACGCGCGTGTCCTGGTAATTCAATTTCAGGAACAATCGTAATTCCTCGTATTGCAGCATATTGCACCAACTCTTTTGCTTCTTCTTGTGTATAAGAACCACCATACCGTTTTTTTTCATAGACTCTTGGGTTCGCACTATAATGCCCAATGATTGTACTATCACGCCACGCACCAATTGCAGTTAACTTTGGAAATTGTACGATTTCCAATCGCCAACCTTGATCGTCTGTCAAATGCCAATGAAACCGATTAAATTTTAACAGCGCTAATTCATCTATGAATTGCTTCAATTCAGCAATTGTATAAAAATGGCGGGCACAATCCAGGTGAGTTCCACGGTAAGAAAAACGCGGAACGTCGTTTATTTGAACACCTTTAATGGTTTGTTTATTTGTCATCCATTGCTGTAAACTTTGAAATGCATAAAGCAATCCATTTTTATCGGCAAATTGAATAAACACACCACTTTGATTAATTTTTAACTGATACGCTTCTTTAGGTAGTTGACTATTTTGCTGAAGAGAAACAGAAAAATTTGTTGCGGATGTCGTAAGTTCAATTCCTTTTTCACGCGCAAATAATTGTTGTAAATAAGGGGCAACTTCTAAAAAAAGCGGAGCGTTTTGAACTGTAAGTTGACCATTAAAATTAAAATCTCCTGGTGTTTCAATCAGTTGATTGGGTTGCGGAAAAATGCGCGCTTGTTGTGCAAAAACAGAAAATGAACAACAGGTTAGTAGTACAATTATAAATTTCATTGACGTAATATAAATGGAATAATTTCTTCAAAAATGACAGGTGCCATTGTTTCTTCTAAATCGCCGTATTCTTTTAACGAACAAAAGTTACATTGTTGAAACAAATGATTTAAATTAGGAAGGATTTTTATTGTTGATTGAGCTAACTGCTCTGGCGATAACGCCATTTTAAAGCCATTGCTATTGATGATAGGATTTACTTGCATGTCTTTGCTGCCAAATAAAGCTAGCATGGGCACATTCATTTCTTTTAAATACGTTGCAGGTTCAAACGCTAAAAATTCTCTGCCCCATTTATTATTTAAAAATGCTGCATTATTTGCAACAAAAGATTCCTCGTTCATGGCATCAGAAATGGCCCCCTTGGGTGCTTTTGCATACATCTCTTTCAAAAAAGCAATCAAGTTAAATTCACATTTTACTAAATCAGATTCTGCAAGTACACGGTCTGAGATACCTTGGAATAGAGTTTTATTCCATTGTGCAATTTCTTCGCTTAATCCTTCTGCTAAAGGCATTTCGTATTGTTGCTGTACGAGCACTTCTTTTCCTGAAACACCACAAGCTGCAAGGAAAATCATGAAATCAATTGGATGTTTCGCTTGCTTGAAAGCACTCATAATATGCATTCCCCCTTCGGAGTGGCCCAACAACCCGAATTTATGGTTTTTGAATTGATCGTCTTGTGCAAAATAATCAATGCTCACTGACAAATCACTCACAAAATCAGACATGGATGCCAACGAATAATTTGCTTTCGATTCACCTGCTCCTCTGTCGTCAAATCGAAACGTTGCAATGCCTGCACGCGCTAATTGATCGGCAATTAATAAAAAAGATTGGTGACCTAATAGCGTGCAATTTCTATCTTGTGGACCTGAACCAGACGCTAAGAACACGATTGGATAATTACTCTCTTTGTTTATCGGATAGGTGAATGTTCCAAAAATTTGCACGTTGTCTTTTGGGTTTTGAAAAGAGACTTCTTGTACTTCGTACGGAAAAGGTTCTTTGGGCGTTTGCGGGCGTTTCACTTTGTTTTTTTGTTGAACTGTCCGATAAAAATGCACGTCCCACGTTATTCCATTTTGATCCATAGAACCTACAATTGAGTCGCCTTTGGGAAAATAAGTTCCTTTGAATGACAAACCGATAAATGGAATTTTAAACGAGAAATTATTCTTTTTAAACAGCACATCAGCGCACGGAATTTGTTGCGCCATTTCCATTTCTGGATTGCTAATATACGCCTCTTTCGCTCCTGGTTTAACGGTCAAATCGAGTAACATTGCTTGTCCCATTACTGTAAACGAAGCATGCCACAATCCATCAATTTTATTTTTTCCAAAAAGAGGAGTTGCACTGAACAATAAGATGAAAACGAGTTTAAAAAAGGATTTCATTGTTGCCTAACTTTTGATTTTTAGTAAATCTACAAATTAAGTCCCTATATTTAAACCTTTGTTGAAAATCTGCTTTTATGAAATTTACTAAAATTGTTGTAGCTTGTTCGTTTATTGCTTTGTCTTTCAGTTTGTTGGCACAAAAAAAAGTCATTGATCATACCGCATATCCCATGTGGAAAAGAATAGGTGAAGTACAATTATCGCCAGATGGAAAATATGCGGCATATACCATTCGACCCATGCAAGGTGATGGATATTTGTACGTGGTTCAGACAGAAACCGGTAAAATAGATTCAATACCAAGGGGTATTGATGCAGTTTTTTCTGGGAAATCAAATTATTTAGTTTTTCGCATTCAAGCGGGTTATGATACCTTAAGAAAGGTTGAATTAGCCAAAATACCAAAGGATAAATGGCCAAAAGATAGCCTTGGAATCTATTTTTACGAGAAAGATTCGTTGGTGAAATTCCCGAAATTAAAAGAGTTCAAATTAGCTGTAGAAAGTGACTTGTTAGTGTTTTCATCGCAAACAAACGAATGGCCAACTGATTATTTAAGCAAAAAAGAAAAAAGAAAAGAGCTTAAAAAAATTACTAAAAATGGTCCTTGGAAGTCGGATGGAAAATTAGTGACCATTTGGCAACCGGGAACAACTAAAGTATGCCACAAGAATATCACTGGTTTTGAGGTGTCAAAAAATGGGCAAGGTGCAGTATTGTTAGAACAACAAAAATTTAAAAAAGATTCGATTCGATTACTTGTTTTTCAATCGGGGAAAAAAGAAATCTGGAAAAGTTCACGCCGATTCACTGAAATTAATGGCGTATCATTTTCTGAAAACAATTTCAAAATAACGGGACTTTACGCAACAGACACAAGTGAGTTTAAGCGATGGAATTTGTGGATATGGAACAATAATGCATTATCATTAGCAATAGATACAACGCAACGTTTCGAAACAAAACGAACACTTTCAGCACAATTCAAACCACGTTTTCATCAAATGGACAATTCCGTTTTGTTTGGAGTTTGGGATAAACTAGAAAAGCCTGCAAAAGACACGTTGTTAGAAAGTGAAAAATACAAATTAGATATTTGGCATTGGCAAGACAAACGTCTGCAACCACAGCAATTAGTTGAATTAAAGCGCGATCAGGCACAAGTGAATCAATATTCATATAACCTGTCAACAGGAGCAAAAATACAATTAGGAAGAGATTCCCTTTCTATGTATATTGATCCGACGAGCAAAGAACAATATGTTTTAGCAAGTTGTGATGAACAATTTCAGTTTGAAACCTGGAAATCTCCTCGCCCATCAAATTACTACCGCTTGTCATTAGCTACGGGCGAATTAGTACCCTTGCGAAACACTACTTATTTTGAAACTAGTTTATCGCCAAGCGGGAATTATTTCGCCTATTGGGATGAGCAAAAAAACGCCTACTTTATTACTGATTTATCAACGTCAACTAGTAATTGTGTGACATGTGGTGTCAAAGCAAATTTCTTAGCAGACGGCAATGGCACACCTGAAATGACTTCAACATTGGGAATAATTGGTTGGACAACAGATGAAAAAGGATTGTTGTTACAAGCTGAAAAAGACATCATAGTTGTTCATGTAAGGACCAAAAAAGCTGTTAGTATGTTAAGTCAACTACAAGCACAAAACGACACGAATTACCGTTATACATTAACGCATTTGACCCGCGATTCGTTGTATTTAAACGCAGAAAACTGCTTACTGACACAAACACATGTAAAAACACGTAATTCAACAGTTTATCAATTATCAGGCGATTTATTTGCGCCAAAAGGAATTGTCCTTGATGCCGCTGCTATGGAGTTTTTAAGTTTAAAAAGAGCGAAAAATGGAACTTCATTGATTTATCAAAAACAATCGAATGCTGCATATCCCGATGCTTATGTACTATCTGGGAACAACAACCTTCGAAAAATTTCAACGACTAACCCGCAACAAGGTTTATATAATTGGTCAACAGTTGAACAAATTAACTGGACAAGTTATAAGGGTATTCCGCTCGAAGGCTTGATTTACAAGCCTGAAAATTACGATTCAACGAAATCATATCCGTTGTTGGTATACTATTACGAATTGCACTCCGATGATATCCATACACATTATGCACCACGTCCAACAGCTTCAGTCATTCATCCAACAGAATATGCATCAGCAGGTTATTTTGTGTTTATTCCAGACATTCGTTACCAAATTGGTCATCCAGCAAATGGAGCATACGATTGTATTATGAGTGGAACAGATGCCGTATTAAAAAAATATCCTGCGATTAACGAGAAAAAGATGGGCTTACAAGGTCAAAGTTGGGGAGGTTATCAAACTGCACAATTGATTACTATGACAACTCGCTATGCCGCAGCTATGGCTGGTGCTCCTGTTGGTAATATGATTTCTGCTTATGGTGGTATACGCTGGGGAAGTGGCATGAGTCGTCAATTCCAATACGAACATACCCAAAGTCGGATTGGAAAAACCATTTGGGAAGCGCCTGATTTGTATATCGAAAATAGTCCCGTGTTTCATTTAACAACAGTAAAAACGCCGTTACTTATCATGCACAACGATCAAGATGGAGCAGTTCCATGGTATCAGGGAATTGAATTGTATACTGGGCTACGTCGTTTGCAAAAACCAGTTTGGTTATTGAATTACAATGGAGATGATCATAATTTGATGAAAATCCCAAATCGGATTGATTTAAGTATTCGTATGCGCCAATTTTTCGATTATTATTTACTAGACAAACCTCAACCTATGTGGTTATCGACTGGAATTCCTGCACTTCAAAAGGGGAAAATAACTGGGTATTAACAAAATTAGAAGCGAATCATAGATTGTAACAATCTGATTAACAGTCGTTAACTATGTTTCTGTGGTCAATCGGCAGCTTTACCACAATTTACCCGGGTAACTATTTTCGACATACCCTTCTTATATTTTTAAAAACAAAAAATGGTCAGAAGTATCTGACCATTTCTTTTCATCAATTTTGTCTTGTTTTATAATAGCGAACTGATAGATATCGTTCCGGGATCAATTAATAACACGACAAGAAATCAATTATACACTTTCTTTTTAAACCATAAACTAACATAAACATACAACTGTTTCAGTTTATGTGCCTCACTAAATAAGCAAATACGGTTTTCAGGTGAATATTTCGATTAATCAATCGAAGAACGAGAAATTGGAGCATAAAAAAACGCATCTTAAAGAAAGATGCGTTTCCATATGTTTAAGATTTAACTTACTGAATAAAAATAATTTGTTCGGAAGTCGTTTCTGCTTCAATTTTAATGATTCCCTGTCCTGTCAACAATCCTTTTTCAACTTCAATATCCAACACAGCTACACCAGCTTGTCCCAATTGATAAACGTCGTTGAAATTAAAAATTGCTTCGCCAGCCATGTTTGTTGATGTTGTATCAAACAAAACAACCGGTTGAGAAGGAGTCGTTGTCGATTGTCCTTTTAAGACAACTTGTGCACCTTGAACAGGAGCGCTAAACTCATCTTTTACATAAATTTTAGCAATAGTATCTTTTTTCTTGCGGCAACCAGATGAGCTAACAATAAGTCCTGCTGAAATTAATGCTAATGAATAGATTGCTGTTTTGAAATACGTTTTCATGGAATAATAATTTATGGTAACAAATAAACTGTTTTCACGTTGGTGATGTGTGCACGTGCTCGAATGTAACCTGTACCTTCATCAGCACCTTTTCTTGCTAAGATATCAAAATAACCTGTTGTAACGTCTTTGTCCAAATTATCAAAAAACGGATCCATATCAAAATACGCATAACCCGAAGCATTTGTTACTAAAGTATCAACATAAGCTGGCGTTGCTGGTTCCGATTGCACATCTGCAATAATAACAACTTTTGCATTTGCTTGTAATTCATTGTTTTCTGATCGAACAAAAACTTTCAATACTGAAGGGTCTTTCTTCTTACAAGCATTGCTGATTATCAACAGAGATACCAGCGTCAATAAACTGAGAATTCGCATTGTTTTATTCATAATAATAGCATGCATTTTGATGTAAAGATAAACTTTTTCTGATTATAAAATTGTTCTATTCAATTTTGTACCTTCGTAAATTGAAACTTGCTTTGAAATTTAAACGGTATTTTTACAAAAAAGTTGCGTTTTAACGGTATGTAAAACAACATTTTTAGTGTAATCGTTTCAAATTGAAGCATTTTAGCACAGTATGAAAGAAAAAATAAACGAAGTAACCAATGCGATTAACGCATTCATAATAAGCGATGCTGCTTCTTTGGAAGCTTTTCGTATTCAATTTTTGGGTTCGAAAAATGTGATCAAAGATTTGTTTGGCGGATTGAAAACGGTTCCAAATGAAGAAAAACGAACTGTCGGTCAATTATTGAACGAATTGCGTTTAAATGCTGAGACTAAGTTTGAAGGGGCAAAAGATCAATTGGAAACGAAAACGAATCAAACAGCTTCCATCGATACAAGTCGACCAGGAGAACCACAACCGTTGGGAAGCAGACATCCCTTGTCAATCATTCGCAGTGAAATCGTTGCTATTTTTGATAAAATTGGATATTCCGTTTCTGAAGGACCAGAAATCGAAGACGATTGGCATAATTTCTCTGCATTGAATTTTGCACCTGAACACCCAGCGCGCGACATGCAAGATACCTTTTTCATCGAAAAAGGCGAACGTGAAATGGCGTTACGTACACATACCTCATCGGTACAAGTGCGTGTAATGGAAAATTCAACCCCTCCTATTCGCACAATTTCTCCAGGAAGAGTTTACCGAAATGAAGCGATTTCTGCACGTGCTCACTGCTTCTTTCATCAAATTGAAGGATTGTACATTGACAAAAATGTGTCGTTTGCGGACTTGAAACAAACGCTCGATTACTTCGCAAAATCATTGTTTGGAGAAAAAGCACGTATTCGATTACGTCCATCTTATTTCCCATTTACAGAACCAAGTGCCGAAGTAGACGTTTCGTGTACAATTTGTAATGCAAAAGGTTGCAACGTATGTAAATACACTGGCTGGTTGGAAATATTAGGCTGTGGAATGGTCGATCCGAATGTCTTAAAAGCATCGGGGATTGATCCTGAAGTATATTCGGGATTTGCTTTCGGAATGGGTGTTGAACGTATTGCTCAATTGAAATTCAAAGTCAACGATTTACGCTTGTACTCCGAAAATGATGTGCGCTTTATCAATCAATTCAAAGGCGTTAATTTATAATTATGGGACTTTTTTCATCGACAACAAAAAAACCAGCTGTCAATTGGGTGAACTTGACAAGTAGTGAACAATTACACGAATTAATCAAGGAATCAGCAACAATACCCGTTTTATTGTTCAAACACAGTACCCGCTGTAGTATTTCTTCTATGGCATTGAACCGTTTTGAAAAAGAATGGGACGATTCAAAAACACCATGTCTTTGTGTTTATTTGGATTTAATTGCCTACCGTGAAATTTCACATGAAATTGCTGCATTGTTGAAGGTTGAACACCAAAGTCCCCAAGCTATTTTAGTTCGAAATAACGAAGTTTTGTATGCTGATAGTCATAATGGCATTTCAGCAAGTGATATTCAAGCACTAATTTAACATGAAAAAATACGCCATCATTGGACTGCTTGTCCTCATAATCGGAGCGTTT
The DNA here is from genome assembly GCA_017983675.1 of Fluviicola sp. Classification (GTDB taxonomy): domain Bacteria; phylum Bacteroidota; class Bacteroidia; order Flavobacteriales_D; family Crocinitomicaceae; genus Fluviicola. Next base: position 29,182 of record JAGOAZ010000022.1, read on the forward strand.
GTAGTTGTTCCTTTGTTCCAATCTTCGGGAGATGACGAAATGGCTTTTGCTGATTTTGAACGTAACGAAGACATTCAAACAACTTTTGGTGCAACAATTCCTTTGACACTTGTTGTTCCTGAGGGTTTAGAAAAAGTCGAATTGATTTACAACGACTCAATTTTTAAAACGTGGGAGCAACCAACTGCAAAAATAAATTTCGTATTAGACGCTTCTTATTTTGGTGTTGGTACGCGTATTGTCGTTATTCGTTCTTATTTGTCAAATGGCACAACGCAAGATGCAAGTCACATGATTCGTGTTGTTTCTGATATTGCGCCAACTCCGATGTTAGTCAAAGTAACGAAAGAATATCCGCACGACACACAGAATTACACGCAAGGTTTGGAATTCAACAACGGAAAATTATACGAAGGAACCGGCGACCCAAGTCAACAAGGGAAAACAGTTGTTGGTCAGGTTGATTTAAAAACCGGCAGATTTTCTGGATTGAAAAACGGATTAGATCACACTTATTTTGGTGAAGGAATTACCATTTTTGGAAACGAGTTATTCCAGCTTACTTGGAAAAACGGAAAATGCTTTGTCTACGATAAAAACACGATGCAATTAAAACGTGACATCAGTTATAGCGGTGACGGTTGGGGCTTGTGTAACGACGGAAAAGCGTTGATCATGTCTGACGGAACAGAACGAATCTATTTTAGAAATCCAAAAACGTTTCAAATCATCCGTACTATTGATGTCTATGACAACGTTGGTCCTCGCACCTTTATCAACGAATTGGAATTTGTAAATGGAAAAATCTACGCCAACATTTATCAAACAAATACCATTATCGCTATTGATCCATTAACAGGAAAAGTATTGGAAGAAATTGATGCAAGTGCATTGGAAATCAGCGGTAAAAGTGGCGGAGATGTGTTGAATGGTATAGCATTCAATCCATTGACGAATAAAACCTATTTAACTGGTAAATATTGGTCCAAACTATTTGAAGTTCAATTCATTCCTATTCAATGATAACCCCTTACAACGACGAATATTACATGCGCCAAGCATATTTAGAAGCTCAAAAAGCTTTTGAATTGGGCGAAGTTCCTGTTGGTGCAGTCATTGTGAGTAATCAACAAATTATTGCGCGGGCGCACAACTTAACAGAGCGCCTAACGGATGTTACTGCTCATGCGGAGATGCAAGCCATCACTGCTGCAGCAGAATATTTGGGCGGAAAATACTTGAAAGGTTGTACCTTGTATGTAACTCTTGAACCTTGTGTGATGTGTGCCGGTGCATTGTATTGGTCACAACTCGATAAAATTGTCTTTGCCGCGCGCGATGAAAAACGTGGTGCTGGTCGTTTCCAAAATGAATTATATCACCCAAAATCAATCATTGTCAACGGTCCGATGGCAGAAGAATGCTCAGCTTTGTTGACTGATTTTTTTGCAAATAAATAAAACTAAGGATGCAAACAACTATTTGTGCGTTATCGAGCGCTCCTGGAATGGGAGCAATTGCATTGATTCGTGTTTCAGGACCCAACGCACTTGCAATCGCAACGACAATTTCTGGCAAATCATTTGCGGAATTCGCATCCCACACATCGCATTTTGCACGTATCCGAAGAGCCGATAAGTCAGTGATCGATGAAGTAGTCATTACAGTTTTCCACGAAGGCAAAAGCTTTACCGGCGAGGCTACCATTGAAATTGGTTGTCACGGTTCTACCTTCATTCAACAAGAAATACTGCGTTTATTACTAGAAAATGGATGTTCGATGGCAGCGCCAGGAGAATTTACCATGCGTGCATTTCTCAACGGACTTATTGACTTATCCCAAGCAGAGGCAGTTGGCGATTTGATTGCGTCAGAAACTGCTCGTTCGCACGAAGTAGCCATGAATCAAATGCGTGGTGGATTTTCAAACGAGCTGAAAGATTTACGCGAAAAACTGATCAATTTTGCATCGCTTGTTGAGTTAGAACTTGACTTTGCCGAGGAAGATGTAGAATTTGCAGATAGAACCCAATTAAAAGCCTTGATCGAAGAAGTCTTGGCTTATGTTCAACGCCTCATTCGCTCGTTTGAATTAGGAAACGTGTTAAAAAATGGCGTTCCTGTTGCCATTGTGGGCGCACCCAACACGGGTAAAAGCACCTTGTTGAATCAATTGTTAGGTGAAGAACGTGCCATTGTCAGCAACTTGGCGGGAACAACCCGCGATGTCATTGAAGAAACGTTGAACATCGACGGTATTTTATTCCGTTTGATTGATACTGCTGGTATACGTTCAGATGCAGAAGCCATTGAAGCGTTAGGAATTGAGCGTTCGCATGAAAAAATCAAGCAAGCAAAAATTGTCTTGTTATTGAGTGATTATAGTAATCAAGCTTCCGAATCAGAAGGTCATGCATCCATGTTGCCCGCAGAGGCAGGAGCATGGGCAACGGAATTGGCCGCAACGTATCCCGACAAACACTTTGTCGTTTTGGGTAACAAAGTTGACATGCGATCGGAAGCAATAACAGACGAATGGTCGTTTGCAACACCTTTATTACCGATCAGTGCAAAATCGGGCATTGGTATGTCTGAGTTAACAACGTGGTTGGTCGCTCAAATCACTCAAGACTTCAATAGCGGACAAGAAACAATTGTCACCAACTTACGTCACCTCGAGGCGTTACAACGCACGGAAACAGCTTTATTGGCTGCTAAAAACGGAGTAATCACCAACATCACTGGCGACTTCATCGCCATGGACATCCGCCAAGCCATGTACGACCTCGGAACAATTACGGGGGATATTTCAACAGAAGACTTGTTGGGGAATATCTTTAGTAAGTTTTGTATCGGTAAATAGTCAATAAAAGATGAACCATTCACAAAATAAAGCCAGCGAAATTTATCAATTTATCAATTCTCCTGAGCGTATTGAATCCATAGAGCACATGCATCAATTAATTGCAAGTGAA
>JAGOAZ010000010.1 GCA_017983675.1 Fluviicola sp.
GACCAAAAGCGAAAAAGAATAGTTCGTGAACTTCAAAATAAAATTGCTAAATTCGACATTAAGACTAATGAAATTAATTTTTCAAATAATTGATATTTAACAAGTTATAAAAACGTTAGTCAGAATTTTAAAAATAAATCAAAAATGAAATCCAAATTGAAAATAGTTTTTAATTATACCTCAACCTTAATAATGATTTTTGGTATGTCAGGGTTTATTTTTAATATGCTGATAGGGGTCGGCTTAATTGAATTCAATAGTGAATTACCCTTGTGTGATATTCAGCAAATTCAAGAAACAAATAATAAGATTTATATCGGATTAGCGCGGTATAATCGTGTTCAAGTTTATAATTTAAAAGGGGAATATGTAACATTCATACCTGTAAACAATCACAGTAAAGATTTTGACTTTACGATAGATCGCAATGAACAAGTGAACACTTTTTTCATAGAACAAAATCAACCTTCAAAATTAAAGTTCATTCAACAGGATAATTCTAGCTATCAACTAACGTCGAAATTCCCGTTAATTATTTCAAAAAAACAAAAGAACAAGACTTTTAATGTTATTTCTCAGCCGTGGTATTTCAACCTATTTGGAGGATCAATTAACACTTGGCTTATTGGTTTGTTTGGTGTGATATTGTTAGTTTTATTTAATATTATTACAATAATGGATGTTTTTGGACGGAATATTGACTACAAAGAAAAGGTGAAAATTTTACGAAATAATATTTACAGAATATAAACAGCAGCTAATTCATTACTTGCAAAACAAATATAGATAGGGTATGAAAATGAAATTTGAACTTGTATTTAGCGTTTTATTGGTATTGTTATACTTTTTTGTGGGAGATCTGTTTCTTCAAATGCTATTTATACCTGACTCATGTTATTACCACAATCATCAAACACCACTATACATTGAGTTATTGTTTGATTTCCCCAGTTCAGAAGGATACCATCCGGTAGCAACTAAATTCGGGTATTTGTTAGCTGGTTTTATCGGATTTATTCTTGGAAAAATAGTTTCAAAATTCTCACGAAGTAACCGCGCGAAAAATGAAAATTGAAAGTTTGCTAAAACAACAAAACTGTAAAAAAAATGAAATTGATTCATATAAAATCAGGTGAAAATAAAATTCACCGTGACAATAGAAGCAAAATTTAAGAAAAATGAAAGACAGCAATTCAATATTTCAAATCACTTTATTCAAAACCATTGTTGGAATGTATTTTTTATACATTTTGGTAAACTCACTAGTTAGTAGTGTTGGTTTCTTTGATGACAATTCTGAATTCGGAATTTGGACATTTATCAGTTTTATCATGATTTCTGGTTTTATTTTGTTAGTAGATATTGCTAGTATACTATTGATTACTAAATCATTTCAGGTCAATAACAAAAAAGTAACTATTCTGGTATTCCAAACACTCATTTGTGTCATTGTTTATTTTGGACTTAATTATATGTTCAATAATGCAGATAAATGGAATGAACGTCTCATTGGTGAAAGTCAGACTTTGAAAACAGTCACTTCTGACAAACTGTTACACAAAATTTATAAAAGTATCGTAATTTAGTTCATTAAATAAATGATTTTAGAAACAATATTTATTTAAAGAGTCGGGCCGAGCGCCTAGCAGCAAAACGATATGAACAATACTAAAACGACAATGAAAATATCACAAGACATACAAACATTTCTTGACAAGAACAGCACAAAGAACTTCTTAAAAGTTGCTGGATATTTCATTGAACTAATTGAAGAAGAAAATATTTCGACCGAACAATTTTACAGAAAAGCACACGGAACATTAATAGACCTATATTCATGCGGACACAAGTTAGAGCAAATTGAATTAAAATACTCAAGTTCCGACAGTGACTTTGGTGTGCTTGACGATGAGTTTTTCAAAAATAAAAATCAAGTCCTTTTCTCGACACTTGGTAAAGACTCATTTTACTGTGAAGTTTTTGACCCGACATATACTGAAAAAGAAAATGGTCAACCAGAACAGGGTTGGGAAATAACAGACAAAGAACCTTCACAAGGTTGGCTCGTTGACGATTTTGCCGACATTTACCGAGACTTGAAAATTGAAATTGAGAAAATGAAAATCGAAACAGACGAAGCAGTAGAAGACGCATTATGGCAAATGAAATGGAGTTTTATAAATCACTGGGGACAACATTGCATAAACGCTCTGAGATACCTACATTATTTATGGTATGACGGAAAAATTTCAATGTAATATTTTTAACTTCGTCTAACGATTTGTTTTAAAAAAATAGAGCGTTCACTTGTCTGCCAGCCATTAAGCCAAATGTTAAAAAGAATCAATTAAGTGTGAATAAAAAAAAAGATAAAATGGAAATACGTCTTAAAATTGGGGAATTAATTATTGTAGTACTCGGACTTCTTGTTTCAGGAGTATTATTAGGTTTTATTTTATCGGGCGAATCAACCGCATTTTCACTTTTGTATGTAGGATCGTTTTTAGTAACTACCTTTACAATAATCATCAGAAAACGTTATAAAAATTGAATGAATAAAAGAAAAAAACACAGCTTTTGAGCACCAATTTGAAATGGTTTTCTTGACGGTTCAACTATTCCAATAATTCGAACCAGACGTTTTGAGATCGTTGTCAACAATAAAAAGAAATCTATTTATAGACACTAAAAAAAATAACAACAAGATGTTCACGAAGTTAGCTCTACTTTTCATTACCACTTTTGCTCTGATGAACACATCTTGTACCATTCAGCAACAAATTCGATCGTTTAACCAAATTATCAGTCCAGCAGCTAACGGAGATGTGTCGCTTACCTTGTTGCGAATGGATAGTTTGAATAAATTCGCTAATCCTTTGGTAAATCGAAAGTTTCAAAAGACAAAGAAAAAATATAAGGCGCGATTTATTAGTGATACCGAAAAATCAAAAGCACCGTGTAACAATTCAGTGATCAATGACATTTGTGCTTTCTATCAAGATTATTGGAAAATCAAATTACGAAACCCTTCAGCCAATTGTGATACCACACTTTATAGCAATATCTTTCATTATCTAATAAATAAAAAGCTAACCAAATTAAGTTTTGACGAACTTTCAATGACCATCAAAGATGATTCAGAGCTTACTAAAGTAATTGAAAATGAAGGGTTTTACTGCAAATTTATGCTGATTAATGGCATTCAAGATTTATTGATTTGGGACAAGCAAAGTCAGGCAGAATATGCAGTTGATTTACCTGAAACGAACATAAATGTGCATGTATTTTTCATTGAGAATTATGTGTTAAGAGGAGCTTCTGACTATGCTACCTTCGGTCATTCTCAAATCGGTGGATGGGCGAGCAAAATGAATTCAAGTCTTTTTTGCAACAAAGGGACTTATCAATTGAAATCTGAGAAGTTTCAATACTCTTATTTGAAGCACGAATCCATTCATTTTGTAGACCTTAAAATTTATCCCAATTTACAACCCGCAGATTTGGAATATCGTGCCAAACTCGTAGAGCTTATTTATTGCACAAAAAAGACAATCTACAAAAGAATTGATGAATTTATTATGCATGCATCAAGTGAAAATCGCGATAACGCTCATCCTTTTGCAAACTATCATTTGATTTGTCAACTATCAAAAAAGCTATTCAATAACGAATTTGAATCAGACATTTCGAAATGGAAGTCGTTAACTCCAGAAATGATCAACAAAGCAAGTTTAGCGCTTTTTATGATAGGCACGGAGCTGTTAAAAGCTAAGCCTGAGCGCGAACAAATTATTGAGGATATTTACACCATCAATTAAAGTCGATGAATGAATCGCTTTGTGATAAAAAACAATTCTTGAATAGTTAAACCTTCACCCAATCACCATCGGAACTTCCATCACTAAAAATTCAGCGGTTTCCGTTGCTTCAAACGTAATTGTATTTGTTTCCCAACTGCCGTAAACGTCGAATCTGTTATAATTTTTTTTGGCGCCCATTTCCCGCTTTCCTCTGTATATTTCCCTGCTACCTTCGAGTCCCGACGTTTCGGGATCAGGTAGCGGGGAAATGATGCCGCTCCAATCGGGGGTCGGGGTTTCGTTTTTTCGGTAGAAAATTGTTCGTTGAATCAATAGAAGCGGGGAGCAAAGAAAAAGCACTTTTTGTGATTTGATTATAAAAAAAAGTATATTTGAAGATAAGTCGCAATAAAACGAGATGTATACAGCAAAATATGGGTGTATAGGTCACATTTAATGAGATTTATAAATAAGTTAGCGGTAATTAAGCTATGACATTGCAAACTATCACATTTGTTCTTTTGATTTCATTAGCCTTGACAGCATGCAAGGCCGAAATCACAGTGGATGAAAAGGATAAAGTTTTTCATGCCGGGCCTTCCGGTGTCAGCGATGGGTGGGACGGAGGAATATTTTTCGGCTTGTATAAGGATAATAAATATGAATTTTGCGACGGGGACTTTATGGATGCTGGCTGTTATACAGGACTTTACTCCATTTCCGGTGATACTATTTTTCTACAAGACCTAAAAAAACATAGCGGAATTCCGACAAACAGATTCGTCATTCGTAGATACAGCGACATGGATAGTAGTTATTGGAAATGGAAGAATCCCGAAAGCAAATTTGATTGGAAAACATTACGACACAGTGATTCAATAGCGGGCTCAACGGGCGACGTTTTTCCATTGAGTGAGCACAATAAAATCAAGCGAGACAATTATTTTTTAATTCGATGTGATAGTTTGAAAAACAACCGCTAACATGGGTTTGGTAAAAGTGGGTTTAAGTACTAGGCTGAACATTTGTACTTTCTAAACCCCAACTTCGCCAAGCTCAAAACCGAACACCGTAAACTGCAATGACGTAAATACTCGAAAATTCAATAAAACGCATATGGACATTATCTATGACTCATTAATAATCCTTGCTCCAATATGGATACTATGGCTATATAAAAATTATAGTAGGCAAAATGTAATATTCTTTGTTATTAATGTTGTGTTCTTCATTTTTAGTCCAGTAATACTATTGCTTGCGCTTTACACAATTGGAGTTATTTTTCATTATTTAGTACTCATCTATATTTGGTATTTGTTTTCCTATTTTTCTGTATCAATGTTGCTTAAAAAGCATATTGTATTAACATCAGTCACTATTGGAATTGCTCTTAATTCAATTATTATTTATTCAATCCCAAATAAACAAGGACAATTTTACTATTGGTCATACTGGAGTGACAATTCATACAAACTGGACATCAAAACATTCGATAAATATCAAATTCAAACAGATGTCGACACAAAAAAAATATATGAACTTGTCGAATGTGAAATCAAAAACAAAAATCGAATAGATAAATGGAAGTTTAAGTTCAATTATAAATCCGACCGTGATACAATTATAGATTTCAAACACATAAACTCATATAAACAAAAGAATTGCAGGTTGGACTTCTTTGAGTTCACCTCATTTCGTGTTCCGAGTGAAGCTTCTCAATATAAGGAATTGTTCGATAAAGAAATAAGGACATTTGCAATTGTCTCTGTTTCAGGTAAACCTGAAAGATTTATAGAAGGGTATGGTGGAATGAAAGAAATTATACAAGAGTTAATGGTTGATTTTGATTACTACAATGATTATTTGACATTCAGATGGGAGAACAGAAACTTCTGGAATAACTTAGCCTATTCATATTCTGATGAAATAAAGAAAATAGAAAAATTAAAAAAATGCAGCTAACAGCCATCTAGCGCTAACCTTCCAATCTTGCTTCGCAACAAAAGGAAATTACAAGAAAAAGTTCTATCTTCGAAACAACGATTTATTTAAAGAATTGGGTCGAGCGCCTATCTACAAACCGTTACATGCAATTTAAAAACAAGACGTGAAGTACATAACATTAATTTTATTCATCATTTCATTTACATCTTGTGATGAAACTACAAAAACTGAAAAAGAACCAAAAGTTGAACAAGAATATGAGGAAGGAATAACTTATGATGCAATAGTGAAAAATGTCATTATTGGAGATTTTGATGGTGACGGAAAAGTAGATGAATTGAAAGAAACATTAATTAGTTCGATCAATAATAAATCCATTGATGCTTTACCTCAATTGGATTATGATTCTCTTGTGACTGTAATTTTTAATAAAAAGCCAATCTTATCTTTAAAATCAAATCGTGAAAGCATTCCGGAATTAAAATTAACGAAAAAAGGATCGTTCGGACTTTTTTACACGAAAAATGAGGGCGATTTAAATCAGGACGGAAGCGATGAGATTTCTGTTATTATTGATTGGGCAGATTGGTCAGCATGCAATAAATGTATAGTATATACATTGAAAAATGGGAAATGGATAACGTATGCAAAATTTGACGTTCGAGAATGGCAAATTTCTCGCAATCCAGATTTTAAAGGATTTATAAATAAAAATAAAAAGGGGATTTATGAAGTGTCAACTTTTGATTCAGAAGTTATTGAAATTTCAAAACCATTAAATGAAGTGCTGGTAACACACGATTAGAAATAAAAGCCGAAATCTATATAACGAATAACATAAAAACTTAAGATTCTTGAACGCAAATAATAGTAACTTTAAAAATCGGCTTCTTCCCAAGGCGTGGGAACGTTAGTACCAATTATAAAAGACGATAGCGAAACCAATAACGAATAGATAAAAAGAAATGCCATTTACATTTTCACATCCAGCAATAGTTTTACCCTTGACATTTTTGCCTCGAAAATGGTTTTCGTTGACAGGACTTGTAATCGGCAGTTTGACTCCAGACTTTGAATACTTTTTAAGAATGAGAATTAAGAGCAATTACAGCCACACAATTGACGGACTTTTTTGGTTCGACATACCATTAGGACTGTTGCTTGCTTTCATTTTTCACAACATTGTTCGAAACAGTTTATTCGACAACTTGCCGACAATTTTAAAATCGAGATTTTCAGAATTTAAACAATTTAATTGGAACGGACACTTTAAAAGAAGTTGGTTCGTAGTGACAATTTCAATTCTAATTGGAGCGGCATCACACATTTTCTGGGACAGTTTCACTCACGACCACGGCTATTTCGTTCAGACAATTCCAGCATTGCAAAACTCGGTTGACTTTTTAGGTGGACAAATTCCAATCCTAAAAATATTACAACACAGTTCAACTTTACTCGGTGGACTTGTAATTGTTTTTGCCATTTACAAACTGCCGACAAACAAGACTGAAAAAGAAAATATAAATTTGAAATATTGGACAATTTTTGTAGGACTAACATTGACATTAATTGCAATAAGATTTTTAAGCGGACTTGAACTGAAACAATTCGGAAACGTAATAGTGACAACGATTTCCGCAGGACTAATTTCATTCATATTAACACCTTGGTTGACAAGGCCGAAAGAAATATAACTGGTAGTAACAACCGTTTTGCTAAAGCGTGTTCAGTGCTGGCAGACAGTTTTTTACTTCGAAAACCGCCAACTGCACCAAGCACCAAACCGTTAACAGTAATTATACCTCAGGAATCGAAATCTAAAAATCAATGAAAAAATTGAAAATATTTTACGTTTTAGCTTCAGTATTTTTTATGAATTCTTGTAAAGAAAAAACAAGTTCAATAAAAACTTTCATTTTTTCTAATGAATCGATGCCTTTTGATTATTCAATAAAACTCAATGCTAATGATTCAATTTATCTTCAAACAAGATTTCCTAATCCTGAAAAAAATGAATATGGAATCTTAAGAAAAGAAAAAAAAGACTCTTTATTTGATTTGCTTGAAAAAATTGATTTTTCAAAATATAAAACGAGTTATTCGGACGAACATTTACAGGATGGCGAAGCTTATAGATTTATAATAAAACGTGATGAAAAAATAGATTCGATTTTTATTTATGGCGATAATGGCCCAAAAGAATTTTATGAACTTGCAGAAAAAATCAAAATATTAATAAGCAAAACTGAATTCAAGAAATTAAATGGAAAAATAGATTTTGAAAAATTAAATTATAAAATGGTTCCACTTGATTCACTTCCGAAGAAAATTGAAAAGATAATCTATAAATAATAATACTGCTAACACCAAATAAGTAAAAGCGCAAAAAAAACACTATGTTTGATAGGACTTTTACTGTTTTGAATAACCGTTAGTTGCAACAGGAACGAAAATTATTCTCAAACAAAAAAAAATATATTGTGACATTAAAACGACAACAAATAATAGACTTTATAATTTTAGCATTACGTTTCTATATTGCTTTTTTTATGATTGACTATGGTTACGAAAAAGCAACTGGCGGACAATTCGGAGTTGATGACCAAGAAATTTTGAATAAACCGTTAAAGGACGTGGACAAGTTTTATATTGCTTGGTATTTGTTTTCACAATCTAGTTTTTTTGACATCACAGTAGGCATTTCACAAATAATTGGTGGACTCCTAATTGTTTTCAATAGAACAGTTTTACTTGGTGCATTTGCACTTTTGCCTATATTATTTCAAATACTCTTAATGGACATCGCTTTTACTACTAATATTCATGGTTCTGCTTTGCCAATTCGGTTGACAATTATGATATTGTGCGACTTTGCAATAATCTATTACCACAAGGACAAAGTTATTAGTGCATTGAAAATAATGACTTCAAATAGTCAAATTGTTTTTAAATATAAATGGTGGGCATATATAATTTTAGTTTTATTAGCGGTACCAATAGACTTGTTTTTCGGTTTACTTTCAATACCATTTAAAACATTGATAAACTATTTACTAAATAAATAACGGCAGACACGTAAGCAATGGGAAACTAACTGGTCCCTGTATCAGCTAACAACACCTAAAACTTATGCGGGCGACATCAAAAGACAAGTGTTCCAAAGCCACACAAGTACTAGCTGTAAAACGTTCTGCAATATTTTAACCAAAAAAAACGAAAAATGAAAAAAATATTAATTTTTGCTCTAATTTTTAATCATTTACTTTGTAAAGCACAAGAATTTGATAAAATATCTATTTCAAAAACAGATACTTCAGAACTGTACATTAATGATGGAAATTCCACAGAATTATTTTATTATAAATATTTACCAAAACGTAGTATTAAAGGTGTTTTAGTTATTATTCCTTCTGGTGGTGAACTCGTTGAAAACACATTAAAACAAATAACCCTTCAAAAAACAGCAGTTGAAAAAGGAATAATGGTAATCGTTCCATCAATAAATTGGGGGACAGATAATCGAGAAGCAGAATTCAAATTACTGGATAAAATTTTCAGTGAAATTGTCGAAAAGCATAACCTATCAAAAGATAAATTTATAATCGGTGGACTTTCAAATGGCGCAATGATCTCTTTAACTTACGCAGAACAAGCTACTAAAAATCCAGAAAAGTTTTTCTTAATCCCTAAAGGAGTTTTTGCATTAGACGCACCTTTAGACCAAGCAAGGTTTTATAAATATTGTGAAAGAGAAATCGAAAGAAATATTTATAAGCCTGCTGTAGATGAAGCAAAATGGATGAAGAATAATTGGGACAGTATTTATGGGGGGTCTCCAGAAATGTTTCCAGAAGAATATATAGAAAATTCTATCTATTCTTATGGGGCAAAAGATGGCGGAAACGCAAAGTATTTAATGAAAATGCCTCTTTTAATGTTTACTGATTTGGATACAGATTGGTTAATTAATCAAAGACATCGTGACTTAAATGATTGGAATGGAATTGATCTAATCTCAATGATTAACCAATTAAAAATAATGGGAAATGAAAACGCTAGAGTAATAGTTAGTCAAGGAAAGGGAATTCGATTAGACGGAACGAAAAACCCACATTCTTGGTCAATTATGGATTCTGAACTTTGCTTGAATTGGATCATTGAAACATTTGCAAAATAAAAAAAAAATCACACAGCATGCGTTAAGCAAAAAAGCAAGTTCAGTGCTGGTAGACAGTTTTTTACTTCGAAATCCACAACAGACGCAAAGCCTGGGAACGTTAATAAACTTTTTCAAAACTCCATCACCCAATCACCATCGGAACTTCCATCACTAAAAATTCAGCGGTTTCTGTTGCTTCAAACGTAAGTGTGTTGGATTTCCAACTGCCGTAAACGTCGAATCTGTTATATTTTTTTTTGGCGCCCATTTCCCGCTTTCCGCTGTATATTTTTTATAGTAGACCAATCCCGAATGTAGACTTCGAGAACCTCAGTCTACATTCAAGAACCTCAGTCTACATTCAAGAATCTCAGTCAATAATAAAAAATGATGCCGCTCCAATCGGGGGTCGGGGTTTCGTTTTTTCTGTAGAAAATTGTTCGTTAAATCAATAGAAGCGGGGAGCAATGAAAAAGCACTTTTTGTGATTTGATTATAAAAAAAAGTATATTTGATTAAACACAGCAAAATTAGCGCATATTCACCCAAAATTTGGTGGATTGGTAAGACTTTGTAGCGTTTTTATACAAGTTATGCGGCACTTTAAAACGACCGACCGAAAATGATAAATTGGTTTAAAGGAAATAAATATTCAAAATATCGAGAAATTCTTCTCAATGCTTTCCCACGGACTTTGAAAAAGGACGTAGAAAGCGTATTGGACATTTTACCCTTTGACTTGAACGAAGTAAAATTATGTGACGGGCAAACTCACAAGGTAGAAAACCTAATTCATACTGACTTTCAAACAGTCAACCTTGACGGAGAACTTTTGACTATACCATATAGGGTTTATTTTAACGAACCTGAATTAGAAAAGGAAAAGACTCTTACTGACCGACAAAAACACATTCTCAATTGTATTTTTCTTAGACATCATAATGGTTATATAAGACAAAGACGATTGGAAAAAATTGAAAATAGCGAATATTGGGTAACACCTTTTACATTTCAGCTTATAGGAGAATATGTTATTGAAATTTTAGAAGTCTTAGACGAACAGCTTGACGACAACAAATTGGAAAACTACAAGCGATTTGCTATCGAAAATTCAAAATATTATCAGCAGACAGAAAGCCGAATGATAAGTTATTGGAATGAATTTTATAGACGCAGATTTCCAAAACTGAAAAACTATGTAGGTAGAATCATTTATGACCAAATAAAGACTAAAGAAAAAGGAAAAAGGCAAGATGAAATTATTGAAGTTGGAATTGACATGAATGAACGACTTTTTATTCGACCTAAAAATGAACGTTTTACTCTTATTTACAGAACAGCAACAGAAGTTCATTGGGACGAAAAGGAATTATTCCTTTATTCACCAAAACCAAGAGAATGGAATTACTACAATTGGTATAGGCATATAATAGATGTGGCAGACAAAGAATGTAATTGTAAACTTGTTCTAACACATCGAACTATTTGGACAAACATTGAAAACGGATTAAAGAAACAAATAATTGAAAAAAGAAAAGCGACCGCATAATAGCACCTATACGCAAGTGGGAGGTCAGTGCTTCTATGAAATTGAAGTGCTTAATCAAAGTTCTGTACTATTAATGAAGTTCATTACTAAAATCCCCACCTGCGTGTAGCTGCAAACCAATGATGCCGCTCCAATCGGGGGTCGGGGTTTCGTTTTATCTGTAGAAAATTGTTCGTTGAATCAATAGAAGCAGGTAGCTATGAAAAAAGCTTTTTTTTGGTGAGTTGAAAATAAAAAAAAGTATATTTGAATAAACACAACAAAAGTAGCGCATATACACCCAGAATTTGGTGGATTGGTTAAACCTTGTAGTTTATATATACAAGTTATAGGCAATTTAACAACGACAAACACAAATAAAATAAATGACAATTCAAGAACAACTAGACCAAAATAGAAGGACAGTATCTTTTGACAATTATGACATTACTGTCAAACAGTTGTTTGATATGATTTCAGAAGCTCAAATTGAATTACAGCCCGAATACCAAAGACATTTTATTTGGGATTCAGTTCGCCAGTCGCAGCTAATTGAATCAATCTTTCTTGGAATACCTGTTCCGAACTTGTTTATGGCAACAAATTCAGATGCGACTTGGGAGGTTATTGATGGTTTACAGAGATTAACTACAATTGTTAATTTTTTAGGAAGTGATAAACTCATTAAAAAAAATAATCAAAAGGGAAAAAAGCTGAAATTAGAAGGCTTAGAAAAAGTCAATTCTATGAATGGTTTTTTGTTTGAACAATTACCAAAATCAGTTCAATTTACATTTCTTACAAGACCTATAAGAGTAACTGTATTAAATGATAAGAGTGATATGTCGGTTAGATACGACCTTTTCGAACGATTGAATACAGGAGGAGTTGTACTTCATCCCCAAGAAATTCGAAATTGTGTTTATTTAGGAGACTTTAAGGATTTTTTAGTCGACTGTAGTATCAACGAAAATTTTGTCTCATCAGTGAAAATGACAGAGAATTCTGAACGAACGGGTAGTCGAGAAGAACTGGTTCTAAAGTTTTTTGCATACTATGAGGATAGAAATTTATTTGTGCATAGTGTTAAAGAGTTTCTGAATGACTATATGAAAAAGAAAACTAAAAATTTTAATAATAAGTCCGACCTCAGTGAAATCTTCATTCAAACATTTGGAATTGTTCGTAATCTACTTCCAAACGGTATTGTCAGAGGCAATAGAACCAACATTACTCCATTAATTTTATTTGAGGCAATCTCTATTGGTATAGCTGACATCATTGCTGAAAACAATTTACATTTAATCACTGCTGAAAAGCTAGATGCGCTATTAAACAACGATGATTTAAAGAGACTCACTACTGGAGCAACCAATTCTCGAACAAAACTAAATGATCGAATAAAATTTGTAAAAAATTTCATAGATGCCATATAGTGCTTTAAAATCAACTGTTCATTCAAGATTTGCGGAGGTAAATGTACTACTGAATCAAATTAAAACAATTGAAGATTCAGTAACGCCTCCAGCATCTCCCCCTTCTGAGTATAAAATACTAAAGGGTCTGTTTTATGTGCACATATACGCGTGTATTGAGTTTGCCGTCAACAAACTTGTAGTAGATACACTGCTTCTAATAAAGTCGAAAAACATCTCATACAACCATTATGAGAACAAATTCCATACAATCAGTTTACATTCAAATTTACAGAGTGTAAGAGACTGTAATCCAAAACATTTTCTGGACAAATCATCTGATATATTTATTCAAATAGACAGTACCGATATCGCAACATTTGATGAAACCCTTATATCTAAGTATATCCAGAATATTTGGGGGAAAACGTTTAATCAACTTACTAAAACATTAGGAATGCCTACCTTCCCGATTATCGGAAGGACAATAAGTATTTTTGATGAGTTAGTTGATAATAGGAATAAAGTTGCTCATGGCAGAGACAGTACAGAAAATGTTGGCTCATCACCAAACTATACTGACCTTAAGACCAAATATGACGAAGTTTACGTTTCAATAAATTTGTACATTGACCATTATGAAGCTTATTTTATATCAAAAGAATATATTAAATCACACGAACGAGCATCATACTAAAACTGCCTATAGCAGCACCTACAAGAAATTGGCGATTCAATGATTAAATGAAAGCTTTATGCCTCGTAATACGCTTCTTCGCCAAACAGCCAACCATTAATAAACTTTTTAAAACACCATCACCCAATCACCATCGGAACTTCCATCACTAAAAATTCAGCGGTTTCTGTTGCTTCAAACGTTAAGGTGTCGGTATTCCAAATGCCGTAACCGTCGCGGGTGTTCAATACTTGGTTGTTGACCTTGATTTGTCCGCTGAGAACAAAGATGTACGCACCATTTTCTAAGGTGTGTAGCTTGTGTGTAACTTGCTTCGCTTGCTCCAAAGTGGAAAGATAAAACCAAGCGTTTTGGTGAATCCAAACGCCTGCATCGTTCGGAGAAGGGGAGACGATTTGTTGTAATTTGTTTCGGCGTTCTTCTTTTTTTAAGGTCAATTGATCGTAACGCGGCGTAACGTTGCGCTTGTTCGGGAAAACCCAAATTTGCAGAAACTTCACCGCTTTGTCGTGGTTTTTATTGAACTCACTGTGTGTGATGCCCGTTCCAGCACTCATCACCTGCACATCGCCATTTTTGATCACAGCAATATTTCCCATGCTGTCTCGGTGTTGCAAATCGCCCGATAATGGAATGCTGATGATTTCCATGTTGTCGTGTGGGTGCGTTCCAAAACCTTTTCCTTCGGCGACATAATCGTCGTTCAAAACGCGCAACACGCCAAAATGCATGCGCTCTGGATTGTGGTAATTGGCAAAACTAAACGTATGGCGACTGACCAACCAACCGTGATCGGCCAAACCTCTTGATTCGGAAGTATGTAAAACAGCGTTTTCAGCAACAGCTGAATTGGTTGTCGGAATGTGGTTGAATCCAACAGGTTCCAAGGGTTTCAATTCATCAATATCATTGTCTAACACCCTTGCTAATAAAGGCGAAGCTGCAAAAATACTTGTTCCGAGAATGCTCGTTTTTAAAAACTGTTTACGATCCATGACACACAATTGAAAATAAGCAAATTAAATACCAGGGTAAATTTAATTACTTTTCGTTTACAAATCAAATTCTGGATCGACTTGAAATTGAATTTTCTTATGCGTAATCGGGTGATTGATTTGAATCCATTCGGCATGCAAATGCAAACGATTCGCTTTTGTTCCGTACAAATCATCGCCAACAATGGGAGCTTGCAAACCTAAATCGTGTGCTGCATGCACCCGTAATTGATGCGTTCTACCCGTAATTGGGTAAAAATGAATCAATGTTTGTGTATCCGAACGTTTGATCACTTTCCAGTGAGTAACCGCACTTTTTCCATGTTCATAACAAACCAATTGGCGCGGTCGGTCGTCTAAATCAACGCGTAAGGGCAAATCAATGACGCCTTCATCTTCTTGAATAATGCCATCTAACAAAGCAACATAGCGTTTTTTTACATTACGCTTGATGAATTGGCGTTGTAATTGCTGGTGCGCTTCTTTGTTTTTCGCGACAATTAACAAGCCGGAGGTTGACATGTCCAAACGGTGAACAATTAATGGACCTGTTGCCGTTGGATAAAGTTCTTGCACACGCGCATAAACCGAATCGTAAATATTTTTTCCTGGAACTGATAAAAATTCAGCTGGCTTATTGATCACTACAATAGATTCGTCATCGTAAACAATGGACAACGATTTCCCTTCAGCTGGATTTTCTAACATTGGATTTGGATCGACTTGCAATCCAACTAACATGTGACCCAATATTGGTTCACACTTGCTTTTACAAGCGGGATAAAATTGCTTGTGCAAACGAATTTCGGATTTCGGAGCTTGTCCCCACCAAAATTCTGCCAAGCAAATAGGAGTGAGGTTATTGTTGTAGGCGTGTTGCAACAACTTAGGTGCAGCACATTCGCCCGATCCAGCAATAGGTTTCATGTCTGCGGTGTTTTCGAAAATGGCTCCTAAACTTTTTTGTTCCCCTTGAGCATTTAAGAAAAAATAATTCTCAAAAATTTGTTGCTGTAATTGATTCGATAAGTTTTTTCGTTTCTCTTTCAATTGCTCGATTTCCGATTCAAAACGATTAAGTTGTTCTTGTAATTCGGTTGTGCGGTAATGAAAGTGTTTGACCATGTCTTTTAACAAGAATTTCTCTTGGACACTTTCGCTGTTTAATTGATCTAATAAGGTTTGTTTCGTTGTTTCATTGACAAAGTACGCGTATTCTTTCCGGTGTTCATCGCGGATTTGTTTTGCCTCCTTCATGCGGGCTTTTTGCGCTGAGACAACAGTCAATTCTTCCGCTTTCAAAGCTTCCATTTGAGCTTGCAACGCAATGAACTCCGTATTGTTTTCCAACACTTCAATAGCAGCATTCACTTCGTTAACAACTTCTTCTTCGCGTTTGTAAAAACCATCAGCTTCCAAAATATCGAAAACTGGTTCCACAAATAAATCGTGGTGATTTTCATTGGCAAGTTTACCTGAGAAAGCAGCTAGATATCCCAATTCATTTGCAGCGTTTTTGACAACCAACACACCAAACATTTTACCAATAACCAAGCCTTCTTGTGTATCATTCAAACCGAAATTATGGTTTGCATCGAATTGATTTTCAAGATAATTTTGTAATTCGTTGGCCGCAATGAGGCTGAGTGGGTGGGGTTGGTAATAAAAAGGGAACGTAAACGCTTCAGGAAGTTCAATTCCATCGATTACACTTTGAAAACGGTTAAATTTATTGCTCAACGCTAATTTTTAGTTACAAAAGTACGAATTGAATTACAAATAGCTTGTTCAGCGTAGAAAAGAAAAAGAATCGAGCCGTTTAAAAGAAACAGCTCGATAATTACAAATGCTAGGCTGATGTGCAAATCATCAAGTCGACTTCTTTCGCGTATGCTTTTTTACGCAAATCATTCAATGCATTAAATTCATTGCTAGCATACATCATTTTGATTGCTGCGTCATCTGGAAATTCAAAAAAAGCTATTGCTTGTATTCCTCCATCACCTTGTAGAGCTTCAACAGTTTTGAAACGTTGCATTCCAGTTCCACCATATTGTTTAAAAACGTCAATAATTTGCGTTAAATATGATTGAAAACTTGGTAAATCATTCCTGTTCGGAATTGCATTTACTACGAGATATGTTTTCGAACTCATCGTATTTAATTGAATTGTTGAACAATTGATAAATCCAAAGGTGTTTTCTCGGTAATAATTTCGCCTGTTTCCAAGTATTTTTTGTGTCCTGCTAATATCCCATCGACTAATTTTGCATTCATTTTCTTCATCATAACTTGGTTCATGAAATCGAAGAACGCATTTTTCATCGTGTATTCCATCTCACTTTTCAAAATAGTTTCGTTTTCATTACCAGTTTTTTCGATTATTAAATTCATTGTTAATTGATCAATCCCTGGCATTTTATTCAATTTAACCACCTTGATTTTGATGTTTTCAAGTTCGTTCCATTCTGTGATTTGTTCGTCGGCACTTGCGCCCATCATGGTAAACTCGCAATGTCTTGTAGCACCGACCCCCGTTTTCTCATCCGAAATAATAAACGATTTACGCACACTTGGATGTCCATGACAGATGTTTCCGAAATCAGCTATTCCGTTCCATACCTTTTCAGGCGCTAATTGCAATTTAATTGCTTTTTTGATAGTAGTTTGCTTTTTCATTTTAGCTATATTTATTGTTTGAATTGTGCCAATTGTTGCGACATAAGATCGCTTGCGGTAGTAGTGTTTTTCGAACTTTTCAGCAATGTTAAAATTCCGTAAAAGGTGACGTGTAATAAAGTGGCAATTGTTTTGGCGGGTAAGTCCTTTTTCATGAAACCTTCATTTTGTGCGGATGTTATTACAGGAGTTATCAATGCAACAATAGCCTCCACACCCTGATTACAAATGTCAGCCGCCATTAAATCATTGACTGATATTTCCGTCATCGTATTATTGATAAAGCATCCATGATAATTATTCTTTGCTTGAACTTCAATCATAGTCAAATAGAAGTTTGCTATTTTCTCAAAACCATTCAACGAATTATCCGAGCCCAGAATAGTTAGGATACGTTCATTATTTATATCGATGTACTTTTTTATTGTTAAATGAAAGAAATGTTCTTTACGCCCGAACGCATTGTAAAACGCACCTTTAGTCATTCCCGTTACGACGCACAGTTCATCTACACCAACACTTTTGAAACCTTTTTGGTAAAATAGTTTCAGTCCAATTGCAATAGCATTATCTCTGTTGTGTTTGATGTTCATTGTGTTGAATTTAAAAGAGTTTGATAAAAATGAATGATCGTTTTATTGTTTGATTTTAAAATGAATTAAAGATTGAATGACATAAATAAAAAGTTGAAATAGTGTAATCGTAATTTAATGATTTACATAAAAAATGAGCGATTAAATAAACAAGTATTTAATTCATATTTTGGATTCATAACATAAACAAGTGTTTTTTTTCCTAGATATCACAGCACAAATATATTCAAACAGACCGGTCTGTACAAATAAAAAATAAAATAAAAATGATTTATCATTGAAACCCCGAAAAACACAAACCCTTAACCATTGAAAAACAATAAATTAACATTCTTAAACGAAGTTATTAACATTTATCAAAAAAAAGGTCGTATCTTTGCACCCAAATTAATAAAGATATATGACCTTTAAAGAACTCGGATTAAGAGTGGAGGTTCTGCAGTCGATAGAAGCAATGGGTTTTGCAGAACCAACTCCGATCCAACAAAGTGCCATTCCGCACTTATTGAATGACCAAAGTGATTTTGTTGGGCTAGCCCAAACGGGAACAGGGAAAACAGCGGCTTTCGGTTTACCGCTCATTCACAAAGTAACAGACCGTCCTACTGAAACACAAGGCTTAATCATTGCTCCAACGCGTGAATTGTGTTTACAAATCTCAAAAGACTTAGAAGCTTTCGCTCAATTTGACAAGCAAATTCGTGTAGTTGCCGTTTACGGTGGTACTGATATTCGTCGTCAAATGACTGAAATTAAAAGAGGCGCAACAATTGTTGTCGCTACTCCAGGTCGTTTGGTAGATTTAATCAATCGTCGTGCAATTAACTTGCAAACAGTTGAAACTGTTGTATTAGACGAAGCAGATGAAATGTTGAATATGGGCTTCAAAGAAGACATTGATGCAATTTTAGATGCAACACCTGATACAAAAAATGTGTGGTTATTTTCAGCAACAATGCCGAAAGAAGTAGCAGCAATTGCTAAAAACTACATGACTGATCCTTTGGAAGTTGCCATGGGGCACAAAAACCAAAGTAATGAGAACATCGAACACATTTACTATACTGTAAAAGAACGTGATCGTTATGATGCATTAAAACGTCTGATCGATGCAAGTCCAGAAATTTTCGGATTAGTATTCTGTCGTACGCGAAATGAAACTGCTACTGTTGCTGAGAAATTAGCAAAAGATGGTTATAGCGCTGAACCGTTGCATGGTGATTTATCACAAGCAATGCGTGACCGTGTAATGGACCGTTTCCGTGAGCGTTCAATTCAATTATTGGTTGCAACAGATGTTGCTGCTCGTGGAATTGATGTGGATAACATTACGCACGTTATTAATTACAACCTTCCTGATGATATCGAGAATTATACGCACCGTTCAGGTCGTACTGCTCGTGCTGGTCGTCAAGGAAAATCATTGGTGTTGATTAATGCACGTGAGAACTATAAAATTAAAGCAATCGAACGCCAAATTCGTATGACGTTTGCAGCTGCTTTGATTCCTGAAGCTTCTGAAATTTGTGGAATTCAATTGAACAAATTGATTTCAAAAGTGAAAGAAATTGAAGTAAAAGAAAATGATATCGCTCCTTTCTTACCAGCTATCATGGCTGATTTTGAAGAATTATCAAAAGAAGAAGTGATCAAGAAATTTATTTCTGCTGAATTCAACCGTTTCATCGAATACTATGACCGTGCTGGTGACTTAAATGTTTCTGGTGGTCGTGAAGATCGTGGCGATAGAGGAAGAGATAAAAATGACCGTTTCGATCGCAAAGATCGTTTTGAAAAAAGCGACCGTGGCGAAAGAGGTGATAGAGGAGATAGAAGTGACCGTGCTCCAAGAGACATGGGTAACAGAACACGTTTCTTCGTTAGTTTAGGAAAAAGAGACGGATTAAATCCTGGTGGTTTATTACGTGTGATTTGTGACGCAACTGGTATTAAATCTGCTTCGGTAGGTCGTATCGATGTGATGCCAAATTTCTCTTTCTTCGAAGCAGACAAAGGTGATGAAGGTTCAATCTTATCACAAGTAAATGGTGCCGATTACGAAGGCCACAAAGTAATGGTTGAAATCACACAAAAGAAAGCTGAAGGCGGTGAGCGCAGATCAGGTGGAGGCGGAGAACGTCGTTCATTTGGTGGCGGTGAACGCAGATCTTTCGGAGGTGATAGAGAACGTTCAGGTGGCGGCGATAGAGATCGCTCTGGAGGTGAACGCAGATCTGGTGGAGGAGGTTTCCGCAGTGAAGGTGGTGCATCAAGAGGTGGTTTTGGTGGCGCACGTCGTGAAGGCGGAAGTGACAGAAGAAGCAGTGGAGGCGGTGAACGTCGATCGACTTCTTCAACTGGTCGTCGTTTTAGCTCAGATAGCTATAAATAAGTAATAAATCAATGTCGAATTAAGATATAAGTATACAGAGAGAGGAGTTCATTTATGAGTCCTCTCTTCATACTTTACCTACATTCATAATTAATAATATGGAAATTAGAAACATCGCAATTATTGCACACGTTGACCACGGTAAAACAACATTGGTTGACAAAATGATTGAAGCAGGAAATGTTGTCAATGAAAGAGATCGCCCAACAGGTGAATTAATCATGGATAACAACGATTTAGAGCGTGAAAGAGGAATCACAATCGTATCTAAAAATGTATCTGTATCGTACAAAGGAACTAAGATCAACATTATTGACACTCCTGGTCACGCCGATTTCGGTGGTGAGGTTGAGCGTGTATTGAACATGGCTGATGGAGTTTGTTTATTAGTAGATGCTTTTGAAGGACCAATGCCGCAAACGCGTTTCGTTCTTGGAAAAGCATTGTCTATGGGATTGAAACCATTGTTGGTGATTAACAAAGTAGACAAAGACAATTGTACTCCTGACGAAGTACAAGAAAAAGTATTTGACTTGATGTTCGAATTGGATGCAAACGAAGAGCAGTTGGAATTCCCAACAATCTATGGTTCTGCTAAAAATGGTTGGATGTCAACGGATTGGAAAAATCCTAAAACAGATATTACTGATTTATTGGATCAAATTTTGGATTATTTCCCGCCTCGTCCTATCGAAGAAGGAAATACACAAATGTTGATCACTTCATTGGATTTCTCAACGTATGTTGGTCGTATCGCTATCGGACGTTTACACCGTGGAGATTTGAAAGAAAACCAACAAATAATTTTAGCAAAACGTGACGGTGCTCATGAGAAACACCGCGTGAAAGAATTGTTTGTTTTTGATGGTACAGAGCGTAGAAAAGTTGATAGTGTTGTAGCTGGAGATATTTGTGCGGTAACTGGAATCGAAGGTTTTGAAATTGGTGACGTAATTTGCGATGCTGAAAATCCAGAACCATTGGATTCAATTACAATTGACGAACCAACAATGAACATGTTGTTCTCAATCAACGATTCACCATTCTTTGGTAAAGAAGGAAAGAAAGTGACTTCGCGTCACATTCAAGAGCGTTTGACAAAAGAATTAGAGAAAAATTTAGCTATGCGTGTTTCTGATACGGATAAAGCGGACAAATGGATCGTTGCTGGTCGTGGAGTTTTGCACTTATCTGTATTGATTGAAACAATGCGTCGTGAAGGATATGAATTACAAGTTGGTCAGCCACAAGTTATTATCAAAGAAATTGATGGTAAAAAATGTGAGCCAATTGAAGAGTTAACAATCGATTTACCAGAAGAATTTTCAGGAACTGCTGTGGAAGCGGTAACGAAAAGAAAAGGTGAGATGACAAACATGGAGCCAAAAGGTGCACGTATGATTATTCAATTCCAAATTCCTTCAAGAGGAATCATCGGATTGCGTAACTATTTGTTGACACAAACTGCTGGTGAAGCTATTATGACACACCGTTTCTTGGAATACCAACCATACAAAGGTGAAATTCCAGGACGTCAAAATGGTTCAATGATTTCATTGGAGCAAGGTGTTTCGATTCCTTTCTCGTTGAATAACTTACAAGATCGTGGTAAATTCTTCATTAATCCAAATGAGAATGTATACGAAGGACAGGTAATTGGTGAAAATTCAAGAGCTGGTGACTTGTGTGTAAACGTTACGAAAACGAAAAAAATGTCGAACATGCGTTCTTCTGGTGCTGACGACAAAGTTCGTTTAGCTCCTGCTAAAATCTTTAGCTTAGAAGAATGTTTGGAATACATTCAATCGGATGAGTATGTTGAGGTTACACCAGAAAACTTACGTATTCGTAAAGTTTTATTGAAAGAATCTGATCGTAAAAGATCTGGAAAATAAAAAATTCAATTTTTTTAAATAAATAAGCGACTCATTTTTGGGTCGCTTTTTTTATGCGTGTAAAGTGCAACTAACAATTGATTTTACATATATTTATTGATTATAATCAGTTTATATGAATCAAATAGAATGGAACAATAACACATTAACACTACGTGTTAAAAAATCGCCCATATTAATTAGAGGTTTACTATTTTTCGTTTTTGTTTTTACAGCAATTATTCCAATCGTAGCATTTGTGCTTAATTTCATTAATGGTAATGAGTTTCGGTTAATGAGCGTTTTTTCATTGATATTTTTTGGATTCTTATCATTTCGAGTGTTGCGCGTTGCATTGTGGAATTCCTATGGTAAAGAAATAATAGTTTTTTCTAATAATAAAATAGTATACACAACAGATTTCAAGTGGTTCAAAGACAAAGTGAAAGAATATGAATTTAAGAAACTTACTTTTACAAGTGCTCGAATTGGATACGAAGAAAATGAAGAAGGTTTATTAATTATTCATATTGATTCTGATTCTGAAATTCAATTAAACACAGTTACAAAAATAAAACTACCTCAATTAACAAGTTTAATTCACCAATTAAATGAAACATTTTCGTAATTATTATATTTTTATTTTAGTGATTACAATTCTAATCATCATAGTTGCTCAAAAACCTTTCGATGCTTATGGAATTGTATTTTACATGCTCCTAACAGTCCCATTATTTTTCGGATCATATTATTTTCACTTCAGAAAGTTTTCCAAAAAATTGAAAAATGAATACCCTATACTTTTTGAGAAGTACAAATTGAAAATGGGGACTGTTGAACAAGTAAATTTTTTCGATTGTTTCAATAATCAGGAATTTGAACAATTATCAAACAAATCGTTATTAGAAACACTAAAAAAAGCAAAACACCTATTGGTATTAACCAGCATTTCTTTTATAATGACCATTATTTTAGCTGTCGTTTTAATAAGCTTTAAAAGATGAATGGTCTGATAAAAAAAGATTAAAACTATGAAACATACAACTTCTGATTTTCTTAGTCATTTTAGCGCTCCAGCACGAAGAGCATTGGAAAGTATTGGTATTAATACTTTAAGTCAAGTAATTCAACTTAATGATAAAGAACTATTAAAGTTGCATGGATTTGGGGAAAGTAGCATAAAAAAAATAAAGATTCTTGTTGCTAAAGAACAGCAAAACAACAGGTGAAATTGTTGGTTATATTTATTATAATTTGTTCCATAAAGATTTGTTTGATACTTTTAGAACTCATACTACTAAAAAGCAAAAGATGAACACTCATTTCAAAATTATTAAAAGCTTAGTATTTTCCTTCGCTTTTATTTCACTCCTTGGTTCGTGCAAAAAAGACAAAACTGCATCAGATAATGATAAAGAGTTGTTTGACTTAGCAACGGGTGCATCGTCCTTTGTTTGGTTCAAAAACTCACCCGACTTGTTAGCTAAAAGTTCCGGTAGTGGACATCCACAAGCGTTTTTACGAACCAGATTTAACCAAATAGCAGCCACTCAACTCGATACAAATGGAAAAATTCTTGCAAATGCGCAATTTCCAGAAGGATCATTAATTGTGAAAGAATTGTATTCAACCGTTTCTAATCTAGATCGTTATGCGATTTTATACAAAAAATCAACTAGTCCAGTTGCAGATGCAAACGGTTGGGTTTGGGGATACATCAATGCAAATGGAACTGTTGCTGTTTCAGCCGATCAAAAAGGAACATCTTGTATCAATTGTCATACGCAAGCAAACAACATTGACTACCTATTAATGAATAAGTTTTTTCCTTAAGGATAGAAGATTTAATCAGATGTACAGAAAATAGTTCATGAGCCAATCAACAACAATTCACCAATTTGTTTGATGAAAAGTCGAATTTTGTCCACTCAACAAATAAAAAGGATTATTGGGCTAAGGGATTTGATCTTTATGAAATGGTATTGAAAGATTGATCGTTGTTTGTTTTTTCTGTTATATTTATGGAACTATAAAAAACTACTTACTATGAATCCGTTAAAGAATAACGAAAATCGTGCAAAAAACGCAATATCTCTATTGTGGATAATTTTCATCATGTATTTTGTGTTGATTTTTTCAGACATACTTCAAACGTTAATGTTAAATGACATCAAGAGCGGAATTACTGTTTCAATGGAAAAAGTCCAATTGAATAATTTGAGACAATTAATAGTAAGTTACCTTTACTTAGCAATTTTTATTATTTCAGCTATCACTTTTATTCTATGGTTCCGAAGAGCTTATTATAATTTGCACCAAAAAGTAACCTATTTGAACTATAGCGAAGGTTGGGCTGCTGGCGCTTGGTTTGTTCCAGTTGTATTCTTGTTTTATCCATTGCAAATAATGAAAGAGTTGTACTATGAAACGCATGAACTATTAGAAAAAAATCAGATTCAACCGAAAGCAAAAAACAATCAACTAATCATTGGTTTTTGGTGGGCTTTGTGGATAATTGTTGAACTTTTAAGTCGTTATGAGTTTATTAAAATGAGAAGTGCAACCACAGTTGATGATGTGTTGTTTCTAACCAATTTTTCAATTGTTTCAACTATTCTCGCACTTGTCAATACCGTTTTAATTATTAAACTAGTGAAAGATTACGCGCTTTTGGAAAGTCAATTATACACTATTTCTAAAGAATCAGACAATACAACAGCAATCGAAGAAAATTCAGAAGCAATAATCGAGTAGTTTTTTGTTTATTTATTCGCTCGTTTGTACAAAACAGACTTTTCAAAAAAAAAAGATAATTACTTCAATGAGTAACTATTGTTACAAGCAAATAGTTAAACGATTACTATTTTTGAACGAAATTATAAAAACATGAAAACAATAAAAAATACACTATTTATTTCGGGATTATTGATAGCAGTATTCGCTATTTCATCATTCCAAAAAAACACAGCACAACATGTTGCATTTCAAACGAATGGCCGTGTTATCACAATTACTGGTGCTGATTTCGTGAAATTAGAACAAACAAAAAACACTGTTGTCATTGATGTGCGCACACCAGGCGAAACGGCTGCAGGAGTGATAGAAGGCGTAGACTTATTCATTGATTTCAATGCTCCTAATTTCGCAGCAGAGGTGGCAAAATTGGATAAATCGAAAACGTATGTACTTTATTGTCGCAGTGGCGGAAGAAGTGCTGCAGCATCACAAGTTTTTGTGGATAAAGGATTTAAATCTGTTTATAATTTGGCAGGTGGTATTACCGCTTGGAAAGGGAAAATTATCAAACGTTAATCATGAGTAAATTGAACGGAATAGTCCTAGCAATTGCGTTGGGACTGATTTCATTTTTTCTAGCAAATTACACACCTTCCGCTATCAATAGTGTAATTATTGCATTAATTATTGGGATAACAATCGGTAATACTTTTCGGATTCACGAAAAATTCAATGCTGGTATTTCGTTCACGAGTAGTAAATTACTCGAACTTTCCATATTATTTTTAGCGTTTGACATTAATTACTCCAATATTGCGAAACTCGGGGCATTTAGCTTTTTAGCCGTAGCTGTTGTTCTTTTTTCAATCGTAATCATCACTGTTTTCGTAGCGAAAAAATTCAATTGTCCTGGCTCAACAGGTTGGCTCATTGGTTTTGGTACGGCAATTTGTGGTTCTTCTGCAATCGCAGCCTTAGCTCCTTCAGTTTCCAAAAACAAAGAAGATGTAGCTGTATCAATGGCAGTTGTCAATTTATATGGTACAATCGGCATGCTATTATTACCAATGATACTTATTCCTCTGCAGTTATCAACTAATCAGATGGGGTTGTTGTTGGGAGGTTCATTACATTCAATAGGAAATGTAGCAGGTGCAGGGTTTAGTGTTGGAGGAGAAGTGGGAGAAGCAGCGATTACAATCAAATTAGCACGCGTTGCATTATTAACTCCAGGGTTAATCTTGATGAATTTCTTGATAAACAGAAAAAAGGCGTCATCTTGGAAAGATCATTTTAAATTACCTTGGTATTTGATTGGATTTATTGGTATTACCATACTAGGTACATTTATTTCATTTCCAGACGACTTCCTTTCAACTATGGAAACAATTGGGAAAGTAGTCTTAACCATTGCAATGGGCGCGATAGGATTGAAAGTAAGCTTTAAAACCTTGCTTCAATCTGGAAGAAAAGGCCTAGGCTTAGGATTGTTTCTTTTTGCATTACAAGTTGGACTGCTTTTTATCTTTTCAACGTTTATTTAGTACTTTTCGTACCAATCAAACTTCTCTGATATAATCCGCTCTTTGTTCGCTGCTAGATATTCTAAAAACGCTAACGATACAGGAGTATGTTTCTTGCTTTTCAACCAAATCACACTCCAATTAGTAACGATTGGCAACCCTTTTGTCGGGATAATTTTCAATTCATTGTTTTGCAATTCATTTTTTAACCCAATCAACGGCATGATGGAAATTCCCAAACCAGCTATCAATGCTTGTTTGACTGCTTCATTTGATGTTAATGCTATTTTCTTTGTCGCATTATCGTGTTGACTCGCAAAAAACGATTCCATCATTTGACGGGTACCAGATCCGTTTTCGCGAAAAATCATGGGGTGTTTGAGCATTAACTCCGAAAAGTCATTCTCTTGAATGGAAGAAGAACCAGCAAGATAAAGTTTGTTTTGTAGCAAATCAACTTGATGGACTTTTAACGTTTTTGGAATAATCGAAACCAATGCAAAGTCAACCTCATTGTTTTCTAAACTTTCAATTACCTTTCGCTTGTTGGTTACATCCATTACTAATTCTATCGCAGGATGCTCTTTCATAAAGTCGCTCAAGAAATAGGGCATGATGTATTTTCCTGTTGAAACCACCGCGAATTTTAATTTACCTGATAATTTACCTTTGAATGCAGCGGTTTTGAAATTAATGGCATAAACCTGTTCGATAATTTTTTCAGCAGCTAACGCTATTTCATGTCCGAAATCAGTTACATACAATTTTCTACCTGAAATTTCTGTTAAAGGAATATCGAATTGATCTTGAAAATTCTTCAACTGAATAGAAACTGCAGGTTGCGTTAAATTCAACTCGATTGCAGCTTTTGTAATACTTTGAAATTCAACAACCTTTAAGAATATTTGCAATTGATTTAATGTGTAATTCATATAATATTTTTATGCTATTCATTACAAATATAAATAAAAATTTATAATTAAAATTTCAGAAATTTGCAAAGAAAAAATTGAAATGAACGAGCAGCATTATTTTAAATTGATTTCAGGTGACTTTACACCAGAGGAAGCAAAAGATATTTTAACCCACCACTTCACCAATAAAATAAAATTCCATCAAGCAAAGAATTTTAGTTCGGTTGAACGCTTTGGGTCACAAGACAAAAGTGCAATCAAACGAATACCTGAATTGAATGAATCACTAACTCTCATACAGCAACTGATCGACAATGCTTTGAAAAATAATGAAATAATTTCGATTCAGTCTGAAGTTTCTATTTCATTTTTGAAAAAATAACTCATGTTTCAAGGGCGAAAATTACTTGTAGCTACTAAACATCAAAAAGAACTGATTATTGGTCCTGTTTTGGAGAAAGTTTTAGGAGTAGGAATTCAATTAGCTCAAAATATCGATACAGATACCTTTGGAACATTTTCTGGAGAAATAAAACGATTGGATGATGCACTTTCAACAGCTCGTCAAAAATGTAACGCAGCATTAGCAAACACGCTTTATGATTTAGCAATTGCAAGTGAAGGTTCGTTTGGTACGCATCCCAAATTGTTTTTTTCGCAAGTCAATGAAGAATTGGTGTTACTAGTCGATAAAAAAAATAACCGCGAGTATTTCGAACGTGTTGTCAGTTTAGCGACCAATTCAAATCAAGCTGACATTTCAAATGAAGAACAATTGACAGCTTTTGCAAAGCATGCTCAATTCCCTTCACATGCACTCATTTTAAGAAAATCCGTTGCTGATTTCACTGAAATGTATAAAGGAATAACAGATTGGGACGAACTCATCAAGATTTTTCATCACATAAAAAAGTTTAGCGCAACGGTTTCTGTCGAAACTGATATGCGTTCCATGTTCAATCCGATGAGACAAGCTGTTATAAAACAAGCTACGGTGCAATTAGCAAAACGTTTGTCTAACGATTGTCCCTCGTGTAATTCACCTGGATTTGGAGTTGTTTCAAATGTGTCTGGTTTACCATGTAAAGCATGTGGTTTGCCTACAAACGGAACGTTAAAAAAAGTAGTCACATGTACCTTTTGTAGTTACAAATCGGAAATTCATTTCCCGAATAATAAAATGCATGAAGACCCAATGTATTGTAATTTCTGTAATCCTTAAAATTTTATTAATAAAACAACAATGAATTATAACGTACTAATTGAAAACATTACCAATCCAGCTCTTTTATTTTTTGTACTGGGAATTGTGGCGGTTTATTTAAAAAGTGACTTAATGATTCCTGAAAACTCTTCTAAGTTCATTTCATTATACTTGTTATTTGCAATTGGATTTAAAGGTGGGCAAGAATTAGCACACGAAACATTTAACACTGAAATTGCATGGTCCATGTTGTTTGGAATTGCCTTATCGTTTTTAGTTCCATTGTATACCTTTTTCATTTTACGAACAAGGTTGTCTGTTTATGATGCAGGGGCTATTGCTGCGGCATATGGATCGGTGAGTGCAGTTACTTTTGTAACAGCAGTATCTTATTTAGAGGCACATCAATTAAACTTAAACGGTCACATGGTTGCCATTATGGCTTTAATGGAATCACCAGCAATCATTATTGGTTTGATTTTAATTTCAAGATTCAATAAAGAAGAAAGTGAAACAATCAGTAAGCGCAGTGTTTTGCGGCATTCGTTAACCAATGGAAGTGTTTTATTGATTTTAGGAAGTTTGCTCATTGGTTTTATTGCAGACACGAAACAAGCAGAAGGAATCAAACCTTTTACCAATGATTTATTCAAAGGGTTTTTAGCGATTTTCTTATTGGATATGGGGATTAGTAGTGGTAAAAAAATGAAAGCATTCTTTTCTTTCGGTTGGTTTCCATTCTTATTTGCTTTCATTATTCCACTTGTAAATGGTTGTATCACAGCATATATCAGTGGCTATGTTACACCTGACATTTCGAATCGCTTTATATTTGCAGTGCTAGCAGCAAGTGCTTCCTATATTGCTGTTCCTGCAGCAATGAAAATATCTGCTCCAAAAGCAAATGCTGGATTGTTTTTACCGATGGCATTAGCTGTCACCTTTCCTGTTAATATAACAATTGGTATTCCATTATATTTTGCAATAATACAGGGTTCGATTACTTAGAAAACATCCGTCTTATTTAATGAAAACATTCAAATTGTCTAAAACCTGTTGATAAACATTTGTCATTGTTTTGTAATAAATCAATTAATTACTTAACTTTATTTTTCAAAACAAACACTATGTTAGATTGGGAAGAAGAAGCACCAGACAGTCACTTGCATGAGGATTTAGACCGCTTCGAATCTCAATTGGCAGCAAATGCCATCGGGTTTTTTGATAGCGATCGATTAGAAGCAATTGTTGACCATTATATCATGTCTGGCAATTATTCAAAAGGAGAAGTTGCTGCTGATGTAGGTATTCAGCAATTTCCATTTCATTCGTTGTTCAAACTCAGAAAAGCGCAAGCAATGTCTGGTTTGGGTAAATTGAAAGAGGGATTGATGTTGCTGGAAGAAATCAATCAATTAGAAAGTATTGCGATGGAATTAATGCTGACAAAGGCATCGATTTTTAGTCAATTACGTGATTCCAAAAGAGCGGTCAAGTATTTCAAAGAAGCACTTGAATTAGCCGAGGACGAAGATAAAGATGAGATTTACCTTGATTTAGCGGGCGAATTAGAACAACTGAAAGATTTTAAAGGAGCGGTAGCTGTGCTTGAAGAAGCAATGCGACTCAATCCGAAAAACGAAGGTGCTTTGTACGAGTTAGCTTATTGTTTGGATCATTTAGGTAATTATCAATTAGCTGTTGATTCCTACACCAATTTTATTAACGATAATCCGTATTCATTTACTGCATGGTATAATCTTGGAAACACGTATTCGAAGGCAGATAAGTTTTCTGATGCTAGCGTTGCTTACGAATATTGCGTTGCAATCAATGAACGTTTTTCTCCCGCTTATTTTAATTTGGGAAATGCGCAATTGACATTAGAGCAATACAACGAGGCAATTGAATCGTTTTTAAAATGCATCGAAATTGATGGTGATGATCCATTGACATATTGTTATTTAGGTGAAGCGTACGAGCAATTGGAGCAATTAGAAGTTTCTTGGGATTATTACCAAAAAAGTTTGAGTATCGCACCAAATTTAGGCGAAGCATGGCTTGGCTTAGGAATCGTTAAAGATTTGCAAGGCAAACCAAAAGAAAGCTTGCATTATATTGAACGAGCAATTGAATTAGAACCGAATTTAGATGGTTATTATCATGTTTATGCTGGTGCTTTGGAAAATGCTGAAATGTTCGATGCTGCCGAAAATGCTTATTTAACTTGCCTGGAAATCGAACCTGCTAATGAAGATGCATTTTTTGATTATGTTGATTTCTTGTTAGAACACCGACTAGGGGAAGCACGAACGTATGTTGAAAATTACTTATTGAAAACAAAGTTATTTTTCGCGATTTTGCCAATTGTATTTATGAATTACCGCGTCGGACGAATGGATGAAGCGAAAATTATCCTAGTTGAATGTTTGGCAAAAGACCCTGTAAAAACGAAAGATTTATTTGTTCGTTATCCAGAGTTGATGAATGTCCCAGAATTCGTATCTTTGACCCAATCATAATCGAAAAGAAACACCCCAAATTTTTAATTTGAAGCTTGTATAAAATGAATTTTGATTTACCGTTTATTCCCGAAAGAACACAACAACCAAGAAATCATGGTGTTACCATGATGATGGACAAAGGGCTCAGCTTGACTGAAGCAGCAAATTTTGTGGAAGGAAACGCTCACTTAACCGATATCGTAAAGTTTGGATTTGGTACTGCATTTGTTACCAAAGACCTTGAAAAGAAATTGGATTTATACCGCGAAGCAAACTTGAGACCTTATTTTGGTGGAACTTTGTTTGAAGCATTCCATGCACGTGGAAAATTCGAAGACTATTTGCGTTTATTGGATAAATACAAAATGGACTTAGCTGAAATTTCAGATGGTTCAATCATTATCAATCACGATGAGAAATTAGAATTGATCAGAAAAATGGCGCAAAACCGCGTTGTCCTATCTGAAGTAGGCTCGAAAGACTCGGGTATTTTAATCAGTCCAAGTCGTTGGATAAAAATGATGAGCTCTGAATTACAAGCTGGCTCTTGGAAAGTCATTGCTGAAGGAAGAGAAGCAGGTAATGTAGGTGTTTTCCGTCCAAATGGAACAGCACACACCATGTTGATTAATAAAATCATTGCGAAAATAAATCCAGAGGATATTTTGTGGGAAGCACCACAGAAAAATCAACAAGTATGGTTCGTGAAATTATTCGGAGCAAATGTAAACCTTGGAAACATCGCTCCAAACGAAGTTATTCCTTTGGAATGTTTACGCTTGGGATTAAGAGGGGATACCTTCTTCGATTTTTTACCAGCTGATTATGCAGAACGATTGAAACAAGTTGATTCTGACGATCCAGAGGATGATGAATAACTAAATAATGCTACAATCTCGTCTTGTTTCTCAAGGACATCAAGGACCAATTTATGCAGTTGATATCAATCAGTCGTGGATATACACCACAGCTGGCGATCGTTTTATTGCTCGTTGGAATGTAGCAACTGGTGAACAAGATAAATTCAGTATTCAATTAGAGAAACCAGCGTATTGCATTACTTTTTTTAACCAATTTTTGTTTGTTGGTTGTACGAATGGAGCTGTAATTTGTATTGATGTTTTATCTAAAAAGTTATTGTGGGAAACAAATCTTTTCGGACATTCGATATTCTCCTTGATTTATCACGAGCTAAGCAAACTGCTTTTTGTAGGTGATGGTGAAAGTAATCTTTACGCACTTGGAGAAACAGGTGTTAAAAAAGTAGCTTTTAATTTAGCGGCTGGAAAAATACGATCGCTAACAGTTGCAGCAAATAAACTCTTTGCTGGATGCCAAGACGGGAAAATTCGAGTGTTTGATAGTGAAACTTTGAATGAAATTGCTGATATTGTAGCACACAAAGGAAGTGTAAACTCCTTGTTGTATAACGAAGTTGCTAATCAACTTTATTCTGGTGGAACTGACGGTCATATTTCAATAATCGATTGCACCAATTATCAACGAGTAAAAACAATTCCAGCCCATTATCAAACGGTCTATGACTTGAAGCTGTTCAATGATAAATTATTATCCTCATCCCTCGATAAATCAATCAAAATCTGGTCAATGGAACCATTAACAGTTGATCAAAAATTAACAGCACAACAAAAAGGACATTCCAAATCAGTGAACAAACTTGCAGTGATTAATGACAATTCTTTTGTTTCAGTAGGTGATGATAAACGATTGATTTTTTGGGATTTAAAAACAATTTAATAAAATTATAATGAGCGATTATTCTGAATCTTTCTACCAAGAAAAACCAATCATTCAAAAAGAAGAACCGCGTTCATCTGGAAAATCAACGCTCGTATCCCTTGTGATTTTCGCATTATCTCTTTTGCTGTTTTTCGGTAACGAATACCGATTCATGCTTGAATTAATCGCTGTCCTTTTCATACATGAATTAGGACATTTTATAACGATGAAAAGTTTTAAATATGAAGGTGTTCGCATGTTGTTTGTTCCATTGATGGGTGGATTTGTTCAAGGCGATAAAGAACAGTTGTCACAACGAGAAAGTTTATTAGTAGCCTTTTCAGGTCCAATTCCTGGAATTATCATCGGAACAACTCTTTGGGTCTTAGGCACAAACTGGAATAGTGCTTGGATGCTCGAAAGTGCTTATTTGTTCTTCTTTTTGAATGTGAGTAATTTATTGCCGCTACAGCCGTTGGATGGCGGTCGCGTTTTTAAAAGCTTGTTCATTGAAAAATTTGAGTTCATTCAAATTGGTTTCACCTTTGTTTCATCATTAGTTTTGATTGGAATTGGTTTCTATTTTGAACTTTACATCTTAATGCTTTTTGGGTTTGTCATGGGGGTAACTGTTCGTAACATGCACAGAAAATACTTGATCCACCAAGCTCTACTTGAGGA
Organism: Fluviicola sp.; assembly: GCA_017983675.1. Lineage (GTDB taxonomy): Bacteria > Bacteroidota > Bacteroidia > Flavobacteriales_D > Crocinitomicaceae > Fluviicola. Next base: position 33,379 of record JAGOAZ010000010.1, read on the forward strand.
AAACGTAAATTACAAAGTTTCGTATGACGGGTTGACCAATAAAGATTATGCTGCAATCAAAAAAGAAGTGTTGAATTATTCACCGACCATTAAAAAATTCGCAGATATCGCAAGCGATGATGATACGAGTGATTTCGATCAAATCGTTGCAAAAGAGGTAAAGAATAACTTGATTCAACCAATAACAATGGATATGGGTGTTTTTGCAAAGTTTGTAGCGCTACTTTTATGGTTAACGGCACTTATTGGTCCAATTTTATTAATGACACTCTCTTCAATTGCTTAACATGAAATTTCAAGTTGGACAAAAAGTCGCGTATTTACGTGAACCAGGTTACGGAAAAATTCTTGAACTGAAGGATCAACAAGCACGCGTTGAAGATGAACATGGCTTTGACCGTTGGTTACCTTTAAATTCACTTGTTTATATTCATTCAGAAGTTTACAAAGACGAAGAAATTGTCATTGAAAAATCGGATTTAGAAAAAGAAACCATCTACCGCGAATTTCAAGAAAAGACAGGTCAAAAAAAACCAGCTACCGTTTGGGAAATTGATTTACATATCGAAGAATTATTAGAATCTACACGTGGTATGTCGAATACGGAGATTTTATTAAAACAAATGAAAGAATTCCGATCGACCTTTAAAAAAGCAAAACAAAAGCATATTAATAAGTTGATTGTTATTCATGGAGTTGGGGAAGGTGTTTTAAAGAATGAAATCAGAACGTATCTATCTCAGCAAGATCAAATTGAAGTCTACGACGCAGATTATTCAGAATATGGAAAAGGAGCAACTGCTGTGGAATTTCACCCGAATTGGTAATGTTAAATCGGCAAAACCATTTCGTAGTCATCCATAACAAAGCCATTACCAATGTCTAAAACAACTTCTTTATCGATTTCAAATCCGCATTTCAAATAAAATTGAACAGCAGGATTTTGCTTGTTGACATTGAGATGTAATAAAGAAGATTGGAGTTTTTTTGCTTCAGAAATAATAAAAGATAACAACAATTTGCCACACCCTAAACCTTGTTTATCTGGCAAAACATACAATTTATGGATGCGTGTAACTGCTTGATTGTTATAACCATACTCAATCCCACTAAAACCTATAATTTGATTATTTTCCAATAAAACAATGAAATCTTGTTTGGAGTCTTTAATTGCATTTGAAATCGTTGTTTTATCATACATCCAATTCAACATGAAATCAATTTGTTCTGAGGAAATTATCGAGGAATAAGTAACTGGCCAAGTGATTTCAGCAATTTCTCGAATCCGTGCGACATCGTCAAGCGTTGCAAAGCGAACTTCCATGTTAATAATCTTTTCCAAATGAATACATGTCGTTGTGATTGAACTCAATTTGATCCTTGAGTTTTTTTATCGTACGTGCAAGTAAGAAAAGCGTTGGATCAGCATTTGCTTTTAACCATCCAAAACTGGTCATTTCCCCATCAGCGGCGCAACTCACATGATACAACAATTCAAATCCATGCATTTGCAACCAGCGTTGTGCATTTGCATTTCCTTCTGACGAATTAACGAACGCTAACAAATGAGCGTAACCATTCTTCATCAACCAATCACGCGCTTCGTTTTTCAGTAAAAGTGCTTGTGTTGTGTGAAACAATTCTGGATAGTCATTTTCGTATAAAAAAAGTGCTAGTTCGTTGTTTCCTTCAATCGCTTTGATCCAAGCTAATAAAATTTTAGGTGGATAATTCAAGGAAGCGAATTCGCTGTTAATTGGTTGTACAGTACTCACTTTTTCTTGAAGCGATTCTTTTCCAAATATTTTTTTAATCCAACTCATGGTTATTTAAAAAATAAATAGGCTATCAAGATTGCTGCAATTGCTCCAATTAAATCGCAAAAAAGTCCAGCAGATGCTGCATAACGCGATTTTGAAATTCCGACTGAACCGAAATAAATGGACAACACATAAAAAGTTGTTTCCGTACTTCCTTGAAAAGTAGCAGAAAGGTTACTAACAAACGAATCAGGTCCAAACAATGCCATATTCTCGACCATTATTCCCCTTGCACCTGAACCGGAAAAAGGTTTCATTAAAATAACAGGTAAGGCATCAATAAATTCAGTAGTCATTATGCCCATTTGAAGCAACAAGAATTTTATTCCGTTCATCAAATCAGTTAACGCACCACATGAACGAAACAGCGCAACTGCACATAACATGGCAACCAAATAGGGAAGAATGTTTATCGCCACTTGAAAGCCGCCTTTTGCACCCTCAATAAAGGATTCATATGCTTGAATCTTTGAACGAATTGCTTTATAAATGAAAAAAGAAATAAATGCAAAAATAATAGTGGAACTTAAAATGCGAGAAATCGTGTCGATTTGATCAGGATGTGTTTTTAAATACCACAATAACCCAACAATTAATAGGGTCAAGGTCCCAATGTATAAAATAATTGTTTTTTGAAACAAGTTAATCCGTTGGCGTATTGCGACAAAAATCAAACCACCTAAGGTTGCAAAATAAGTCGTCAATAAGATGGGAATAAAAACCGATGTGGGATTAGTCGAATTTCCAGCAGAACGTGCGGCTAGAATTGAAACAGGAATAATAGTTAGACCAGAAGCATTTAATACCAAAAACATGATTTGTGCATTCGAAGCAGTGTCTTTTTTTGGGTTTAATTCTTGTAAATGTTGCATTGCGCGCAATCCTGCAGGTGTTGCTGCATTGTCCAAACCAAGCATGTTTGCTGAAAAATTCAACATGATACTTCCCATGGCTGGGTGATTTTTCGGGATTTCAGGGAAAAGTTTTGAGAATAGCGGATAAACAACACGTGACATACTATTCACAGCTCCGCTGTCTTCTCCAATTTTCATTAAACCCATCCACAAGGTTAAAATACCCGTCATGTACAAAGCTAATTCAAAAGCAGCTTTTGCAGCTTCGAAAAAGGAGTCCAACATTTGTTGTAAAATGAAGGTGTCCTGCCAAAAAATGAGTTTTGAAAAGCCCATTATTAGTGCAGTGATAAACATTCCGATCCAAACGCGATTTAATACCATAAATCAAAAGTCGTAAATTATTCGTGATTTAAACGTGCATGTTGTTGACAGATATGAACAAAGTTTTCAATAATCACACGACCATGATTTCCTGAAACTTCAGGATGGAATTGAACTCCATACAAAGATTTCGTTTGGTGCATCATCGCTTCATTGACACAAGCATCAGAAACAGCAACATGAATGAAGTTGGCTGGTATAGAAATAGCTTCGCAGTGATCTTCCATCAATTCAATTTCACTCGGCAACTTATCAAAAAGCGCACAATCTCCTAGCACTTCAACTGTTTGCCAATCGCGGTCTTCACGAATTCTACTCGCTAGCGCACCATAGGTTAATCCAAGTATTTGATGACCAAAACAAATCCCTAAAACAGGTTTGTCCGTTACTTTCAACCACGAAAAAAGTGCCAAAAAGGGTTCAGGATCTTTCTCTGTAATCAGAATAGGCGCGCCAGAAATAATGAAACCTAGCGCTGACGAAAACGAACTGAAATCAAAATCATACATACCAACAACCTGTACATCTTCGAATTCATCGACACAACTTTCGATAAAAGGCGTTTTGGAACTCCCGCAATCAATTACTGTTATCATAGCTCAATTTTTCCAATTCCTTGACGAATAATTTCTGGTTGACCTTGTGTACAATCCACAATGGTTGATGCTTCCAGATGTCCCATTCCACCATCAATTATGAACGAAATCTCGTCATCATAGCGTTCGTATATTGCAGCAGGATCAACAAAGTAATCGGTAATTTCATCTTCGTCATCATGAAGAGATGTTACCGCTAATGGATTCCCAAGTTCAGCGACAAGTGCTGCAACAATTTTATTATCAGGAATTCGGATTCCAATTTCTTTTTTTGAAACATCAAAAATTTTGGACACTTCATTTGTTGCTTCCAGCACAAAAGTAAAAGGTCCCGGTAGATTTTGTTTCAGTATTCGAAATATCACACGGTCTAATTGCTTCACATAATCCGCTACTTGGCTAAGATCTTCACAAATAATAGAGAAGTTTGCTTTGTTGAGTTTTAGCGATTTAAATTTTGCCAAGTTGGCCAATCCTTTTTTATGTTTCATGTCACAAGCCACGGCATAGACCGTATCGGTAGGAATAATGATAATTTCTCCCTTACGTAATTCAGTAATCGCTTGCTGAATTAAACGTTGGTCAATATTATTTGGATTGATTTCAATAAACATAATGCTTGTTTTGATTCGTTTGCAAGATACATAATCCGTAACTTTATCAAATCAAAAAATGATGATTTTTTGATTTATTCGAACAAAGCATTTATTTCATTGTTTTTTACGTTATGAAGATAATCCATTCCTTTTCATTCATTTGCTTGAGCTTTTTACTGTTCAGCTTTCTGTTAGTTACGGAAGCTGAAAAAACAGCTTTTTACAAAGTATTGAGTAGTAGTAAGGAAGAAACGATAGTCAATTACAGAAAAAAACTAGCAGTAAACCTAACTTCATACGATGCAAAAGCTTATCATGCCTCTTTAATCATGAAAGAAGCCAAATTTGCCATTAGTCCTTTTACAAAACTGGAACGATTTAACAAAGGAAAAGAGTTGCTTGAATCAGTCATTGCACTCAATAAAAATAATCCTGAATACCGTTTTTTAAGGCTAATGGTACAAGAAAATGCACCTAGTATGTTGGGATATAACAACGAACTTCAGCAAGATGCTCAGCTAATCATCAAGCAATACGATGACTTATCAGAAGCAGTTAAAACGGTGATTATTAATTACTCACGCACTTCCGAAAAATTACCCTATTCAAAAATCAAACTACTTTCAAAATAAAGTTCATTAGTTTACAATTAACCAATTGTCCAATTTTCATTTTTTCAAATAAAATCGTATATTCGTTTCACACTTTAAACTAAAAGTCGGGACAAGTCTCGATCTAAGTTAAACGAAAACATACTTTAACTTTGGAAACGAAAACATTTCATACTGGTTTGATTAACTTCTTTGTGCAAGAAGTGTTTTTGTTTTTTCAATTTTCTTTTCTGGTTTATACAAATTGCATCGGAGCAATTTATCGAATGAATATTCAATATTTTAAATACGTTTAGATGTTTAAAAAAGCTATTCGTGCGTATTTTTATAAAATGGCGAAAGTTCATTTGAATCGTTCGAACTATTCGAATGATTTGGATTTTTATCGCGATGTTACTTTTATCAAAAGTATCATCATCATCCATCCATATACTATTTTACCAACAGTTTTAGGCGTAAATTATGGGTTTCGAATTGGGAGTATGTCAATTGTTTTTTGGGCTTCGTTTACGTATTTAATATTAATCTTAATATCACTCCCATCTCGTTTAACTATTTTTCAACGGAAATTATTTTTAACATTCGGCATTTACAACTTTGGTTTTCAATTAATGCTTGTTACAGGAATGGATGCTTCTGGAATTTTGTATTGGACAATTGGGAACATCATGGCTTCGCTATTTTTTAAGAGCAACAACTATTTGTTGATTTTTGTATTAAACAGTTGCATGTCAATTGTTATAGGTATGATTATCTATTTTAAAAGTTCATCGCCTTATTTCTCTCAAGGTTTAAGTATCGCGGATTGGTTGTTGATTTCAGCGAACAACATTTTCCTAAGTGCTATAATAGCTGTTTTATTCACTGAACTAGTTCGAAGTTTACATCAAATCATAGTCAAACAGCGTTTATTAAAGATAAATTATGAAAACAATGTACAATCACTTAAAAAATCAAATATTTCTCTCGTTTCTAAAAACAAAGAATTAGAACAAATGGCCTATGTGATTTCACATGATTTACAGGAACCCATCCGTATGATTGTTAGTTTTCTTGGTCGATTAATTGAGAAATACAAACCACAATTAACCACTAGCAACAAGCAATTGATTTATGACAGTATTTCAAAAGCAACTAAAATGAAAAATATTGTCAATGATTTGTTGGAATTATCAATAATGGATATCGAAAATCAAACAAAAGAAGTGATACAACTGGAAAAGCTCACCCATCAATTATTTATTCAAAAGGATATAGAACACATTCCATCATTAGAAATAAAAGAAAACAAATCATTGTATTCGTATGAAAAACCAATTAGAAAAATGATCGATAATTTAATCGATAATTCAATCTCAAAAAACAAATCTACTGCAAATATTAACATCTCGATATCATGTATTTCATCAAATGGCTATTGGGTTATCGCTTACCAAGATAATGCATTCCTTTTTGAAAGCGCTGCTAAAGAAGATTTTAGTGTGCTTAATTCCGATCACTTCTTAGAAGAATTTGGATTAGATTTAACAATAAGTAAATTGTTAATTGACCAACTTAATGGTGATTTATGGGTTACAACTGTGAACCAACAATTAATAATTTCATTTAAAATACCAATTTAAATTAGATGAGATTTTTCGGTAATTATTTAGAGAAAAAGAATCTTGAATTAATCAATCGTTCTGATTATGTAACAGATTTGACCTATTTAAAAGACGTCATTTTTATTAAAAGTCTGGTATATGTTTATTCCTTATTCATTTTAGTATTAATTCCAGGTATTTTTTATGGGATTTATATTCATAATTATTGGGTTGTTTTTTGGGATGTATTAACCTATTTGTCCGTTCTTTTTCTGACTTATCCAACAAAAATTAAATTAAATGTTCGAAAATGGATTTTTGTTTCAGTCATTTACTTGCTTGGTTTCCAGTTGTTGATGCAATTAGGAATGGATGGAGCTGGAATACTTTTTTGGATAATCGGCAACATTTCAAGTTCGCTGTTATTCAATCAAATACAATTGATTTATCTTGTGTTAGTCAACGCAATTGGATTTTCAATTATTGCACTTGTCATATATATTGGTGACTTACCGCCGACGTTTTCGACCAGTTTGAGTTTGGAAGATTGGATATTGATTTCAATCCATAATATTTATCTGAGTATTATCATTTCCGCTATCATGAATGAACTGCTGAAAATTTTGGAACGCGTATTAGATAAAGAAAAAAAACTACAACGCGCTATTTTAAATTCCGCAACAAAAACGGAACAATCCATACAGTTGTTTTTAGCAAAAAACACAAAATTAGAACAGATCGCATTTGTAACTGCAAAAGACATCAAACCTCCTTTGAAACAAGTTTCCAAAGATATTGGTTTGTTGAACAAGCAATTAGCGACGTTTATTGATGATAAGGCAGACAAATACCTGTTTTTTGCAGCTGAAGGTGCTATGAAATTGGAGAAACTCATAGCTGGAATGGACAAATTATCTAAAATTGACAAACATGTTGTTACTCTTGATTCTGTCAATATAAAACTAATTTCAACACAAGTAATTGACAACTATTTGAATGAAAAACAATCCTTCGATTACAAGCTTGATTTGGATTGTGATGAAATTATAACAGATGCGTATTTGATAAAAAAACTGTTTGATTTAATAATCGATAATAGCGTTCAATTCAAAAACACAGAAATTCAACTTTTATTAAGTGTTCGTATTAAACGTTTAATTGATGATAAATGGCAACTTTCAATTACTGATAATGGCATAGGAATTGAAAAGCAACATCACAACAGGATATTTCAACTCTATCAACGTCTTGATAATAATTCCTCCACCAATAGAAGTGGAGTAGGTTTAGCATTAGCAAAAAGAATTGTAAATAAATTGAACGGTGAAATTTGGGTAGAATCTCATTTAAACGTCGGAACTACCGTTATCATTTCATTACCTATTAATACTACTTATGAATTGGATTAAACGCTATGAGCAATTTATGCTAAAAAAAATCATGCCAGTTCACAAATCAATTTCTGATTTAGAGAATTTGCGGAATGAGATTTTTTTCAAATGTTTGTTATATATTTCCCCATTTGGATTATTCGTTTTAATTCCAGGAACTATAAATGCAATTTATTTGCATCAATTTAATGTAATTATTTATAGTGCATTGACATATATCATCATGTTTATGATTACGATTCCTTCAAAAATGAGGATCAATGTTAAAAAAACGATTTTCACGCTTGCAATATATAATTTAGGATTCCAACTTTTGTTTAGAGAGGATTTTTTTGTTTTAGGAATATTATACTGGACAATTGCTAACATCAGTATTTCTTTATTGTACTCCAAAAAAACAACTATAATTATCTCATTGTTAAACGCATTTATTTGTTTATTAATCGGTTTTTTAATTGCAACCAATCAATTGAATTCACTAACCATCGATTTAAAAAATTGGGTAATCATTTCGATAAACATGTTGTTTTTAAACATCATCATTTCAATCTTAATTAATCAACTGATTCAGAATTTACAAAATGTTATTTATAAAGAAATTGACACCGGTAAAAACTTAAAAAACTCTATTCATTTATTACAAGCAAAAAATGAAGAATTGGAACACATGACCTATGTAGCTTCGCACGATTTACAAGAGCCACTTCGTATGGTAACCAGTTTTTTGACACAATTGGACAAGAAATACAAGGAACAATTGGATCAACGAGGAAAACAATACATTCATTTTGCAATGGATGGTGCGAAAAAAATGCGCAATGTCATGTTAGAAATCCTTGCTTTTTCAAAAATAGGTATGATCGACGGCCAACAAGAAGACATCAATATAAATGAATTAGTCGAAGAAGTACTATGGATGAATAGAAAATTAATTCAAGAAAATAATAGTCAAATTGTGGTTGATCAATTCCCGATTATACTAGGTCACAAAATACTATTGCGAACGCTGTTTACGAATTTAATTAGCAATGCCGTCAAATACAAATCAAATGCCCGCATTTCTATAATAAAAGTAGCTTACCGGGATGAAGAGAACGACCATGTTTTTAAAATCAGTGACAATGGAATTGGAATTCAACCTGAAAAAACAGAACAAATATTCCTCTTGTTTAATCGTGGTGATTTGAATAACAACCAAATACAAGGAAGTGGTATTGGTTTGGCTATTTGTAAAAAAATAACCGTATTAATGAATGGGGAAATAAGTGTCACATCTGTATATAATGAAGGTTGTACATTTATTGTACGATTACCAAAAACAATAACAGTTAATTAAATTTTATGCAATCGATTCACATTTTATTAATTGAGGATAACGAAGGAGATGTGTTACTTACTAAAGAACTTTTAGAAGATTATCGAATAAGGAATACCTTATCAGTCACGCATGATGGGTATGAAACTATTGAGTTTCTTAACCAATGTTTGAAAGTTAAAAACATTTTATTACCAGACTTGATACTGTTGGATATTAATTTACCACGAATCAATGGTATGGAGGTACTTACGTATTTAAAAGGAAATGAGCATTTGAAGCACATTCCGGTTTTTATGCTTTCAACTTCTGCGACTGAAATTGATATGCAAGGAGCGAACGATCGTCAAGCAAGTGGGTTTTTAACGAAACCATTAACATTCGATAGCTTCACATTAGCAATTATTAATCATACTAACTTTTACTTTCAACTATTAAAAAATAAACATGGCGTTTGATTTACAAGAATATACAATTTTATTAATCGAAGATAATGCTGGTGATTGCTTATTAATCCAAGATTATTTAGAAGATAATATTTCCCGACTAAATTTAATCACCAAAGAAAGCTTTCAAGTTGCACTAGCAACGTTGAAAAATGATTCAATTCAATTAGATGTGATATTATTGGATTTATCATTACCTGACAAACGAGGAGAGGAGTTATTAATTAGTATCATTAATCTAGCTAAAAACACACCCATAATTGTTTTAACTGGATATACTAATTTTGAATTCGGTTTGAATTCATTATCACTAGGTATATCCGACTATTTACTAAAAGATGAAATTACAGCGAGTTCACTCTATAAAAGTATCATTTACAGTATCGAACGAAAACGAATCACTTCACAATTATTAGAATCAGAAAGTCGCTACTCCAATTTATTCCGGCTTTCTCCCGAGCCAATGCTTGTTTATTGCTTGGAATCACATGGCATCAAACAAGCAAATGAAGCTGCATTAAATAGCTTTGAATTGGATGAAGAAACCTTACAAAAAGTATCAATCTTTGATTTGATTTCAAAAGAAGAGCATATTCATTTGAATACTGAAATTAATCGGTTTATAAACGACGAAATTATTTCAACCACCAAACGTTATAACTTTCAATTAGCAAACAATGAATTTCTTTTGGTTGATACCTATTCGAGTGTGATCGAGTTAGCTGGCAAGAAATTTGGGTTAATGATTGCGATTGATGTCACCGATAAAGTCTTGTTCGAAAATAAATTAACAAAATCAATTATTCAAGCTCAAGAAGAAGAGCGGATTGAAATAGGAAGTGAACTACACGATAATATTTGTCAAATTTTAGCTTCTTCAAATATTCGTTTAAGTATGCTGTCGGAATTTGTTGATTCAAAGGGACTTGAGTTTTACAATCAATCCAAAGGGATGATTAATCTCGCATTGCAAGAAATCAGAAACTTATCTCACCGCTTAGCACCCGTTTTTTATGAATTAAGTTCGTTTGAAGAATTGATTGACAACTTATTAAATGATTTCAACTTTAATGAATCAGTCACTATTTCGTTGAAAATTGATGATGAAATCAATTATAAAAACTTACAAAAAGATTTGCAACTCAATTTGTTTCGAATTTTGCAAGAGCAATTGCGCAACATTTATAATTATGCGCATGCCAACAATTTATCGATAGAAGTTGCAATAAATGAAAGCCAGTTAATGCTAATCATTACTGACGATGGAATAGGTTTTGATCCAAAAACGGTGAGAAAAGGAATTGGTTTAGCAAATATTCAACGTCGTGTAGAAATGTTTGCTGGTACATTTAATATGAATGCATCTCCGGGTAAAGGGTGCAAATTGGAGATTTCAATTCCGTTGATTTTTGACCAACAAAAATTACCCGATTAATAGGGTTTTTGTCAACGTTTTCGTTTGATAAGTTCGAAAGGTTCGTCCATCGTTTTTAATTCTTCGATGACTGATGAACTGTTATTTTTCATGAATTCTTTGAAAACAAACGCATTGAATTGTTCTTTGTCTTTCAATAAATTCGCTAATTCAAAATTGCTATCATCGTGATTCAAAACGATTAAATTGGTGAAATCCTCTGCCACTGCCAATCGCATGGAAATCAGCAAAATATCATTATATTTTCTAATAAGTTGTTTGATTTTTTTTTCTTGTAATACGGTCATAATAACTGTGTTAATTTCCAAACAATTGGAAGTTCCTGATTTTGAATGGTAAAATTCAATTGATTTATTTTCCGTAATAGATGTTCAGTGGCTGGTTGGATACTTTTTCCTTGTAATAATTCAACACTTGAAAAAGTTGTTGATTTGAAGTCTTTTAATTGTAAAGTGATTTCAACTCTTTCAAACAGACCGGTCGGTATAAAACATGCGAAAACCTCTTTGTTGTCATTTTCAGTAAAAACCCATTTCCCATATTCATTCACTTGTTCATAAGGAAAAACAGGATGCGTATTGTATATCGCTTGACCATTTATCTGCATCCAATCACCAATTTCTTTTAACCGTTGGTAGGCAATTGTGTCCCATTCACCAGCCGCATTTGGAGCGATGTTTAACAAGTAATTCCCGCCTCGTGAAACAATCATACACAAATTCGTAATTAATTGTTTGGTCGACTTGTATGTGTCATTCGGAACATAACTCCAGCTATTCGCCATTGTCATACACGATTCCCAAGGATAGGGAAGTGGCTCGTTCGGAATTTGCTGTTCGGGTGTTAAATAATTCTGATTAGGACCTTCAACAGCTCGATCAACTACAATTAATCCTGGTTGTAACAAACGTACTTGTTGCACCAAACTATCCATGAAAATATCTTGATGAACGGGTTTGTATCCCCAACGCGGCGAAGTTTCTGTCATTGGTTGCACCCATCCACCATCCAGCCAAAGTAAATCCACTTTCCCGTAATCGCGCATTAATTCAAGAATTTGTTTGTGGGTGAAGTCAACGTATTTGTTCCATTTCTCTGGATATTTCGTTAAGCTATAATTCGGATTGCGATCAACAGGCGGGAATGTAGGATCCCAATAATCAGCACAATGCCAATCAGGCTTACTGAAATATGCGCCAACTGAAAATCCTTCTTTCCGAAACGCTTCGAACAGTACTTTTGTGATATTCGCATTGGTATTGCTTGCAAACGGTGTATTTGGTGAAGTGATTTTGTAATCCGTTTCTTTCGTATCAAACATGCAAAATCCATCGTGGTGCTTTGTGGTGAAAACCAAGTATTTCATCCCTGCATATTTCGCTGCACTTGCCCATTTATCAGGTTGAAATTGAATGGGATTAAAAGTCTGTTGCAATGCTTCATATGCTTTCACGTAGGCGAAGTAATTGTTTTTATATGGTCCACGTCTAACGCACCAATCTTCGTCTTCTGGACAAATACTCCAACTTTCGACAACGCCTAATTGCGCATACGTGCCCCAGTGCATCATTAATCCAAATTTAAATCCTTGCCATTTATCTAATTGATTGATAACCAATGAATCCGTTGGTGGGAAATAACGTTGCGTGTGCTCTTGCGACCAAACAATCGAAACAAGAAAACAAGAAATGATGACTAACTTTTTCATGTACAATTAATGAAAACCGCCTTTTCCACGGTACAATTTTAATTTGCTCTTTAATTTGATTTTCACGACTGTTATTTCAGGATCTAAACTATCGAATGGTACTTTCAAGTAGATTGTGCCAGGTACGTAACTCCAATCTATTTTACCGACAATCTTATAGGGAACAACTGCATCTGTTCCTAAAACCGTTACTTCCTCAATTTCACTCATTAATCCCTTCAACTGAAAGGACAATGAAACTTCTTCTGTGAAAACGATCGCCTCTTTTTTGATTTCAATCAATTCTTCAGCTGTTATGTATTTGTCATTCCCAGTTGTATCTATTCCAATACCAGGAAGAAACAAATAAAGCGTCATAGAGTCTTGAGAAAGTGAACTTGCTCCATAGAAATGACCAGAAGGCAATCCGGCACGCGAACCATAAATTGCTTCGTTGTGTTTGCTCGTCCAGCGTCCAACCGCTTTCAGTAATTGAACTTGTTCCTCAGGAATTGTTCCATCTGCTTTTGGTCCGATATCCAGCAATAAATTCCCACCCATTCCAATACACTCTGTAAAAATCTGCAACACTTCATTGACCGTTTTCATGTTTTTATCCTTCGGTCGGTATCCCCAATTGTCATTACTCGTCAAACACAATTCCCAAGTCTTTTTATCGGGATGAATAACAGGCATATTTTGTTCTGGTGTATCGTAATCGCCATACGATTTCAAACGACCATTCAACAACGCTTTTTTGTTTGTTGCATGAATAAGCTGTTCAATTTTTGCTGCATTCCATTCTGCTTCGCTGTGTTCCCAATCGCCATCGAACCAAAACAAATCGGGCGAAAATTGCGTGTTTATTTCTTTGATTTGACCATGCATGTAGTGCAAGAATCGATTCCATCGCAAGGTGTCGTTTGCTAATTGATAGCGGTTGTAATCCTTGAGGAAAGTTGGATAATCGTTGTGCGACCAATTTAACAGGGAATAGTATGCTCCAAATCGAATGCCTTCCTTGTGTAAAGCTGTTACAAACGGAGTGATTAAATCGCGTTGTGCAGGTGTTTGATAGACGACAGACAAAGGTTTCTTCTCATTCCATAAAAACTGCTTGTTATAGTCGAATTGACAAGTCGGCAAGGCTTTTTTTAAATCAACGGCTGTCGTTCGTGGCGTTGTGAATTTCGTATCCCAAAGCGCTACACCATCGTGGTGTTGCGTTGTCAAAACTGCGTATTGCGCACCACTTTCTTTGATCAATTTAGCCCATTCTTCTGGGTGAAAATTGGATGCAGAAAAACCAGCAAGTTGGGACATGTAAGTAGGATAGGGAACACCTTTGTTGTGGAATGCCCAACTTTCAGAAGTTCCATCAACAGCGTAAATTCCCCAATGAATGAAAATACCCAATTTCGCATTTTCAAACCATACAAGGCGATTGGTATCACTAGAATTCTGAGCTGTGGTTAGCAATACGCAACCAAAGAAAAGCGCTGATGTGAGCATTAACTTCATGTATTTTTTTCAATTTGAATTACTCATTAAAAATACACAAAACAATTACTATTAAATAAGTTTGAAAAAAGTAAGCATAAAAAAAGCCCTTCTTTCGAAGAGCTTTCATGAAATATGTTCGTTTTGGATTACAATCCGTTTGCATTCATGCGCATTTTCAAGTCCATGAAAAGAGTTGTATATGCTTCGCGTTGTCTTTTATCACGATTTGGTAAATCAATTTTATTCAATTCGTCTAGAATTTTATCCGCTTCAACAACGTTTCTTGTTACAAAATAACACTCCAATAAATTAAAATAGATTGAAACAGTTACACCTTTATCGATACGCGCTTTTTTGTTTTCGATTTCAGATTCTTTCAACGCTTCGTTCCAAATAGTAATCGCTTCTTGGATTTTTTGTTTTGCTTGATCGTCTGTTTTACCTAACATTTTTAAACCTAAATCAGCAGCAGTGAAAGCAGCTAATAAATCTGCGTGGTCTTCACCTCTTGATTTCACATAATCCAATGTTGACTTACGCTCCGTTACTTCGAATCCGATGTAATCATTTACTAAATGATTGATCAACATCAAGTTATCTTTTAAAATTTGAGCTTCCATGTTTTTAGTCAACATAGAAATATCCATCGAAGGGGAAGTTTTAGTCGCAGTTGATTTGTACGTTTTAAACTCCATCAATTCAGCTGGAGAATTAAAATAAATCTCTTGATTATTTGCATTCGAAACACGAACAGTCATTGGATGACGGTAACTGAATTCCAAGTGGTAATAAGTTACATCATAAGAAGTACTTGTACCATTAGCAATTTTAGTTTCTTTCTTTACTTCCGAAACAATTTTAGCATCCGTGTGCTCGAAACCTTTCATGTCAACAACATATGAAACACCTCCGTTTCCTTCAACACGATTAAAACCATCTATTTTCAAGTAAGTTGCAGCTAAAGAAGCACCATCATACGTTGTGTATAATTTTGGTTCAGGTACAAAACGACGGTAAGGTTGCGCAACATATTGTTTAACCGGTTTATTATTCTCGTTTAACAATTGTTTTTCAAGGACTTTAGAAGCAGTTGATTTTGCATTCCATGCTTCCATTTCTTTCGCGTATTGATCGTCAGCTGCTTTTTGCTTTGCAGGCAAATCATTCATTTCGCGTTGATAATCAGCTTCCGCTTGTTGCTTATCCGCTTCGTATTTTGCTAACATTTTTTTGTTTTCTTCTTCGTATGATGCTTTAATCGAAGAAAAATAACTAGCTGGCTTTGGATTTAGTGGGTTGGTTGGCAGCTTTACATAATTGTATTTAACATCTTCAGACTTAATGTTTTGTCCAAAAATAGTTACCGACAATAGTAGTAATAAAAGTGTACTAGCAATTTTCATAGTTTTCATTTATAAATTAGTTCAGTAAAGATAACGGATTAATAATGAAAAGGATGCTTGATATGTTATTTTTAATCACATCATAACTTTACTGTTTATAAAAGTGTTAATTTTAGTTTATTATAAATTTGCACAAATCTTTTTATTTTGATTTTATAATTTAAACCTATGTCATTACTATATTTTATTGTTCCGCGTGAAAAGCGTGTTTTGATTTACATAGTTTACCAACAAAAAATAATTAACGAGCAACAAAAAACGTTGTATCCTACTGCTTTTTTAGTAAATCAAAAAGAAATAATTAAAAAAAAGCAAGAACTAATAAATTTCACAACGGAAGATGAAAACTTATTCTCAATTGTTTACATACATTTTGATGGTAAATTAGAAACTGAGATAAATGTTAAATGTCCCAAATATGATTTTCATGAAAATTATAACGATTGAATCGTCTAATTTCATTGCAAAACCTTAAAAATATACCTCGGCACCTTGCTTCTCACCCCAAATAATAGCAACAAAAAAAAGAAGCCTTTCAGCTTCTTTTTAATTGTGGAGTCGGAGGGGTTTGAACCCTCGTCCAAACAACGTATTCCAATGTCTTCTACATGTTTAGTTTTTGATTCATTTTCGATTGAAATCCGGACAAAAACACCCAATATTTCAACTTATCCTCTGAGATCTCACACCGCCCTCGAGAAAAGTTTGGTGCCAGATTTTCTAAAATGATTCTCCAAAGCCTACTAACCGAAAATCAAAGTCGGTAGAGGAGAAACTTGTCCGCCTACTATATCTTCGGCTGGATTAAGCTTTATTTACATTCAGTAAATTAAGCAGCAAGTGCGTATGACGTGTTGTCAATTATAGTTCGAGACAAGATATTTACGAGCTTCATCTCACCGCTCGACATGCTTCCCACCAAAATCGCAGCTGCTGTCAAATCCAATGTCGACCCCAATGTTGCTACAAACTTAGGGATAATTTGAGTGCAAGCGGATTATTTAACGAAAATTGATGAAAAAACATTTAAAAAGACTTTATCTATATCAAGTTTCAAAATAAATTTGATCAACTTTATTTTTCAAACTAGCAAGGTTGTCTTCAACTCGGTTTAATCTGTTATTTACAGCATAGCCTTTCAGCAGGTATTCTTTGAGCACTTTATTTGCCCAAATACGAAATTGCGTTCCTTGTTTTGATTTTACGCGATAACCTACTGAAATAATTACATCTAAACTGTACAATTCAATAAGACGTTCAACCTTTCTTTTTCCTTCCATTCGAACTGTCAAGTATTTCTTGACAGTTGATTCTTTTTCTAGTTCTTGTTCTAGAAAACAATTTTTGATGTGCAAACTAATATTTTGTTTTGTTTGATTGAATAAAGTGGCAAGTTGCTGTTGGGACAATCAAACAGTATCATTTTCAATTATAACTTCTATAGTTTCTGTTTGCTCATTAACACGATATAAAATGACATCATTTTTCATCTCAATAAAATTTACTCCTATTAAATTAAGAAAAAAATGCACTTTATTTCATATCAATTACAGTTCGAAACAAGAAATTTCTAGTTAATTATATTATTTAAATCAAAGTTGATATTAAAACCAATTGAAAGCAAAATGTTGATAGAAAGAATTGAATGAATGAAAAAAATTATTCTATAATCTTCCAAACGAATGAATCACCATCAGTTACAACATCTAATTCATAGGTAAATGATTCTCCATTTTCGATAGTTTCTAAAATACCAACATAATTATTCGTACTAGTCTCTGTTAAATCTAAACTTAAAATCTCATAAGATGTTTCAGTTGCACTTGCTTGTTGATCAAACTTATTTTCAATACTAGCTTTAACTTCTTCTGTTAATTTAGCTTTATTAGTGCTGTTACACGATAAAAGTAACATAAACAAAACTGTAAAAAATGTAATTCTCATAGGTGTTTTAATTATTGAGTAGTTATAAAATTTCTAAAACCATTAAAAGGAAACAAACAATCCAAACCCAGAAATAAGCTTGTGATTGACGTAAAAGAGCTGCTCTTTTGAATAAATAAACTGGAACAAGCCAAGCTGAACCTAATTTATCTACATCAACTCCTCTTTGTTCCAATCGTTTTTCATCGATTGTGCATAATAGAATATTCAAAGCAATCGTTATCCACCAAAAACGATCGATTGATATATCTCTCTGAGTATAGGTTGATAAGAATCCCCAAAAGAATCCTTCTAAAAACGAACCAATTAATGGCGCAAAAGCCAAAAACCAAATCACGGTATTGTTTATTTCTTGAACATTACTTCCTGCTTGTTGCGCATTTATTTGTGGGCCAGAAACATATTGATGTTGGTTGTTTTTACGCGCAGCAATCGGATATGCACAATTCAAACACTGAATAGCATGTTCCGACAATTTAGTTCCACATTCTGGACAAAAAACAAAAGACATAACAGTAATTTTTAATATTCTGATTCAGATGAATCATATTGATCATCAGAAGAATCTGAACCTTCTGAGTATATTTGCATGTATTCGTCAGCAGACAAATATTTTTTATTTTCTGTTTTCAATTCTTTGTAGCTAACAATCTTTTGTGCACCGTTTATTTTTATCTCGTACCATACATTACAAACCTGGTACATAGCTTTAGAAGGTCGATACGCTCTGAATTCAGTGGAATATTTCCAGATCTCAACATCTTCAATTTTATCTACTAATTCTAATGTCTCATCTATTAAGCGGACATATTTCTCTGTGTAATCTGATGCTGATTTCTTTTGAAAAATTGTAATTTGTGTTGGAGTAACATTTTTAGATGTTAAAAAACGTTCAACTTTATATGAAAACCAATTATATGCATCAAAACTTGGTGATTCATATTCGGAATAAAACGAATGTATAAAAGAACTTATACTGTTTTTACTTGCTGAAAAAGTTTCAGAATCTGTCAAGCCAATTTCTAATGCTACTCGTTCAATATCTTTCAATAATTTCTCTTGCTCATCTTGTAAGCGGGATAAATCACTATCAGAAATAAACGTTGCATCTAATGTTTTTAAAAACAAAGCAGCGTCTTTTTCTCCGTAGTTTTTCAATTGTTTGTTTTTTGATATTTCAAAAGCACGTATTTTTGATTTGTACAAGCCTGAATTTGTAGCATTCTGACCTATTTCAGTGATTTTGATTAAAACTTCATCTTTGAATTCAAATGATTTTGATTCAACGTCTTTTAACAAGGACAACAACGACTCATTGATGCTTACTTGTTTTTCGATTTCTATTGCTATCAGCTGTTTCGCGAGTGTTTTCGCATCTTTTTCAGGTGTTTTTTTCAACATAAAAAAAGTAGTAATACCACCTCCAAAAACGAGTAACAGCAGCATAACAATACCTTTATTAGCAGCAAAAAACGATTTAGGTGGTTCGGGTGGTGGTGGTATTATTTCTTTTTCACTTTGTACGGTTTCATTCAAGATATTATTTTTCATTTCGTTGTATTCAACTTCTGTCAAACCACCGTTTTCGTATAAATCTTTTATTTTTTTTAATTCTGTAAAGTTTGTATTACTCATAAGTAGTTGTTATAATAATTCTTTTTTTATTCGATCAAAATCTTCTCTTGTAATAAGCCCTTGTTGCAACATATCATAGTACTTACTCAATTTGTCAACTTTCGTTTCTGAAATAGAATTTGACTTACTACTTGTTTGATTATCAACTGATAAGGGAGTAATCGGATCTTCATGAACAGGTTGAGCAGGAATCGATGATGCTTGTTGCTGACGTGAATCATACCCACAAATCAAACAAAAATTATCATTGACAGGCATTGGATTCTTGCAATTGGAACAATACTTAACAGTTGGAACTGATTGAATTACCTGTTGAAATTGCTGCTCATTATTCCCTCCCAACAATATGCGCTTATGTCCTGCAACTTGCGTCCAAAAAACAATTTGAGTAATAATATTGGTAATAACTGCTAAACCTGAAAGCATTGAAAATGTTGTGTCATAAGTTGAATAAAATAACAAACTAAAGAAGAGTGACAATAAGTTCATCAATGGATAAACGACTGTCCCTGTTGATAAATTAACTGGTTTCGTGATTTTTCTATCGAAATATTCCATTTCAATAGCGTTTTTCAATGCATTATTAAAAACAAATGGAAAAACTAGATTGAACAAAGGAATTAAATTTAACCAAACTGACCCACCTGACATTTGTCTGTTTTTTGGAGAAACAGCATCCATTGTGCGTTGTAGCGTTAGTTGAAATAACACAAAAAGCGTGATCCCTCCTCCAATGATGATTAGTAATAATAATACAACTCCAGCCTGCATAGCGCCAAAACTCCCCATAATTATTCTTTTTCAGCAAAAATAAGAAGCTGAAATTGTTTGTTTGAAGTGAATTAGTTAACGTTGGTTTATCCTGGATTAACGTTTAAAAAAAACAAAAAAAAGCAGTGATAAACACTGCTTTTTATAATTTATTTCTTGCTTATTATAGCTTGCAAGCTGTTTTTCCAAATTCTCTTTTCTCAAAGTGATTGATAACTTTAATATCATGAATTTTCTTACTGCAATCAGACGTATTTTGTTTCACGACAATAGATGAAAAGAACCAAACAGCAGGACCAACCAAACTAACACTTGTTAAAATTGGAAACCAACGTCTCGTATTGAAAATTCGCATTTTGACAATATCAGAATAATAAACTTTCGTGTTGTTTTCTTTCAAAACCATGTACTCAGTTTCAATAGCAGAAATTGCTGATTTATATGTTTTACCATCTTTTGTTTTTACGGTAATTGCTGTTTTGTTTTTTAATATTAATTCTTGTGATGACGTTCGAATCCGTATTGCTGGACTTATTATCTCTTCTGCTACATCGCTTGTCGGCACTGAGCTTGTGTTTATTGAATTTGCAGATGAATTGTTTGATACTATTGAGTTTAACTTTACTAAGTCATACGGAATTGAATCTGTTACAATGTCTGAAATAGCTCCATTTTTGTAATCAATGATTGTAGGGATTTCTAATAAAAGTGCATTCCCCACAACAGAAATACCTGTCCACAATGGATTTAGTTTTGTTTCTATTTCAGTATGCAAATCTTTGAAACCTTCTTTTTCAATTTTAACAGTCATTTCTTTTCGCTTCGTCACTTCATAATTTAAAGGTGTCTGCCCAACATACTCATTGTTAATGTAAACTTTTGCAGCTGGAGGATTTCCTGCTATTTGAATTGATTTTACAGTTTTTGCTCCTCTGAAAACTGTTGCGCACGAAGCGAATAAAAGTAACGTACTTGATACTAATAGAGTGGTAATGAATTTTGAATGTGTCATGAAATTGTATTTTTAAATTGGACACAATATTAAAACTCATTACTGCATCAAATTGAAGCAATTAGTAAACGTAACTCGTAAAAAAGTTAACGATAGATCTGGTTAAACTAACTGATTAGTTAACGCTATGTATGACACAATTAACGTAAAGGAATGGTTAATTGGACGACAGTACCTGAGGGATAATTGGAAGAAAACTGAATCATTTTATCTTGAGAACCAGAAATTAATTGGATGCGTTCGTTTGTCAATCGCAATCCTTTCGAAGATAAGTTAGTTTCTTTTTCAGCGTCAATTCCTTTTCCATTATCAGATATCACAATTACAACCACATCAATTTCTTGAGAAATATGAATTGACAATAGTGGATTTGGTGTTTTTTCATCGAAAGCATGTAAAAAAACATTTTCCACAAATGGTTGAATTAGCATTGGAGGTATAGCTATATCAAAACAGTCAATTTCAGGAGAAATTATTAACTGAAATTCCACTTTATTACTAATCCGCATGTTTTCTAACGAAATATAATTCGTGATGTAATCAATTTCTTCTTCTAATCGAATGGTATGCTTTGATGAATTATTTAACGTCTGCCGAATTAATTTTGAAAATTCACTCATGTACAAAAGTGCATTGTCAACTTTTTCATCAATGATATAATTTTGAATGGAATTCATCGCATTAAAAATGAAATGTGGATTCATTTGGCTTTGTAAAGCTTCCATTTTCGTTTCAACCAACCGTTTGTTTATTTCACCTTTTGTTCGCTCTTGTTGTTGAATGATCTGAATCCGTTTTTTAATGATTAAAAAAGTAATGAATAATGTTAATACTAACACAGAAGTAATAAACCACCATGTCTGCCAAAAGGGAGGTTGAATGTAAATGATTAATAAACGAGACTTTTTCGTTTTGTCGTTAATTGTGTTTTTAGCATTTATTAAAACAATATATTTCCCAGGAGGTAAATAGTTCAAACTTATGTAATTGTAGTTAGACCAATTACTCCAATCAGTGTTTTTAAGTCCAATGATTTTGTGTTGAAAGACTAATTTATTGGGATACTGAAAGTTCTCAAATCCAATTTTTAGTGACAGGTTATTTTTATCAAAAGGAAGTGTTATCTCTTTATTATCATAGCTAAACCAATGATTGTAGCGTGAAACTTCCTTTTTATAATTGATTGAAATCGCTGCAATATGAACCTTAGGATTGGGTGTTTTTCGGTCAATTAACTTGGGTAAATTCAAGGTGTAATAGCCAGCGCTAGTTGATAAAAACAAGTCGTTACCTTGAACGAAACTTTTTGTAATATTCTTAAAAACCAAGCCTAAATCTTCATCAATAAAAATTGACTTACCATTCTTGTAAAGCGAAACTCCTTTTTCTGTTCCAATAATTAAAGAACCTTTGTAATATTCAAGAAATAAGATGGAATTACCAATTATTTCATCACGCGTAATCTTTTTTACAAGCTGAAATCCTTTTTTAATGTTCACTTCAAAAACATCCCCAAATGAATTTGAAATAAAAAGCATTCCTTTTCCGTCAGTTGTTAGTGCTGACAATTCTTTTTCTTGCCAAATGTTACTTTTTACAAATGATTTAAATTTGAAATTTCTGGATGAAAAAAGTCCTTGATAGCGTGAAATGTAATAATAGACATTATTGTAGTCGACTATTCCACATACATCTCTTGGATTATTTGGATTGGTAAGCGCGTAATTTTCAACTTCGAAATCGTTCGCGTGAAAATGGTAGTTTGAAACTGTACCGTAGGATAATTGAAAGATGATATTACTGCTACTTACTGGTTTGAAAATCAAAGACTGTATTGGGTAATAATTTTCAAACTCGCCGTTTTCATCCAAAACAAACAACCCAAATGTGGTGTTAATATAAATGCGGTTAAATGCCGTTTTTAAATCTAAAAAAGATAATTCGTTTAATGGCCGAAAGCAAAGTGATTTGAAATAATAATGCTTTTTTAATAATGGATTTTTAACGATACATTTTTTTATATAGTTCTGAAATTCAATCGCAGTTACTGTTTTATTTTTTTCTCCACGAATCAAAAAACCGTTAGCATAAACATAAAGCATTAATCCCTTGAAGGGTAAAGCAAAATTCAAATCAACATTCTCTTTTATTACATTTGAAAAAGGATAAAATGAAATTTCATTTTTTAAACTCACTTCATATAAACCGTTGTCGATTGTACCAAGGTAGATAAGGTCGTTTTTCTTGTCAAAAAACACACACCAACCTTGTTTACTTTTGATATTAAAATGATTATTCTCCTCAGTTTCATTGTTTCCACTTAGTTTATATATCCCTCCCTTTGGAAAATGAACACTGAAACCAGCTCCGTACATATTGCCAGCTTTATCAGCTGTAAACTGCCATATTATTGATTGCCCAACATATTGTTTTGGTGTTTTTCCCGCAAGAAAATCAGTTGTTTTAATTCGGTCTATGGTTTTATTGTTAATTCCACCTTGGGAAATGTATAAAAACCCATTTTGAACAAATGTTGAAAAAATTGAAAACTTATAATTGATGTGTTTCAGTGATTTTGTATCAGTACTTATTTTCCAAAAACCACCTAAGTATGATGCTGCATAAATACTCTTATTTATTTGAAAAAAATCCATTATTTGAAATTTCCCTTTTTGAGAAGATGATTTCGGTAACGGATTACTATGATTTATGCTTTGAAAAGTTGAAGTGTTAATGATTGAAATACCATCATTAGTACCAACATACAACCGATTATTGCTGATAAATAATCTACGTACAAAATTATTAACTAGACCTTTGCTTTCATTGATTATTTTAAATTTTTCACCATCATAATAGGTTATTCCACCTCCATAACTACCAAACCATAAATGATGATTTTGATCTTCAACAATTGACCAACAATTATTGTACGCTAAACCATCATCTTGCGAGAAGTTGGTTATTTTTCCATTGATTAATGCAGACACACCATTTGCAGTTCCAATCCATAAAATCCCGCGACTATCTTTAAAAACTGAATAAACGGAATTATTAGGTAGTCCATCTAATGTGGAATAATTTCTTGATGGACATTGTTGGCTAAACGTTTTTACAAAAACGAACAAACAAAACAAGAACGTAAGTCTACTTTTTCTGAAAAACAGCATTGATAAAGTCCTCTTTTTTTCTAATTGAAACAGGTAAATTTTCACCATTGGTTAATTCAATAATGTATTCATTTATTTTACTAAAACGAGCTACATAGTTGATGTTCACCAAATAGGTTTTGTGAATTCGTTGAAAGATTGTTTCCGGTAATAATTCTTCTACATATTTCAATGTCTTAGAGATTGTTAATGAAGAGCCATCTAAACATTTTATTGTACAATAATTACTTTGTGCTTCACAATATAAAATGGAATTTACTTTGATAAACTCATAGCCTGTTTCAGTTGGGAAAACAACTTTTTTAAACGATGTATCTCCTAAATCAAGGTTTTCGATTAACAATCGGAGTTTTTCCTGTTGTGATGCTTTATCAATTTTCTTTTCATAACGTTTTACAGTATCTAATAAATCGATGTAATTGATCGGTTTTAACAAATAATCAAGCGCGCTCCATTTGATTGCATCTATCGCAAATTCAGCATATGCAGTAGTAAATATGACTTCAAAATTGATGTTTTTTATTTCTTTGAATAATTCAAATCCGTTTTTATTTGGCATTTGAATATCTAAAAAAACAAGTTCTGGATTGAACTTGTCGATAGCAATTACTGCCTCATCTATACTTTTACATTTTTCACAAATAAAGAATTTTTGAGGAAAATATTTCAATAACATTTTCTCTAAAAATTCTCTAGCGTTTTCTTCGTCGTCTATAATCAAAGTTTTTATCATGGTACAATGTTACGTTTTTGATTGATTTCTTTTACTTTGACTTATTTATCGTTGCTATTCAATTAGTTATCGTTAAAACCCTTCAAACGCTCCCAATCCAAATAAAGCGAAATCATATTTGCATGGATCGATCGGATCAAATAAAAGCAATTGTTCTTGAATCGCCTCAACTGATTTCCAATCACTTTGTGAACGTGTTAATATTCCTAATTTTCGGGCTACATTTCCAGTATGAACATCCAACGGAATATGCAATTCTGAAGTTGGAATAGATTCCCAAATACCAAAGTCAACTCCTTTGGCATTGGATCGTGTCATCCACCTCAAAAACATACACAAGCGTTTAGCACTCGAACCTTTCAAAGGATTTGCAAGGTGTTTTTCTGTTCGTTTTGGAAAATCATCTCCAATAAATTGGTTTCGGAAATTCATGATTCGTCCCAGCTCTCCAGGAATAGTGGGGGAAGATTGAAAACACGATTCCAAAGAACCCGCTTGATAAATACGATGCAACGAATTAAAAAAAGCAGCTAAATCGATCTGATTGAATGTTCGGTGAACAAATTGAAAATCACTTTCTTGGTAATTCATGATAAAATCATGAGGACGATTGCCCATCAAGCGAACGAGCTTCTCACCATTTGAAATGATCGACTTCCGATTTCCCCAAGCTATCGTTGCGATGATCAAGGCGGTAATTTCAATATCTTCTTTTTTCGAAAATTGATGCGGAATTTGAATCGGATCAGTTTGAATAAAATCAGGATGTTCGTATTGATCTGCTTTGTAATCAAGGAATTCTTTCAGTTCTTGTTCATTCATTGAACGAAGTTAGTTTATTCTCATGAAACTTAATGATTCCACATTTGATTAAATACCTACTTTTGCACAAAAAATAAAACACATGAAAAAACAAGTTGTACTTATAACAAGTTTATTTAGCATTGTCTGCACAACAATTTATAGTCAAACCGATACAACTTTTCGTACTATTCCTGCGGTAGAAATTCATTCCAATCGCATTCAATCAGAAAAAGGAAAAACAACACAAAACATCATTATTATTACCAAAGAAGAAATTCAAAAAATGCCAGCAAGAAGCATTCAAGAAGTGTTGAGTTTTGCAGCTGGAGTGGATGTACGTCAACGAGGAACAACTGGAATTCAAGCTGATATTAGTATTCGTGGCGGTAGTTTTGAACAAACACTTTTCTTAATTAATGGCATAAAATTAACTGATCCTCAAACAGGACATCATGCAATGAATATTCCAGTAGCACTCGAAGCAATTGAACGTATTGAAATCATAAAAGGACCTGCTACTCGCATGTTCGGACAAAACGCTTTTGCTGGAGCTGTCAATATTATAACAAAAACAGGAACTATCAAAGAGGTTTCTGTTGGTCAATACGCAGCCGATTTCGGTGCTTTTGGGGGACATCTTTTTTTAGCAATGCCAATTAAGAAGAATGTGAGTCAAACTTTATCTGGTTCATTCGATAATTCAAGAGGTCATTGGCATAATTCTGATTATAAAACTATTACGTTTAATCATGAATCAACTATTCGTCTGAAAAAATTCCATGAATTAAAAACATTATTGGCGTATACAAGTCGTGATTTTGGAGCAAACGGATATTATTCTGCTAGTTTTCCGGATCAATGGGAAGCAACCAAGACAGGAGTCGCGGCTCTAGCACATACATACAAAAGGAACGCTTTTTCGATTCAAACACGGGCGTATTACCGCATCAACCAAGATGAATTTCGATTAAAAAGATACGTTCCTAGCTTTTATACAAACACCCACGAATCACAAGTTGTTGGTCTTGAATCGAATGCAACACTAAAAACACGATTTGGTACAACTGGATT
The DNA here is from genome assembly GCA_017983675.1 of Fluviicola sp. Lineage (GTDB taxonomy): Bacteria > Bacteroidota > Bacteroidia > Flavobacteriales_D > Crocinitomicaceae > Fluviicola. Next base: position 60,143 of record JAGOAZ010000010.1, read on the forward strand.
TGGTTTGGAAGCCAGAAATGAAGCGTTAAACAGTTCCAATTTAGGTGTTCGAAGTCGCTCGTTTTACGGCATGTACTTGGAACAAGCGCTCGTTCTTTTTAAACTTTTAGATACGCGCATTGGACTTCACGCTAGTAAATACAATCAATATGATTGGAAATTTTTCCCAGGAATTGAAATGGCGTACCAACTGAATTCAAAAAACCGCATCTATTCGACTGCTGGATTGAGCTACCGCATCCCAACATATACGGAATTGTTTTATGTCGATCCAAGCACAGCAAGTAATGCCAATTTAGTTCCAGAAATCGCTAAAACAGTTGATATTGGTTGGATCTACACAACGAATAAATTTAGAATAGAAGTCAATTATTTCAACCGTTCAACAACTAATTTAATCGATTACACACGTGATACGAGTAGTATTGTTCCCAATCCAAACAAATGGACGCCAAAAAACATCGGACACGTCACATTTAATGGGGCTGAATTTACTGCTTTGTGGAAAATAGGAGCAAAGCTTGGTTTTGTTCGATTGGACAATGTTTCCCTGTCGTACAATTATATCGATGCAACAGTTTATTCACGAAATGCAGAAGAATCAAAATATGCATTGAGTGCATTAAAACAACAATTAATTGGAGGTTTGCAATTGACAATCGCGGATAAATTAGTTGTTAATTCAAAAATCAGGTTTATCGAACGCATGAATTTGAATGCATATACCTTGTTAGATTTGAAACTTATTTACCAACGTGATAATGTGTTGCAGTTATTTACTGAACTGAGTAATGCCACTAACACGTCTTATGTTGAAGCTGGATATGCTCAAATGCCAGGACGTTGGTTGAAAGTAGGGTGTACGGTTAGATTACATTAATAAACCATCAGCCATTCGGATAGTTCGGTCGGCCATTGCTGCTAATTCATTGTTATGTGTTACAATCACAAAAGTTTGACCGAACTCTTTTCGTAAATCGAAAAACAATTGGTGCAATTCATTTGCGTTTTTTGAGTCTAAATTTCCTGTCGGTTCATCTGCAAATATAACTTTCGGTTCATTCATCAACGCACGAGCAACAGCAACGCGTTGTTGTTCACCTCCAGATAAAGCATTGGGAAGGTGAGTGGCGCGATCGGACAAACCTAATTTATTCAATAATTCCAATGCCCTTATTTTCGCTTCTTTTTCGGGTTTTCCACCAATCAAAGCTGGCATGATCACATTTTCGATAGCATTAAATTCTGGAAGCAATTGATGGGATTGAAAAACAAAACCAATCGATTCATTGCGAAAACGTGCTAACTCCTTTTGAGAAAATAAAAATGGATTTTGACCGTTGATAAAAACTTCGCCAGCATCTGGTTTATCCAACGTGCTAAGTAATTGTAAAAGAGTGGTTTTACCTGCTCCAGATGAACCTACAATTGACACTATTTCACCAGCAGTAATTTCCAAGTCAATGCCTTTCAGTACCGCTAATTCACCGTAATTTTTAACTAATCCGCTGGCTTTTAACATCTTATTTTTCCATTTTTAACGAGTGTCCCAACTTATCGACTTTCGTTTGCAAATATTTTTCGTTGTGTTTGTTTCTTCCTGCTTCAATCGGAACGTTTTCAATAATTTCCAAACCATAACCAAATAAACCAGAACGTTTTTTCGGGTTATTCGACATCAATCTTATTTTCTTGATACCTAAATTGTATAAAATTTGTGCACCAATTCCATATTCACGTTGATCGCCATCAAAACCTAGTTTGATATTTGCTTCAACAGTATCGTAACCCTCTTCTTGTAATTTATATGCTTTCAGTTTGTTCAACAAACCAATTCCGCGTCCTTCTTGATTCAGATATAAAATAACACCTTTTCCTTCTTCTTCGATTTTGCTCATTGCAAACTCCAATTGTGGCCCACAATCGCAACGACAAGATCCAAAAATATCGCCTGTCATACAAGAAGAGTGAACACGCACCAAAACAGGCTCGTCTTGTTCCCAAGTTCCTTTTACTAATGCTAAATGTTCTTGTTTTGTTGAATTTACAGTGTATGCTACTAAGTTGAAATCACCAATTTTTGTCGGCATATCAACCGTTACTTCACGTGTAATCAACGACTCGTGTTTCAAACGATATGCAATTAAATCAGCTATTGAAACGATTTTCAAATCAAATTTTTCAGCAATCACGAACAACTCAGGTAAACGCGCCATTGTTCCATCTTCGTTCAAGATTTCAACAATAACACCGGCAGGTTCAAAACCAGCTAAACGCGATAAATCTGTTGCAGCTTCGGTATGTCCCGCACGGCGTAAAACACCTTCTTTACGAGCACGTAATGGAAAAATGTGTCCAGGTTTCCCTAATTCTTCTGGTTTTGTTTCTGGATTAATTAATGCTAATACTGTTTTTGAACGGTCACTTGCAGAAATTCCAGTCGTACATCCATGTCCATTTAAATCGATAGAAACAGTGAAGGGAGTTTCATAGGTTGCGGAATTTTGGCTGACCATCAATTCCAATCCTAATTCATTACAACGATCTTCTTCCAAAGGCGCACAAATCAAACCACGACCATGCGTTGCCATGAAATTAATGACCTCTGGAGTAGCATTACGAGCGGCTGTTAAAAAATCGCCTTCGTTCTCGCGATCTTCATCGTCAACGACAATAATTACTTTTCCTTGTTGTATTGCTTCGATTGCTTCTTCAATCGTATTTAATTTTCTAGACATGTTTCTTTTTCTGTTGTACAAATTTAAACCATTCAAAAGGATTAATGTTCAGTATTAACAATTCTTTTGTGGGAAAACACTTTTTTCTTGGGGTCGTTGGGGTAATTTTCTATCCAAGCAATCAGTTTATCTTTTGATAAAAGTGTGTAACATATTCGTTTTGGAAAGTCGTTTTTGGCATTAATAAAAACGAGTGTGTCAGAATTAATTGCTTCAGATTTAAATACGATGGTACGTTTTCCAATGAGGATTTTCAAACTCAATCCTTTTTCAGTAGCAGATATAGTGCTTTTTTCTTCAAAGTGAACTGTTCCCTTTTTCCAACTTGTAGCTCCTTTTAATTGATCACTATCTAATTTCCAATTTTCAATAATGGTAAAGCCATCTGATTGCGTATGCCAGTTTCCAATCATCCAAAGAGGCAAAGGAGATTCTTTGGAACACGAAAACAAACTAAAAGTGACAATTAACGCTGTAATAAAGCGCTTAATAATTCGTTTTGGGTTGTCCATGAATATGTTGATTGAATGTATGTTTTCCCGTTTTCACCAATTTTCGCAGCTAATTCAGGATGTTCCAAAACCCATTCGATTTTTGCAACAATTGCTTCAGGTGAATTTGCTAATAAAATGGATTCACCGTCAACAGCTGCAAGTGCTTGATTGACCAATGGCGTTGTAATACATGGAAGCCCAGAAGCCATAGCTTCGAGTAATTTATTTTGTAAACCTGTACCAATAAACAACGGTGCAACAAACAGTTTTGATCGTTGGTAACTTGTTCGAATATCATCAACCCATCCACCAACGATGATGTTTTCATTAGCCAAAGCTTTGACTTTTGCTGATGGATTTGCACCGGAAAGTAATAAGTTGATTTTGTAACCTTTTTGGTGTAACGTAGGAAGGATTTTTGTTGCTAAAATAACCGCAGCATCTATATTTGGCGCATATGAAAAATTACCAGTGAAAACGATATCAGTATCTACAGCACAAGTTGTTTTTTCAAAAAAAGCAGCGTCAATTCCATTAGGAACGATAACAACTTGTTGTTTATTTGGGTGAATTAACAACGACCTATCTTGCTCAGAAATAATGGTATGGTTTTCAAAATAGTCAAAAATACTTCGTTCGTATAGTGCTAAACGCTTCGATTCCAAGCGGTAAAACCAACGAAAGAAAAACGATTCAGTTTGAACACGACGTTCCATTCCTTTGGAAAACGCATCCATGTAATCGATTGTTTTGTTGCAATAATGATAATCTTTGACGTATTCAGAAACGCGAATTAATTGACAGTAAATGTGATCTGGTCGAATATCACGAATTAACCGCGCTATTTTAAGCTGATGGGTAAAACGATAGAAATAAAGCGCTTGAAAAGGTTTCTTTGAAAAAACAGAAAGGAAAAGCTGAAAAGCCAGTCCAAGTTTACTCAAATGAAACAAATGAATGGAAGTACAATAAGCTTTCACATGCTCAAAATGCGCTGGTTCAATTTTATTTTCAACGGTACACATCAAATGAATCGCATACTTTTCGCTTAAACCTTTTAGTTGATGAAACGCACGTAATTTGTCTCCTTTCTCCAATGGATAAGGAAAACGAGAAAGCATCACAATCAATGTCGGTTTAGTTTCCAAGTGCTGTTTTTATCTGATTTACTATTGTTAATTCTTGATGATGCATTGCAATGTAATTGCGTCCTTTTTCTCCTATCGTACGTTTTTTCTGCTCGTTAGTAACTATATCGTTGATGGCTGCTAAAAAGTCATTTGCTGTATCAGCAATTACAATTCCCGCTTCTTCACTAGCAATACCACTTGCGCCAATTGTCGTCGTGATTACGGGAACACCTAAAGATAAAGCTTCCAATAATTTTACTCGAACGCCACTTCCACTTTTAATTGGTGAAACCAAAATTCCGCTTTTGGCCATGAACGCTAAAGCATCATCAACTTCTCCTTCAAGAAGACAATGTTCAGGTAATTCAGGAAATGAATTGGTAGTTAAAAACGATCCACCAATCACTAATTTGGGCAATTTTGTGTGTTTCCGCCACAATTCATTGATCAAATAATCCACAGCTTCTTTGTTCGGTGTCCAATTCATCGAACCTAAGTGAAAGCATTGATTTACAGTATAATCAACTTCCTTGATTGAAGTAGTTATCGAAATTGGAATCGTTGTAATTGGTGATTGAATAAGTGCTGATAAAACAGAAGTATCTGCTTGCGACAAGGTCCAAACTTGTTGAGCTTTATTCAATAGATTTAATTCCTCTTGACGCAAAGTACGCGTAAGTTGTTTCAAATACCAACGCTTAAAAATCGATTTATTTTGTTGCGCTTGTTGACCCCAAATCTGATGTTCAACATTGTGCGCACGGATGATCAATTTTGTTTCCCCAAGTGAAACAGACGCAAATTGAGCAGCCGAAAATAAGCCATCACAAACAATTGCATCGTAATTTGAATAATTGGTTACGATAAACGATTTGATTTCCGTTGAACAGTAACGTGAAAGATTGTAATTTTTGTGTTGCAACAATGCAAATAATGCTGCAATTGGTTTGATTTCAGTTGCAACAGAAAGGTGGAAAACCTGTTCACAGTATGACGCTAATTTTGATTGTGTTGCTGAAGTAAACGGATGTTTGTGTGTGTCGTAAATCAATGCATCAATCTTAGCAACTTGATGCAAGGATTGTAGCAATTGCATCATAGCAAAACAACCGCCATCAGCAATCGGGAAAGGAGATTTATGTGCAACGTATAATATTCTCATTTTCTTTTTCCGAATGTGAAAATTAATCGCCACAATTTCTTGTCTGAAATGGTCAAATCATTTGCTGCAGCAATCATTAAAACAATCGCCATCGGAGCTAACGCAACAGTTGGCATCCACATACCCCAAAATGGAGAAATGGAATTGGTAATTGCTAAATTCTCACCAATACTAAACAAGACAAAATAAATCATGAATAACAATGCAGCAATGACTACTGGCGCACCAAACCCACCTTTTTTGACAATTGCACCTAGTGGAGCACCAACAAAAAACAAGACAATTATTGCAGCGGATAGTGCGAATTTCCGGTGAAATTCAACAGCGAAACGCGCATTGTTGTGCTTTATTGAGTCATAAAACGCTTTTTGTCCCTCTAAATTTTGATTTTGTAAACGGAGTGAAGTTACAGCAGCTTCCGTCGCAGAAAAACGTTCAGCATCGGTTAACTTCTCCATTGCTATTTTCCCATTCGGAACAAACTGAAGTTGCTGAATCATTTTGTTCTCTTTTGAAGTGGTATCGGACAAATAGGCCATGCTTGTGAAAAAAGGACGTTCCGATTTTCGTGCAACAATGAATTGTTTCATATTTAAATCAACTTGTCGCTGCATGGAATCGTGTGCTTCTTGAATTTGAAAAACGTTCAACATTTCAAACTCATCTTTGAATAATTCTTGTTTCGAGCGATTCAAACTAAAACCTGTCAAATCCATTTTATAGGTCGCGTCACTAAACGTAGTTGTACGAGCAGGGCGGTAATCAGATCCGACACGCAACACTTTGTTTTTTCCTGTGAAAACGGGTGGTTGTGCATTCAATTCCTCGATGATTTTCCCTTGTTTTAATTGAAATAACAAATAATCACCGTGAACACTTTTATAAATTGTACCCGAATCTGCTTTGATTGTTTTGACAATACTTGGATCAGTATAATCGTGAATCGTTATTCCTTGAAACGAATTTTCATTCCCAGATTTCACTTTGATTGCATAGCCATCAATACCTTTGGAATAGGAGCCAGGTGTAATTAAAACCGATACTTTCGTTTCTTGAATATCATAAATCAACGAATGCCATTTTAAATTAGCAACAGGAATGACATAATTTGAAAAATAAAACGTTGCACAAGCAATAAAAATAACTACTGTTACAAGCGGTCGAATGATTTTGAATAAAGATAACCCCGAGGATTTTAAGGCTGTTAATTCGTTGTTTTCAGCTAGATTCCCCAAGGTCATAATGGAACTAAGTAAAATCGCCAGGGGCAGAGCCAAAGGAATTAAACTAGCTGAAACATAAAACAACAATTCAACGATTACGGAAACTTCTAATCCTTTACCAATCAAATCATCGATGTATTTCCACGTAAATTGCATGATCAACATGAACATGGAAATGAAGAACGTTACAATAAACGGCCCCGTAAACGATCGAATGCTAAATAAAGTGAGTTTCTTCACGTACAATTTCTGTTAGACAAAGGTAACAAACGAAAACGACAAGCAATTATTCGATAATTATCTTTTTTAAATTTTCCCGGTATTTAGAAAAAATAGTCGACTTTGTTACAAATCCAATGAACTTATCGTTTTCTTCAACTGGAAGAATCCATTGATTTAATTCGTCAAAATGTTTCATTACCATATCCATCGATGTATTCAAATTCAACAAAACAGGAGGTTTAACCATTAAATCGTGTACAAAAACTGTTTTATAATATGCTGAATTAAACATAATTTCTCGAACATCATCCAACCATATCAAACCTAACAATTGACCATTGCTACTTAAAACAGGGAAAACATGCTGTTGTGAATGAGAAACTTTCTCTATCAACTCTTCTAAATTTTCATTGTACTGCAAAATCAATGAATCACGCTTGATGACCTCACTTAATGGAATAGTAGACAAAATACTTTTATCTCGATCTTCTACAATTAATTCTCCTTTTTCCGCAAATGATTTGATATCCATTGCGTGCGGTTCTAAATATTTTGAAATTGCAAAAGCAAAAGATGCAACAATCATTAATGGAATCATCAGTGAATAACCTCCAGTGATTTCGGCGATTAAAAAGATTGCTGTTAATGGCGCGTGATAAATACCACTTAATACACCAGCCATTCCTACAATGGTAAAATTGTTTTCAGGTAAATTTATAGATGAAAATGAGTTAATTAATCGTGAAAAGAAAAACCCTAAATAAGCACCAACAAACAATGAAGGTGCGAAATTACCGCCATTCCCTCCACCTCCAATAGTTAATGCTGTTGCAATTGCTTTGACAAAAACCAATAAACCGATAACGATTAACACAATAAAGTCATTCAAAATATACTTTTGTAAAAAACTATTGGTCAAAACTCTATCAGGTTGAAGCGCAGCTAAATATTTGATACTTTGATAACCTTCACCAAATAATGTCGGGAAAATAAAAATTAAACCTGCCAATACAACTCCACTAATTATTGCTTTCCGGTATAATTTACCTGTTGATTTGTGAAATAACTTTTCAATTTTAGAAAAAATTCGTGTGTGATAAACAGAGACGAAACCTGCAATTATTCCTAATACTATGTAAAAAGGTACATTGTGATAATTGAACGTCTCTTTTAATCGAAAGGAAAGTAAGATATTATCATTTAAAATGATTTTTGAAATCAAAGCCCCAGAAGCGGCCGCTAAAATTAGTGGTGTAAAGGCAGTAATCGAAATATCCAACAACAAAACTTCTAAAGCAAATAAAACACCTGCAATTGGAGCATTAAATGCTGCGCCAATCCCAGCTGAAACGCCACAAGCCAAAAGTAGTGTGCGTTCTTTGTAATTTAACTTATATTTTCTTGAATAATTTGATCCAATAGCTGCACCTGTTATCACAATGGGCGCTTCTAATCCAACAGAACCTCCCAATCCAACAGTGAAAGAACTCGTAACAACCTGATCGTAGGTCTGTTGAATCGGAAGAATACTGCTTTTTTTGGCAATGGAATAATGGATTTGAGGCAAGCCCTTTCTAAATTGTTTTTTAAAGAAACGCTGCACTATGAAAACAGTAATTAGCAAGCCAATCAATGGGAGTAACAAATACAAATATTTTACATCGCTTAATTTTTCATTCGTAGCAACGATATAAATAAAGTGAACAAAGGTTTTTAATAGTATTGCAGCAATTCCAGCGGATAATCCAACAATGATACTTGATAGAAAAATGAATTGCTTTTTTGTTAAATGATTCTGCGACCATTTTATCAATATTTCAATTCTTCGTTGAATCCAGTGTAACATGTTAAATAATTGCTTTTCACAAAAATAGTGAAAACAGCCCGATTCTCCTTAATTATCTCTGTTTTGCTAAACAATACTAGAATTAAGTTGTTTTGAATTTAGATTATACTTGAACTAAACATAAACAAGTTTTTTAACGCGCATCTTATGAATAATACCGAAAAAAAACTATTTGACGCAGCATATTTTGAGAGTTTGGACAAACACAAAAAAGTGCATCTCATCAATAGTATTGGTGGATTTAAAAGCGTAGTGTTGGTGGGTACAAAAAATCACAACAACGAAGAAAACTTATCGATTTTTAGTTCACTCGTTCATATTGGAGCAAATCCACCATTGGTTGCGTTGATTTTTCGTCCAAGTCCACCAGAAAGAGATACTTTCCGCAATTTATTGGAAACTGGATTTTACACCATTAATCATATCAATGAAACGATATTCAAACAAGCACATCAAACATCAGCTCGTTTTGATCCATCCGATTCTGAATTTAAAAAAGTAGGTTTAACTCCTCAATACAGCCATGATTTTTTCGCGCCATTTGTTGCAGAAAGCAAGGTTCAATTGGGAATTGCTTTTCGGGAGAAAATTGATATTACCATCAACAACACCATCATGATTATTGGTGAAATCACACATCTAATGTTGCCTGAAGAAGCCATTTGTACAGATGGATTTGTCAAATTGGAAGCCTTGAACACCATTACTTGCTCTGGATTGGATAGCTATCACAAAACAATTCAATTGGATCGCTTGAGTTACGCAAAACCAAAATTACCTGTAACTTCTCTTTTGAGTAATGACTAAACCCGCAATAAATATCGTTTGGTTCAAACGTGATTTGCGTTTACAGGACAATGAAGCATTATGGCAGGCACAACAAGCAAATCTTCCTGTTTTATTGGTTTATTACTTTGAACCAAGCATAATGAAATATGATGATTCAGATACACGTCACTGGCGCTTTGTCTATGAATCAATTCAAGATTTACAGCAGCAATTGCAACCATTTGGAACTGAAATCAACATTTTTCACGCGGAAGCATTGACAGTTTTTGAAGAACTTGCTACTCGTTACACCATTAAAAACGTGTTTTCGCATCAAGAAACTGGGAATCACTTGACTTTTCAACGCGACAAACAAGTTAGCCATTTCCTACATGCGAATGAAATTTATTGGCACGAAAGTCAAACAAACGGTGTGATCCGAAAATTAAAAACACGTGAAAACTGGGACGCACGTTGGAAACAAAAAATGAGCGCTAATCCAGTTAGTTTTGAACCCGCTAAACTTCAATTTGTCACCATTGATACTAAACTTTATGACGAATTAAGAGGTCCCGAATTACCCAAAGAAATTACAACTAGCAATCCCTATTTTCAGCAAGGTGGTGAAACCTTAGCTTGGCGTTATTTGAATAGTTTTTTAAAAGATCGTTATTCGAATTATAGCAAACACATCTCAAAACCTGCTTTGAGTCGCAAAAGTTGCAGTCGCTTGTCGCCTTATCTTGCTTACGGAAACATCAGTATGCGGATGGTTTTTCAACAAACTGTTATGCGCTATGAAACCACGACAAATAAAAGCGCGCTCGCGAATTTCATTTCACGTTTGCATTGGCATTGTCACTTCATTCAAAAATTTGAAAGCGAATGCCGCATGGAATTTGAGAATGTGAATCGTGCGTATGATCAATTACCAAAGCGCAGAAACGAAGCATATATAAAAGCATGGCAAACGGGAATGACGGGCGTCCCAATTATTGATGCGTGTATGCGCTGTTTGGTTGAAACAGGATACATTAATTTCCGCATGCGCGCTATGGTCGTTTCGTTTTTTGTATTCAATTTGTGGCAAGATTGGCGCGATTTACATTACTTAGCCCGTCAATTTTTAGATTACGAGCCAGGAATTCATTACCCACAATTGCAAATGCAAGCTGGTGTAACCGGAATCAATACCATTCGCATATATAATCCGATAAAAAATTCAGCGGACCACGATAGTGATGCAGTTTTTATTAAAAAATGGATTCCTGAACTCGCCGAAGTTCCTCCACATTTGATTCATGAACCTTGGAACTTATCTTGGATGGATCAGCAACTATATGGCTGTGAAATTGGAAAAGATTATCCCTTTCCGATTGTCGACATCGAAGAAACACGCAAATATGCAAGCGATATTGTTTGGTCGTTTCGCAAGCAACCTGGAGTAAAAATAGAAGGAAAGCGAATTTTGGGTACTCATGTTCGTCCACAAAAAACACGTAAAAAAAATGAAGGGAGTAAAAAAACAACACCTACCAACTAAAGTTTGTGTAGCCTGTATGCGTCCTTTCACGTGGCGTAAAAAATGGGAGCTTGTTTGGGAGGAAGTGAAATATTGCAGTGACCGTTGTCGTTCGCAAAAAACTACAAAAGCATGAAGCAAGAAAAGACACTGCGCTTAATTTTAGGAGATCAATTAAATCACCAACATTCATGGTTTGAACATGTTGCTGAAAATGTTACGTATGTTATCCTAGAAGTGCGAACAGAAACAGATTATGCGCAACACCACATTCAAAAAGTGTTGGGATTCTTTGCTGCGATGCGTGCTTTTTCAGAATGGTTAAGTTCAAACAAGCACAACGTAATCTATCTTTCAATAACAGATGCCACGAACAAACAATCTTTTTCAGCGAATATAAAACACTTGATTTCAACGCAGGGCTTTGAACGGTTTGAATACCAATTACCTGATGAATACCGATTGGACCAAGAGTTAACTTTTTTATGTGCTGAATTAGCTATTCCATTTGCTGCTGTGGATTCTGAACACTTTTACACCAATAGAAATGAGTTGGGTGACTTTTTTCAAGGTAAAAAAACATTCATAATGGAAAGTTTTTACCGAAAAATGCGACAAAATCATGGGGTTTTAATGGATGGAAATCAACCTTTAACAGGTAAATGGAATTACGACGATGATAACCGGAAGAAAATTCCTAAAACCCATGTTCCTGTTGCACCTTTGCTCTTTGAAAACGACCTTTCAGCAATTCATGCAGAAATCAAGGAAGCCAATATTAAAACGATCGGAAATTGCAATCCGAAATCCTTTTTATGGCCAATTAATCGGGAACAGTCGTTGAACTTATTAGACTTTTTCACCAATGAATGTTTGCCTTATTTTGGCACGTTTCAAGATGCAATGGGTCCGAATTTATGGTCAATTTACCACGCTCGTCTGTCGTTTTCGATGAACACGAAAATGCTTTCACCGAAAGAAGTGATAACTGCTGCAATTACAGCTTGGGAAGCAAATTCAGATACAATTTCATACAATCAACTAGAAGGTTTTGTGCGTCAAATCATTGGCTGGCGCGAATACATGCGTGGAATTTATTGGAATCAAATGCCCAACTATGCATCGAAGAACTTTTTCAACCATCAAAACAAATTACCTGAATGGTTTTGGACAGGAAAAACGAAACTAAATTGTTTGAAAGATGCAATTAACCAATCGTTGGATTACGCTTATGCGCATCACATTCAACGGTTGATGATTACAGGGAATTTCGCTTTATTGGCAGGTGTTCATCCTGATGAAGTGGACGCTTGGTATTTAGGAATTTATATTGATGCTATTGAATGGGTCGAAATAACGAATACCCGCGGAATGAGTCAATTTGCAGATGGTGGCATTGTTGCTACGAAACCGTACGTTAGCTCGGCATCGTACATTGATAAAATGAGTCATTACTGCGGAACGTGTTATTATTCAAAAGCAATCAAAGTAGGAGAAAAAGCTTGTCCATTCAATAGTTTGTATTGGAATTACTACGACCAACACGAAGCTTTATTAACGAAGAATCCACGGATTGGAATGATGTATTCCGTATGGCGAAAAATGGCACAAGTAGATAAAACCGCATTATTAGAACAGGCAGACTATTATTTAACGCATATTAACGAATTATGAAAACAGCAATTGTTTGGTTTAAAACAGATTTACGCTTAACTGATAACGAAACCATTATCAAAGCAATCGAACAAAACGAGCAAGTAATTCCTGTTTATTGTTTTGATGAAAAACAATTTAAAACAAACCAATCAGGATATAAGAAAACAGGAGATTTTCGTGTGCAATTTTTACTTGAATCCGTTCAAAATTTAAAAGAAAACCTTCAAAAAGTTGGTTCCGATTTATTGATTGTATTCGGTCAACCAGAAATAGAGATTCCTAAATTAGCCAAAGCATACGCTGCTCATTGTGTTTACGCTAAAAAGGAAGTTGCTGTTGAAGAAAAAGCGACTGATTTGTTAGTAGAACAAGCATTGTGGAAAGAAAAATGCGAATTAAAAACATATAGCACAAGTACTTTATACAATGCCTCCGATTTACCATTTTCCATTCGCGACATTCCAGACATGTTTACATCGTTTCGTAAAAAGACAGAAAAGGAAGCTATTATTCGTCCAGCAATAGAAGCGCCTATTCTAATAAAATCGCCTACGTTACCACATTCTGAATTGCCAAGTTTGGAACAATTAAATGCTACTGAAATTATAACAGACAAACGAGCGGTTCTTTCCTTCAAAGGCGGTGAAACAGCTGCAATTGAACGCGTACACCATTATTTTGAAGAAACTCATGCCATTGCACAATACAAAGAAACCAGAAACGGATTGCTTGGTGCGGATTATTCCTCAAAATTTTCAGCTTGGTTGGCACTCGGATGTATTTCTCCGCGATTTATCTACCAGCAATTGAAACAGTACGAACAAACCTTTCAAGCAAACGAGTCGACTTATTGGCTGTATTTTGAATTGTTGTGGCGTGATTATTTCCGTTTTATGTTCAAGAAACACAAAGCTGCTTTTTTCAAAAAGAATGGTTTTCAAAACAAGTCGATTGAAACAGTTTCTGACTCTGAACGACTAGAAAAATGGATAAATGGTCAAACAGGACAAGATTTTGTAGATGCGAACATGTTGGAATTAAAGCTTACTGGTTTTATGAGCAATCGCGGTCGTCAAAATGTTGCGAGTTATTTTTGTAATGAATTGCAACTAGACTGGCGTTTGGGGGCAAGTTACTTCGAACAACAACTCATCGATTACGACGTATGCAGCAATTGGGGAAATTGGGCGTATTTAGCAGGAGTAGGGAATGACCCTCGAGGAAGTCGCGCTTTTAATTGTGAAAAACAAGCCAACGATTACGATAAAATTGGCGCGTATCGAAAATTGTGGTTAACAAAAAAGCCCAGTCGTTAAACTGAGCTTTCTTTTGTAGCGAGACCGAGAGTTGAACTCGGGACCTCAGGGTTATGAATCCTGCGCTCTAACCAACTGAGCTATCTCGCCATTTAAGCAATTTTTTAAATTATCATTTTTTGGTTATTCAACGACAAAAATTGCTTTGCGGGTGCAAATATAGTGAGTTTTTTAAAATAACCAATACTAAGATCGGTCTTCTTCAAATAATAATTTTGTGTTGTGTTTTAATGTTCTGAAAATCAAGCTTAAGCCAAATGCAGCAATCAACCAATAAACATAACAAATTGAAGTAGGTACTTGACCCGTTGTAAACCATTCGCGTAAAAATGCAATAAAAATAAATCCAAGCATTGTAGCAGAAATACCAGCGTATTCACGACGCATGATTGTTTTCATTGAAAAGGGAATAGGGGACTTTTCGTAGTTTTTGAAGCTTGGCCAAAATGCTGGAATTGTGTTTGACCAATTCACATAACTATCACCAAATTTACGCTCTAAAAAACGCTCTTCTGCAAACATAATACGCTCGTAGTAAACCCAAAACAATAAACTTACAGTTACAATGAACCAAATATTAAATGTGAAAAATACAATTCCAATCCACATGAAATAATTACCCAAATAGAGTGGGTGACGAACAGTTGAATAAATTCCTTTTGTATTCAATGCTTCTGCAACTTGTTCTTTTGTATTTCTACCTGAAGTGTTTTTATTACTTGTCCCAATAGCTATTGCACGAATTACTTGTCCTAAAATGGACATACCGATAGCGACTCCTATAAACAAATAAAACAACTTTTCATTGTTTGTGATGTAGGAAACATCTGAAAAATAAACAACTGGAATAGCCAGTATGAATAAAACAACAGGGATTTGACCTCTGTATTTAAATAACTTATTTCCGTTATTTTCTAATGAATGTACTAATGCCATGAAAAAGAATGTGTATATTTCGACTTTAAATTCTACTGCGAAGTTAACAATATAAAAACTAGTATGACAAAAAAAGTGAAATTCGAATTAGAGTATGTGTTAAGAACATCAGCTAAAGTATTAGATAAAGCCCTTACAACACCTGATGGATTGAGCGAATGGTTTGCAGATAATGTTAAAGTCAAAGATGCTGTTTTTACTTTTTTTTGGGATGGAAGCGAAGAAATGGCACGTTTAATTGCTAAAAAAAATGGGGAAGGAATCAAATGGCAATGGATAAATGACGAAGAAGAAGGAATGGATACTTTCTTTGAAATGAAATACGCCATCGATCCAATGACCAAAGCAGTAATACTTACAATTTCAGATTTTGCAGAACAAGATGAAATGGACGAAGTAAAACGTTTGTGGGATTCACAAATCATCACATTGAAAAGATATATAGGGGCATAACACCCCTTTTTTATTTCCTAACCAAACAATTCTTCGCGCAATAAATGTGTTAAGTTTTCAATCGATTTTGAAGAGAAATCAAAAGATAATCCAGCTGTTTCATAAATTTTAGGAATACTCTTGGTATAACCTAATGTCAAAGCTGATTTGTATTGCTCCAATGCTTGTTGTGGATTTTCTTTGTAGTTTTTCCAAATTCCTAAGGCACCAATTTGAGCGATTCCATATTCAATGTAATAAAATGGCACTTCAAATAAATGCAGTTGGCGGTGCCAAGAACTTTCTCGCACAAATTCATAATCGGTATAATCAACCATTCCTGTTCCAAAACGCGCACTTATCTCTAACCATTCTGCTGTTCGCTCTTCAGTAGTATGAGTTGGGTGCGTATAAATCCAATGTTGGAACGCATCAATTGTTGCAATCCAAGGCAATACTTTAACAATTGACTCTAATTGCTCGCGCTTAGCACGCATACAATCGTTTTCATCTTTGTAAAATTCATTCCACAAATCCATGGTTATCAATTCCATAGACATTGAAGCAAGTTCAGCAACTTCAGAAGGCAACGATTTAAAAGCCGTCAAAGTTAAATCACGACTTAAAAACGAATGAACTGCATGTCCGCCTTCGTGAACCATCGTAACCAAATCGTGTTGTGCTCCTGCAGCATTCATAAAAATAAAAGGAATACCACTTTCATACAATGGATAATTATATCCACCTGGAGATTTTCCTGGTTTTGAATCCAAATCTAAAAAACCTTCTTTCTCCATTGTACGCAAACACGAACCAAAATAGGGGTCAAGTTGATCAAAAATAGCAATGGATTTTGTAAGTAGTTCTGCACCATTTTCAAATGGTTTCAACGCTTCCTTTCCTTCTGGATCAACTTCTGTGTCCCAAGGTTTTAATTTCGATTTCCCTAACTTATCAGCCTGTAATTGAGCTATTTGTTTCGCTAATGGAACAATGTGAGTTGCTACAGAATCGTGAAAATCCAAACAATCTTGCACCGAATAATCGAATCGACCTAGCGATAAAAATTTGTAATCTCTGAAGTCTTTACATCCAGCATTGATTGCTAATTGATGACGTAATTGAACTAATTTAGTGAACAGTTCATCTAATTTTTCGCGGTCTTCAACTCTACGATTCACAATCAATTCGTAAACTTCTTGACGAATGGAAGCGTCAGGATTTCTTAAATAAGTCGCAGCAACCGGCATTGTGATTTCTTCACCTTTGTATGTAATCATTTGTTGACCAACGATTGATCCGTATTCTTGACTCAAGGTGTTTAACTCCGTTTCAATCGAAATATTTTCTTCACGATACAAGGATAGCGCTGTTTTTGTTGATCGAAAATAAATCGCATATGCTTCCTCTTTTTCTAAGTCTGCCACATAGGGCTGCGCCATCATTTTTTTGTTCAATTGATCTTCAAAAGGAGCCAATTTTGGTTGAATTTCAGTTACAAAAAAACGATACGCTTCACCATATGTTTCGTTTGCTGTATCAATCGTCATGTTGATATATCTCCATGCCATATCTTCTTCCAAAACGGCCTCTAATTCACTTTTATCCAACAACCATTGCTCAAAGTCAGTGCGTGAAGTAATTTTTCTATCTAGTAATTCATTTAAATAATGAACAACAGCAGTCCAAGTTGAACATGCAAAATCTTTCGAAACGTATTTTCTCATTTTTAGTAATAAAAAAAGGCCGTCAAATTGACGACCTCAATCAGTTTTAGTAATATTATTTTCCTCTGCTTGAACCTGTTTTAGGCGCTGCTACTTTTTTTGCTGAACTGGTTTTAGAAGCTGCTTTTGGAGTAGCTGATTTCTCTGCTGTCTTTTTAGGAGCCGCTTTTTTTGCAGGCGCTTTTTTAGGAGCTTCTTCCGAAGATTCT
Source organism: Fluviicola sp. (assembly GCA_017983675.1). Taxonomy (GTDB): domain Bacteria; phylum Bacteroidota; class Bacteroidia; order Flavobacteriales_D; family Crocinitomicaceae; genus Fluviicola. The sequence continues at coordinate 77,524 of JAGOAZ010000010.1, forward strand.
GCAACTGGTGCCTCTTCTGTTGCTTCAACTTTCAATTCACCTGCTTTGTGCAACAAGTTGTACCATTGAAACAATTTCTTAATATCAGAACCGTAAACACGCTCTTGATCGTAAGAAGGAAGGATTTCTAACAAATATGCTTGTAATTTTTTAGCATCTTCTTTGTGTGAAATTGTTGCACCACCATTTTCTTTTTCAAAAATAGTTTTATAAATCTCACGCAAAGGCTTATCGTCATCATACGTATAAATTGAAATATCATCTAGGGCAGAAATACGATCCGAAGAATATGCTGGAACGCGTTTTTTGTCTTCTAATGATTCAACAATAATGTTGTTTTTTCCTTGAGCTATTACCTTGAATAGTCCTGGTTTTCCTGAAATTGCGATAATACCTGTTAAATTCATTCGTTTTTATTTGACTCCAAAAATAAGCGTTCTTTTTAATTTCAAACTACTTCTTGATAAATTTTAAACTATAACTAGCTGTTTCAGTCTCAATTTTAAGGAAATAAACACCTGAAACATAGGTGGAAAGTGAAATTTTATTTCCATCAAACAAACTAACAGTCAATTCTTTACCATTCAAATCAATCAATTTCAAATCAGTAATGAATTGAGTCGAAACAATTTCAATAAAATCTGTCGCCGGATTTGGGAAAAGCTGAATAATTTGTACGTTTTCATCAATTCCAAGACTAGGATTGTAAAATAGTGATTCATTTGTACAACCAGAAGAACTTGTAGCAACTACGGTAAAGTAAGAACTAGAAGGCAATGAAATAATCAAGGTGTCATTTGTTGCATTTGCAATTGGTTGCCCATTTTCAAACCATTGCAATTGTGGGTAAGCTGCTGTTGAAAGTGTCGTTCCATTTACTGTTATAACAGGTTGAGTTGGAATAGCGCCAATCGTTGCAGAAAGGGTGTCTGATAAAACAACACAACCCAAGGTATCGCGTGCAATGAATGATAAATCGGTTGAAGCAGTCAAGTTAGTAATCAAACTTGTATCACCAGTGCTCCAAAGAATAGAAGAAAGCGTCAAGTTGGAAACAGGAATATAATCATCTTCCAAACAAAAAGTTGATGGACCGTTTACGTTTGCTGTTCCATTACTCAGTAATAATAATGCCAAGGCATCTGCTTTTCCATAACCATATGCATTATTCGGAGTAGTTCCAGTAAATACATCAGAAGTGCTTGTTTGCAACAAATCATCCTTAAAAGTTTGATAGGTTCCTTTCGAACATTTTTCCAAATACAACGCTGCAATTCCTGCGATAACAGGAGAAGCCATTGAAGTTCCGCCATTGCGCACATGCAACCCATCAATATCAACAGATGTATAATAAAGTGGTGTGTTTAATATCCAATTTGGTCCAGCACTCAACGAAACGTCACCACAAGCAGAAACATCTGGTTTCACAATTCCTTTGCGTGAAGGTCCTTTGGACGAATTGGGACTCAACTGACCGACAACGGCATTGTAGGTAGGAGCAACATTGTAAACGTTTCCGTTTTTATCAATATGATTTAATCGATTTCGGATGTTTCCTACTGAAATTACTTTTTCAGAACAATTCCAAGAAGAAACAATTGTTTGCAATGTGTCTGGAAAATTATAATGTATGATTCTTGGATATACTGCAGGTGCGGGAAGTGTTTGAACAATATTGTTTAATCCGATTGTAGCAGAACCAGTCCATGCATCGTACATTCCAGAACCTTTTGTTTTGAACGAATAAATATAATTGGTTGAATCAACTTGTGAGAAATATATTTCTAAATGAACATTGTTGCCAATTTGCTCAGGATAAATCTCAATTGTAGCAATACGATTTCCGTTACGCCACAAGGTATCATAAATTGTCGTCGTTAAGTTGCTCGTTACAGAACGAAAATTAGTTGTTGCTCGTTCACTGTAGTTACCCGATGATTTATTTGCTCCAAAAGCATAACTCCAAGTTGCGTCTGATAAATCTGCCCAAACATCTGCATAAACGGTGTTCGCTCCTAATTGACTTGTTGGATTTGGTTGAATCCAAAAGAAAGATGTATCACTCGTTACGAAATCACGCACATGATATTTGCCCCATGAACCAGCATTTCCTGCAGCGCAAACAATAATTCTACCTGGTTTTTCATCGAGTAACGTTTCCATTAGTTCCGATGCAGGATCGTCGCCATCATGACTTCCTAAATAAGAACCAACTGATAGATTCACTACTGCTGGAACGCCTAAAGAATCGGCCTTTTTGAAAATAAAGTCACAGGCATCAGCAACAGTCAAGGTCCAATTAGGTAAACTGAAATTGGTTTCAATCATGATAATATTTGCTTCAGGTGCCATTCCTTTTTGTTTGCCATTTGCCAAACCATTGGATGTTGCAACTCCTGCAACAGAAGTTCCATGTGCAGTACTTTCTTCTGAACTCGTACAAATACCATTTTGTATTTCTTGATTGTTCCAAACTTGTCCGTAGCCATAAGGCAGGGGAGTTCTAATGGGGTCAAATGGTGAAGTATGATCCCAATAATATAAAACGCGTGACTGTCCATTAGGCGCAATAAAATCAGGATGTGTATAATCTATTCCTTGATCGACAAAACCAACGATAACATCTTTTCCTGTAAAAGGTAATTGCAAACCACCTGCTCCTTGATGAACTAGATCGACTTTGTGTTTCAATAAAGTTGTATCATTCAATGCTTGGGGTAATGAAAACTCATAATAAAAGCGATCGATTAATCCACTTTTTTGAGCAGTTGCTATCCAAGTTGGCGAAGCTTGAATGTAGATCCAGTTTTTTGTAACTGATTTTACCGTGATTGTTTTATCAACGAGTAAAATGGGGAGTAAACCAGATTTATTCGTTACAGAAAACGCAACTGATTCATTGGGTGAAGCAGTTAATAATTGTTTGAAACGGAAATTATCCGATTGTCCAAACGATTGAAAAACAGCAGCTAATGCCACAATAAGTACTGTGATAATGTGTTTCATAATTGGTTATAAACAAATAAACATCTTGTTAGTTGAAAACTCACACGTTAAATTAATAAAAATAACCGCTTAATTGTGAACATTTAACGATATTTGTTTCTCAAGATTATAAATCGAATTAACAATTATACACTATGAAAAAAAGAATAATCGCATTATCATTTGCGTTATTTTCGTTCGGAATCATGAACGTGATTTATGGACAAACTGCACCAGATGCTAAAATCGTCAACTGGTACAACGGGAAAAATCCTGGAATGAATACCGAAAAAGCATACGCTTCCTTAAAAAACAATACTTCTACAACTGTTGTTGTTGCAGTTATTGACTCTGGAATTGATGTTGAACACAAAGATTTACAAGGTAAAATTTGGGTAAATGAAGATGAAATTCCAAACAATGGAATCGATGATGACAAAAATGGATACATTGATGATGTGCATGGTTGGAGTTTCTTGGGAAGTTCAAACGGAACGAACCAACAATATGCTCGTTTAGAAAAAACTCGTTTATTAGCAAACCTTTCTTCACGTTTTCACGGGAAAGAGTCGGGACAAATAGCTGCTGCAGATAGAGCTGATTATGATTTATTTGTCAAATTGCAAAAAGAAATCAAAGTAGAATTAGACGAAGCTACTGCGAACTTAAACTACTACAAGCAATTGAAAGACATGCTTCCAGGAGCTAAAAAAGAAATTGAAGCAAAAATTGGAGCTAACTTTACTGTTGAAGATGTAAAAAAATGGACACCTGCATCTGATAAAGAAGCGAAATTAAAACGTTTAGCGAACGGAATTGCAACAGGTCAATTGACAATTGAAAGATTAAATGAAGGTATCGCTCATTTTGAAGCACAAGTTAATTACCAATTAAACACAGCGTTTAATGATCGTCAATTTATTGGTGATAATGCTGATGACATGAACGACATTCATTATGGTTCAAACGATGTAGAAGGTCCTGACGCGTTACACGGAACTCACGTTGGCGGAATTATTGGAGCTACAAGAGGAAATAACCTTGGTGGTGATGGTGTTTGCGATAATGTGAAATTGATGTCATTACGCGCAGTACCAGATGGCGATGAGCAAGACAAGGATATTGCTTTAGCGATTCGCTATGCAGTTGACAATGGTGCTCAAATCATCAACATGTCATTTGGTAAAGCATACTCTATGCACCAAAAAGAAGTATACGAAGCATTTGCTTATGCTGATTCAAAAGGTGTTTTGTTGATTCATGCTGCTGGAAATGATGCTGCAAATGTTGATGCAACTGATAATTTCCCAACAAGTATGTATCCGTTTCAAACAAAAAAATTGGATCACTACTTAACAATTGGGGCATCTACAAAATATGCAAAAGGATTATTAGCTGCTGACTTTTCTAATTATGGAAAAACCAAAGTAGATGTGTTTGCACCAGGATATGAAATTTACAATTCTGTTCCGCAAAGCGATTACCAAACATTAGCTGGTACTTCAATGGCTGCTCCAATGGTTGCTGGTGCTGCTGCTTTTTTAAAATCATACTTTCCATCGTTATCAATGGCTCAAATCAAAGAGGTGTTATTGAAATCAGCGAAAAGCTACAAAGGTTCAAAAGTTAACTTACCGGGAACTGAGGAAAAAGTTGACTTTGCTGATCTTTCTGTAACAGGAGCTGTGATTGATTTGGTAGCAGCTGTTAAAATGTGTAAAACATTGACTGCGAAATAATTATTAAAAACTTAATACGAAATACCGTCATCATTGGCGGTATTTTTTTTGCTTATGAAAAATAAAATCACATTATTATTCATTGTAGCTGCTAGTTTTAGTATGTTACAATTCAAACTCCCATCAACTTCTGACACAACAGAACTCGATCAACTCGTTGATAATTGGCATCTTGCTGCAAGTCAAGCCAATTTTGACAACTATTTCAAGCTTGTTTCTGAAAACTTTGTTTTCTTGGGAACAGATCCAAATGAGCGCTGGGAAAGAAAAGCATTTGAAGTGTTTTGCAAACCTTATTTCGAAAAAGGTAAAGCATGGGATTTTAAAGCCAGTAAGCGTCATTGGGTTTTTAGCAAAGATGGAAATGTAGCTTGGTTTGATGAAGAATTGGCAACATGGATGAATACTTGTCGTGGAAGCGGTATTCTTATCAAAGAAAAGAGCAAATGGAAATTAGCCTATTATAATTTAACAGTACTCATTGAAAACGAAAAAATAAAATCGTTTATTGAATTGCGGAAAAACTAAAACATGTCGCAACAAAAAAGCCAGTAATGAAAATTACTGGCTTTTTTTTATTGAGAGAAAAACGCTTATTTTTTTCTATTTTTTAGTTGTTCTTGTTGCACACGTTGCATTTCTTCTAAACGTTGCATGAAACCTGATTTCTTTTTACCTGTCTTTCCCTTTTCAGTTGACTTCGAACGAACAGCTGCCATTTTAGCTTTCAACTTCTCTTCATCAACAAAGAATGCTTTGATTAAGAACATCAATACAATGGTCATTAACGTAGATATGAAGTAATAATAACTCAAACCAGAAGAGAAGTTATTAAAGAAGAAAATCATCATGATTGGGAAAATATACATGATAACTTTCATGTTTGGCATACCAGGTTGTTGCTGTTGCGATACATTTTGAGAATTCAAATGTGTATAAACCAATGTTGTAATAGCCATCAATAAGGTAAACAATGAAATGTGATTTCCGTAAAATGGAATGTAAAAATCAAAGTTTAAGATTGAATCGTATGACGATAAATCTTCCGCCCACAAGAATCCTTTTTGACGTAATTCAAAAGAAGCCGGAAAAAATCGGAAGACCGCTAGTAAAATCGGCATTTGAAAGAGCATTGGAACACAGCCTGAAAGGGGAGAAGCGCCTGACTCTCGGTACAACGCCATCATGTCCATTTGCTTTTTCATGGCATCTTCTTTGTTCGGATATTTTGCGTTAATTTGCTCGATATCTGGCTTTAAGATGCGCATTTTTGCTGATGAAACAAACATTTTCCATTGAACTGGAACTAAGATTAATTTCAAAATCAATGTCAATAACAAAATAGCAATACCAATTCCAACTCCTGATGAAATGAATAATTCAAACACAGGTTGTACAGCATAGATATTTATCCATCTGAAAATTCCCCAACCCCAATTTAAGATATCGTCGTAACCTTTGTCAAAAGATTTTAGCGTATTGTAATCATTTGGTCCGAAATACCATGAGAAACGAGCATTGCCATTTTCCGTAGAACTCAAGCCAAGATTTAACGCAGCGTAATACTTTTTAATTTTACTTCTGTATTCAGCTTCGCCTTCTTTGTAATTTGTTGTAACCAACTTCGATCCAGTCGTTTTGAAAGGTGTTGTAGGTTGAAGAATTGCTGAGAAATAACTTTGTTTGAAAGCTACCCAATTGACATCTTGTTCTAATTCTGTATAATCGTCAGAAACTTCGCTGTTCCAATCTAATTTACCATCAGCATTTTGGAAACAAATCGTTGAAACCTTGCGTTGTTCAGACAACAAACGTTCTGAACGGTGCATCGCCATTTTCCAATTCATGAAAACAGAGTTAGGAACTACTTCGTTTCCTAATCCTTTTACATTGATATCAAAATCAACGGTATATCCATCTGTTAATTGGTAAACATATTCAATAGACCCTTTATCTAATTGATGGGAAAGGACTAATCTGTTTTTCGTTTTACTGACAACTTGGAATGGTTTGTTACCAGTAGCATATTTCTTTCCTTTGTACGTGAAAGCTAATTCATTTTTTTGATCACCTTCTTTGAACAAATACAACGACTGATGTTTTTTATCGTTTTTCGCGAAATCTGCATACGATTCAAACTCTTTTAGTTGAACAGTATTAACAACACCACCTTTTGTAGAAACGGCAAAAATAATTTTATCCGATTCCAATGTGATGATTTCCTCTTTTACAGCGGGAACTGTAACCGAAGGAGTATCATTTCCTGTATTCGCTGAAGCTTTTGTTGTTGTTTTTTTAGTAACAACAGCTTGTTGTGCAGCTTTTTCTTTGGCTGCTTTTTCAGTCTTTGCCTTTTTAGCAAGCTCTTCTTGTGAAGGTTGATTCATGTAAGTGAAAGTCACCAACAACAAACCAATTAAAGAAAGACCAATTACGGTGTTTTTATCCATTTTAATTATTTTTTATTTTCAATAGCTGCTTTCACAAATGCTACAAATAGCGGATGCGGATTGTCAACTGTACTTTTGTATTCTGGGTGAAACTGAGCTCCAACAAACCAAGGATGAGTTGGGATTTCAACCACTTCTACTAATCCTGATTCTGGATTACGTCCAGTTGCAACCATTCCAGCGTTTTCAAAATCAGACAAATATGCTGAATTAAATTCATATCTGTGACGGTGACGCTCATCGATTAATTCTGAATTATATGCATCAGAAACTTTTGAATCAGGTTTTAACTGACATTTGTATGTTCCCAAACGCATTGTCCCACCCATATTAGAAATGGTTTTTTGCTCTTCCATCATCGAAATTACTGGATAAGCTGAATCCTCTGCGATTTCAGTTGTATGTGCATCTTCGTAACCTAATACGTGACGTGCAAACTCGATAACAGCACATTGCATACCCAAACAAATTCCAAAAAACGGCACTTTGTTTTCTCGTGCAAAACGAACTGCTTCAATTTTTCCGGAAATTCCACGTGAACCAAATCCAGGCGCAACCAAAATACCATCCAAATCACCAAGCTCTTTTGAACTATTTTCTTTTGTTAATTCTTCCGAATGAATCCATTTTAATTGAACACGACATTCATTAGAAGCTCCTGCGTGAATAAATGCCTCAGAAATAGATTTGTATGCATCTTTCAATTCAACATATTTACCAACTAATCCAATCGTCACCTCTTTTGTTGGATTTTTTAAACGTGTTAAAAATTCTTTCCAATTTTTTAGTTGGGGAAGCGAACGAGAGGATAGTCCTAATTTTTCTAAAACAACTTTATCCAATTCTTCTGCTTGCATCAATAATGGAACGTCGTATATAGTATCTGCGTCACGTGCTTCAATTACCGCATTCATACTTACATTACAGAACTTCGCAATTTTCTTGCGCAATGTTAAATCTAGTTCATGTTCGGTACGACAACACAAAATATCAGGTTGTACACCTAATTCTAGTAATTGTTTAACGGAATGTTGCGTTGGTTTCGTCTTTAATTCGCCAGCAGCTGAAAGGTAAGGAACCAATGTTAAGTGAACGACAATACAATCGTTTTCGTTTTCCCACATCATTTGACGAACTGCTTCAACGAATGGTAACGATTCGATATCTCCAACTGTCCCACCAATCTCTGTAATTACAATGTCAAATTTCCCAGTTTTACCTAAAATTTGAATGCGTTCCTTGATTTCATCCGTGATATGAGGAATAATTTGAACGGTTTTTCCAAGAAATTCTCCTCGACGTTCTTTTTCAATAACACTTTGGTAAATACGACCAGTCGTCACATTATTTGCTTGTGAAGTAGGAACATTTAAGAATCGTTCGTAATGCCCTAAATCCAAATCCGTTTCTGCACCGTCATCGGTAACAAAACATTCACCATGCTCATAAGGATTTAATGTTCCTGGATCAATATTGATGTATGGATCAAGTTTTTGAATGGTTGTTGAATAACCTCTAGCTTGAAGCAATTTTGCTAACGAAGCTGAAATAATTCCTTTACCCAAGGATGAAGTTACCCCCCCGGTTACAAATACGTATTTAGTAGAATTCGACATGATTAAAAATTGTAACTACGGGGCGCAAAATTACAATAAAGATATCGATGTATCCTATGTTTTCATCACCTTTTTATTAAAATAACTGAAATGTTTTAAACAAATCCATCAAAGGTAACTTGTCTGCTCATTCAAACTATATTGAAAATAGGGTTTCTTTTTACGAATTGTTGATCCATTGATTACAGGAAGTCCTTCTTTATTTAGCATCGGGTAGTAGACTGCTTTGTGACGGTTTGAAAGCGGTAAATTTGCTAAATTGTGGCTTAATTTATTTTGAAACAAATGCCGAACATGCTCACTGTCAATACCTAGTTTAAATGACGGTGCAATTGTAGCCGTTATTTTTTTAGAATATGCAACAAACAAATTCCCGTGACTTGTCTTTCCTAAATAATTTGCAGAAATATCCTTGTAGCCATTTGGAAATTCTTTTGTCGGATTAGGGTAGGTCGTTCCACCTTTTGTTTCACCAGTCCAAAGTTGAACACCGAGTGAAAGCTTTTGTAATGAATCGCGGTAGGAAAGGAGTAAAGCTCCTGTTCTAAAACGGTCTTTGCCTTGTCCACCGAACAAATCATTTTCAAATGTAAAACTAACGCGCACCACTTCTATTTTCCAACTTCCCGATCGTTGACGTGTATTCAATCCATCGAAATACCAAATGTAACTATAGGCCAACGAATAGGGGGATTGTGTTTGGTGGTTCAGTGAATGAAAATCAAATGAAATCGGATTGTTTTTTTTTCCTCCATGAAGAACCAAACCAGTATTGACCATACTTTCAGTAAAATCTCTTCGCACACCCAATCCTGTGAAATTATACGTTATTAGCCCACCAACATTCAATTGAATGTGATTGGTTGCGAAATAGGTATTCGCGCAAAATCCTAAAGCATTTGTATGTGTTCCAAAAGTATAGGTAATACGAACTCGAGCTCCAATTGAGAAATAACGACTTTCCTGACCAAATAAAAGAAAAGGAAACAAAATAAGAAACGAGTAAAGTGCTTTCATGCAACATGAAAAACAACATTCATGCCAAACTAAAGCGTTCCTTCTTCTTCTACTAATGTAATACCGTTATCGTGTAATAAGATCTGACGTTGCTTGTACAAATTTCCAATAACTTGTTTGAAAATCTTCTTACTCCAACCTGTAATGTGTTTAATTTCATCTGGTTCGGACTTATCAGTTAACGCAACGAATCCACCATTTTCAAGTAGTAATTGAATGAATTTACGCGATAATCCTTCCACTTTGTCATAACCTTCTGGCAACAACGTTATATCTAAACGTCCATCGGGGCGAATATTTTTGACAAATCCGGGAATTTTATTCCCCATGCGTACTCGTTTATTGAGGTCAGAATGAAAGATTAAACCGTTGTACTTGTGATTCACTATAACTTTTACACCAAGGTCGGTAGTTTCACAAACTAACAACTCTACAGCTTGATTTTTTTCGATTTCATCACCCTCTTCAACAGTATCCAAATACATTTTTGTACGAGTTGTACCTGCTAAACGTTGGGTTGCTTCATCAAGATAAAGGTAAATCAAGTAATATTTGCCTTCCTCTAATTTCTTTGGTTGTTCACGAAAAGGTATCAATAAATGTTTTTCGACGCCCCATTCGGCAAAAGCACCAAACTGATTGACTTCTGCAATGCGCAACACCCCAAACTGATTCAAGGTCAAATACGGCTTTAATGTAGTTGCGATGATGCGTCCTTCAGTGTCTTTGTACAAAAACACATCAACCATATCATCTAATTTGAACGCAGGATCAATATATTTTGTCGGTAACAAAACATCATTTCCTTCTTCGTCCTCAAGATATGCACCTGGACTAGTAAAACGGTCCAAACGCAAAGTATTCCAAACTCCTAATTTCACGTTGTAAAATTACACAATAAATAGCGAATGTTAGAAGTAAAGATTTCCTGCAGGTTTTGAAGCAACAATCATACAAGGTAATTGCGCTTCATTTGTAATTAATGATTGTGCAAATGTATCAAACTGAGGCAATAAACTTTCTGTGTGATACGCTAAGGCAATGACGTTGATACCATTATCTTTCACGTATTGGATGATTTTCTTTGAATAAGTTCCACCAGATTCTAATAAGTGAATTTCACATTTTGCGCCTTTTTCATCGTATTTATTACGAATTAATAACACACGGTTTTTTATCTGTTGAGACAATCCTTCATCGTTTTGCTTTTCACCAATCACGTGAACAGTTGCGTCAAATATGCGCGCTAAATCCCCAGCATTATTGATGATTTGAAGACTTTCTTTCGATAAATCAATTGGAACAACAATATTTTTTATTTCTACTTTTTTCGTTTCTTTTTGAATGACAATAAATGGCGTTTCACAACTTGTGATCACTTTCATTGCATGACTTCCTGTTAACTTTTGCAAACCTTTCGCACCATGAGTCCCCATGATGATTAATTGTCCATGTTCCGCTTTTACAATTTCTTTTAAACTTGTAAACACTGTACCAACCATAACTTTTTGAAGAACAGTTACTGAGGAAGAAACGTTGGATTGTTGAACGAATGCTTGTAATTTGGTTGAAAAAGCCGGGATTTTTGAAGCACTTTCAACAAAATGAACAACTAAAATTTCAGCTTTGATATGTGCCCCAAGAAATAATGCATACTCAAATGCTGCTTGACCTACTTCCGTTAAGTCATGAGGTACGATGTATAGATTGCGACTCATTTTTATTTTTTTTGAAATTTAATAAAAAGATTTAGAATATATGTTAGCTTCCTTTTAACATTTCGATAGTTAATTAATATCTCTACCAATCTAACGAACATTAACACTAATCGGTTGTAGAAATCAAGAAAATGCCATTAGCTTTGCCAAATATTTTTATCATTTATGATTTTCTTGTTTATCCTTTCGTTTATTATTCTTGTTCAATGCATCTTTAGTGCTGCTTTTTTTGCCTCCGATAATATCTATGTCATTGGGCTAGGAATCATTCAGTTAACAATTTTATGCCTTAGTTTCATCATCATGTTCTTAGGGTTTCGCATGCGAAAAACGACGAATTACCTGGTAGGTTTCACTGCTTTTGGTGCAATGATTTTAACGAGTGTCCCAGGAATTGGCTTTTTTATTTTTGGAACAATCTACTTTTTTACCAAAAATGACTATTTCTACTACATCGGAATGTCGCTTTCTTCTTTGTTATTTTTGGCAATACTTATTGGAATTATTTGGGGGAGATGGAATTGGAAAATACACCGTATAAATTTAGCATTTGATCACCTTCCAGCTGCTTTTGATGGAGTAAAAATCGTTCAAATTTCTGATGTTCATGTTGGCAGTTTCTTTAACAACCATAAAAAAGTAGAAAAAGCAATTCAAAAAATCAATAAATTAAAAGCAGATTATGTTGTTTTTACTGGTGATTTAGTCAATAATACTGCTGATGAAATGAATGGTTGGGTTCCAGTTTTTAGTAAGATTAATGCCAAAAAAGGAAAATACAGCATTTTAGGAAATCACGATTACGGCGATTATGTGAAATGGAGCGATGACCAACGTAAAAAAGAGAATCTTCAAGAATTAATCGAAATACACCGCGCTATTGGTTTCACACCTTTACTCAATCAATCAGTAGAGATAGGTGAAGGATTTTGGTTGCTTGGTGTTGAGAACTGGGGGAAACCACCTTTTCGCCAAAGTGGGAAACTTGCTGAAACACTTGCAGGAATTCCTGAAAACGCATTTAAATTATTGCTTTCACACGATCCAAGTCATTTTGATGAACAAGTCATTCAAACGAACATTGACTTAACACTTTCTGGTCATACGCATGGCATGCAATTTGGCATTGAACGTTTTGGAATCAAATGGAGTCCGGTTTCTTTTAAATACAAAAAATGGGCTGGTTTGTACCAAGTTGGGAAACAGTTTTTGTACGTTAACCGCGGATTTGGTTACTTAGGGTTTCCAGGTAGAGTAGGTATTTATCCTGAAATAACCGAAATAATTTTAACAAAAAAAGCGTGAGATAATCCCACGCTTTCAAGTTATTAATCAGCACCTTTTATTGTCCGCTTTCCAAACGTTTTTGACGTTGCATCGGATTTTCATTTTGTTGTTTTTGTTGAAATAATTGATACCTCGTTGGACTTGCAACAGGAGGGAAACTGTTGTTTGATACATCACAATCGGCCATTTCTAAAAAGGGATCTAGTTTGAATGAACTGACCGCTTTATCAAAAATGAAAACCTTTGTCACTGTTTGTTGATCCATGCGCCAAATCTCAGCTGGAATGCGAATAACCGTATCCGTTCCATCAACAAATTTAGCTTGAATAATTAATGGCGTTACGAGACCACCTTTGTTGGTAAACGATAATTCGTAAAACTGTTTGTTCGCAGCCAGTAATTGTTTTTGACTTTCAGTCAATTTTGCTTGAAAATCAGCATATTCAGTCATGTCTATTCGATCTGCCTGATATAAATTACGTGTCGCATAAAAATCATCGATTGTTGAATCAGCTTCATTCACTGTCGTTTTAATCGATTCTTTGTTGCGCACATCACCAATAAACAATTGTTTTTCATCGTTTTGCGCTTTTAATAAAGCTTTTTCTGCCGTTGGATTATTGGTATTCAATTGGAAATTTTTCACGTAATCCAACGAAATATCAACGTAATCTGTTGAATAGAACCAACCGCGCCAAAACCAATCCAAGTCAACACCAGAGGCATCTTCCATTGTACGGAAAAAGTCAGCAGGAGTAGGGTGTTTGAATTTCCAACGTTCACAGTAAATTTTAAACGAATAATCAAACAATTCACGACCCATAACCGTTTCACGTAAAATGTTCAACGCTGTTGCAGGTTTTCCGTAGGCATTATTTCCAAATTGCCAAATTGATTCGGAGTTGGTCATGATTGGCGAAATGAATTTTTTGTCGCCGCGCATGTAATCGGTAATCATGTATGCTGGTCCACGACGTGAAGGATAACCGCGTTCCCATTCTTGTTCGGTCAAATATTGAACAAAAGTGTTCAAACCTTCATCCATCCACGACCATTGACGTTCGTCAGAATTGATAATCATTGGGAAAAAGTTATGCCCAACTTCGTGAATAATCACTCCCCACATGCCGTATTTTGTTCCCTCAGAATAAGTTCCATCATCGTTTGGACGACCACCATTGAAACAAATCATTGGATATTCCATCCCGATTTGTGCAGCATGAACTGAAATCGCAACCGGATAAGTATAGTCGATTGTGTATTTTGAATACGTTTGAATGGTGTGCGCAACTAACTTCGTTGAATACCTTTCCCATAACGGATTTCCTTCTTTCGGATAATAAGACATACACAAAATGTTTTTCCCTTTTACGGTTGTATTTTGTGCGTCCCACATGAATTTTCGAGAAGAAGCAAATGCAAAATCACGCACATTTGTTGCTTTAAACACCCATGTTTTATTGGTTGTTGCTTTATTTTTTTCTTTTTCTTCTGCTTCAGCTTGCGTGATAATTAACACGGGAGAATCCGCATTTTTTGCTTTGGCCATGCGTTCGCGTTGTTGAGCAGTTAAAACTGTTCCCGCATTTTGCAATTCTCCAGTACCAGCAACAACGTGGTCAGATGGAACGGTAATTGATACTTCGTAATCGCCAAAAGGCAAGGTGAATTCACCTTTCCCTAAAAACTGTTTGTTTTGCCAACCTTCGACATCATTGTAGACACACATTCTTGGGAAAAACTGAGCGATGGTGTACAAGTAATTATCTTCTTTTTCAAAATACTCGTATCCTGAACGACCTCCAACTTTCATGCGGTCATTGATGTTGTACCACCATTTTATTTTGAAAGAAATGCTTTGTTTTGGTCCGAGCGGTTTAGCTGGATCAATCCGCATCATTGTTTTATTGATAGCAAACTTCATTTTTTCACCAGAAAGAGAAGCTACTGAAACAATATTATACCCACCATCAAACACCATTAATTTGCGTTCTACATCTTTGATCGATTTGAAATCTTCCATTTTCTCTACTTCAATGAAACGATTTTCAGCATCTTTTTTGTAAATATTTTGGTCGAGTTGCAACCACAAGTATTCCAATACATCAGGGGAATTATTGGTGTATGTAATCACTTCTTCTCCGCTGATAATTTGTTTTTTATCATCAAGCGTAATCGACATTTTATAATCCGCTTTTTGTTGGTAATAATGATTACCAGGCGCTCCAGCCGCAGTTCTAAATTCGTTTGGCGTTGGAAGCTCCATGTCCAATTGTGCAAACTTCGATTGTCCAAATAAAATGGAACTAACTACAAGACTTCCGCCTATTAAAAGGTGTTTCATAATGTTAACTTTATCGTTTCAGTCGTTTTTGATGGCAAAAAAACCATCGTTTTAGTCGTGTTATTGTGCTTGAATGTTATCTTATTCTGTTGCTGAGGAAGTGTTTGCATCAACCAATCGTAGCGAAAGGTTAGGGCAGGAGCCAAATCGACTTTTTCTGATGAGAAATAAAAATCAACTAATCCATTTGCTTTTACTTCGTAGCCAATTAAGTGTAAAATCACATTATTCTGATCGTTTTTAATTGAAAATCCTTGACAAATAAACGCTTCAATTTTTCGAATCATACTCGTATCGGAATAATGATCTTCCAATTCTTTGATTGGAATTCCTGATTCGTTCATCACATCTTCCACATCGTGAGCACTCGCTTCGATAGTTATTTCAAATTGCTTTTTAACCTGATTAAAAGTTATTTCTGCAAACGAGAAAAAATACTCATGAGCAGAAACGACGTTGTTCTTCACTGTAAATCCGAACAACAAAAGAAATAAGTACAAAAATTTCATTGTAACAAAAATAACAAATTAGTGGAATTAGCAAAAAAAAGAGACTGACTCAAAAAGCCAGTCTCATTCATTTATTGCTTTTGTGAAATTACTTGTTTCCTTTTGCGTGGTCAGCTAAAAATTGAGCCAATCCATTATCTGTTAACGGATGTTTCGCTAAAGCCAAGATTGCACTCAACGGTCCAGTCATTACGTCAGATCCAATTTCAGCGCACTGAATAATGTGCATTGGGTGACGAACTGAAGCAGCTAAAATTTCAGTTTCAAATCCGTAGTTATCAAAAATGATACGAATTTGTTGAATCAAATCCATTCCATTTGTTGAAATATCATCCAAACGACCAACGAAAGGTGAAACAAAACTTGCGCCAGCTTTTGCTGCCAACAATGCTTGTCCAGCACTAAAGATCAAGGTACAATTCGTTTTAATTCCTTTGGAAGAAAAATATTTGATTGCTTTAATTCCAGCTGGAATCATTGGGATTTTCACAACAATATTCGGATGTAATTCAGCTAATGCTTCACCTTCACGAACCATTCCTTCAAAATCCGTAGCAATTACTTCTGCGCTAACAGGACCATCAACAATAGCACAAATGTCTACGTAATGTTTCAAAATGTTATCATGACCTGTAATTCCTTCTTTGGCCATTAATGTTGGATTGGTCGTAACTCCGTCTAAAATTCCAAGGTCATTTGCCTCGCGAATATCTGATAAATTTGCTGTGTCAATGAAAAATTTCATACTCTATATTTGAACCACAAAAATAAAGCTTAATCAATGAACTAAAACGAAATAGTTATTGAAGTTTTTAACAGTTTATGAAAAGAAATTGGAGAAAAAAAAGAGGGGCAAGCTACTTTTATCGCACCGCTACAACCTCTGACCTTTGCTACGTTCCCGTCCTGGAGGATTAAGAGGGAGCTGGTCGTAAAAGACTTACCCCAGCGCAAAATTAGTTATTTATTTGATAATTCGGTTTCATCAACCGATTTTTTTCTGATTAAAATGATAAGGCGCTAACTTTCAATCATTCATCGAGATTGATTTTGAATAATTGATCATTCAAAAGCGGTATTTGGTGCTGCTGACACAACAATTGCAATTGACCAAGATAAAAAGAATGGTCGCGCAATAATTGAAAAAGTAAAGCTCGTTGCAATTCATTCAATTGCTCATGATCGTACTTCATTAAAAACAATTCGATATCTCTGTGATTCGCATTTTCAAGCTGCAACCAATATTTTTCTGGATGATAATCAGCTAATTCAGACTCACTTTCCGTTCCTTGTAACCGACAAATTATCAAATGGAAACTATTTAGTAATTTGGAAAAAGCAAGTTTTACTGGCTGAGGCAAATCGTATTCATCTGATAACAAATGCTTTGCCCAAGCTAAATTCAATTGATGCATTGAATCAAACTGAACAGAAAAAATAGCAAACATTTACAAGGCTTTCAACGCTTCGATTGTTGCAGTCGGATTCGGACTATTGAAAACAAAACTTCCTGCAACCAAGGCATCTGCTCCTGCTTCAACTAATAATTTACCTGTATCGGTATTGACACCTCCATCAACTTCTATTAATGCTTTTGAACCTTTTGCAACGATAAATGCTTTCGTTTGTCTCACTTTTTCAATTGCTTCAGGAATAAACTTTTGACCGCCAAATCCTGGATTTACGGACATGATTAATACTAAGTCCAAATCTGCTATCACATGTTCCAATACACTCACAGGAGTATGTGGATTCAACGCAACACCAGCTTTCATTCCAGCTTCTTTGATTGCAGCAATCGTCCGGTGAAGATGCGTACACGCTTCGAAATGAACAGTTAAGATATCAACACCTAATTTTGCAAAATCGTTGATGTATAAATCAGGATTTACAATCATTACATGGCAATCGATCGTTTTCTTCGCAACTTTTTTCAGTGCACCAATAATTGGAAAACCAAACGAAATGTTCGGTACAAATACGCCATCCATCACATCCACATGGAACCAATCTGCTTGACTATTATTGATTAATTCAAAATCTCTTTCTAAATTTCCAAAATCGCATGATAGGATAGAGGGTGCAATGATAACTGACATAACGCTGTTTTTTTTACAAAAATAGCTTGCGCAGTTGACTCAACGAAATGAAAACGGGCAATTGTTGAAAAGCTTTGAAATCTTTTTAATTGAAAAAATGCAAGAATTCCTCGTCCCTTTTGTAAATATCCACATGAACAACACGTTTATTTGTTGCTGAAACGGTCACTGTGATGTATTCGATAAGCACGGGTATCGGTTGCCGAAGGTTGATTCTACGGTGTTCACTTCGAGCAATAATTGCAATTAAACTATCAGGAATTGTTTTTTGTCCGGCATCGTTTCTTAACACAATTCGCGCTAAAGAATCGGGTTGTTCACAGCGCATGCACCCATGAGAAAAAGCCCGAATATCTTTCTTGAAAAAACCTTTCGAAGGTGTATCGTGAATATACACGCTGAAATTATTCGCGAATTCAAACTTCACCAAGCCCAATGCATTATGAATTCCAGGTTCTTGTCGAACAGTAAATGGAAAGTTGTTTTTTGCATATTTTTTCCAATTTACCGCATTTGGATTGACCTCTTTCCCGTTTCTAAATAGTTTCAAGCGGTTTTTATCGGCGTAAGCAGGATTTCTCTTGATTCCAGCTAAAAATTCGGTAGAAGCAATGGAGTAGGGCTCTGTCCAAAAAGGCAACGTGATTATACTTGATAAAACAGATCGCAATGTTGGCGTTTGCGTTTCATTTTTACCAACTACAACTTTGTGCGTCGATCGAAGCGTATCGTTAAAAACATAATCCAACTGATACGAAGGAATATTCACCCGCAAATAAGTTGGAGAATTTGGAGATCGCCAGCGCAATTTTTCCAAGGCAAGCAAGGTTCTTTTTTGCTGATGCAAAGGCGATTCACTCAATAATTCTGTTGTGTATTTTCCATTCACACCGTCAGCTGATAACGCATGGTCCATTTGAAACTGTTTTAACGCATCCAAAAGCGCTAAACTCAATTCTTTGGTTGTATCGATTGTATAAGAATCTAATTCCAAAGCCTCAATCGTCTTATTAGTATGTTCGATTGAATCTATTTTTAGTGAGGGAATCGCTACTGAATTGTCTGAAACTTGTTGCTGGTAATAATCGCGATAAGTAACCGTTGCCAATTGAAAATAGTCATTATTTGCCGGGCCAAAATGAGCAAACCATTGATTCCATTGTTGCACGGTATCCATTTCGGTTAAAGCTTCTTTCAATTGATTCAATGCAACAACCGTTTTCGGTTTTATTTTCATTTTTGATTCATCAATAAATCCTGTTTTTAAATCCATCAAAACATGAGCAAATTGGACACTTTGAACCAATTCAAAAACAACTTCTTTTTTGCGCCATTTTTTAGGGATCGTAACTTGAATTCGCGATGAGGGAAGACCAATAGCTGGTGAATTATTCAAAAGAGCGTAGATTTTTTTGGCGCTTTTCGTCAATGAATCGTGAGATAACCACACAGGTTCAAAGGATCTATCGCGGTAAAATTTCACAATCGAATCTTGAACAGCATTAGAATAACCAATTTCTACCAAACAACCAGCTGTTAAAGCATTTTCTATCTTGTCAGCAAGTGATTTACGACGGGGATTATGCGCATTGTTTGTTGTTGTTTTTTCGGTACAAGCGAACAAAATCAAACAAAAAGTAAAATAGATGACGGTTTTTAGTGCGTTCATTGAATAGAAATGAGCAATTTTGTATAAATATATCAAATTGTAGCAGATGTTTACTGATTTTTATCAAACATATTACTTATTAATCGCAGTTGGAATTTTTTCCTTGAAAGGGTTTAATGACAACTCATTCGTTGAGAAATATTTATTTATTCCATATCAGATAAAACACAACAACGAATGGTATCGATTTTTTAGTCACGCGTTTTTACATGGAGATATTGGCCATTTATTCTTTAATGGATTTACCATTTTTAATTTCGGACCATTTTTCGAAAGCTATCTAAATTATTTATACGGACCACAAATAGGTTTGATTGTATTTTGGGGATTTGTATTCATCGCCCTTATCGGTTCATCTGCAATCTCTTACGCACGAAACCAAAACAATCCAAACTACAGAGCATTAGGACTTTCCGGCGTTGTTTCCGCTGTTTTATTTGCCTTTATCATGATTGCTCCAAAAACAGAATTGAATTTTATGTTCATCCCAATTCCAATAACAGCTTATGTATTCGGAATCATTTATTTAGCATTTGAAATCTATTCTGATCGCAATAGAAAGTCGGGGATAGCTCATGATGCGCACATTGGTGGGGCAATTGTTGGTATTCTTTTCATTTTATTTACTAATATTGAACTTGTAATTGCAAACTTCAATAGTTTATTACCATGATACAACACGATTTATATGTGAACAATAATGGGACGATTCTAAGTAATTCTGGACCGTCCATTCAAGCTGGAAACCGCGGATATACTTATGGTGACGGACTTTTTGAAAGCATACGTGTGATGAATGGAAAAGTGTTGAATTTTGAAAATCACTTTAATCGCTTATTAGAAGGTGCGAAAATTTTAAAAATGCGTTTTCCTGCTTTTTATACGACCGATTTTTTCATGCATCATTTTGAAGAATTAATTAGTTTGTGTAAAATAACGGAAGGAGCGCGTATTCGTTTGTCAATTGATCGTTTGGGTGGTGGAACATATTTACCTGAATCAAACGACGTTAGTTTTTTCATTGAAATTTATCCTTTAGAAAACAACTTGTTTGGCTTAAACGCTAAAGGATTTGAAGTTGACTTGTACCAAGACATCAAGAAAAACAAAACAATTCTGTCGAATTATAAGACCAAAAACGGTTTAATTTATGTGCTTGCTGCATTAACAGCAAAAGAAAAAGGCTTAGATGATTTGTTATTATTAAACGAACAAGGTCAAATATTAGAAAGTTCGAATAGCAATTTATTTGTTGTTAGCAACGGCGTTTTGTACACACCAGGATTAGCCGAAGGCTGTTTGGCTGGAACCATGCGCATGCAAGTAATCAACATTGCATTGGAAAACGGATTGAAAGTTTATGAATGTTCAATTTTGCCATCGAACTTATTGGTAGCTGATGAAATCTTTTTAACCAACGCTGTTAAAGGATTGACTTGGGTTGGTGGTTACCGTACAAAAAGATACTACAACACCATTGCACGTAAAATCGTTTCATTCTTGAACGATAAATTTGATCAGTAGGAATAATCTATTATTATGTTAGTTCTATTGATATTTTCAACTTTATTAATTTTGTCTTATAATTAATATTATGTTAAATAGATTGTTCTACACTTTATTGATACACTTAAAATATCATGAACAACAACTACTCCATTACAAAAAGAAAAAATAAACATTGGTGAAATTTCTTGTGATCAAAAAAATTGAAAAAAAAATTCAATCAATGAAATTTCCATTCAACAACATTAAAGCATGTTTTAATTATATACGTTTGATTGTTAAATAAAACTGGAACGATTATTCTAGGATTAGTTTCCATTATATTATTTGTTCTTTTTTAATAAACTATCGGTAATTCGTTGATTCATTACAATTGATTATTCTTCCCTCATATCAATTCAGCATAAAATAAACGATTTATACGACTTACATTATGTTAAATAGAAGGTCTTCTCTTTTCAGCAATTTTTGTATTTTTGATTCATGTTTTCAAAAGAAGAATTAAAACAATATAAAACAGATTTCTGGATTGCTTTCAAAAAAAGAATGCAAGACAAACGTTCCTCAAATGGTCGTCGAATCAATTGGTTGAACTACCCTTCTGAAATTCCTTATATTTTTATTCGCTTAGATGCAACAGCCAAAGAAGCGCGCTTTATGATTGATATTCAACCAAAAGACGATGGCATACGCGCAATCATTT
>JAGOAZ010000023.1 GCA_017983675.1 Fluviicola sp.
TTACGCACGAGCTCGTAGCATCAATTGAAAAATCGGTTTGAATTAAAGCTAAAATGAAATTAGAATTTTATTGCTAAACGTTAGCATGGGAAGTCAGTCCTTTTTCGGCGGGGACAGGGGGAATTACCTCTAACGTTTTAGCGCATGGCGGTTTGCTTTTTTTCTCAAATCAGTCGTTCTGCCCATTTTAGTTCTGTCGGTAATTCTTGATTTGAAAATTCAATATGTATTACTCTTCTTTTTTTATTGTTCGTTGTCCTACTTGAACTGTGTAAAATTAGTGGTTTCATTATCATAATTCCACCTTTACTCACTTTACAAGTCATTTCTGTTTCTGTCGTCCAGTCAATTGTTTCTGGTCGATAAATTTTTTTCGAATGTGATTTTGGAATTACTCTTAAAGCACCGTTATTTTCATCAGTGTCGTCAAGGTGAATTCTGATTGTATAAATATTTTCTAATATGTCAATGGGTGGTTGAACGGCAAATTGTTTTTGTTTTGTTGTCCAAGGTCCATAGTTTTCAAGATCTACCTTTTTGTCAACTGAAATTGTCAAGTCTTGGTGGTATGAAACATACCAATTTGAAGTTTCTGGTTTGTCAAAATAAATGCTCTTAACCACGAAATAATTGTCACCAAAAAGCTGTCTAACTAAGGCAATTAGGTTGTCGTTAAAAACTAAATCCTTTGTCTCGGGAATTTCTTTTAAAAACTGTCTGATTGCGAAAAGGTCAGCCGATTTTCTGAATGTTTCTTTGTCTTTATCGGCTTGGTCAATAGTCAATAAAATTTGTTCTATTTCTTTGTTAGAATAGATATTGTCAACAGTCGTAAAACCATTTTCTGTAAGGTCAATTTTATGTCTTTCAGGTATTGTCATTTTTTATCAGTGTCGTCTGTTTATTATTGGTGCAAACGTTTTGTAGCTAAACGCAGGCGGGGATTTCGGAGCACTTCTCTTTGAACCAAGCAGCAACTTTGTTTGAACCACAATTCCGAAACTTCGGGATCGTTTAAGCACTTAGTCGCCTTTTTTTTGACAAATGCCTGTCATGCCTTGTTTTAAATTTTTGTCTGTGTTTCATTATGTAATTTGTGGAGTCTGGTTTAATGTCAAACTGTTGAAATTTATATTGTTCGTTTATGTCTTTACCTTCGTTTAATTTATAATCAAACACTTTCTTTAGAACAAAAGTGCTGTCATTTAATATATCGCCTTTCTTTTCAACTAAATAATATTCACCAATCCAATTTACGTAATACTGAATAATAATTTCATTCTTCTCCGTTTTGAAAACACCTTTTCCCCAAATAGGATACCTGTCTTTGTAATTTCTTATGTCACATTCAAAATGCTTTTTAGCATTGTCAAATGTGTTTTGGTCAAGCAGTCCGCAGTTAGTTGAATAGTCAAACGCATAGTTTTCTTGAAAACCTGTTGAAATACCAAAAGTCAATAAAGTACCGTCTTTGTGAAGAGTCAAAGGTCTAATTTGTTTTTGTAAATATGGCTTTGTGCTGTCTTGACTGAAACCACCGTATGAGTTTTTAAAATAAGGGTATGTCATTTCTTCTCGTTCTTGATAGTAATAGCCGTCAGTTCTTATAGGTCTTAATTTGTCTCCAACACTGTCTAAATTGATAACATATTTCTTGTGGTTAATAACCATACAAGAAGTCAAAGTCAACAGTGTCAATAATGATATTTTAAGTTTAATTTTAGTCATTCATTGTCGTTTGATTGTCGGTCTCTTAAAATAAGGCATAACGTTTTAGCGCTTGGCGTTCGGGCGGTTTAAAACCGTTTTCTACCGAAATGCTCCTAACAATAATACACTATTTAATGGACTTTTGCAAAGAGAATTAACTGTCTTTCGCAAAGCGATCTTGTTTGCAAAAACTTTGATGTAAGCCCGCTTTAGTTAATTGTGCGGTTAGCCGTTTATTTGTGTCCGTTTCCTGTAAACCAATCATAGCCTTCAATTTTTCTATATTCTGTTGGAACTGAATTTAAGATTTTTAAAATTTTGTAATTGTCTCCAATTGCTTCGTTTGTTGATATAACTACCTTTCCCGTCTTTACGCCTTTATCATTTTTCTGATATGAAACATACTCCAAAGTGTCCACTTTTTCACCACTCCATTTATATTTATACATTTCTGTTTCGCCTGGATGACCATAACAAATGCCCCTAATTATTTTTTCTTTTGGTGAAAAAGTTGGATTTATAAATTCAAAGTTCTCTAAAAATGCTTTTTTGTTTTGTCGTAAAAGATAAACATTACTGAATGCTTTTAGACAACATCCATTAGCCCCATACCAGTTTACAACGAAATCATTTAGTCCGTCACCGTTAATGTCTCGGATTGTATCGTTTACATAAGTCATAGTCCATTGTTCGTGTGAAACTACTTTTTTAAATTTATTTTCACCTTTTATATAAATGTCAATATAAATAGCATTTGGCTCGCTTCTCCTTATTAAAAGATGAGGATTTGTCTTTGTAAAATGGTAGTCTAAATTAATTTCTATACGCACAGGAATACCGTCAGGCGAAACTTCATACTTCTTAATAAACTTGTTCTTACTGATATTTTGGTTTGCAATTTTCAAAGCGTCTTGTAAAATCTTGTCAAGTCGAATACTGTCAGCATAGTCTTGCTCTTCGATTTTCTTTCTTCTTTCTAACCGCTCTTTTTCTTTTTTATCAATACTTGTTTGCAAAGTGTCGGCCGTAACCACAGGAATATTCTTCTTGTCTTTTGGTTGTTCGCACGAAACAAGTGTCGAAAAGAATATTAATGTCAATATGAGTGGTGTAGTCTTCATACGGTTACCGCTAACTTATTAAAAAACGAATTTAATCAAGATTTTCGATTTAAGTGTCGATTCAAACAACTTGAATTTCAGTGAATACACCTAAAAATAGTTGGCATATTTTAATTGTTTAATTTCAACTTTTATTGCGCGAAAAATGACGACAGAATTAATTAAAAAGCTCTCATTCAAGGAGTGTGTGCATAGAAATCAAAAAGAAATTGGTGATTCCTGATTTATTGGTGAATCTTTTGATGTTGCAATTGTCATTCAAAAGTCCCATCGGGACGGCTGATACCGCTGCGGTGGATTTCAATCCATTGCAGGTTTGGAATGGATTTCACTGCAAATGTTGAATGTATTTCAACCCATTGAAAAATGTTCAATTAATCTGAATCAGAAGCAATAAAAAAATCGGCCGAGCCGCTGGCTCTTTTAAGTGCTTTGTTGTTTGTACGGTTAGACTAAAGCCTAACCGTATGTGATCGGCCGAGCCGCTGGCTCTATGCTGTTATCAGCTTTTGCTAATTAAATCATTCAAAAGTCCCATCGGGACGGCTGATACCGCTGCGGTGGAATCATACAACAATTGCCAGTTAAGAGTTCGAATGAGTGTGAGAGCGAAGAAAAACAAAGTGGAGTAAATCGCTCTCGCTCTTCACTCTCACTCTGTTTTATGACCACAGTTGTCGAAAACTTAACTTTTATAGGGATTTTGAACTCTTGTTAGGACTTGGTGGAATCATACAACAATTGTCAGTAAAGAGTTCGAATGAGTGTGAGAGCGAAGAAAAACAAAGTGGAGTGAACCGCTCTCGCTCTTCACTCTCACTCTGTTTTGTGACCCTGGAGGGATTCTAACCCCCAACCGCTGGAGCCGAAATCCAGTGCGCTATACAGTTGCGCCACAGAGCCGTTTTTGGCGGGTGGTGCAAAAATCCTTTTTGAAGGTTGCGCCACAGAGCCGTTTTTGGCGAGTGGTGCAAAAATCCTTTTTGAAGGTTGCGCCACAGAGCCGTTTTTGGCGGGTGGTGCAAAAATCCTTTTTGAAGGTTGCGCCACAGAGCCGTTTTTGTTACATTGCGGTTTAAACCACCACGAATGTTGCAAATTTACTTGTTTTTTCAAGGAAGAATTCATTTTTTCCAATAATTTTGAAAGAAATCCGTTTACTAAAACAAATTCGAACTTATGCGTTTTGTTATCACTGCTTGCTTTTTAGGAATTATCCCAACTTTATTTGCGCAAATAGGCATGGGAGAGTGGCGTATGCATCACCCTATCACAAAAGCAATTGATTTAGCTGTTGGAAATGATGTTGTTCTTGCAGCTCTTTCTTCAGGGGTCATTGAATACGATGAGTCGGCTGGTGAAAACAAAGTGTACAACCGTTTAAATGGTTTGTCTGACATTAATGTAACTTGTATTGTTTATGAACCAACAAGTTTTTCGTTTTTCATTGGCTATGAAAACGGAAATGTTGACCAACTTCTTAAAAATGGAAAAATTGTCAATATTCCGGGTATAAAATTAGCACAGATTTTAGGAAACAAACGGATTAACAAACTAACGACAAATAATGGCCTGGTGTATGCTGCAACTGGATTTGGTCTCGTTGTAATTGATCCAAAGAAAAGTGAAATTAAAGATACCTATTACCCTGTTAGTGGACAGAAAAATTTTAACGATGTCGTTGTTATAAATGATTCAATTTTTGCCTTAACAGCTGATCAATTATACCGCAGTAGCATTTCTAATCCGTTTTTAGCTGCTCCAACTCAGTGGACTGTTGATAATCGTATTATGCCGTCAGCTACAGCAAAATTGGCCTCCTTAGGAGTGTTGAATAATGAACTATTGGTGTTGTATAAAAATGAAATTTACGGTGCTGATTCCATATTAAAATTCACCTCACAAGGGACAAGTGTTTTAATTGGTAATCTATTTGATATGGAAATTGCTAATTTTTCCATAGAAGGAACTGCAATACACTTGTATTACAACGATGCGCTTATCATTTTTAACGAAAACGAACAAATTGTCTTCTCTGTAAATTCTTACGGAAACGTAATCTCTTCTCCAAGTAAAGCGTTTGCTCGTACATCGGGAGGTTATTGGATTGCAGATAGTCGACATGGTTTGGTGAAAGCATACGACGCAGCGAATTTTTCTTTTATAAATCAGTTGGGACCGCCAAAAAACAATTTCTTCTCAGTGAATAGTTTGGACGATAAAGTTGTGGTTACAGGTGGTTTGATTGATCGTGTTGCATTGACCTATAATCTTTCTGGGGCGTATGTTTTTCAAGACGAAGATTGGACATTGTACGACCGTGAAAATCAAACAATGTGGAATGGTGCAAATGTTTGGGACATTGGGTCAGCTGCATTTAATCCTAAAAATAAAAATCAACTTGCATTAGCAGGTTATTGTATTGATGCACTGAGTATCGTAACAGATAATCAGGTTTCAGCGGTGTATAACGCAAGCAATTCTGGTTTGGAATCAACAACACTCGGAAATGGCTTTGTTTGTATTTCGAACATTGAATACGATAAAAAAGGAAATTTGTGGATTAGTAATTGCTATTCCAATAAGCCTTTAAAAGTTATGCTAAAAGATGGTACGTGGCAAAGTATGGAGTCGGGTACTGAGACGAATGGAGCTTTTTCTTCAGAACTTGCAATTGATTACAACGGAAATAAATGGATGGGTATTTATGGCAAGGGCTTATTGGGTTACGATGATAACGAAACTCCTGAAAACACTGCTGATGACTCCTATAAACTATTAAAATCGGGGGAGGGTTTTGGAAATTTACCTTCAGAAAATGTAACAGCAATCGCTGTTGATTATGACAATGAAATTTGGATTGGAACAGACAATGGTTTTGTTGTTCTGTATAATTCGAACGGCATTTTCAATACTAATTACATTGATGCTTCACGTATTTTGGTGAATTTTGAAGGCAATGTTGAAGAATTATTGAATGGAACTGCAATCACCGATATTGAAATTGATGGCGGAAACCGCAAATGGATTGCAACAG
This sequence comes from Fluviicola sp., assembly GCA_017983675.1. Lineage (GTDB taxonomy): Bacteria > Bacteroidota > Bacteroidia > Flavobacteriales_D > Crocinitomicaceae > Fluviicola. The sequence goes on from JAGOAZ010000023.1 coordinate 5,869, forward strand.
CGAATACGGGCATTTTCTTGTTGTCTGCTGATGGACAGGATGTAATTAAACACTACACCAAAGAAAATAGCGCGTTGATTTCCAATGCTATCATGGACATGGATTTCAACCATAAAACGGGAGAATTATTCGTTGTAACAGACTTAGGAATGGTTTCACTTCGCGCTGATGCTTCAGAAGAAGATGCAAGCTATGCTTCCGTTTCGGTTTTTCCGAATCCAGTAAAACCTGATTACACAGGACCGATCACGATACAAGGCATTCGCTACGATAGTGATGTGCGTATTACAGATGCTGCAGGAAAATTAGTTTATAAAACGACGTCAAATGGTGGTACAGCAACTTGGAATGGAAAAACAATGTCTGGAGCGCCTGTCGCAACTGGTGTTTATTTTATTTGGACTGCAACCAATGAAAACCTCACCTCCAAAGACCGTAAAGTTGGTAAAGTTGTGGTAGTACGATGAAGTTTCAAGACAGAGGAATTGTATTATCCCGCTCGGCATATTCTGAAACCAGTTTAATCGTTACACTTTTTACAGAATCGTTTGGTGTTCAAACATTTTTGTTTCAAGGAGCTAAAAAGAAAAAAGGCTTGGTTTTGTTTCCATTAGCTACTGTTGACATCACATTTTACCGTCGAACAGATAGTCAAATGGGAAAACTAACTGAAATTGTTTTAGCTGAATCACTGAATGAGTTGCCTTTTGATCCTGTAAAATCAAGTTTGTGTTTCTTCATTGTAGAATTACTGCAAAAAACGCAACAGCAAGGAAACAAAGAAACTGCGCTTTTCTACTTTGTATGGCAAGAAGCAGTTTGGTTGAATCACACCAACGAATTAACAAATTATCCCATTTGGTTTTTAGGTGCTTACACGCGTTTTTGTGGAATAACTCCAGCTGTTGAACAAACAGCACCAACTGTTTTTGATATCAAAGAAGGAAAATTGACAACAATTCGCCCCAATCATCCTGAATATATTGAAGACACAGCAATACATTGGCTGGAACCTATGCTGATGGAAGATAAAATTGCATTTTTATCGCTCGCTATACCCAAATCAGACCGTACTAGTTTGTTAGCACATTGGCTGAATTACTATTCGTTGCATTTAAACGGAATGCGCACTCTAAAATCGATTGAAATCATTCGTACTATTTTTCAATAATCAACGAATTAATTAGTTTTATTTTACGTGTATTTATAACTGATTTTTTAGTTGTTTTAATTGATTTTAAATCAATTAATTAGTAGTGTTATTTTGCAACATTTTCCGCCAATAAAAAAATCCTTTTAGTGCAAAAATAGTGTAGAGAACAAAGAGTAAACTACTTAAAAATAAGGAGCGGTTGAAATAGATACCAATCATTGCACAATCAATGACAATAAAATAAAGCCAGTTTTCTATTATTTTCTTGGTTATCATCCAAGTAGCTGAAATACTCAAGAAAAACAACACAGCATCCAAATACGGGAAAACTTGGTCGGTATAATTATCGAGCAGATAGCCTGAAAGTCCTCCTAAAAGGATACTTCCAATGATAATAAGTCCATGAAATCTCCAAGATAGTTTTTTGATGGGTTGTTGGTCGGCTTTTGCTTTCCAAGTGATCCATCCAATAATTGCGAGTATTGCATAAATACTATTTAGTAGCGCATCGACGTAAAGTAAGGTTGTGTAACTAATTATCACGTAAGAAATGGAACTCACAAAGGCGAAAATCCAACATGCTATTTGCTGTTTTCCCGCAAGAAGTACATACAACAAACTAGTAGTTACTGCAAACCATTCAATAGGTTTTGTTGTTGCAACAGCTTTATTTATAAGTGCTATGTATTCAGTCAGTTGCACAACTAGTTTTTACGTTCAATTTCAATCATGTTCTCCATTTTCTTGGTTTGAAGAAAGCCATTGATATCGTCAAAATGTGTCGTAACTTTCTTATTTCCAAACTCAAAAACTTTGGTTACCAATCCATCTAAGAAATCGCGGTCGTGAGAAACAAGAATCAAGGTGCCATCAAAATTTTTCAACGCTTCTTTGATGATGTCTTTTGTTTTCATATCGAGGTGATTGGTCGGCTCATCTAAAATCAACAAGTTAACTGGTTCTAACAAGAGTTTGATCATTGCCAAACGCGTTTTCTCTCCACCGGATAGCACTTTCACTTTTTTCGTTGAATTATCACCACCAAACATAAAGGCACCCAGAATATCTCTGATTTTAAGGCGAGCGTCACCTTCCGCAATGCGATCAATGGTTTCGTATACCGTCAACGATTCGTCCAATAAGGAAGCTTGATTTTGTGCGAAATATCCTATTTGTGTGTTGTGACCTAATTCCAAACTTCCTTCAAAATCAATTTCACCCATCAATGCTTTCACCATGGTCGATTTTCCTTCGCCATTTTTCCCAACAAATGCTACTTTCTCGCCACGTTCCAACGAAAAACTTGCGTTTTTGAAAACTACATGCTCGTCGTATTTTTTGGAAAGTTCATTTATGATGACTGGATATTTACCCGATCTTGGAGCAGGAGGGAAGCGCAAACGCAATGCTGAATTGTCGATTTCATCGACCTCAATGATTTCGAGCTTTTCAAGCATTTTAACACGAGATTGAACTTGCAACGTTTTGGAATAAGTCCCTTTAAATCGTTCAATAAACTCGGTTGTTTCGGCGATAAATTTTTGTTGTTCTTCGAATTGTTTTTGTTGTTGTGCTCTTCGGTCTTTGCGCAATTCGAGGTAATGTGAGTATTTTGCTTTGTAATCGTAAATGCGCCCCATTGTCACCTCAATTGTGCGTGTTGTTATGGCGTCAATAAATGCCCGGTCGTGCGAAATAACAACGACAGCTTTTGCACTATTGATCAAAAAGTCTTCCAACCATTGAATGGATTCGATGTCCATGTGATTCGTTGGTTCATCCAATAAAATCAAATCGGGTTTTTGCAAAAGAATTTTGGCTAATTCAATGCGCATTCGCCATCCACCACTAAATTCAGCAGTTGGTCGCGTAAAATCTTCGCGCTCAAATCCCATTCCTTTGAGGACTTTTTCCACTTCACCATCGTAATTGATTTCTTCGATGGAGTAAAATTTTTCACTGATTTCGGAAACGCGTTCAATGAGTTTGTAGTATTCATCTGATTCATAATCAGTTCGAACGGTCAATTCTTGGTTGATTGCTTCAATTTCATCGCGCATTTTGAAGATGCTTGAAAACGCTTTGCTTGTTTCTTCAAAAACGGTGCAATTATCTTCGGTCAATAAATGCTGAGGCAAGTAGGCAATGACGTAATCTTTTGGTGCTGAAACAGATCCAGCAGTTGGTTTGTTTACGCCTGCAAGTATTTTCAACAAGGTTGATTTACCTGCACCATTTTTACCCATTAGGGCAATTTTATCGTTTTCGTCGACGACAAAAGAAACATCACTAAATAGGATTCTTCCGCCAAATTCAACTTTTAAAGCATCTATTGATATCATTTATTGCAAATATGGTTGCAAAGGTAAGCAATGATGCCCACTAAATGAAAAGCGACTGCTTATTTGTAAAACAGTCGCCGATATGATTCTACCGTTAAACGATCAATAAAACCAACAAATCAACAATTATTGAAAGCGCCAACGCGTTTAAAATCCATTTCATTGGTGACACAGCTAAAAGTAAGCTCAATGTTAACATGGTTGGAATAATCACAACAATCATTGACCACGTTTCTTTAACGGCTCCAAGATTCATCGTAATTCCTCCGAAGCAACCAACAATTAATAAGGCGATTGCAATAACACCAAAACGGTTTTCGTCTGCCCAAATACCTAATTTACCCCACATTCCAAAAGAAGCGTTTTTTGTATCCATAATAATAGTTTTAGGAGGCAAAAATCTTTGAAATATTATTTTTGGTCAATGAGTTAAATCAGCAAAAAAGATGATTTTCGTCTGTTTTTAGCAAAAAAAAGCACGATTTCTCGTGCTTTTGGTCAGTTTATTTGGTTTTTAAACAATTTCTACAAACAATACATCGTTTGTTTTCATCACTTTTACCAATCCGTTTTTCGTTAAAGTTTTGATACTTGTGTCCCATTGTTTGTTACTCATGGTTACCTTCTCCTTCAAAGCAGCTAATTCCATGGATTTTTCTTTTTGAACGATGTCAAACAATTGTTGTTCGTTTTCATTCAATTCCACTTTCACTACTTTTTCGGGACGCATTTGTGGGAAGAACAATACTTCTTGAATGGAAGGATTGTTAGTCAAGTACATGATTAAACGATCCATTCCAATTCCCAAACCACTTGTTGGCGGCATTCCATATTCCAACGCACGTAAAAAGTCTTGATCAATGAACATTGCTTCGTCATCGCCTTTTTCTTGTAAACGCAATTGTTCTTCAAAACGTTCGCGTTGGTCGATAGGGTCATTTAACTCCGAATAGGCATTTGCAACTTCTTTTCCGCAAACCATTAATTCGAAACGTTCTGTCAATTCAGGATTATCACGGTGCGTTTTACACAAAGGCGACATTTCTTTTGGATAGTCCGTGATGAATGTCGGTTGGATGTAATTTCCTTCACATTTTTCACCAAAAATTTCATCAATGAGTTTTCCTTTCCCCATTGTTTCATCCACTTGGATACCCATTTCTAAAGCTGCAGTGCGCAATTCATCTTCCGATTTACCATCAATATCAAATCCTGTAAAGTCAATGATTGATTGACGCATCGTTACACGTTTGTATGGTGCTTTGAAATTGATGTTATGCGTACCAAATGTTGCTTCAGTCGTGCCATTTACAGCTGTTGCACAATGTTCGAGCAAGCTCTCTGTAAAATCCATCATCCAGTTGTAATCTTTGTAGGAAACATAAATTTCCATCGCAGTAAATTCTGGATTATGTGTTCTGTCCATTCCTTCGTTACGGAAGTTTTTCGAAAATTCATACACACCATCAAAACCACCAACGATCAACCGTTTCAAGTACAATTCATTCGCAATTCTCATATAAAGCGGAATGTCCAAAGCGTTGTGGTGCGTGATGAATGGTCGTGCAGAAGCACCACCAGGGATTGCTTGTAAAACCGGCGTTTCCACTTCCATGTATCCAGCGTCGTTAAAAAACTGGCGCATCGCATTGAATAATTTCGTGCGTTTCGTGAAAATATCTTTTACTTGCGGATTGACCACTAAATCAACATAACGTTGGCGGTAGCGCAATTCTGGATCAGTAAATGCGTCGTGTATTTTTCCTTCTGCATCGGTTTTAGGAAGCGGTAAGGGTTTTAACGATTTGCTGAGCAACGAAAATTCTTTCACATGGACAGAAACTTCGCCTACTTGTGTTTTGAACACAGTTCCTTTGATGCCAATAAAGTCGCCAAGATCTAACCATTTTTTGAATAAATCGTTGTACAACATTTTGTCTTCTCCTGGACAAATCTCGTCGCGGTTGAAGTACACTTGTATTCTGCCTTCTGCATCTTGAATTTCAGCGAAAGAAGCTTTTCCCATGATGCGTTGGCTCATCAAACGACCAGCTAAACAAACTTCTTTTCCTTCTTTGAAGTTGTTTTTTATAGCACTTGAATAAGCATTCACAGGATACAAAGCCGCTGGATACGGATCTATTCCTGCATTTCTAATTTGTTTCAACGTTTGACGACGTTGTATTTCTTGTTCTGAAAGTTCGTGTGACATATTTTTATTTATTTCAGTCTAACAATTACCAATGTGGGCAGCTATCACAACCATTTCGTGGTCGTAAGTAAAAAAGAACTCCTGCAGCTGCAAAGTAGGAGGAGAAACCAAATTTTTGACGTGCAAATTGGTCCCTATCGTCTGCTCTTGTTCGAACATGAGGCAGGTGAATAAAACCTAATCCTGTTTCTGTTTGTATAAAAAAGTGTTTGAAAAATTCAACACGAATACTGCCATTTAATCCAATCCCATAACCAGAAATGGATGGTGTAGCAAAGGTGTGAACCTGTCCAAAATTCAAATCATTAAATGTTAAAACAGGACCAATTCCTCCTCCAATATTACCTGTAATAGCTAATTGTCGTTTATTTCCAAGTGCTAATAAATCAAATGACCGCATTAATTCTATTCGAATAAAGTTGACCCCATTCGTGTTTTCGTAGTGAAATTTATCACGATCCGTTACGACTGGTTGGTCGTAATAATTTCCTGTCCAGTTGGTGTCAACTCCAGCGCCAATTTTTCCGTCCAACAAGACATGATTGTTATCATCCATTACATATTTGTAGTGATCTACACCAAATGTCAACGCCCATTTATCGTTGATATAATAACCTATACGTGCATTGTATTGCGGTACTGTAATCGTTGATGGATTAAAGTAAACGTCCGTACTAAATTTATCAGGACGATCGCTTGCTTTCACGTTTTTTAAACGAAAATCATAATTTTCACCAATAAAACGAATCGTTGAATTGGTGTAATACGAGCGGTTATATCCCCAATAAAAAAAGAAAGTTCCCGCAGCGGTACTTTTTTTTGTTTTGTGTTTCACTTGAGCAAATAATGGGGTAATACCCATTAATAAACAGCAAATAAGCGCACTAATTTTCATTGTTTTGTTATTTTGTCATTTTTAAAAACGCGACTTCTTTTTCGGTCAAATGACGGTGAAAACCTCTTGGCAAGTCTTTTTTAGTAAGCCCAGCAAATTGAACACGATCAAGTTTCACAACTACGTATCCTAATTTTTCAAACATACGACGTACAATTCTGTTTTTACCAGAATGTATTTCCACACCTACTTCACGTGAATTTTTCGTGTCTTTCACGTATTCAACATGGTCACATTTGATACGACCATCTTCTAATTCGATACCTTTTAACAACATTTCCATGTGTTCAGAAGTAACCGGTTTGTCGGTTTCAACTTGATATATTTTTTTCGCTTCGAATTTCGGATGCGTTAATTTTTTTGACAAATCACCATCATTGGTAAACAACAACAAACCTGTTGTATCTCTGTCTAGTCTACCAACTGGATAAATACGTTCTTTACAAGCTTTGTACACCAATCCCATAACGGTTTTTCTACCCCATGGATCGTCCATTGTTGTGATAAAGTCTTTTGGTTTATTCAACAATACATAACGTTTTGTTTCCGCATTGATAGTTTCGCCATCGTATTGAATTTTATCACCGCGTTTGATTTTGTACCCTAATTCGGTAATAATTTCGCCATTTACTGAAACGACACCTGTTTGGATTAACACATCTGCTTCTCTACGGGAGCATATTCCAGCATTGGATAAGTATTTGTTCAAACGGATTTCATCTTCGTTGAAAGATGGCAATGGATCGCCTTTTCTTTCCTTGTTTTTGAAAGCGTAGTTTTTAGCTTTTTCAGCGTATTTCTCCGTTTTTGTTGCTGTTCCTGTTCGTTGCGGTTTCGAATCGGAAGTCACTGTTTTTTTAGTGAACGTCTTCTTTGGACGATCTGTGCTTTTAGCACCTTTTGTTGTTGGACGACTTTTGCCTCCCGTTGGTTTTCTTGTGTTCATCACGAGCATAATTAAATTTCTACTGTCACAGTAGTAAGTTGCAAAGATACGTTCAATTATTGTAAATAACCTACAAAACTACTTTGTTTCGAATCGATTAGGTCGAGAAAGCATCGATGATATGCTCTATCTTTGTTCGGTAATTGTTGTGAACAATCGACATGATATCGAAACGAACATTTGATTGAATACCTTTCGATTGCATGTAAAAATTGGCACATTGAATGATTTGGCGTTGCTTTTTCTTGGTTACAGCCATCCATGGTTCGCCAATTTCTGCTGTTTGTCGTGTTTTTACTTCAACAATGATGAGTTCTTCTCCTTTTTCAGCTACAATATCAATCTCATATTTCAAGTAGCGAAAATTGGTCTGTTTGATGTGATAACCTTTTTCTTTCAATTGTTTTTGTGCCATTAATTCACCAAAAACGCCTAATTCGTGATCTGTCATGGTTCTTTTTTCACTTTAAGGTAGTGAAAAAGTTGTGTTAAAACAAGTCAGATTTTAACGAATGAAACAAGAAATTGAAGAAAAAGGTGCGTTACCGTGGATTGAATTGTTGATTTCCACCCATCATCACTTGTTGTCCTTCTTTGAATTCTTTTTCAATGATTACTTTGCCGTTTTTATCGTATAGTTTGAATGTACCATCTTTCAATCCATTTTTGTACGAACTTTCAGAAATCAATGTCCCTTTTCGATCGTATTCAGACATCAAACCGTTTAACTTTCCTTCTTTGAAGTGTGTGATGTTATTCGGGATCTTCCCACCAGGGAAATAAGCAATCCATTCGCCATCTTTTTCCCCGTTTTTATACGTTCCTTGTTCCGTACGTTTGTAATCTTTTTGGGAAAAAGAAATCCATTCACCGTGTTTCACGCTTTCGATCGATTCCATGTCTTTTAATGGACCGTATTCGATTTTAGATTTAACAGTAATGATTTTATACGAACCAACATCTTTTGGTTTTCCATTTTCGAATAGCTCTGTCCATTCTCCTGTTTTTAAACCATCGTCATAGTTTCCAGTAGATTTAAGTTTTCCACTTGGGTAATAAGATTTCCACAGACCATTTAACAAGCCTTTTTTGAATGTAGTTTCGTTTTTAAGTTTTCCGTTTTCCCAGTAATTTTTCCAAAGGCCTTCTTCTTTTCCATCTTTGTAGCTTCCGCTCATCAAAAGGGTTTCATCTTCGTACCACGTTTCCCAAAGTCCGTTTTTGACGTCGTTCTCAAAAGTGCCTTGTTTGAACATTGTTCCGTTTTTGTAATAATAGGTCCAAGTTCCAGTCTTTTTATCAGCTTCATAATTAGCGTAGTACGAAACTTCACCTGTTGGATACCAATACGTCCATTTTCCATCTTGCATGTCGTTTTTGAACGACCCTTCCATGTCTTTTTTTCCGTTGTTGGCATACCATGTCCACGTACCTGTTTTTTTACCAGCTTCGTAAAATCCCTCGACGTTTAATCTATTTTTATCAAAGTAATATTGGTATTTTCCTTGCAAAACGCCATTTTTATAGTTCGATATTTTTTCTAAATCGCCCGTATAATACCAATAGGTCCAAGTGCTATCTTTTTGACCATTTTCAAATTTTCCAGCGATTAATTTGTATCCATAGATGCTGTATTCTTCAAACAGACCATTCTTCAGTCCGTTTTTGTAATTATACCATTCTTTGTCTGCACCAGTATTATAAAATGTGTATAATGAACCATTTCCGGCACTAATCGTTTGCGTATGGAGACTATCGGGCAACCAAAATTCCATGACGTAATTGATGCTGTCGCGTACTTCTTCGACTAATTTTGATTTTCCAGTAACATAGTTGTATTTCCAAGTGCCAACAGGTTCATTTTTAGCATAATTTCCTTCGATTGCCAAAGTGTTGTTTTCAAACCATTCACGGTAAATACTATCTTGAAGATCATTTTTGAAATATCCTTCTTTGTGCATTTTACCATTTGCAAAATAGGAGAGTACCGGACCGTTTAATTTCTCGCGGTAATACGAGCGTTTTTCGACTAAATTTCCATCTTTGTCGAAATACATCCAAACACCATGTTTTTCTGTTGTTTCGCCTAATAAATCAGTGTAATAATACCCTTTTGAAGACACCTTTTTCTGTTCGAAATCGTAATAAAAACGAATTTCTTTGGTCAAGTTTTCGCGTTTTATTTCTTGTGCAAATGCGGAAATACTGAATAAAAAAGAAAGAAGTAAAAAGAATTTCATACTGTTGAATTAGTTGAGCGTATAATGAACGGATTGAATTTTGTTACGGAATTAGCGTTATTGAATCCATTCGAGTAAACCTTTCAAAAACAGAAAAACACCAGTAACTAAGATGATTAATCCAGTTAAGCGATTCAATAAGGTTAATAATTTATCAGTAATGAAAGGACGCAATTTTTTTGCTCCAATGATTTTGAGCACATCGATCGTGAAAAATGTCAATAATATAACAGCGATGTAGATTAAGATATGTTCGCCCAAAGCGCTATCGTTCGATTTTTTTGCTCCAAGTGTAATTACTGAAAACCAGTAGAATATGACAGCTGGATTCGCGAAGTTCAGAAAAAATCCTTTTAGACCAAGTAGCCAATAATCTTTCTTTTGATTGATAACTTCTTGTTCTTCTTGGATATCCGATTTTGGTTTTTTGATCAATGTAACGATTCCGAAACCCACAAAAATTAATCCACCAAAAACACGGAATAAGTAGGAATTATCGCCTGAAGTTAAGCTAGAAACTTGCGCGAAAAAGAAGTAAGCAATTGCAATGTAGATCAAATCGGAAATCAATACGCCCAAGTCAAATGAAAGTGCCGCTCGGATACCTTTTCGGATGCTTGTTTCAAGTAGAATGAAGAACACAGGTCCAATCATAATGCTCAAAATAAAGCCTGTAACAATTGCTTTAACGATTAAATCTAACAAATCTCTATTTTTTGAGTTCCTTACAAATATAACCAAAAAATGGTATTTTCATGAAAGAACGGGGTAACAAAAGTGTCATTTGGCGCCGTTTGCGGTCTTTTTTTTGAGGAAAGTAGTAAATTTCGTTCGTTGAATTGAAAGAAACTCAAATGAAGTCATTACATTTGCACGTCTTGGTTCATTGAATTTTAAGATAACAGTTCGAAAAACAGAAAGTATGAAAACGGGCATTGCCAACAAAAAATTAGAAGCAATCATTTCCAGTGTGGAAAAAGACGGAATTTTATATTCAGGTGTGATTGAAGATTTGAAAGAATTGCGTGAGCAAGCTTTGAAAGAACAAGACCCTTTGGTGGTGAAAGTGTTACGTCTTACATACGAGTTTTTACAAGATCGTAATGCATTCGATGTTCAAGCACAATACGAAGAGGACGAAGAAGAAAACGAATACCCAATCGAAATTGAAGACAAAGAAAATTTCTTGTATTTGTTGAACTTATTGAAAAATGCTGATCACAAAATAAACCGCGAAGAAATTAAAGATTACAGAACAGCTTTGAAAGAAGAACTGTACTAATCTTATTAAAAATAGTTAGTGAAAAGCATGTCGGTTGGCATGCTTTTTTTAATTGGTGAATTTGTACTTTAAAATGCAATAAATTGCCCGAAAGCCATCTTTCCATCCAATTTTTTTCCCTTCATCGTACGTTCTTCCGTAGTACGAAATTCCCACTTCATAAATGCGTATGGGCTTAATCTTTGCCAATTTTGCAGTAATTTCAGGTTCTATCCCAAAACGTTTTTCTTTGATTTCTAGTTTTTTAGCAATACTTGAGCGAATCAATTTATAACATGTTTCCATGTCTGTTAAATTCAAATTCGTCATCATATTCGACAAATTCGTTAAAAACTTATTGCCGATTGAATGCCAGTAAAACAAGATACGGTGCGGTTGATGTCCAATAAAGCGTGAACCATATACGACATCAGCATTGTCAACAAAGACAGGCTTGAGTAGTAAATTGTATTCAGCTGGATCGTATTCCAAATCGGCATCTTGAATGATCAAGTAATCGCCAGAACATTCTTTGATAGCTCTGTTAATTGCTGCTCCTTTTCCTTTATTAGTTATTTGATTAAATAATTGAATGTCTAATTGATTGTTTGTTTCAATGTATGCTTCAATTTTCGCAACAGTATCGTCAGTTGAGCAATCATTCACAATGATGATTTCTTTTTCAATTCCATTATCCAACGTGACAGCTTTAATCTTGTCGAGAATCAAATGAATCGTTGCGCCCTCGTTGTATGCAGGGATTAATATGGATAATTTGTTGATCATCGATTATAAATTCATTTCTGGAACAAAGTCAGGTACAACTAAGTCGCCATCGGTTTTTGAGACGATTTCTTCGACAGAAACGCCAGGCGCACGTTCAATTAAATGAAATTTATTATCTTTTATTTCAAGTACTGCAAGTTCCGTTACCACCTTTTTTACACAACCTACTCCAGTTAACGGAAGGGTACATGTTTTTAAAATTTTCGATTCACCTGCTTTGTTTGAGTGCATCATTGCAACAATGATATTCTCAGCTGAAGCAACTAAATCCATCGCTCCACCCATTCCTTTCACCATTTTACCAGGGATTTTCCAGTTGGCAATATCTCCATTTTGTGATACTTCCATTGCGCCGAGGACAGTTAGTTGAACGTGTTGTCCACGAATCATCCCGAATGAAGTTGCAGAATCGAAATAAGAAGCTCCTTTTTTTGCAGTTATTGTTTGCTTACCAGCATTAATAAGGTCAGCATCTTCTTCTCCTTCAAACGGAAAAGGCCCCATTCCTAAAATTCCATTTTCGGATTGAAACTCAACTTCTATATCGTTATTTACAAAGTTTGCAACCAATGTAGGAATACCAATTCCAAGATTGACATACCAACCTGTTTGTAATTCTTGTGCGATGCGTTTTGCAATACCATTTTTATCCAGTGCCATGATGCTAATTTAATTCAAAGAATTTGATTCTGCTATTTTTTAGTCGAATTGCTGCTTTTTGCGGGTTCCAAATATATATTTTCAGCAGTTTTTCGTTCTTTCCTATTTGTTTGAATGAATACGTTTGTTGAAAGGCCTTTGTTTTATTTGTTTGCGCAAAATACCATCGGATGTTTTGGTAATCGTAACGGACAGGTTGCAGGTTCTCGTCCTCTGTAGTGATGACCAAATTCACCGTATTTAACGGATCTTGCGCATCAATTTCACTATCAATTACAACGTTGATTAATTTGTTTTTCCACGTTTTATCGATTGAACAATGGAAGCAATCGATAAATTCTGCAGTTGATTTATTGCCAACAACAAGGGTGTCTACAAGCAGTTTTGAATGAAAGTTCTTTTTGCGTTTAAAAGCTTGATAAGTACTCGCTTTGTCTGATGCGAAAAGCGTATAATCTTGTGCAATTTTAGGATCATGAGCAATCGTTGATTTTGTGAGAATCACATCAAAATAGGGTGAAAAAGCACCAATTGTTTGACCCAGTTGAATTTTCCCTCGGTGATGACGTTCGTGTAAAGCATATGTTAATTGCATAATGGGATAAATTCCTATTGTTTCATCCGCTTGTAATTCAGCCCTAACTTGATCATAAAATGCCTTGCTCATGCGGTCATCAGGTGAAAAAATGGATGTTGACACATTGAGTTGCAGTAGAAAACTGACTGGAAAAAATAACAAGCCAATCAATCCATACTTGAGCATTTTATTTTCACCGAGTAAGTGAACGATTAATAATAGAAGTAAAGGCACAAAATACATTGCTGCGCGATCTTCCGGATAATTGATGTGCATCACTTTTGCTAAAAACACAATGCCTAGTATGTTGACAATGATTAGGAACAAGAAAATGACTGTATTTTTTGCTAGAATGAACTTAAATGATTGGCGCCAGATTGAACGAATCACAAGTAACACTCCGATGACACCCAAAACAATAAACGCTATTTTCAACCAGTTTTCACTGTAAAACAGCACATATTTGGATACGGTTTTCCCCGTTACTTCCCATAATCCGTCGAGACTTCCATAATAAAGAGCGCCTGCTTCTTTTAGGTCAAATGAAAACTGAATGAGTGGAATCAATAGCAAACCAAAAAGCAAATAACTCGCACTAAGAAAAACACGTTGTTTCATCGTCCAATTTGTCCAATGAAAAACGGTAAACAATAACCAATAACAGCTGATTAATAAACTGATGATTAAATAGGTTAAATTGGCAAAAACGGTCAAGTTTAGTAAAACTAATCCAATTGCTAGTTGGCCAACTTTTTTGTCTTCGATGAACGAAAGCAGAAAATAAAGCGCACTCATGAATAACCCAATTCCTAACCCATATCCACGGGTGTAGCTAAAATAATCGGTTATCCAGGGAATAGTGTTTAACGCAACAAAACCGAGGTATTTCCAATTGCCAATATTAAATTTTTCGATGATTGCTTTGGTTGCGAAAAAGTAAGCGACAAACGCTAGCAAAGATGGCAATCGAAACAAGAAAAAGTGTTCGCCAAAATTGCGGTAAAAGAAATTACCAAGCCAGCTATTTAATAAATGATTGTTTGCATCTTTCAATGCCTCATCACCCCAAATTTTACCCGTTTCAATGTAGTGAAAAAACGTTGCTACTTCGTCATGAATAGGTGCAACAAACCATGCTCGCAGCAAAATGTAAGTCAGTAAAAAAATGAAAAACGCCCCAATTAGGATGTTTTTAGTTGAAAGCTTACTCAGCATTCGCGTTTATTTTTGACGAACAGTACGTTGTTCAATACGCTTTTCAAATTTCTCTCCTTTAAAAATGCGTTGTACATAAATACCTGGTGTATGGATTTCATTTGGATCTAGTTCTCCTGCTGGAACTAATTCTTCTACTTCTGCAACAGTAATTTTACCTGCAGTTGCCATCATGGGATTGAAATTGCGTGCTGTTGCTTTGAAGATCAAATTCCCTTCTGTATCGCCTTTCCAAGCTTTCACCAATGCGAAATCAGCGGTCAATCCATGCTCCAGAATGTGCCATTTGCCATTAAACAAACGTGTTTCTTTTCCTTCAGCTACTTCAGTACCATAGCCAGCAGGAGTAAAGAAAGCGGGAATTCCAGCGCCACCAGCACGACATCGTTCAGCTAATGTTCCTTGTGGAATCAATTCAACTTCCAATTCACCGGATAACATTTGACGTTCAAACTCATCGTTTTCTCCCACGTACGAGGATATCATTTTTTTGACTTGTTTGTTTTGTAGTAACAATCCCAATCCAAAGTCGTCTACACCAGCATTGTTTGAAATACAGGTAAGGTCTTTGATGCCACTTTTAGCAAGTTGAGCGATTGCATTTTCTGGAATACCACATAATCCAAATCCACCCACCATTAAAGTCATTCCATCTTCGATTCCAGCAATTGCTTCCTCGACATTGTTTACTACTTTATTCATTATTCAAAAGTTATCGTTCCCGAATTCGTTAGCGTAGTATCTTCTTCAGCAGGAGAATATTCCGTTCCTGTTAAGTTGAAAACAGATTCATCGTAATCTTTCGGTTGTTTGAAATCAGTTGTTGAAATACCAATCTTAGGATCTTTGTAGATTTTGTTCATGTAATATCCATAAATTGGCAGGGCCGTTCTCGCTCCTTGACCTTGGTCGGTTGAACGGAACCGTACTCCACGATTTTCAGCACCAACCCAAACACCTGTTGCTAAATCAGGAGTTAATCCAATGAACCAACCGTCAGAGTTGTTTTGTGTTGTTCCTGTTTTACCAGCTGTTGGATAAATGATATTTCCGTATTCAGAACCACCGCGCAAACGGCTTGCTGTTCCGCCTTCAACCACACCTTTCATCATTTTTAAGATGGTGTAGGCTACTTTTTCGTTCAATACTTCTTTTGAATAATTTTTCGCACTGTAAATGATATTTCCTGCTCGGTCTTCTATGCGTAAAATACAAGCTGGACGGTTATAAATTCCACTATTTACAAATGTTGCTTGTGCGCCAACTAATTCATACAACGACAAATCCATAGATCCCAAACACATTGCAGGAACAACATCGCGATCGTTTAACTCGATATCCATGTCGCGCATTAACTTCGCAACCGTTGAAGGTCCTGCCATTCCCATTTGCTTCATGATATAAACAGCTACGTTGTTTTTAGACATCGCTAATCCTTTTTTGATGGAAACCGTTCCTCCGCCGCCACTTCCATCAGAATTTTTTGGACACCATTGTCCGTCAGGATTTCCGGCAGGGTCGAATAGATCGACACAATATTGAATATCTGGAACAACCATTCCGGGCTGTACCACATTTCGCATGATTCCTGCGCCGTATACAAAAGGTTTAATAGTTGAACCGACTTGACGTTTTCCTTGGCGCACGTGATCGTAAGCAAAATAGTCGATGTTTGCACCGCCAACCCATGCTTTTACGAACCCAGTACTTGGCTCAATCGAGATAAGACCAGCTTGTAAAAAGGAATTATAATAGCGAATAGAATCATTTGGAGTCATCGTGGTATCGCGTTCACCGTTCCACGAGAATACGCGCATATCCACTTCGGTTTCGAAAGCTTTTTTAATTTCCGACTCGCTGTATCCTTGCGCCTGCATGTTGATGTATCTGTTTGAACGTCGCATGGAAGAGATCATGATATTATTTACTTCTTCATCGGAAAGTTTATTAGAAAACGGCCAATTTCTTTGTCCTCGGTTATTTGAATTAAATTGCGGTTGTAATGTTTCTTTCAAGTGTTTTTCCAAGGCGTATTCTGCATATTCTTGCATGTTCGCATTGATGGTCGTGTAAATTTTCAATCCATCGCTGTAAATATCCCACGGCATACCATCTTGTCGTTGGTATTTCAATGAACCATCTTCGTTTTTTTCACTCAACAATTTCGATATTTCACCACGTAATTGTTCTCTAAAGTATGGTGCAGAACCTCTTTTGTGGTCGACAATTTGGTAATTGGTTACTAATGGTTTTTTACACAGCATTTCATATTCAGCTTGTGTTAATTTATGACGCAATGCTTCATTGTCATTATCTGAATTGATTAACCATTGTTTGAGTACCGTATTTCTTCTGTTTACAGCGCGCATGCTATCTTTTGCTCGAGCAAGTCCAACTTCTTCCTCCGAAACTTTTGAAAGAGCAATTCCTTTGTCATCTGCAATACGTTGTCTGTAGTTACGTGTTTTAAACGAATAAGGATTATACAAATCTGGATTTTTACACATACCAATTAACATTGCAGCTTCTTCTTTTTTCAATTCTGCAGGTCGTTTATTGAAATATACTTTTGAGGCATTTGAAATTCCGACAGCATTGTACAAGAAATCAAATTGATTCAAGTACATGGTGATGATTTCTTCTTTTGTAAATCGTTTTTCGAGGCGCGTAGCAATGATATTTTCACGTGCCTTTTCGTTTAAACGGCGCCACATACGTCCAATTCTTCCTTCAGAATCTCGGGCAACTTCCAGTCCATTTGCACGAGCAAGTTCTTCGCGTTCACGGATTTGTAGCGTAAACAATTGTTTGGCTAATTGTTGGGTAATCGTAGAGGCACCACCAGCACCACCAACATTTAGGATAGCACGTCCAATAGCTTTGAAGTCAGGGCCAGAATGTGAGTGAAAGCGTTCATCTTCTGTTGCAATTAAAGCATCAGTAACGAATGGACTAATTTTTCGGTATTCCACACTTGTTCGGTTGATTTTCCAATAGCGACCAAGTTCTGTTTCTCCATCATCAGCTAAAATAACAGAAGCAGAAAGTTCTGGTGGATTATCCAACATTGCAACAGGTGGTAAGTCATCTTCCGATTGAAAGAGTAACAAAGCAGCAACAAAATAAAGTGGAAACGTAGCAATTAACCAGTAAGCGTATGTTGCTCGTTTGTGTTCTTTTTCTGTAAAGGCGTTATTTCCTTTGCTTGTATATGCCATATAGATAAATTGAATTGTAGTTTAAACAACAGTTGAACAAATATCGTAAAATGAAATTAAAGCACGAGCGTATTGTTAGATAGTTGCTAACATTTTTTGGCTAAAAAAAAACGGACAATAAAATCGTCCGTTGTATGATGTGTTTTTCTGCTTATTTTTTCTTTAGGCTTGCCTTCACATAGTTTTCAATCGCTGCAATCATACTTGGTGCATTTGGTTGAGGCGCGTGAAGGTCTAAACGTAAGTTATTGCGTTCAACAGCACTTGCTGTTGTTGGTCCAAAAGCAGCTATGACTGTTTTGTTTTGTTTGAAATCCGGGAAGTTTTTGAATAACGATTCGATTCCACCTGGACTAAAGAAAACCAACATGTCATAATAAACATCTTCCAAATCACTCAAATCTGAGGCAACAGTTCTGTACAAAGTAGCTTTTGAAAACGGAATTTTTGCTGCTTCAAGCGTTTCTGGAATTTTATCTCTAAGAATATCCGTACAAGGAAGCAAGAATTTCTCTGATTTATGCTTTTTGATTGGATCGATTAAATCTTCGATTGTTTGTTTTCCAAAGAAAATTTTACGTTTTCTGTAGGTAACATATTTTTGAAGGTATAACGCAACTGCTTCTGAAATACAGAAATATTTCATGGTGTCAGGAACTGCAAAACGCGTTTCTTCGGAAATACGAAAAAAATGATCCACTGCTGCTTTTGATGTTAAAATGACAGCGGTGTGTTCAGGAATGTTCACTTTTTGAGCTCTAAATTCTTGCGCTCCAATTCCTTCAACGTGAATAAACGGTCTGAAATCAATTTTTAGCTTGTATTTTTCGGCTAAATCAAAATAAGGTGATTTCTCTCCTTCTGGCTTTGGTTGAGAAACCAAAATTGTCTTGATACTCAATTTTCTAGTAGTTTATTAATTATTCTAATCTATAATTCCACTCATTTCACCGTTGAAAAGCAATTTAATCACTATCAAAATTGGTAAAATTTCGAGGGTCCAAAAGTACAAAATAATATAATACCAACTTACTTTTGAAGACAATCCTAAAAAAACACTTCTTATAATGCGAAAAGCAAGAAAAAGAGCATAGGTAATTACGACTATTTTTCCTGCGGTTTCTTTGGATCCTGCTTGAAAGTAAAACAAAAAGAATTCCATTAAAAATGCAAGACCCAATACATGATACAATGCTAGTGTAAAATAGATTTCCTCTTGCGCAATTTTCTTTTGTCCGGTTAAATTTCCAGCAATAAAACTGGTGAATAATTGATACAACAAGTATCCTACAGGAATGATAATAATTAACGGATTCATGCTATTCGCGTTGTTTTTCACAAATAACCAATAGACAAACATGCAACTTATTGTTACAAATTGAAGACTCATGAATAAGCGGCTCAAATTGTTTGGTCGTACTCCTTTTCCAATTTGATCGTCTTGTGTTTCAAAGAAAAAAGTGTTTTGCACTGCTATGCGCAAAATGGATTGTTGCACGAGTCGGGCTAACGCAATAAAAACAACACATAAAAAAAGAAAAAAAACCAACCAACTTGACCCGTTCGTGTAACGAGGAATCAATTCCATTTGTTGGATTAATTGGTTGTTTTCAAACATAAAGTCGTTCTATTTGTTTTGAATTATTACAAAGGTAGTATTTTACAAGAATTGCCACTAAGCTTTTTTGTTGATTCGACTTGAATGCTTATTTTTGTACTGTTAAATAACAAACAAATTTTCGATGAGAACTGATTTATATCAACATCCGGATTACCTCTTAATGGATGAATTATTGACCGATGAGCAAAAATTAGTTCGTGACGCTGCGCGTGCATGGGTTAAGAAAGAAGTCTCTCCAATTATTGATGATGCTTACGAAAAAGCTGTTTTCCCAATGCATTTACTAAAAGGTTTGGGAGAAATCGGTGCATTTGGACCTTACATACCTGAAGAATATGGAGGACCAGGATTGGATCAGATTTCTTATGGTTTGATCATGCAAGAATTAGAACGTTGTGACTCAGGTTTGCGTTCGACTGCTTCTGTTCAAAGTTCGTTAGTAATGTATCCTATTTGGAAATACGGTTCGGAAGAACAAAAAATGAAATATTTACCAAAATTAGCTACTGGCGAAATGATGGGATGTTTCGGATTAACAGAACCTGATCATGGCTCGAATCCAGGTGGAATGATTACCAACTTCAAAGATATGGGCGACCATTATTTATTGAATGGTGCTAAAATGTGGATTTCTAATGCTCCGTTTGCGGATATCGCTGTTGTTTGGGCAAAAGATGAAACAGGTCGTATTCACGGATTGATTGTTGAACGTGGAATGGAAGGATTTTCAACTCCTGAAATGCATGGAAAATTATCGTTACGCGCTTCTTCAACAGGTGAATTGATCTTTGTTGATGTAAAAGTTCCGAAAGAAAATATTTTACCTGGTCGTTCTGGATTGGGAGCACCATTAAGTTGTTTGGATTCAGCACGCTTCGGAATTGCTTGGGGTGCCTTGGGTGCTGCTATGGATTGTTATGATCAAGCATTGCGTTACTCGCAACAACGCACACAATTTAATGTTCCAATTGGCGCATTTCAATTAATTCAAAAGAAATTAGCTGAAATGATTACTGAAATTACCAAAGCACAATGCATTACATTGCGTGTAGGGGAATTACGAAACCAAGGAAGAGCTACTTCAGCGATGATTTCGATGATCAAACGTAATAACGTGGAAATTGCATTGAACATTGCGCGTGAAGCACGTCAAATACACGGTGGAATGGGTATCACAAGTGAATATTCTATGATGCGTCACATGGCAAACTTAGAGTCAGTTGTGACTTATGAAGGAACACACGACATCCACTTGTTGATTACAGGAATGGATGTAACAGGTATTCCAGCATTTACACGTGAAATGCCTGATTTAAAATAAGTAAACAAGACTATACAAGTAAAGCCCGTTTTTTAGCGGGCTTTGCTGTTTATAAACGATGGCTGGATTCTACATACATATTCCATTTTGCGCGCAACAGTGCACGTATTGCGATTTTCATTTCTCCACTACTTTTGACAGCTATCGTACTCAAATGGTTGCTGCTATTTGTAAAGAAATTCAATTGCGTAGTACTGAAAATGAAGCACTGACCCTTCAAACAATCTATTTTGGAGGAGGAACGCCAAGTATTTTAACAACACTAGAACTTGCGCAACTCATTCAATCCATTCGCCTTGCTTATCGTTTATCTCCAACACTAGAAATCACACTCGAATGTAATCCGGATGATTGTACCTTGGAACAATTGACGGCTTGGAAAAATGAAGGTATTTCTCGGTTGAGTATTGGTGTTCAGTCGTTTGACGATAGTCAATTGTCCTGGATGAACAGAACGCATAATGGATCAGAAGCATTGGCGGCTATTCAACGCGCAAAAGCAGTAGGGTTTAATGAAATCAGCGTTGATTTGATTTATGGACTTCCTAATTTAACTAACGCAAATTGGCAAAAGCAATTGCAACAAGTAGTTGACTTAGGTGTCGACCATATTTCAGCTTATTGTTTGACAGTGGAGCAGAAAACGACTTTGGCGGCATGGGTGAAATCAGGTAAAATACGACCATTGACAGAAGATGTTCAGTCGGAGCAATTTGAACTGTTAGTCGCAGTATTGGCACATAACGGATTTGAGCAATATGAAATATCAAATTTTGCGCGCAACAACCGTTATTCCAAACACAACACCGCTTATTGGCAAGGAACACCTTACATTGGAGTTGGCCCTTCAGCGCATGGTTATGATGGAAAAGAACGTTATTGGAACAAAGCAAACAATGCACAATACATACAAGCTTTAACCAAAAATGAATTATTGGAAACACGCGAATTATTAAGTGTTAGCGATCAATTCAATGAGTTAATTATGTTGGGTTTACGCACAAAATGGGGGGTGGAGATAGCTGCCTTACAAGCAATTATTTCATTAACTGAAAAATGGATACAACTGAAAGATCAATTTATTGCCAACGGTACGCTGGTAGCCACGGACACGCATTTTTTGTTAACGCCATCAGGGCGTTTATTGGCCGATGCTATCGCTTCGGATTTATTTGTTTAAATCCAACCAATCTAGGTAAGCGCTTCGCTGATAAGTAATTGACCATTTTTTCTCCCCAGCAATAGCAGCTTTTTTTTCCGCGTAGTTGTTGATTGCAGTATTCAATGTTTCTTGAAAAGCATCATTGGTGTAGAAAAACGCCGCCTTTTTTAAATCTTCTTCCGTTTCGTACGTTTTTTGAATCAATAAAGGAATGTGATAGGCAAAAGAGAGATTAAAGGCTCCCGAAATTTGATGATTGATGTATTCGGTTGCACTTGCAGTGTTTTCATGAATGAGTGGAATGATAAAGTTACATTTTTTTAAATAGGAAAAGAATAGCTCATTGGAAAGAAAGGTATCGAATATTACGACACGATCAGTTAAATGATGCGCAGCTAATTCAGCTAAAAATTCTTGTACATCGGCTAATTCCTTGTTTGTTTTGCCCAAGAAAATCCATTTGGTAGTTGGTGCTTGTTGCATGAACGAAACAATACTTGCTAAATCTTTTCGTCTGTTTTCAACGCCGCCAGTTAGGGCTAACCAAGTCTCGTTTTCGTTTTTGGGAATTTCGATGCTGTGTTGATCGTCAAATTCTAAGGCATACAATGCTGCTTGTTTTGGGTAAGCATTTGGTGCAATACGGCCCAATAAGTCGTCACTCAATACCGCATATTTTTTCATGCACCGATCAATGATTCGTTGTGTTTTGCTCGTTGAGAATTTTCGAATGGTATGAATAAATCCATAACACGCGATTTGTTTTGGAAGAATGAGTGCAAGGTTGCGAATATGACCTCCTTGCGCCGTATTAAAAACAACTTTTCGGATGTTGTGCGCTAGTAAAAAACGCTTGATTTGAATCATTTTTAGAAAATCACCAATCGCTTTTCCGTTCGTGTTAATGGCTAAGACAGCAGTTGCATGTTCAACAATTTTGGGATTGCGTTCAATAACACGATCATCAGCGATAAAGCAATAGTCAATTTTGTTTGCTATGAATGTATTTACTTGAAAATACAAGCATTCATCGTGTGAACCACCAATTTCTATGAGAGCGACTAATGAATTATTCATGCTACAAAAGTGACTATTTTATCGGATTAATGCTTGAAATGCAACTTAAAATTAACATTTTGTTTTTCGTAACCTTTTCACATCCAATAAAAACTTGTAACTAATCGCTGTAGATTTGTAACATGCACCGATTATTAATACTAGTTATAACGTTATTTTGTTTGTCCTTTGCTCATGGGCAGACAATCACAATTTTAATTGATCCAGGTCATGGCGGCTCTGATCCAGGCCATGAATCAAGTAATCCGAATCATTTAAAAGAGAAGGAATTGAACTTGCTTATTGCCAAAAAAGTTGGCGGTTACTTGTCTGAAAAATTGAGTCATGTAAACATTTTATATACCCGAACAGACGATACCTATCCGACATTGGATCAGCGTGTTGCGCAAGCGAATAGTCAACGTGTGGATTTGTTTTTAAGTATCCATTGCAATGCGAGTGGTAACAAAAACACACATGGAACAGAGACACATGTGCACGATATGAGCGCGGTGAAATCGGTGAAATTAGCAGCGAAAATCGAAGAAGAATTTAGCAGCAAAGGTGGTCGAAAATCACGCGGAGTAAAAGACACAGATGATCGAGAATATTCGCTGCAGGTATTGAAATACACGCAAATGACAGGAGTTTTGGTTGAATGTGGGTTTTTAACAAACGAAAAAGAAGCGAATTATTTGAATACGTTATCAGGACAAGATGTGCTTGCATCAGCGATATACCGTGGAGTAAAAAATTATTTAGTAGAAACGTATTCAAAAATATCTTTTGTTCCAACAGCTAAGCCCGCTCCAGCAAAGTCAACCAACGATAACACGACAGCTGCTAAAAGTATTACGGGATATACTATTCAAATCATGAGTTCGAAAGAATGGTTGGATACGGAAAAAGGTGATTTTACAAAATTAGACAAGCCTGTCATTCGCGAACAAGTGGCGCAAACAGGATACAAATACCGTTATTTGGTTGGCGAATTTAAAACAAAATCGGAGGCACAAGCCTACATAGAAAAAGTTCAAAAAAGCGGATTTAAGGATGCGATGATTATTTCGAGGTAAATTTTTCAGGACTTTTTGCGCTTGAAAATCAATGAAATAGTATAAAAACAACTGTTTTTGTATTTTTTTTTCTTGGAAAGTGTTTTAAAAAACAATTCTTTATCTATATTTGCAACCGCGAAAGCAAGATTCCTTCTTAGCTCAGTTGGTTAGAGCATCTGACTGTTAATCAGAGGGTCCCTGGTTCGAGCCCAGGAGAGGGAGCAAAATTAACCCAGTAAAGCATTGTTTTTACTGGGTTTTTTGTTGTCTTTAACTTTTCTTGATAAAGACTCATTTTAACCAAAAAAAGGAAGAAAAAGGGTTAAAATGGCAAATTGTGTGCAAATTGTGTGCAAATTTTTGACCCAGGTAATGCCATAATTACATCCAAAATGGCAACATTAAAACTGGCTCTAGATATGCGTAGAGCCAAGAAAGATGGGACTTTCCCACTTGTGTTTAAACTCTCTGTAAATAGAGAAAAAACCTACATTACCACAGGAATTAGTGTGAAACCCACCGAATTCCATGCAGAATCCAACCTAATTATAGGTAATCCCAAGGCAAATGAAGTGTTAATGAAACTAGATGTCCAATATAGGAATAGGTTTTACCAGTACATTATCAACCACCAAGGACATGAGCATATTGCTGATGCAAAAGCGTACATTCTGAACAAACAGCCTGAGGAATTTACGGTAGCTGAATACTGGGAGAACTTAATTGGCAACATGAAAGAAGCTGGAAGGGATGGTGGAGTTAAAATCTACCAACAGAGTCTGAACACCATTAGACAGGAGATTAATTTAGACCTACCATTTACAGGACTATCCTACAAAGATATCATGAACTTGGAGAGCCGGCTACACAAAAGAGGGATGTCTATAAATGGTGCCAGTGTGTATCTCCGGACTTTTAGAGCTGTATGCAACAAAGCCATTGACCAAGAAATCGTCAACTTGGAGTGGTACCCATTCAGAAAGCACAAGATGAGAAAAGAAAAGACTGTGCCACGCGTCATGACCATGGATGAAATAAAAAGGTACTTTGCACTAAATCTTTCCCTTAATCATAGTAGTTACATTTACTGGAATATTGGGAAGCTCATCTTCATGCTCAGAGGTATCAACATGCGTGATTTAATGCTCCTCAAACCTGACTGTGTGAAGAATGGCAGGATTATCTACCGCAGAGCCAAAACAGGCAAGTTGTATAGTATTAAAGTTACTCCTGAAATAGCTGCTACGCTAGCCACATTTACACCAAATGAAACTCTCTTGGGTTTATTACCATCTACACACCTAAATTCTAATATTAAAGTCAATCACTTCCAGCAATATCTTAAAGTAACTAACAACCATTTGAAGAAACTTGGAGTAATTTTAGCTGTGTCAGAGCCAATAAGTACTTATGTATTTAGGTACACTTATGCGAACGTTGCAAAGCAGTTGGGTTATTCCAAAGATTTAATAGCAGAGGCTCTTGGGCATGAGTATGGCAATAGCGTTACTGGAATTTATCTGGAGCAGTTTGACAATGATGTGGTGGATAAGATGAATCAGGAGTTGATAAATGCTGTATTATCTGTTTAATAAACCCTCTATAACTTTTTTAAGATGTGCATTCTCCTCTTTGAGCAATATAATCTGTTGTTCAAAGAGGTTTTTTTCTGCTTCAGATAGTTGGCTATTGTTTATAACCAACCCATTACC
>JAGOAZ010000005.1:0-194071 GCA_017983675.1 Fluviicola sp.
GCTAAAAGTGTCGCTGTAGCTTCTAAGTCAGCTAGTTTTCTATTATATGCAGCTAATAAATCTCCGATTTCATCAGATCGATCGTAAACAATCGGTTCCGTATTTTTCCCAAATGAAACACGATTAAAATGTTTTTGTATCATCCGCAACGGCGATGTTATCCAAGATGAAACAGCAAGCGCACCAACAATAGATAGCACAAGCAGTAACATGAAAACATTAATAATTGCAATAAAAAATTGTTGAACTTGATTCTCAAAAAGCGATTGCTGATCAAAATGTTGGACATTTAAAAAGCCAAATGGAATCCCATTTGAATTATACAATGGAACATACGCAGATAAATAGTCTAAATTACCTATTGATTCAGTTTGAATATGAGCAATTGAATGCGTCGTATTTAATGCAAAAAATGCAGCTGGATGTATGTATTGACTTAATAATCCCTTGGAAAATAGTGCAGGACGAGAACTTCCACTTAACTTACCATGTATGTCATAATAATTCAAATTCGTAACATATACATCTGACCAAATACGCAATTGATTGGTTCGATCAGCAGCTGTACCATATTGAAATAGTTTTTTTGTACTGTTTACAGCTAATTGCTTTGCTAGTGATCGTGCTTTTTCAAGCACCAAGTCTGATGTATACTCTTTGTATTGTTTTGTCACAAAAGAACTACTCGAAACACTAAATCCAATCAAAGAAAGCACAACCAGACCAACCATGACTAATTGAATTTTTGTCGATAAGCTAATGGTTGAAGAATCATGATTGATGGATTTATAAAATATCAACCGAATGACAACAAGAATAAATCCAAAACAGATCATTAAGAACGCAACAGATGTAACCCAATTGATAAAACTAGGATTCGGCAAGGATAAAACGATTAAATCATTTGGAGTGCGTTGGAATGTATAATGTGAAAATTCAGCAGAGTTGAACCACTTTTCTTTTTGGTAGTGGTGTACGTCAAACTGTTGAGCCCTTACAGGATATTGAAATTCCCCCACATGTAATGTCAATTTATTTTGGTAATACTTTGCAATCGAGTAATGAGCTAACGACTGAAATGTTGTCGTTTGATCAGAAATTAATAAGCGCGGGAAACCGATTTCCTCTGGTAATTTTTTTGATTTTAACGTGCCGTAAATAACACTATCTTTTGTTTCTTTTAATGGTAGTTGAAAGACATAACTCAACTGCTTTTCATAGTCGTTGATGTAATATAAATTAGGTGCAATTTCCGATTGTTCTCCATGAAATTGTATCAATTCTTCCAATTCATTTTGGGAAATACCATCCTTTTTTTGTGTCTGTTTTTTATTAAAAATAAAAAAATCAATGTCATATTTATCCCAAAATCCATGAAATATACTGTCTTCCAATTGTTGTTTTAGATCCAAAAAATGCGATTCATTTGGAAAATTTTGAAGGGCTAATTTTGGTGTAATTGATAAGAAAGTAACCTCCGTAGCAACGTCGCGATTATCGGATAATTCCGTAGCAAATAATTTGCGCGAAGCGCGCTCTTTTTCATCTGTTTCAAATTGCAATTTATAAGCGGTAACAACCGCAAAAAACAGCAAGGTAAACAAGACCGAAGTTGCGGACCATTTGTTCTTTGAAAAATAGGTAATCACGAAAATCAACAACGAAAAAACACACACAAATGCTATCGATATTACTTCCTTTTTTTGGAAAATAACTCCCAAAAAAAGCGCTGTTAAAACGGAAGCAAAATGAATGAAAAACGCTGTTAAAAAAGCAAGGTTTTGCGCCTTCAATAATAGTGCTATTTTATGAGTAATAAGCACAAAAATAAATCCACCAAGACCAATTATTGATAGCAGCAAAACACTCAAAAAATCCAATTGAAACAACTCGTTAAGTTGTAAATTAATACTGGAATTTTCAATTACTTCATGTGCAATAATTGGAAACAGAAACGCAATTGCTGACAAAATAACAACCGAAAACACAATTGTTAAGTTGCGATTTTTGCTGGCAATTCGCACGTTATTCAACGTGATTAAAACAAGAATAATTGTGAAAATCCACGCAATAAAACTGGCCAAATTGGGCAGTATTTCATTCACTGCAAACACCCGTACATCGTATAAAACTGATTCGGATGTGAGGCTTAAAAATGGGGTGAAATACATTAATATTCGCAAAATTATAATGAATAATGCGAAATAAATATAATTAGCATTGCTTCTTAATCGGGACATAACCCACGACCATAGCACCAATATTAAAAATAAAACAACTGCGAAAATCGTTGCTGTTTGCTGTTTGTTTTCAGATAGTTTCTGTGAATCCTTCAAACTCAAAACAGGTTTGCCGAAACTATTATTGACAACCTTTCCTGATGAGAAATCGAGACTAATTAAATTCCCCGTTTCATTAAAAGGTGGAAAGAAATGTGTTTTCAAAAATTCATTTTCAAACGGATAAACATATTGAATTCCAAAACTAACAACAAAGGTAAAATCTGCTTCTGAAAGCACCTGTGTATAATACCATCCGTTATTAAAAAACCGTGCTTTATTAGCTGAACTTTTTAATGCGTTTAACGATGAAAATGAGAGTGAATTATTGTTCCAAAAACACAACGAATCTCCTTTCAAAACATGGATAAAAAAACCAGTATTTTTTGTGTTGTATTTACGTTGAAAATTGAAATTATTTTGTGAAAACCAATCTCTTTTTACCGTTGAAAGAATTTCCTTTTCTGCATTTTCTTGTGCTAAAAATTCGGATTGAAATTGGTGAAAGGAACGATCTTTTGATGAAAAATTAGGAGTTAATAAATACCATAAAAAAACACTTCCTAATAGAAAAAGAAGTAAATGAATGTGTTTTTTAATCGTGTTTTTTAATCGCTTAAGCATGAAATTTTGGGTGTCAAAACAGTGAGCAGACGTTCAAATTCTTGGTCCGCTTGATGATCGTTATTAAAAATAAAATCCGCATCGTTTAAATAGGGCAATAAGTAGTTTTGATAACAAGGCGTGACATGATTTTTCCATTGGTATAAAATTGCATCACGAGAATAACCTCTTGATTCTTGGTCGCGGTACAAACGTCTATCTAATTGAACTTCGTGATCGACATCCATAAAAATAGTAAACTCGAGTAAATTCCGCACTTCGTGGTATTCAAACAAGAACAAGCCCTCGACAATAATAATTGGAGCAGGTTCTAACGTAATCAATACATTTTTTCCAGGAGGAGCGTTAAAATGATATTCTTTTACTTCGATTGCTTCTCCTTGATGTAATTTTTTTAAATCATTCGCCAATTTTTCACGATCCAATGCTGAAGGTAAATCAAAGTTAACTTCTCCATTCTCGTCCACAAATTGTTCTTCAATTGGAAGGTAATAATTATCCATTGAAAAAACCGTTGGTTTGATCTCTCCAAAATGGGATGCTAATCGTCTTAAAAGCGTCGTTTTTCCTGAGCCGCTACCTCCACAAATGCCAATAATCATCAATCGGAAATTCTAGTTCAACGTAAAAACTGTTTGTGCTTTTACTACTTGCAAACATATAAAAAAGCAACGAATGAGGACGAATAAAAAATGAACTCCTAATCTTAAACTCATTGTTTTGACAATCTTTTCTACTAAAATTCAAAAATCTTAATTAAATTTAACTTTCAAAAGGTGTTTTAATTGTTTTTTTAACACTTCATTACTCGCTATTAATACGAATTAGTCATGAAAAAAAAGCTAATACTTGCGTTTGCATTGACTATGCAACTTGTAAGTTTTTCGCAACAAGGAGATGGTGGATCACCAAAAGTTGTCAGTTTTAAAAAAATTGAAAAAACAATCGATCACCGATTATTTCCACAGCCTGATATTGCAGCTTTACAAGCAGAAGATGCTGAAACAGCGGTAAAAGGAGATGGACCTTGGCGATTTGGTTTCAACAACGAAACTAACTTAAACATGGACAATGCTGGTACATGGGTAAATCTTGCAGATGGTGGTAAAATTTGGTTGTTACAAGTAACGTGTGAAAACGCTTTAACAGTAAACTTAACATTTGACAATTTGACAATTCCTGAAGGAAACGAATTATTTGTCTACAATCCTGATAAATCGTTTATCCTAGGAAAATTTACTGCCTATCATTTGTATGAAAAGCAATTAGGAACGGAGCTTGTTCCTGGAAATACAGCAATTATTGAATATTATATTCCAGCCGAAAACAAGGCGTTAGAAGCAACTTTAACCCTATCAAAAGTTACACACGGTTATAGAACGGCGCAAGAATTTCAAGAAAAAGCATTCAACAGTTCAGGTTCTTGTAACATGAATGTCAACTGTCCAGATGGAGCAGCTTGGGTGAATGAACGCAATTCAACAGTAATGTTAGTTTCTGGAAGTAACGGTTTTTGTACGGGAGCTTTAATAAACAACACGCTAAACGACGGAAAACCATATGTGTTAACCGCAAATCACTGTTACAGTACTCCTACAACTTGGATTTTCCGTTTTAACTGGCAAGCTACTTCATGTACTGCTCCAGCAAGTTCCCCTTCATTCACATCGTTATCAGGAGCCGTACTAAGATCGAGAAGAACCCCTTCCGATTTTTGTTTAGTGGAAATCACAGGTGGTTTAATTAACAATACTGTCCCGTTAACTTACTCGCCTTATTTTGCGGGCTGGGATCACAGTGGAACAATTCCAACATCAACTGTTTGTATTCATCATCCTTCCGGTGACATTAAAAAAATATCTTTTGATGATGCTGCTCCAGGAATTTCTCAAGGTATGGGTTCAACAGAAGCAAATTCAACATGGACCTTACAATGGGATAGAAATACAACAACTGAACCAGGTTCTTCTGGCTCCCCACTTTTTGATAACAATCACCGCATTATTGGGCAACTTTGGGGCGGAGGCGCATCTTGTACCAATTTAAACTCTCCCGATTACTATGGGCGTTTATCAAGCTCATGGGAACCAACAGGTAGTAATTCTACGAATCAATTAAAATTTTGGTTGGATCCAAACAACAGTGGATTTGATTTCATCAACGGTTATGATCCAGTAGGACCCCCATTAGCCTTGGATGTGAGTGTTCAAAATCCAATTGGTGTTAGTGGAACGTTTTGTTCGGGTGAAGTTACTCCTCAAATTACCATAGCAAATAATGGAACAACAACCATAACTAGTGCAACTATTAATTATGGATACGATGGCGCTACTAATTTAGTTTACAATTGGACTGGTTCAATTACACAGTACCAAACAGCTGTTATCACTTTGCCTAGCAGCTCTGTAGCTAATGGAAATCACACTTTTCAAGCAGTAGTTTCTAATCCTAATGCAAACACAGACGGCAACACATTAAACAATATGATCAGCAGTAGTTTCACATCCATTGTGAATGGTCAATTTATTGATGTAAACATTTTGTTGGATTGTTATGGATCAGAAGTAACATGGAAAATCACAAATAATAGCGGTTCAACCGTTTTACACGCTGGTGGGCCTTACAACGATAGTCAAAATGGTGGACAAGTGATCAATCAAAGCGTTTGTTTATCAGGAGGATGTTACAAATTCAAAATTTATGATGATTTCGGAGATGGCATTCAAAGTCAAGGTTGCCCAACTATCGGTCATTTGGAAATAACAAATTCATTAAACGATACATTAGCAGAAATTTCTGAAGCAAATGCAAATTTCGGCGACAGTACTTCATTAAACTTTTGTATCAGCGGAGCTGGAATTGGAGAAAATGAATTGACGTCGTTTTGGTCCATTTTTCCAAACCCTACAAATCAATATGTTACCGTCAATTTAAACAAATTTGAAGGTGAAAACACCATACAGTTTGTAACGACAACAGGACAAGTTGTTCGTGCCTTTACAACATCAGATGCTATGTCAACAATAGATGTTTCTTCGTTTGCAAAAGGAGTTTACTTTGTAACGCTACAAACTGAACTTG
This sequence comes from Fluviicola sp., assembly GCA_017983675.1. GTDB lineage: Bacteria > Bacteroidota > Bacteroidia > Flavobacteriales_D > Crocinitomicaceae > Fluviicola. The sequence goes on from JAGOAZ010000005.1 coordinate 5,985, forward strand.
GAAATACAACAAAAAGACTTGTGATAAAATAAAATTTATTCAATAATTAATGAAAGCCATTTCGTCTTGAAATGGCTTTTTTTGTAATAAAATTGAAGCAACAAAAAACTTCTGATTTTTTTTTAAATCACCAATTACAATACTTTTACTATTTTAAAACACATTTTAGATCATCTAAGTATTTAATGAAAACAGCATGAACACCATAAAAAAACACGAACAAACTATAATTATTACATTACTAATTTTTGCCAATTTAATTGTCAAGGGTATTTTTCTAAAAATCAATGCGCTGGGTGGAGATGAGCCGTTTAGTGTTTATCATGCACAAATGCCTATTTCTTCAATAATTACATTACTTTCCGAAGGAAATAATCCGCCATTATATGAAATTTTATTGCATTTCTGGATAAAACTATTTGGAATTTCGGAACTATCTGTTCGTTTTCCATCTTTGATCTTTAGTTGTATAACAGTAATTTTTGTTTATAAAATTGGAATAAAACAACTGAATAAACGTGTTGCATTGTATGCGAGTGTTATTTTAATTTTTTCAAATTATCATGTTTTATTTGCACAAGAAGCAAGAGTTTATGCACTGTTAGGAATGTTAGCCGCTATTTCAATGTATCTATATCTTGAAATATTAAACGAATTAAAAACAACTAATAAAACGAGCATAAATAGAAGTTCAACAACGAAGTTAATCGTGTTGGCGGTAACAAACACGCTCATTATTTATGCTCATTACTTTGGCTTTTTTATTTTATTTGTTCAGTTGACATTTGTAATAATTAATGTACAACTATTAGTAGTTATTTGGAAAAAATTACTGCTAAGTTCTGCAATTGTAATAGTACTTTATTTGCCAAATATTATTATAATTATTAAACGTTTCCTTGACTCAACAAGAGGAACATGGGTTAAACCTGTCGAAAACATAGGTAATCTTTTTGACCTGGTTTATTTATTTTCAAATTATAACAAACTCCTATACTTACTTGTTTTATTTATTCTAATCGCGGCTGCATGGAAGTTGTTCTTCAAACAAATAGGAAAAAAATATTTGAAAGCATGCTTTTTATTCTGCGTCATTCCCTTTTTTTTTATCATCGGTTATTCTGTTTTTTTTTCAATCCCTTTTGTCTGGAAATTAACATCAATCAATTATTTTTCTATCGGATTCCCCATTTTTATTTTACTTCTAACTATAAGTTGGAATGTTGAATTAAAGAAAAAGGTAATCATTGAAAACATAAATTATCGCTTTATCATTTTTTGGTTTGTTACCATCTTCTTTTCGATGTTTACGGTTTCTTTTAAAGTACCAATGTTTATTGATCGTTATTTGATGACCGCTGCAATAGCGTTCCCTTTAGTATTAGGAATTTCATTAGATTATTTGATACAAGAAACACGATTGAAAATAATAATACCCATTCTATTCATTGCAGCGTTTATTGCTACTACAAAACAAGTTTCACCTAATAAAAGTACTGTTAAAGAAACCGTAGCGAAAATCAACGATCTTAAAACAAAAAACACGGTCGTGTACTTTTGTCCTGATTGGTTTGATCTTAATTTTATTTACTACTATAATATAAACTATTTTAAAGATTTTGATGACGTAAACATAAAAAGTAAAATACTCAACTATCTACATTCTGAACACATTTTCCCGATAAAAAACGCCTCTCAAATAAATACAATGTTGAACATAAAAGCTGATAAAATTTTATATTTAGATGATGCAGCTGATTTTCATTCTCCGAACAATAACATCAAAAAAAAACTAAACAACTTATACCAGTTAAAAAATCAATACAAATTTCATCAGATTGTTCAAATTTATGAGTTTGGATCAAAAATAAAATAAGCTAGTTTAACATATTATTTGTCGCTTTTTCAAACAATCTTTTTTCTGAAGGAATATCTGAATGATCAAATAATTAGTTTGTCATGATTAGCGATAATGTAGAATTAAAACACTTGTTTTTATTAAAATGAAATTTTCATTGAAAGCCATTTCTTCTTGAATTGGCTTTTTTTGTGTTACTTTCGTAAAGAAGAAATAAACGAATATGGCAAAAGTTAAAACAGCATTTTTCTGTCAAAATTGTGGCTACGAAGCACCAAAATGGCTGGGCAAATGTCCATCTTGTAGCGAATGGAACACATTTGTCGAAGAGTTAGTGGAAAAACAATTGCCTACGATTGTCGCTTTTTCGACCTCATCAGGAAGAAATGCGAAAGCCTTGCCCCTGCAAGAAATTGAAACAAATGGTCAACGCCGAATCGTTCTTCCGGACACGGAAATCAATCGTGTGCTTGGTGGCGGAATTGTTCCCGGATCGTTAATCTTATTTGGTGGAGAACCCGGTATCGGTAAATCTACTTTGTTATTGCAACTTGCTGTTCAAGTTCAAATGAAAGTGCTTTATGTTTCTGGTGAGGAAAGCGAACAACAAATCAAAATGCGTGCAGAGCGTATTGGTGAAATGAACCAAAATTGTTTCATTTTAACCGAAACAAATATTCAAAACATCTTCAAACAAGCAGAAGACACTAGTCCGCAATTGTTAATCATCGATTCGATTCAAACATTATTTTCTTCTCAAATTGAAAGCGCTCCAGGTAGCATTTCTCAAATCAGAGAATGTACCGCTCAGTTATTGCGTTACGCAAAAATGACAGAAATTCCCGTTTTTATTATTGGACATATTACCAAAGAAGGGTCGCTTGCTGGACCAAAAGTATTGGAACACATGGTTGATGCAGTCTTGCAATTTGAAGGTGATCAAAATCATGTGTACCGACTTTTACGCGGTATGAAAAACAGATTTGGAAGTACCAACGAACTCGGAATTTACGAAATGACGGGCGGTGGTTTACGCGGTGTGGAAAATCCATCTGAAATTCTTATTTCAAGTGGCGATACTGGATTGAGTGGTGTCGCAATTGCAGCAACCTTGGAAGGTGTTCGACCGTTACTTATTGAAGTACAAGCTTTGGTAAGCACAGCAGCGTATGGAACTCCTCAGCGCTCATCTACTGGATTTGATTTACGTCGATTGAACATGTTGTTAGCAGTAATGGAAAAACGCTGTGGTTTTAAATTAGGCGCGAAAGATGTCTTTTTAAATATTGCAGGTGGAATTCGTGTTGATGACCCAGCAATTGATTTAGGTGTTGTCGCAGCAGTTTTATCGAGCAACGCAGACATTTCAATTGACCGTTCCATTTGTTGTTCTGCCGAAGTAGGTTTATCAGGTGAAATTCGTCCGGTAAATCGAATTGACCAACGTATTCGCGAAGCGGAAAAATTAGGGTTCGAAAAAATAATTATCTCGAGTTACAACAAAGCAATCGATCAAGAAAATTATAAAATTGAATTGATTAAATGCACACGAATCGATGAAGTCTTGCGTGCATTGTTTGCGTAATTTATTCCAAAACTACCCGAACTATTTCCTTGTTTTCTAAAGTGAGAAAATAAACACCTCGTTGTTTTTTGTCAACGCTAATAATCGGATGGTCGGGTGTCACTTCTCCAGATAAAACATCTTGACCTGCTGCATTTTTCAACTGAAAAGACAAGGGCTTTTGTAACTGTTCAACATGAATTTCATTTGTCGCAGGATTAGGATATACGCTTATTTTAATTAAATTTTGCGGAATACTTGCTGTTTGAGTGAAAATTTGAGAAATATTCAGTTGAAATAAACGTGGAGGAATAACGATAAATCCCGATTGAATTTGCTCCGATGATAGGTATAATTCTTGTGCATTTTTGAACGTGAGTCCTTCCGTTTGTCCAACGGCGAACATGTTTCCAATTGAAATTTTTCGTTTGTTTCCAGAAAAAACGCCGGGTTGATTATCGAACAAAACCCACAAAAAACTTTCATACAAAGAAGACATGATAGAACGATATCCTAACAAAACAATTGTTCCGCTCACCGAATCAAAAGCAGCATCAGTTATTAATCCATCAACAAAAAAACTATCAATTAATTGAGCTGATTGAAGACCTAATTGTGCAGGAAAAATAAAATGATTGGTGAATTGATTTCCCCAGTTTTTTGTGAATACATGAACCGTATCATTGATCACAATAAATGCTTCAGCATCAAAATTAGTTTGTGCATTTGATGTAAACGAAGTTTGATTAGCATAAGCAAATGAAATCGAGTCAACAGTGATGGTATCATTTTGTAAATCAGAAATAGCAAATCGATACAATTTCAAATTTGTTCGCGTTCCAACATTGTTTCCGAAGTCTCCAACATATCCGTAATTACCCGAAAATGAAATGGCTTCCCAATCTGCATTTGTTGCATTGGCAACGACAACTTGTCGCAATAGTGTACCAAAGGTATCTAACGCAAATAATGTTGAGCTGTTGCCACTATCGTTGTGCGTCCAAATCGTATCGTTCCGAAAAAACAAGCCTGAATTCTCGTTGAGAACGGTTGAAAGAAGTGTTATTTCAGACGGGGCAATAAACAGCGAATCGTACAAACATGACCCATCATTCCATTGCGCATTCTGATTGAAATTTTGCGCATTCGGATCGGTACATCCACTTTGTCCAAAAGCAGAAAATGCAATGAATACCAATAAACTACTTACATACTTTTTCATTCTTGGTGTGCTATAAATAACGTGAATCAACGAATCTCTCCTCCTGCGGTAAATCCTTTTTCTGGTATCATGAAACTCAATTTACCATCAGCATCTTCAGCCATCAAAATCATTCCTTGTGATTCAACACCTCTAATTTTTCGTGGTGCTAAATTCAGCAAAACTGCGACTGTTTTACCTACAACTTCTTCTGGAGTGTAATGTTCAGCAATGCCAGAAATAATCGTTCTTGTATCAATTCCTGTGTTTACAGTCAATTGCAATAATTTGTCTGCTTTAGGCACTTTGATTGCTGCTTCGATGGTTCCCAAACGAATATCCATCGAAGAAAAATCTTCAAACGTGGTTTCGCTTTTTTGAGGTGCGAATTGTTTGTTGGTTGCAGTCGTTTGTGATGCCGCCAATAAAGCGACTTCATGTGCAACAAACTCATCGTCTATTTTTTGAAACAGAATCGTTGGCGGAGCTGTCATATGTCCTGGAGCGACTAATTCACTTCCAGCTGCAGACCAAGGTTGCGCACTGATGTTCATGAACGCGCGAATTTTAGCAGCAGTTTCAGGTAAAAACGGATCCAAAACCAATCCCAAATTTGCCGTTATTTGTAAAGCAATGTTCATGATAGTCTCCACACGCGCAGGATCAGTTTTGATCAACTTCCACGGTTCATTATCCGCTAAATATTTATTTCCAATACGCGCTAATTGCATTGCTTCAGCTTGGGCATCACGCAATTTATATTGAAAAACCAGTTGTGCTATATTGCCTGGAATCGCGCTCATAGCAGTTAAAACTTGTTCGTCTTCAGCTGTTAATTGACCCAATGCTGGCACTTTCCCATCGTAATATTTTTGCGTCAGCACCAATGCACGATTAATAAAGTTTCCTAAAATATCTGCCAATTCATTGTTTACCCGTGCTTGGTATTCTTTCCAAGTAAATTCAGCATCTTTCGTTTCTGGAGCAATTGCCGTCAATGTGTATTTTAACTCGTCAATTTTTGTTGGATAACGTTCTAAGTATTCGTGTAACCAAACCGCCCAATTACGTGATGTCGAAAATTTATCGCCTTCTAAATTCAAAAACTCGTATGCTGGCACATTGTCTGGTAGAATAAATCCACCGTGGTCTTTCAGTAGTATAGGGAAGATAATTGCGTGAAAAACAATATTGTCTTTTCCAATAAAATGAACCAGTTTACGGGATTCATCGCACCAATAATCTTTCCAGTTTTTACCATTATCAAGCGCCCATTGTTTGGTAGCAGAAATGTAGCCAATGGGTGCGTCCAACCAAACGTAAAGCACTTTTCCTTCGGCATCATTTAACGGAACAGGTACTCCCCAGTCCAAATCACGGGTCATTGCCCGTGGGCGCAAACCTCCATCAATCCATGATAAACATTGCCCAATAACTTGGTTTCTCCATTGTTTTGGATCGTGTTGTTGGACACCGTCTAACATTCCTTCTTTGATCCAAGGACGCAACCATTCCTCGTGTTTGTCCATGGGTAAAAACCAATGTGAGGTGTTTTTTAATATGGGTGTTTTTCCACTTAAGGTAGAAACAGGGTTTTTTAAATCTGTTGGACTCAATGCCGACCCACATTTTTCGCATTGGTCACCATATGCACCTGGGCTACTACAATTGGGGCAATCGCCTGTAATGTATCTGTCTGCAAGAAATTGTTGAAATTCCTCATCAAAATATTGTTCGGTCGTTTCTTGAATAAATTTTCCTTTTTCATCGAGTACTTTGAAAAATTCCTGTGCTGTTTCAATATGTAATTCGGAAGAAGTTCGGTGAAAGATATCAAATGAAATGCCAAATTGTTGGAAGGCATCACCAATTATTTTATTGTATTTGTCGACAATTTCTTGTGGAGTAATTCCTTCTTTTTTAGCACGTAACGTAATTGCTGCTCCGTGTTCATCTGAACCACAAATAAAGGCAACATCGTTTCCATTTGAACGTAAAAAACGCACAAAAATGTCTGCTGGTAAATAAACGCCAGCAACATGTCCTAAATGAAGGGGTCCGTTGGCGTATGGCAATGCTGCCGTAACAGTATATTTGGAATTATTCATAAAACAAAGATAGCGTTTTTGTGGAAAAGCTACTTGATGCACAGAATTGAATTGCTTGTTTTCATTTTCACAGAATTTGATGTAATTTTATTCGATGCAAACTCCCGAGCATTTTACTTTAAAACAAGTCGCAGACTCGATACGTAAAGTTATCGCTGAACGTTATGCGCGAACGTATTGGGTTACTGCTGAAATGCATAAATTAAATTATACGAAAAAAGGGCATTGCTACCCAGAATTGGTTCAAAAAGAAGACGGACAAATTTTGGTCGAAATGCGTGGAACAATATGGAAACAGCAATTTGATCGGATCCAACAACGCTTTGCTGAAGTAGTAAAAGAACCACTTCGCGATGGGATGGAATTATTGTTTCAAGTGAAAATCACGTATCACCCACTATACAATATCGGCTTAGAAATCATAGACATTGATCCTAATTACACATTAGGAGCCTTACAAAAAGAACGCCAAATAACCTTAGAACGATTAGTAAAAGAGGGCATTCTGAATAACAATCAACAGTTAAAAATGGCGCTCTTACCAAAACGCTTGGCGATTATTTCTCAAGCAGACAGCAAGGGCTATTCAGATTTCATTGTGTTGTTGAACGGACATCCCAAACGCTATCGTTTTGATACTTTTTTGTTTGATGCCACACTACAAGGCGATGCTGCCATTTTTTCCATCCAAACACAACTAAGTCGCATTGAAAAAGTGAAACACTTGTTTGATGCAGTTGTCATTATTCGAGGTGGAGGCGGTGAAATTGGTATGCATTGTTATAATAATTACGAATTATCAAAACAACTTGCAACCTTCCCCCTACCCGTATTAACAGGAATTGGACACAGTACAAATTTAACAGTTTGTGAAATGGTGGCGTTTCGACATGGAATTACTCCAAGTGACATTGCCTATTTTTTAATTAGCATCATGGAAGAATTGGATGCTCCTCTGGATGAGTTTTTATATAAATTGCCGGCTTTTACAGAACGGTTTTTACAAAACAATAATAATATACTAGAACGAAATGTTCGTTTGTTCCATCAAGATGTAAAATTAGCTGTTGCCGAAAAAAGAGCGTTGTTCCAGCAGAAAGTTCACTTATTAGAATTGCTTTTAGCTGAAAAAAACTCCATAAGAATGAACGAATTGTTACAAGTCCGTAAAGAATTACGATCAATTGCAATACAGGTTTTTGAGAAACAGAAACAACGACAAGAACATGCTGTTACTTTGTTTGGTTTGGCTACAAAAAACAGGTTATCAGAGGCAACAACTGAAATAAAAAGCACACAACTCACCTTGTTGAAAAACAGAACACAGTTTATTGACAAGCAACGCGAACAATTGCTACAAATTGATAAAACCGTTCAATTAGTTCATCCAATGAATGTGTTAAAAAGGGGTTATGCTATTGTCACCAACCAATCCGGAGTAATTAGTACACAAAATAATCCTACTGAAAATTCAGCTGTAACAATCACAACAGCATTTGGCGAATTAGCAGCAGTAATAACGAAAGAAACAAAACCATTATGACATACGAAAAAGCTTATACTGAATTACAAGAAATCATCGCAGCGATTGAAACAGGTGATGTAAGTGTTGACTTACTTGCTGAAAAAGTAAAGCGCGCTGCAGAATTGATTACTTTTTGTAAAGAAAAACTTACAGCTACCGAACAAGATGTGCAACAAATTTTGTCCGGTTTAAACGCGTAGTAAGCAGAAAAATCGTCAGAAAATACCACTTTATAGGTAGTGGTTATTGACTGTTTGATTTGTATTTTTGTCCCTTGCATTAAACGGACGCATTCATAAATGAAGACAATAGCAGATTTACCTCTTGAAAAACGATCGGTTGTAACCGCAATAAAAGAAAGCGCGCTACGACCGAAATTGTTAGAAATGGGTATTTACGCAGGAAAAACGGTTGAGGTGTTGTTCAAGGCTCCTTTTGGTGATCCAATCGCAGTGAACATTGATGGATATGTTTTATCAATGCGTCTGGACGAAGCCCGTTTAATAGAAGTAGCTGATTAATCGATGAAAAAAATTGCGCTTTTTGGAAATCCAAACACTGGTAAAAGTTCGATTTTTAATCGTCTTACCGGATTAAAGCAACGCGTTGGAAATTTCCCGGGAGTTACCGTCGATAAACAAATTGGTTATTTTTCATACAACGAAGAAAAGTTTGAATTAACTGATTTTCCCGGAACCTATTCGGTTTATCCCCGATCTACAGACGAAAAAATCGTTTATGATGTCATCAGCAATCCACAACATCCCGATTTTCCAGAAGCAGCAATTATTGTTATTGACGCGTCTAATTTAGAACGCAATTTGTTGCTTTTTTCTCAAATTTACGATCTAGGTATTCCAACTGTTTTATTGCTAAACATGACCGATGTTGCAGCACGAAAAGAAATTTCCATCGACATTCCACAATTGCAAGCGGCATTTCCAGCAACAACAATCATTCGCTCAAACGCACGAATTGGAACCGGAATTACAGAAATAAAACAAATAATTAGTGAAAATCAATTAAAAGTTGCGGAAAGCACGTTCGGAAAGCAACAAGCACTTTTCCCAATTGCTGATGCTAATGCACAAGCTATTGATACCGATGAGCGATTTCATGCCATCCAACTTTTTGTTCAGCGTGCAGTTAAACGCAATCAATTATTACCCTCACGATCAAAAAAAATAGACCGTTGGTTGACGCATCCTATATTCGGTTTTATTTTCTTTTTCATTTTATTATTGATCATCTTTCAAAGTGTCTTCACACTGGCAAGTTATCCGATGGACATCATTGACAGTGCTTTTGGATCGCTTTCTAGTTTTGTTGCGCAAGAATTACCTGCGGGATTATTTACCGAATTATTAGCAAACGGAATTATTCCAGGAATTGGGGGCGTATTGGTTTTTGTGCCTCAAATTGCATTGTTATTTTTCTTGTTAAGTATCCTAGAAGAAACAGGATATATGGCGCGTGTTGTCTTCATGATGGACAAATTAATGCGTCCATTTGGTTTAAATGGTAAAAGCGTTGTTCCGTTAATTTCAAGTTCAGCTTGTGCTATTCCGGGAATTATGTCTGCGCGAACAATTAACTCTTGGCAAGAACGTTTAACAACCATTTTCGTTGCACCTTTAATTAGCTGTTCTGCGCGCATTCCAGTATACACCTTGCTTATCCATCTTGTTATTCCAAACAAACTCGTCGTGGGATTTATCAGCTTGCAAGGTTTGGTGTTGTTTTCTCTGTATTTATTAGGATTAATTGCTGCCTTGGCAACTGCATGGGTTTTTCAATTTTTCTTAAAAAACAAACAATTAAGTGTCTTTCTACTCGAATTACCACCTTATAAATCACCTCGTTGGGCAAATGTTGGTATAGAAGTGGTCACAAAAGCAAAAGTGTTTGTTACGGATGCAGGTAAAATAATTGTTGCCATCTCTATTCTTTTATGGGCACTTGCTACTTTTGGACCGAGCAACAACATAGAGCGAGCGGTAAACGCAATTCCGAAACCAACAGCTAAAACACAAGTAGCAAGGGAAAATTATGACAAACAAGTCGCTGCTGTAGCTTTAGAAAATTCATACATCGGTGTCATTGGCAAAAGTATAGAACCAATCATCGCTCCAATAGGATACGATTGGAAAATGGGCATTTGTTTAATTACTTCTTTTGCTGCACGCGAAGTATTCGTTGGATCTTTGGCAACCATTTATTCTGTTGATCAAACTGAGGACGATGCAACGCCATTAATTACGCGCTTGAGAGAAGACAAAAAAGCAGATGGAACGAAAACGTATACCTTAGCCAGCGGACTTTCTTTACTCGTGTTTTATGTGTTTGCAATGCAATGTATGGCAACACTTGCGGTTGTTAAACGAGAAACAAAATCGTGGAAATGGCCATTAATTCAGCTGTTTTACATGGGCGCCTTGGCATATTTTGCCGCTTATTTTACCTTTCAACTTTTTCAATAATGCAGGTAATATTAGTGATACTTTCCATTGGAGCGGCACTTAGCTATATCGGCTACCGAATATTTACGCAGTTTTCACGCAAGCAAAAAAGCGCTTGTGAAAAATGTGTCGTACAAAAAGTCAATTAATCTTCATCGTCTTCCAACCATTCGAAAAACTGATCAAAATTATCTCGGTCTTTGCGCGAAGGTCTGCCTGTTCCGTATTCACGGTATACATTTTGAGCAGCTTGATACGTTTTGAATTTTTCAATTTCTAACGGGTCTGTAATATCAATTAAATAATCCGCAACAAGCTTCGCTCCGACCCTTCTGTCAAGTAAATCTTTGACCTTGTATGAAAATTCTGCGTTGTTTTTTATAATTGATACAGTATCGCCTATCTTCACCTCTTTGGAAGGCTTTACAGATTGGTGATTTAACTTAATTTTACCTTTTGAAAGCATTTCAGTTGCAGTAGTGCGCGTCTTAGTCAAGCGAACAAACCACACATATTTATCAATACGCAAGCTCATCTCTTAATTTTTTGGTTAATCCTGAAACAACTAATTCGTAGGAATGTTGAATCAATTCGCGAATTAATAAATCATCAACTGATCCATCAAGTTTCACAGAATTCCAATGCTTTTTACTCATGTGCCAACCTGGTGTTATACCGTCATAAGACTCACGCAGTTCTATTGCTTTCTCTGGCAAACATTTTAAATTTATGTACGTAGGATCGACAATATCAACCAAAGCAAACATTTTCCCTTGCACTTTTACAACCAAGGTTTTATCGTCAAATGGAAAATGATCTGTCGTACCTTTAAAGTGGAGACAAAAAGCTATTAATTCATCAATATGCATGCACGAAAATAGGAAAGAAAATACAAAAAACAGGTGCTTCGTGACTTATTTCAGAAATAGCGTCGGATTAAACATTCATTCCTTACTTTTGTTTAAAAGAAAAACAGTTATGTCAGAAATACAATCTTTGTTTTGTCAAGACTTATTTAACAGAAGTCGTTTTCAAACACGTGAGGTAAAAGTTGGAATCACCACAATTGGAGGTTCAAACCCCATTCGTGTTCAATCGATGACAACAACTGACACAATGGATACGGTTAAATCTGTGGAGCAATCTATTCGCATGATAGATGCTGGTTGTGAACTCGTACGATTAACAGCTCCATCTAAAAAAGAAGCGGAAAATTTAGGAATAATCAAACAAGAATTGGTGAAAAAAGGGTACAATACCCCACTTGTAGCTGATATACATTTTACGCCAAATGCTGCTGAAATAGCTGCAAAATTGATAGAAAAAGTACGCGTAAATCCTGGAAATTATGCGGATAAAAAGAAATTTGAAGAAATCAACTATACAGAAGAATCTTATCAAGCTGAATTAGATCGTATTGAAGAAAAATTCACCCCACTAGTTTTATTATGCAAAGCACATGGCACTGCTATGCGCATAGGTACAAATCACGGTTCATTATCTGATCGCATATTGAGCAAATATGGAGACACACCAGAAGGAATGGTGGAAAGCGCATTGGAATTCATTCACATTTGTCGTAAAAACGACTATCATGAACTTGTTATTTCAATGAAAGCAAGCAACACTTTGGTAATGGTTCAGGCTTACCGATTGTTGGTTGCGCGCATGATGGATCTTGGCATGAATTATCCACTACATTTAGGTGTTACTGAAGCTGGAGACGGTGAAGATGGTCGCATCAAATCGGCAGTTGGAATTGGCGCCTTGTTAGAAGATGGAATCGGAGATACTATTCGTGTTTCATTGACGGAAGATCCTGAATTTGAAATTCCAGTAGCGCAAAAACTAATTGAAAAATATACAAATAAAAGTACAAATCATATTGCGTACCAACCGAAGCATCTAATTAACTATTTTGCTTATAATAAACGTGTTAGCGATCAAGTTAGTACAGTTGGTGGCGATAAAAACCCAATAGTTATTGGTAACTTATCAGATAAAGAAAAAATAGTTGAAACTAATTTATTCGCATTTGGTTATAGTTATTCGAAAGACTTAGATAAATGGAATTTAATGGAGCTTGCAGCAGATTACATTTATGTCGGCGATCAATCCATTTCATTTGAACTACCAGGAACGTTGCAATTGATTCAAAATTATTCAACCTGGAAAATTAACAAGAGCAATAAATATGTTCCACTTTGTAGTTTGGAAGAATTTAACAAAGAACAACCGACATTTGCTTTTGTATCTGTGGATCTTGATAGCGACTTGAGTATTTCTCAATTGCCAAAAGAAAACTGTGTGTTTGTCATTTCAACTGCAGCCATTGAAAAAACGCAAAGAATCAGACAGTTTCAATACGAATTACTAAATCACGGAAATAAAAGCCCAATAGTTCTTCGTTTTAGCTATTCTAGCAACAATGAAGAAACGGTACAATTACATGCAGGAGCCGACGCAGGCATTCACTTTATAGATGGTTTTGGAGATGGTTTATGGCTTTCTGCGCCTATTCCGAACAAATCACTTAACTCTTTAACATTTGGCGTCTTACAAGCCACTAGAACGCGTATTTCCAAAACAGAATACATTTCTTGTCCCTCTTGCGGAAGAACATTGTTTGACTTGCAAGAAACCACTGCAAAAATCCGTGAAAAGACTGCACATTTGAAAGGACTTAAAATAGGCATCATGGGCTGTATCGTAAATGGACCTGGAGAAATGGCCGACGCGGATTATGGATACGTTGGATCGGGGATTGACAAGATTATTCTGTACAAAGAAAAAACAGTCGTACGAAAAAATGTTCCAGCAGAAAATGCAGTTGACGCACTTATAGAAATAATCAAAGAAAACGGAGATTGGATAGAACCAAACTATAATTTATAATTCGTGTGATATAATTTCTCCAAAGTGTTAAAAATTTCACGTCGTTAGCTAAACGAACGCAACGCGGCTAATGTGATTTACCACAAAGGGTGGTGAAACACGCTTAAAACAGCTTAAAAGGGTGTTTTTTCACTGTTTTTAAATTACTCTAAAGAAACAAGTGCAGAATTAAGCGTTTTTTCTAAAAACATAAATTTGCGAACTCCAACGATCCGACTTTGCTTTTGCATTTGAAACAAAACCCGTTTTGATTGCATTCAATAAATTTCCACCTTTATACTTCTCACTTAGCATCGAAACATAATAGCTATCAAATTTCATTGGTAATGTTTGCTCGTGTGTGAAACCAAATTTTTCAACTAAATGAATAATTGATTTAGGTGAAAAATGATACAAGTGTCTCGGAACATCATAAGCTGCCCAATCTGCTTTATAGTATTGCGCATCATAAGAAGTGTAATTCGGAACAGCAATAATGAAAACACCGTTTTCTTTCACCAGTGTTGAAATTGATTTTAAATCATCTGTCAAATTATAAACGTGTTCCAACACATGCCACATGGTAACAATATCTTTTGAAGCTGGAAGTATATTGGACAATTCGTCAATAGGCAATAAATCAACATTATTTAATTTAGCAGCCATTTTTCGCGCATCTTCATCTGGTTCTAATCCTGTTACTTGAAAACCTGACAATTTTGCTTTGTTTAAAAAGTGTCCTGTTCCTGCGCCAATATCTAGCAAGTTTTTTTCATTAGTTAACGAAGCTATTAGTTTGATTTTTTTGTTCAACGTGTATGAACGTACCAAATTATAAATTCGATTAACTAATCCCTTTTTTGTTGAGCTATGCGACACGTAGTCTTCCGACTTATAATAATTCCCTATGATTGATATATCCGGTCGCGGATGTGTGAACAACAAATCGCAATGTTCACAAAGCATCAAATCAAACTTTTCTTTCGACAAGAAATGATCTTTTACTGATAAATAGCTGCTATTTTGAGTTGATGAACAACCCGGGCAATTGATAGATGAATGTTCCACGTGAAACTATTAACGATTTATATTTATTAAAATTACGGAAATATCACTAGGTGATACCCCACTAATACGTGAAGCTTGACCAAGAGTAACAGGTTTAATCGCTGAAAGCTTTTGTCTCGATTCGATGCTTAATGACTTCATTAAATGATAATCAATATCAGCAGGAAGGACCAAACCATCTAATTTTTCAAACTTGAGGGCAAGTTCTTGTTCGCGCTGAATATATCCCTCGTACTTAATTAGAATTTCAGCTTGTTCAATAACATCAGCATTTAAATCATTCAATTTATCTGACAAAGATTGAGATGCTGAAGACAAATCATTCAACGTTACATTTGGGCGAGTTAAAACAGCACTCAATTTAACCTGTTGTGCCAACGGAGCGCTATCCAAATCAGAAAGCATCGTATTAGCTTCAGTAGGAGTTATACCCGTTTTTCGAAGAAAAGAAATGAAGTTGTTTGTTTCATCAATCTTTGATTCTACTTGTTTTAAAGCAACATCCGATTGCAAACCTAATGAATGACCAAAATGAGTTAAGCGTACATCAGCGTTATCTTGGCGTAATAGAATTCTATATTCAGCTCTAGATGTAAACATTCTATAAGGTTCTTCCGTTCCTTTCGTGATTAAATCGTCGATTAAAACACCAATATAAGCTTGAGATCGAGATAAGATGAATGGATCATGGTTTTTTACTTTCAAAGCAGCATTAATTCCTGCCATTAAACCTTGACAAGCAGCTTCTTCATAACCAGTTGTACCGTTAATCTGACCAGCAAAATATAAATTATCAATCAATTTTGATTCCATCGTATGCTTTAGCTGAGTAGGAGGGAAGTAATCATACTCAATAGCATATCCTGGACGGAACATTTTTGCATGCTCGAACCCTTGAATTGAATGCAAAGCTTTTAATTGGATATCTTCAGGAAGACTTGTAGAAAAACCATTAACATATACTTCTACCGTTTGCCATCCTTCAGGTTCTACAAATATTTGGTGACGATCTTTGTCAGCAAAACGGTTTATCTTATCCTCAATACTTGGACAATATCTTGGCCCAGTACTTTTGATAGCACCATTAAACATAGGAGATCGATCAAAACCTTCACGTAAAATATCGTGTGTATCAGTTGAAGTATACGTTATGTGACACGGTCGCTGAACAGATAACGGTTTGGTATTTGTAAACGAGAATTTTGACGGATTACTATCGCCATCTTGCAATTCCATTTTTGAATAATCAAGTGAACGACCATCAATTCTAGGAGGTGTGCCTGTTTTCATTCTGCCTGCAGTAAAACCTAAAGCAACTAATTCTTCCGTAATACCATGAGAAGCCCTTTCTGCTGCACGACCACCTCCGAAATTTTTCTCGCCCAAGTGAATCAAACCATTCAAAAAAGTTCCGTTTGTCAAAACAACAGTTTTACCATAAACAGGTAAACCTAAACTTGTTTTAACACCTACAATCGCGTTCTTCTCAACAATCACTCCCGTACACATGTCTTGCCAAAAATCAACATTTACATTTCTTTCAAGCAACAAACGCCATTCTTCAGCAAACTTCATGCGGTCATTTTGTGTTCTTGGAGACCACATTGCTGGACCTTTTGACAAATTCAACATACGAAACTGAATAGCAGAAAGGTCAGACACAATTCCAGAACCTCCGCCCAAAGCATCAATTTCTCGAACAATTTGACCTTTTGCAACGCCACCCATTGCAGGATTGCAACTCATTTGAGCAATGGTATTCATATTCATTGTAATCAACAAAACAGAACAACCCATCTTGGCAGCAGCATTTGCAGCTTCACAACCAGAATGACCACCACCAACAACAATAACATCGTATTCTTTCAACATAGAAATTCGTGTTTCACGTGGAACAAAATTAAAGTAAAATGATCAATGTTTCACGTGAAACTATCGAATGGATAACATTATATCTTCTTGACGGCGCATTTCTCTTTCATCATCTTCTGTTTTGTCTTTAAACCCCAACAAATGCAACAAACCATGAACACAAACTCGATGAATCTCATCAATAAATGAAGTTTCTAACTCAATGGAATTAGACAAAACAGTGTCTAAACTAATAAATAAATCGCCAGACACTAAATCACCTTCACAATAATCAAACGTGATAATATCCGTGTAATAATCATGATTCAGATGAGAACGATTCATTTCTAAAATGTAAGCATCAGAACAAAAAACAATAGTAATATCGCCTTGTACTTTATTAAATTTTTGAATAACAGATAAAAACCATGATTGCAAAAATGAATCATTAATTAACTCATTCTGCTCAATATCTTCAAAACAAATATCAATCATTGGTAAAGAAATAAATGCTCACCTGATTACCAGATTCATTGAAATCGATTTCATCAGCAAGGCTTTTCATTAAAAAAACACCTCTTCCATTTTCTTTTTCGATATTTTCAGGAGCAGTAGGGTCGGGGAGATTATTATAATCAAAGCCAACACCCTTATCAGTAACAACGAAACAAAAATCAGCATTATTCTTCAATACTTGAACAGAAATAAAAGCATTTTCATTCTGCTTATTTCCGTGTATAATAGCATTGTTTACAGCCTCCGTTACAGCAATTAATACATTGCCATAGACGTCTTCATTAAATGCTAGTTCAGCAGCTGCTTTATCAATTAACGATTCAACAACACCAATACTGCTAATAACAGATGGAAGTTGAATCTCATCAATTAACGAATAACCTTCTTTCATTTACAAACAATTATAATTCAGAATTGAAATACTGTTCTGCCTTTGAACGGTAATACCTCGTTAATTGAGGATCTACTGATCGTAGCAATTCAACTTGAATAAATTTTTGTTTGTTATACTCATCAAAACGAATAAGGTTACCATTATTCGAATTATTTCCTGATTTTGATTCTCTTTTTTCATCAAACCCTCTTTCACGAATAGCTTGTTCGCTTTCTAATAAGCGAGTTAAAATATCTTGTTGACGCTTAATTAATTGATTAGAGAAATTCTTATTGATTAAATCGCGTTCTTGCTGTTCTAGTTCTTTTATTAATGGATTGAGCTTGTTACCCATACCTTGACCGTCTTTATTCATTTCGGAACGCATTTGTTCTAATTTTTGACGAATTGCAGTTTGTTGTGCTGCCATTTGAGCAATTTGTTTGTTGCCTAAACCCGGCATGCCAGCATTCCCTTCACCAGGTTTGTTTCCAGATTCTTTTCCTCCAGGATTTGGGCCCTTCTTGAGTTGCTCTAACTGTTTCTTCAATTGCTCCTTCATATCGCCAAGCGATTCGCCTCCAGATGAACCTTTACCTGACCCGCCAGGATTTGAACAACTTCCATTTCCTTTCTGTTGGTTTTGAGCTTGCTGTTGCATGCTTTGCAAACTTTCATTCAACAACAAGGCTAAGTTATTTAAGGATGTCATTACAAGTTGTTGATGCGCTGATAATTCACGTCTTTTGTGTTCATCAATATCATCAATGAGTAATTGAAAATTGGAACGGATTGCTGACAACTCTCTATCTATAAAGGTTGATATTTTAGGTTGACGTTTCGCTAAAGCAATCAGAGAATCTTCTATTATTTTTGTGTCATCTATAATTGACCGTTGTTTTCTTCCCAATTTACGGTAATAAGGGTCGGTATCTCGAACAGAAAGTGCAGACTGCATTGTCTTTTCTTGATCAAAACTTACAGCAATAAGATTCTCCAACAAAACACGAATTAAACCCATGTCTTCTTCGTTTTGCTGTTTATTTGCTGCTTCTTTATCTTGCGCTAACTGATCTGCCATTTCTTGCATTTTTTGAGCGGCAGACTTTTGGTTTTGAGCTGCTTTCGAAGATTTACCCTGATCCAATTTTGATTTCGCTTCGTTTAAGTCTTTAGTTGTTTCGTTTTTAAGTTGTTCTAAATCACTAAAATTCATTGGTCTGGTTAACTCTTCGTTTAGCTTATTTAGCTCGTTTAGATCCTTCTTAAGCTCTTCGAATTGTTTATTGATTTCCTCTTGTTTTTTTGACGCTTCTTCTTCTGAAAGTTTTTTGTTTTCGGAAGCTTCTTTCAATTCATCTTGTTCTTTTGCAAGTGCTTTTAATTCCTTAACCGCATCGTCGATTTTTTCATTTACTTGCATTTTCTTCAGCATCTCAAGCGTACGGTCAAGTTGCTTTTTCATGTCGTCGGTAGATTGATCGAGCTTTTGAGTTTCTTCCTTTATTTGCTGTTGGTCGTTTTTTTGTAATAACGATTCTAACTCATCCAATAACTTCTTCAAATCATCATCCATTACTTCATTCAGCAATTGATCTATTAATTCTTGTTGTTCTAATAACTCTTTGTCTTGTTCCGACAGTTGATTTTTTTCTTCATTGCTTTGCGAAAGCGTCTCTTGAATTTGTTGTAGGTCTTGTTGCAATTGATTTTGTTCTTGTTTCAACTGCTGAATTTGCTCTAAATTTTTAAAATCAGATTTATTTTGTTTTGCTAATGATTTCTTTAATCTCTCAACTTCATTTTCAAAACGTTCCGCTTTCTTCAACACATCTGCCAACGAAGATTGTAATTGATTTTGTGTTTCATCACGTTTATTGTTTAGTTCAATGAGTGTTGGAAGCTCATAAACAAAAGTTTGTGATTGCGTTGATTTAGAACCGTTTACGCCGTCGTTGTCCGCTACAGTAAAGTAATAAGCTATTTTATCTTCGATCGCTAAATTTTCTCTGCTGAAATCAACCGTAAAAAAGAACTTGTCTGCTGTACCTGATACTTTTTTAACAGAAAGCGAATTTGCACGCTGTTTTCCTTCTTTCGTTGTAATAGTATAATGAAACGACAGTCGTTGTAAACCATAATCATCATTAATTAAACCAGCAAAAGAACGTACTGCATTATTCATAGAATCAATAGACTCGTTGACTAAAATACTTGGATACGCATCTTTGATTGTTGTAATTTGAACAGATGAAACATCTGAATTATAATTGTTTTTTAAGGTGATTTTTAACGGTCCTGATTGTTTGTAAATGGCTTCAAAATTTGCGTTATTTCCATTAAAAACTGTTGTTTTATCCAACCATTGAACCGCTAAACGATTCGCATTTTTTCCAACGATGGACCATTTAATGGTTGAGCCTTCTGGAATTTCAATGTCAGCAACATTATTAAATTGTTCTGATTTTCTTTTTAAATAATCAGGAAATATAACTGTTGCGGCTAATTGACCCAAGGACGATCTTCCTAAAACATGAACTTTAAATGCTGGTGATTGATATCCTTCGCTTTCAAAAAAATAGGTTCCATCTGACTTCATATTATCAAACGTAAAACTCCATTTATTTTTTCGAGTTTGAGCCATTAAAAAACGTCCGCGTTCTGATACAACATAAACCTTTTCAGGTAAATATGCTCCAGATAAAGAAACCATTGCAGCAAATGACTCTCCTTCTTTCACTGTTACGTCTTCATGCTCATTAATAAAGTTAAAAGGTGCTTTTTGAGCCTGATTATAATTGACAACATTTGTTGAACCATCAACGATTAACGCGGGAGAAAAAACAAAAACAGCCGCAAAAACCAACAAAACAGGAAGCACATATTTTAGGTACTTTCTTAAATCTGAAAAGCGAATGGCTTCTGAAAAGGGGACAATCAATAAATCTTTGGATTTTTGAGCAACACTTGCAGCAATTAGCTCATAACTTCGGTCGTTTGGATTTGCTACCTGTTGTAATTGAAGGGTGTTTAATAATCTGTCAGATATTGCCGGAAAAAATGTCCCAATAATTCGTGCAGCTTGTTCTCGACTGATACGAGCTCCAAAAGCAACCAACTTTGCTAAAGGACGAATAAAATAACGGATTAAAATAAAACTGTTTCCAACAATAAAAGCTAGAAACAAACTGAATCGAACAGTAGAGGAGAATCTTCCAAAGAATTCAAGCGTACTTACTAATAACCACGAAGCAAATAATACCCCAATAAAATACAACAAGCCTTTTAACAACTCGTTCTTATAGTACTTTCTTATAAAAGCGTCAATTTGTTCAATCAAGCGATCAAAAGCCGACATAATTCAGTTGTGTTATCAATAATTGCACTAAAGTATAAAAGTTGATGTTGATTTCTTGTATAAAAAGCGATACAATCGTTAATAAAGCTGAAAAAAGCACAATAATATCGCTATTTTTGTTGTCTAAAAAAGAAAATCATGAGCGCAACTGGAGTACGGGTACGTTTTGCACCATCACCAACAGGACCATTACACATGGGAGGTGTACGAACAGCACTTTACAACTATTTATTTGCTAAAAACAATAATGGAACATTCATTATTCGTATTGAAGATACTGATCAAACACGCTTTGTGGCGGGTGCTCAAGATTATATTATGGAATCTTTGGCTTGGTGCGGAATAACACCTGACGAGGGACCAGGCATTGGTGGAAATTACGGACCATATGTACAAAGTGAGCGCAAGGCAATGTATCGTCCTTATGCTGAAGAGCTTGTAAACAATGACAAAGCATATTATGCATTTGACACACCTGAAGAATTGGATGCTGTTCGTGAACAAGCAAAGCAAATGGGTATGCCTAATTGGCAATACAACAGCGTTACACGTGTTTCATTAAAAAACTCGTTAACGCTTCCTGCAGATGAAGTTGTGCGTAAATTGGCTGCTGGTGATCCATATGTTATTCGTATGAAAATGCCCCGTAATCATGATGTGCGTTTTGAAGATGAAATTAGAGGATGGGTTGTTGTAAACACCAATAACTTAGATGATAAAGTGCTTTTTAAAAGCGATGGTATGCCAACGTATCACTTGGCTAATATTGTGGACGACCATTTAATGGAAATTTCACACGTTATTCGCGGAGAAGAATGG
This sequence comes from Fluviicola sp., assembly GCA_017983675.1. Taxonomy (GTDB): domain Bacteria; phylum Bacteroidota; class Bacteroidia; order Flavobacteriales_D; family Crocinitomicaceae; genus Fluviicola. The sequence continues at coordinate 27,559 of JAGOAZ010000005.1, forward strand.
TTGCCTTCTGCGCCGTTGCATGTATTATTATACGAAGCATTCGGTTGGACCGCTCCAAAATTTGCTCATTTACCATTGTTATTGCGTCCAGACGGTAATGGAAAATTATCTAAAAGAGATGGTGATCGTTTAGGATTTCCTGTTTTTCCTTTAAACTGGACAACTGCTGAAGGAGAACTCTATTCAGGATATAGAGAAAACGGATATTTTAAAGGTGCATTCATCAATATGTTAGCATTTTTAGGATGGAATCCAGGAACAACACAAGAAATATTTTCGTTGGAAGAATTAGTAAGCGCTTTTACACTTGACCGAGTTGGAAAAGCAGGAGCAAAATTTGATCCAGACAAAACAAAATGGTTCCAACAACATTACTTAAAAAACACAAGTGATGAAGAGCTTGCTCAACTACTTAAAGCAGCATTTCAATTGACCGAATCAGATGAAAGGTTAATAGCATTCTGTCACTTAATGAAAGAGCGCGCAACATTCATCAAAGACATGATGACTGAAGGTGCATATTTATTTTCGGCACCATCAAGTTATGATGAGCAAACCGTTTCAAAAAAATGGAAAGAAGATTCAGCGGCTTTGATGACAGAATGGAAAGAACGATTAGCTGGAATAATAGATTTTACTGGTCCAACAATTGAAACAAATTTCAAAGATTTCTTAACAGAAAAATCACTTGGAATTGGTGCTGTTCTACCATTATTTCGCCTGTTAACAACCGGTGTAGGAATGGGGCCGTCTATGTTTGAGATTGCAGCTTTCCTTGGGAAAGAGGAGTGTTTATCACGCATGGAAAAAGGTTTAAATCAGTTGGCATGACGCACATTATTGAAGTAAACAACATTCGTTTGTATGCTTTTCATGGATGCCTGGAAGAAGAGGGTAAAATAGGTGGAAATTATTCTGTTGACGTGAAAATGAAAACAGATTTTTCAAAAGCAGCAAACTCTGATGAACTTTCAGAAACGATTGATTACGTCTTAGTGAACAAAATTGTTGCTGAAGAAATGGCTATTCGTTCGAAATTGATCGAACACGTTGGACAACGTATCATTAACCGTATGTTACAAGAAATCAATGGGTTAATTGGATATTCAATAAAAGTGACAAAAATCTGTCCACCTATAAACGGGGATGTTGAAAATGTTGCAATTATTATTGAAGGGGGCAATTGGTAAACTTGAGAAAAATTTAGTATTTTTGTTCCCCAAGAAAACGGTCTCGTGGCCGAGCGGTTAGGCACCGGTCTGCAAAACCGTCTACTCCGGTTCGAATCCGGACGAGACCTCTGAAAAGCTCTGTTAGTAATAACAGGGCTTTTTTGTTGTTAAAAAGTTGTGTTATTTTGGGTCTGTCTGCAGCTTTACCACAATTTACCCGGGTAACTATTATTGGTTAAAACAAAAAACCCCACATTCCTAAGGATGCAGGGCTTTAATCAACATAGTATAATTATTTTTTAGCTTCTATCAATTGTTTGTCTTTGATTACTTTGCCTGAATTATCTACAATTGTAACCAAACAAAAATAGATTCCTTCAGTTGTTTCTCCGTTGTATTCACCATTCCATTTAAAATCAGGATCGTTGGACTGGTAAACCAGCTTATTTTGCACATTGAAAATTTGCACCAAGAACGATTTAATTTGCTCTTTGTTGGCTATTTCTACAAAATATTCATCATTATTTCCGTCGTTGTTTGGACTAAAGAAATTGGGGAATTTTGTTAATTCTGAGGCAAGGACAGCGCTTACCGGTTTATCTGTATTCTCTGGGAAGACCGTTGTCGGCTGTGTCTCTTTTGTAATTGTTTCAGCGACAGCTATAGGTGTTGTGCTTTTTTCAGCTACAACATCCGTTGCGTCTAGTAATACAGGTGGAATATCATCAGCTAAAACTGGACCTTTTACCAAACAAAATGGCTTGTAAAGAAGGGTGTCCATGAATAAATCGTAATCAAAATCAACCACAAAGTTATTTTGAACTTCGCTCTGTTTAATAGCTACTTTTGACGGTGATTGAACACTTTTGTTCACTTCAGTAGTAACAGGTTTCTTTGGTGCGGTTTCGGTTGAAGCCGATTCGTTTTTTCCAACAAACAAAGCAGTAACAACACCTGTTGATACAACAGCCGTTCCAATTAATAATTTTGTAAACAAAGAAATTGTTTTAGTTGCGGCAACAGAAGTTACGCCCGCAGCAGCCATTTTTGATTGCACACCTTTCCATAGTTCTTCACGAACAGGAAAACTGTGTTCTTCAAACGACTTTGAAAACAACTCTTTTATGTTATCGTTATTCTTCACTTTCTATTTGTTCTAATTGTGTCCGTAAAAACGCACGTGCACGCGAGTATTGTGATTTTGATGTGTTTTCACTTACCCCAAGTGTATCGGCAATTTCTTTGTGTGAATATCCTTCTATGGCAAACATGTTAAAAACAACACGATAACCATCTGGCATTTCATTAATCATTCGTAATAAATAATTAACATCCATGTCATCGAATGCGGTATCATCAAACGAAACATGATTTTCAACAGCTTCAATTTGTGCGGTACCTAACCATTTTTTATTCTTTCGAATGGCATCCAGCGCTGTGTTTACAACAATTCTTCTCATCCAACCTTCCAAAGATCCTTCTTGTTTAAAGTCACTTATTTTCTGGAAAATTTTCACAAAACCATCTTGTAAAACATCTTCGGCCTCGTCACCATTTGGTATATAACGCTTACAAATTGAAAGCATTTTTGGGGCAAACTTATCAAACAACGCTCGCTGTGCTCGAGAATCTCCTTTGGTACATGCTGAAACCAATGTAATATCATCCATAGCACTCGCTCATTCTAAAGACATGAAACTAATCAAAAAGGTTGCATGGATAACAATAGTTGAAAGAAATAGCTTAAATTCGTTTAAACACTTCTTGTATGAAACGATTGTTTATAGCGTTTTCTTTGTTCTTAACTTTTGGTTTGTTTGCTCAAATTCCATCTCAATGGCTTGGTAATTATTCAGCCTATTTACAATTGAACAAAGATGTTCAACTACCCGTTCGTTTTTCAATAGAAAAAGCTGGAGACAAAAATTTAATCCATATTAAAAACGGAAAAGAAGACATTGTTTTGGTTGATGAAAAATGGAGGGGCGACACATTAACTATCGATTTCCCAAATTTCGATTCTCAATTGCAATTGGCTCAAAAAACTAGTGGTGAATTAACTGGTCAATGGATTAACCGAAATAAACTAAGCGCTTACAATATTCCTTTTTTCGCAACATTAAATCAAATAAAGCAAAATAACGATGAAAAACACGAAAATATAACTGGTCGTTGGGAAACCTATTTTGCAGAAAACCCGACTTTAGATGATGCAGGAATTATGCTGATTCAACAAAAAACCGACACGCTTTTTGGGACTGTTTTAACAGAAACCGGGGATTATCGTTTTTTAGAAGGCCGCATAAATGGTGCTGATTTTTACCTTTCTGCCTTCGATGGAACACATGCTTTTTTACTAAATGGTCATATAAAAAACGATTCGATTAAAGGTGTTTTTTACAGTGGCAAACATTATCAAACTCCTTTTTACGGTGTTATAAACAATTTATTTGCATTACGTAATGCTGATTCCATTACAAAGAAAACAAGTAATCAACCCGTCACATTTTCTTTTAAAGATTGCGACAACAATTCTTATGTGTATCCAAATGAATCAACAAAAAACAAGGTAGTGATTATTCAACTAATGGGAACTTGGTGTCCGAATTGTATGGATGAAACTGTTTTTTTACAGCAACTTTATGCGCAATATCACCAACAAGGTTTAGAAATAATTAGTGTTGGTTACGAAGTTGGAGCAGATTTCACGGCACAAGCAGCAAAATTGAAACGCCTGCAAGAACGTTACCATTTAACACACCCTTTATTAGTTGGTGGAAAAGCCGATAAAAAATTAGCTTCGTCCCATTTCAACATGCTGAATGAAATAAGCGCATTTCCTACAGCAATTTACATTGGAAAAGATGGGGAAGTAAAACGCATTCACACTGGATTTTCTGGTCCGGGAACGGGAGAAATATACGAGCAATTTCAAGAAGAAACACGCTTATTTATCGAGCACTTGTTGGCCCAATAATTAATGATTCACAACGGGTCTTGTTGGGCTGTTCGCTAACATCCAGGCGGTGTGAAAAACTAATTTGGTTACTTTTTCTACTTTATTAAAATTGATTTTCTCCACATCATCTGTTGGTTGGTGATAGTCTGCATGAACACCACTGAAATAGAAAATAGACGGAATGTTGTTTTTCGCAAAATTATAATGATCTGATCGGTAATAAAATTGATTGGGGTCGGTTGTACTATTAAAACGATAGTCTAGTTGTAATTGCGTGAACGTATTGTTTGCTTGTTCGTTCGTTGTGTGCAAATCATCGCTTAACATATTAGAACCAATAATATAAATGTAATCGCTTTTTCCTTCGTGCGCAATGTCATCACGACCAATCATGTCAATGTTCAAATCAGCAATTGTTGTTGACAATGGAAGCATTGGATGTGAAGCATAATAAGATGAACCAAGTAAACCTTTCTCTTCTCCAGAAACTGGCATAATTAATATGGATCTTTTTGGTCCGTTTCCATCTTTGTACGCGTTCATAAAAGCTTCAGCTAATTCTAACAAAGCAACCGTTCCTGTTCCATCGTCATCTGCTCCATTATAAACAACACCATTTTGAATTCCTATATGATCATAATGCGCCGTAATAATTAATACTTCATTTTTCAAAATGCTATCACTTCCAGGAATGAAAGCCAAAACATTTGAACTCACTAATTCTTTTTCTTCTTGATTAAACGAACAATTCAATTGAGCAACCGTTTCCGACTTTTTGTGCTTTTTAACTTTGGATATTAAGTAAAGAAATTGCTTTGGTAAAACAGGTGTAATTGATTCGGCGCTAACAACTATAATTGGCAGTTCTTTTTTTGTAGCATCATCAACAAGACGCATTGATCTATCGGTTGCATAGTGGGCTAAATATTCATATAATTCAGTGTAGTTTTTTGCAACTAAAATCAATGCTTTTGTAGTTGAAGACAACCCTTTTTTAAGTGTTGTAACCTCCGATCGAACATCGTTTGATTGTAGTGTATGAATGACAACATTATTTGAAGTGTCATTTTTTAAATTAGCTGAATATGTAACTATTTTAGTGTTATTTAATTTAAACTTGCGTTTTGATCCAAAATAGACAAAATCCTTTTTGAAGATAAATTCCTTGTTATTAATCGAAAGCGCACCTCCAGGTTGTGATTCTACAACCGTGAAAAACTGTTCGAATTGTTGCATTCCTGGAACAAAAAAACAGCCACTTTTTTTAAAAGAATTGATTAAATATTGCGCAGCTAATTGTTGCCCTTTTTTTCCAGTTTCTCTTCCTTCAAAAACATCAGAAGCCAAAATGGTTAAGTGATTTTTTAAGGAAGGCGCATCAATAAATTGACTGTAATAAACAGCGTCTTTGTTTACTTGAGCATTACTTAATAATGAATAAAAAGCAACAATTAACAACGAATAATATTTCATTAGTTACAAGGTATTTTATCAATTCTATTTTGGTGACGACCTCCTTCAAATTCGGTTGAACTAAAAACAGCAACCATTTCTAATGCTTCTTCGACAGAAATAAAACGTGCAGGTAATGTTATAATATTTGCGTCGTTGTGTTCACGTGCTAATTGTGCAATTTCTTTCTTCCAACATAATGCAGCTCTAATTCCTTGGTGTTTATTAACAGTCATATTAATACCGTTTCCACTTCCACAGATTACAATACCCCAAGTTGTTGGATTTGCTTCTACAAATTCAGCTACCGGATGACCATAATCAGCATAATCAATACTTGCTTCGCTGTAACAACCAAAATCCTTTACTTCGTAACCGTTTTCTTGTAACCAAGAAATAACTTCTTTTTTCAATTCAAATCCTGCGTGATCTGCTCCAATTGGAATAATTTTAGACATGTCTTTCGTTTTTTTTTCAAAGTTAAGCCTTATTAACAAATGAAACAATATATAAACAATTGGAGTTTTAGTAAAAAATCAATTGGTTTAAAATCAATTAGTTAATTTTTTAAAGTATCCACATAAAACGAAACATAAGTGTTAATAACGGTTAACAACTATCAATAACTATTTGTAGGAACTTTCAACTTTCTGTTCTATATGCCTTTTTAATTGAAATAAACAAGAAAAGTTTTGGTGACTTATGTTGTTTTTACACACAAGGTTTCACACAATAATTTAGAAGATTTAGTAAAAAAGATGTTCACAATAGAAGTTATACATTAATTGTTAATAGCACTGTTAACTTTAAGTAAACGAATGATCTAACAAATAAATATACTGTTAATAACAGGTAAATAAAGTACTAACAAGTTAAATTGCAATAAAAAGTACAAAAAGTTGTACAGCTATTAACAGCACTAATAAATAGAATAAAACTTTTAAGTAATTAAATCTTTCTTTTATTTATTATTCTAGTAAAAAAAGAAATGAGATTTGGATAAATGAAAATGAAACTGTACATTCGGTATCACACACCAGAAACTAACGAAATAAGGGACTTTACGTTAAAACACAACTACTTGTTTTAGTGTAATTTACAAGCAAAAAGTGATTATAAAATGACACATGCAAATGTATTGATTATTGAAGATGAATTCATTGTTTCGCGCGATATTCAATCCAGTTTAATAAAATTAGGTTACACCGTTTTAGGAATCGTTTCATCAGGAGAAAAAGCACTCGCATTTATTTCAGAACAAGCTCCAGATATTTTATTGATCGATATTCAATTAAAAGGATCAATCAATGGAATTGAATTAGCAGAACTTATCAAGAAGCGATATGATATTCCATTTATATTTCTCACAGCTTTCTCAGATGAAACCACATTGAATAGAGCAAAATATGCTGAACCATTTGGTTATATTTTGAAGCCGTTTCGAGAAATTGATTTAAAAACAACAATTGAACTCGCTTTATACAAACACCATCAACAAGTTAAAATTGAACGGGAGCGTGATTTATTGGTATCACTAATTGATGGTAAAACATCGGATAAAGCGTCTTTTTTGTTTGTGAAATCAAATAGTCGCTTAATCAAATTAAAAACAGAAGAAATTTATTTTGTGGAAGCGTTGAAAGATTACGTTGTCATCAATACTTTTGACGTAAGGTATACAATCCATTCAACAATGAAAGAAATCGAGTTAAAACTAGGCTATAATGAATTTATCAGGGTCCACAGATCTTTCATTGTTCGCTTAGATAAGATTGCATCCATTGAATTCCCCAATCTTCAATTAGAAAACGATAAAAAATGGATTCCAATCGGAGGATCTTACCGAGATGAATTAACCAATCGAATCAAATTGATTTAATCAACTAAATCTAAATCTATTTGACGTTTCTTTGGATGAACAGCTGAAATTTTTACACGAACATTATCTCCAAAACGGAATGATTTGCCAGTACGTTGACCAATAATTTCCATTTTTTTCGCATCGAAAGAAAAACGATCTCCTGGTAATTCAGCCAATGGAACCATTCCTTCACAGGCATTTTCTGTCATTTTTACAAACAAACCAAATTCAGCAACACCTGTTACGATTCCATCAAACGTTTCACCAACTTTATCGTGAACATAAACAACTTGGAAGTATTTATTGGATTCTCTTTCAGCTTCTGTTGCTTTTCGTTCTGTTCTTGAAATACGTTTACAGATATCAGTTAATTTTGTTGAGTAACGATGTGGTTGTTTTTCCAAACATTCTAATAAAACACGGTGTACCATTAAATCGGCATAGCGACGAATTGGTGAGGTAAAATGGGTGTAGTGACTAAAACCTAATCCATAGTGACCAATATTATCTGTATCATACGTAGCTTTTGCCATACTGCGAATAGCCATTTGTTGTATGATTCCAAATTCGTTCGTGTTATTGATATCTGTTAATAATTTATTGATGCTTTTTGAAATTTCATCGGGATTATTAAATGATAAAGTATGACCAAATTTATCAACGAATGCTGCTAATAAAGCAATTTTTTCAGGATCTGGTTTGTCATGAGTTCTGTAAACAAATGGAACAACTTCGACACCTTTTTTTGCTTTTCCAACAAATTCAGCTACTTTTTTATTAGCAAGCAACATGAATTCCTCAATTAATTGATGCGCATCTTTTGATACTTTCACAATCAAATCAACAGGCTCACCTTTTTCATCTAATTTAAAACGAATTTCTTCCGAGTTAATTAGCAAAGCACCATTTTTAAACCGTTTTTTGCGGTATATTTTTGCGATTTTATCTAACAATAAAACTTCATTTTTGAAAGGTCCATCTGCACCTTCTAACATTTCTTGTGCATCTTCGTATGTAAAACGATGATCGGAGTGTATCACTGTTTTACCAAACCATTCATTATAAATTTTACCAGAATCATCGATTTCAAAAACAGCTGAAAACGTAAATTTATCTTCGTGAGGACGCAACGAACATACCATATTTGATAATTGTTCAGGAAGCATTGGCACAACTCTATCAACCAAATAAACAGAATTACCGCGTTTTAATGCTTCTTCATCCATTGCGGTATTTGGTCGCACATAGTGACTTACATCAGCAATATGCACACCAATTTCATAATGACCATTTTCTAATGTACGAATGGACAACGCATCATCGAAGTCTTTCGCGTCAATTGGATCAATTGTAAAAGTTAAAGTGTTTCTAAAATCGCGTCTTTTTGCAACTTCATCTGGATCTAAAGCCAAGGTCACCGTTTCTGCTTCAGACATTACAGCGGGACTAAAATGAGTTGCAATTCCTTGATTCACTAAAATACTCAACATTTCATTGTCGTGCAGTGAATTTCCACCCAATGTTTGAATCACTTCACCAAAAGGATATTCGGCAGATTTCGGCCAAACAGTTATTTTAACTAAGGCTTTGTCGTTGTGTTTAGCGCCGTTTAATTTTTCCTTCGGAAGCTGAATTTGGATTCCTGTTTTGGTATTATCAGGAATTAAAAAAGCAAAATTACTGTGTAATTGAATGGTTCCAACAAATTGCGTTCGTTCGCGCGAAACAACAGCGATGATTCTTCCTTCAATTTTCGTGTTTGTGCGTTTGGTTATAGCAACTTTTACAGTATCACCGTGTATCGCTTGACCAACAAAATGAGGTGGAATAAAAATATCGATGTCTTTTTTCCCAGTAACAACAAATCCGGCGCCTCTTTGGGTCATTTCTAATTCACCTTCAATCGTTTCAATTTCGTTTTTATAGCGGTATGTTGCAAAACCTGTTTGATGTAAAAAATTTTCGTTTGCTAATTCAGTTAGAATGGTAACAACCAATTTACGCGCTTCACCTTCACGCACATGTAACAACTCACAAACTTGTTTGTATGTTAAATTTGCATCAGGATGTTGTTCAAATAATTTTCGAATGATATGAAAGAAACTCGTCTTTAGTTTTTTATCTTTTTTGTCCTTTTTATCGAACGTTTTTGTTGGTCTTTTTTTACCCATCTTTATCTTATACGCTTGTAAAGGTACAACAACCAATTAATTTAATTTTTTATCTAAAAAAAAATTAGCATTAGCTTAACATGAAAACATCAAATAGGGTGATTCAATATTGGCTGTTTTTATAAAAATCCCGCTTTTTATTGTTTCAGATTAAAACTAAGTGTAATTTTGAAGAAACAAGCAATTAATAAACACGATGAAATCACGTATAGAAGCAGCATTAAATGACCAAGTGAATAAAGAAGCATCTTCGTCACAATTTTATTTAGCAATGGCATCGTGGGCTGAAAATCACGGATTAAATGGCACAGCTAAATTCATGTATCAGCATGCAGATGAAGAGCGTTTTCACATGTTGAAATTGATTAAGTTTATCAATGAACGCGGAGGTGTAGCAATCGTTCCAGCTATTGCTCAACCACCAGTTGAATTTGATTCGTTAGAACGTGTTTTTGAGTTATTGTTAGCACACGAGTTGGTTGTAACGGAAAGCATCAATAACGTGGTTGATGTTTGTTTACAAGAGAAAGATTATTCAACTCATAATTTTATGCAATGGTATGTTTCTGAACAATTAGAAGAAGAAGCATTAGCACGCGGTATTTTAGATAAATTGCGTTTAATCGGTGGTGATAAAGGAGGGTTATATTTATTTGATCGCGACTTAGAATTAGCAGCAGCTCAAGCAGCATCAGCGCCACAAGCATAATTTAGAATATGTTAAAACGCTTACTTTTTGTTGTTAGTTTTTTTGCTTTTCCGCAGTTAGCTAACAGTCAATTAGCTTATCGTTTCAGTAATTTTAACATCAATAACGGGCTTTCACAAAGCTCTGTAACCAGTATTGTTCAAGATAAAGTTGGCACCATTTGGGTGGGAACACAAGACGGAATCAATCGTTTTGATGGCCAGCAATTTCAGGTGTTTACCCCAGATAATACGCGGGGTTTAGAAAGTGGATTTATACTCTCGTCTCACGCTGCAAAAAATGGATTTTTGTGGTTTGGGACATCAAACGGCTTAACAGCCTTTGATCCAATTCAAGAACGATTTACCACTTATTTTTTATCGAATAAAATCACTTTTCCAGTAGAGGAAATAGCGGAAGACACCGCAGGCAATTTATACTTGGCAACTGCCACAAGAGGCTTGGCTTTTTGGAATAAATCAACGAAACACACACAATTATTGCACATTAATTTGCCGTCGAAACACGTTCATTACATCAAGTTTCTCACGGCGAAAATGCTATTGATTTCTACAGAAGATAAAGGTGTGTTTACGTACAACATTCTCAATAAGCAATTAAAAAAATGTTTTGGTCTAGAAGTCAATAATAAAAAACTCATTATTAATGATGTTGAGTGGTATAGCGGAGCGGTTTTTTTATTGGGTTCAACAAATGGATTGTGGTTTTATAACTTACAGACTGGAAAGTGCGAGCCCTTTTTAAAAGAAAAAACAGCACGTTTTGGTGAATTATCCATTTCAGATATCCATTTATTTTCCCCTTCCGAATTTTTTGTTGCAACCGAAAACAATGGGTTGTTTACAATAAGACAGCAAAGTGGACGATACAGCGTTTTTCAAAGTAAAAAAGATATTTTTCAAAAAAACGCGTTGCAATATGATGAAATCAGCAAGTTATATGGCGACAAAACAGGTGCGATTTGGGTGGCGACACTCCGTGGATTAAGTTGTTTTAATCCAGCAAATCAGGGGTTTTTAGGTGTTGGACCAACGGGTAATTTAAAACAAGGATTGCCCTCACCAAGCGTTTGGGGCTTTGCTGAAAACCAAGATGGATCAACGTGTTTTATTGCGTCTGATTTCGCAGTAACAAAACTAGATAGAGCAACAGGAGTTTACACACAATTTTACATCAATAAAGGAGAGGAAAATGCATCTAGTTTTTTGTCTGTTGCTTATTTGAATGCGCGAAAATTGTTGGTCGGTTGTACCGATGGTTTGTATGAAATCACCCACAATGAAGAAACTTATTCCGTAAAAAAAATCAACTACAAAGGCGTTGAAAATCCAGGGATGTTTGAAAAGGTTTACCGCATTGTTGCTTATGACAAGACGACATTTTTCCTTGGAACAAAAGGGGGTGTTTTGCGCTATAACACAAAAACAGGCTCGTTCACTCCTTTTACATTTAATTTAAAAAAAGCCAAACAGACTATAAAAGGCGGTGTTTGTAAAGCCATTTACAAAGGAATTGATGGAACGATGTATTTTGGAACGAGCGAAGGAGGACTTTCAGTTTTGAAAACAATTAAACAACAACAACAAATCGTTCCATATAAATGGAGTTCTGTGTTGACGAAAGCAACAAAAGATTATATCTTAACTATTTATCAGGATACACCAAACGAATTGTGGTTGGGAACAACAGGTTCAGGAATCATACAACTTAACACAAAAACGGGAACAACAAAGACGTATTCAAAAAAAGAAGGCCTCCCTAATAATTTTATTTACGGTATTTTATCGGATAAAAAAGGAACCATTTGGTTAAGCACCAATAGAGGACTTTCTTCTTTTTCTCGCCGAACAAAAACTGTCGAAAACTTTACTGAAGTTCATGGCTTGATGAGCAATGAGTTCAATACAGGCGCTTATTTTTCATCAAAAACTGGCGATTTATTTTTTGGAGGAATTGCAGGTTATAACTTTTTTAATCCGGATAAATTAACAGTAAAGCAAACGCCTCTTTCGGTTAGTTTTTTGAAGTTTAAATTCGATGACAATTGGTTAACACCCGCCGATAAAAACGCACCGTTTAGCACGGCATTTTCACAGACAAAAAAACTGACGTTGCGTTATAACCAACGAAGTTTTACCATTCGATTTGTTGCTTCAGACTTGATGAACACAGGTTTAATAGAGTACAAATATCGGTTAGTTGGGTCGAATGATAACGAAGTTTTGTTAGGAAATAATAATGAAATTCGTTTCAATTCACTATCGCCAGGATCTTATTATCTCGAAGTTTACGCAAAAAGATCTGGCGGAAAATGGAATACGATTCCAGCTTCGTTGGAGATTGAAATAGCAGCTCCTTTTTGGGGGAAATGGTGGTTTTGGGCAATTGTTGCCTTTGTACTCATTGTTTCGGGGGTGATTTTTGTGAAAAGCCGCATCAATTTAGCACGCAGGGATCAAGTCCGATTGGAAATGAAAATTGTGGAGCGTACGCGAGAAATCCGCAATCAAAGCAGAAAAATTGAGCAACAAAAACAACTGTTAGAAGTTGAAAAAAACAAAGTTGAAGCGCAACAAAAATTATTGCAAATTGAAAAAGACAAGTCTGAAAAGTTGCTTCGGAACATCATTCCAGAATCAACAGCTGAAGAACTTAAAAACAACGGCCGAGCAGAAGCGCGTGCTTATAAAATGGTTTCTGTCTTGTTTACCGACTTTGTCGGATTTACGAAAATTGCAGAAGGCTTAAAACCAACCGAATTGGTGAACAAATTAGACATTTACTTCCGTAAATTTGATGAAATAATTGTACGCAACAACCTCGAAAAAATCAAAACGATTGGCGATGCGTACATGTGTGCAGGAGGTGTTCCCTTGCGCAATGCTACAAACCCAATCGATGCGGTTTTAGCTGCGTTACAGATTCAGGATTACATGCAGCGCTTGAAACACCAAGCAATTGCAAACGGCACAGAATATTGGGATTTGCGTTTAGGTATAAATACAGGCGAAGTAACAGCTGGAGTAATTGGAACGCAGCGTTTTGCTTATGATATTTGGGGTGCAACGGTAAACCAAGCACAACGCATGGAAATGATGGGGGAACCCGGTAAAGTGACCATTTCTGGCGCAACATTCAAACACATTGAACCGTATTTTGAATGTTCTTATCGAGGAAAAGTTCAGTCGAAAAGCAAAGGCTGGATTGAAATGTATACGGTTGAGCGCATCAAACCAGAATTATCAATACATGGTGAAGGTCTGATTGCAAATAACCGCTTGCAACAGATTGTGAATTTGCACCAATCGAGCAGAATTAATTATTACAAAGCTGAAAAAAGTGTATTAAAAATTTTGGAAAAAGGGCTTTCTAAAAAATTACACTACCACTGTATAGAACACACCAAAGATGTTGTGCGTGCGGTTGAACGTTATGCATTGATGGAAGATGTGACCGATGAAGGTTTGTTTTTATTGAAGTCCGCAGCAACATACCACGACGCAGGTTTTGTCGAAAGTTACGAAGACAACGAATATATTGGAGCGCGAATGGCAGAAGAGATGTTACCAAAGTTTGGGTATTCGCAAGCACATATTGACCAAATCAAAGCATTGATATTTGTAACTCAAATTCCACACACGCCAACAAATAAGTTAGAAGAAATCATGTGTGATGCGGATTTGGATTATTTAGGTCGTGCCGATTTCCATGAAATTGCTGATAAATTGCGAAGAGAATTGCGCGAACACGGAAAGTTGTCAAGTGATCGTGCGTGGGACGAAACACAAGTTGCTTTTTTATCCAATCACACGTATTTTACTAAAACAGCGATAGCGAGTAGGCAAGCGAAAAAAGAACAAAATTTACAAGAAGTCAAAGAGCGCTTGTTGAAAAACGAATATGCTGATTAACTGATATTGGTCAGTTTTGGTGCCGCTTGATTGTTGTAACTTTGTTCCATGAAAATTTCTTTCTTTCTCTTATTGTTGTTGCCGCTCATTGGGCTTTCCCAAAAAAATCAATTTTATTCACTTCAGTTTGAACCAATTGTCATTCCAGAATTTATGGGGGTACAATCGTTTGCTGTTGGGCGATCGGGAGATGAATTGTTGCTGATAGGTGGAAGATTAGATGGTTTGCACCGAAGACAACCGTGGGCGTCATTTGATTCTGCGGGACACAACAATCAATTAATTGTACTCAATTTAGTTACCAAACAACAATGGAAAAAAACAGTAGCCGATTTACCCATTGATTTAGCAGATCAATTAAAAGCAACGAACCATTGTGCTACACAGGTTGGCGATTCGCTTTATTTAGTTGGTGGATATGGTATTTCTCGTTCAAAAAACGACCACATTACTTTTCCTTCGGCTGTTGCACTTTCTGTATCTGCAACCATTCAAGCGATAAAAAACCAACATGTTACGGAGCAATTGTTTCAAGTAATTCACCACGAAAACTTTGCTGTAACAGGAGGACAATTACAAGTAATTGGAAACACATTTTATTTAGTCGGCGGACATCGTTTTGATGGAAGATACAATCCACAAAATGGACCATCATTTGTACAAACCTACACGAATCAAGTCCGTCAGTTTGCTTGGAACAACCAACCAACATTCACCCTTTTTACCAACGAAGAATTGTTGCACAAACGTGATTACAATTTGGTAAAGGTTTATGACCAATTTGGAGGGCCTTCTTTTTTGGCGTGTTCCGGTGTTTTTCAAGTGGATGTTGATTTACCACATCAATCTGCCACAGCAATTTCCCCATCAGGACAAGTTGCACAAGTTCCAAATTTCCGTCAATTCTTCAATCAATACGAATGTCCCGATGTCAACTTGTTTGACACGATCACCAAAACAAATCACGTGTTGTTTTTTGGCGGAATTGCACAGTTTTACGACAGTTTAGGAGTGTTGGTGCAAGATGATGATGTGCCATTTACACAACACATTTCTGTTGTGGAATACAACAATGGAAACGCTTCTGAATTCCTTCATCCTGCAAACATGCCGCAATTATTTGGCGCAGGAACGGCATTTGTGCCATTACAAGAACGTGTGGAATGGAATTCAAACTCACTCGATAGCCCGATAAAATTAGGTTATTTGGTTGGTGGCATTCAGTCGTCTGCAAAAAACATTTTTTGGATCAACGAAGGACAAGAAAGCGCAGCTGTTCCGACTATTTATGCGGTAACATTGTTGCCGAACAAGGTCGCACTGCAACCAACGGACACAACACAGCAATTAAATGTCGATTTATTAAATGTGGGCAAGGACGACCGGTTTCGTTTGTTTTTTGATTTGAATGAAGCCGCAACGGTTACCGTTCATTATTATAACGAAAGCGGGGAGTTGATTCACAACAAAACGCGTTTTTGCCAAACAGGAACAACAGCCTGGAAAACATTATTACCCAAAGAAAAAGGAATGTACCGCGTAAAAATCACGGTAACATCAACAGCAATGAAACAACTATCCGTTTGGGATCAGTTTTTGAAAATTAACTAAACAACACACTTCCAAATTTCCCTTCGATTGGATTCACAATCAAGGTTGGAATTTGTGCATCATTGGTAATGATGTATTGCTCGTAGCTTGCGGTAATAACACCAAACATATTGTTGCGGTTCAAATTCATGATTGCAATCAAATCGGCTTCTAAATAAACAGCATGTTTCACTACTTCTTTATCGAAACCATTGGATGGCGCAACTTTTGTTGTCACATCTATGCCTCTTTCGTGGAAAAATTTCACTGCAAATTGAATGTTCGCTTTGACTTGACGACGCAAAAACTCATCCGATTCATCGGGAGTTATTATGTGTACACGTGATTTGAAATAGGTTGCAATATTTGCTACGTAAGCTAATTTTTGCTTCGTTTCTTTATTTAAGTCAAGCGGAACAACGATGTCGTCGTAGCCACTTTCTTTGATTTCGCGCTCTTGCACAACAATAAAAGGAACAGTCGAATGCGTAATTACTTTTAGTGCGTGGCTTCCAGTAATGTGTTGCCAACCATGTTGACCATGCGTTCCCATGAAAATTAATTCTGCATTTGCTTCTTTTGCTAAATCGCCAATATCTTCAAAAATACTACCAACGCGCACAACAGGAGTAATTTCAACACCTTCCGTAGCCTGATTTTTAATGACCTCATTCAATTTTTCATGAGCTTCAGCGCTTGCTTTTTCTTTTGAAACAACGTGTAATAATTGAATAGCACCGTGTGTTGTTTTTGCTGTATTAATAGCGTGTTTTAAGGCGTTATCAGCAACCGGAGTAAAATCGTGGGGAACAATAATGGTTTTCTTTTCCATAGTATAAGCAGCTTCGTTTTAGCTTTACAAAAGTAACGATGCAAACAACGTAAACGGTTATTTTTTTCACAGATTATTAAAAATAAAGCGTTAATAATTCAAAAAGTGTCCTATTTTTTGCACTTTTGTCCTGATTGACACCGTGCAATTGCGCGCATTAAAAATCGAAGTAAATGCCAATAATAGGAAAGTTACTTAAGAAAACAACTGAATTTTCAACGAAACGAAACGCTTTCAAGGGGTTAGATTTCAAAGACCAACTGATTGCGTTGTCAAAGTTGTTGAAGTTTTCTGCAAAAACACGTTTTGGTCAATACCACGATTTTAACGCTGTTTTAGCGGACGAAGATTTAGTGAAAGCCTTTCAAGCCGCTGTTCCGTTTACGGATTACGATGATTTGTACAATAAATGGTTGTACCGTTCTATAGCAGGAGAGAAAAACATAACATGGCCAGGGGTCGTAAAATATTTTGCCTTATCATCAGGAACAACTGGATCTCCGAGCAAACGAATTCCTGTTACCAAACAGATGATTCGCTCGTTTCAACGCACCACAATCAAACAATTTGCCGCGACATCGCGTTTGGATTTATCGCCGGTTTTTTATCAAAAATCGTTTTTGGCGGTTGGTGGATCAACCAAATTAGAACATGTCGGTAATCATATTGAAGGTGATTTATCAGGGATATTAAAAAAGCATACGTCTGTTGTGATGTTGCCGTTGACAAAGCCAGATCCAAAAACAGCAGCCATTAAAGATTGGAACAAGAAACTCGACAAAATGGTCGAAATGGCTCCACATTGGGACATTAGTACTGTTGCTGGTATTCCAAGTTGGTGCATCATGTTGATGGAACGTATTGTTGAGAAATACCAACTCAACAACATTCACGAAATGTGGCCCAATTTTGAGCTATATGTTTATGGTGGCGTTTACATTGAGCCGTATTTGAAACGTTTTGAGAAATTGTGTGGTAAAAAAGTTCACACTTTAAACACCTATTTGTCTTCTGAGGGGTATTTTGCTTACCAAAACAGACCAGACACACACACCATGCAATTGTTGTTAAACACAGGGATTTTTTATGAATTTGTTCCGTTTAACACCGATAATTTTGATGAAAACGGAAACATTCATCAGCATGCGCAAGCATTAACCGTTGATGAGGTTGCCGTTGGCGAAGACTATGTGTTGATAATTTCAACGAATGCTGGTTTGTGGCGTTATATGATTGGCGATTTGGTTCAGTTTACAGACGTGCAACGACGTGAAATTAAAATCAGCGGACGAATCAAACAATACTTGAGTTTGGTTGGCGAGCATTTATCGCTGGATAATATCAATGTTGCTATTCAAAGTACCATTGAAGAATTAGGTGTTTCTATCCCAGAGTTTTGTTTGTATGCTGACGTTGCCACGCAAGCGCATTTTTGGTACTTTGGAACCGATCAACAAATAGACGGGAAAAAGGTAATGGAAACCGTTGACAAACATTTGTGTGAACTCAATGATGATTATCGTTCGGCACGAAAATACGACACGCTCAAATCGCCCGTTCCAAAATGTATTCCCACGAATAAATTCTATCAATACATGGAATTAAATGGTCGCTTGGGCTCACAAAATAAATTTCCACGTGTGATGAATCAACATCAATCCAAAGATTGGTGCTTGTTTTTAGGAGAATAAGCCTGTTGTTCACGTAAGCGTTTGTATACCCCGTTTGCGATAACAAGTAATAATATGAGCAAGGATCCCCAATAAAAGTTTCCGCTAAGCATTTTGTCTTCGTGTAAAATTGGAATAGCCAACAAAATAGTATACACAGGCTCCAGGTTGATGCTCAATGAAACCGTAAAAGCACCGAGTTTTTTCATCACCTCGATGGTTGCTAAAAACGCAAAGGAAGTACACGCAATTCCTAAAAATAAGAGCCAGCCCAAATCAGAGCCCGACATGTGAAACAAGTGACTGTTGAATTTTTGTTGCGCAATAAAAATACCACTGATAAATAAAAAAGCGATGCCCATTTCGTGAAGTGTGATAGCTGAAGCAGGTGTTTCTTCAGCTAGTTTAGCATTGAAAACCGAAAACAACGCAGCGCATAATGCCGAAAACAAGCCGATATAAAGCGCGTTTAAATGACTAGCGTGAATACCACTCGAAACGATATAAATTCCCACAACCACAATCAGTCCGAAACCAAATTCCACCCAAGAAAAGCGCTTTTTCATGATCAATGGTTCCAACCACGTAACGTGTAGCGTTGTCGTTGAGAGACACAAAATACCCAATGAAGCCGTTGAAAGTTGAATGGAAGTATAAAAAGTCATCCAGTGAACCGCAACAATTATCCCCACACCAAAGACTTTCCAGCGGGTTTTACTGTCGGCAATTTTCCGGGGCAAACCGAGCCATTTCAACGCAAAAAAGAGCGAGACAAAAGCAATTAGCACACGAAACCAAACGATGTTCAATGCGTCAATGCGAATGATTTTTCCTAAAATACCGGTAAATCCCCACATGAAAATGATGACATGAAGCAATATATGGTATTTGTATTTTGAAAACATTCTTCCAAAGGTAGCAAAATGAAATAAAGTCTCTAATGAATTGCCTATCTTTGCCAAAAAACAAAAACTATGTCGCATATCACCACACTCAGTGATTTTATCATCGATCGTCAAGCTGAATTTCCTGGAGCAACAGGAGAATTAACGCGTATCTTAAACGATATTGCAATTGCTTCGAAAATTGTTTCACGCGATGTGCGTCGAGCAGGATTGGTGGATCACATTTTGGGTGCACAAGGTGAAATCAACATTCAAGGGGAAGAACAACAAAAGTTGGATGTTGTCGCAGACAATCAATTCATCAAAGTGTTTGAATCGAGTGGTGAGATTTGCGGAATAGCTTCTGAAGAAAACGACGACTTTGTGGCGTTTACATCCGAACGCGCAATGAATGGAAAATATGTGGTGTTGTTCGATCCGTTGGACGGTTCATCCAATATTGATGTTAATGTTTCTATTGGAACAATCTTTTCGATTTACAAACGTGTTTCACCTGTTGGAACGCCTGCTACCTTAGCTGATATGTTGCAAAAAGGAACGGATCAAGTAGCAGCAGGTTATGTGTTGTACGGTTCATCTACCATGTTGGTGTACACCACAGGACACGGCGTTAATGGATTTACATTGGATCCATCGATAGGTGAATATTGTTTGTCGCACCCGAACATGCAAATGCCAGCAAATGGACGCATGTACGCTATGAATGAAGGAAACATTCACGAGTGCGAACAAGGTTTGCGCGATTACGTTGCGTTTTGTCAACAAGTTCAGGAAGACGGCAGACCGTATTCTGGTCGTTACATTGGTTCGTTGGTGGCAGATTTTCACCGCAACATGATCAAAGGAGGAATTTATATTTATCCGGTAACGAACCAAAGTCCAAAAGGCAAGTTGCGTTTGTTGTACGAGTGCAATCCATTGGCGTTTATTGCTGAACAAGCAGGCGGAATGGCAACGAATGGAACAGAGCGCATTTTAGACATGCAGCCAACGGCTTTACACGAACGTTGCGGTTATTACACGGGCTCTAAAAATATGATGCTTAAAGCGATTGCTTGTTTGGAGAAGGCGCGCAACAAGTAAACGTCATTTTGATAATATTTTCAACAATTTTTACCGAACTTTGTTGCTAGAAGGGGGCGCAAGGTGTTGTGTCCCCTAAACTATTTAACAGTTGGCGACAAATCAATATGGAACAAGCACAATTTTTAGCGCATTTTAAGCAACTCACCGGAATCGATGAAACCGCAAATGCCTTGCAACAAGCAGCAATTCGCATTCATTGGAAAGGTCTTGTGGGCTCTTCCAAATCGATTGCAGCAGCAGCTGTTGCCGAGCAAGTTCCAGGTCACCATTTGTTTGTCTTAGAAGACAAAGAAGCAGCCGCTTATTTCTTGAACGATTTGGAGCAGTTGTATCCGGACAACAAACATATTTTATTTTATCCCGCTTCGTACCGCGTTCCTTACCAAGTAGAAGAAACCGACAATGCCAATGTGGTTGCCCGAGCTGAAGTTCTCGAAAAAGTAAATTCAGGTAAAAACACGTGGATTGTTTCCTATCCAAATGCCTTGTTTGAGCGGGTGCCAACACAAAAACGCTTGACTGAAAACACGTTGCGTGTGGAAAAAGGGAAAACGTATTCCATTGATTTTTTCAACGAATTATTATTGGAATTTGATTTTGAACGCGTCGATTTTGTGTACGAACCTGGTCAGTTTTCTATTCGCGGAGGAATTGTCGATGTGTTCTCGTTTTCGAATGACCAACCATTTCGCATTGAGTTTTTTGGCGATGAGGTAGAGTCCATCCGTACGTTTGATCCAGTTACGCAATTGTCGATCAATAACCATGTTCATTTTTCCATTGTACCCAATGTCCAACGCCAACTCGTTTTAGACGGAAACGGTACTTTTCTGGAGTTTATCGGCAAACAAACTACCATTTGGTTAGCGTCCAATGATTTGGTGAAAGCAGGATTGGAAAAAGCATACGAAAAGGCCGTAAGCGTTTACGATGGTTTGCCACAAAACACGATAAAACACAGCTTGCCGAGCGAATTGTACATGCATCCCGCAGATTGGAAAGCACAAATCGAACACCATTCGTTGGTTGAATTTGGTCCAGAATATGCGTTTAAAGCTGCTGAAACCATTTCTTTTGTTGTGCAACAACAACCGACATTTAACAAGGATTTTGATTTGTTAAAAGAAGACTTGATACAACGCAAAAAAGCAGGCGCAACCAATTTGATTTTTTCCAATCAACCACAACAAATCGAACGCTTGTATCAGATTTTTGAAGATATTGGCGCAGCGGTTGATTTTACCCCAATGAGTATTGCTTTACACGAAGGATTTATCATCCCAAGTTTGAAGTTGGTTTGTTACACCGACCACCAGATTTTTGAGCGATACCACCGCTTTAAATTAAAAGAAGGTTTCCGCCAAGCGAAACAAGCGCTGACCCTGAAAGAAATTTACAACTTACAAAAAGGCGATTACGTAACACACATTGATCATGGAGTTGGTCAATTTTCTGGTTTGCAAACGATTGATGTTAACGGAAAACCACAGGAAGCAATTCGATTGGTGTACCGTGATGGCGATGTGTTGTATGTCAGCATTCACTCGTTGCACCGCATTTCTAAGTTCACCGGAAAAGATGGTGCAGTTCCGAAAATGAACAAATTAGGAACGCAAACGTGGGCAACGTTAAAGCAAAAAACAAAAAAACGTATCAAAGAACTTGCGTTCGATTTGATTCAGTTGTATGCAAAACGCAAAGCACAACCTGGATTTGCGTTTACCCCCGATTCGTATTTACAAAATGAGCTAGAAGCGTCGTTTATGTACGAAGACACGCCTGATCAATTGAAAGCGACACAGGCAATCAAGGAAGACATGGAAAAACAAACGCCGATGGACCGTTTGATTTGTGGTGATGTTGGATTTGGGAAAACGGAAGTTGCCATTCGCGCAGCATTCAAAGCTGTGGCAGATAGCAAACAAGTAGCTGTTTTGGTGCCAACAACAATTTTGTGTCACCAGCATGCGCGATCGTTTGCAGAACGCTTGAAAAATTTTCCGTGTAAAGTAGATTATATCAACCGTTTTAAATCGGCAAAAGAAATCACGGAAACCTTAAAAAAAGTAGCGAGTGGAGAAGTTGACATTCTGGTCGGCACACACAAGATTGTTGGGGACAAAGTAAAGTTCAAAGATTTGGGCTTGATCATCATTGACGAAGAACAAAAATTCGGTGTGGCGGTGAAAGACAAATTGAAAACCATGAAAACAACAGTGGATACCTTGACCTTGACTGCAACGCCAATTCCGAGAACCTTACAGTTTTCATTAATGGGCGCACGTGATTTGAGCATCATCAACACGCCACCTCCTAATAGACAGCCAGTTTTGACAGAAGTAATGACTTTTCAAGAAGACGCCATTCGCGATGCGATTTCATACGAAGTTAGTCGTGGAGGACAGGTTTATTTTGTCAATAACCGCTTGTCTAATATCAAAGAAATTGCTGGAATGATTTCCAGGTTGTGTCCCGGAATTCGTGTTGGAATAGGTCACGGACAGATGGATGGCAAGCAATTGGAAAAAATCATGATGGATTTTATTCAAGGCGAATATGATGTATTGATTGCAACAACCATTATTGAATCGGGAATTGATATTTCTAATGCAAATACCATCATCATCAACGATGCGCACAATTTTGGGTTAAGCGATTTGCACCAATTGCGGGGTCGTGTTGGTCGTTCGAATAAAAAAGGATTCTGTTATTTGATTTCTCAACCCATTAGTTTGTTAACTTCTGAAGCGCGCAAACGATTGGAAGCCTTGGTTCAGTTTTCTGATTTGGGTTCCGGCTTCAACATTGCGATGAAGGATTTAGATATTCGCGGCGCTGGAAATTTATTGGGCGGCGAACAAAGTGGTTTTATTTCTGAAATAGGATTTGAGATGTACCAAAAGATCTTGAACGAAGCGATGGACGAGTTAAAAGAAGAGGAATTCAAAGACTTGTACGACGACCGAACAACCGAAACAATGGGCGCGCACTTTGTCAAAGATTGTGTCCTAGAAACCGATTTCGAGTTGCGTATTCCAGAGGATTACATCAACAATGTTTCGGAGCGCTTGAGCATTTATCAAGAAATCGATGGATTGAACACGGTTGAGGAATTAGCACAACACAAACAACAGCTTATCGATCGCTTTGGCCCGATGCCACGCGTGGTGAAAGAGTTGTTCCGTTCGTTTGAATTGCGTTGGTTGGCTGAAAGTTTGGGCTTTGAAAAATTAGTTATCAAACAAGGATCGATGATTGGATATTTTGTGAGCAATCCTCAGTCCAAGTACTACGATTCAACGATTTTCACGCAAGTTTTGAAATACGTTCAGCGCGCACCAATGAATTGCAAAATGAGTGAGAAAAACGACCGTTTGCGCTTGATTTATACGCAGGTCATGAACATGGATCAAGCATTTGAGCGCTTGAATGAAATCTCTAATAATTAGTTATTTTTACAAAGACTAACACACAAAGAACAAAAGAACTTACCACATTTGATTTAATGTGCTGTTAATGTTATCTTATTACTTTCACAAGTACTTGGATATGTTGATAGATTTATTTGAAAAAGGATTTAATAAAAATCATTTTTATTTTACCGTATTCATAACGCTATCAATTTTAATCCTTGAATTGATTTATGTTGGTTGGAAAAACTCTTCATTTAAGACAATTTTATTGTTTAACAAGTCTACACGAATAGATTTTTATTTGTGGATGATTGAATCCTTTAATTTATTTAGTTTTTTTTCAATAGCACTTTCTTTTGCTTTGTGCTATTATTTGGTTGGGTTTTCTCCAAAGTCATTAAACTTTTCATTTTCCAACTCCCTTGTACAATATCTAGTTATTATTTTAATATTTGATTTTAAGAATTGGTTTAGCCACATTGTTTTTCATCGGTCTAAATTATTATGGCAAATTCATGCATACCATCATTCGGCTACAAATTTTAATGTTTTTACACGACAACGAGCTCATTTTTTGGAAGTTGAGTTTAAGCGGTTTTTTGATATTCTTCCTTTTGTTTTTTTTGGCGCTCCTCCATCTTCTTATTTTTTTGTGCTAATTTTTGTTGAATGTCATCAAATGTTGATACATTCCAATGTTGAATCTGATTGGGGTTTTATAGGAAAACACGTCTTAATTTCACCAGCTGCACACAAAATCCATCACTCAATTGATGAGCGACATTTTGATGCTAATTTTGGTTTAGTATTTGTTTTTTGGGACAAATTGTTTAGAACGAGATTAATTACTACCGATAAAATCACGATTGGTATACCAGACAACCCATATAACAGAGGAATAATAAAAGACGTTTGGTTGTGTCAGGTTTTATTTATAAAAGTGACAATTGCAGTATTCAAAAGTAGAATTATACAAATAATCCGTTTCTTTTCGTTAAAACCAAAAGGCGAATAACTCATAACATCTCGCTAAGCGAAATCGTACTATTAAAGTAAGAGACAACTTCTTTTCTGCTGCCTTCAAAGTAGTTTTTTAAGAGGTTGTCTGCCAAATAATTTCTGTATTCTTCTTTGGAGATTCGCGCCGAATAAATATGTCCGCGGCTAACAGGTTTGTGCTTGATGAATTTCTTCTTTTCTAAAATACGCACAATAGTAGAAATCGTGTTGTACGCAGGACGCGGTTGTTCGTATAGCGCAACAATATCTTTCACTGCAGCTTTTTCAAGCGACCACAAACGTAACATTACTTTCTCTTCTGCTGGAGTTAGCCTTTCCATCTTTTTTTATTTCAATTGTTAAAATTAACGAGATAAATCTAATTATCAATGATTTAATTCAACTTCAATTGTTGTTTGGTTGCTTTTGGAAGAGCTGACTTGTGCAAATATACATTGATCGTTTTGTAGCGGAAATAATGTTCAGACACATACAAATATCCTTGTGGTACGTTATCCGTTCCCCACGAGTTTTTCACCAAGAAATAACGCGTTCCATTTTGATCTTTGTACAAACCAACGATGTGCATTCCGTGGTCGTCTGTAGTGCGTTTTTCATCGTAACCTTTTTGACGTAATTCTTGCGTAATTGTTAATTCTTTCACCGGTTCTAAAAACGCATTGGAGCTTTTTTCAGCACCCGCATTGTTAAATCCTTTGTTGTCTTTTCCTTTTACCTGAATGGTTGATGGATCTTCTGGTACTAATGCAATTCCTTGACGGAAATTAAATCCTTTTTCGCTGACATCAGCTCCCCAAGCAACAGTGTAGCCGTTTTCTAAGGCTGAAACAACTGTTTGAACCATATCTTCTAAAGGAACGTTGTAACTATCTCCAAATGCCCAGTTATCAGGAATGGTTAATTCACATGTTTCATAAAATGGATCGTTGCTAAAAGAAGTAATCGATACGTAATTAGACATATTTAATCCGATTGATTGCGCATATGATTTTGGCGTGTATTTTTTTCCTTTGTAAGTGAATTCTGTGATGTCGGGACCAAAATAAACATCTAACAAAGCATTAAATCCTTTTTTCCAATCAGCGCTAATTCCTTGTCCTTTTTGAACTTGAGAAAGAATTGCTTGCACGTAGCTATTTAATACTGCAAAAGCTTCTTCGTGGTTAAAACGAGCTGGCCCGTTTGGTTGACCCGTATATACCTCTTTTGGAACAACGCCATATTTTTTCATGATAAAAGGAATGTCGTGAAAAGCACCGCCTTCTGCGAAATTGATTTTACCATCCATGCGAATAAAACGATCTGCTTTTTCTTCGTATGCTTTTCGCACAATGTACATTTCAGCTAGCAAATCTGGAGTTTGTACGCCTTGACGTATCAATTCGGATTCAAAAAAAGACAACGCCGAAAAACACCAACATGTACTCGTCATTCCTTGGTCTTCGACTGCTGTTGTTCCATGTTGCGCAATTTTGGTAAATTGATACGTGCTTTCTGGAGCATTTGTTGTTGTTTGAGCGAATGCAGCTGTGATTCCGAAGCAAAAAGAAAGATAAACGAGTTGTTTCATGCGAAGTTTTTTTGTTAAAAATACAAACTTTCAAGGAATCAGCGCATACCTTCTTCCAGGCATGCTGCGAATTAGTCCCTTGAATTCTAACTGAAGTAATTCACTGGCAATTTCACTCATCGATTGTTCCATTAAAAAGCTTAAACTGTCAGCCGTGAGCTCCTTTTTTTCAGTTAAAACAGCTATTATTTTTGCTTCTTTCGGACTAACATCTTGAAATAATTGCCGTTGAATTGATGGTTTTTTATTGCTTTCTTCCCAACTTAATATTTTAATAATGTCAGCTGCACAAGTCACTAAATGCGCTTTGTTTTCTTGTATCAATTTGAGACAACCTTTTGAATATGGTCGTGAAACATCGCCGGGAAAACTAAATACATCTCTGTTGTAATCATTTGCCAATTGAGCCGTGATTAACGATCCTCCTGAAGCACCACTTTCAACAACAATTGTCGCATCTGCTAAGCCAGCAACGATACGATTTCTCATTGGAAAATGTTCTGATTTGGGTTGCATCCCAGGAAAAAACTCGCTCATCAAGCCGCCATTTTCTAACATTAATTCACTCGTTTTTTTATGAATTGCAGGATAAACCATATCAATTCCGTGACCCAAAACGCCCCATGTTGGTAGCTTGTTTTTTAGTGAAAAACGATGTGCGATGATGTCAATTCCATAGGCCATTCCACTGACGATTGTTGGTTGGTATGGCGACAAATTTTCGATGAGTTCTTGGGTGAGCATTTTACCATAATCGGTTGCATTTCTTGTGCCCACAATTGCGATAGTTTTTTCTGGATTCCAGTTGATGTTTCCTTTCGAATAAAGTAACAAGGGAGCATCGTCACAGGTCTTCAATCGGCGCGGGTAATTTTCGTCTGTAATGAAAACAGTAGACCCACCAATCTTCCAAATGCTTTCAGCTATTTTATCAGCTTCAATCAGCGCTTGGGTACGTAATTCGAACGAGATGTTTTGAAGTGAAAAACCTTTTATTTTCGCAATATTCAATCGTTTTTCGCTAAAAAACTGATCTAAATCGTTAAAATGATTAATTAAAATACGAGCGCGTTTACTGCCAATACCACTCAATAAAGTGAGCGCAATTTGCTGATGTAATTTTGTAAAATTCAAAATAAGTGTTGTTTTAGTTCCTTGAATATACAAAAAAACAAGACACTTTTCAATCCTTTTTTAAGAAAATTTCCAGTAAAAAATCAGGCGTTATTTTTAAAAAAAGCACAAATTATTTTTGCTTTTGCCGGTCCAATAACGGAAGCAATGGCCGCTTCTTTTTGCTCTTTAACGCGCTTCACAGATTTGAATGTTTTGATCAAATCTTCTACCGTCGAAGGACCTATTCCAGGGATGCTTTCAAGCTCGTTTGACAAGGCACTTTTACTCCGTCTATTTCGGTGGTGTGTGATCCCAAAACGGTGTGCTTCGTTGCGCAATTGTTGAATGACTTTTAATGTTTCAGATCGCTTGTCTAAATAGAGCGGTAAACTATCGCCAGGATAAAATAATTCTTCCAATCGTTTTGCAATTCCGATGATGGCAATTTTTCCGCGTAAATCTAATTTTTCGAGCGCATCCAATGCGGCGCCTAATTGTCCTTTTCCACCATCAATAATGATGAGTTGTGGCAATGGCTCGTTTTCATCTAATAAACGACGGTATCGTCTAAAAACGGCTTCGCGCATGGTTGCAAAATCGTCGGGACCTTCAACCGTTTGCACGTTGAAATGGCGGTAATCTTTTTTGCTTGGTTTGGCGTCTTTGAAAACAACGCAAGCAGAAACAGGATTTGTTCCTTGAATGTTTGAATTATCAAAACATTCGATGTGCGCAGGAGGTTCTTTTAACCGTAAATCGCGCATCATCGTATCCAAAATACGGTTCGTATGTCGTTCTGGATCTTTGATTTTTTCTTGTTTCAGTTTTTCAATGCGGTAATATTTTGCATTTCTCAACGACAAGTCAACCAATGCTTTTTTGTCACCTCGTTGCGGGGCAAAGAAGCGCATGTTGTCTAATTCCCAGTCAATCGGTTCTTCGACCAATATTTCACGCGATTCACTTTTGTATCGTTCCCGCAATTCAGGTAAAATGGTTGTAATTACGTCTTCTTTCGTTTCGTCGTTTTTACGCACAACCTCCAATGTAATTCCTTGAATAATTGATCCGTGATTGACAATGAGGTAATTAATAAAAACGGTCGCATCATCTTCGATAGCTGTCAACACATCAACTTGGTGAATGGTTGGTGAAACAATTGTCGATTTTACTTGATGCTTTTTAAGTAACTCAATACTTGTTTTGATTTCTTGCGCTTCTTCAAAACGAAAAGCTGCCGCATGATCGTTCATCCAACTAACCAGTTGCTCAATTACAGCGGTAATGTTGCCTTTTAATATTCCTTCAATTTGAGCAATCATTGCGTTGTATTCGGCTGCAGTTTGTTTTTTTTCGCAAGGACCTTTGCATTTTCCGATGTGAAAATCGAGACACACTTTGTAGTTAGCTTTTTCAATTTTATTTTGAGCAAGATCAAGACTACACGTGCGTAGTGGAAACAATTCGCGGATCAAATCCAAATATGTGTGCATTATCCGACCGCTTGGGTAAGGACCAAAATATTGCGATCCGTCTTTGATGTATTTGCGCGTAGAGAACACCCGAGGGAAAGGTTCTTTTTTAATGCAAATCCACGGATATGTTTTGTCGTCTTTTAGTTGGATATTGTATTTTGGTTGGTATTTTTTGATGAGGTTGTTTTCCAACAACAAAGCATCTATTTCTGTGTCAACGACAATGTATTCGATTGCGACTATTTTACGCACCAACACATTGGTTTTGGCTTGGTCGTGAATTTTTGAAAAATAAGAATTCACTCTTTTTTTCAGGTTCTTCGCTTTACCAACATAGATGATTGTCCCGTTTTTATCAAAATAATGATACACCCCAGGTTTTTCTGGCAATGTTTTTAATTTCAATTGAATTTCAGACGAAGGAACGAACATGCTGTAAAGTTAAATTTTTCGCGCAAGAAATAAAATCTTCGTAGCTTTGTAAGAACAGAATTAACATTGAAAAATACTATGAAAAGAATTATTGTGAGCATGTTGCTTTTAGCTGGCGTTACACTAAGTTTTAATAATTGCAAAGGCTCCAAAGAATTGGGAGCAGGTATAAATTTGTTTACCATTGACCAAGATAAACAATTGGGCGCACAAGTAGCAGCTGAAATCGATGCGGATACCAAACAATATCCGTTATTAGATTCAGCAAAATACAAGGATGTTTATGCGTATTTGTATAAAATCCGCAACAATATTTTGAATTCAGGAATGGTGAAACACAAGAATGATTTTGCATGGCGTTTGCGCATCATTCACAACGATAGCACCTTGAATGCGTTTTGTACACCAGGCGGATACATTTATGTATATACTGGAATAATGAAATATTTGGATAACGAAGCCCAATTGGCGGGTGTTTTGGGTCATGAAATTGCCCATGCCGATTTTCGTCACTCAACGCGACAAATGACAAAATTGTACGGCGTTCAAACCTTAGTCAGTATATTAGCAGGAAATCAAAAAATGTTGGGACAAATTACAACGAGCATTGTTGGTTTAAAGTTTTCACGCGAACACGAATCGGAAGCAGACAAAGGATCGGTAACGTATTTATGTCCAACGGCTTATGATGCTGCTGGTGGCGCAGGATTTTTTGAAAAGATTACCGCTGCTGGAGGAGGAAAAACACCAGAATTTTTGAGCACGCACCCAAGTCCAGAGGGACGAGTTGAAGCATTTAGAAACTATAAAGTTGAATTAGCTTGTCAAGGCTCGAGCGACTTTTCAGCAGAATACAAAAAAATAGTGGCAAAGTTGCCGTAAAAATATAATTATGCAGTTATTTCTTGAAGACGGAAGTTATCTATTAATGAACGAAGGAATTGATTGTTCGATTCCTTTAACAGCATCGGAAGAAAATCCAACTGCATGGTACGTTGCTGCACCATCGTTTGAAGTCGTGCGTGAAAACGGTTGGATTGGATCGGTGAACGAGGGTGGTTCGGTGAATTTCAGAAACATTCATTTTAATCCACATGGCCACGGAACACACACGGAATGCTTGGGCCATATTACGCCAACGGTTTATTCTGTAAATGGATTGGTGAATAAATTGTTTTATCAAGCACATGTTGTTTCTGTTGTTCCAACGCTCATTGAAAATGCCGATGGTCAAATGGATTCGGTGATTACCGCTGAATCGTTGGGAGATATTTTGGATGCCCTAAAAGCGGAAGCGATTTTGTTTCGAACATTACCAAATGACACAGATAAATTATCAAAACACTATTCCGAAACAAATCCAACGTATTGTTCGACCGACATCTTACCGATATTAGAAAACATGGGTGTTCGTCATTTGCTCATAGATACGCCTTCTGTCGATCGCGAAAGCGACGGAGGAGTTTTAGCTTTTCATCATGCTTTTTGGGGCGTTCCGAACGATTTACAACATGATAAAACAATTACAGAATTGATTTTTGTTCCAAATGAGGTAAAAGATGGACCTTACTTGTTGAACTTGCAAACAGCAGCATTTGAAAACGATGCAACGCCAAGTAGACCAGTAATTTATCCCATTCACCGCAACGAAGAAGAACAGTAAATAGAAAAAATTAACGTTTCTTATCAGTCATTCTTTTTGACTTAGGATTCAAATACTACATTTGTAAAAAAAATAACAACATGAAAACGATTTTATCTTTTGCCCTTGTGCTTTTTGTTTTAGCTAGTTGCGGCACAAAAGTGGCTTATACGGACACCCTTAAGGATCAATATGATTTATCGCCTGAGAAATTGGTGAAAGTTCAATTCTTTACGTCATCAGTGATTATCTTAGAAAAAAGTCAAACATCTGGTAATCAAACAACAGGTGATGATGGATCGTTGGTTTCCAATACGGCTAAAACACAAGATAGAATCATCATTCCAGCATATACAAAATGTATTTTCGAAAAATTGGGACCAAACAATGAAATCGTAGTTCGTTTCGAAATTGGAACAGGTAAAATATTGACTTTTGCAACACGTCCAACGCAAACAAGCGGTAAATACTTTTTAGTAGCTGATTGGAAAGAACGCACAGGAACAATTATTTACGGAAACGAAACATACAACGTTCAGTCAGGCGGAAGTAGCGCTTATCTGATTGTGAAACAGAAAAAATTACAACGTACCAAACGCAAAGACAGAATTGTAAAAGGTATGAAAGTATAATAGTATTTTAATAATGTTTAAAAGTCGGTTCTCAAGTAGCCGACTTTTTTGTTTTATATTTGTTCCATGCAGGAGTTTTTAGCAGCATATTATCAAACCTGGAAAGCGCTTCACATCATTTTTATGGTGAGTTGGTTTGCAGGGTTATTTTATATCGTTCGTTTGTTCATTTACCACACAGAAGCAAACAAAAAAACGGAACAAGAACGCTTGATTTTGCACGAACAATTCACGATCATGCAATGGCGCTTGTGGTACATTATCACCACACCTGCAATGATTTTGACGGTTGTTTTTGGCACATTTATGTTACTTGCAAATACCGCATTATTATCTTTACCGTGGATGCATATCAAGCTAACGTTCGTTGTGCTTTTGTTGGTGTATCATTTTATCTGTCAAGGGTTTATGAACAAACTTAAAACAGGTAACGCAACGTGGAATTCAAATCAATTGCGCCTTTGGAACGAATTGGCAACACTTATTTTAGTGGCGGTTGTCTTTTTGGTTGAATTACAATCAACATTGAGTTGGGTTGGCGGCGTCCTTGGTTTTTTCGGAACAGGGATTGGGTTGATGCTGGGCATTCGCCTTTATAAAAAAGTAAGAAAAAAATAATCGTTTTTAACACATAGAAAAAACATGAATTACGAAAACATACTTGTCGCACAAGAAGGTCACGCGGTTACTATTACCATTAATCGCCCAAATCAATTAAACGCATTGAACAAACAAACCATTCACGAGTTACACCTTGCGTTAACGGATGCAAACAATGACGGATCGGTTGGTGTGGTTGTATTGACGGGCTCAGGTGAAAAATCCTTTGTTGCAGGTGCAGATATCAAAGAATTTGCAGATTTTTCGGTGCAACAAGGAAAAGAATTGGCGGCTAAAGGGCAAGAATTATTGTTTGATTACATTGAAAACATGTCCAAACCAGTTATTGCTGCAATCAATGGTTTTGCATTGGGCGGTGGACTTGAATTAGCAATGGCTGCACACATCCGCATCGCATCGTCAAATGCACGTTTGGGTTTGCCTGAAGTATCGTTGGGGGTCATTCCAGGATACGGTGGAACGCAACGTTTGACTAAATTAGTTGGACGCGGAAAAGCAAACGAAATGATCTTCACTGCGGGTATGATTCAAGCCGATGAAGCATTAACTTGGGGCTTGGTCAATCACGTTTGTCCGCAAGAAGAATTACTGGATTTAGCTGGTAAAATTGCTACAAAAATTCTAGCAAATTCAGGAACTGCTATTGCAGCAGCGATTTCTTCTGTCAATGCGTTGTATTCGGATAAAACGGGTTATGAAAGAGAAATAGAGGAGTTTGGAACGTGTTTTGGAACAGCTGATTTCAAAGAAGGAACAGGCGCGTTTATCGAAAAGAGAAAACCAAATTTTAGAAGTTAATTGAATCCATTAAAAAAATTACTCGGGCAAACAGCCGTTTATGGTTTATCAAGTATTATTGGTAGAACGCTGAATTATTTATTAGTTCCGCTCTATACCTATGTATTTGTAAACACGGCCGATTATGGAGTTGTTTCTCAGTTGTATGCCTTTGTAGCATTTTTAATGGTCTTGTTGACATTTGGGATGGAAACTACGTTTTTCCGTTTTTCCCAAGATGAGTTAGACAAGGAAAAAGTGTTTCGCAACAGTTTTGTTGTAATCGGCGCTTTAAACGTACTTTTCTTTGTGAGCATATTATTGTTCACGCAAGATATAGCCGATTTATTGCTTTTTTCAGACCATCCACAATACATTGTTTTGATGGCCGCGATTGTTGTCGTTGACTCGTTGACAAGTGTGCCATTGGCTAAATTGCGCGCCGAAGAAAAAGCGAAACAATTTGCATTGATTCAGTTTTCTTCCATCGGTGTGAACATGATTTTAAATGTGGTTTTACTACTCTGGTTTTTCGATCCAGCTCGTCCAGAAGAAGGAATTTTATTCATTTTATTTGCCAATTTAATAGCGAGTTTAGTGAAACCATTGATGTTGTATAAGGATTTCCTTACGATTTCATTGCGCATTGATCCCGCATTTATCAAACGCATGTTGATTTATGCTTTTCCAGTTGTAATTGCAGGATTTGCAGGAATTATAAACGAGGTAATTGACCGCATCATGCTCAAACAATTATTGAGTAATCCCGCTGACCCGCAATCGATCGCGGTTGCAGATGCACAGATTGGTATTTACAGTGCGTGTTACAAGTTGGCAATGCTCATCACGATACTTTTACAAGCTTACCGCTATGCTGCTGAGCCTTTTTTCTTTAATCAATTAAAAAATTTAGATCGGAATAAAATTTACATCAAAGTGATGAATTACTTTATTGCAACGATGTGTTTGGTGTTCTTAATCGTGTCGTTAAACATCGATATTTTCAAATATTTTATTCCAAATAAAGCCTATTGGGAAGGATTAAAAGCTGTGCCAATCTTGTTGTTGGCGAATGTGTTTTTAGGCATTTATTTCAATCAAAGCATTTGGTATAAATTATCGAATCAAACCAAGTATGGTGCATACATTTCTTTGATGGGCGCAGGGTTAACGATTATCATCAACTTTATTTTTATTCCCATTTATGGATTCATGGCAAGCGCATGGGCAACATTAATTGTTTATGCTTTTCAAATGGTGGTGTCGTATTTCATGGGTCAAAAACATTATCCAATCAAATACAACCGCAAGAAATTTGTTATGTATTTAGGAACGAGTATGTTGTTTTTCTTTGTTGTTAACAGTATTCCATTTGGCGATCACAACATCATCCAGTTTTTATTCAGCAATTTATTTGTCTTACTGTTTATTCGCGTCATTTTCTTTGTTGAAAACGTCAAGCCTAGAACGCTAGTAAATAGCTTGTTAAAAAGACCTTCCGCATAATTTTACGGTAAATTCCAGTCTTTTTGCAACTCTTTTTCTTGTCCTTCGTATATAGTTAAATTGTTTTCGTAACTTTGTGATATGCATACAGTTGAAGGTTTAATAGGCGATTTATTATTGCAGCACAATTGTGTTATCGTTCCCGGATTTGGTGGGTTCGTAGCGCAACGTGTTTCTGCACAAATAGATATGGAAAAAGGAATCATGCTTCCGCCTAGTAAATCGATACTTTTTAATCGTCAATTGATCAATAATGATGGATTGTTGATTGCTTCGTATGCTTCACGCAACAAGGTTACTTATCCGATAGCTGAATCAACAGTTGAAGGCACAGTTACTACTTGGCATGATGCGCTGAAAGCGGGACAACGCGTAAGTGTTGATCGTGTTGGTATCATCTTTTTGGATCAAGAGCGCAATATTTGTTTTGAACAAGACCGTTATTTCAATTTATTACTTGAGTCGTTTGGATTAGGACCGGTTCATTTTGTTTCTGAATCAGATATTCAAGCAAAAGAAACGATAACAAAAGTGCAAGAAGTAATTCAACAAGTTGACTTTGTGACAACAAATGATGCTCCTGAATTAGTTGTGCTTGCTGAAACAACTGCTCCGAATGAACATTTGGAAGAGCCACCAATTATTCCAATGCACGAGAAACGTCCGAACAAGGCTTGGAAATATGTGGCTGCTGCAGCACTAGTTCCATTAGCTTTTTATTCGTTTTGGATTCCGATGAAAACAGATGTATTGGCATCTGGTGTTATTTCTTGGAACGATTTCAATCCGTTTTATAAAAAAGAAGTTGTTGTCAAAAAAGCACCACTTGTTCCTGTGAAAAAAGCAGCTGTTCCTGTTGAAGTTTTACCAGAAACACCGATTGAACAAGCACCAGTTGAAAGCGTTCAACCCGAACCAAGTGCTACTGAAAAACCGATTGTCGTTCAAGAAAAATTGAGTTCACCTCAAATCATTGTTGGTAGTTTTTCAACGGTACAAAACGCGAACACGATGGTCAAAGAGTTAAAAGCAAAAGGTGTAAGCGCTTCAATTTTACAACGTGATGGTAAAATTCGTGTCAGTGTTGGGGACAGTTCTCAGATTGAATCGTTGGAGCCAAAATTGATTGCCTTAGGAATTGCTCCTTGGATTTTGAAATAAATCCCGTATTTAAAATCAGTTTAAATTACTTAAAGCGAATGATTTGTATGTGAAAATGCATACATTTAGTCATGCCGTTTAATCGATTACATCATTCAGTTATGGGCGAGTTACGCCCAAGGTTTGCATTACGTATGCATGTAGATCCTGAAAAAACCTTGATTCATATGAGCGAATCATTGAAAACCGATTCCACTGTAAGTGGTGTTCGCTCAAAGTGTTATGTGTTTATAAAAATACCCAAGCATTTGCAACATTATTGGTCGCCAGAAATATCTGTTCGGATTGAAAAGCTAGATTATTTGCCGCATACCAATGTCCACTGTTTGATTGGTCCGCGACAATCTGTTTGGGTGATGTTCACCTTAATTTACGCTGCTATTGCGTTAGCAACGTTGTTTCTTGGAATGTTTGGCGTTGTCAATTATCAAATCACTCATTCGGTATTGTGGTTGATGCCTTTTCCTGTAGGATTATTTTTAATCGGATCGATCTTTTTATTTGCCAAAATCGGTCAAAAAAAGGGCCGCGATGAAATGTTGCACTTGGTCAGTTTTGTGTATCACCATTTATCAGAAGTTGCTCCTGTTGAACGCGTGAAAGGTTAATCTTAAAAACGGAACGTTACACCAGCCATTGCTTGCAACCCTTGCGTAGGGTAGTTGTACCATCTTTTATAACGCTGTGCAGCAATATTATTAAAATTTAAAAACGCAGAAATACGTTTGTTGTATCGGTATTCGACGCTTAAGTTAGCATCTGCAATAAATCCGAGAGGTAAAGCATATTGCCCATTTTCTAATGTTGCTCCGCTTTCTGCTTGGTAAACTCTTGCTTTTCTTCCTCCTTCTAGGTTAATGTCTGCTGCAAAAATAAATTTGTCGTATAAATTGTATGACCCACGGATTACAAACTGAACTTGTGGCAAATTCCATGCATAAGAATTGTTCAATGCGTTGTAAGAATAATATCTTCCAACTACATCTAGTTTGATTTTCTCATGCAATTGGTAATTTACAGCCGCTTCAAAAGTGGTGATGTTCATCGTATCATAAATAACATTGAAGCGATTTCCTGCTGTAAATAACGTGTCTGTTACGAAAAGTGCTTTGTCTTTAACATTGGCAAAACTCGCCATTAAGTGAAACCCAACGCGTTTAGAAATGGTTCCTTTGATTCCCAAAACTGCCTCTAGCGCTTTGTTCTCGTTGCGTAATTCAACCTGCGATAAAACAAATTCATTTATTCCGGTTAATTGATAAAACGATTGTTGCGTTAATCCGCCTTTTAATGCAACGTAAGGAATCAAAATATCATTAAATAGTGAATATTTAGCAGAGAAATCGGGATACAAATACGCTTTTGTTTTGTCCCATTTACTGATGGAAACATCTACACCAATTTGCGCCTTTAAACGACCATTCTTTCCGTATGTTGTCACGTGAGGACGCAAATAGAAGAACGTGTTGTTCCGCACAAAACCAGAATCAGCAACACCGATCATTGAATCCTGCACGCCATAGCGATAACGGTTGTTTTGTAAGCCAATCGCTGCTTCGAAAATCTCGTTTCCAATGCGTTTTGATGCACTTCCAGTGATTGCAAAGTAGTTTTCAGTTGCGCGCCAGTCAGACAAACTATCAGCCTTTGGTTTTTTGTCGTTAAAGTGACGGTAAGCAATTCCTGCATGCCAATTAACAGCACCACTATCTTTTTTGTGTGAGTGAAATTGCGCATTCGTTCCAATAGTCGTAAAGCGTTGTCTGATACTGTCTGCATTGGCATTTTCATTTGGAAAGCCATAGAAATGTAAGCCTTGATTTTTGTATAATGCCTCTGCATTCCAGCCGTATTTTTTTTCACTAACACTAACAAACCCACGGACTGCTGTTCTATCAAAATTAGCAGGAGCTACATCACGCATGGGTCCGAAAGAACTAATATGTTGCACATTTCCACCGTAATTGTATTTTCTGCTGCGCGTATTGTTGTAATAAATATCTGCCATCGGCATTAACACCGAACCGATGCCAATTTTAGCATAACCTGGATAGAGTTGAGTTAGTTTTTGTTGCAAGCTAACCGTTGCTGGAGCAATGCGCTGTAAGTCAAAACTTGGCATGTAATCAATTGCAAGTAGGGGAAAGTTAGCGTTTGGAACAGGAAACACCGTATCCAAAATTTTCGGGGTACTCGCCACACGCTGACTGTTTTCCACCGATCGATTTCCAATTGTTGTAATGATGACTTCTTCGCCTCCGCGCTGTGCGAAGCTTGTTACACTGTTACAAACAGTTGTTAAAACAAGGATTAAATAGGGTGTGAACTTTTTCATTATTCGCCAGAGTTATCGTCAATTTCTATGATTGTTCCATTATCTGGAACAGGAATGTTTTTCGGTTGATTTTTCAATTGTAGAATTTCATTGTACAAATCGTTCGCTTCGTTTTTGATACCATCATCTGCAACCGTGTAATGATCAATCACTGATTTAATGGTGTTTTCAGCTTGGAAATAGTCTTTCTTTTGCACCAAAATACGCGCTTGTAGAATCAAAGCTTTTGCAATCCAATAATCATAACCCGGTTTCATTTTCAGCAACTCACGGATAGTTGTTTCCGCTTTGGCAACATCACCTTTTTTATTAAATCCTTCCGCAATTAAGTATTTTGCTTCAGCTGCAGTGATTTTTGTCGTGTTTTTAACCACGTATTCCAATGATGCTTGTGCATCTGCAAATTTATCTGCTTTTGCATACGAAACGCCTTTGATGAATTCGGCTTCTAATTTTAGTTCGTTTGTTTGTTGATTTGCCAATACTTTTGAAGCATATTGAGCTGCGTTCTCCCAATTTTCTAATAAGAAGTGACAACGCATTTGCCCAATTTTAGCATTGTTCAATAATTCTGGTCGAGCAGTAACTAGCTCCAGTTTTTCATAATACGGTAGCGCTTGTAAAGTCTCTTTTTGGTTGAACAAATACTTAGCAGTTCGTTGCGCTGCAACTTCTGTAAAGTCGTCATTTGGACCAGTTAATGTTGTTTTGTAAATATCAACCGCTGCAGCTTCTTTTTTATCCATGTATAAAATGTCCGCTTTGTAGTTGAGTACTTCCAAGCTGTATTTACCAGCGCTGTATTTGAACAGGTATTCATCAAAGGCAAGCAAAGCTTTTGGATAAAGTGAATCTTTGTAAAAACCATAAGCTAATGCAAAATATTCGTCTTCCACTTGGTTTGAAATGGAATCTGCACAAGCAAATTCTTTCGATAAATTCTCAATTTTAACTAAGAATTGTTGTTTGCGGTAAACATCCGCCAAGGCCGCAACTTCGCGTTTACACGTTGAATCGTTGTTGGTGAATTCGGTTAATATTTTACGGTATTGTTTTTCTGCTTCGTAGTATTCACCTTTTTTGAAGGCAATATCTCCGAGGTAGTGATAAGCATCCTTCACAATCGTTGCATTGGGATAATCAGTAATGATTTGATTGAAATAACGTGCTGCTTTGTCAAAGTTACCAGCTCCGTAATACGTCAACGCAACTTCCTGCACTGCTTTTTGCGTGTATTTTGAACCGCTATAATTGTTAATGATATCTAATAATGCGTTGATTTTCTCGTCTTTTTTCCCGTCAAAACCATAAGATCGCGCCAAGTAATATAAAGCTTGGTCTTCAGCGCCACTTTTTAATTCCAGGGCAGCTTTGTAGTTTTCAATAGCAAATTTATCTTGCCCTGTGCGGTAATATTCGTCTGCAATACGCATGTAAGCATCCGCTTTTTTACGTTTAACATCTCCTTTTACTAAGGCTAAGTATTCTTTAAACGCATTTAATTTTTGACTTGAAAAGTCATTTCCAAGCGCCAAATAGGCGTATCCTAAATTGTAATAAGCATCAGCGCGTAAACCAGAAAGGTAGGTTGTTGGCATTGCTAAAAATGCATTGTATTTTTTTGTTGCATTAAGGTAGTTGTTCGAACGATATTCAGCGTCAGCGCTCCAGTAAATTGCTTTAGCAGAAACATCTTGATTCATGGGGTATTTTTCGACTAATTCAAATCCTTCGAGCGCTCCTTTGTAATCGTTTTTTAAGAATAGCTCAATTCCTCTATTATAAGCAATTACTTGATAAGCCGCTTTTAATTTGCTGTCTTTTTTAGCAAACTTTTCTAATTCTGTAAGTGCTTTCGTGTAATTTTTCGTGTTCAAGTAAACGTTGACCAAATATTCGTAAACAACATTTTTACGCTTTGAATTCGGATATTTATCCAAGTATTTTTCCAATGCTTTTACCGCATCATCATAGGCGTTTTGGTCCAATTTATAAGCTAAAATCGCATAGTTGTACAACGCATCTTCTTGAATAAGCGGATCCATATCTAATTCCGCAGCGACTTCAAAAGCAGTTTTTGCATATGGCAATTGATTCAAATTAACGTAACATTCGCCTGCATGATACAATGCAATTTGACCCAAAGTGTCTTTGATTCGCGCCACTTTGTCAAAGTACTTCACAGCTTTGGTACAGTTACCGCTTTTAGAATAAGCAATGGCCAACGCATAATCATCATCTCGACTCGTTGTTGCGTTTTGATTGTAATATTCTAAATAGGGAACAGCTTCGTCGTATTTTTTTAAACGGTAATAGGAATCTCCTATAATGTGGTTCATCTCAATGCGTTCGTTTGGTTTTAAACTGTCCAAACTACTCGGTGCAAATAACACGACTTTGTCGTATTTCTCTTGCATGTGATAAATTTGCGTGATGTAATACGGAACAACAGTTTTGAAACGTTTATCGGTCATTAAACGCTCAAATCCTTCAACCGCACTTTGGTACGAACTATCCAAATAACAGATGTGTGAATAGTAATACAAGCTTGGAGCTCCG
This sequence comes from Fluviicola sp., assembly GCA_017983675.1. Taxonomy (GTDB): domain Bacteria; phylum Bacteroidota; class Bacteroidia; order Flavobacteriales_D; family Crocinitomicaceae; genus Fluviicola. Next base: position 68,136 of record JAGOAZ010000005.1, read on the forward strand.
TATTGATCTTTTTCTTCTTTTACTTCAAAAAAGGCAGCTTTTGCAGCAGGATAATTTTTCTCGTAAAAATTAGCATACCCAAGTTTGAATAAATATTCGTGTAATGCAGTTGAGTCTAATTGCTGTTTGTCAATTTTATTAAACCATGAAATAGCACCTGAATAATCCTTTTTTTGGTAGTAAAAACGACCGATGCGTAAAGAAATGTCATTTTTATAGATACTTTCAGGATAATCACGATTGAATTGTTCCAACAAGGTGATGGCATCGTTGTTGAATAGCTCCAAAGCGGAAAGTCCCTCGTAATAATTCGCCTTAACAAAAAACGGATCATCTTTTGCCCCTTTGTATTCTCGAATAAATTGTTGAAATTCTTTGCGCGCAGCACTGAATTGTTCTTTTTCAAATAAATCCTCTGCTTTGTAAAAGCCAGCAAGAGGAGAGTGGTACTTCTCTGTAACTTGAGTCCACGAGTTAGTTGCGGAGACAACAACGAAAAGAAAGAGTAGATAACGCATTACGATCTATTTTAAGAGAGTAAAATTAAACGCTTCGTAGGGTCATGAATTGCAGTTCCCCAAAAGTTTTAAACGCACTTGTGTTAAGATAATTTCTACGTATAACGATTAATAAGGAAATTGTTTCAGCAACTTTACACAAAATCTCATACAGTGGAACAAGTAATACACATTCAAAACGGTCAAATAGATCAGTTAAACAGAAGAGTTGTTGCAGACATTGATTTTTCGGTTCATTCCGATGAGTTAGTTTTCTTAATCGGAAAAACAGGTAGCGGAAAAAGTAGTTTGCTCAAAACACTGTATGGAGAATTGGATCTTGTTGGTGGTGAAGGCACTGTTGTTGGGTTTGATTTAACGAAATTATCCCGCCGCTCTATTCCGAAGTTACGCAGAGAGATTGGAATTGTTTTTCAAGATTTTCAATTATTATCCGATCGATCCGTTGCGGATAATTTATTGTTTGTCATGCGTGCAACTGGTTGGAAAGACCAAAAACAAATGTTGCAACGTGCAACGGAAGTCTTAGACATGGTTGGCTTAGAAAACAAAGGGAAGTTTTTCCCACACCAACTCTCAGGCGGTGAGCAACAACGCGTTGGCATTGCGCGCGCTTTGGTCAATCACCCGAAATTAATTCTAGCGGATGAACCTACGGGCAACCTGGATGCTGAAACTTCTGCTGAAATCATGCAATTAATCATTGCGGTAGCAAAAGAGGAAAAAGCTGCTGTATTGATGGCAACTCACGACATGTCTATGGTTGAAAAATTCCCTGGAACCGTTTATAAAGTGGAAGATGGCTTGTTGAAACGAATGGATAGTTTGAATCGTTTCGATCCGTTTCAACCGATGTTCGATTAAGCGAATAATTCAGCGATTAACTCGGTTGTTTTTGTTGCATGAAATCGTGCTGCTATGGTTTCCCAACGGGTAGTTAATTCCTCGTTCGATGGTTGATTTTGTACAGCAACAAAAGCTGCCAAGTCCGTTTGTTCATCCCAAATACTACAAAATTCTTCCAAGTCACTTCCCGCAACCAAAGCTGGTGTTGCGATACATAATGCCCGTGTTTTTAAACTTTCCAGTAATTTGAATTTGATGCCTGAAACTTGTGCTGAAAACAAGAAATGAATTGAAGCGGTGTTTTTTACCCTTTCCATTACTTCTTGTGATGGGTTAGCAATCAATTCAAATCCCACTTTCGCCACTTTTTTACGCAACATTTCTGACGGATTTATTCCAGCAATTGTTACCGGAAAAGGCAAGGGATTTTTTTCGTGTTCAGCACACAAGCGCATCACTGCTTCTTGGTTTTCTTGTACTGATAATTTTCCGTGAAAGAGTCCGAAACGTTGTGTTGTTTGTGGAACAGAAGATGTATCCAAGGAAATAACGGGCGGTAAATAATGAGCATCAAATCCTTCTGACAGAAAGGAATTCGTATCAGCGGGTGTAATTGCTACAAATGGAATATTTTTCAAAGAATACAAATGGATTTTCAACTTGTAACTTTCCAAGATAAAAAACCATTTTTTGAACAACGATCGTTCTTGTTGTGCCAATTGTCGGTAATATTCCCACTCCACATTGTGTTGTCGAATCACGACCTTTTTGCCCGCTTTTTGTAAGCGATTAGCAAAAAACGCAGTGTGTTGGCCTTCCAACAAAACGGGATGATCGTCTTGCATTAAGTTGTGGAATAGTGCTTGATCTGCTCGACTTTTCACAATAAACGGTATCAACGAAAAGAAATCAAGGAACGTTATTTTTCTGGTGTAAAAATGAGTTTTTGTTGCGCAATCGCTTGTTTCAAATTCCCTTCCGCGACCGTATTCAAAACAATGCAACTGAATTTCCCAACCGGCATCTTTTAATGCTTTTGCACGGTTGTAGACATCAATTATTCCACCATAATTTGGTGAAAACGGAACGTCAAATGAAACAATATGTACGGCTTTATTTTCCAATTTTTGGGTAAAATTCAATTAATTTTTGCGATTCTATCTGCCAATTCTCCGTTTCAGCAGCTACTTGACAATTTTTCTCCCAGCTAGCAATCACGTCTTTATTTGCAAGAATTGGATTGATAACTTTCGCCAAACCATCGGGTGAAAAATCGGTAACAACAGTTCCAATTTGATAGTTATTGACAAGTGTCGCGACTTCAATTACATTGGAACAAATTACAGGCGTTGTAGTATGTATATAATCAAATAATTTGTTCGGTAGCGATAGCTTGTAATTTGGATTGGTTGGTTGATCAAAACTCAAACCAAGATCAGCATGAAACGTATAATTCATCAATTCTTTGTAAGGACGTTTACCAAAAAACAACACGAGGTTTTCCCAGTTCTTTTCTTTTACCAAACGTTTCATGTCTGGAATAACATCACCATCACCAACAATGAGTAAAACCGAATTTGTCAAGAGCGGCATCATACGAATAGCTTCTTCCACTCCACGGTCAATATTTAAACCAGCACCTTGCATAATCAGCACGTTTTTATCGCGAGGAATACCTAACTCCTCTTTGGAGGGAACAACCGTTGTTGACTGCCACAAAGGCGAAACGTTGCGTACAACAGTGAGTTCTTTCGCGTAGCGTTTTTTGTATTCGTTTGCGATGGAATTGTTAACAGTTGAAATATGAGTTAATTTTGGAAAAATAAACCGTTCAATTGCCAACCAAACAGTACGTATTTTTGGTCGGTTCAATAATTCGGGAACTTCCGTAAAAAACTCGTGCGAATCGTACACCAATTTTTTGCGTTTCAATTTTGCAACCAAGAAGTTTGCCAACAAGGTATCCAAATCATTTGCAACCAGCGTGTGACTTCGTTTAAACAGCAAGAGAAAAAACAAGCGCAAATTGAATTCCGCATAGAACAATCCTCCTTTTTCGAAAAGCAACTTCATGCGAATGGTCTGATAAGAACGTTCTTCCATTGGAGCGCTTCGCTTGGTTTTTCGACCTATTAACACAACGCGATAACCTTGTTGTTCAATAAACGTACAGATTTTATGAACCCGTTGATCGGTATTTAAATCATTGATAACACTAACGAGAACAGTTTTCGATTGCATCAAGCGAATACCAGTATTAGAAAAAGCAGGGCATAAATTAAAATGGGTGCTAATAAAATCAATCCCCAAATTTTTTGACGTTTATTGGATTTAAAATCTGCTTCATTGACAAATTCAATGCGTTTGAATCGAGCAAGCGTAATCCACCCGCCAATCAATCCAATAGCCCAAAGTAATAGCCCTAAAAAAACCAAGAATACACCAAAAATAAGTGCACCAAAACTAAAGGATAGAATAGCGGTAAAAATTCCGCCAAAAAGCGCAAATAATCCGACTGTTCCAACAGTTAAAAAGCTACGCGAGCGTTTGATATTTTTATGACCCTTTACTAAATCTTCTTCGTTGACTACGAGAACTTCTTCGGTTGAATCAATTACTTGTGCAACAGTTTTCGGCGCATTTACGCTTTCATCTTGTTGTGTGTTGGTTGCAGCAACTTGTTCGGACACTTCTGTAGCAACAGGAGTTGTCGTAGTTGTTTCAAATTGAGTTGAATCATTCGACGTACTTAACTCTTGGCGAATAATGACCGCATCGTTTTTAGTAATGACCGTAGTTTCAACTCTTCCAACCCCTCTGTAACCGTCTCCTCTTGGGATTCCACGGTGTTGACGGGCGCATTGAACAAAAATTATTGTTGTGCAAAGACTAAGAAGGGCAAGGGATTTTTTTATCATGATGATGAAACGAATTACATATTAATTTATTGTAAAAAAGCAGCATTTTCATACTGCTTTTTTGTTGTTTAATCTTTGATAAATTCTTTTGTAACAAGTGTGTTTCCTGTTCCTATGCGAATGAAATAGAGACCTTTCGCAAAATCAGCGACAGATAACATTGTTTTTTCTGTTTTATTCAACCTTTGTTCGTGCATGATTTTTCCAGTGATGTCAACTATTGTTACAACAAACTCTTGTCCTTCCAATGCACTCAAATCAAGCGTAATATTGTTGCTTGCTGGATTAGGATAAATACCAATCAATGCTGCTAATTCATTTTCTTCTATTCCTGCGCCAGAACATGGATTGAAAGATCCGTTATAGGCCAAAGCTCCGGTATTCATTGGATCAAGATACGTTTTCAATTGCTCGTTTGCTGGCGTTCCGTTTGATGCCCAGTGAAAAGACATTTTTCCATAATAATCTGGAGATGTTAATGCCGTACAAAAAGAACCGCCTCCTGTTAATGTTCCAATGATGCGTCCAGAAGAATTGCTAAACAAAGGTGAACCCGACGAACCACCTTCTGTTACACCGTGACCATTGCTGTTGCTTGACCAAGAAATGCGCCAATGTGATTGCAAACCATTTCCATTCCAACCAGTTGAATTCGTATTTCCGTTAAACGTAGATATTTTTTTGATGTCTCCAGATGGGTGGTGAATGCCTGCTCCTCCTGTTGTTGCCGCAGCATTTGCATCCCAACCATTCCAGTATGCGCCAAAAGTGGATAATTTTAATTTACTAATTGTTGCCGATTCGTTAGCTACTGTTCCTAATTGCACTAACAAGAAATCAGATCCTGTATCTCCTCCACCGTCATTAGATGACGCTAATTTGACACATCCTGTAACGAAATAATCGTCTAATGTTCCAGCTGAAGTTGGATTTGTACAATTAACAGCTTCGTATTTGAAATAAAATTTCCATTGATTAAAATTACTTGTCGTTGCGTCAACGCCACAATGCAAAGCAGTTAAGAAAAGTGGCTTACAATCGTGAGATGTATTGTTTACGAGTGAACCCGAGCACCAGCCAGCTCCAGTTGGGTCAACAACATAAACGCGTGCTACACCATTCTTCTCATCTTTCCAATTATCTCCAACTGGGGAACAGTTGACATTGATTTCACAGTTTTCTGATTCGTTGATTTTTGCAACCACAGGATTTCCTGTCGAACGGTAGTTATAGACAATACGATCAAGTAAAATCTCACTAGCCTTTGTGCCAACAGGTTCTGTTATTTCTAAGGTCATTTCATCACCGAAACACAAGGCAATGTTTTGTTGGAAATGATCCAACACATCGTCAGCAGTTACTGTTTTGTGTAATTGTTTTCCAGCATTATTGAAAACGCGAACGGTTGTTTGCCCGTAAATTTTGAATGTTTCAAACAAAAACGACAAGGCTTCCGCTCCTGCATATTTCACATGCAATTGCCAAACTCGATCTCCCGATGGAAGCGTGCTCCAAATCCCACTATTTGTCGTTGTAACATGTGTGTAACCAAAAACACCAATGCGGTATAATTGCCCATTTTTATCACGCTCTTCGTCTTCTTTGTGAACAGCATCCAAATTCGGAGGCGTTAATGTTAACGTTGGAGTGTTGAGGTAAGTCGTGTGTTTAGCCGGGGAATTAACAGCAGTAGATTGTGCTTGAATTGAAGTCGCAAATAAAGCTAGCAGTAATCCTGTTGTAACTAGTTTCGTTTTCATAGTTTGTTAAAATACGTTTGTATTAATTTCAAAAATAAGCTCTTTTTGCACAATGATGTTAATTTTAAGGAGTTTTTTTAAAGAACTTGTTCCACTATGCAACAAATATTAGTCATTGAAGACGAACAAAGCTTATCCGAAATGATTCAATTGAATCTTGAATTGGAAGGGTATGCCGTGCGAGTAATCGCCAATGGCAGACAAGCGTTGGCGCAAAGTGATGCACTTGATCAGTATCAATTAGTAATTCTAGACGTGATGCTTCCTGAAGTTAGCGGTTTAGAAATTTGCCGCGCTTTTCGACAAGTGAGTGCGGTTCCGATTTTATTCTTATCCGCTAAAGGAACAACCATCGACCGGATTGCTGGACTGAAATTAGGCGCAAATGATTACTTAGCGAAACCTTTCGATCTGGAGGAATTATTGTTGCGTGCACGCATTTTGATGCACGTCAATCAACGCGAAAACGAGGCGTTGACAGAAATTACGATTGGTGCAGTGACCATTCATTTTTCCTCTTACGAAGCAATTCATTTGGTAACAGGTGAAAAACACTTGTTGTCGAAGCGCGAAATAGAATTGCTCCAGTTTTTTATCCAACACAAAGATGAGGTTGTCTCCCGCGATTTGTTATTGGAGAAATTATGGAACAACGAACACGCCCCAACGGGTCGCACCATCGATAATTACATCCTAAATTTTAGGAAATTACTCGAAAAAGATCCGAAAGAACCGCAATATTTTCATTCAGTTCGAGGTGTTGGTTATAAATTTACTTTACCCGAATAATACTATTTTTGTACCATGAGTAATCCTTCAAATGAACACACTACGGCAAAAGCCGAACGTTACGATAAAGCTTATTTACGCATGGCCACAACGTGGGCCGATTTATCGCATTGTGCCCGCAAAAAAGTTGGCGCTTTGATTGTCAGAGATGGCCGAATTATTTCTGATGGGTACAACGGTTCGCCTGCTGGTTTCGACAATTGTTGTGAAAACGATCAAGGAGAAACGCATTGGTACGTGTTGCATGCTGAGGCAAATGCTATTTTAAAAGTTGCGCGTTCTACTAATGATTGCTCCGGTGCAACGCTTTATTTAACGCTTTCGCCTTGCAAAGATTGCAGCAAACTTGTGTTACAAGCGGGCATTTGTCGCGTGGTGTATGTAAACGAATACAAAGACACCACTGGTATCGATTTTCTGCGGAGCGCAGGAGTGGAACTGGTACACATTTCAGATCCTTTTTCCCATGAATAATTCAAAAAACTACTACTATCCGCTCATCTTGATGGGCTTTTTAGCATTCGGTGTACTTATCGGTTCATTGCTGAATCGTGGAACAGCTACAGCGGATTATGCCTCCAATTATTCAAAATTGCAGGATGTCATTTCCATCATCGACCAACAATATGTGGATGGTGTAAAAAGTGATTCGTTGTTTGAAGAAACGATTGCCGACATGCTACACAAATTGGATCCGCATTCCAATTATATTCCAGCCAAAGATTTGCAATTGGTCAACGAACAAATCGAAGGAAAGTTTGGTGGAATAGGTGTGCGTTTCGCGCTCATTAGAGATACGATTTGCGTGACGAATGTCGTTCCAGCTTCGCCCTCTTTCCAAGTTGGCGTAAAGGCGGGCGATAAAATCATTCGTGTGAACAAGCGTTCAGTTGTTGGGAAAAAAATCACCAATGAAAAGGTCATGGGCTTGTTGAAAGGCGATCCGATGACGGATGTTCAAGTAACCATTTACCGTAAAAAGCAACAGCTCGAAAAAACGATTCAACGCAATTTAATTCCGATCGGTTCTATTTCCTGTGCGGAATTAATCCAGGATAACATTGGGTATATCCGTTTGGATCAATTTTCGGTCACGAGTGCGGTAGAATTTGAGGCAGCAGCGCAAAAATTATTGCGTCAAGGCATGAAAAAACTCATTTTTGACTTGCGGGATAATGGTGGAGGCGTTTTGTCAGTAGCCGAACAAATTGCTGATCATTTTTTACCAGCAGGAAGAAAAATCGTTGAGATCAGAGGAAAAAATCAACCATCGAAATTATCAACAGCACGCGCTGGAGGTTTGTTAGAAGACATGCCATTGGTAGTAATCATCAACGAAAACTCGGCATCGGCAAGTGAAATTTTGGCCGGGGCTTTGCAGGACAACGACCGCGCATTAATTGTTGGCCGTCGTTCGTTTGGAAAAGGCTTGGTGCAACAAGATTTTGCCTTGAAAGACAAAAGCAACTTGCGCTTAACGATTGCACGTTACTACATGCCATCAGGTCGCTGCATCCAAAAACCGTTCGATGAAGGATACGATGCTTATTACAAAGATCAATTGAATAGAGAAGCGGCAGGAGAATTTTTCAAGCCCGATTCATTGCGTTTTAAAAACTGCAAAAAATTCAAAACGGTAAAAGGAAGAACGGTCATGGATGCCAGTGGAATTTCACCCGATTATTTCATTCCCTTGGACACTTCCAATTCAACGATTTACTACATTAATCTACGTTATTCACCTGTATTCCAGCATTTTGCTTTCGATTTTGTGGCTAATAAGCGCGGCACTTGGCGCTCCATTCAGGCGTTTAATGCTCAGTTCCAACCGAGCGATGCAATGATACAACAGCTTGCACGGTATGCGCAAAAAACGTTTCAAATTCCATTAATTGCCGATCAATTAGCACAAAGCAGTAGTTTAATCAAACGTGCCCTGAAAGCAGAAATAGCTCGTCAATTGTTTATCGAAGACGGATACTTTTTTGTCCTTTCAGCCAGTGATAACGAAATTAAAAAAGCAGTAGCTTTGTTGAAGTAGCATATAAACGGAGCGCACAACACGCTCCGTTTTTTTGTTCCGTTATTTTTTGATTATCTACCTGAAAAAACATTTAAACTATTCTAAATCAATTGGTTTAAAAATCAAGTTTTTTCTTAAATTTGATAACATCCACACACACTAAAACTTTAACAGAAACAACCGATGCTAAAACATTTATTGATGTTGTACTTTTTATTGTTAACGCATGTTTTTCTTGCGCAAGTAACAGTATATCAAGATGTGTTTCGTGGGGAGGTTACGTATATTGGTACTTCTTCTGGGGATGCCTCAGGACTAGTTAGCTTGCCTACTAATTTGCCGCCTGGGAGCACAATTAAAAAAATATTTCTAGTATGGGGTGCAATGAAAGGATTTAATTACACACCCTTTGAGCAAGTTGTGGAAATAGATAATACTCCAATAAATTTAACACTAGCAAACGCAACTTATATTCAAAATGGTAATAATACATTTATACCTTCAAACGCTGATTACAATGGTAATTTAGTTTTGTTCAAAGACTTGAGTAATAATATCAGTTCTGTGAATAATATCACCACCATCAATTGGTTACTATCTTCAATTCCACCATTTGCCTGTCCAAGTTGTCGCCATAGTGCTCCCATGCTTGTTATTTTAGTAGAGAATTTATCAATGCCTGAAATTGCTGTTTCCATCGTGTTGAACAATAAAGATAATGATGATAGTATATTTTTAACCCTGAACGATTTACTTCCATATACCCCAACTTCCCCAATTGCTTTAGGCATTCATAGCGATAGACTCGGAGGAGGGAGTGATGATGGTTACAGTTTTGTTATTAATGGCATAAACGCGGGATTAATTCGTTCTTCAGACGACTATAATTTTAGTCTCTTTTCTGGTGCTGTTGGCTGTTTTCATTATGGAAATAATGTGCTCACTGGTTTAACAGATGATAATCCAGACAGCATCTTTTCCGGTCCAGCAGTCACCTCAAATTTTGCAGATGGCTTGGTAACGTTGAATTCGTATTTGAATGGTTCTATTAATCCACTAACAATAGAAGTCTCATATACTGGTAGTTCTACTGGACAACACAATAATTTTATTGGTTATACCTTAGCCTACACCACTCCGTGCCAACCACAAAATGTTAGCGTTTCCTCAGACACCACCATTTGTCCCAATGAGCCTGTGCAGTTTTTTGCCACAGGTGGCGTTAGCTACGAGTGGTTGCCTGCTGCGGGTTTGAGTTGCAGTACTTGTGCCAATCCTGTTTTTGTGGGAGATTCTTCGCAGTTGTTCACCGTGCGCATTTGGGGCAATGATTCGTGTTCCGTCGTGCGCCCAGTCATGGTACACGTGCGCCAACAACCAACAATCGCTTCGCTTGTTACTTCGGCAACAACTTGCGGGTTGAACCAAGGAACGCTGCAAGGAACGCTTGCAGATACTGTTGCTGTTCAGTTTTCTCTGGATAACGGTCCACTCCAAGATACGGCATTCTTTTCCAATTTGGCAGCTGGTTCGCATACGCTTTCGTTACACGATGCGGTTGGGTGTTCGTTTGATACCTTGGTCAACATTGCAGCAGATACGACCGTTTCGGCGCTGTTTACTGCAACACCAAGCTCGGGTGCCGCTCCCTTGCAGGTTGCGCTCACCAATCAAAGTACCAATGCAACAAACTACGTTTGGCAACTGGCTGGCGTAACGCAAGCAAATCCGTTCAACAGTTTTACTGCAACGGACACAGGAACAGTACACGTACAACTCATTGCGTATCAAAATAATCCGAGTTGTGCAGACACCGCTTGGGCAAGTATTTTTGTGTATGATTCGGTGATTGTGAGTGTTCCCAATGTGTTTAGTCCCAACAACGACAACACCAACGAATTCTTTGGCATTACGAGTAATACGCCGTTAACTATCAGTGGCGCGCTTGTCAACCGCTGGGGACAAACAATGGTTGCATGGGAGGATCAAGTAACGGCAACTGGTTTTTCCCAACTTTGGAACGGAATATCAGCAGGCGCACCCGCTAGTGAAGGCGTATATTTTTACCACATTTCTTGGCACACCGCTACACAAAAAGGAAAGTTGGAAGGGAATGTGAGTTTGGTGCGGTAATTACCGCAACAACTTCGTTTGAAAAAACGCGCCATTTTTATTGAGCGAAAGCAAGTAAACTCCTGAGGAAACAGTTGTTCCTGCATCGTTTTTACCATCCCACTCAAACCCATTGAATGGCGCGGAGATAACCGAATTTTCAAGCAATTTTCGAATTAAACGACCTTCTGAATCATAAACGAACAAACTGATTTGATCGCCGACTGCAATAGACGGAGGTACAATGTGCGTGCTGTTTTCAGTCGGCTGCGGATAAATATGCCATTCATTTAAGCTTGCTTCGGAAGTTGGAATCCCCAAGTTGAGCAAACTTTCCAAATCAATTAGTTCATCTCCTGGTTGATACAACAAGTAATGGAAGTAAACCATCAACATTTCATCGCTTGTGTTTTCTCCTGCAAAAACCCATTGTGGCGGATTATTTGGGTTGTGGGGATTGCTACTTGTGTTGTCGTAAACGGTATTCACATACAAACGTGAACCAATTGGAACTTTTTGAATGTTTTTGAAGAAATAAAAATCCTGCCAATGAAAATCCCAATGTGGAATATTGATAAAAGGAATGGTGTCGTTTTGGGCAGACAAAGCATACGATTTGATTGATTTCCCGACATTGTGCATGTGCGGAAACGTACTCAATACGGACAAATTAACGTTCGTCGTTCCGTTTGCTGGATAAACTGCACTTGCTGTCGTTTGTTGATTGGGTGGAAGTGCCAAACTCCAATTTTTTAACGGAGCAGCTGCAAAAACCTCCCGAACTCCCGTTTCATTTACCGGATAAAAATGAATAATCACTTTGGTACTGTCCAGTATGCCGTAACTGCCATCGGGATAGTGCATGGCGAAAACCAAATTACTGCCAGCAGGTATTTTCATTCCCAATTTAAATGATGTTCCTGAAGGAAAAACCAACGGACTCGCTCCTGGCGTATAGCCTGTAATTAAATTGGCATTTTGTGGTCCGCCACAATTCCCGCCGGTTGTATCGGTTTGGTAACTAGCTGTTTCGTCCACGTAAATTAAAGCGTGGTGCACAATGGAACGGTTTCCTGGAATAACTTCCAAGGCTCTAATTTTTCGATCTTGTGTTAAGCCCGTTGGCAATGCAAAACAAACGTAATCATCGTTTCCACTTTGTGCTTTGCTGCGGTAGTTGGGCATTTTGATCACCATGTCGCCATTTCCCAAGACAGATTGGTTGTTATAAACAGGTGGCGGTGGCGTATTGCTCGCATTTCCCTCTTGTCCTCCTGCGGTTAACCAAGACAGAATAGTTGATTTTTCTGTACTCGTCAAACTTCTTGTATGGCTGTATTGTTGAAAGCCGTTATCAGGTGGCCAAGGCGGCATTTTATCTTGTGCGACAGCGTCGTAAATTGAGCCAATCACGTTGGATGTTTCTGCATAGGTCATCAATGGAAAAGGAGCAATTCCACCATTGTGGTGACACGAAGTACATTTGTTGTAAAATATGGTTGCAACATCGTTGCTCCAAGTTTGCGCTACCGCTGAAGTGAACAAACCTAGGAGCACTAACAAGCTCAAAACGAGTTTCATAATAGAAAGTTTGAACGAAAGTTACAAAAAAGAACGGTATAAAAAACAACAAGAGAGAAGCGGGCGCTCCTCTCTTGTTCCAACCTAAACTACTACTACTTATGAAAACTAACCGTTAACAAACAAAAAACAAACATATCGAGATACATTGTCATAGTTGTGTGTTAACACTACAAAGTAACGAACGTTTTTGGCACGTATTTCATTTTCATTTGGATTTTAACATAATTTATTGAAATAACGATTGAAATCAGTAAAAACACGTAATAAAATTCATTTTTGATGTATCTTTGCCCCTTACTTAACGCAAAACAATTTGTTCAGCGCATGAAAGTTATCGATCATTTACACGCAGCGAAAGACACGCTATTTTCTTTTGAGATTTTACCGCCGTTAAAAGGGGCGAATATTCAATCTATTTATGATGGCATTGATCCATTAATGGAATTCAAACCGAAATTCATTAATGTGACCTACCACCGCGAAGAATACATCTACAAAGAGCGTGAAAACGGATTATTGGAAAAAATTGCTATTCGCAAACGCCCAGGAACCGTTGGTATTTGTGCGGCAATCATGAACAAGTATCACGTTGACGCAGTTCCGCATTTGATTTGTGGTGGATTCTCCCGCGAGGAAACAGAAAACGCCTTGATTGATTTGCAATTTTTAGGAATTGATAATGTGTTGGCGTTGCGTGGCGATTCCATTAAAACGGAATCAACGTTCAAACCGCACCCAGAAGGTCACCGCTATGCCTTGAACTTGATCGAACAAATTGCTGATATGAATTCCGGTCATTACATTGCTGATGATGTACAATTAGCGCCAACTAATTTTTGTGTCGGTGCAGCAGGATATCCAGAGAAACATTTTGAAGCCATGAATTTGGCAACCGATTTGCATTATTTGAAAGCGAAAGTTGATGCGGGAGCAGAATACATCGTCACTCAAATGTTTTTTGACAACCAAAAATATTTCGATTTTGTGGCAGCTTGTCGCGAAGCAGGAATCAATGTGCCGATTATTCCAGGTATTAAACCTATAAAAACGTTAAATCACATTGCTTTTTTACCAAAAGTGTTTAATATTGATTTTCCAGAAGCATTGAGCAAGGAATTGTTGAAGTGCAAAACAAATGCTGATGTCAGTAAAATTGGTGTCGAATGGGGAATCCAACAATCGCGTGAGCTGAAAGCAGCAAACGTTCCGTGTATTCACTATTACACGATGTCAACGTCAGATGCTGTAAAAACAATCGCTGGAGAAGTATTTTAATCGAACAACTATGAAATTATCATTGGTCATTGCCCTTTTATTTTTTGTTGCGAATGGATTCGCACAAACAGCGTTAAACCTTTCAAATGCAGTGGTAATAAGTCACTTGGATAAACCCGAAGATCGTTTTTCGTTGGAAGTTACCTTGTCTGAGATTTTAGCAAATGTAGGTGTGAAAAATACCGTTAGTTTGAATTTATTGAAACAAGGTGCGTCACCAGAATCATTGATTGGCGATTCAATTACCAAAGACCTAGCGACAAAAGGATTCAACACCTTAATGCTTGTTTCGGTAAGAGGTTACGACAAACGATTCAAACCGTCGACACAAAAGTTTGATTTGAAAGAAGATATCGCAGCTGCAAATTTATTTCCCTTATACAAAGATGGCATTGTTTCCATGACCTTGGAATTTCATTTTTACCGCGATGGAAAGTTGGTGTATACGGATTTATTGAAAATAAATGGTGCCGATTCACGCGATAAAGTGTTGAAAAAATTGCGTAAAAAACTAACCAAAAAAGCGGCTAAAAACTGGGTTTAATTTCCTGCTAATTGCGCATGTATTTGTGTTACATATTCGGCAATTTCAGTTGCAGTTTGTCCTTGATCGATCGCATACGAAAGGTCTGCTAAGGCTTCACGAAAATTGCCCAGGTGGAAATAGCTTTTTCCACGTAATTCATATATTTCCCGATTGTATTTTGCAAAAGGAGCTGCTTCTGTCAACAATAGAATTGCGATTGCATATTCCCCTTCTTTTACTGCTGTTTGACCAGCTTTTAACAAGCGTTGAAACTCGTTTTCCCGTTGTTGAATCCCTGAACGAATCCGTTCAAACTGCGCTCTTTCTTCCTCCTCATTGGTTGTGATTGCTTGTTGTACAACCGGAAAAATAGATTCAAAAGTAGCTAGTGGAAATGCCAAACAGGCAGCTTGCAATTCAAAAGTTGCTAGGTTTGTTGCTGTCGGTAATTGCACGCTAGGCCAATAAACAGCAGCCAAGATTTCCGTTGCTGAGGTTTTCAACACTTTATACAAGGTATAATCGGTGTCGCTTTTTGTGTAAAAAACGGTTCCTATGGATAGGTTTTCAACCATTGTTATGCCATGATTTCATCTAAGGCAGCAATGAACAAATCAGATGCTGTTGCGATGATTTCATCTGTGTGCGCTTGCGAAATAAAACCAACTTCGTAACCACTTGGCCCCATGTAAATACCGTTGTTCAATAACGCTTTGTGTAAGTTTTTGAAGCCAGTCATATCCGGATTGATTTGAGCTGATTGGCGAATTCGTTTTGAGTTATCAAAAGAAATCCAGAAAATGGATCCGATAGTAACCAATTCAAATGCGTATCCTTTTGCTGCAGCATGTGCATTGATTTTATCAGTAAACAAATGCGTTCTGCGCTCTTGATCTTCGTAAAATCCTGGTTTGATTAATTCGGTCAATTGTCCAATTCCTGCTGCCATTGCTACTGGATTTCCTGAAAGTGTTCCTGCTTGATAAACAGGTCCATCTGGAGCAACACAACTCATGATTTCTTTTTTCGCACCATACGCACCAACGGGTAAACCGCCACCAATGATTTTTCCATAAGAAACAATATCGGGAGCAATGTCGTAATACCCAGCAGCGCCAGTGAATCCTACACGGAACCCAGAAATTACTTCGTCAAAAAACAACAATACGTTGTGTTCTGTACAAAGGTCACGCAATAATTGCAAGAAACTTTTTTCTTGTAACAATAATCCATTGTTAGCTGGAATTGGTTCAATGACAAAACAAGCAATTTCGGATGCGTAATTTGCAAAACATTCCCGCAAAGCAACTTCGTCGTTTAATGGTAAAACGATAGTTTCTTTTGCAAACGCTTCTGGAATTCCAGCGCTTGACGATTGACCAAAGGTCACCAATCCAGAACCAGCGTTTACCAATAAAGCATCTAAATGCCCGTGGTAACAGCCGTCAAATTTCACGATTTTATCTCTTCCTGTATACCCGCGCGCCAAACGCACAGCGGACATAACAGCTTCTGTTCCAGAGCTAGTAAATCGAATTTTATCTATGAAAGGATTGTTACTTAAAATAAGTTCGGCTAATTCGTTTTCCAATTTTGTTGGCGCACCAAAACTCGCACCGTTTCCTAAAGCGGTTACGATATTTGAGTAAACACCTGGATGATTGTGACCCAAAATAAGCGGTCCCCAACTACAACAAAAATCAATAAATTGATTGTCGTCTTCGTCCCACAAATAAGCGCCATCACCCTTTTTAATGAAAAGCGGCGAGCCTTCAACCGATTTAAAAGCACGAACGGGAGAGTTCACACCACCTGGAAAATAATTTTTTGCTGTTGCAAATAAAGCTGCTGAATTTGAACGTTTGATATCACTCATTGTAAACGAATTGGAAAACCGACACAAAAGTAGCTAAACTTCATAGAAAGCAATTGCAAAAAATTAATAAATTATTGTTCGTTCTACTGCGCTAAAAAGAACGAAAGTATTCAGTATATTTGAGGTCTATAAAACAAATTAGTTACCCCATGAACTTTGAAAATTCGGAAGCTTTTGCACACCAATTAGATGCAAATGATGAATTGAGAACTTACCGCGACCGCTTTTGTTTCCCAACATTTACTAAAAATCCTGTTCGTTATTTTACTGGAAATTCACTTGGATTACAACCAAAAACGGTGCGTGATAAAATCAACGAAGAATTAGATGTTTGGGCAAAATGGGGAGTTGAAGGACATTTTCATGGAACAAATCCATGGTTCAAATACCACGAGTTTTTGACCGAAAGTGCTGCACGTATTGTTGGTGCACTTCCAAAAGAAGTTGTTGTGACGCATTCGTTGACAACAAATCTTCACTTGTTGATGGTTTCTTTTTATCAACCAAAAGGGCCGCGCACTAAAATTTTGTGTGAAGCAAAAGCATTTCCAAGTGATTTGTACGCGTTGGAATCACAAGTGCGTTTTCATGGATTAAATCCCGATGTTGATCTTGTAGGAATTGCACCACGTGAAGGAGAACACACGTTACGCGATGAAGATATTTTAGCGAAAATTGCTGAATTAGGCGATACGCTTGCGTTGGTGATGTTCGGCGGTGTAAATTATTACACGGGGCAATTATTAGACATGGCAGCAATTACGAAAGCTGGCCATGCTGTTGGTGCAATTGTTGGATTTGATTTGGCGCACGCTGCCGGAAATGTTCCGCTTAATTTACACGATTGGGATGTAGATTTTGCAGCGTGGTGTTCGTATAAATATTTGAATTCAAGTCCAGGTGGCGTTTCAGGAATGTATGTACACCAACGTTTTGCAAACAGACCTGATTTGGTGCGTTTTGCAGGCTGGTGGGGTTATGATAAATCAACACGCTTCTTAATGGAACCAGGTTTTGTTCCAATGGAAGGCGCGGAAGGTTGGCAATTGAGCAATGCGCCAGTTTTAGGAATGGCCGCACATTGGGCTTCATTGGAATTGTTTGATGCAATTGGCATGAAAAAATTACAAGCAAAAAGCGAAGTATTAACCGCTTACTTGGAGTTTATTCTCGATGAATTATCAGCAAAATATGGTGCTTCTTGCCGATTTGAAATTATCACACCAAGAGAGAAACACCGAAGAGGTGCGCAACTTTCAATTTTAGTGCACGGTGAAGGAAAAAAGATTTTTGATAAAATCAGCGACAAAGGTGTCGTAGCAGATTGGCGGGAACCAAATGTCATTCGTGTTGCCCCAGTTCCGATGTACAATTCGTTTGAAGACGTATATTATTTAGGAAAATATTTAGCAGAAGCCATTAACGAATTGTAAGGCGAATTAGTAAGACAAATTTTAAACGAAATGAAAAAAATAGCAGTTGTTGGTGGTGGTCTTGTTGGAAGTTTACAAGCTATTTTATTAGCTAAAAAAGGATACGAAGTCAGTGTTTTTGAACGTCGTCCAGACCTTAGAAAAGCAAAATTAATTAGTGGAAAATCGATCAATTTAGCTCTTTCTGATCGTGGTTGGAAAGCCTTGGAATTGGCTGGAATTGCTGCTGATATTCATGAAATCGCTATTCCTATGTACAAGCGTTGCATGCACGCATTGGACGGGACGTTAACTTACCAACCGTACGGAAAAGAAGATCAAGCAATTTATTCGGTTTCTCGTGGTGGGTTGAATCAAAAGTTAATGAATCTAGCGGATAATTATCCGTCAATATCGTATCATTTCAACAGAAAATGCCAAGATGTTAATTTGGACACGAATATGTTGACGTTTGATAATTCAGAAACAAAGGAAACGGAGCAACATCAATTTGATAAGATTTTTGCTTCCGATGGTGCTTTTTCTGCAGTTCGTATCCGCATGCAAAAATCGGCAGTATTCGATTTTTCACAAAAATACTTGGACCACGCTTACAAAGAGTTGGTAATTCCAGCAAACGAAGATGGAACACACAAATTAGATAAAAACTGCCTGCACATTTGGCCACGTGGTGAGTTTATGATGATTGCATTGGCTAATTTGGACGGAAGTTTTACGTGTACGTTATTTTTCCCATTAAAAGGAGAAAAATCGTTTGAAGCATTGACTACTCCTGATGAAGTAGCTGCGTTTTTTAATAAAACTTTTCCAGATGCTGTCGAATTGATGCCAACACTCATCGAAGATTATTTTGAAAACCCAACGTCAAAATTGATAATGGTTCGTGCGCAACCGTGGAATTACAAAGATGACATCGTTCTTATTGGTGATGCCGCTCATGCGATTGTTCCGTTTTATGGACAAGGGATGAATTGTGGTTTTGAAGATTGTACGGTTTTCAGTGAAATGCACGATGCAGCAGGTGGAAATTGGGATGGTTTATTGGATGCTTATTCAGCTGAGCGCGTTCCAGATGGCAACGCTATATTAGATTTAGCATTGGATAATTACATTGAAATGCGCGATTTAACAGCAGACCCGAACTTCTTGTTACAGAAAAAAATCGAAGCGAAGTTTTCAAACTTGTATCCAGAAAAATGGTTGCCGCTTTATTCGCAAGTAACATTTAGTCACATCAAATACAGTCATGCTTACCGCAATGGAAAAGCGCAACATGCGTTGATGCAAGAAATATTGGCTATTGAAGGCATACATGAACGTTGGGACGAACCTTTTGTCATGGATAAAATGTTGGAACTTGTTTCGTAACAAGTTGTAAAAAGTGTATTATTGATAAAATTCTCCCGATGAAAAAAGTACTCACGTTTTGCTTGCTCTTATTGGTTATTACTGCTCATGCTCAGAAATCACGCGATTTTTCGAGTAAACGCAGAAAAGACTATTTCGGCGGCCCAGAAGATTTTAGAGACATCACAAAGTTCGGATTGCAAATTTCATTTGGGGTAAATTACATGGTTCCGCATACCGCAAACGAACAGTTTTCTGGTATCGATGCAGATATGAATCGTCCATATGACGCAACTATCGAACCATCTGGAAAATTTGGCGGATTTATCGATATTGGCATGGCGCATTACCGTTTTAAACCGTCAAAATTGTTAAATGCTTGGTACGATGCACGCGGTAAATCAGTAAAATTTATTGGTGGAAATATTTTTCACCGAGTTGATTGGGGAGTGGGATTCGATTATTTAGGCGGTTCCGAATTGACCAAAGTGAATTATCCTTTATTTAATAGTTCGATTCAATCTTCTGGATCGTTTTACAACGGTTATGTTTACGGACGTTTTACTGCAGATCGTTTTACACAATTGAGCGAACGTTGGCATTTGGAAACAGGTATTGGGTTTAATTTTAATTACTTGGTGATGGAAGGGAGTAAAACCCTTTCAAATATCGTTATCGATACCGCGCGGCAACAATTCCAACAACCTTTCATGCTGCAGTTTCACAGTCATTTAGGCTTCAATTACAAAATCAGAAGAGGAGATTACTTGATTTTCGCGACTTATTTACCACATCTTGGTTTGGTTGAGTCGAATCAGTTAAAGCCACGTATTTATTGGTATTCTAGTTCGTATTGGCCTGCACATTTTCAAATTAAGTGGATTCATCACTTCACGAAAAAATCGAACGGCTGCAACAAAGGGTCGGAAGAGGACCGCAAGAAAAACGAACAGTATCAACAAAGTAGATAGTCGATGTTAGCCTTGAATTGGTTGAAAACAAACTGGAAAATTGCGACAATAATAACGGTTGCAGGAGTAATTTTTGGTTTAATTACATTTGTCAATCATGTTCACTTTCGAACGTATGCGCTTGACTTAGGAGCATATACCAATGCTGCATACAAATACGCTCATTTCGTTTTGGCGGATAATGATGTGTTCATGGCAGAACACTCCCCCATGTTGAGTGGTCATTTTGATTTGTACTTGGTTCTTTTTTCACCGTTGACATATTTGTTTGGAAGTTACACCTTGCTCATTGTCCAATGGGCAGCTTTGTTAATTGGTGGAATTGGGGTTTATCGCTTGTTTCAACAGTGGTATCCCAACGCAAAAATCAGCCTTACTGCACAAATTTATTTTTATTCATTTTACGGCGTTTTTTCAGCGCTTTCGTTTGATTACCATAGTGTTGTAGTAGCAAGTTCACTTGTGCCATGGTTCTTTTTATACCTTGTAAAAGACAAATTTCGCACAGCTATTTTCGTGTTTGTTCTGTGTTTGTTTGCACAAGAAAACGTAGCCTTGTGGATGATTTTCATAGCTTCTGGCTTAGCATTTATACACCGAAAAGACCGAAAAAAAGCACAAATATTATTGTTGCTCACGCTAGTGGCAATTGCCTATTTTTTATTGGTGATGAAAGTAATTATTCCATTTTTCAATCCAACTGGCGCGTATACTGGTTTTCACTTTTCGGTACTTGGCGACAGTATTTCGAGTTTTATAGTGCATTTTGTAGAACATCCATTGCGTTCCATTAAGTTGTTATTTGTAAACCACACGCTTGATCCTGCGAATGATGGCTTGAAAAAAGAAACGTGGATGCTTTTGTTGATCAGTGGTGGGTGGTTATTGCTCCGCAAACCCATTTATATCTGGATGTTGATCCCGATTTTTTTCCAAAAACTCTACCACGATTCAGCGATTATGTGGAGTGTCAATTACCAATATTCCATTGAATTTGCACCCATTTTTGCGATAGGAATTTTTGATGTGATTGCTACGATAAAACACGATAAATGGCGAAAAACAGCTTCGATTTTAGCGGCCTTATTCGCACTAACAGGAGCTATTCGTTTGATGGACCGCACCATTATCATGTACGATAAAACACAATTGCGCATTTACAAAGAAGCACATTATAACAGAGAATTTCCTGTGGATGAAGCGCATAACATTGTTAATAGTTTGCCAAACGACGCAGCAGTAAGTGCTCAATCTTCTTTTGTTCCGCATTTTAGTTGCCGCGAAAAAATTTACCAATTCCCAATAATCAAAGATGCGGACTATATTGTGCTTGCGCCAAGAGACAGTTATTATCCAATTGATTCAGCACAATTCGCAACGTTAACAGATAGTTTGGCACATTCTCCCTTGTGGAAAACCATCAAAAAGAACGAACATTTTATCCTTTTCAAACGAAAATAACATGCGAAAAATCTTCTATTTGAGTACGTGTGATACGTGTCAACGCATTTTGAAACAATTAAAAATTCCAGCAGATGTTGCATTGATTGACATCAAAACACGCGCAATAACAGCGGAAGAATTGGATTGGTTCCAACAAAAAGCGGGGAGTTATGAGGCGTTGTTTTCAAAACGAGCTATCAAATACCGTTCGCTTGGCTTAAACGAACAAACCTTGTCTGAAGGAGATTACAAAGCGCATTTATTGCAAGAATACACGTTTTTGAAACGTCCGTTTATTGCATACGATGATCATTGTTGGATTGGGAACGCGAAGAAAGAAGTTGATGCAGCAGTGGCGTTCTTTGATCAGTTGTAATTAGAAGAAACGCATGCGACTACTCAATGCATTTGCGCGGTAGTCATCGATTCGTTCATCAATTTTCCGATTGTAAAAACGACGCACCAATTTGTGTGTTCCCTTGCCCATTTTATAGTCTAATTCGTCACCATAAAGTGGGGTAATTGCTAAGAAATAGACCGTTTTATCTGCCAATTTTAAGGGCGATAACGCTTGTTCCATCATCATTGGTTCCAAGAAAATAAAGTATTCCTGTTTCATTGTTGGTGAAATTGCCACAGGTGGATTCCCACAAGGAATAGTGTGACCTGGACCAAACCACGTTTGTTTTTCTTTGACAAATGTTTCTAGGCGAAACAACCATTCGAACACCCAATTGAAGTTGGGGTTATTGGTATCCTCTAAATCCCAATACGTTGGTAAACAAAAATACAATTCATTAAAGGCGCGGTCTTTCCATTTTTCAGAAACGGGCATTTCGTAGTTCGAAAGTCCATTGGTCATCAAAATAGTAACTGGAATAGCGAGCTCCAAATACAACAATACAAGAGATTGTTCGGGGTGAAGTGGATTGTCAAGTGTTACCACTCGGTGAGCGCCAAAACGCGTTGCTAATCCTGTTGTTAATTCCATGTTGTAAAGGTAAGCAGTAATTTGTGAAACAGCTTATTGATTTCCGATTACTTCGGCTAAACTATCCCAAAATTCTTGCACGGAAAGGACGCAACCTTGTTCCAAAAGCGCGTGAATTTCTGTTTCACGCGCTTGAGTATAGGCTTTTTTCGACTGGAAAAAATCGAGTTCGTTGATGTGATTCGTTAACGCAGCATGAATGCTTTCAACAGTAGAAAGATCGAGCTGACTTGTTGGTTTTTTATTGATGGCAATCAGCGCTTGCTCCGTTTTCCCCATTTGAAAAACAATGCAACTATCCGGTCGTCTAAATTCTAAAAAGTTTACTTTTTCGTAGACAGTTTGCAAGACATTGTCTGAAAAGAGGTCAACCAATTGGTGTGCTTTTTCGGGTGTTTCTTTGTTCAGTTTTTCCCAAGCTTCACCCTCAATGCCATTGATGATTAAAAACGCTTTTAAATCACCTTCTAAATGAGTTAACTCTTCTTGTGTCAGTCTGCGGTATTTCATGCCACAAATTTAGCGATCAATTATTATGAAAGGTGTATTCGAATACAAGTTTATTCTTGTTGGCGATGTATTCTTTGATCAACCCATTTTTGATATAGTTATATGAGCTATTAGAACGCTTCTTGTTACGGCGGTTGTAAAATTCCGATTGTAGTATGTTTTTATTTTCGTCATACTTGGCAATCGATTTGTATCTCAATTTTCCTTTGTGCGTATAAGATTCATAGAGAGAAACGTTGTTTTCAAATGAGTTTTTTGAAACTAATACACTGTCATTATAGTAGCGGTAGCTTGCGATAAAAATAGAATCTTTCGTAAAATCTGTTCGGTTTAAATACAGTTTTTTATTGTCAATGATTCGCTTGAAAATACTGTACGAGCCATCTGCATTGCTTTGATTATACGTGCATTCACTTGCTTGTTTTTCGTCTTTTTTGACAATTTCACCTTGTTCTTGGCAAGAAAAATCCCATTTTTTTATCAATTTACCATTGACATAATAAAAAGCAGCAGTTGGTTTTTTCAAAATCTCATCAAACGTTGTTTCATATCGAATTACTTTCGTACGCTTCCCGTAAATGATTTCTTCTGTACTTAATAATTTGTTTTTTTCGAAGTAAACATAACGTGTTTCACTGCGCATTTTTCCATTTTTAAATTGTTTGATGTGAATAAGACGCTGTTCTTTATCGTACGTATAAGAAGACCCAAAAGTTGATTTTTTATTTTGTGTAAAGGTGGACGTCAATAAGGTATCGTTGTATTTGTACGTTGTTTTTATGTCTCTGTAAGTACGTTCAATAATCATTCCTTGATTATTGTAAACTTTTGTTTCAATCAATTCTTTTTCACCGTTTTTCTTTACTTTGAATCGTTTTACAGTAGCAACATTATTTTTTTGCGCAGCATTTGCATTGCCCATCCAAAAAATGGCGTTTTCACGAAGAACGTTGTTTTGACTGTAATTCCAACGAACTTGGTTGAGGTATTTTAGTTCGTCTCTGTTTCCCGCGATTAACACAAAAGGAAAACATAATAGAATGATTAAATTTTTCATAGTTTTAAAGTTTGTTCTACGTAATAAATGAAAATCATCGAAAAGTTACACAATTTCTTTCATTTTCAGCTTGTTTTGCCTTTTTGGACACGAACTTTCCGTAAATTTGTTTCATGCAACAGAAAAAAGGAATTGCCATTTTAGGGTCAACAGGATCAATTGGTACGCAAGCATTGGAAGTAATAGAAGCGTATCCAGCTTATTTTGATTTACAAGTTATTACTGCGCAATCCAATGCTGAATTGCTTATTGAACAGGCAAAAAAATTCCAACCAAACGCTGTTGTTATTGGCGATGAGACCAAATATGAACAGGTTAAAAACGCACTCTTAGCTGAAGATATTCACGTTTATGCCGGTGCTGATGCGTTGTCGCAAGTTGTTACATTCAACGAAGTCAATATCGTGTTAACGGCACTTGTTGGCTATGCAGGACTAAAACCAACTCTTGCGGCTATAGATGCTGGAAAAGATATTGCGCTTGCAAACAAAGAAACGCTGGTTGTTGCAGGCGAATTAGTGACGCAACGCGCACGTGAAAAAGGCATCAACATTTATCCAGTTGACTCAGAACATTCTGCAATTTTTCAATGCTTGGTAGGGGAGTTTCACAATCCTATCGAGAAAATATATTTAACTGCTTCAGGTGGTCCGTTCAGAGGTTGGAAAACAGAACAGTTAGCAACAGTTACCAGAGCGCAAGCATTGAAACATCCCAATTGGTCGATGGGCGCTAAAATCACGATTGATTCAGCAACATTGATGAACAAGGGATTGGAAGTGATCGAAGCAAAATGGTTGTTTCATTTGAAACCCGAACAAATCGACGTCATTGTTCATCCGCAGTCAATTGTCCATTCATTAGTTCAATTTACGGATGGCAGTATGAAGGCGCAAATGGGCTTGCCGGATATGAAACTACCGATTCAGTTTGCATTGACTTATCCCGAGCGCTTCGAAACAAATTTTCCGCGTTTCAACTTCATGGATTATCCCCAACTAACGTTTGAACAAGCGGACAAAGAAACGTTCCGCAACTTGAATTTAGCTTACGAAGCAATGGAGAAGGGTGGAACTGCAGCTTGTGCATTGAATGCGGCAAATGAAGTAGCTGTTCAGCTGTTTTTGGAAGAAAAAATTGAATTTTTGTCCATTGCTAAAATCAATGAGTTGGTCATGAATGACACAACATTTATTGCAAAACCAAGTTACGAAGATTATGTTGCAGTTGACCAATTAGCTCGTCAAATGGCACTTTCACAACTCAAGTAAGCGCCCAATAGATACTGTAATAACGCAAAAATTTCCCAACGGTCATTAAAATAAAAGTGGGTGTTTTTTTTGTTTGAAAATAACCCAAACCGAGCATGATTGGATCGCCAATAATCGGCAACCAAGCTCCAAGTGCAGCCCAAACTCCAAATCGTTCTATCGCTTGATATGCTTTGGAATGTTGCCTGTTTTTAAGAACCAATTTTTGCCCAAGCGCTCCGATATAATAATTGGTGATACCACCCAAAGAGTTCCCAATTGTTGCGACAAGTAACACTGTCCAAGCGGAATAATCTGATCGAAGAAAATAGATAAACGTTACTTCCGAGGGAAAAGGTAAGATGGTAGCGGATAAAAAACAACTACTAAATAAACCAATAAGTCCCCATCCAATCATGTACAAAGGTATTTTTTTTCATTAAAAAAGGGGTTACAAACTGCAACCCCTTTCCA
Organism: Fluviicola sp.; assembly: GCA_017983675.1. GTDB lineage: Bacteria > Bacteroidota > Bacteroidia > Flavobacteriales_D > Crocinitomicaceae > Fluviicola. The sequence goes on from JAGOAZ010000005.1 coordinate 93,839, forward strand.
ACTTGAAAACAAGTGATTATTTTTTCACTACACGTTTTGTTGTAACTGCGTTACCAACTTGTAATGTGTAATTGTAGATTCCAGCTTCGAAAGCACTTCCATCAATAGCAATTGATTGAACTCCTTCTGTCATCATTGTAGAAGGAATTGTAGCAACAACTCTTCCTGCGATATCAGTAACTGTTACTGCAACTTCAGCAGCAGCAATTAAATTGAATTCAATGTTTGTTGCTGTTGCGAAAGGATTTGGAGCGATTGTTAAATCTGTAATGTTCTCAATAGCAGAGATACTTAAACTTGGATCAAAATTCATACGAACAACAGGCGTTCCAGTTTGGTAGAACCATGTTCCTTCTGGATCACTAGCACTTGGCACACCTCTATCGAAGATAAATGAAGTTCCAGCATCAGAAGTTCCAGCGTTTGCAACTTTCAAATTTGGATCGTAAGTTCCAATTACTGGTAAGTAAGTTTTACCTGCTTCCAACGTAACGACATCTTGAAGTAATAATGTGATGAATGTGTTCAACATGCTCGGAGTCGTTGGAATAATATCTGATTCAGATAACAAGATAAAATCACCAGTTGCGAAATCAATTTCGTACAAACGTGCATAAATTTCAGTTCCAGTTGGTGTTCCTGTAGCTAAACGTGTTGTAACGCCTTCAAATTCTTGTTCGTTCCAAATATCAAAGAAGTTACCAACTTCAAAACCGTCAGTCCCGTTTGATGTGTTTCCAACAAATGTACCATTGTCACGTGCATAAGTAAAATTCGTTACTGCAAATGAAACAGTTGGGAAAGCGTTGTTTGCAGGAACATCATCTATACTATCAGCAGTAATTGTACGTGTAAAACTATACGTTCCAAGTCCAGCAGGTGTAAATTGTGGTGCTGCAACTAAACTATCATCACCCAAAGCTGCGATTGTTGCAGGAATACTAACTGCTGTAAAAGCTCCTGTATTGACATTCACGTTCAATTTAGAATTCGTCATTGACGTTGTTCCACCATTGAAAACATTAGCTGTAAAGTCAATTGGCGCTATTTGTGTAGTTGGAATTTGGAAGTAATTCAAACCTGCAGTTCCCCAGAAACTTTCCGTTACAGATAAGTCAAAATCAGGATTAGTTACCAATTTTACATCGTCAATGTACCATCCGTATGCAACCCATACATTTGGATTTGTTGCTGAATTAGGGAAGTTTGTTGTCCATGAAAAACGAATCCAAATTTGTGTTGCAGCTGAAGTTAAATAAGGAGCAAGGTTGATTAATTTGGTTGATGGATTAGGATATGCTGCACCACCTGTAGCAGATAATACAGAGAAATCACTATTGTCACCAACTGCTGTAAATGTTGTTCCATCAGTTGAAATCAACATTTGTTGCAAGTCATTGAAACGCGCACCAAATTGTAAAAACTCTAATGAAATATCAGTTCCAGAAGTTGCTAAAGAAATAGGAGCCGCAGTTGTTAAAGTATATGTTACATTCAATGCTTGTGTGCCTGGTGTTAATGAAGGATCTCCATTTGATAACTCCGCAAAATTACCTTCTGAAGTAGAAGCAATTGCTGTGGCAGGTGCCCACCATCCATCGGCAACATTGTCAATTGACCAACCGAATTCAGCGCCAGTTTGACCACTGTTATTTACCGTCCAATCAGCAGTGTTAGAAAAATTGTTTGTCCAAAATGGAGCGCCAAGAGCCTTAGCTTGGTTTGTTGGTTTTTCTGCAGCTACATAATCAACAGCAAATTTTTTAGCTGGATGAGCTGAAACCGGTAACGACTTAACTTGAGCAAACAATCCGCTTGCCAATAAAAGTCCCGAAAGTAAGGTAATGTGTTTTTTCATAAAAAATAAATTTCGAGTTAAAGATAATTTGAAAACAATCAATTTCAAAGAATTAATGATTAATCGGTAGCAATTTTAGATTAATTGTGATTATTTGTCTTTTAAAAACGGCAATTTTTCACGCGTTTCTAGTAAACTATCTTTGCTAATAAATGATGTAACGATATGTTCTTCGTTTTCGTTGGTAGTAGCTGTTATTTCCCCCAGTGCATTAATAACAACTGAATTTCCGCTATAACTCAATGAATTGGCGTCTGTTCCTACGCGGTTAACACCAATCACGATACATTGATTTTCAATGGCGCGAGCAATTAACAAACTATTCCAGTGATGTTTTCTGCGTTCTGGCCAATTGGCAACGTAAATTAACACATCATACAACGCCGTTTCGTCTTTTATTTCATTGCGACAAATTTCAGGGAATCGTAAATCGTAGCAAATCTGCAAATTGATTTTCCAGCCGTTATAATCAACAATTGTTGAACTTTTCCCAGCTGAAAACACCAAATCCTCTCCCGCAAGTGCAAAGCGTTTTCGCTTGTCGTAGATGGTCGTTTTACCAGACGGTTCCACAAAAACGCCCCGGTTGAAGTAACAATTATTTTCTTCAATGATTAATGAAGTGTAACAAGCAGCGTTTTTTTCAGCAGCGATCCGTTTTAACCAACTCAAACCTTGGCTCTCGGTCATCGATTCAGCTAATTTTTCGGGATTCATCGAAAAACCAGTGTGAAACATTTCAGGAAACACGAATAAATCTGTCTCCACCTCCGCAATGAGTTGCTCGAAGTGATTCAGGTTTGCTTGTTTATCCTCCCAAATTTGGTTTGCTTGAACCAATGTAATTCTTAAATCGCGCATAGTCTTTCAGTAGCTGCTAATAACGTTTCATCTGTTTTTGCATAACAGAAACGAATAATGTGTTGTTCAGGCGGATGTTCGTAAAAGACGGATAAAGGAATTGCAGCAACCCCTTTTTCTCGGGTCAGCCATTCGCAAAATTGCACGTCATTTTCTGAACTTATTTGTGAATAATCGGCTGTTTGAAAATAGGTTCCTTCACTAGGCAATAACTTGAATTTGCTGCTTGTTAAACCGTTTTGAAAAAGCGATCGTTTTTGTTGGTAAAAAGCACCTAAGCTAGACACATCAGTTTGTATTAAATAGTCTGCCAAAGTTTTTTGTGCAACGCTATTGACCGAGAAAACCAAAAATTGATGGACTTTTTTTATTTCAACCATTAATTTTTCAGGAGCAACCAAATAGCCCATTTTCCAACCAGTAATGTGAAATGTTTTTCCAAAGGAAGAAATGATGATCGTTCTGTCGTATATTTCAGGAACAAAGTTTGCAGACAAATGGGCTTGTTCGTAAGTAATGTATTCATAGACCTCATCTGACAGCAACAATAAATTAGGATAATCGCGCATGACATTTGTCAATGAATCTAAATCAGCTTGATCCATTATGCGTCCAGAAGGATTGTGCGGATTGTTAACGATTAACAATTTCGTTTTTTGCGAAATCACGTTTCTTAATTCCAACCAATCAATTGAAAAGTCAGCTTTCATTGCTACATGAATCGGTTTTCCACCTGCTAAAATAATAGCTGGTTCATAGCAATCGTAGGCGGGATCGATGATGACTACTTCTTCGCCTATACCAACTAGTGCTTGAATTGTTGTAAAAATGCCTTGTGTTGCGCCCGCCGTTACGAGCAACTCGGTAGACGGATGAATAGTCCGGCCGTATGTTGATTTTATCGTTGTGGCAATTGCTTCGAGTAACACTGGTAATCCAGCCATTGGCGCATATTGGTGCACGTTTTCACGACTGTTTTTTTGGAGCAAGTCTTCTAAAACTGGGTCAATGGCAAAATTTGGAAATCCTTGCGATAAATTGATGGCATTAAAATCACCGGCCATTTTAGACATAGTTGTAAATATCGTTGTCCCGACTTTTGGAAGTTTTGATTGCATCACGTACATTTGTTTACAAGTAACAAAGAAAATCAATCTATTCGGATTGCTTCCTTCTTTTTAAAAAAACTTCAAAACAAATCGATATGAAACGCATAATCTATAGTTTACCTTTGTTTTTGTTAACCGCTTGCAGCGAACCCGACACAATTTGTGATTGTATTGCTGTGAGTGATTCATTAAACATCAAATCGCGCGAATTATTGAACAAAGTGCCAAACGCAGCAGATGAGCAAGCGATTATCACTTTAAGAAAAAACAAAAAACAAAAATGTGCGGCATTTGAAAAAATGGGCGGTGCAGAAATGCTGGAACGCAAAAAAACATGTAACGAATAAACAACAGCTTAAACCATGAAAAATTATCTTTTAGTAGGACTTTTAACGGCAACTTCAGCCATTTATAGTCAAAAAAATGAAGTGTCTTTTTCTGCTCAAGTAGAAAATCGTACGAGTGATTCGGTAATGATTCAAAATCAATCCGGATTTAAAAAAATCATCGTCGTGAATAAAAACGGTGTTTTTGCCGATCAGTTTAAGGTTGAAGACGGCATTTATTATTTCTCGATTAAAAAAAATTACACGAAAATTTACTTGAAAAGTAATGCGAAAATTAATCTCTCGACCAATGAAAGTGATTTTGATAAAAGCATGCAATTTTCAGGTGATTATGCAAAAGAAAATGCGTTTTTAGCTAAACAATTAATGATTGACGACTCCTTATTTAATGTTGATAGTGATGAGGCAACGTTATTGGAAGTGTTTAAAAACCGTTTAAACGGTATGGAACAAACCATGAAATCGGCACAGTTGGAGGAGCAATTTTCGGGCATTTTTTTAGCAGAATTTAAAAGCGAAGCACAAGGGAACATTTCCTATTTGGAAAACACTGTTCGTGCAAATGCGTTGAATGGAAAGCCATCACCGCTATTTAGTTACGAAAATCACAAAGGAGGAACGACTTCGTTGACTGATTTCAAAGGAAAATATGTCTATGTCGATGTGTGGGCAACTTGGTGTGGACCGTGTAAAGCTGAAATTCCTTCCTTGAAAAAAATGGAAGAAAAATACCACGAAGCAAACATCGTTTTTGTAAGTATTTCAGTAGACACGAAGAAAGACTATGAAAAGTGGAAAACGTTTGTCACAGACAAAGATTTAGGTGGCGTGCAATTAGTTGCCGATAAAGACTGGAGTTCAGATTTTGTAAAAGCTTATTTGATCAATGGAATTCCGCGTTTTATATTAATCGATCCAGCAGGAAATGTAGTGCAAGCAAATGCACCTCGTCCTTCAGATCCAAAATTGGTAACCTTATTGGACGGATTGTTGAAATAATTCAAAATTGATACGTTTTAATAGTCAAAGAAACAAAGGCTCAATTTTTTAAGTTGAGCCTTTGTTGATTGAGGAGCGGTTTAAAATTCAACATCGTCTGCAACATTTCCACCTTGTTCTTCGGCGAATTGTTGCGCATATTCTTCTTGTTTTTGATCTTGATAATCCATAAAGTGGCGAACTGTATTTGAATCAAAGTTTGTATTTTGTGCTTCCATGTGTTTCATTGCAATCGCTTGAAAATCACCCAAACCAACACCAAAATTATCTAGAATCCACTGTGCGCCATCCAATCCATATTCATATGCAGCTTGACGCGCACCCGCAAGTTCGTAATAGAAATAGCTATCATTTCTCAAACGTTCTAAATTCTCCTCACCTTCAGGCGTTAAGTTTGTTTTGATTCCTTGTAATTTCGGATGTTGATCCGCTTCCGCGAAATATTGACCAAATAAAACAGAAACACTAAACGACGTATCTTCCGCCATACGACTAGGCCAAATGGTGTTGACTTCATCCCAAACGGTTGCATCAATTCCAAACGCGTTGTAAATATCAGCTGGTTCAACGCCCGAACCAAGTTTTGCGCAGATTGCACTATAATCTCTCAAATTAATTCCATGAACTGGCGCTAAAAGGGGATTTGACTCATCTTCAACTGTGTTTCCCATTGTTGCAAATCCATGGTGTGCCATTGAATTGCGTTGATCGAAGCGAATATATTGATCAGAATCACATTCGTTCCAAGCCATGTAAACTTGACGACGGTAATTGGTGTAGGTGTTGTGAATGTCTTTTTCGGAAGTCAGTCCTTCTTTTTCGTTCCATGCATCTGCCAAACGTGCTACTTCCGCTTCAAAATCTTCCACATCATAATGTGTTCCATGAAGTGTTTCTTCATCAAATTCGATGGCTTGGTATTCGTCTTCTACTTGTTCGTTTTCGAAGGATACATTTTCTGGTTGTTGGTTTTCTTCGCTTTTTGAAGCGCCAAATAATTTTTTAAACATACTGTAAGTTTTAGTGAATTAATCTATTGCAGCGATTTCTTGTTGCAATCTTTTTTCTAATTGATCGGCGAGATCAGGGACAATATTTTTCCATTCTGTAAATTTCTTTACGAGGTATTCTTTGTGATAAATCGGCGTATTTTCAATGGAAGCCAAACGTTTCTGTTCTAAATCCATTTTTTGCGCTTCTAATTCCGCGATTACAGCCGCATTTTTCTCAAAGTTTAATTTCAACTTTATTGGGTGAATCTCGTGGTACAACGTACGTTCTTTGTCAGCTTCTTCCTTAAATTTTTTGTACAAATCTGAAGCGCGTTGATGTGCTAAATCTTGCGCAAAATGTTGGAGCATTCGGGCTTGTGTACTAGGTTCAAACGTATTTTGCGTCTGACAAGCGCTACAGTTTATATGTACGTTTATAAAGAAAATTCGATCGATTGAAAGTGGATTTCCACATTGCGTACAATTGAATTTGTCTTTCAAATTGTCATATTCAGCAAGAATTTTCTGGTAGGCAATTTCAAAGTCTTCCACATCGGTTTGCGCAATTTCTTCGGAACATTTTTGCAGTTTTTCTTCAAATTGCGTGAAGCGTTCGCGGCAATCGTCCCGAAAAGCATACAGCAGTGAACTTTCTTTAGAAGTTAGTTCATACGCATCTTTGATTTCGTGCATTAATCCAAGAATTTTGTCATCGTGAACGTCGTACACTTTTTTACGAATCGTGGATAGTTGTCCGTCGATTCCAGCTTTCATACGGTGAAATTCCATGCTGTTTTCATCGGCTTCTTGTTTCATCGTTGTTAATTCAGGAACCGCCGCTGCTGTTAATTCAAACATGCGCTCTTCAATTTTTTCAATAAAATCAAAAAAGCGTTGTTGGTTTTCTTGCATTTGAGGCAACCAATCAGGTTCTTGTTCGGCTGAAATGGTTTTGTTTTTAAATAGTCCAAACATGGTGATACATTAATGTGAATTATCTTCTTTTTTTAGGAATAGCCCATCGCTAAGAGAAACCGATAAAAAGGAAAATCCACAATAAGCACATGCTGTCAATCCGTCCTGTTTTGCACGACCAGCGCCACAGTTTGGACAATCAACTGCATCCATGCTTGCTGCTTTTTGTTCCATTTCACCGCCATAAGTTTTTTGTTCTTTTGCGCGTAATTTCATTTTTTCAATCAATGAAAGTGGCTTCGACTTGTTTTCTTCCATCTTACAATTTTGCGATTAGTTCTGCTTTTTTAGTTTTGAATTCGTCATCATCCAAAATACCTGCATCGAATAAATCTTTTAGCTGTTTCAATTTCGCAGGAATATCTTCAGAAGGAGCTGCAGTTACCTGATTTTGATTCATTTGCTGTAACATTGCATTCATCATCACTCCTTGTTGAACAGCATCATTTAATCCGCTTTTTCCATCACCAATTGCTGTAGCAGTATTGAATTGCGTAAACTTGTCCATGTCTTTCACCATGTTCAAATTCGTCATTTTATCATAATGTGCGGTTACTTCTTCGGGAAGTGTTACACTGGTAATGATAAATTGAGTTAACTCAATACCTAATTGCGCAAAATAAGTTGTTAATTCGGGGGCAACACGCTTGCTTAAATCACTGATATTTCCAGCAACATCGGTTACAGCAAGTTGTTGGTTAGCGAGTACTTCTCCGAATTTTGGCGCAACAAAATCGCGTAATTGAGCTTGTAATTCAAACAATGTCAACTGAAAATACGTTCCTGCATATTGCCGAAAAAACAATGCTACATCGGCAATTTTGAAATCAAAACTTCCAAAAGCTCGTATTCTGACCTGACCAAATTCTGGGTCTTTCATTAGTATCGGCGCCGGTGTTCCCCATTTGTTATTGATGAATTGATGGGTGTTAAAGAAATAAATATCAGCTTTAAACGGACTTTCAAAACCATATTTCCAGCCTTTTAAACGACTTAAAAGCGGAATGTTTTCTGTTGAAAGCGTGTGTAATCCAGCATGAAACACATCTGCTAATTGACCTTCATTTAAAAAAAGCACTTGTTGTGTTTCCCGAACGGTCAATTTCGCACCATTTTTTATTTCTTTGTCTTCATCATCGTATTTCCACATCAATAAATTTGGATCTGGCGTGGTGGCTTCTATAATCTCTAAGAAAGGTAGTTTCATCGCTTGACTTAATTCGCTTGTTTTTTACCAATCAACCATAGTATACCTCCGAGCACTATCAATCCTATTTTTATGAATAGTGCTGTTCCTTCTCCCCAAGCGTAAATCCACATTAAAACGCGTGGTACCATATTTAAGTAATTCATTACGATGGCCAATACGCCAAGCAATACCAATGTTCCTCCAAATTTTTGCATAATAGTGTTCGTTTATAAGTTTGGATCAAAACTATTTTTAAAACGAACAGCGCTTGTTTTTTTCTTGTCTATTCAGCGACTACAAGCAAAAAACACGGGTCTATTTAGCGACTACAAAAATCAGAAGTGTTTATAAATCAATGATATGAAAGAAATTTATTCCGCTGCATTTTGAATAAAAACATCTAAATCTTCGTCTTTGGAGAGTTGTAATTTTTGTTTTATCCGGTAACGTGCCATGCGAATGCTTTTGGGTTCCACGTTCATTTGCGAAGCAATTTCTTTGTTGGATAATTTCATAAGGATGAAACCGCAGTATTTTAAATCGAGTTGGGTTAAGCTATTGGCCGCTTTTTGTTGCAAACGGACAAAAAATTCAGGATAAATTTTTGAGAAATCAGCTTGAAATTTTTCATAATCGTCATCGGTTGAAAGGCCAATGTCGATTGTTTTGAAAATCTGACTTGGAATTGTTGCAGGAGTTTCCCGATTTTGCTGCATCAACGTTGTTTTAAGCGTTGATAAAATTTCATTTTTACGCTCTAAATGTAAAATACTCGACATTAATTCTTTTTGCGTTTCTTGCTTTTTTTGTTGAATTAATTTTTGTTTGATGCGCACTGATTGTAAGAAAAAGAAAAACACACTAGCGATTAGTAGCACTAATCCACCAACACTAATAAGTAACCAGTTTTTCAGTTTATTTTGTTCGGTTAGTAAACGGATGGTTTTTTCTTTGTTGTTCAATTCATATTTGGCAATTGCGTTTTGCACGGATTCCTCCAATTCCAACACATCGTTTTTACTGGCAGCGTCTTGGTAATTTTTGTCGTATTGATAATAAGCAGCATAATTTTTTTGCAAGGCAGCAATTTGCTTGAGGTTTTCGTTAAACATTTTTGCAACTGCGGGATCGTTGTAAGGCATTGCTTTTAATTGCGCCAATCCAGTCTGAAAATGTTGTTCGGCAGCCGCTAATCTCCCTTGATTCATCAATAATAATCCTTTGATTCCATAACTATTTCTGTACACCGACATGATCGTGTGCTTTTTTGCAATTTTCAAAGAAACATCTAATAAATGCAGTGCTTTTGCAGACTGTTCGTTGATACCAACAAGGAAATTCGCATAATTTAAAAAAGCTACAGCAACATTGAATTGATTGTAAACGCTTGCTTCGTTTTGATAGGCGATGCATTGTTCAAATGCTTGAATAGCTTTGGATTTTAAAACGTCGCTTGGCTGTTTGTTGTATTTTTCTTTATAGTACGATGATTGACATAGCGCAACCTCTAATGTGCAATCAGGATTATTAATTTGTGCCGCATGCTGTTGTGCTTTTTTTAAAAAGTTAAGCGCTGGATTGGCACTTAGATTAAAAACAGAACAGGCTGCAAGGCAAGCGAAATAATGGTTGTTTGTTTTTTCAAAATCTGTATATGCATGCATCAAATCAGTCAAAAAACCATCTTGATCGATGTAATACTTATAGCGAAATAACGCAAAATGATAATAGCCCAAACTAGCTTTATTTGTGGTAGCAGGCAGTTCTTTTTTTGCAATTTGAATAAAATGATTGGCAGATTTTATGTCTTTCTCTTTGATGAAACACAACGTTAGTAACGCACTTGCAATTATCTTTTCATCTGAATTTTTCGCAGTGCTTAAGAGACTTTTTAATGTTTGAATGCTTTTTTTTGTTTGAATATAACGAACTTGGTAATTATTTACCGCTTGCTGTTCAAATACATTCATTTTTCGTGAATCATTTTGTCCGAAAACAATAAAATGACTCAACGCGAGAAATAGTTGCAATACAATTAATTTGTAGTTCACTGGTTTGTAGTTTTTTAGCCTGAAAGCAATAATTATTTATGCCAATGAAAATAGTGAAAAGCAAATCGTTTTCCAAACGAAATGGTTATAGAAGTATAAATTTCACTTTTTTTTCATTTTTTCCGAACACTAAATCGTTGCAGTTGTTTCTGTAACAAGTATATTTGCACTGTCAAAATTTTCGTTTAAACATGAGTTTATTTTCATCACGTCACATCGGGCCAAATGAAGCTGAAAAAGCTGAAATGTTAGCCGCAATCGGTGTGAAATCCGTTCAAGAATTAGTGAACCAAACAATTCCTTCTCAAATCCGCCTTGGTGGTGAATTACACATCGATAATGCGTTGTCTGAGCAGGAATATTTACAACATATTACTGAGTTAGGTAATAAAAACAAGGTGTTCAAATCCTTTATCGGATTGGGTTACAATGAAACAATTGTTCCTTCTGTGATTTTGAGAAATGTGTTGGAGAATCCAGGATGGTACACGGCATACACGCCTTACCAAGCTGAAATTTCTCAAGGTCGTTTAGAGGCATTGTTGAATTTCCAAACGATGGTTCTGGATTTAACAGGAATGGAAATTGCAAACGCTTCCTTGTTGGACGAAGGTACGGCAGCTGCTGAAGCAATGATCATGTTTTGGAATGCGCGTTCACGTCAAGAAACAAAAGACGGCGTCAATAAATTCTTTGTAGGAACGAATTGTTTCCCACAAACGAAAGAAGTTGTTTTAGGAAGAGCGTTGAATCTTGGAATAGAACTTGTTGAAGGCGATGAGGCTTCGTTCGTAAATGATGGAACTTATTTTGGTGCATTGATTCAGTACACAACTGCAAATGGTTGTATCACTGATCTTGCTTCATTTATACAAAAAAATCAAGGGTTACGTGTTGCGGTTGCAGCAGATATTTTATCGTTAGTATTGTTGAAATCACCAGGTTCGATGGGAGCTGATGTTGTGTTGGGTTCTTCGCAACGTTTTGGTGTTCCGATGGGTTACGGTGGTCCTCACGCTGCATTTTTTGCAGTGAAAGACGAATACAAACGTAATTTACCTGGAAGAATCATCGGTGTGTCGAAAGATGCTGATGACAATTTTGCGTTACGCATGGCTTTACAAACACGTGAACAACACATCAAACGCGATAAAGCAACGTCAAATATTTGTACAGCCCAAGCATTGTTAGCTGTTATGGCTTCTATGTATGCTGTTTATCACGGACCAGTTGGTGTTCGTGCTATCGCTGAACACGTTCACGGATTAGCAAGCGCTACAGCAAACGGATTAAAAGCTGCCGGAATTCAAATTGGTTCTGACTCGTTTTTTGATACTGTTTGGGTAAAAGGAGTAAATACTGCTGCAATCAAAACTGCTGCTGAAGCGAAAGGAATGAATTTCCGCATCATCAACGAAAGTGAATTGTCAATTAGTTTTGGTGAACCACATACTATGGCTGATGTTGCTGCAATTTTAGCCATTTTCAATGCAGAAAACAATCAGTTAGTTGCGAAAAATAGTATTGCAAATGATCAATTACGTAACGACGCAATCTTAAGTCATCCAACGTTTAATAATCATCATTCAGAATCAAAAATGATGCGTTATTTAAAACGTCTTGAAAATAAAGATCTTTCATTGGTTCACTCAATGATTCCATTGGGTTCTTGTACAATGAAATTGAATGCAGCTTCAGAATTAATGCCGATCACCAATCCACAATTTGCGAACATGCACCCTTTTGCGCCGTTAAATCAAGCAGAAGGATACCACGAAATGTTCCGTCAATTGGAAAAAGATTTGTGTGAGTCAACAGGATTTGCAGCAATGTCTTTGCAACCAAACTCAGGCGCACAAGGGGAATACGCTGGTTTAATGGTCATCAAAGCATACCATGAAAGCCGTGGCGATTTCCAACGTAAAAAAATGATCATTCCTTCATCTGCACACGGAACAAACCCTGCTTCTGCTGTTATGGCTGGTTTCGAAGTTGTTGTGACAGGTTGTGATGAAAATGGAAATATCAATATTGAAGAATTAACAAACGTTGCAACTCAAATTGGCAATGAATTAGCAGGTTTGATGGTAACATATCCTTCAACACATGGAGTTTACGAAGAAGGAATCCAAGAAATAACGGCTATCATTCACGCGAATGGCGGACAAGTTTACATGGATGGCGCAAACATGAATGCACAAGTTGGATTAACAAATCCAGGGAATATTGGTGCAGATGTTTGCCACTTGAACTTACACAAAACGTTTGCCATTCCTCACGGAGGTGGTGGACCAGGAATGGGACCAATTGGTGTAGCGGCACATTTAGCGCCGTTCTTACCAAGTAATCCTGTCATGGCTGCTGGAGGAAGTTCTCCAATTCATGCAATTTCTGCAGCGCCTTATGGTAGTGCATTGATATTATTGATTTCTTATGCATACATCAAAATGTTGGGTGCTGAAGGATTGAGACATTCAACAGAAATTGCAATTTTGAATGCGAATTATATTGCTGCAAAATTAAAAGGACATTACGAAGTGTTGTACTCTGGTAAAAACGGTACAGTTGCACACGAAATGATTTTAGATTGCCGTGATTTCAAGAAAAATGCAGATGTTGAAGTTGCAGATATGGCTAAACGCTTGATTGATTTTAATTTTCACGCTCCAACCGTTTCTTTCCCAGTAGCAGGTACATTGATGATTGAGCCAACGGAGTCTGAAGACAAAGAGGAATTGGATCGTTTCATTGAAGCGATGATTAAAATTCGTCAAGAAATCAAAGAAATTGAAAATGGTCATGCTGACAAAGCAAACAACTTGTTGAAAAATGCGCCGCATACTGCTGATTGTATCATCAATAAAAACTGGGATTATCCATATTCACCGCAAGAAGCTGCTTATCCAGTAGCTTATTTGAAAGAGTGGAAATATTGGGTTCCAGTTAGAAGAGTTGACAACGCATATGGAGATAGAAACTTAGTATGTTCTTGCCCAAGTGTTGAAAGCTATAAATTTGTGGAAGCATAATTTTATAACAATTATCATTACGAAAGTCCGCGGGTAACTGCGGACTTTTTTGTTGAAAGCAACGCAACAACGAAAAAAAACGTCTTTCTAAAAAACATCACATGTATAAATACCTCTCATTGCTCATTCTTTCATTGTTCTTATCACATGCTTTTGGTCAAGGAATGACCATTTCTAGTTTGACGACAATGAATTCAACCGCTGTAAGTTGTGATTCATTAAGCATTAATTTTTCTGCTATTTCATCTGTTCCGTCAAATGCTGATGTGAATGTGTTGATCAATGGAACCAGCTTTTCAACCACATCGTTGACTGTTCAAGTGAATTGGGGAGATGGATCGCAAACAACGCACCTTGCGACGATCAATCAAATAGGTCAGTCGATTAGTTTTCAACCTGCCGTTAGTCATTTATACGCACAACCTGGAACGTATATGGTGAACATGTATGTAATAAATTCAGGAAATAATTCGTTTGCCTCAACGCAATTTAATTACAACTATCAACCTTGCAACATTACTATTCCAGCTAATGTTATTTTAGATTGCAACAATGATGGAGTGACTGATACTGTTTTTACGTCAAACGTTCCGATGATGCTCGTAAACACGAACATGACGACATATTATAATGCAAGTTTAAACAACGGACAAGCAGTTTTCCAAAATGTTTTACCTGGAACCTATAGCTTAACTGTTCCAGCGACATGGCAATCTGCTAATGGTTATCTTGTATCCTATAATAATCCTCCTTTTATTACGATTAATTCCAATACGACAACTTATCCTTTTTCAACCGTTGGATTGATCTGTGATACTGTCGCTACTAATATGTGTGCGATTGGGTTTGTTTTTTGTGACTCAGATAACAACGGGGTTTTTTCTTCCAACGAAAGTGTGTTACCAAATGTTCCATTTACCTTAGTTAATGGAAATGTTGCTTATGGTTTTTGGACAAATAGTAACGGATATTTTAATGGGCAGTACCAAGGTTTACCAGGAAGCGTCACAACAATTCAAGTTAATCCAAATTATGTCTTACCAAATGGGGGAACACTGAATAGTGGACCATATACATTTATGGCGTCAACGTGTACGTCACAAACTATTCTTCATGTTCCTGTTAATTGTGGTAATTTTTCAAATCCAACAAGTTGTGTTGCCGTAACAGTTTTTTGCGATCCAAATGACAATGGCATATTGGATAATGGAGAAACACCAATTCCAAATGCTCCGTTGACAATTATTGCCAATCCTTTTGCGAGTAATTTGACCATTTATACAGATAGTAATGGAGTCGCACAAATTTGCGGGAATTATTTTCAATCATCGACATTGTACGCTTCCATCAACCAAAATTGGCTAGCGCAGCATGGTTATCAGGCCTTAAACGTGAATTTTACCATTCAAACTTCTACACCTGGAACAACCACCATGGCGTATTATCCGATTGATTGTTCCCCTATCTTATGTGCAGACTTATGGACATCTGTTACACCATGGATTGGATATTTTCAAGGAACAACAGCTCATATTAAATTAAAGTATGGAAATTACGGGCCAATTACTGCAACGAATAGTACCTTACAATTGACGTTGCCTGCAGGAGTGAATGCTGTTCAATCTTCGATTAATATTCCGGGCTACACCATTTCTGGCAACACTATTTCGTGGAACCTTGCATCGTTAACACCCAACTTTCAATTCACAGACATCATTCAAGTAATTGTGCCAAGCGGTTTACCAAGTGGAACACCACACAATTTTATTGCATCTATTATTCCAGGTACTGGAAGTAATGACTGTGATATTACGAATAACACCACTAATTTATTACAAATTTTGGGGAGTAGTTATGATCCAAATGATAAGACAGTAAACCTGCCGGAGCAAATTAGTCCTGTTGTCGATGAATATTTAACGTATGTTATTCGTTTTCAAAATACAGGAACTGCTCCAGCACAAAACGTTTACATCATGGACACGTTGAGTCCATATATAGATTGGTCGTCTGTACAGGTTTTAGAAACGAGTCATTCGATGAATTTGTTAGAATTGAATGGCGGTATTTTACGCTTTGATTTCCCGCAAATTTGGTTGGCTGATAGCACAACTAACGAACCGTTAAGTCATGGACATGTTGTTTATCGTGTAAAGGAAAATCCAGGGAATGGACCAGGTGTTGGTATTGCAAATACAGCACACATTTATTTCGACTGGAACGATCCCGTTGTAACCAATACAACATGGAATGTAAATGCAGATTTAGGAATAAATCAATACCAACAGTCAAGCTTTCAACTGTATCCTAATCCAGCAACTGAAAACGTCACCATTAGTTCACAACAGGAAATTGAAACTATTCAGTTGATAGATATGTTGGGCAATTGTTTGCGAACAATTCATTTCTCTTCAAAGCAAGTGACAATTCCAACTGCTGAACTACCTGCGGGAGTTTATATCATAGCTGTGATAGCATCAGAAAGCACTACGCGTCAAACATTTATCAAACAATAATTGCACTAATTGCGATAAAAAAAAGGCGATCCAGAAGATCGCCTTTTTTTGGTTTATATGAGTGAATTAATCTTCATCTTCATCAGCTTCGTCAGCATCATCTGCTTTATCATCAAATGAATCAATATCATCATCGTCATCAGTTGATTCGTCATCATCTTCTTTTGCATCAACTGCTTCAAAGTCATCGTCAAAATCTTCCTCATCATCGTCAACTGAAGGCACTTTAATGGCAACTTTTGGCAATTTGACCAAATAAATTGCTTCTTCTGTTTCCCACAAAAGGGAATCAAAAACATCACCAGTAATTGGGTTTGTCATTTTCGTCATTGCACCCGCAAAACCATCCGGGAAGGCGATTAATAATTCTTTTTTTTGCTCGATAGTCAACTTTTCGTAGCTGATAATAGATTTCTTCTTTGACATGTTCTTATATTTCTAATTTGAGAATGCGTTGAATGGGAATGATGACACTTTTCTTTAACACAATAGCTTCATCGGTTACTGCCCAAATTGTTGTATGGACCATTTTCTCACCTGTTTCATCCGCAAAGTAAATCTTTACTTTTTGGTGTTCTAAATTACCAAGTGAAATCGCACGTTGAACGGCACGTTTTCTATCGGCAATGTATTCGTCGTTCGTCAACACTTCTTCCATTGGGAAATGTAGTCCTTCAACGTGTTCTTTGTCTATTTCTTGAATGTGCTCTATGTTCATTACAGTAATTTGAGGCAAAAATAAATGAATTGATGAATTGGCAAAACAGTTTTCAATCAATCTTTCATAAAAAATATAAACTTCTAATTGTTCAAAGAGAATCCACTAAAAGTTCAGGGGCTGTTTTTATTTCCTATTGCTCGTGTAAAATTGAAACCTACCTGTTGAAGATTAATATTTTAGCAATTACACAAACGATAAAAATATTTTTATGACAACCCAGAACAAGACGCATGTTCGTTATTTATCGCAATTATAAATTTTCTAAAATTTGAAAGAACACGTCTCTTTTGGCAGGGGAAAGAGGAACTTCAGAACCATCTTTCATCACAACAGCTCCACCATTACCTTTATCGTAACGATCGACATAGTCTAAATTGACCAAGTGCGATTGTTGAACACGTAAAAAATTATGTCCTGTTAAGAGAGTTTCGTAATCTTTTAATGTGCGTGAAACAAGAATTTTCTTTCCGTTTTTCAAGAAAAAAGAAGTGTAGTTTCGATCAGCTTCGCAACGAATGATTTGATCCAATTCAACAACGTGAACAGATTCTTGTGTTTTCAACACTAATCGACGTTTTTGATTGGGCTGTATATTGTGTTGTAAAGCTTCAAATTGAGGTTCAGCTTTCGTGTCGTTCAATGTTTCAAGCGCACGTTCGATGGCATGTCTCAATTCATCTGCATCAACAGGTTTTAAAATGTAATCAAGTGCTGAAAATTTAATTGCTTTGATTGCAAACTCTTCGTGAGCAGTGATAAAAATCACTTCGAAGTTCTTATTTGGTATTGCTTTTAGTAAATCGAAACCAGTTCCATCGGGCATTTGTATATCCAAAAAAACCAAATCAGGTTGAATGGCTGCAATGGCCGCAATTCCCGATTGAACACTTTCACCCATTGGAATCGCCTCAATTCCCAAGTCAAACGATGTTATCATTTTTGCAATGAGTTCACGTGTTCGCTGCTCGTCGTCGATAATTAACGCCTTTTTCATGCTTTTTAATTATAGGTTAATGTTCATTCTAGGTGCAAGATACAATTTCTTTTCAATCTTTGTTTGTAGTAAAAAAAAATATTACAAGCGCTCAATTTTTTATGTGATTGTATGATCTGCTGTTGTTTTATATGGAATATAAATGGTAACAATCGTTCCCGTTTCTTCCAATGCATCATAATCGGTAATGATTAATTTTCCTTGTGTTTTGAATTTTGCATTTAGATTATTGATCCGTTCTTGCGTTATTTTCATCGCCATGCTTTTGTGTTCTTTACTTTTCTTGTTTTTTTCAGACACTTTCCGGCCAATTCCGTTGTCTTCAATCAGAATCCGCAATAAATTCCCTTCAACAGCAAAGGAAACGTGGATGAAACCATTTTCCACGGTGTGTAATTGCCCGTGTTCAATCGCGTTTTCAATAAACGGTTGCGTAATCATAGGCGGAATAATTGCTTCATTGTCGACCAGAAAACTTGGTGTGTCGATGCTGTAGTGGAAACGATCGCCAAAACGCAATTGTTGGGTTTCCAAATATTTGTTTAAAATGTCTATTTCAGTGGTGATTGCAATGAACTCTTTGGAAGAATTTTCTAAGATTAAGCGCATTAATTTAGAAAAGTTGACCAAAAACTTAGACGAATTCTTCGTGTCATTTTCATAAATATAGCTTTGAATAACTGACATAGCATTGAATACAAAATGCGGATTCATTTGCGAACGCAATAGCACTTGATTCATTTCCGCTTCTTTTTGTAATTGTTTGATTTCTCGCTGTTTCCAACGAGAATAAACGATAATTCCACCTAAAAAGACCAAAAGTACAATTCCAATAATGATGTAAAATTGAAAGATGTTTTTTAATCGCGTGTTTTGTAATTGGGCATTCGTCAATGCGCTGTCTTTTCGTTGAATGTTAATGGAATCGGATTGCATTTCGATTAAACGTTCGCGCTGTTCTGAACGATACAATTCTGAAATCTCCGCAATTTTTGTGCTTACTTCAACTGCTTTCGAACTGTCAGAATAATTGGAATAAAGCGCTAGATAACGGTATGCTTCGTTGAGGTTTCTCGTTTTAAAGTAAACATCTGCCATGGAGCGATACGTTGGATAAACTGAGCCTTGGAAACCAAATTGAGTGCGAATGGCAACGGAACGATTCAAATAGGTCAAGGCATTTGCATATTTCCCTTGTTTTTCAAAAACATTTCCAATTAAGTGATAAACCGCTGCAATTTGCACCCGATTTCCAGCGGACTCAAAATACACCAAGGCTTGGTTGTATAATTTCAATGCTTCGTTATAATCGCCACTAAAGACGTAAATATTACCTAAATTGATGTGCGCGCGTCCCAATCCCTCTGGATCGTTGAAGCGTTGTAAGAGTTGTACGGCAAATTGTAATATCGCAATAGCTCGGTTTGTTTCTTTTTTGGCAAATGAAACCATCGCTAAATTGGATAAGGCTAGTCCAACTAAATGATCGTCGTGGAATTCTTCAGCAGCTTCTTTGGATTGGTTAAAATAATTGGTAGCGTCTTGGTAATTCATTAATCCAAATTGCGCTTCGCCAATCTCGCGTTGGTAATTAGCCAATTTTGGCAAATCTTTTGCTTCTTTTGCGAGTTGTAATGCGCCAAAATTTTTCGAAACACTGAATTCAATTTGCCCGAAATAATAATAAATCTTGGATTGCATGTTGATGCATGTTGCTAAAAGAGATTTATCTGCAGTTTTTCGTGCAAATTCAATAGCTACATCCACCTCATTCAATGCCCGTGATTTATCGTTTTTTTCCATGAAAAATAGCGAATACAAGCGCAAGTTTTCTGCAATTAAAGCATTGTTTTTCAATTTATTTGCCCCTAAACGCGCTTCTTTTAAATAACTATCTGCTTGGTTGTACGAACGAATTGAAATGTGGTATTCGGCCAATAAATGCAAAACTGCAACTTTTGTTGCAAGCTGTTTGACTTGTTTGAGCGCAGGCTGTAAACGGTTAATTTGTGAAAAGTATTTCGCGCGATCGCCTTTTAACAATGAAAATTGAATGTCGTATATGTTTGCTTTGATGCGGCTATCATAATCGATTTGTTTACCGAGTCCCAAGATATTGCTGCGCAAGGAATCTGCCTTTTGTAAATCGGTTTGTTGGAAAATTTTTCCCAATCGTAAGAGAAGATCAAATCGTTTGGCATCGTTTTCAACAGTTTGCAATTGCGCAATAAGTCGCGTTTGATCGCTATTTGCAGCATAACTAACAGTCGGAAGCATTATTCCGAAAAGCACAAAAAGTCCGCTGATGATCCATCCGTTTTTCATGGTTTAAAAATAGCTGATTTTTGGTTCTAGTTGAAATGATTGTCAACTATTTACAAATTCTTTGTGATCTGTTTTCCTCGTATTAGTTCGTTCCACCGCTTTTTGGTATCTTTGACCCGCTTTTTGCAAGTCAATAACTATGGAATATAATTTTAGCGAAATCGAAAATAAATGGCGCAATCATTGGGCGTTGAACCAAACATTCAAAGCGGAAGACGCTAGTGATAAACCGAAGTTTTATGTGTTAGACATGTTTCCATATCCATCTGGAGCTGGCTTGCATGTTGGTCACCCGCTTGGTTATATTGCTTCCGATATTTATGCGCGTTACAAACGTTTGTGCGGATACAATGTGTTACACCCGATGGGTTATGATTCATTCGGTTTACCAGCGGAACAATATGCCATACAAACAGGTCAACATCCTGCAATTACGACAGAGCAAAATGTGGCGCGTTACCGCGATCAATTAGATAAAATAGGCTTTTCATTTGACTGGAGCAGAGAGGTACGTACCTCATCGCCAGAATATTACAAATGGACACAATGGATTTTCAAACAATTGTTTGATTCTTGGTATAATACTAGCACGGACAAAGCAGAAGGAATTGAGCAGTTAGTTGCACAATTTGAAAAAGCTGGAAATTCAACGATAACGGCACATACCGACTATTCAATCGTTTTCACTGCCGATGAATGGAAAGCGATGTCAGTGAAAGAACAGTCGGATATTTTAATGGAATACCGTTTGGCGTATTTGGCTGATTCATGGGTGAATTGGTGCCCAGCTTTGGGAACTGTTTTGGCCAATGATGAGGTGATTAATGGTTTGTCAGAGCGAGGTGGTCATCCAGTTGAGCAAAAATTAATGCGTCAATGGTCGATGCGTATCAAAGCATACGCAGAACGTTTGTTGACAGGCTTAGAACAAGTAGATTGGACAGACGCAATCAAAGATATACAACGCAATTGGATTGGAAAATCTATTGGCTGTTCGGTGAAGTTCACGTTGGCAGCATCGTTGACTTCGAGTGCCGAAGTATCGGGATCAGACAACGATGTGTTAGATGAGAATGTTATTGAAGTGTTTACTACACGTCCAGATACTATTTTTGGCGTTTCGTTCATGGTGTTAGCCCCCGAACATCCGTTGGTTGATAAAATTACAACTGCCGAATACAAAGCGCAGGTGGAAGCTTACAAAACTGCTGCTTCTCTGAAATCAGAACGAGATCGTCAAGCTGATGTGAAGAACATTACCGGACAAAATACAGGAGCCTTTGCGCTTCATCCGTTTACAGGTGAAAAAATCCAGATTTGGATTGGGGATTATGTCCTAGCATCGTATGGAACTGGAGCTGTAATGGCTGTTCCTTGTGGCGATCAACGCGATTATGATTTTGCAAAACACTTCGGAATTCCGATAAAAAATATCTTCGAAAACGTAAGTATTGAAGAAAGTGCGTACACAGAAAAAGAAGGGGTGATTGCTCATTCCGATTTTTTAAGTGGTCTCCCTATCAAACAGGCGATGGCGCTTGCAATTCAAACAATCGAAGAAAAAGGTATAGGAAAAGGAAAAACGAATTACCGTTTGCGTGATGCTATTTTTTCGCGTCAACGTTACTGGGGAGAACCTTTCCCAGTGTATTATAAAAATGACATCCCTTATTTATTGGCAGACAATCAATTGCCAGTCATCTTGCCTGATGTCGATAAATATTTACCGACGGAAGATGGTGAGCCACCGTTAGCTCGCGCACAACAAAGTGCATGGAATCAGTTTGAAGGCGACCGAATGGAAACCAACACAATGCCAGGTTGGGCTGGAAGTTCGTGGTATTTCTTGCGCTACATGGATCCAACAAATGAAACTGCTTTTGTTTCCAAAGAAAAAGCAGCTTATTGGAATCAAGTGGACATGTATATTGGAGGGTCAGAACACGCAACTGGACATTTGTTGTATGCGCGTTTTTGGACAAAATTCTTGTACGACCGTGGATTTATTTCGTTCGATGAACCATTCAAAAAAATGATCAATCAAGGGATGATTTTGGGAAGAAGTAGCTTTGTTTACCGGGTGAAAGATTCCAATAAATTTGTCTCAAAATCATTAAAAAATCAGCACGAAACAACTGCTATCCATGTGGACATTTCGTTAGTTGAAAACGATAAATTGGACATAGAAGGATTCAAAGCGTGGCGTTCAGAGTTTGCTAACGCTGAATTCATTTGTGAAGAAAACGGCGAATACATTTGTGGACACGAAGTTGAAAAAATGTCCAAATCCAAATTCAATGTGCAAACGCCAGATGAATTAGTCGAGAAATTTGGAGCAGATACGCTTCGTATGTATGAAATGTTCCTCGGTCCATTGGAGCAAACGAAACCATGGGATACCAAAGGAATTTCAGGCGTTCATAATTTTCTACGCAAGTTATGGCGCTTGTTCTACCACGAAGGAACGTTACTTGTAGACGATGCACCAGCAGATAAAAACGCATTGAAAACGTTGCATAAAACCATTAAAAAGGTAACGGACGATTTGGAGCGTTTCTCTTTCAATACCAATGTGTCCAATTTTATGATTTGTGTCAACGAGTTGACCGATCAAAAATGTCATTCAAAAGCAATTTTGGAACAATTGGTCATCTTATTATCGCCTTATGCTCCGCATATTTCAGAAGAATTGTGGACAATATTAGGGCACCAAGCTGGCACCATTTCAACTGCGCAATTCCCAACCTTTAACCCTGATTTCTTGGTCGAGGATGAAATTGCATATCCTGTTTCATTCAACGGTAAAATGCGTTTAAAAGTCTCATTATCAGCGACATTATCGGCAAAAGAAGTGGAAGAAGCAGTCATGGCATTACCAGATACCCAAAAATGGTTGGAAGGAAAAGCGCCTAAAAAAGTGATTGTTGTTCCAGGAAAAATTGTCAATATCGTCTGTTAATCAACCCTTTAAACTCATTATTCCATTAATTGTTAATGCAATAATAACCGTATTGAAAACAAATGAAAGCAGGGCATGAACGAGGGATAATCTTCGTAATGCTTTGCTTTTAATCACCACATCCGACACTTGAAATGTCATTCCGATAGTAAAGGAAAAGTAAGCAAAATCAAAGTAATCAGGTTTTGTGTCTCCTGGAAATTCTAATCCTTCTGCGTGTTGTTTGAATCGGCTATTTTCTCCAGCATAATAGACATGTGCGTAGCGAAATGTAAAGGCAAGATGCACAACAAACCACGCCAAAACGACTGTTGCTATTAACAGTAAAATTCCCGTCCAACCTGGAATTTCCCAATGAGCGGTGTTGTGAATCAATGAAGATACGCCAATAAGTGCTGCCAAACAAGTGATGACCACCAAGACAAAAAGTAACCAGGTATTGAGATCCTCTTCTGCACATTTTTTACTGATATTTGTTGCTGGGACAGCGAAAAATGTGTGCAAACTTAATCCGACAAAAACACCAGAGAATCCAATCCAAGAGATGAGAGTTATTATAGAAAAAGTGTGCAATAAATAGGATGAGAGGAACGCTGTAATTATTCCCGTTATCAATGATGGAAGAATTTTCATTGAAACCCCTTGTTTCAAAAACGAAGTTATCATGTCATAAATGTAAGCTAATTTTTTTATAACTTGTTGTCAAATTTTGGCACTTGATTTGCAAGTAGTTTATCTGTTAAATGGAAAGTCATGAGAAAGTTTGTTGGTTATTTTGCAGTGATAGGATTGTGTATGAGTTTGATAAGCAGCGAATTGCAATCGTTGCCAAGTGTGTCAAATAACGCTTTTCAAGTTGGAGAAAAACTCCGCTACCGCATCACGTATGGATTTGTGGATGCGGGGGAAGCTGTTTTAGAAGTGAAAGCGAGTACAAAAAGAGGATCGGGTAATCGGGAGTTGTTGCAAGTTGTGGGAACAGGACGAACGTTGTCTGGATTTAATTCAGTCTTTAAAGTAAACGACGTGTACGAAAGCTTTATTGATAAAAAGGGCGTTTTCCCGTGGATTTTCAAACGTCGAGTCAACGAAGGCGGATACAAATTGAATCAAGATTATTTGTTTTTCCACGACAAATCGAAAGTAAATACGGGTCAAAAAGAATTCGTTGTTCCTGTAGGCATTCAAGACATGTTGTCATCATTTTATTATGCGCGGACCTTGAATTTCAAAAATGCCAAAGTTGGAACCGTTTTTGAATTCAAGTGTTTCATGGACGATGAAATATGGCCATTGAAAATCAAGTACTTAGGCGATGAAAAAATCAGTATCCGCAAAGGGAAATTTGAGTGTATGAAATTTGCTCCAGTCGTTCAAACAGGACGTGTTTTCAAAAAACAGGACGATTTAAATTTCTGGGTGACCAAAGATGACAACCACATACCGATTTTAGTAAAGGCCAAAATCCCTGTCGGCGTCGTGAAATTACACCTAGTCGAGTGGTCTGGTTTGCAACGCGAATTGGTGAAAGTGAAGTAGGTATTTGTTTACTATTATTCCACACCTCAACCCATTTGTTTTTTATTTAACAAAAAAAGTTAAGAATTTAACGTATTATTCTGTCCCAATTTTCGGGTGAAGTGTATATTTGTTTTTCAATGTTGAAAGGAAAACCATGGAAATTACACCAGAAATAGCTCAGCGGATCACGTTATTAAAAGAAAAATACGATGCGTTAGGACAAGATATCACAACGTATTTAGACGGATTGATTCACGCGAAGTCGGTCAATTACTGGGATTACATCCAAGTAGACACCTTGCTTTCTTTGCAAAAAACGTATACGGAGTTTCCAGATGAGACTATTTTCTTGGTGTATCACCAAATTACCGAGTTGTATTTCAAATTGGCTTTGCATGAATTCCAACAAATCGGCGAAAAGGCGGATTTAGATGCTCCGTTTTTTATCAGTCGCGTTAAACGTATCAACCGCTATTTTGAAGCATTAACAATGAGTTTTGAAATCATGGTCGATGGTATGGATCGTGAGCAATTCTTGCAATTTCGCTTGTCACTTCATCCTGCTTCTGGATTTCAATCGGCGCAATACCGAAAAATTGAAATTTGTTCAACCGACTTTTTACAATTAGTGCACAAGGACAAACGCGCTGAATTTACAGGAAAGGAACCGATTGCGACCCTATTTGAACACATCTATTGGAAAGAAGGCGCAACAGAAGCTGCAACAGGTAAAAAAACCTTGACGTTGGTAGAATTTGAGGACCGCTACAAAGAAGAGTTTATTCAATTAGGTGAAGCGCAAAAACAACACAATTTGTGGCAAGCATATTTACGCTTAACTCCAGAAGAACAGGCGCTACCTGAAGTACATCAGGTCTTGAAACAAAACGATGTGAATGTCAATATCAACTGGCCTTTGGCACATTACAAATCGGCGGTACGTTATTTACAAAAAGACACACACGACATCGCTGCAACGGGTGGAACAAATTGGCAAAAATACTTGCCTCCGCGTTTCCAAAAGCGCATTTTTTACCCAACTCTTTGGAACGAAACAGAAACAGCTGAGTGGGGAAAAGCGTGGGTAGATTCCGTTTTTTCATAACACAAAAATATCCTCAATTTTCGTACTTTTGCAACCATGTATCGTTTGGCATTCATTGGTTCGCTCATCTTCATTTTAGCTAGTTCAGTTAAAGTTACGGGTGATTTACCCAAATCGTTGAAAGAAATTTCAGGTTGGGTGTTTGTCAATGATTCTACGTTGATTGCACACAACGACAGCGGAAACGATGCAAAGATTTTTGTGATCAAACCGAGTGGTAAAATCTTACATGAATGCATGTTGAAAGACGTCAATAATGTTGATTTTGAAGCAATTACTTACGATGGCAAATCACATGTTTATCTAGGTGATATCGGGAATAACGATAATACGCGCAAAAACCTTGTCGTTTATAAGTTGAAATTGGAAAAGTTATTAATTGACGATGAAATAACTCCCAAGAAAATTTTCTTTTCGTATCCCGAACAAAAGCAATTTCCCCCAAAACCGAGTGAAAGATATTACGATGCAGAAGCACTTGCTTATCGAAAAGACTCCTTGTATATCATCACAAAATGTAGAACACAACCTTTTGATGGCAATGCACAAGTATATGTTTTACCAACAACTGCGGGAACGTATTTGGCGAAGAAAAAAACCACTATAAAAATCGGCAAACGTGATGTACTTCGTGATGCTGTAACAAGTGCTGAATTTTTCAATCATCACCTGTATGTTATCACCTATAATCGCTTGATAATCTATTCGTTAAAAAAAGGATTGCCTGTTTTTAAAAAACAAATCCCGTTGTTCCCTATTACTCAAAAAGAAGCCTTGGCGGTCAATAAAAACGGCTTAGTTTATTTAGCGGATGAACGAAACAAGTTATTGGGCGGCGGATTAATTTACACAGTCAACACGTACAATAAATGAAATTAACAGCTTACAAAGCAATTATATACGACATGGACGGTGTTTTGACCGATTCAGAACCCATTTGGAAAGTAGCCATGGAAGCTGTTTTTCATGCGGTAGGTTGTCCCTTAACAAAGGAAGATTTTCAGAAAACAGTTGGATTGCGTATTGATGAAGTTGTTCGGTACTGGTTCCATGTATCCCCTTGGGAAAATGTTACGCCAACTACTGTTGAAAAAATGATTGTTGCGAAAATGGTTGAACTGTTAAGCGAGCAAGCAACGCCGTTGCCTGGAGTTCTCGCTTCGCTAGCTTTTTTTAAAGAAAAGGGATTGAAAATTGGTTTAGCAACGTCTTCCTACAGTATATTAATCGATACAATTTTGGACACCTTAGCGATTCGACATTATTTCGATACTGTTCATTCGGCTGAACACGAGCAGTTCGGCAAACCACATCCTGCTGTATACTTAACAGCCGCCAACGCGTTAGGAATTGACCCGCGTCAATGTTTGGTCGTAGAAGATTCCTTGAATGGTGTGATCTCTGGAAAAGCAGCTCGGATGACAGTACTTTGTGTCCCTGAGAAAACACATTTTCCAGAACCAAAATTGATCCTTGCAGACAAACAATTTGACAACTTAAACGAAGTTGTAACTTATTTTAAAGAAAATCTATGAAAACGATTGTATCCATTGACGATAAACTAATCTCCACTGAGATTTTTGACCGCAAATTTGTGTGTGATTTATCTGCATGTAAAGGAGCATGTTGCGTAGAAGGTGATGCTGGCGCACCCTTGACTTTTGAAGAAGCATCGATCATGGAAGATATTTTAGAAGATGTCAAACCGTTTATGCGTCCTGAAGGAATTGCTGCGGTAGAACAATCAGGCGTATTTTATGTCGATCAATGGAATGAACCGGCTACAACACTCGTTGATGGAAAGGAATGCGCCTTTGTTTTTTTCGATGAAAAAGGAATCACCAAATGTGCAGTTGAACAAGCTTATCTTTCCGGAAAAACAACTTGGAAAAAACCGATTTCCTGTCACCTTTACCCGATTCGTGTTCAGAAATTAGCAAATGACATTGCATTGAATTACGAAGAATGGAACATTTGCGAACCTGCTTGTGCATGTGGAGATCAGTTGAATGTTCCTGTATACAAGTTCTTAAAAGAACCGCTCGTCCGAGCATTCGGTGAAGCCTTTTTTGAGGATCTAGAGACGATTGCTCAAACGTTATCGGAAGAATAAGTTAACAGAATTCACAGTATTGCGCTTTGTGATTGTGTGAAAACGGCACGCTTTCATCAAATAGTTTAGTCAGAAACGTTTCTAAGAATTCATCAATTAAATCGGAGGGACTTTGTCCTCCCAATGCTGCTAAGTCGAGATAAAATGGACTTTCTGAAACGGTTATGAATGAAAAAATACCAGATAGATTGAGTTCTTTCCCAAAATTGTGTTTGTACAAGTAACAGTAGGTCAATAATTGCAAGGCATGATTTTTCTTATTCTCTACTTTGCTACTGATGATGTTTTCTATGATGTCTGGATTAGCTTTCGTTGCATTTACTTTAATTTCATTTGCTGAAACTGCTCCTGATTTATAGTCAATGATACGGTATTCACCATCCCACTGATCTAAACGGTCGATAATTCCATAAACACGGACAGTTTTTTCCAAGCCATTGATCGTATACGTTTTCGTAACAGAAAGTTCCTTTTCCAGTCCGATAATAAATAGACTTTTACTCGGATTTTCCTTTAATAATTGTATTTCTCTGTCTAAAACTTTGATTATTATTTCGTTGGTCATCACATAGTTGATATGATTGACTCCTGTTTCGATGAGCGATTTATCTTTTGAAAAATGATTGAAATAAGCTTCATCGATCAATAAAGGCGCAGCTTTTTTCATGTCTTGTAAGCGATCAATCGTGATAACCAATGCTGCTTGTTCTAGTTCAGTTCCAGATTTTTTGAGGACAAATGGTTCCATCAGTTTTTCAAGTACTTCATGAATGATCGTTCCAAGTGTATTCGCTTCTATTTCCTCTTCTATTTTATTTTCTTCGCCAATGCGCAAGATGTAACGGTAATAGAAATTAAGCGGACATTTTAAAAACGCATCAATTTTGGAAAACGTTAAGCCTTCTGCAACAAACTCGTTCAGTCGCGCAATTATCTCAGGCGTTTTTTCAATCGATACAGCTCTTATTTCTTCTTGATTTCCCAAGGTATAAAATTGCTTTTCAATCACGAAATTGGGGTTAACCGTTGCTAATTCTAATGAAAGTTGTTGAATAAAACGACTTGGTTCATTCGATCCGATGGCTTCACTTGCAGATGAGTAGGTGATAGCTACTGATTCTGCTGCATGTAACAAACGGTAAAAATGGTGTGCAAATAAACCTTGTTTGTCCCGTGGTGTCGGCAATCCAAAAAAGCGTCTTAAGTCCATTGGAATTAAGGTTTGAATGGGATTGGTTGGCGGCATTGTTCCTTCGTTCAGACCCAATACAAGAATGCGCTTGAAATCCAGTCCACGTGTTTCCAATAATCCCATGATTTGCAAACCATCTAATGGATTTCCAAAATAAGCTAAATTTTCACCCGACCAATGTTGTTGAAACAAGGTTTTAAACGTGCCTAAGGACATCGGTGGATAATCTGTTTCGAGCAAGTTTTCTAAGCCAACTAAGGCAGAACTGAACGTTCGAATAGCTGATTTTTCGAGCGTATTTTCGACAGTAAGCCATTCATCGAGTAAGCGACAAAGCTCCTGAATAGTTGCTAATGCTAGTTGCCAGTTATTTTTCCAAGGTGTAAATAACAAAGCGCTTAACGCATTGATTTTAGGACTCATGTCCAATTCTTCACGCGCAATGAAATGCCAGTTTTGTCGGACAATTTTTGTTTCTATTGCACGAATTTTTTTAAGCTCACTTTCGTTCAGTATTCCTAAAATATAGGGATGGTGCACAAATTGAATAAATTCTTTGTGATAAATCGTTTTCGTACCCCTGCGCACAATTGCTTCTTGAATGCGAAAGATTAATTCGACCCACAACTTCAGCGATGTGTGCTTTAAGGGCATCCCAAGTGTAATATTTGCTTTCCCAATTGATTTTGGCAAATGGTGCAATAGCGAGCCTAGTAATTGTTCGTCGGCCAGTAAAACAAGTGTTTCATTTAATGCTGCTGGACTTAATTCTGATAAAAGTGTGCCAATAACAGCAGCTTGCCCCGTAATTTGTGGACATTCAATCAAGGTAATTTTTGCCGATTTTTCTTGTAAATTGTTCTGAATAAAGGGCAGAGATTTTACTTGTAAACGATCGAGTAATGTCCGGTGAAAAGCCCCTGCTTCATGATAATTATCGGATAAGTAAAAAACATCGCTATCAATTAAAACATGTCCTCGTCCACTATTTTTTAATTGTTGAAAGATGCTCAGTTCCGCTTCTGATAAGGCATTGAATCCTGCAAACACAAATTGTTCTTGTTTGTTTTTTTGGAATACAAGATCAATATTTTCTGCAACTTTGCGGTAAATTTTACCTTTTGTCGTAGCTTCTTTTTCTGCTAAAATTTTTGAGAAAGCATGGTAGTATGGTCCTAGTTTATCCCAAAATGCCATGAATTTTTTTTGTCCTTCCGATAATTCTGTACTGTTAAACGACCAATTTTCTATTTCTCGAACATCTTTCAAGTTTTTAAATAATTGATCGGGTGCTACTAAATACCGATCTATTTCATCAAAATCGGACAAGAGTAACTGTCCCCACGAAATAAATGCATCAAACGTAGTAATCTCATATTCGATTGGATTTTTTTGAAACACACGGTATAGTTCAAATAACGCCTCCGTTTTGTCAATCATAGGGGTATCAATCAACCCTTGCATCCACGTATCAATCGTAACAATTCTTGGGACTAAAATTGGCTTTCCAACAGCTTCAAATAACGCACGCTGCATGTAAGCAGTCATCCTTTGTGAAGGCAACACAATTGTTAAATGTTCGAATGGTAATTCGTTGTCGATGATGTATGTTGCGGTATTAGCTACAAAGGATTTCATTCGGTTTTGATTTGGAAAGGTGAAGTTAAGCAATTGTTTTCTTTTTCTTGTGATCAATTTACAAATATTAGCTATAGTATTTTAGCAAAGTATTGGTGTTTATTTGGCGACAAACAAAAGGACATGTGTAACTTTAGCGGACAATTGTTTGCCATGGAAAACTATCGTCGTTCGTACACAGAAAGTATTGAAAACCCCACTACATTTTGGGGAAAAGAAGCAGAAAAAGTAAACTGGTTCAAAAAGCCAACTCAAATTTATCAACCAAAAGAAAACGGAACGGTTAGCTGGTTTCCAGATGGAGAGATGAACACTGCTTATTTGTGTTTAGATGTGCATGTTGCGAATGGATTGGGCGATCAAACCGCGTTGATTTATGATTCTCCTGTAACGAATACAATCAGAAAATATTCGTACAGCGAGTTATTATCCATGGTTTCAAAATTTGCAGGCGCATTACGAGCAAAAGGACTAGCAAAAGGAGACCGTGTAATTATTTACATGCCGATGGTTCCGGAAGCTACCATTGCCATGTTGGCGTGTGCGCGCTTGGGATTGATTCACTCAGTGGTTTTTGGTGGTTTTGCCGCACATGAATTGGCATTGCGCATCGATGATGCTGGTGCAAAAGCAGTGATTACAGCTAATTTCGGAATTGAAATTCAGCGCATTATTCCGTATCATTCGATTATTGAACATGCCTTAACATTAGCGACCAATCAACCTAAAATTGTCATTTCTTTCAACAGAAATCACGACGCTGTTGAAACGAATAAAAGTTTTGATGATTTTCATGAACTATTGCAAGAAGGAGAGGCCGTTGCTGCTGTTCCATTAAAATCAACCGATCCATTATATATTTTATACACTTCGGGGACAACGGGCAAACCAAAAGGAATTGTTCGCGATAATGGAGGACATGCGGTTGCGCTTCGTTTTTCGATGGAGAAAATTTATGGAATCAAACAAGGTGAAGTGTTTTGGGCCGCATCCGATATTGGTTGGGTTGTTGGACATTCCTACATTGTTTACGCACCGTTAATAGCTGGTGCAACAACAATAGTTTTTGAAGGTAAACCAATTAAAACACCCGATGCTGGAACGTTTTGGCGTGTTATTCACGAACATAATGTAGCAGTGTTTTTTACAGCGCCTACTGCAATTCGTGCTATCCGAAAAGAAGATCCACACAATGAATATTACAATCCTGAGCACACTAAAAATCTCCGCACATTGTTTCTAGCGGGCGAACGCTGTGATGTCGCAACACTTGAATACGCACAAACGTTGTTACAAAAACCAGTAATCGATCATTGGTGGCAAACAGAAAGCGGTTGGCCCATGATTGCTAACATGCAAGGATTTGAAGCTGCACCAGTAAAACCAGGCTCTTCTTCCTTTCCTGTATGCGGATATAACATCCAAATACTCAAAGAAGACGGAAGTGTAGCAAATGCGATGGAACAAGGATTTGTCACGATTAAATTGCCACTTCCCCCAGGTTGTTTGCCAACGCTTTGGCAAAACAACGAACGTTTTGAAGCGGGATATTTGAGTCAATATCCAGGTTATTATTTTACCGGAGATGGCGGTTATATTGACGAAGACGGTTATATTTTTATCACAGGTCGTGTAGATGACGTTATCAACGTTGCGGGTCACCGATTATCGACGGCAGAAATGGAAGAAATAACAGCTGGTTTAGCTTGTACTGCCGAATGTGCTGTCATTGGTGCAAATGATGAATTGAAAGGTGAAGTTCCGATTGCTTTTGTTGTATTGAAAGATACAGAAACACGTGATCTTGTAACAATATCAGCTGAAATTAAAGGAAAAATTCGCTCTGAAATTGGTGCTGTTGCATCCTTGAAAACGGTTTATTTCGTTCCACGTTTGCCAAAAACACGTAGCGGAAAAATTCTACGGACTATTTTGCGAAGTTTAGCAAATAAGACGGCATTTACCATTCCGGGAACAATTGAAGACGCAAGTGTTATAGACGAAGTAAAAGCGCTGTTGAATAACGATTAACTTCCGGTTCAAAATTGCTACCTTCACCAAGTGAAAAAGGGAAGCAAAGAGAAGGAAGCAATGACGACGGGCGCGTTTATTTTAAAGGACACGTCGTTCAACGATATCACCTTTGGCACATTATTGAAAGTTGCAGACGCGACAGTTATTCAAAATGCTCCAGGAAATGCTTCAGCCGTGCAAGCAGATTCAATGGAAATTGATGCCTGTACTTTTTTGTGTAATTACGGTTACCGTGAAGAACACAATGTCACGCTAATTCAAACTACTAACGATATTGTTTTATCGTGTACCTGTGGAGCTACACAAGACAAAATGTGTACTCACGAAGGATTTGTGTTGTATCATGTTTTGGAGAATAACCATTACCGACTTTTTTTTGATACGCCTGCACGCAATAAATTTCTTGCCAATCACGCACATTCCTATGGCATTACTTCTTATGAATTAATCGAACGTTCTTTTCGCTTATTTTTTGAGAATAACGAAACAAAAATCCTGAATACGCAAAAAGCCCTCATTGGACTTTCAACGGAAAAGAAAGCGGAATTAACGGCCAAACTAAAGCCTGTTCCTTTCGATCCAGAGCGTTTGATTTCTACCAATAATTATTCGTTTTTAGTTTTTCACAGCAACAATTACACGAAAGAATGTGTCATCAAATATGTGAAAAGTGAACAGACAAAAACAGGTGCAATTAAAGCGCCAATTGATGTTCAAAATGCCTTGGATGAAGTCATTAATCAAACAGAGATAATAGGTGTAAAAGCATTTGCTGCCTTGGGGATTTTACAACAAGAATACCGTCAAAAAAGCGCACACCCAAAAGACCAAGAAGAAGCTTATCGCCGCGAAATTAAATTAATATTAGCGGTTTTGCCACTTTTTTCTACTATTTCCGCATACGAAACCATTGATAAAACTATTGGTTTAAAAGCTGCGAATTTTAGACCAGTTACACTAGAAGTGAGTCCGGTTGAAATGGCATTACAGGTTACGCAAAAAGATGAGTTTTACGAAATAACAGGAGCTGTCGAAATTGACAATAAGCACATTGATTTTGACGCAATAAAAATTGCATACACGCATTTTATTCGTCGGGGAGATACCTTGTATTTGGTGAAAGATTGGACGCACATGCGCACCATCAATTATTTTTTATTGCACCATGCAAAGTTGATTATTCACCAATCTCAATTCGAAGAATTTCAGCAAGAATTTCTAGGTCCACTCGAAAATAATGCACGAATTAATTATTCGTTTGTCAAAAAAGCTACCCGTGCGTTGATCAAACAAACGGAATTAGC
Organism: Fluviicola sp.; assembly: GCA_017983675.1. Classification (GTDB taxonomy): domain Bacteria; phylum Bacteroidota; class Bacteroidia; order Flavobacteriales_D; family Crocinitomicaceae; genus Fluviicola. Next base: position 127,671 of record JAGOAZ010000005.1, read on the forward strand.
AGTGGTCAAAGCGAAGCGCATTTATTTATCCAATAGTGATCATTTTATCACCATCACTCCCATCATTCAATATGGTTCAGTTGAAATTCCAATCTTGTCGAAACGCAAAATAATGACAATCGATCAAACAGGAACCTCTTTTGAAATTCCGCGCGATGACGATCAAGAAATTGATTTTTTAGGTCGCGTGTTACGGGAGCATTCCGATTTTGAAGCTCAAATAGGCGGCGATTTTTTCTATTTGCACAAGCAACGTTTTTTAGAAAATGATTGGTTTTTGAATGCATTTGAACATTGGACTGGGTTAGGCATCGAATTGTTAGGTTTTCAGGAAATCACCAAACTGAAGTTGCAACCAACGAAGATGAAAATTTCTATTCAGTTGATTAGTGGCATAGATTGGTTTGAGACCAAAACACAAATTTCAGTAGGAAATACGACAGTGCGCCTGAAAGAAATCCAAAAAAGTGTTGTCAAACGTTCGCGTTATGTTGCTCTTGGTGATGGAACTTTTGGTTTGTTGCCTGAACAATGGTTAAATCGTTTTGCACGCTTTTTCGATCAAGGTGAATTTGTCGAGGAGGAATTTAGAATACCAAAAACGGCTTATCAATTTATCGATGAATGGTTTGATGTAGCGGAACTAGACCAAACTGTTAGGGAACAGATTACGGAATTAAAAGCAAAGATTAATAATTTTGAAACGATACCTGTTGTTCCACTTCCGAAGCAGTTATCAGCTACCTTAAGAGATTATCAAAAAGACGGTTATTATTGGCTCCATTTCTTACGCGATTTTGGTTTTGGTGGAATTTTAGCTGACGATATGGGATTGGGGAAAACAGTTCAAGTGTTGGCGTTTTTATCCAAATTAGCAGAGAAAAATCCAGCTGGGACATATTTAATTGTTGTGCCTACTTCGTTGGTATTTAATTGGAAAAATGAAATCGAGAAATTCACGCCTCATTTAGAAGTCTTTGAAAACTATGGAAAAAATAGGGTGAAATCTGTTTCAGCTTTTGAAGGCAAGCAAATAATATTGACAACTTATGGCGCTTTAATGAGCGATATCAAGCATTTCAAAGAAGCAGATTTTTCGTGTGTCATTTTAGACGAAGGACAGGCGATTAAGAATCCCGATGCGAAACGCTACAAAATGGTACGTTTACTTCAAGCCCAACAACGAATTGTATTAACAGGAACTCCTATCGAAAACAACACCTTGGATATATTTTCGTTATTGACATTTTGTAATCCAGGGATTTTTGGCACATTGAAATCGTTCCGAGATCATTTTGCTTATCCGATAGATAAATTTCAAGACAGTCAACGCGCTCGAGAGTTACAGCAAAAAATACAACCTTATTTGTTGCGGCGAACAAAGAAACAAGTTGCCAAAGAGTTACCGGAGAAAACTGAAATGGTCATTTATTGTGAAATGGATCACGAGCAAAAACGAGTATACGATGTTTACAAGGAAGAATTGAGAAATTACTTGTTGAAAAAACGTGTTTTAGATGATGGTGAGAATAGTTTACATGTTTTACAAGCATTAACGAAACTACGACAGATTTGTAATTCTCCCGCATTGTTAAATGACCGAGGTGTATCTTATGGGGAACAATCAGCTAAAATTGCTGTGTTATTGGAACAAATTGAAGAAAAAATCGGTGAACATAAAATATTGGTGTTCTCTCAATTTGTTTCCATGTTGGATTTGGTAAAAACAGCATTAACAGAACGCGGCATTACTTTCTCTTATTTGACAGGTCAAACGAAAAACCGACAAGAAGCTGTTGATGCGTTCCAAAATGACTCGAGTAAACGCGTGTTTTTAATTAGTTTAAAAGCTGGAGGAATGGGCTTGAATTTAACAGAAGCAGATTATGTGTATTTGATCGATCCATGGTGGAATCCAGCTGTTGAAAATCAAGCAATTGATAGGGCTTACCGCATTGGTCAAACAAAGAATGTAGTTGCAATACGTTTGATTACTCCCAACACGATAGAAGAAAACATCCAATTATTACAAGCGCGCAAGCACGATTTAGTAGCAGATTTGGTGCATACCGACACATCACTTTTGAAGAAATTGAGCAAAAAAGAATTAATGGATTTATTATAATAAATTCACTTTTTCTTGCCAAACTTATTTGTAATTTTGACACATGAAAAGAGTATTATTTTTACTTGTTGCCCTATTGCTTGTTGTTGATTTTAGTTATGGTCAAGGTTGTTCACAATGTAAATTGTTGGCCGAGCAAGGATCAGAACTGGATGAGAATTCATTTGGTTCATCAATCAATAGTGGGATACTTTATTTAATGGCTTTTCCGTATTTGATTCTCCTTTTTTTGTTCAGACATCGCATCATCCGATTCTTCAAAGGCAAAAAAGAAGCTTAATCTAGCGGTAAAAATTCATTTCATCAATGTATTTGTGAACTGGATCAGTTAACAAATAGCGTACATCTTTGCCGTTTTTTATTGCTGAGCGAATGAAACTAGATGATACTTTCATCACAGGGGCATCTTCACAAATGATGATATTTTCATTCAAATGAAATAAGTTTTCAGTTTTACGACCAATTTCAATTACCTCTTCCTCTTCTTGTGTTGTTAAAACACGCGGGTAGACATAAAAGCGATAATTTTCCATTAAATGTTCGTGATTAAACCATTTGTGGAATGTGCGTAAATTATCTTCTCCCATTATCAAACTAAACGAATCATTCGGGTATTTTTCTTTTAAGTAAGCAAGCGTTGTCGCTGTATAATTGGGTTGTGGCAAATTGAATTCAATGTCTGAAGCGCGCAACTTTGGATTATCTTCTACCGCAATTTTGACCAATGAAAGGCGGTGATAATCTGCGAGTAAGGAAGATTTTATTTTTAGTGGATTTTGAGGCGTAACAACCAACCAAATTTGGTCTAGGTCGGTGAATTCAGCCATGTAATTGGCAATCACCAAATGACCCACATGAATGGGGTTGAATGTCCCGAAATACAATCCAATATTCATCGCTTATTCGTTTATAAATTGTTCGATTAATTGTTTTGCTGCAGCACAAGCAATTGTTAAATCGTCGTTTACTAAAATAGTATCAAATTGATCCGCGTGACCAAGTTCTTCTTTCGCTTTTGCTAAACGCATTTGTATTTTTTCTTCCGTTTCCGTGCTTCGATAACGCAATCGTTCTTCCAATGCTTCGTAGTTTGGGGGTTGAACAAATACGGCTAATGCATTATCGCCAAAATATTTTTTTATGTTAAGCCCACCAATGACATCAACATCAAAAATAACCGTTTTCCCTTCACTCCAAATGCGCGTTAGTTCTGACTTAAGCGTGCCATAGAAGTTATTAGCGTAGACTTCTTCCCATTCAACAAAGGCATCAGCTTTTATTTGATTTTGAAAACCTGCTAATCCTAAAAAGTAATAATCTTTTCCATCAACTTCATTTGTTCTTGGCTCACGGCTGCAAGCAGATACGGAAAATGCTAATTCAGGAAATTCGTTTAGTAAATAGTGAACGATTGTTGTTTTTCCTGCTCCAGATGGTGCTGAAAAAATGACACACTTTCCATTCGATTCAACGTGACTCATTTTATAAGGTATTCAGAACTTGTTCTTTGATTTTTTCTAAATGATCTTTCATCTCAACAACGATTTTTTGCATCTCAACATGATAAGATTTGCTTCCTAAGGTGTTGATTTCTCGTCCGATTTCTTGAGTAATGAAACCCAGTTTTTTCCCACAAAGTGGAATATCCATTGTGTTTACGAAATAATCCAAATGATTTCCTAAACGCATTTTTTCTTCCGAAATATCCATTTTTTCGATGTAGAAAATGAGTTCTTGCTCGAATCGGTTTTCGTCAATTTTCATTGCTGTTAACTTTTCTAATCCTGCACGCATACGTTCTCGAACGATGTCGATACGTTCGTTTTCGTAAACAGGAACTGCTGCAAGTAATTCAGCAATTCGATTGATATTGCTTTGAAAATCAGCGCGTAATTGATCGCCTTCTTGTTTGCGAAATGCAACTAAGTTCGTACAAGCTTCTTTCATTAATTCAAAAACGAAAGCCATTTCTTCCGGACTGACCGTTTCTTTTTCATTCGAAAAGATTTCAGGTAGTCGCATGACAATCGGTAGAATATTTGTTGTAGATTCTCCTAGATCGTTTGCAATTGATTTTAAGTCATTGTAGTAGGTAGCAACAACAGCTTTGTTTATGGTAAAGTTTTTGGTTTCGGTTGTATTCTCTATTGTAATAGATGCTTCTACTTTACCACGATCTAAGTATTCTGCTATAATAGCACGTATTTCGAGTTCTTTTTCACGATAACTACTTGTTAAACGTAAATTTAAATCTAAACTTTTGCTGTTTAATGAACGGATTTCAACAACAATTTTCTTTCCTTCGAAAGAAGCTGTTGCTTTACCGTAACCAGTCATTGATAATACCATGTCTACTACTTTGGGCAAAAGTACGTAAAACTTGGCAATTCAGGTGATGTTGAATGCTGTAAGTTCGTGTTGCTTGTGTGCGCTTATCTTCCCAATTTAGTCCCACACTCATAGCGCGGGACCATTGGAAACGATATGCAGTGTGTCTTATTCAGCAAATACAGGTGTATTTGTTTTACTAAGAGCGTCTTTGATTTTAATTTCTAACTCATCCATTAATTCAGGATTGTCAGCAATCATATTTTTAACCGAATCACGGCCTTGGCCTAATCGTGTTTCTCCATAAGAAAACCATGATCCAGATTTCTTCAATATATTTAATTCAACTCCTAAGTCAATGATTTCACCCACTTTAGAAATTCCTTCGCCGTACATGATATCAAATTCAGCTTTTCTAAATGGAGGCGCAACCTTGTTTTTTACCACTTTCACTTTGATGCGGTTACCAACTACTTCTTCTCCGTCTTTGATCTGACTTGCTCTACGAATATCAATTCGCATAGAAGCATAAAATTTCAAGGCATTTCCTCCAGTTGTTGTTTCTGGATTTCCAAACATCACACCAATTTTATCACGTAATTGATTGATGAATATACAACAGCATTTTGCTTTACTAATTGAACCAGTCAATTTACGCAATGCTTTAGACATCAAACGCGCTTGTAATCCCATTTGAGAATCACCCATTTCACCTTCAATTTCAGCTTTTGGTGTCAATGCTGCTACTGAGTCAATAACTAATAAGTCGATCGCTCCTGAACGAATCAAGTTGTCTGCAATTTCTAATGCTTGTTCGCCATTATCCGGTTGTGAAATCAATAAATTCTCAATATCAACACCTAATTTTTGTGCGTAGAACTGATCAAATGCATGTTCCGCATCAATAATCGCTGCAATTCCACCTTGTTTTTGAACCTCAGCAATAGCATGTATAGCGAGTGTTGTTTTACCAGATGACTCTGGACCGTATATTTCTACAATTCTTCCTTTTGGTAAACCATTTACACCTGTTGCTAAATCGAGTGTAATGGAACCAGTTGGAATTACTTCTACTTGTTCAACAGGACTATCGCCAAGTTTCATTACTGAACCTTTTCCAAATGCCTTGTCTAATTTTTCCATTGTAAGCTGTAACGCTTTTAATTTGTCTTGGTTAACTTCTTTCGCTGCCATATCGTTTTGTTTTTCGTTTCTGCAAATGTATGTTGGGTAGATCGTAAACTACTTACGACCTTAAAAATTATTTTTCAAGTAGTTCAATTCCGTGTTCTTTTACCTTAGGTTTTGCGATGATGTTTGTTATTTCCCCTGTTTCGTTTAGTAGAAATGTGGTACGATGAATACCATCATATACTTTGCCCATGAATTTCTTTTCACCCCAAACCCCAAACGCTTCTATCATTTTTCGATCAGCATCTACTATTAAAGGAAAAGGCAAATTGAATTTGTCTATAAACTTTTGGTGTGCTACCGCACTGTCCATGCTTACACCTAATATTGAAATGCCCGCAGCTTGTAATTCACTATAACTATCACGTAAACTACATGCTTGTTGCGTACAGCCAGGTGTATTGTCTTTTGGGTAAAAATAGATCGCCAATTTTTTACCACTGTAATCAGCTAATGTGTGAATGTGACCAGCTTGATCCATTCCTTCAAAATTTGGTGCTTTATCACCGATTGTTAAATGTGTCATTTGATGAATTATTAAACAGTTATTTGACGAAATATTAATCAAATATACAACTTGATTTTTATTATGCAACAATTAGTTGATTAAAAAGTTGACATTATTTCTATTTATTTATTTTTATTTTTTATAATTCAACATGTAAAATATTGAAAAACAGAGTTTTAATTAGATAATTTAACTTGCACTTATTGACGATAAATTCATCATTATTTTGACGAGATATTAAGCTTCCGGAAAATAAATCGACTGTCCTGTTGCTTGTTCTACTAAATATTTTTCTTTGATTACTGCTTGAACTGTTCGTTTTTGCATTCTACTTTCTAACCAAGAAATAATGTCGAGGTATAAAAAGGGTCGTTTTTCATAGGGCAATTGTGCCAATTTCACCAATTTCGCATGTAAATCATTGAATCCAAGTATTACTAACCGATCATTTTCAAACGGTAATTGCCTTAAAAATGCAAGAATTTCTCTTTGCACTCCTTGTAAATCACCCATATTACGTAAGAATCGGTAAACTGATTTTATTTGATAGTCCAATAAATCATCATTATCTAATTCAAAATGGGCGATTAAATTTAATATCCGTGCAAAACATTGAATGTCTTCCCGCAATGAAACATCTTTTAATTGGATAATTCTGTTCAAATATTGAATGGTTTTCTTGTAGTCTCCAGCTCCAAAAAACAAACACGCTACTTTATAATACAAAATCATGATACGGTGATTGTCTAATCTGTCTGTGTTGTTTTGAATGTACTTTTCTACTTTTGGAACGATTGAAAGACCTTCTGTAAATGCACCAGTCAAATAATATTCGTTCATCTTTCCGGTTAATGCATAGAGCTGTTGCAATAAGGTAACATTTTCATTTTCCAAACTAGCTGTCGACCATTGTTCTATTTTCGTAACAGTTATTTGCAAGCGCTTGTAATTGCGCAAATTAAACACAGCGTTTTGATAGTGATTTAGACCTTTTAAGTACATTTCACTATATTGATACTTCACATTGGGATACAGATCAAATAAATCTACCCAAAGTTTAGCGTATTTGAAACACATTAAAAATTCTTGGGTGATGTAATAGTACCACATGTAGGCATTGTACAAATGCATTTTTTCGATGAATCCTAAATCTTGAATGCGGTAAACTGGTAGATTCGACTTGAAAAAATCCCTTACATAGTGAAAATCTTTTTCGTCACGGACAAAACCACCTTTTACATACAATGCATACAATTGCAAGGATAGGTTTGAAAATGCAACTGATTGGTGAATGTGTTTTTCAACGTTTTTACTTTCGCTCGTTAATTCATCTGCTCGCGTAGATCGACTGCGGGTAATGTATTGTGTTTCAATTAATTTCTCAAATTCAACTATTTCTAACTGAAGCATCGAACTTTGAAATTTCACTGCTAGTTGTTTTGATTTTTCCAGGGCTTTTAAAGCTTGTTTGTAAAATCCTTTGTGGTACAAAATAACAGCGTGATCGATGGATTCGCGAATGGTGATAGTCGGAATGTGATTGGCATGTTGCAACCGCAAACTGGTCAATAGTTGTTTGTATAAATGCGCTTTGATGTTCGATAGTTGCGCTTTTTTGATGTCTGTTAGTTTTTTTAATGCGTTTTTGTCCGAATAATCTGTTGTTTTTTCAATGAAATCGAATAACTGTAAAAACTTCATTTCTGAAGCAGACGTGGCATTTCGTGTCGCATATAATTTAAAACTGCGCTTTTCAGCTTTCGAAAGCGAATGAATTAATTGAATTAATTGATCTGAAATTCCAGTGGACATTGTATTTTTATGTTATTATTTAATAATTAAAACATTGATAATCAATAATTAAATATTATTATTGCTGTTTTGGCCATCGTAATATTATTAAAAATTTTGTTTCGACACAACGATATCCGTACGTATTTTTGTACTGTTGATTTAAACAACGGTTTATACAACATTAAACATGTACTCAATGAGTAACAGGAGTAGGGGTGCTCTTGTTTTTTCGATTAATAGCAAAAAACTCTTTGTTTCGGCAGAGAGTTTTTTTTATGCGTAAATTTTAGTGATTGCTTCTTTCAGATCGGAATCATTAAAAACGAATCCTTTCGATTGGATGAATGAGTTATCTGCTTTCAAACCATCTAACACCACTGAAGCCATTTTCCCCAAGGCAAGTTTTAAAAAGAACCCTGGAAGTTTGGGCAACCAAATACGTTTACCAAACACCTGAGCAATTGTTTTTGTCAATTGTTCGTTGGTCGTATTGCCTGCATTCGCATTGAAGGTTCCACTTAATTTGTTTTCAGTAACAAAAACAAACAGCGCAACTAAATCATTGATGCTTATCCACGGAATGGCTTGTTTACCACTCCCTAAAATCGTTGCAAATCCATATTTTATGGGTAAAGCAATCGGTTTCAATGCGCCACCTTCTTTTGCAAGTACCACACTGATTCTCATTTTTGTCACCGTACAAGTTGCCGCGAATGTATCCGCTGCTTCCTCCCAAAGTTGGGTGATGTGCGACAAGGTATCTGTTCCAAACGGAGCTGTTTCTTTGTAAGTAGCATGCTCATTTTCAAAACCATAACAAATGATACCGGAAGCTGAAATATAGTGTTTGAGCGTTGTGCAATTTTTGGTGAAATGTAACAAAGCTCTCGTTGTATCAACGCGCGAAGAAATGATTTCATCCATCCGTTGGTTGGTCCAACGTTTGTCTGCTATCCCCGCACCTGAAAGGTTGATCACAACCGTTGCATTTTCAAAAACCTGTTCATTACAAACCAAGTGGTACGGATCCCAATGATACAAACCTTTTTCTGCAAGGGTTTGATTTCTGGTCAGACAACGAACTTCGTGTCCTTTTGATTGAAGAGCGGCAATTAATTGTTTGCCAATCAACCCTGTTCCTCCTGCGATGATGATTGTTTCCATACATGATAAACAAACAAAGGTGTTGTCTGTTCAATTAAAAGTAGGAAATTACCTGTTTTTTTGCCTTAATTTTTGAGAAAGCTGTTACTTTTACACTGCTTTCACATTATATGGTAAAAAATATGCGCGCAACACTGTTTCTTATTCCCTTCTTTTTTCTTGCTTGCTCATCGAATGATTCGTTGAAAAATCCTGCTCCTGAACGTTCAGATGAAAAAGTAGTCGTTTCATTCAGTGGCGAAGTGGATATGATGAACCGCATGGTTGAAATTGACGCATTAGTTGAACAAGCTGGTAATGTTGCAACTTCATTGAATTATATGAAAAGCGATGGCGCTTTTGTCAAAGTTTTAGCGCACCTCAGCAAAGAAAACGTTATCATGAAAATAGAAGAACAATTTTCTGATGGCGCTGATCGAACAAATGGGAAAGTAATTTATTACATGAATGATGGTAAACCGTTCTTAACCCAAGAATTATTAGACGAAGCTAACGGTACAAGTCACCGCTTTGTCGATCGTGTTTCGTTTTATAACAAAGCAGGGAAAGTTGTTAAAACAAAGGAACGTAGTGGATTATACCAAGAAGAAACAGAACAATTAGCTTACAGAGCAGTTCGTTTTCATGCTGTTTCGATCGATCGTGCTATGCGTGCATTGAATGCGAAGGGCGAATTTGAAACAACTTTCCAAGGATTTGTTAATGAAGGTCCATTACTCTATTTGGTTGTTGGTGAAAACAAAGAAGATGGCTACACCAGTGCTTTGAAATGTGATTTCCAAGACCAACTCTTGAAACAATTGTCGAAAAACTCATTGCAACAACTTGGAAAGAAAGTAAGCGTTTCGTTTGTGGTGGAAGAAGACCAAGGTTCCGTTTACCAGATTTATACTGGTGGCAATTGGGCAAAATAAAGGTTAATTTAACACAACAGAAACGTTTACTTTGTAGTAAAAACATAATTTTGTCATTCATTAATTCAATACATTCGCGCTATGAAATTTTCACTCGTTCTTTTAGTAATTCCTGTTATTTTGTTTGCAATCACAGCTTGTGATGATAAAAACACAAAATGTACAGAGTCAAATATTTCAGCGAATTTTGAAAATGAATCTCATAACAACGGTCAAAATTGTGTGAGTTGCCACAAAAGTGGCGGAGAAGGAAAAGGTTGTTTCAATGTGTGCGGAAGCGTTTATGCAAGTGCCACTTCATCGAGTTCATTAGCAAATGTCACTGTACGATTTTACACCCAACCAAACGGACAAGGAACGTTGAAATATACAGTAAAAGGCGATGCGAAAGGTAATTTCTTCACAACTGAAGACATGGCAGTTGCAGGTTTGTATCCAGCAATATCAGGTCCGACGGGCACAAAATATATGGGTAGTGCATTGACATCTGGATCTTGTAATTCGTGCCACGGAAACAGTACGGATAAACTATGGGCAGATTAACATACTTTGCTTTTTAACTTGTTGAAATAACAGTACCTTTGTCAAAATAATTCACCATGTTAGCACGAAAAGCTTCTGAAACCTTAGCGATTACCACAAAGGTTGTTTTACCAAATGATACGAATACGCTTGGCAATTTGTTTGGCGGTCAATTATTAGCTTGGATGGACGTGATTGCAAGTGTTTCTGCACACAGACACAGCCGTCGCGTAGTGGTAACTGCCAATGTGAATAACGTAAGTTTTAACTCGCCAATTAATCACGCATCCATTGTGACTTTAGAGGCAAAGGTTTCACGTGCATTTAATTCTTCGATGGAAGTATTTGTAGATGTTTTTGTGGAAGACAACGTAACAGGCAAACGCAATAAATCAAACGAAGCAATCTATACCTTTGTTGCGGTGGATCAAAATGGCGGACCCATTCAAGTGCCTGAATTAATTCCTGAAACAGCAGAAGAAACCGACCGTTACGAGGGCGCATTGCGCAGAAAACAATTGGCCTTGATTCTTGCTGGAAAAATGAAACCGAGCGAAGCAACGGAATTAAAAGCGTTGTTTATGAACGAGGAGAATTAATTCATTCTTTCAATCACATCTTTTCTTATCGCTGCAACATCTTGTAGCTCCATGCATTTAAAATGTTTTTTGGGACAGCTTTGGTAACCAATTTTGGAACACGGGCGACACGATAAATTGGGAACTTCGTGGATGCTGAACTGTTTTTGATTGCCTGGAAAATAAGGGTACATGCCAAAATCGGGAACGGTATTTCCCCAGACGCTCACAATTGGTGTGTTCATGGCGCTCGCTAAGTGCATTAAACCGGTATCGCCAGTTAATAAAACACTTGCTTTTGCAGTAATGTCAGTCGATTGAAGCAAACTCAATTTTCCGGTTAAATCGACAATAGTTGCTGTTGGCAATGCTTGTACGACTGCTACTGCGCGTTCTGAATCCATTCCTCCACCCAACAACACAATCGGTTGGTTTATAGGTGCTAAACAATGCACCAATAAGTCGATAGGCAATTGTTTGGTTGCAAATTGTGCACCCATGGCAACTGCAAGAAATTGCTTTTCTGTTAGTTGGTAATCCGCTAAATTGACCTGATCTTTTTCAGTGAGGACAATGTCGCAGCCCAATCCGTCGGATGTTACACCAAGGTGTTTGACAGCTTCAAAATAGCGATCAACCACATGTACTTTTGGCAATATATTGTACTTGAATTGCGTCAATAAAAACTTGCGGATATTTTCTTTTGGAAAAGCAAATGAACGGGTTTTCAACGCACGTTTTAAGCGCAAAGTCCGCACATTGTGGTGTAAATCGATGACGTAATCGTATGCTTCTGATTTGAGTTCTTCGAGGACTTCATCCACAGATTTTTCAATGGTGATGACGCGATCGATATATGGATTGTTAACTAAAACCGGTAAAAATGCTTTTTTGGTAATGTAATGAATGGTCACATCAGGTAATTGTTGTTTGAGGCAACGGACAACGGGTGTTGTCAATACGACATCGCCAATTGAACTAAAACGAACAATTAATAGTTTCATGTGGTAAAGTTAAAAAAACCAATGAATCCGTTAAAAAAAGAAAGGAACGAAGGAACGATTTTTTATTCTCTGATGAAAAATAGCCAATTTCCGCTTGATTTGCATTAAATTTAACCCGTGCAATTTTCATACATACAAGGTCAGGAAGAATTAAAGCAACATTTATTGCAAGAAGTGAATGGTGGTAAAATCAGTCATGCGCAATTATTTGTTGGTCAAGCGGGTTATGGAACCTTGCCTTTGGCACATGCATTTGTTCAGTATCTTTTTTGTGAAAACAAGACTGCAACTGATAGTTGTGGGACATGTAATTCGTGTAAAAAAGTAAGTGCTGCACAACATCCAGATGTACATTATGTTTTTCCAACGGTGCAAGCCATTTCAAAAACATCAGATGGATTAATAAAAGAATGGCGTCAACAATTAGCTGAACAGCCACTATTTGATTTACACGATTGGTTGCAACGCATTGATGACAAAGAACGCAAACCAATTATAAGTACAGAGGAAAGTGCTGCAATTATCAAAAAATTATCGTTGAAATCATACGAAGGTGGCTACAAAGTTATGTTCATTTGGATGGCAGATGAAATGAATGCGATTTGTTCCAATAAAATTTTGAAAATTTTAGAAGAGCCACCTGAAAAAACCTTATTTATATTAATTGCCTCATCGACTGACAAATTATTAGCAACGATTTTATCGCGTGCGCAATTGATTCGTGTTCCTCGAATGACGTTGGATAACATGCAGATTTCGTTGCAACAATTAGGATTATCGAATCAACAAGCGGCTAGCGTTGCTGCACGTGCAGAAGGCGATTTATTAGCGGCAATGAAGTTGTTGGGTCATCAAGACGAAGTTGATTTAAACCGCGATTTATTCATTCAATTAATGCGTGTTTGTTTCAAGAAAGACGTTAACGCGATGCTTGATTGGACCGATGCAATTAGTGGATTAACCAAAGAGGCGCAAAAAATATTTACCTTGTATGCCTTGCACATGATTCGTCAAAGTGTGTTGACTAATTATACACAAGACATGTTGGCACGTGTATCTTCCGAAGAAGCTGAATTTTTAAAGAAATTTGCCCGATTTATTTCCAATAATAACATGATTGATTTCATGGAAATCTTCAATGATGCACACTATCATTTGGAGCGAAACGCCTTTCCAAAATTGTTATTCACACAGTTGTGTTTTCAAGTCATGCGTTTCATTCACAAAGCGTAAAAAGCTTTATTTTTTACTAGAAATTCTTTCTGATATTTTGGTTAGGTATGATTCGTCTGCAAATCCATTTTTTCGTTCATCTAAAAACACAGCGCAATCATTACCGATGACATAGCGCAATTTTCGCGCAGTATCTAACGCAGCATCAAAGACAGCATTGGCAATAAAATCCGGCGCTGAAAAAGAGGGAAACCAATTTGTTTGGTGAACTTGTTGCAGCAACTCCTTGTATTCTGGTTTTTCCGTTGCAGCAAATTCTACTTGTGCAGCTTGATCACCTTCTTTAATTCCGCCAGGCTCAATGAGTTTGACCCGAATTCCAAAAGGTTCTAACTCATACATCAAGGATTCAGAAAAACCTTCCAACGCCCATTTTGAAGCATGATACATCGATAACATTGGGAATGCGATTAACCCACAAAGCGACGACATATTAATGATGGTACTTTCTTTTTGTGTTTTCAAATGAGGCAATATTGCTTTGATTAAATGGACCGCACCAAAAAAATTCACATCCATTTGTCGTTTGATTTGTTTGTCAGACAAACACTCAAAAGGACCTGAAAGTACAAATCCCGCATTGTTAATGAGTAAATCGATGTGTGTTTCTTTTTTAAGTATAGATTTGATCGTTTTGTGTATGGATCGTGTTTTTTCTAAATTCATTTCGTGATAGAAGAGGTTATCACCTTGCATCCTGTTTTTAGCTGATTTCGAACGAACGGTTGCATGTATTGTCCAGTTTTCCTCAGAAAATTTACGAATTAATGCCTTTCCTACCATTGAATTGGCACCAGTTATTAGGACAACTTTTTTATTATTCACCATATAGCGTGCGTCTTCTGTTATCTCCGTTTGTTAACGCAGTTTTGAATTCCTCAACAGTTATTTTTTTATTATTATTCGAAACAAAACCAATTGATTGTTGCGAATCTGGACGGTTTTTAAATGTCAAATAGCTGTTTTTCATAAAAAAGTCATCAGTTATTTCAAACACTTCAAATCCTAGTTCTGGCTGTTTTTCGTTGAAATAATAATAAACAGGTTTTTCTTCTTTTGGACCAATGAGTATTTGCAAGGCATAGCGTGGTGAATCGGAAAGATTTTTGTCCGAAAAATGAATAACGCCATCTTCAAAAATAACACAATCTCCCGCTTTACATGGAATTGGTTCCAAGTAATCGCTGAGTAATAACGGTTCAAAATCAGCAAAATAATAAGGAACGTCCATGGTTGCAATATCTGGTAATATTTTGTGACTTCCCTTTACCAACATAATTGTTCCATTGGTAATTGTTGTATCTACTAATGGACACCAAATTGTAAAAGAGGTTGTGCTTTCTTCTTTCACATGTGTCCAATTTTGATGAATTTCAAACTTTCCTGCACCTGGAGGTTTTACATAGAAATTTGCATTCCAAACATGATAATCAACGAACAATTTTTCAATTAACGGATTAAATAGTTCTTTGAACAAACGATTTGTGGCTCTTTTATACGATTCATTGGTGTCTAAAAAGGTACAATGATAATTAGAAACACCTGGTCGATTTGGCGCATAATTATCGTCAGGTTTTAATGCCAACAATTGATTTAAAGTTGATTGCACTTCATCGCTGTTCAACAGATTTTCACAAACAAACCCTTTTTCAAGGTATGTTTTATTGTGCGCTTCTTTTTTAAAAATCGGTCGTTTCATGGTGTTTGTTTCAATTTTTGATCTGCTATTTTCGTTGTAATTTATAAAAATTCAAACGATCCAAAAATGTATAAATAGTACTTGGTAAAATGACAATAAATACATTTAATCTACAAAGTTAAAATATTAATGATGAATACTTTTTTAAGTGATAATTCTTTTTCATTCAACACTTTCATTTTACAGTGTAATAAATCATTTCCATGAAGTTTAATTTCGTATTTTTATACCCAAATTCAAGAAATTATGGGATGTTCCTCGTGTAGTAGCGGTGGTGGTTCGCCACGTGGCTGTCAAAACAATGGAACCTGTAGTTCTGGTGGATGTAATAAATTAGGAGTTTTTGATTGGTTGGCGAATATGCAATTGCCTTCAGGTCAAGCTCCCTTTGATATACTAGAGATTCGTTTCAAAAATAGCCGTAAGGCGTTTTACAGAAACACAAAAAACTTGTCATTGCAAGTGGGAGATGTGGTTGTGGTTGAAGCGAGTCCAGGATACGACGTAGGTGTTGTGTCTGTAGTAGGTGAATTAGCCAGAATTCAGGTGAAGAAAAAAGCGCCTTCATTAGCAGATAATGAAGTGCAAAAAATACATCGAATCGCAACGCAAGAAGATATCGATAAGTGGATGCGTGCGCGTACCTTAGAGTCGGAAGTTATGTTCCAAGCCCGCACACTTGCTGTGAATATCGGATTGGAAATGAAGATTTCGGATGTCGAGTACCAAGGTGATTTGTCAAAAGCAACGTTTTATTACACTGCTGAAGGGCGTGTCGATTTTCGTCAATTGATCAAAGACATGGCGGAGAAGTTTAAAATCCGTGTGGAAATGCGTCAAATTGGTTCCCGTCAAGAAGCACAACGCCTCGGCGGAATTGGTTCTTGTGGTCGTGAATTGTGTTGTTCAACCTGGTTAACCGATTTCCGTTCTGTATCAACTTCAGCAGCGCGTTACCAACAATTATCGTTGAATCCGCAAAAATTAGCGGGACAATGTGGCAAACTGAAATGTTGTTTGAATTACGAATTAGACATGTATTTGGAAGCGATTAAATCGTTTCCATCAACAGAAGCTAAATTACAGACAGAAAAAGGAAGTGCGTACCACATCAAAACAGATGTTTTCAAACGTCAAATGTGGTTTGGATACGAAGGTTCTGCCGGTGTTGGAACAGGCTTAATTGCCTTGACTCCAGAACGCGTCAAAGAAATCATTCAATTGAATCAAGCAGGTAAAAAACCAGCTGATTTAAAAGCGTTTGAAGAGGAAATTGTGCGCAAAGAACCGGATTACGATAATGTCGTAGGACAAGATTCATTGAATCGTTTTGACAACAAGTTTTCGAATAAAAAACGCAAGAAAAAGAAACCAAATGGACCGCGTCCAGAAGGAGCTGTTGTTGCGGAAGCGAAACCTGCAAATGCACCTCAACGTCCGCCGCAACGCCCTCAAGCACCTCGTCCTAACAACACGGACAGACCAGCTGGTGAAAACACACCTGCTGAAGGAAATAAACCGGCGCAAGGCAATCACAAGCGCAACAATCAGCGTAGACGCCCACCACGCCCTAAAACTGGAGGAAATGAAAATAGCGGGGTTTAAATTTATTGTAGGAATAGCGCTTTTGTTATTGGTCACAGCTTGTGGAAACACACCGCTGTATACCAAATCATTTACATTCGCAAATAACGAATGGGAACAAGCTGTGAAACCTCAATTTGTGGTCGATATTCCGGATACAAAAAATTATTATTCTATCCACATTTCATTGCGCACAACAACGGATTATCCGTTTAGTAACCTTTGGTTTTTCCTCCATTCAAAAACGCCAAAAGGGCAAACTGGAAGAGAACCGATAGAAATTCAATTAGCGCGTCCTGATGGATCTTGGATTGGAGAAAAATCTGGGACAGTTGTTGAAACGGTTGTGCATTTCAAACACCGTAAATTCCCACAAAAAGGGAAATACGTTTTTACCTTTGAACAAGGGATTACCGAGAAAACAGCAACAGAAATTATGGACATTAGTTACACAGTAACCTTGGACGAAAATCAAGACTAATGGAAATTAAAATAATCAATAAATCAACCTTCGAATTACCAAGCTACGCAACTCCAGGAGCTGCTGGTTTGGATATTCGTGCAAACATAAGCGAAGCAATCGCGTTGCAACCTTTGGAAAGAAAATTAATACCTACGGGGTTGTTTTTAGAAATCCCTTTGGGGTACGAAGTTCAAATTCGTCCCAGAAGCGGACTGGCATTCAAACACGGAATTACTGTGTTGAATTCACCTGGAACAATTGATGCAGATTACCGCGGAGAAATAGGTGTTTTGTTGGTGAATTTGTCCAACGAAGCTTTTACGATTGAGCCAGCAGAGCGCATTGCACAAATGGTTGTCGCAAAACACGAACAAGCAACATGGCTTCCAATCAACGAACTGAGTGATTCTGAAAGAGGAACAGGAGGTTTTGGAAGTACAGGAAAAAAATAATTACGAAATTGAGTATGAAAGTTATCGTTCCAATGGCTGGAAGAGGCAGCCGCTTAAGACCACACACATTGACCGTTCCCAAACCATTGGTTCCTGTTGGTGGAAAGCCAATTGTACACCGTTTGGTTGAAGATATTGCTGCGTTGTGTTCAGAGCCAATCGATGAAATCGGTTTTGTTATTGGTGATTTTGGTCCAGAGATCGAGGCTGAATTAATAAAAGTAGCTGAAAAATTAGGCGCAAAAGGAAGTATCTTTTACCAAGATAAACCACTTGGAACTGCTCATGCAGTATTGTGTGCTGAAAAACTATTGGATGGCCCAGTGGTTGTAGCATTTGCAGACACACTTTTCCGTGCAAACTTTAAAATTGATCCGGAAGTAGATGGCATACTTTGGGTGAAACAAATCGAAGATCCAAGTGCGTTTGGCGTTATCAAAATGAACGAAGCACGCGAAATAATTGATTTTGTTGAAAAGCCGAAAGAATTTGTTTCCGACCTAGCAATGATTGGTGTTTACTACTTCAAAGAAGGGGAGAAACTTGCCAATGAATTGAATTACTTGGTTGCAAATGGCATCATTAAAAGTGGAGAATACCAATTGCCCGATGCTTTGCGTCGTTTGACAGAAAAAGGCATGCGTTTTATGCCAGGAGAAGTTGACGAGTGGTTGGATTGCGGCAACAAAGAAGTTACTGTCATCACCAATCAACGCGTTTTGGAATACGACAGCGAAAAAGGCATTGAATTAGTAGATGCTTCGGCTAAATTGTTGAATTCGGTCATCATTCCTCCTTGTTATATTGGCAAGGATGTTGTGTTGGAAAATTCCGTAGTTGGTCCACACGTATCGTTAGGAAAAGGTTCAGTAGTAACCAATTCTATTATAAAAAACAGTATTTTGCAACATCATTCCATTATTATTGATGCAAATTTGAAAGATTCAATGCTAGGTTCTCATTCGAAATACAAAGGTTTGGCACGTGATTTAAGTTTAAGTGATTATTCCATCATTAGTTAATGAATAGTCGTTATTTCATCGGATTAATTGTTTTGTTGTTGGCGGCGTGTAAAACAACTCAGCCCCTGCAGCAAAAACAAGTGACAGCTCAAGAAACAGCTTATTTGCGCACGTTTCACAAAGGTGTTCGGTTAAAAATGATGGGACAATTTCCAGAGGCAATCGCCGCATTTGATTCGTGTTATACTTTCCGACAAAACGACGACGCTGTTGCATTTGCATTGGCACAATGTTATTTGTATACAAATGACCAAACAAAGGCGACAACGTTTACTGAAGCGGCTGCAAAATTAGATCCAACTAACATTTGGTACACACAAGAGTTGGCGTACATGTATTTCAATCAAAACAAGTTTGCAGAAAGCGAAGTTTGTTTTCGAAAATTAGTTGCAAAAGAGCCCAAAAACACCGATTGGTTATTTGGTCATTCTGAAGTCTTGAAACGCTTGAATAAAGTAGAAGAAGCCATTGCTGTTTTGAATAAAATGGAAGACCAGTTAGGCATTATTCCAGATTTATCGCTACAAAAATACGATTTGTACAACAGCATAAAAGCAAGCGATAAAGCATTGAATGAATTATTGAAAGCGCGCAAAGTTTATCCAGATGAACTTTCGTTGATTGGTACCTTGGTGGAGTATTATTTCCAAAAAAACGAAATAGGAAAAGCACAAGAAATGCTCGTAGAATTGGTCAGAAATGACCCAACAAATGCCCGTGCGAACATAGCTTTGGGTGATTTGTATTACCGTCAATTCAAAAAGAAAGAAGCGTACACTTATTTCAAAGCAGCTTTTGAAGGAGTCGGTTTGGATATTGATACGAAGATGAAAGTGTTGTTACTTTTCTATGAACAGCAAAATGTGATTGAACCAGAAGTTTTTGAATTAGCTGAAATACTTATTGCAACCAATCCTACAGATGCAAAAGCATATTCAGTTCATGGAGATTTGTTGTTGCAAAACAACAAGAAACAAGCAGCGTTGCAAGCATATAAAAAAGCATTGACATTTGAATCGACCAAGTATCCTATATGGAATCAAGTTTTATTACTCGAATACGAAAGCAGAAATTTTACTGATTTATACACCGATTCAAAAGCTTGTTTGGCGCTTTTTCCAGCAATAGTTACTGTGCATTTGATGCAGACAATTGCGTGTGTTCAAACTGGAAAATACCAAGAGGCGCTTGATGCAGCAGAAATAGGGAGAAGTTTGATCAATGAAGATCCAATAACGGAAGCAGAGTTTTATGCGCAAATTGGGGAAGCATATTTTCGATTGAATAATGCAAAACTAGGGAAAGAAAATTATCAAAAAGCACTGCAATTCGATCAAACGAATTACTTAACAAAAAATAATTTTGCATTGCGTTTAGCGCGAAGTGGTTCTGATCTGGATTTAGCAGAGAAGCTGATAGATGAGGTCATCAATACGACAGAGAAAACAGCCGCTTTTTACACAACCAAAGCAGTTGTGAAATTTGCAAAAGAATCATACAATGAAGCGCTTGCGATTGCTGAAATCGCTGTTCAATTGGATAATAATGATGCAACTGCTCAAGAGGTACTTGGGAATTGTTACGCCAAACTTGGAAAAGTCGAAGATGCATTGAATTGTTGGCGCAAAGCACAAGCACTAGGTGCGAAAAACAACGAGTTAGATAAAAAAATTCAAACCAAACAATATGTTGCACCGGTTTATTAAAAGCCTTTTGGCTATTGGGATAGTTGTGCTAGCTGCATCATGTGCTCCGCGCGAATTGGCTGAAAAACCTGTTCGTTTGGAGAAAAAGAAAGAGAAAGAACTCATAGCTGCATTGGATAGTATTCATCAGTTGCGCCCCAACACGCTCTTCACAAAAATCAAATCATCCTATTCGGATACAGCAAAAAGTATTAGTTTCAAAACAACGATCCGACTTGTAAAAGACAGTTTTGCTGATGTCATCATTTCGAAGATGAATTTACCTGTTGCTTCAGCTCTGATAACAACTGATTCGATAAGCATTGCGAATAAATTGCAAAAGTGTCTCATTCAAAAAGATTTGTCCTATTTCAAAGAAATATTCCAAGTTGATTTTAATTACCAAAATTTAGAAGAATTATTGTTGGGGTTACCTATAGGTTTTGATACAACACAACGTTATTTTCAAATCAACGATCCTTTTCAATACCTCATTTCTTCTGTAAAGAAAAAAGAATTAAGAAGAGAGTTGCGCAATAGAAACGACCGCAATAGAAATAATCGTAGAAACGATGATAATAACGTTGTTTTTGTTTACCAGTTAGCATCCGATTTGAAGTCGATTAAACGCATGTCGTTAAATAGTCCAAATGACACCACTTCTATTGAGATTAATTATTTATCGCGCGATTCGATTGATACTTATTTGTTACCAAACGAAGTTTCTGTCGTTATTAAAACGCCAAGAAATCGCATTGTGATTGATTTGGATTATGGAAGTACTTCGGTGAATGAACTGCAAGAAATTTTATTTACAATACCAGAAGGATATGAAACGTGTGGCATTAAAGAAGATTAGTTTACTCCTAATTTGTTCTGTTTTTCTTTTTGGCAACGGATGGACGCAAAAGAAAAGTGATCAATTGCAAGCCGAACAAAATAAGTTGGAGAAAAAACTTTCGACAACTAAATCCTTATTAGAAAAAGTGAAACGAGGAACTCAAAATTCGTTAAGCGAACTCAAGTTAATCGAAACACAAGTGCGCGACCGCGAAGAGTTGGTTCAGAATGTCGACAATCAAATTAGAGGTGCTGAGTTAACCATTTCATCGAAAGCGCAAGAAGTGAAATTGCTTCAAAAAAGGGTCTTTAGTTTGAAAGAACAATACCGCCGCTTACTTATCTATGCGTACAAACACCGCAATAAATATGGAAAAATGATGTATATTTTTTCATCATCCAATTATTTTGAAGCGGTAAAACGAAACAATTATTTGCGCCGTGTTTCGGATATTCAACGCAAACAATTTAAACTAATCAAACAAAGTCAAACATTCATCAAGACAGAAATTAATTCCATCAAAACAGAAAAAGAAAAAAAAGAGGAATTATTAGTCTTGAAAATTGAAGAAAAAAACAAAATGCTTTCAGATAAAGAGAAGAAGCAAAAAGCATTGGATAAATTAAAAAAAGACGAAGTAAAATTGATGGCGGATTTAAAAACCGCAGAGCGCCAAAAAAATGAATTGAAACGCCGTATTAAACAAGCGATTGAAAAAGAAATAGCTGAAGCAGAAGCAAAAGCGCGAAAAGAACAACAGCGACAAGAAGCGAAAGCAAACGCCAACACCAACAACACAAATGCAACAACAGCTGCAACGAGTTCAAGCAAACCTGCAGAGAAAAAATTGGTGATTACGGAAACAAAAGAAAGTGTTGCATTAAGCAAGAATTTTGAATCCAATCGCGGACGTTTGCCATGGCCAGTTTTAAAAGGTTCTATTACTGAAGGATATGGAAAAAATCCACATCCAACGATTCCAAATGTCTACACAAATAATAATGGTATCGATATTGGAGCGCCTCGAAATGCACAAGTGCGCGCTGTTTTCCAAGGTGAAGTTACCAGTGTTTTGAATATTCCAGGAGCTGGTAAAGTAATCATTATAAAACACGGAAATTACCGTACTGTTTATAGTAACTTACAAGAGGTTTATGTTTCTGTTGGTTCAAGTGTTGGAACGAAACAATCAATCGGTTCTTTGTTAACAGAAAGTGATGGTGGGTTATCAACCGCTCATTTTGAAATACATCAAGTAATCAACGGAACGGTTCAACGCATCAATCCTACGCTTTGGTTAGCCCAATAAACTAAATGAGTGCTTGTAATGTTTCAATAAATGTGGCAACAGGTTGAGCACCTGAAATAGCGTATTTACGGTCGAAAACAAAAAATGGAACACCGCGGACACCTATTTGTTGCGCTTCTTGAATATCTCGGTTGATTGCTAATGTAAAACTATTTTCAGCAAGTGTTTCTGTGATGTCTAAGGGATTTAATCCCGCTTGTACACCAAGACGCATCAAGGTGTTGTCGTCATTCAAATCTTCTCCTTCGCAAAAGTAAGCTGAGAAAAACACCTCTTCCATCGGATCTCCTAGCCCTTTTGTTTTTGCTAACTGAATCAATTGGTGCGCACGCATCGAATTTGCAATAACAGCTGTTTCAAAATTATATGTCAAACCAACATCAGCAGCACGTTCGGCAACATGTTGGTGCATCGCTTTTGATTCGGATAGTAACATTCCTTTTCGTTCTGCGAGATAGGAAAACACATCTTTTCCTGGTTGAGGCGTAATCGATGGATCTAATTGAAAGCTTTTCCATTCAATTTGCACACTTAAATCAGGTAATTCAGCTAATGCCTGTTCCAAATGGCGTTTACCGATATAACAAAAAGGACACATGATGTCCGACCAAATTTCAATTTTCATGAGATAAAATTACGGTTTTAAAAGGAATCAATTAGTTAGCAGTCGTTATTTTAAAGGAAATAAAAAGCTAAAAAGGACCGTGTAAACACATACACATTAATGGGTGTAAGATTTTTAATTGGTTGATAGTTAGTTGTTTTTTCATATATTCGTAAAAGAACTACAATAATACTCTTATGAAAAAAACCTTACTAACAGTAGCAATTTCTTGTGCATTTAGTGTTTTTGGTCAGATACCGAACTATGTTCCAACAAATGGACTACAAGCGTTTTGGCCTTTTACAGGAAATGCAAATGATTTAACTGCAAACGCAAATCACTTGACGAATAATGGAGCGACCTTAATTGCAGATCGAAACGGTGTTGCAAATGCAGCATATTCTTTCAACGGATCTGGTAATTATTTGGAAAAAACAACCCCATCATTTGTGTTTTCTCCAACGGGTACCTTTTCGGTTTCCTTTTGGATAAATCGTCCATCAACTACAGGAGGAGTTGCTATGATGAGTGGATCGGGGACGGCTAATAATTTTATTTGGTTGTTTTCTGGAAGTGCTGCTAATAATACTTTTGGAACCAACAAGCAACAATCTGCTTGGATTTGGGCGAATTCACCTTATACGGTGAATCAATGGGAACATTATGTATGCATGTTCATCAATGGTGTAATGCGCATTTACCGAAATGGTGTTTTAGAAACTTCCGCTACGTATTCTCACACGGGAGCATTGTCGACTGTTTTGCCATTTTACATCGGAAAAGATATCGGTACAAGTTATTTCAATGGAAGTATCGATGATGTAGCAATATGGAACCGTTCGTTATCAAATTGCGAGATTCAAAAAATGTACACCTCTCAATTACCGAATATCGTTTCGAATGCTGGTGCAGATTTTACGGTTTGTAAAGGTGACACCATTGCTTTGTCAGGTTCTGGAACGGGGGGGAATACTTACAATTGGAATTTAGGAATTACCAACAACAATCCTTTTGTAATTAATACAACGACGACTTATACATACACTGCAGTGGGTCAATATGGCTGTACAGCCGCTGATCAAGTTGTGGTAACTGTAAATCAACCACAAGTGAATGGCGGGCCAAACCAAACAGTTTGTGCTGGAACAGCTGTTACATTAACAGGTACTGGGTCAACGGCTTTAACGTGGACAAATAATGTATTGAATGGAATTGCGTTTACACCCGATTCTACACAAACGTATACAGTAAGTGGAACAGATGCAAACGGCTGTTTTGGTAGCGACCAAGTTGTTGTTGCAGTGAATACACCTTTAATTAATGCTGGTTCAGATGTCACTATTTGTGCAGGTGATTCATTGCAATTAGCCGCAACAGGAGTTCAAAGTCCAGTTTGGAATAATAACATCATCGATAACCAATTATTTGCACCAACGACAACAACGACATACCAGGTTAATGGGACGGACGCGAATGGTTGCGCAGGAACAGACCAAGTAACAGTTGTTGTAAACCCAACAGCAACGACCGTTTTAAACGAAGTGACGCTTGGAAACTACACCTTGAATGGACAAACCTATTCGCAAAGCGGAACGTATACCCAAACATTGACCAGTCAAAATGGATGTGACAGTATTATTACATTAAACTTATCGATCTCAGGTGTAGGTATAGGTGAAGATAATTTAGCATTTACCGTTTCGCCAAATCCTTCAACAGATTTCATCCAAGTAGCAGGCAATGAAACGGAACAGAACGTAATTGTAAAAGATGCTATTGGGCGAATAGTTTTGCAAACGGCAATTACGAAAATGGATTCCAAAATTTCAATCGAAAAACTACTTCCAGGCAATTATTTTATGGAGTTTTCAGCGAGCAAAGCACGAATTTCGTTTATTAAACGATAAATCGCCAAAAAAAATAGTCGCTTAATTCGGTAAAATATTCATTCATAAATGGCTTACATTAAAGTGTTTGTCAATTAATTACTGATAAATTTTTGTTTTCAAGAAAAAAAACTAAATTTACGATTCAATTTATTAATGTTTAAACTATGAAAAATAACTACAACAAATGGAAAGGCATATCGCTGATCGTTGCGTTTGTTTTGACTGCGATAAGTAGTCTCAACGCACAGGTGAGTGGGTATGGTTTCAACCAATCCGTTGGCACCTACACCGCAATTACGGGCGGTACAGTGTTAGGAACTACATCCAATGATGATGATAACTTCACAAATCTTCCGATTGGTTTTACGTTCAATTACAACGGTACAAATTACACTTCTTTTAGTGCAAATGCTAATGGATTCATTGCAATGGGAGGATCTGTTACAAATTCTTACACAGGTCTAAGTGGATCAAACAATAATGTTGTTTCAGCATTAAGTGTTGATTTATTATCAAATGGAACAACAGGAGAATTAAGTTACCAAACAATAGGTACTGCTCCAAACCGTGTATTTGTCATTCAATGGAAAAATTACGAAAAATATGCTACAACAGGAGACAATTATAATTTTCAAATTCGTTTGAACGAAACAACAAATTATATTCAAATTGTTTATGGTTCAATGGCAAATGGTTCTTCAGCAGATGTAGTTCAAGTTGGTTTAAGAGGCGCTACTGCAACTGATTTTAACAACAGAACGACTAGTTGGGCAGCATCAACAGCTGGAACATCAAATACAGCTAATTTAGCTGTGTCATCAACATCAACTCCAGCAACTGGAACAACGTATACTTGGATTGGTAATCCTGATGCACCAGCTGCATTGGTTCAAGCTTCAGGTACACCAACATGTGCAACTGGTACTGGCTTAACAACTACTTCAACTGCACCAACAGATGTTACATATTACTGGCAAACAACAGCTACTGGAACAAGTACTGCAACACCATACGCTGGAGCATACACAGTTTACGCAAACGGAACATTTTATTTAAGAGCAAAAAACACAGTTGGTAACACTTGGTCACCTGCTGTATCTATCGTTGTAACAAATATGCCAGTTGCAACAGCGCCTCCAGCGCCTACAGCTGCTGCAAATCCTGCATGTGCACCTGGAACAACTGTTTCTGTTGCTGCTGCTCCTTCTGGTACAACTTATTACTGGCAAACAGTTGCCAATGGATCAACGACTACAAATAATGCTGCAACGGCATTGCCTGTAACTGCTTCTGGTACGTATTACGTTTCTGCATTTGACGCAGCTACTTCTTGTTGGTCAAACACATCAAGTATTGCAGTTGTTGTTGATGCTTATATCCCGCCAACACCGTTAACTACAATTAATCCATTAAATGTATGTTCGGGTGCTACAACAGCACCATTAACGGTTACTCCAGCTGCGAGTTCTGGAACAGCAGTTGTAACTTTTGGATCTAACGTAAATGTTGCTGCAGGATTAACAAGTAATTTATCAGGAACTTTAAGTATACCTGTTGGGTCTACAATTACAAGTGCTGTTTTATCTTTCAATGGTGTTACAACAACTTCAGGAACTTGGCCTTCAGATTTAGACATTCAATTGAGTGGAGCAGCTTCTGTTGCTTTGACAACATTGAATCCAGCTATTGGTAGTGTAACAAATGCAGGACCATACACACACAACGCAACAAGTGTTTCAACTGGTACTGTGAATTTATCAATTATTCATGGATACTCATTTGGAGGTCCAGCTTCATTTTCAAGTGTAACGTTAACAGTTAATTATACATTACCAGCTCCAACCTTAGAATGGTATACTGCATCAACAGGTGGTACTTTATTAGGAACAGGTGGTACTTTAGAAACAGTTGGAACATCTGTTTTAGCTAATACAAATACAGCTGGTGCTTATGATTTTTATGCACGTGCAGTTGTTGGCGGTTGTCAATCAGTGGCATTGCCAATCGTAGTTAATGTAACTCCAGTTTTAGCTACTATTGTTCCAGTTGATGCTTCATGTAACGGTCAAGCTAATGGATCTTTTACATTAGGTACTGTAACATGTGGAACAGGTCCATTTGCTTATGCGATCTCTGATGGAACGAATCCTTACTCTACTTTCGGTCCAATTCCAACTAACTTAGCAGCAGGTACATATTTTGTAAAAATTCAATCTGCATCAGCTCAAGTTTCTTCTCCAATTACTTTGGTAATCGGTCAACCAACTGCACCAACAGCTTTAACTGCAACAAATGTTTCATACTTTAATGCTACATTAGGATGGACAGCGAGTGGTAACGAAACTTCTTGGGTAGTTGAATACGGTCCAACAGGGTTTACACCAGGTACAGGAACAATTGTTACAGCTAACCAAGATTCATTAAACATTACTGGTTTGTTAGCTAATTCTTGTTACCAATTTTATGTAAAAGCAGGATGTGTTACTACATCAGCTGTTGCAGGTCCATTTGCGTTCTGTACAGATCCAGGTTTCTTAGCTTGGGACAATGCTTGTCCTACAGGTGGATTTGTAGATATTTCAGGAACTGGAACTCAAATTACTGGTATTACAGATGATTCAGAATTTGGTTTAACATTACCATGGAACTGGAACATTGGTGGAACGCAAGTTTCTACAGTAACTATTGGTAATAATGGTGGTGTATTGTTCAATACATTAACTGGTCAAGTTGGATATACTGCTACAGGAAATGGTTTATTCCCTTTTGCAGAAGATTTAGGAACAATTACAGCTGGAGGTATTTATTACCAATCAATTGGTACGGCTCCTAACCGTCAATTTATTATTGAGTGGTTTAATATTCCATATTATGGATCTCCTAACTCAGCAGAAGGTGCAACATTTGAAATTATTGTTGATGAAGCTACGAGTGAAGTATATTATGTGTATACAGATGTAACTTTAGGAAGTACATTTGAAGACTACGGTGCTGATGCTGAAATCGCAATGATTACTGCAAATGGTTCTGCTTTTGTTTCTTCAAATAACACGGCATATTTGACTTCAAACACATGTGCTCATTTCTACAATGCTTTATGTCCAAACATCACAACGTTCATTTCTACAATATCTACAGACGATGCTATTTTAGACTGGAATCCAGGTTTATATGGTGAGACTTCTTGGACATTGATTTATGGTCCAGCTGGGTTTGATCCTGCTGCAACGCCAAGTCAAGCTATTGGTACTCCACAAACTTTATCTACTTCAGATGCGAGTTTTGGAAACAGTTTAACACAATTGACTGCATATGATGTTTACATCTATTCAGAATGTACACAAGACAACTTAACTTCAGGTGGTTACTTATACAGTTTCACAACGTTACCAAACTGTTCATATCCTTCTAACATTGTTGCTACAACTGATGTTGATTCATTAGAAGTAACATGGAACTGGGCACAATCATCTGTAGGTACACAAATTTCTGATTTCAATGTTGCTTATGTAATGACTGGAAACAATGTTTACTCAGGAACAGAAGTTGCAACAGGAAGTACAAATACAAATGATACAATTTTTGATCAATCATTATTAGGTGGTGGAGTTTACCAAGTTTATGTACAAGCAGTTTGTGCGAACGGTGATACATCTTCTTATGTTGGTCCAGTTAACGTTGTTATGCCGTTGACAAATGACTTAGTTTGTGGTGCTGATACATTAGCATTGAACACAAATTACACGTTCAATAATACAGGTGCAACAGTTTCATTGGATGAGATCAATATCGCTCCAGCTGTAACAGGTGCTCAAACAACAACTGGTTGGATTAACAACACATTGAATGGAACAACATGGTTCAAATTCATTGCGCCAGCAAGTGGACAAGTTCGTATCGATTTCACAGCGACAAACTACAATGGTCAAGCAGCTGTTTATGATGCTGCATCTTGTTCAGATTTCAACAATAACTTTGATATCTTAGCTGCAAATGATAATGCAATCGGTGGAACAAGTTTAGCGCCAAACTTCACAGTTTGTGGTTTAACTCCAGGTGATGCTTACTACATTATGCATGATGGTTTCACAGGAACTTCTGGTGTTTATGGAATCAGAATTACTGAGGTTGTTGTAAATGCTGGAACAGCAAATGCTACTACAAATGTATGTTCAGGAAATGTATTGAACTTAGATGGAACAATTACAGGAAATGATTTAGGTGGAACTTGGACTGCTCCAGTAAATGCAGTAAATGCAAGTATCTTCGGATCTTCTTTCCAATCTGCAGGTATTGCATTCCAAACATTTAACTTCCAATACCAAGTTGTTGATGGATGTGCTTCTGATACTGTAGTATCTAAAGTGAGAATTTTCGCTCCTTCAAGTGCTGGTATCGATGGTTCAATTACAGTATGTAAAAACGAACCATTAGATTTATTAGCTGGTTTGTCTGGAAATGTTGACTTAAACGGTACTTGGTATGATCCTGCAAACGTAACTCTTGCAAGTTCTAATATCACTGCTAGTGCATTCCAAGGTAACTATAATTATGATTATATCGCAGGAAATGGTGTTTGTCCAGATGATACTGCAAACGTTGTAGTAACAGTTCTTGGAACATGTGATTTCTTAGATATTGATGAAGCAACATTCGCTGGAATTGAGGTTTATCCGAATCCAACAAATGGAATGGTATACGTAAGTGCATCGAACAACGCTGGTACATTTAATTACGAAGTAACTGACGCTAACGGTCGTGTAATTGCAACAGCAGTTAACGCTATCAATGGTGCAGCTACAACGTCAATTGACTTATCAAAAGTTGAAACAGGCGTTTACTTCATTCGTTTATCAAATACAACAGGTGATAAAGTTTATCGCGTTGTTGTTCAATAAATAAACAGTTTAAACATGGAAAGCGGCTGCCTGAAAAGGTAGCCGCTTTTTTTGTAGCTGTATATTCTGAGTTTGTCATTCATTTTTGTGGTCAGTCTGCAGCTTGACCACAACTTACCAGGGTAACTATTTTCCCACATGCAGCAAACACAAATATTCTTGCTGTGGTCAAGCTATAGCTTTACCACTAAATACCCGGGTAAATAAATACCATCTAAAAACGGATTATTCTCGATATAAAACACCAATCCTACTTTTATCACCGCTATATTATTAGGCGATTTTATGAAGTTTAAACGGATTTAAATTGTTTGAGAAACATAGTTTACTACCTTATCATCAAAATGCTTTAAAACAAAAAAAGACTGCTCTTTCGGAACAGTCTTTGAATATGAATCAGGTTGTGATTAATCGTTTAGTTTTAACACAGCCATGAATGCTTCTTGCGGGATTTCTACACGACCAACTTGGCGCATGCGTTTCTTTCCTTCTTTTTGTTTTTCTAACAATTTTCGTTTACGAGAAATATCTCCTCCATAACATTTTGCAGTAACGTCTTTACGCAATGCTTTGATTGTTTCACGTGCAATTACTTTTGCTCCAATAGCAGCTTGGATAGGAATTTCGAATTGTTGGCGTGGAATCAATTCTTTTAATTTCACACAGATTTTTTTCCCTAAGTCGTATGCATTACTTCTGTGAACAAGTGCTGACAATGCATCTAATTGTTCGCCATTCAATAACATGTCCATGCGAATCAAATCGGACGTTTTGTAGCCAATCGGATGATAATCAAACGAAGCATAACCCCTTGAAACCGATTTTAAACGGTCGTAAAAATCAAAAACGATCTCAGCTAGTGGCATTTCAAACGTTAACTCAACACGATCTTGTGTCAAATACACTTGGTTGTGCAACTCACCGCGTTTTTCGATACATAAGGTCATAATTTGACCGATGTACTCCGATTTTGTAATGACTTGTGCTTTGATATATGGCTCCTCAATATGATCGATTGTTGATGGATCTGGCAATTCAGAAGGATTGTTTACAATCATCGATTTTGATGGATCTTTCGTCGTATAACAGAAATAAGAAACGTTGGGAACTGTCGTAATCACAGTCATGTTAAACTCACGTTCCAAGCGCTCTTGGATGATTTCCATGTGCAACATTCCCAAGAAACCACAACGGAATCCGAAACCTAAAGCCGCAGACGATTCTGGTTCAAATACCAATGATGAATCGTTCAATTGCAGTTTTTCCATTGAATAACGCAACTCTTCGTATTCGTCTGTTTCTACCGGATAAATACCAGCAAACACCATCGGTTTTACGTCTTCGAAACCTTTAATTGGCTCGTCACAAGGATTGCTCGTTAAGGTAATTGTATCTCCAACTTTTACTTCATTCGCTTGTTTGATACCTGAAATAATATAGCCAACATCGCCGGCACGTACTTCTTTTCTCGGACTTAAATCCATTTTAAGAATTCCTACTTCATCTGCGTTGTAATCACGTCCCGTATTAAAGAAACGAACACGGTCACCTTTTTTAAGGACACCATTTCGAACTCGGTAATAAGCAATAATACCACGGAATGGATTGAAAACTGAATCAAAAATCATCGCTTCTAAGGGCGCGTTTTCATCACCTTTTGGTGAAGGAATACGATTAATGATTGCTGATAAAATAGCATCAACACCTAAGCCAGTCTTTCCAGAAGCAGGAATTACATCACTTGGATCACAGCCAATTAATTCAACAATTTGATCGGTAACTTCCTCAGGCATAGCACCAGGCAAGTCCATTTTATTTAGAATTGGAATGATTTCTAAATCGTGTTCCAATGCAAGATATAAATTTGAAATCGTTTGCGCTTCAATTCCTTGAGAAGCATCAACGATTAATAAAGCGCCCTCACAAGCGGCAATCGAACGAGAAACTTCGTAGGAAAAATCAACGTGTCCAGGTGTGTCAATCAGATTAAGCACGTATTCTTGCCCTTCAAATTTGTAATTCATTTGAATGGCGTGTGATTTAATCGTAATACCACGTTCACGTTCTAAGTCCATGTCATCCAAGGCTTGTGCTTGCATCTCACGATCTGAAATAGTTCCTGTTGTTTGCAACAATCGATCTGCCAATGTACTTTTACCATGGTCGATGTGCGCGATAATACAAAAATTACGAATATGCTTCATGTTGCAAAGGTAATGAAGAAAGCAGAAAAAGCCTTGTTTTCGTTCCTTCTTGATGCACTTTTTTGTAAATCAAGTAAGTAAAATGAAGATTCGTTGAATTTTGGCTTAGCTTTTCAGGAAAGTATTCCTGCGAAAATTTCAGAAAAGCACTTAATTTCTAATAAATTTCAACCGAATTCGTAACAGCACCCAATGAATAAAGCGGCTTAGTTTTCCTAAATTAAGCGCGGTGAATTTCCAAAATGCTAACCGATCAATCGTTTTCATTTCTTTGTTTTTACGTTGAAAAGCGGTTATTTTTCCTAAATAATTCGTTGCGTTTATGGGTTCGTCAGCGCGTAAACAAGCATCACCTTGAGATTTGTTTGGTGCAATATATCGGTGTACAATGAGTTGTTCCTTGCGTTGAAAAACGATCACATCACCTTTTTTTAAATCTGCAAAAGGTGTTGGGTGAATTTTCACAATGTCAGCAGGGAGCAAGCAGGGATACATACTCCAACCATTTGCAGCGATGGTAATTTCCTGTCCGTTGTGCAACGCAGTTTGCACCATTTCAATCAAATGTTTATTTGTATTGCTTTCTTTCATGCTTTTAATTCCCTGTTGAAATTAAGCAAATCGACCGATAATTCAGCAAATTTGTCGTGAAACTCATTTTTTTTACTGTTTTAAAAGTCAGCAATTAATAAAATACTTACTTTTATACCAAAATTATAAGATCATGAGTTCAACAACAGTTTTTCAATCGATTGCAGACTTCTTACAATGGACATTCCAATTCTACGATAACGTAGGAGATATTTTAAATTGGAGTTTCATTGCATTGGGATTTTTTGGATTTGGATATTGGATGCGTTGGCAAAAGAAATTCAATGATCGTGCAGAACAAGATCCAAATCAAATTAAATAATTCAACTAAAATAGTTTGTTGAAAGGTCTTCTTATTGAAGGCCTTTTTTTATATTCGAACATGCGTTATTCATTTATCATTACAGCTGGAGGAATTGGAAAAAGGATGGGTTCTACTCAACCAAAACAGTTTTTATGTATTGGCGGTCAACCGATTTTAATGCAAACGATTGCGCGTTTAGCAGCTTATGATGCAACGGCGCAATTAATCGTAACATTACCTGACACACATATAGCTGAATGGAAATCCTTGTGTGCGCAACACTCCTTTGCAATTCAGCATAAAATTATAGCTGGAGGTGTAGAACGTTATCACTCAATAAAAAATGCATTAGCTATTTGCACAGGAAATGTTATTGGTGTTCATGATGGTGTCCGACCATTTGTTAGCAACGATTTATTAGACCGATTAACGCAAGCCGTAGAACAATACAAAGCAGTCATTCCTGTTATTTCTGTCAATGAATCACTTCGAAAAGTAGCAAATGACCAATCGAATAGTGCGGTTGAACGTTCGGACTTCCGAGTTGTTCAGACGCCACAGCTGTTTGAAGCATCTGTTCTTCGAGCTGCATACGAAATACCTTTTTCTCCTTCATTTACAGATGACGCATCATTGGTGGAACAAATGGGCCATCCGATTCATTTGGTTGAAGGTACACAAGAAAACATTAAAATCACTCGTTCAGTTGATTTGGTGATAGCCGATTATTATTTACAACAAAAATAATTTGTAGAATTAAAAAAACAACTTACTTTTGAATGTATGAATATCCAAGATTATATAGAAATCAACAATGAAAAACGATTTGGCTGTCCGATCATCAAAGGAAGTCGAATTGCAGTCGTTGATGTCTTGAATTGGTTAGCTAATGGGATGACGTATGAGGAAATCATCACCGATTTTCCAGAATTAACGAAACAACATATTGTAGCTTGTTTATTTTTTGCTGCTTCTAAAGAGGGGCATTTGGCGATTGCTTCATGAAGTTTTTAGTTGATCAGAACATTTCTTTTAGAATCATCAAAGCACTTCAAACAACATTTGAAATTGAGCACATCAATGATTTAACCTTAAAAAATAAATCAGACAAAGAGATTTGGGAGTTTGCAAAAACAAATGAGTATTGTATCGTTACTTTTGATGGTGATTTTTATGATTTTTCTTTGGTTTGGGGTCATCCACCTAAAATTGTTTGGATTAGAACCTATAATCAAACAACTAAAAATGTTGTTGCATTAATAACGAATCATCAGCAAGCAATCTATGATTTTTCTTTAAATAAAGAATTAGCTTGTTTAGAAATCATCGACAAGTAAGACACAAAAAAAGCCCGAATTTCTTCGAGCTTTCTAATTAATTATCGTTTAATTTATGCTTTTCCTAAACGGTTCAGCATGCGCAAGTGATTGATTATTGCACCTCCAAATGTTCTGTGGTAATTGTAACTAACTCCGTATTCTTTTGCTGTTTCTTTGATGATTTTAGCAATTTTCGGGTAGTGAATATGTGAAATATCTGGAAATAAATGGTGTTCAATTTGGTGGTTCAATCCACCAACAAACCAAGTAAACAAAGGATTCCAATTTGAAAAATTAGCTGTTGTCATCATTTGATGTCTTGCCCAACTTTCTTCTTCATTTTTGTTTTGGTAATTGTTTTTGGTCATGAATTCTGTTTCAGGCATTACATGAGCAGATTGAAACACAAACGCCAAGATAGTTCCACTAACAAAGTGCATAATAAAGAAACCAAGTAACCATTGCCAGATTGAAATATCCATTACTAATAATGGAATAACTCCGATATACACGTAGTAAACCAATTTTGTGAATATTAGCTTAGAAATTTCTTTAGAAAACGTCGTGTTTTGTGATTTCAATAATCCGTTTTTACTAAAACGACGCAATTGATTGAAATCTTTGTTTGTCATCCACGAAAAGGTCATTAAACCATAGAAAAACCAGGCGTAAAATAGTTGAAAACGATGAATGGGTTTGCGTGGTGCATCTGGCGTAAAACGAAGTACTCCAATTGGATCAATATCCTCGTCCATGTCATGTACATTGGTAAATGAATGGTGTAAAACATTGTGTTGAATACGCCAGTTGGTGTTACAACCGCCCAAAACTTCTAATGAAAAACTCATGATTTGATTCAACCAATTGTATTTTGAAAAAGCTCCGTGATTGGCGTCATGCATGATAGATAATCCAATTCCAGCCATTCCAACTCCCATGAAAATGGTCATTAATAACAACATTAAGTTGGAGTCAACTACTCCTAAAACCATTAAAAAATAAGGAATAAAAAAGATAGAAAACATCACCGGTACTTTCAGTAAAATACGCCAGTTACCTGATTTGCGTATCTTATTTTGCTTGAAGTATTCTTCTACTCGTTGGGTAAGTTTTTTAGTGAATTCATCACTTCGTGTTAATCGAATATATTGCATAGTGTCATTTGAACAATTAGTTGTTGAATTGCTCGCTGGTAAAGATACTTAATTGTTTATAAATGATTCGTTAATACGCGCGAAATCTTTTGTATAAATTCAAGTTATAGTTAACAGTCAATTGTTTACATTATTTTCCGTTCCAATTGGTCATCGTTAACTGTAAGCCAATTGTCGCAAAACTTTTTAGAAATTCTGTTGCTACAACAATGCGTTCATTCAGCGTTTCACGTTCTTCGGTCGACCATTCACCTAATACATAATCGACTTGTTGCCCTTTGTGAAAATCATTTCCAACGCCAAAACGCAAACGGCAATATTCGGTCGAATTGATGGTTGCTTGAATGTCTTTTAAACCATTATGACCGCCATCAGATCCTTTTCCTTTCATGCGCAATTTTCCAAATGGCAAGGCCAAGTCGTCTGTCACAACCACCATGTTTTCTTTTAAAATCTTTTGTTGTTGCAAGTAATAGTTGACTGCTTTACCGGAAAGGTTCATGTAGGTTGTGGGTTTGACCAAAATCAAGGTGCGGCCTTTGAATTTTACTTCCGCTACATCTGCCACTTTTTGGGAAAGAAATGTTCCACCTAATTCACGCGCCAATTCTTCAAGGACTTTGAATCCGATATTGTGACGGGTTGCTTCGTACTTTGCACCTGGGTTTCCTAATCCTACAAACAAGTATTTCATGCAACAAAGATAAACCAATCGCAAAAATGCGCTACGAGTTTGGCGCAAAAATTCGAATCACTTCTCAACAAGCAAATTTCGACTTATCTTTGTTCAAAAAGATTATGCGCATACTTGGTGTCATCCCTGCTCGTTTTGGTTCTTCCCGTTTTCCGGGGAAACCCTTGATTGATTTGAAAGGAAAAACGATGATTCAACGTGTGGTTGAAGGTGTAGCTCAATCCAGTTTGTTAACCGATTTTGTTGTTGCGACGGATGATACGCGTATTTTTGATCACGTTTCTTCGCTTGGTGCACAGGTGATGATGACAGCCGAAACACATGAAACCGGTACAGACCGTTGTGCAGAAGTTGTTGCTAAGTTAGCAGATAAATTTGATGTCATTATCAATATTCAAGGTGACGAACCGTTGGTAGATGCACGCCAATTGGACCAATTATTAGCTGCGTTTACGGATCCGAATGTTCAAATAGCAACACTTGCTTCACGTGCAATTACGATGGAAGAGATTCTGAATCCAAACCGGATCAAAGTGGTGGTCAATGCGCAACGTGACGCACTTTATTTTTCGCGTAGTCCATTGCCCAATTTTACTAATGCGAAAGGAGACCCACAAGTGAATTACCCATTTTTAAGACACATTGGCCTGTATGCTTATCGTTCGGAAACATTAGAAGCGATTAGTCAATTAGCACCAACAAACTTAGAAAAGATTGAATCGTTGGAACAATTGCGTTGGTTGTATAATGGCTATGCTATTCGCGTTATTGAAACAACGATAGAAACACCAAATATCGACACACCTGAAGACGTTGTGGCGGTATTGCAGCAGCTAAAAGATTAATTACTATCGGTATTCGATTCGGGAGTTGTTTCTGCTGGTTCAATTATTTTGTCTTCTTTCTTTTTTTCTTTTGGAAAATAAGCACGTTGGCGTAAAATAATCAAGATAACGCCGCTACTAATTGCTGCATCTGCAATATTCCAAATTGCTGGGAAAATTTGATTATCGCTTGGGTGCATTGGGTTGTGGTTGTACCAAGGAACCCAGCTTGGCCATTCAGTAGTGAATTGGAACATATCCACAACATTTCCAAATAAGAACCCAGTATGTCGTGTTTCGATTTGTGTTTTTATGCCAAATAATTCACAATCAGCAAATTTACCTGAGCCGGGCAAATGATTAAACGCGTTGCACGGATCATACGGAAAAACGAAATCATAAAACATCGAGTCGATCAGATTTCCTGTTGCACCAGCAAAGATCAACCCAATAGCGATTAATAATTCTGTTCGCACTCCTTTTTTCAGTAAGCGGAAGAAATAAATTCCGATACCAACAATCGCTACAACTCGAAAAACGCTAAGGCCTAATTTCGCCCAACTACTGGCGCCAAAAGTTGTTCCAAAAGCCATTCCTTGGTTTTCGATATAGTACAAACGAAACCATTCGCCGAAAACAGCTTTGCTTTCATCGGGCATGAAGGACGTTTTGATCCAAATTTTAATTCCTTGGTCGAGCAATAATACGCAAGCTACAAGTATACTTACGAGGAGTAGTTGTTTTTTCAAATGCTATTATTTTTGAAGGTTTTTCGCTTCAATGCTTAATGTTGCGTGAGGAACTAATTTCAAACGTTCTTTTTGAATTAATTTTCCTGTTACTCGGCAAATACCGTATGTTTTATTTTCAATGCGTTTCAATGCATTTTTCAAATTCTCGATAAATGATTCTTGACGTGCAGCTAATTGTGCAACTTCTTCACGCGATAATGTTTCTGAACCGTCTTCCATCATGTTAAATGTACGGCCCGTATCGTCTGTACCATGATTATCATTCGATAACGATGCTTTCAACATGTCGTAATCTTCGTGAGCTTCTTTCAATTTATTGTTGATCAATACTCTGAATTCTTCCAATTCTGCGTCTGAGTATCTTGTTTTATCTTGCGCCATATTTACTAATTTGGTTCGTCACAAAAATAATCGAAAATTCAGACGACAGTACCACATTTACAATTTGCTAACAAATACTTATTCACAGCCTTACATTTATTGTGGAAAAGCGTCTTAAGATCGGTTTGGATTAACCGTGTCTATCCATTGAGTCAATGCTATAAACTCTTCAACACCTAAGCGCTCGGGACGTAATTGCAGCATTTCATTTTCTGGATAATTAGCTGGCAACAAAGCTTTTATGGAGTTACGAATTGTTTTTCTTCGTTGGTTAAAGCTCATTTTCACAATTTGCTTGAACAACTTTTCGTCACACGGCAATTTTTCACGTTCGTTACGTGTGCAACGAATCACACCCGACTTCACTTTTGGTGGCGGATCAAACACGTGTTCGTCAACGGTGAAACAGTATTCGATATCGTAATAAGCTTGCAATAAAACACTTAAAATACCATAGGTTTTCGTACCTGGTTTTTCAGCAACACGTTGTGCAACTTCGCGTTGAAACATGCCCATAATTTCGGGAATGTGGTCTTTGTATTCGATGCAACGAAAGAGAATTTGCGAAGAAATGTTGTAAGGGAAATTTCCAACTACCGCAAAAGGTCGATTCCCCACTAATTGAAGTGGATCGATTTTTAAAAAGTCACCGTGAACAATGCGTTCGCCTAATTGCGGATAATGTTCTTTTAAGTAACCGATTGATTCGTCGTCAACATCTAAGGTCCACCATTCCGTGTTTTCTTTTTCCATTAAAAATTCGGTTAGTGCACCCATTCCAGGACCAATTTCTATGGCAACTTCGCAGCCTTTGTGACTTTTGTATTGGTCGGCAATTTTTTTACAAATTCCCTTGTCTTTCAAGAAATGTTGTCCGAGGTGTTTTTTTGCTTTAACCTTCATGGGTGAAATGTTCAATTACGGATAAAGTACTTCTAAACGCAGCAAATTTACCGTTGAATTTAGCGCTGTGGTCTTTTTGTAATTCAGGAGCATGTTTTTCTTGGTACTCAGAAAGATGGTCTTGACTGTAGGCAATGTATGTCATTGCATAGGTACAAGCGCCCGGTTCCTCGTTGTCGATTTTTGACATACGACCTTCCAAAAAACAGCCCGTTGCAATTACTTGCGGAACATGTGAAGCACGCATCCAATCAACCCATTCGTTTTCAATTGCTGGGTCGATGCTTACGGTAACGTTGTAAATTACTTGCATAGTTGTAAATATCTGGAGACAAAGATACGTTAAATTTGGTGGTCAGTGAGCAGGGAACTCATCACGAGGAATAAAAAAAGAGGCCATCTTTTCAGACAGCCTCTCAATTTATAGTTGCTTTTTTCGTATTAATTCTTAATCCAACGGATTGTTTTCACGACAGTTCCATTTGATAATTGAATCAAATAAGTTCCTGTTGCAAAAGCAGCTGTATTGAACGTTAATGAAGTAGTTGTTTGTGTAACAATCATAGCAGGGATTGCTTTTCCATCTATTCCAATAAATGAATAAGTCAACCCAGTTAAATCGCCATTAAACGTCAATGAAACTTCATTCGTTCCAGGATTTGGTGCAACTGAGACACTTGCAAAAATAGCGTCTTCAATTCCTAAGTTGCCATCAACACCATCACAATTTTCATCGATACCATTTCCGGTATTGTCCGTCGCATTTGGATTGATCGCAGGATTAGTATCGTCACAATCTTCGTTGTTTGCAACATAGCCACTTGGAGGTGTACACGTTGAAATAGCATCAAATGGATCTCCGTAAGTGTCGTTATCGACATCGGCATAGTACAATGTTTCACCAGCATTTGGATCAGCATCAGCATCATCACAGTCGTTATCGTTTCCAACATAACCAGAAGGCTGTAAACAGTTTTGAGCAGTTAACGCTGGATTACCCAATCCGTCATTATCTGAATCCATGTACCATGTGAAAGTTGTTAAACCTTCGTCGTTGCTACCGTTACAGTTATTATCGAAACCATCACAAACTTCAACAGCATTTGGATGAGTTGCAGGATTTGTATCGTCGCAATCGGTATTGTTTGCAACATAACCTGTTGGAGCAATACAAGCAATCATTGTAACCGTTGCATCACCATAGGTATCGTTATCCGCATCAGCGTAGAATGTAGTATTTGCACCACCAACTAAGGCATTTGTGTCGTCACAATCGGTGTTGTTTGTAACGTAACCAACTGGAGTAGAACATGCTGCTTGTGAGACTGCTGCATTTCCGTAGCCATCTGCGTCAGCATCTTGGTAATACGTGATAGCAGCGCCGATCGTAGCGTTTGCGTCATTACAATCAACAGGAGCTAACGAAGAAATATAACCGTTTGGTTGCGTACAACTTGTTACTGTTGAACCAGTAGCACCAAAACCATCGTTGTCATTATCTAATACCCAAGTTGCTCCAGGGAATTCAGTTGAATCCGCATCGTTACAATCGGTGTTATTTGTAACATATCCAACAGGAGGCACACAGTTTACAATAGTTGTTGTTGCATTTCCAAAACCGTCACCATCTATATCAGCATAGTAAGTTGTTGTCCCTAACTGATTGATGAATCCTTTTACAGAAACATTGTCGTGGCGGTAAGTTGCTGTAGTTGCCCCCATTGACGTAACAAAGAATTTAAATGTTATTGGTGCGTAAACAGTTGCAAAAGCGGCAGGAAGATTAATTACTTCGTTAATAAATGTATTTGGAGTAGGTGCTGTGATTGTGTAGAAATTAGTTGCAAAACCGTCCAAGCTAGAACGCAAATGGATAACCGCACCAGCACCAGAAGAACTGACTCGGTGTGTAAATAACAATTGCGTTAAATTCATTCCGTAACAGGTATCAGGAACAATACTGAATCCATAATATTGTGTGGTATCAATTGTTGTACTTGTATTCCACCCAGAATTATTCACATTCTCGTTAGAAGTACAAACTAAAGTAGATCCAGCAACCATGTAATTTGAAAAAGTTGCGTTTGCAGGCTGTGCGTTTACATTCAAAACGGATGTAGTACAGTTATTTCCATTGAATTCATATAATCCTAATGTCGCTGCAACAATGATCGAATCACTTCCATTACAGTTTTCATCGATTCCATTGTTTGGAATATCTGTTGCTCCTGGGTAAACACTAGCGATACTATCTTTACAGTCCGTGCTATTGGATACATAACCTGTTGGTTGCGTACAAGCTACTTGTGTAATGAGTGCATTTCCAAAACCATCGTTATCAAAGTCACGGTAGAACGTTTGTGCTACACCAATTGCAGCATTTGCGTCGTTACAATCGTTGGCATTGGTTACATAACCTGTTGGTTGTGCACAAACTGCTTGCGAAACCGCAGGATTACCCAAACCATCACCATCACTATCTTGGTAATACGTTACTGAAGTTGCCATTGTTAAGTTGATCGTAATAATACTATCGCAATTAGCTACGTTTGTAATGGTATCCATTTTGATACCGCTTGTCGTAAAAGTCGCTCCACTTGGCGCTGTGTATGTGCCACAAGCTGTTGCAGCAATACTTGCTGTTGTAGCATTTTTTACTGTCAATGTCAAGTTGATGATACTATCACAACCTGCAGCATTTGCGTTTGTCAATGTTTGTGTGTACGAACCAGAAGTTGCATACGTTTGTGCATTCAAGGTGTACGGCCCACAGTTTGAAACCGTTAAGTTGTTTGTGCTTGTACAACCGCCACTTGGCGTAACAGATGCCCAAGTTGTTCCAACACGTATTTCGTCGATTTGAATGTTTCCAGTACCTGCGGTTGCATTTCCATTTTGACGTAAAAATATTGACCCAAATGTTGCAAAAGCACTTGTGCCAGCACTATTACTTACAGTTGCCGTGGTTGGTTGAGCAGCTCCAGGGACAGGATTGATAAATAAACTTGCTTGAATTGGTGCTTGCACAGCATCAAGTTTTACAACAATAAAGTAAGTTGTACCAACAGTTAAATCAGCAGAATAATTTGGAGTTGGCGAAGGTGTTCCTCCAGTAGTATTTTGAATGCCTAATTGGAAGGTTCCAGCGACTGTTCCAGTTTTAATAAAAACTCTTGGTGCAAAAATAGTAACGTTTGTTGGCCCTGACGTTGCAGCAAAACCTGTAAAATATTCCCCAGAAGTAGTTAAACCTGTAGTATTAGGTAAATTCAGTAAAAAAGAATAATATCCAGTTCCTGTAATAGTACTTCCTAAAGATAGATTAACATCTTCTGACTCACCTGCTTTAAAATCGGCTTTATTTCCAACGCTTGCTGCTAAACCTGCATAACTCAACGAACCTACAGATGTTTTAAATTGTTTGACTGCTCCACTGTGCTTAACCCAGTTGTGGTTTGTTAGCGAGTCTAAATAATTGAATTGTTCAACCACTTGCCCAAAGCTCGAACCAGCTAATAATAAAAGTGTGTAGAGTAAGATTTTTTTCATAAAAAAAGTTTTGTACAAAAATAGGGAAAGCACTTCAATTAATGTACATAAAAAGTGCAATAGAAATCAACAAAAACAGTTGCTTGTTAATGTATAAGTTGTTGATAAGCAATTGTTTAATTACTTGCTAAATCGATTTACTAAAGGGAATATTATAAAACTGTTAAGCTTTTGGTTGTGCCATTAATCGGGCAACGTATTTACCAATGATGTCAAATTCCAAATTGATTTTTGTTCCCACTTGAAAGGTGTGGAAATTGGTGTGTTCGTATGTATACGGTATGATACAAACGGAAAGTAAACCAGTTTCAGAATCGACAACTGTCAAACTTACCCCATTGATAGTGATGGATCCTTTTTCAACTGTTGGGTGCTCGGTTGCATAGCGGAATGTATATTTCCAGCTTCCTCCCAAATCTTCCACGCCCACACATTCACCAGTTGTATCAACGTGACCTTGTACGATATGTCCGTCCAAACGCGCGCCCAATTGCATGCAACGTTCGAGGTTCACTTTCGTTCCCACTTCCCAGCTACCCAAGTTGGTTTTGTCTAAGGTTTCTTGAATGGCCGTGACAACATATTCATCACCGTTTATTTTTACAACTGTCAAACAACAACCATTGTGTGCGACACTTTGATCGATTTTTAATTCAGGTGTAATCCCTGAACGAACAGTGAAGTGAATGTTGGATTGCTCTTTTTCAATTGCTGTTATTGCGCCAATGGTTTCGATAATTCCTGTAAACATGCTTGTTTTATTTGTGGGTCTTATTTCTCAAACAGATTTCTTGTCTTTCTGTTCGCTCGCTTTCGATTTTAGTTGTGCACTGAATGCAATAAAGATGGCGCACATGGTCCAAATAGGAACAGAAGCTTTGTCTGTATCCAAATAGTTATTCAAAAACGCGTGAATAAAATAGGTAGAAAGCGCGACTATCATTCCCATCAACAAGGTTTTTGTTTCACGGTCTTCTTCTGGCCAGCGTTGGTACAAAGTAATTCCTTGATAGAATATTGCCGAAACGAGCGCTAACATTGCTAACAAACCAAACACACCCATTTCAGCCAACGGCCCTAGGTATTCGCTGTGCGCATTTCCCATGTCACCGAAGTTGGTCGAAATAATGGTTAAATTCTCTGGTTCTTGAAAACGGGCGTATTCAAAGGCGTATGTTCCAGGACCAAAACCCATGATTGGGCGTTCTTCAAACATAGCAAGTGCACACGACCAACGATTAATACGTTCCAAGTTGGAAGCATCGGTTGTCACATTTGTTGCGCTTTGCAAACGTTCGCCAAACTCTTCTGTTGTGTGTTCAAATTTATTGCGTTCCAAGTTTTGTTGAATGGCATCCCAAGAAATCCAGACAAAACCAATTGCTATTACTGCAACGGACACCAACAAAGAAAATTTCACTTTGAAGCGAATCAGTATCCAGATACCTGCGCCCAAAATGACACTCAACCAAGCTGCTCGGGTGTAACTAAAATAGAGTGCAATCAGGTTGATTCCCAAAAAGCAAAGCAAGATTAATTGAACGAGTGGTGTATGTTTTTTAGAAAAATACAAGGCGAAAATAAGTGGGAAAACAAGCGCGACAATGGCGCCGTAGATGGTATGGTCTTTGAAAAATGGCCACATGACCCAGTGCGATTCTTTTTCGCCAAACGCATACAACGAGTGTGTGAAAACGGTATAAATCATAGCGATTACCATCGAAACGATGAACAACCAAAAAAACCATTTTACTTTTTTCAGGTTGATGAAAATACCGCTTCCATAGAGTAAAACCGGAACGATGAACCACAATTTCGCCAATAAAAACTTGTACGATACCAATGGATGTTCACTTGCGATGGAAGCAATGAATATCCACAGCAAATAAAATGAAACCGCCCAAATGATAGGAGATGATTTTAAGTAACTTGGAAATACAGGATATTTCAACGCTTGCAACAACAAGAGCAGGGTTGTCCCGAAAAGTAAGGGTTCTGTTGGC
The DNA here is from genome assembly GCA_017983675.1 of Fluviicola sp. Taxonomy (GTDB): domain Bacteria; phylum Bacteroidota; class Bacteroidia; order Flavobacteriales_D; family Crocinitomicaceae; genus Fluviicola. The sequence continues at coordinate 172,156 of JAGOAZ010000005.1, forward strand.
AAAAACAAACCAAAGCCATCTGTAAATTCCTCAATATTGACCGAAAGTGGCGTTGCTGCGATGATGAAGAAAAAAGTGTATTCGGTGTAAAAAATAGCGACATACAAAACGATGAGCGCATAAGGAACCAAGTATCCAATAAAGGAATCTTCCCAAATGGAATAACCCAACAATCCGACAAACAGTACGCCAAAAAGCAGTAACCAGCTATTTTCTTTCCAAAAAGACACCTTATGAAATTTGGCGAAGTTCTTTTAATTTATCGATCAACAAAAGTCCAAAGACACCAAAGAAAAATGTTCCGATAGTCGCCAATAAGACAATAATCAAGCGTTTTGGTTTGTCTTTTTTATCGGCAACAACAGCACGTTCCACAATAAATTTGTGATTGAATTGCGTGTTTGCATCCGATTCTGCTTGTTCGTAGGAAATAGCGAATTCAGATAATTTGATGATTTTTTCACTGCGTACTTCTTCCAATCCATCAAATACTGCTCCGTATTGCAAATTGATATCAATTCGTTGTTTGAAATCAGCTTTATCAGCTGGACTTTTTGCGTCAACGTATGCAGCAAAGAGGTTTGCACGACCTTCCAAAGGAACGACACCAAGTGAGGCTAACGAATCCAATTGAGCAGAGATTAATTTTTTCTCGTTCTCCAATTGATCGCGCTTGCGCTTATTAATTTCAAATGCAGGAACCGTTCTTTCCATCACCATTTCATTTTTCACGGTGTCAATCAAATCGACAATTTTGTTTGCAATATCCGCAGCCAAAACAGGATCGCGGTCTAAGACATCAATTTGAATGGATCCGTAGCGTGTACGTTCAAACAAAATGTGTTGGGTATAATCTTTTACTAATTTGAAATATTTATTTGGATCGCTTTCGTCGATGTCGTAGTGCTTCATCAAGTCAAAACGCGCAACAACTTTGTCGCGTACTTTCGATGATTGCAAAATTTGAATCAATTGTTCTGCTTGGTCTTCTTCACCAAAGTCCATCGAAGAAGCTTTCGCATTGCGTTGTTCCGAGAACGAAACCGTACTTGTTGCGGCAGGGAAAACAATAGCAGTGGAGCGGTAAAGCGGTGTTAACAGCAACGAAACAATAAGAGAAACGACAAAACCAATACCCGTTAAAATACCTAATACCTTGCGTTTTTTCCAAATACTGACTAAAAGATTAGCTCTTTCTTGTACTTGTTGCGATTTATTTTCTTCCATGAATGATCTTTTTGCACCGCGAATTTACGGTTTGTGAACTAGAAACGAGAAAAATAGGAGAAAATTATACGGATGAATTGAAAAAAGCGAGAAAAGATTCACAATTCATTCAAAATTGTACCTTTGAATTTCACAAATCACAACATGATAACATACAATCCGAAAAGCTGGGTCACACTTATTTTTCATTTGACGAAAAGCGATACTCTTGCAATTTTATGGAAAGAATTACTGTTCATCTTTTCGTTTACCTTAGGCGTAGCGTTTTTGGAGATGCACTTTTTCCCCGATGCAAAAGTATTGGACAAGTTGTTTTCGGTGTATCAAATATTAGGCTTTGTCATTTCCTTGTTACTTGTTTTTCGCACGAATACTGCGTACGATCGTTGGTGGGAGGGAAGAAGAAAATGGGGTGAGTTGGTCAATGATTCCCGTAATTTTGCCGTAAAACTAGCTGCACTCGATTTGCCACCTGCTGAAAACGCTTTTTTTGCCCGACACATTGGAAATTATGCCTTGTGTATCAAAGAGCATTTGCGCGCAGGAACCAATTATGAATTATTAAACCTGACTGCTGAAGAACGTTCGTTTTTGGAACGGCTTGATCATGTTCCCTCTGGAATTGTTGAATTGATTTATCAACGCATGAACGAGTTAAAATTGCAAGGTTTACTCTCGGAAGAAGCAATTTTGCGCTTGGACCGCAATTTGAATGGGTTTTTAGATACGGTTGGCGCTTGTGAACGCATCAAAAACACACCGATTCCTTATTCGTATTCCTTGTTTTTCAAGAAGTTCATCTTTGTTTACGTAACCACGCTACCGCTTGCTTTCGTGATACATTTTGGCTATTTATCAGCACTGATTGCTACGTTCATCTTTTACGTCATGGTGAGTATCGAAGTCTTGGCAGAAGAAATCGAAGATCCTTTTGGTTTGGACGATAACGATTTACCGACCGATGAAATGGCGGCACGTATCGAGGGAATTGTGCATACTATTTTGATGAAAGAATCGGTTTAAAACCACTATTTCTTTTTGATTCCTTTCAAGCGATAAAACAACCGCAAGTATCGATAAGACCAGTTTTTCCAATAGGAATAGGTTCCTTGTGCCCAGTCCAAATATGCTTTACTTGGGAATATATCGTACCAATTTAATTGGAGTTGCTTCCAACTAAAGCGTTCGGTATGTCGGTGAAATAAATTAATTCGTAATTGATCGCTAAAACTAATTTTTGTTCCTTCAATGACATGAAACAACACGCGTTCTATAAAACCTTCCGTATCGCTTATTGGTAATGTTGCTAAGAAATCATTCGGAGACTGCGGCATGATTGATCGCACGCAACCTAAGATGGTAAACACTTCTTTTTTTGCAGCATAGCTTGAACATCGCGCAGTTAATTCTTCGCTTGTTAATTGATCTGCATGCTGTTGCATAAGTAAATATATATCAACCAATGAGCTCACTTTTAATTCGCCAAAAAACAAATGTTTGTATGCGTGTAGTGCGGTGTAAATGATGAGGTCGATTGGATCTAATTCCAAAATAGTTGCCGTTCGAAACGAAACGGTTTGACAGCGTGCGATTACCTGTTCTATAGGCATGCGAAAGGAAAACAGCTCGGGCATTAACTTGTTGTGAATGTCCAAGGTTAATTTACCCTTGTATCCTTGGTATGGCGCGTGAAACGATTGGTATTTTTCGTGAAATCGCGATTTGTATTGGTGCGTTTTGATTGCCCAACCAAGTTCTTCAGCGGTGGATAAAAAGGCAGTTTTATCTTGTGGCGCGAACAACACGTCGATATCACTCAATTGGCGCACATTTGCATCAGGATAGATTTTTTCGGCTAAATAAATTCCTTTGAGTGGCGCAATGAACACCCCTTTTTCCGAACAGGCGTTTGCCAGTTGGTCAAATTCGTGATACAACTGCGCGTTCATTGCAATGATTTTAAATTGATAAGCTTTGAGCGCTAGTTTTGTTTTTTCAGGTAAAATGATTTCAGGAATCGTGCGCAAACTACTTGCTGCAAAAGCGGCTAAATGTGTGCGTACAGCAAGTGCAACAAAACGTTTCCAATCGAAATTTGTGCTTGTTTTTTCAATTATTTTGGCGGTATCGGCCGCGTTCAATTCTGTTTGACAAAGTAAAAACAACACCTGTGCTTCAGACGATAGTTGCTGAAATAATGGAGCAGTCTTCATTTATTCGTTTGCTTTGATGAAGTCAATAATTGCTGGAGTAGGAACAACACCCAAACGATAAACGCCGCAATGTTGCGTTAATTCCCCCATTAAATCGAGTAATTTTTGTGTGTTTGCAACGCTGTAACCATGTTGGATACAAAAAGCCATGACCGAAGCAATGGCACGCACACCCACTAATTTTTCTAGCGTGTTTTCGGGATGATGAAACGGTAAAAACACTCCGTTTAAACGTGCTTTTTTGGGACGATCAATGTAATACATCGGCGTGTTGTACATCCAAAATTCGTTTCCAATTTTTCGGATAATCATGCGGTCGTCGTTGATAACAGTACTGCCAGCATCCATCCAAATTTTCGCCATCGTACTTTTTCCAACACCTGAAAATCCAGAGAAAATCCTTCCTTTTTCGCCATCAAACACTCCGGATGCGTGTATCATGAGTCCGTCGTTTGCCAAGGCAATGTAATAGAGCAACAATGGCAACAAGGGATATTTCAAGGGTTCGATCACCGATTTTCCATCGTGTTCAAACGCTTCACTGTAAACAACAAGCGCTTTTTCAACTTCGTTGTAACGTGCAATTTGTTGCAGCTCACTCGTATTTTCGGGATTGTTTACGGTTAATAAAATTCCGTTTGTGTCCGAGTAAATTTCCCACAAAACCGAGTCGTTCGTTTTAGCGGTATAAATGGGTGCTTCGTTGGGAATAAGCGTTCTGTCAAGTCCCTCAACACACGAAATGGTGCAATCGAGAGTAGTAGCAGCAGTTGTTTGAAACAAGTCAAAACCATCGTCTAGCACGATTGAACGTTGTTGCTTGCTTGTTACATGAAATTGAAAATCGGCAACAGCGAAAAAATGTTCGTGAGCGACGGTCATGCTGTAGTAACGAAAGTTGCTAGTTTTTCCAAGAAATTGCGTACATCGGTTGCAATCACATTTTTTTCGACATCGTATTCCTCGTAAATATGATTTACCAGGTCATCGAAGGTACAAGATGGATCAATCGCTTCCCAGATAAAAGCGCCCACTTCGTTCATGGTCAGAAACTGATTGAAGTCGACCACATCCCCTTTTAGCGGAACGAGTAACAATTCTTCGCCGGTGTTTTTGCAAACAAAATAAGGTTTTTGAGCTGCGATAGCTTGGATGAGCGCTGTTTCCATAAGTTTCTATTGTGCAAGTGCTAAAATACAATTTGTTTTGAAAAGAGCTTGTTAGGGATAAGTTATTTTATTAAAATGGTTTTTTCTGATTATGGTATTAACGTTTAAAAAAGCAAAAGATAGCTGTGAAAGACTGCATTTTTTCGTCCTTTTCAGATAGATTCATTGGAAAATTACAGCACCAAGAAAGCATTTTTAAGCATTGAATTGTTAAATAAGACACGATATCTAGTTTGAAACTAACATTTTAACTAATTGAAAATCAATAATATAAATGAATGAAGTGATTTTGTAGTATGTAAACAGATTACTTTTTTACCAGAAAACTGTATTTTTCTGATTGAATGAAAATTCATACCAACAACTAATTGCATACGAACTAAAAACTTAACTATTATTTTATGAAAGCTAGTCTTGTTTCACCAAACAAACTACACACACACGACATTACTACCAAAACAAAATTACTTACCTTATTAGCTGTTTTTTTAGCAGGTTTATCTTGGGCTCAAAATAGTGCAAATTATGCCTTAACCTCAGGAGTAAGCACGTTAAATTCAATGTCAGGCGCCACCAGTTTGGTTACTGGAAATCAAGATGATTGGGGTAGCGCAGTGTTTCCTATTGGATTTGACTTCATCTACATGGGAGCACGGTATTCTCATATTAGTGTAAACAGCAATGGACAAGCACGTTTGCATACAAATTCTGGTGCTACTGCAATTGTAGGGACGAACGTTTCTACTTACGCATTTTCAACTGTGACACTCGCGCCCATGGCTGGCGATAATGAGGTCAATAATGGAATGTCATATGTGGTTTTAGGAAGCGCACCTAATAGAAAATTGGTAATAGAATGGAATCAGTTTTATATATATTATTCTGATAATACGTCATCAGGTAATATGCAATTAGTATTGAATGAAGGTTCAGGGGAATTTGAATATTTGTATGGAGGGATTATTAATTCGCAAACAGCAACGACTTCTCGAGCAATTTTTCATAGTGCGAGCTCTACTGCAAACACGTCATCATTTATAACCGTTGGTGCAACACCCACGCAAAATACAACAGCAACAACACCGACAACAAATACTTTTGCGGCAAGTGTTCAACTCGCAGATTTGGCAAACACGTATTTGAAATTCACACCACCGACACCCGTTACAGGGCCAACGAGTTTAGTGTTTTCTGCTATTACAACGACTTCAATAACCTTGAATTGGACCGCTGCTTCTCCTGCAACTGGCATAGTAAGGTATCATGTATTTAATTCAACAAATGGTGGATTAACATACAATTTTTTCAATACCGTTCCATTAGCAAGTAATACACTTGTCGCTTCAGGATTAGTTCATTCGACAACTTATGATTGGAAAGTTATTGCAGTCAGCGAGGGAGCTGAAGGATTAGCAACAACAGGAACACAAGCAACAGCTTTACCAAGTACATATTATTGGGTTGGAACTACAGGTGATAATTGGTCGACAACGACAAGCTGGAATACAGCGGCAGATAATACCGGAACTGCTCGATCATCAGTTGCGCCAACAGACATACTAATTGTTGACGGTGATGGAACAACCACAGGAGGTTCAACTACGATTAATGTTGATTTAGCTAGTTTTACTATCGGGCAATTGAAAGTTGTCAGCAATACTAATTTAACGTTACAATCGAATTCATCTTCTACTCGAATAATAACAATTGCTGGGGCTTCGGGAGTTGATTTTCTTGTGGAAAACGGAAGTGCGTTGAATTTAAATCATGCATTAAATCCAATTGCACTTGCTTTTACTGGTTCAAACAATACCGGTTTAATTGCAGGGACTTTAAATTTTGCAGGTTCAACATCAAACTCATTCACAACTTCTGGTGGTACAGGCACGTTAGTGACAGTTTCTTCTTCGGGAGTTGTGAACTTAGGAGCTCCTGCAAATTCGTTAGTTGGAACAGCTGCAACATTATCATTTGCAGCAGGCGCTAATTGTAATTCATCTGGTGCAACAACAGGGGCACCGCCAGTTCCTTTAGCTACATGGGATACAAACGCAACGCTGACAATAACTGGCTTAACAAATTCCTCCACTTCCCCAACAAACAATGGTCAATCTTTCGGAAATATTGTCTTTAATTGTCCCTTATTAACAAGTACATTTAACTTTTTTGGTTCAAGTATCTCTCCAGTTGTGAAAGGAAATCTTACAATTAGCAACACCAATACAGGAACTTTCAGAGCTGTAACTACTTCAACTGTTATTGTTAATGGTGACCTCAGTCTCGTTTCAGGTAAATTGCAAGTTGGAACAACAGGTACACTTGCTGTTTTAGGTAACACTACGATTGCAGCAACTGGAACATTGGAATTAAATGGAGCAATTTTCTCACAACGTGGAAGTACATTTACAAATAATGGCGTCATTAGTGGAACTCCGACAAGTAGTGTTTTTCAATTTCTAGATTTAGCTGGAAGTGCTGGACAAACATTGGCAGGCTCTGGAACAATATCACCAAATATTTCCACGTTGAGTGTGCAAAACACAGCGGGATTAACCATCACACATACCAACCCGGTCATTGTGGCTCGTGTAAACTTATTTCAAGGAACAATTACAAACAGTAATAAAATTACCATTGGTACAGGATTAGCAGTTAATTGTACAGTTCAAATTGGTTATAGCGGTTTATTATCAAGTGGTGGTAGTTTTGATGTTGCTCCTACTTGGAATTTAGGTACTGGAACATATACGCTAATTTATTCTCAAGAAGGATCGAATAGAACAACTGGAAATGAAATACCTTCAACACGAACAGTTAATACAATTACATTATCTAACTCGAATGGAATTACTATTGCAGGTGGTGCATTAGCAACAGGTTCACTTTCATTTAGCGCATCAGCTGGGAATATTACAACAACTAGCGCAAACTTGTTAACGGTAACAGGAACAGCATCTAATAGTATTTTTAGAACGTCACTAACAGCATTTGTTAATGGACCATTAGCAATCACTTTACCCGCAAATTTAGGTGCTGGTTCAACATATTTTATTCCAGTTGGAAAATCAGTTATTAACGGTATTGAATTAGTGAACCCGACTACAAATACTGGTGGAACTGTTACAATTCTTGCTGAAGTTGTTGATGCAACTACGGGTGGAACTGCTGGAAATTTAATGGGATCCATTGCAACAAACCGTTATTGGTCAACAGCCATAACAAATGGAAGTGCAAACTTCACCAATACATTGGTGCGTCTAAATGATGTTACAACAGGTTTTGATGCAATTGCAGGTTCAAACACATTAACAGGAGCGTATGACTTACAAGGTGGCGCAGCTACTACAGTGACCGCAAATACACTTAGTACCGTTGCTCCTAAATTGACAACCTTACCTGCATTTTTTGTTTTGGGAACCAAATCTTCACCTATTTTGTCAAATTTAGTTATGACACCTACTGGAACTCAATGTACCAATGTAGCACGTACGATAACAATTACTGCTACTCCAAATGGCGGAGCAATAACAGGTGTAATTTTGAATTATAACGTAAATGGAGTTGTTCAAACACCTGTTTCAATGACAAATTCTTCCGGTAATAATTGGACAGCAACGATACCAACTGTTACGCCAAGTAATGCAACTGTAACATGGAGTATTACAGCCACTGACGCTTATACTTTTTCTACATCGCTTGCGGGAACGGCTTATTCTGATGAACCAACAATTGGATTAACTCCTGCTGTAACAGCTTCTTTAAGTACAGTATGCGCTAATTCAAGTTCGAGTTTGAACATGGAATTAAATAGTGGTTATGTTAATTTTTCTGAAGGATTTGAAGGTGCTACTTTTCCTCCAACAAATTGGATAACGATCAACGCTGGATCAGGCAACAATTGGATTACAAGTTCCACAGCTAAAAATGGTACTAAAGCAACTCAGTACACATATAATTCTTCAAATGCAGCGAACGCATGGTTGTTCACTCCTGCTCAACAATTGTTAGCTGGAAAAACCTACACGATTTCTTTTTGGCAAAAAGTTGCAAATGCTGCTTATACTGAAAAATTAAAAGTGACTGTTGGTACAGGACAAACAACTGCTTCCCAAACAACTGAGATTTGGTCCAATATCAATTTAACGAATACTACGTATTCGCAAGTTACAGCAACGTTTACACCTACTACAACGGGGACGTATTATTTTGCATTTAACTGCTTTTCTATTTCAAACCAACATACGTTATACATTGATGATATTTCAATAACTGGAGGTGTCAATGTTGGAACACCAACTTACTCTTGGTCTGATGGTACAACTGTTGTTGGCACGACAAATCCATTAGTAGTTAATCCAAGTGCAACTACAACGTACACAGCAACTGCAACCATTAACGGATGTCCGTTGTCGGCTTCTACTACTGTTACTACAAATCCGTGTTTAGCTACTTGGACAGGTGCAACTTCAACTGATTGGAACACTGCCTCCAACTGGAATCCTGCAGCTGTTCCTACAACTACTGATAATGTGATTATTCCAAGTTCAGGCATTACCAATTTCCCAGTAGCGTCAAGTTTAGCAATTGCTGTTGGTAAAACAACAATACTCAATGCAAATTCCCGCCTCACCGTGAACGGAAACATTGTAAATGACGGAACACTTACTTTAGAAAGTGGTGCAACCTTGGTGCAAGGAACAGGAAATACGGCTTCTGGAACTGGAGTTTATAACGTTCAACAAGCGTTAACAGGAGCTGGAGGTGCAACACCAAGTGGTCGTTTCTGGTACATGGGTTCTCCATTGTCGGGAGCATCTTCAACAGCTTTCAATGCTGCTGGTGATAACCGTTTGTGGACGTATGCAGAAGCAACGCAATCGTACACGGAAATTACAACGAACGGTGTAGCCATGTCACCCATACAAGGTCACGTAGCTCGTTTGGGCGCTTCTTCTACCGTTAATTTTACGGGTGGCGCAATCAACTCAGGTAGTTTCACGAATAACTCCTTAACAAATACAGGAACTGGATCCACACGTGGTTATACCTTGATCAGTAATCCGTATCCATCTTTCTTGGATTGGGATTTGATTTCAGCAGGAGCAACAGGAATTACATCATCGTTGTGGTTCCGTACAAATGATGGATCGAGCATGGTGTATGATACGTACAACGCAACAGGTGGTGTTTCAACATTGAATTCTGGTGTGACAACAAATCCACGTTACATTCCACCAATGCAAGCATTCTGGGTGTACAATCCAACTGATGGAACTACTGGTTCATTGACAATAAGCAACAGCATGCGTAGTCACCAATCTAATGGTGGATTAAAAGATGCAACAGATTTCCCTGCATTTGTGCGCTTGAACTTAGAAAACGATGCGGCTATCGACCAAACTGTATTGTACTTCGACAACAATGCAGCAGCAGGTTACGACAACTTCGATTCAGACAAAATGTTGGTGCCAAACACTGCGCAAGTGTACACGTTTGTTGGTAACAAGAAATTGGCAATCAACGGAATGAAAAGCGTGAAAGCGAACAAACAAGTTCCGTTAACAGTTGAATTTCCAACGGCAAAAGCTTACGCGTTCAACGCAACAGAAGTAGCCATGACAGACGGAATTGTGTTGTTAGAAGACCGTTTGAAAAAAGTATTCCAAGACTTGACAATGAATCCGGTATATGAATTCGTTGCAGATGCAGGAACAACATCAGATCGTTTTGTGGTACATTTTCAGCCAAATGGTGGCGTAGCAGGAATCGAATCAGCTGAGGAAAATGGCATTGCTATTGTTTCGAATGCAGCAGGTTTGGTAACAATTACCTTGAGCGAGGAGTTGCCAGCAACGGGAACAATTCACATCATTGATATCAATGGAAAAGTAATTGCAACGCAAGCAATCAACGAGCAAACAACAACGATGAACATCAACGCTGCGACAGGAGTTTACCACGTGTTGGTTGATTCAGCATCAAAAGTTGCGCGCAAGAAAATTGTTATCACTAAGTAAGCAAAACATTAAAAAACGAAATTGAGATGAAAACTGAAAATACAGCTAACACAGCAACAACAACCACTACGAAACGCGTTTACGAAGCGCCGAAAGTAGAGACGATACAGATTGACAGTGAGATTTCTTTGGTGATGATGTCGCTTCCGGGCGATCCAATGGCACCATTATACAATCCATTGTCGTAAGTAACAGGAACATTGAAAAAAGGAAAGAGAGGCGAAAGTCTCTCTTTTTTTGTGGGGTAGACATAGTGTAGACTTCGAGTCCCGATGTTTCGGGATCAGTCTACACGAGAACCTCAGTCATCGGGAACGGTTATAAAAAATGGAGGCTGATTCCGACGATTCGGGACTCGAAGTCTACATTTCCTCGAAGTCAACGGGATCAGTCAGCTGGATCGGTCTCCATTAATTCCTCATCCGAAAATCATTTGTTTTTTAACCCCTTAACTAAATCGATATAGTATACTTAAACACAATTTTTTATTAAATTCTTCACATAATTTTGATATTCATTCAATTGCTTTTCTATATCATTGTGCTGAAAAAAAATTAAAGCTGTACTATGAAACAACTGAAACATTTCTACACACCAGTCATTACCACCTTATTTTTATTGCTTTTTGGACACGGCGTTTGGGGGCAGGTTAATATTTTTTCAGAAACATTTTCATCAATTACATCTGGAAATAATACATCTACTTCTGGTTCAGGAGTTGCTTGGGCTGGAAATACAAATTTTCCAAATGTAGCACAGGCATACAGTGCTGGTGATGCTGTTAGAATAGGTTCAGGCTCTGTAATCGGTTCAATAACAAGTAAGATATTAGATTTAAGTGTAAATGGAGGTAACTTTACATTAAGTTTTGACGTGAAAGGATGGACCACAGTTGAGGGAGGGATAAAAATTACAATAACTGGACAAACAGCTCAAACATTAATGTATTCAGCTGTAATTGCATCATCAAGTTTCGAAACTAAAACAATAAATTTTACTGGGGGAGTTGCAAATTCTACATTAAAAATTGAAACTACCGCTAAAAGAGCTTTTATTGATAACGTGATAATTAGTTATGTTTCACAACCAACCACCTGGACAGGCGCAACGTCAACCGACTGGAACACTGCTTCTAACTGGAACCCTGCAGCTGTTCCTACATCAACAGATAATGTGATTATACCAAGTTCAGGCATTACCAATTTCCCTGTAGTTTCTGGTCTCACTATTGACGCTGGAAAAACAGTAACATTGAATAGTAATACCCGTCTTACAGTCAACGGAAACATTGTAAACAACGGAACGCTTACCTTACAAAGTGGTGCTACTTTGGTACAAGGAACAGGAAATACGGCTTCTGGAACAGGAGTTTATAACGTACAACAAGCCTTAACTGGTGGTGGTGGGTCAACACCAAACGGTCGTTTTTGGTACATGGGTTCTCCTTTGTCGGGTGCATCTTCAACAGCATTCGATGCTGCGGGTGATAACCGTTTGTGGACGTATGCAGAAGCAACGCAATCGTACACGGAAATTACAACGAACGGTGTAGCCATGTCACCCATACAAGGTCACGTCGCTCGTTTGGGCGCTTCTTCTACCGTTAATTTTACGGGTGGCGCAATCAACTCAGGTAGTTTCACGAATAACTCCTTAACAAATACAGGAACGGGATCTACACGTGGTTATACCTTGATTAGCAATCCGTATCCATCTTTCTTGGATTGGGATTTGATTTCAGCAGGAGCAACAGGAATTGCAACATCGTTGTGGTTCCGTACAAATGATGGATCGAGCATGGTGTATGATACGTACAACGCAACAGGTGGTGTTTCAACATTGAATTCTGGTGTGACAACAAATCCACGTTACATTCCACCAATGCAAGCATTCTGGGTGTACAATCCAACTGATGGAACTACTGGTTCATTGACAATAAGCAACAGCATGCGTAGTCACCAATCTAATGGTGGATTAAAAGATGCAACAGATTTCCCTGCATTTGTGCGCTTGAACTTAGAAAACGATGCGGCTATCGACCAAACTGTATTGTACTTCGACAACAATGCAGCAGCAGGTTACGACAACTTCGATTCAGACAAAATGTTGGTGCCAAACACTGCGCAAGTGTACACGTTTGTTGGTAACAAGAAATTGGCAATCAACGGAATGAAAAGCGTGAAAGCGAACAAACAAGTTCCGTTAACAGTTGAATTTCCAACGGCAAAAGCTTACGCGTTCAACGCAACAGAAGTAGCCATGACAGACGGAATTGTGTTGTTAGAAGACCGTTTGAAAAAAGTATTCCAAGACTTGACAATGAATCCGGTATATGAATTCGTTGCAGATGCAGGAACAACATCAGATCGTTTTGTGGTACATTTTCAGCCAAATGGTGGCGTAGCAGGAATCGAATCAGCTGAGGAAAATGGCATTGCTATTGTTTCGAATGCAGCAGGTTTGGTAACAATTACCTTGAGCGAGGAGTTGCCAGCAACGGGAACAATTCACATCATTGATATCAATGGAAAAGTAATTGCAACGCAAGCAATCAACGAGCAAACAACAACGATGAACATCAACGCTGCGACAGGAGTTTACCACGTGTTGGTTGATTCAGCATCAAAAGTTGCGCGCAAGAAAATTGTTATCACTAAGTAAGCAAAACATTAAAAAACGAAATTGAGATGAAAACTGAAAATACAGCTAACACAGCAACAACAACCACTACGAAACGCGTTTACGAAGCGCCGAAAGTAGAGACGATACAGATTGACAGTGAGATTTCTTTGGTGATGATGTCGCTTCCGGGCGATCCAATGGCACCATTATACAATCCATTGTCGTAAGCAACAGGAACATTGAAAAAGGAAAGAGAGGCGAAAGTCTCTCTTTTTTTTGTGGGGTAGACTTCGAGTCCCGATGTTTCGGGATCAGTCTACGTTAGAACTCAGTTTGCGTTTTCTAGGATGTTGTCGGTTTGAAAAGAAGGAAAGTATTTCAATTTGCTGATTATTTACTTGATAATAAAGTGTGTTAAATTGAAGTATGACAACTCTTCTAACGTGGGGTAATCGGCGAGAAGATTGAAATAAAAAAGGATTAAGTGCAATTAGCGCGACAGTTTTTTCAATAGCAATTGCTAAATTTTTCAGTTCCTTTTCAGTCCAATTTTCTTCTAAGTAGGTAAGTGTTTCGGTTAATTCATGAATGGCGTGTCTTGTCCAAAAGATCTTATAGCCATTTTTTATATGCTGCTCTTACTTTCTCATGAGCACTTATTTTACCCTCGGTTGCATCTTTTATTCCTTGATCTAGTGCAATTTTTTCTTCGGGTGAAATTAGATCAGCCCAATCGTTGTTCATGTTATCTTTCAGTTCCGTGATTTTTTCGATTAACGAAACATCCTCCAATGAAGAAAGCCATTGAATCAATTCTAACTTTTGCTGAATTAATGTGTTGTCACTTTTCATACTGCGAAGATTATTATTTCAAATATAAATAAAATCAGTTGTGTAAACAAATCAACGTATTCATTGCCTACAACAACGTCAACCCCATCATGCGGACTTTTTTATAGCTACTTGTTCGAATACCTAAACTCGAATTGAAAACGAGGTAAAGAACTTGCACTATGCGTCTTCGAAGCGGATATATTTTGCCAATACGGTAAGTGATGTATGCATACTGAATTCCAGCTCTCGTTTTAAAAATTAAATGGTTACCAGAATAGGTTGGTAAAACATCCAATACCGCATCCGGATTAGGCGAAATCCAACGTAATTGATTGTGGGGTTTTCTCCAATCGTGTTGTTCGTGCCGAATAATGCGTTCCACTTTGTGCCAGTTTTCTTGTTCAATAGCATGACAAAAACGACAATGCTCTTCGCACGGAGTAATCTTATTTTCTTTCGGATAAAACACACTATCCGATGCGATGGTTAATGATAGGTAATTGCTGTTTATTCCGCCAGCGGGCATTTCAATTTTGCTTTCTTCTTCCGAATATTCGATGGGATTTTTGTCGAAATCAGTTGTTAATTGGAAAGCGTATTTTGCCAATTCTTCATCCCAAGGCAAGTACCAAGCCAAAACCTGATAGGTGCCAGGAGCTAGTTTTGGTAATCGGTAATTGGATTGAATATGTTTGGAATAATTGACGGAATCGTTCAGGAAAATAGGGAACTCGTAACTTTCTTTGGGATCCAAGCGTTTGAAATAAACGGAACCTCTTTCTGAGGTATCCATTTGAATCGTTCGTATTTCCTCTGCTACTTTGGTGTAGAAATTATTCGTCACTTGGTAATATTCCAATTGAATAAGTCGTTTCCCTTTGTTTTGTGCTCCAGGAATAAGGATCGATTGATTTTGTCCCGTTAAATTAGCCAGTCGAATAGTGATTTGAAAGCACTCGTTTGGAGAAACGACTTGCTTGTCACAACTGATTGTAATTGAAAATTGACTCGGACGTAAATCAGCAAATGACAAA
This sequence comes from Fluviicola sp., assembly GCA_017983675.1. Taxonomy (GTDB): domain Bacteria; phylum Bacteroidota; class Bacteroidia; order Flavobacteriales_D; family Crocinitomicaceae; genus Fluviicola. The sequence continues at coordinate 187,272 of JAGOAZ010000005.1, forward strand.
AAGGGAACACCCAACAATAAAAGTAAAAACAGTTGCTTCATATTAGTCAATAATAACAATAGGTTGCTGTGATACACGATTTTCTAAATCAGTAATGACGATGGTATAAAATCCTGCTACCGTTGGAGAAGTCGCTGTAAAAATTCCAAAAGATGAAGCTTGATTCAGATAACGTTTTCCAGTAATAGTGATATATTCTACGGATTTTACTGCTTTGTTGAATTGAATTTGTTCCCCTGATCGAACAGGATTCGGATACAAAGTGATGTGTTCATAGGCGTTTTCTGAAATTCCTAGTGCGCTAGTACCACCACAACTTCCAGCAGTTAATTCGTTCAATTGGAAGTGGATACCTGCAGGAATTTTCCCTGAATTCATGGTGTTTTCTGGACCAATTTTCGCCCAATAAGCAAGAGGAACATAAGCAGGACGTTGCGCATAGCAATAAGATACATCGGTTAAATTACTTGTTCCAGAAGGAGTAATCGTGTTTTTATTGTTGTTTCCGTGAGAAAAATGATTACTTCCGAGTAGGGTGTAATTTACTACACTGTATGGGAAAGCGGTATTTGGAATTTCATTCCCCACAAAATTTTGTCCGGGTGAAGTGGTATCGCTGAAGAAGATTCCCCACAAACTTGCTCTGTTTCTAAAAAAGGTATTGAGAGGTCCGTTTCCTCCGTGTGAATTGTCAATGACAATGTTTTGTCCGTCGTTTTGCTCGAACAAATTAGCGAACACGTAGTTTCCGTGCAAGACCATATCCCCAGCGGAATTGCTAGGCAAAAGCGCGCTTCCTGTCCAAAATGGATTGACCGAATAGTTGTAGCAAAAAACGTTGCCATTTGCTCCTGCTTGTAAGATCATGGAATGACGTAAGTGGTCAAAAATATTGTTGTACACACGGCATTCGTTTGTGCTAAATTGGAGCATCACACCATAGGCACGACCGCCATCACCGTATTCAAAGGCATCTTTGAAATGACAATTCGAAATGTCGATATTGGAACTGTGACTTGCCTCAATGTGTGCAAATGTTGTGTTTTGAAAGTCCACACCATTCACCCACGAATTGACAACAAAGTCAAAGCTAATGTTACTCGACTGTTCAGGTGCAGTATTGTCGACACGTTGTATTTTGAGGCATTCCACACCAGTATTTTCGACTGTCAAGACCCGGCGAACGTAAGGTGTTCGTTGCATTAGATAATCCATACGCATTTCAGATGCAAGTGTTAAGGTGTTTCCAGCTATTGCAGTAATTTGAGCAATTTGACCAACACTTCCAGCTGCCCAAGCAGAAGTTGTCAAATCGACATCATTTTGTTGGAGTTGAATCCAGTTGCCAACAGCAAAAGCGCTTGCATTCGCTACGAAAAGTTGATTACTGCCTTTATTCGCTGATTGTGTAAGTGAAGAAGTGTCGTTAGTTGGGTATCCGGTTGCGTAGAACGAATGTCCGTTATTGGGGTGCTCGATGATAAAAGTTGTTTGATCGGCTCCTGCACCTCTGATAATGAAATTACTACGCAAATATATGGGTGCATTGAACAAGTAAGTTCCCGCTGGAAAATAAACGATTGTTGGTCCTTGATAAGCAAGCATGAGCGACCCAAGCGGATAATCATTCGGCGTTACTCCGTCGTTTACAAAGCTATATGTTGAACCATCAATGATAGTGAATCCTTGCGTTGTGGTGTCTTTTATTCCTGCTACTTGCCAATTCACCGTTCGTTGGACTGGTATTGTTTGTGTGTAAGCAAATGTTAAGTTCAACAGAACGAATAAGAAAAATAAATTTTTCATGGGTAAGATGTTTTATCAAAGGTAGTAAAACAAAAGAAATTGGCTTGTTCCAATTAGTTACCCGGGTAAATGGTGGTAAAGCTGCCGACAGACCCTTTTTCAAAACTTCATTCTCACTCAGTTTCTCGCTCTGTAATTCTTCATTCTCACTCTGTTTCTCACACTGTTTCTCACTCTGTTTCTCGCTCTGTAAATTACTTATAGGCTATGAAATGGTGGTTGAGTCGTGATTGTTTATGAGTCAATCGAATGAATCATAAAATAGAATCGCAGCTTTTAAATTAGATTATTCAAGTGTTTTAGTTCTATTCTTATGTGTTTCACACATGGACTAACATACCTCAAAAAGAATAAAAACTAACCGATTTTGTATCATCTGACCGTTGATTTAAAGAGTCAACTTTGAACCAGAATATTAAATACAAAATATGATGATCAAAAATATATTAGGAATATCTCCTAAATTAGAACTAGATGGCTCTTATAGCCCTTCAAAACTTGCGTTGAAATTGGCAACAAAAAACAAAACCGATTATGAACATATTGCTTATCAAAAATACCAAGGTAAAAAATCGAAAATACTTGTAATTTTTACCGAACAGAAAAACATGAAAATGCAAAATGGAAAATTGTTTTCTACGGGTAATCATCCTGTTGAAGCACTTTTACCCATGATGCATTTGAAAAACGCAGGGTTTAGTTTTGAAATTACTACCCCTACAGGAAAACCAGTTGTTTTCGAAATGTGGGCTTTTCCAGAAAAAGATATAAACGTCAAAAACTTCTATGATGAATACCTACGCGAGTTTAATCAACCCAAAAAATTAGAAGATTTTGTAGATAGACCTATTGCGGATGTCGAATCTATTGCAGCTGTTTTCATTCCAGGTGGACATGGAGCAATGCTTGGAATTCCTGAGGACAAAAATGTTGGAAAAATGTTGTCGTGGGCAAATCGAAATAATATTTTCACGATTACACTTTGTCATGGTCCAGGTGCTTTATTGAGTACCATGCTTAATGACCAGCCTTTTCTTTATAAGAACTACAAAATGGCAGTTTTTCCTGATTCAGTTGATAAAATGACACCGAAAATCGGTTATTTACCTGGACAAATGCCTTGGGGATTAAGTGAAAAACTGAAAAGTTTAGGAGTTCATATTATAAATACAAAAGCAGACAAAACTGTTTGCTTGGATAGAAAATTAATCACAGGTGCTAGTCCTTTGGCAGCAAATGAACTTGGAAAGTTAGCTGCAAAAACGTTACTCGAAAATTTAAAATAAACAAGAATGAATAAAACAATATGTATTACAGGAGCAAGCAGTGGAATAGGAAAACAAACTGCAAAGTTATTTCAATCAAATGGTTGGAATGTAATCGCTACGATGCGAAACCCTGAAAATGAATCAGAATTAACGGAATTAGAAAATGTTTTAGTTGCCAAGCTTGATGTATTAAATCTTGATTCAATTGAGAAAGCAATCACCCAAGGAATTGAAAAATTTGGGACTATTGATGTTTTACTTAACAATGCGGGCTATGGTGCATATGGACCATTGGAAGCATTTAGCAGAGATAAAATTATAAGACAATTCAATACCAATGTAATTGGTCTTTTGGATGTGACCAAAGCTGTTTTACCTCATTTTAGACAAAATAAAAAGGGAATTGTGATCAACATTTCGTCCATAGGTGGCAAAATGACTTTCCCACTAGGATCATTATATCACGGGACAAAATTTGCAGTTGAAGGAATTTCTGAATCGCTAAATTTTGAAGTAGAGCAATTTGGCGGACAAGTAAAAATTGTTGAGCCAGGCATGATTGCAACTGATTTTGCAGGGAGGTCATTTGATTTTAACAATGACGTAGATATGGCTGAATATCAGAAATTAGTTGGTGCTTTAATGACCGCATTGCCTGCAATGGCTCAAAATGCGTCCCCTGCAAGTGTTGTTGCAGAGGTGATATTTGAAGCTGCAACTGATGACAAGAACCAATTGCGCTATACAGCAGGAGAAGATGCTAAAATGCTTATTGCAAACCGAAAACAATACGATGACACTACATTTATAGGGGGTATAAAATCACAATTTGGACTCTAAAACACAAACTATATGAATCCTGTTGAAAGGTATTTTACTGGCGAAAAAACGGAAAGTTATATTTTCATTTTGTTAGGAGTCATTGCATTCGCAATGGCTCTCAACTTCTTTTTTGTTTTGAAGACCTCATTTTGGAAAGGTACTGCCATTCCTTTTTTCATTGTAGCATTCCTTGAGTTTGTGGTAGGCTACACAATCGTTAAAAGAAGCCCAAAAGACATAGCGCGTGTTGAAATATATATGCAGAAAGATCCTCAAAGTATAAAAACACTTGAAATTCCTCGAATGGAACAAGTATTAACTAATTTTATTGTGTTTAGATATGTAGAAATCACATTAATTATTTTAGGTGTTATATTGATGTATCGTTCTATGCATGACTCATTCTGGAGAGGTGTTGGACTAGGTTTGTTTATACAAGCTAGTATTGTATTAAGCTTAGATTTTTTCGCGGAAAGACGAGGGCTTATTTACTTTGTACATTTACAAGAATTAATTGATAAGAAATGAGCGAAATAATACATCTTCAAAGTATTGCCGACTTACATAAATTATTTGATTTAGGGAATAGTCAACACCCATTAGTTACTGTATTAAATTTCAGTAAAGTAGATGAGCAGCTTATTAAAAATTCTAAAATCACCACGGATTTTTATTCAATCATGTTTAAAAACTATTGCAAAAATAATTTTAAATACGGCAGAAAAGCAATTGATTTTCAAGATGGCAACTTAATTTGTATTGCCCCCAATCAAACTATTGAAATTGATAATGAAATTGAAGATCGAGAAGATAAAATGGGTTGGGGTTTGTTTTTTCATCCTGATTTAATTAGAGCAACATCTTTAAATGATAATTTGAAAAGCTACCGTTTTTTTGATTATGATATTTCAGAGGCACTTCATCTTTCTGATAAAGAAAAAAATGTATTGTATGAATGCATTCAAAAAATTCAAAGTGAACTTCAAGAGAATATTGATACGCATAGCCAATATATAATTGTCTCAACAATAGAATTACTATTGAATTATTGCTCCAGATATTATGGCAGACAAATGATAACAAGAAGCCATACCAATAAAACAATAATTGCTCAAATACAGATAATTTTAACCACGTATTTTTCTGATATACATTTAAAAGATAAAGGATTACCATCTGTTAAATTTTTAGCAGACAATGTTCATTTATCACCCAGTTATTTGAGTGATTTACTAAGAAAGGAAACAGGTAAAAATACCCAAGAGCATATTCATTTCTATTTGATTGAGCAAGCCAAAAATTTACTCTTAAATTCGGAAAAAAATATGAATGAAATTGCCTTTGGTTTGGGATTCGAATACCCACAATACTTTAATAAATTGTTTAAGAAAAAAACAGGTAAAACACCAATGGAATACAGAAAACTTAACTAGCGAATAAAATCGATCAATCAAATCAGCTGTATAATCGCTCTCTCACACTGTTTCTCACTCTGTAATTCATCATTCTCATTCTGTTTCTCATTCTGTTTCTCACACTGTTTCTCCCTCTGTAATTCATCACTCTCACACTGTTTCTCGCTCTAAATTTATGTAGCGGGTACACAAACACCTCTCAAAAGTCCCATCGGGACGGCTGATATCCCTGCGGTGGATTTTAATCCATTGCAGATAGTGGGTGGATTTTCTTTCCATTGCAAGTGGTGTTTTGTTTTCAATCCATTGAAAAATATTAAATTATACAAAAGAGAAACAATAAAAAAATCGGTCGAGCCTATGGCTCTTTGCAGTTTTAAGCCATCGGCTAATCATCTCCTTCAAAAGTCCCATCGGGACGGCTGATATCCCTGCGGTGGATTTCAATCCATTGCAGATAGTGGTTGGATTTTCTTTCCATTGCTAGTGGTGGGTGGATTTCAATCAATTGAAAAATATTAAATTATACAAAAGAGAAACAATAAAAAAATCGGTCGAACCGCTGGCTCTTTGTGGTGCTTCGCTGTTTATACGGTTAGACTGAAGTCTAACCGTAATTGATCGGTCGAGCCTATGGCTCTTTGCAGTTTTAAGCCATCGGCTAATCATCTCCTTCAAAAGTCCCATCGGGACGGCTGATATCCCTGCGGTGGATTTCAATCCATTGCAGAATTGTGGATGAATTTCAATCCATTGCAGAATTGTGGGTGGATTTTCTTTCCATTGCAAGTGGTGTATTGTTTTCAATCAATTGAAAAATAGTCAATATAAAAATCAGCTGTATAATCGCTCTCTCACACTGTTTCTCACTCTGTAATTCATCATTCTCATTCTGTTTCTCACACTGTAAATAAGAGTGAGAACGAGGTAAAAAAGAAAAAGCGCTATCACTTTCGTAATGCGCTATTCTTTTTAGTAGCGGGGACACGACTCGAACGTGCGTCCGTCAGCTGACGGATATGAGCCCGAGCAGTTCAATTTGTTTTCGAACAAAAGCCCGACCTCTGCTGGTTTTGAGTTGCTTTTCACGTTGCAATGCAGTTGATTTTAAATCATGAAATTCTACATAAACAATCATCCAAGGTCTAAAATTTTTAGTATACCCTTTCGTTGATTGAACATTATGCGAATAAAATCGATCAATCAAATCAGCGGTATAACCGATATAAATTTTATTGAAATTTTGAGAATAAAGTGCGTAGGTAACAAACATATTAGTAATAGCTTTCAATAAAAAAAGCCAGTCATTTCTGACTAGCTTTTCCTTGTAGCGGGGACACGAACAGTCAGCGGACTATCATGCTCGAACGTGCGTCCGTCAGCTGACGGATATGAGCCCGAGCAGTTCAATTTGTTTTCGAACAAAAGCCCGACCTCTGCTGGTTTTGAGTTGCTTTTCACGTTGCAATGCAGTTGATTTTAAATCATG
>JAGOAZ010000005.1:194171-221565 GCA_017983675.1 Fluviicola sp.
TATAACCGATATAAATTTTATTGAAATTTTGAGAATAAAGTGCGTAGGTAACAAACATATTAGTAATAGCTTTCAATAAAAAAAGCCAGTCATTTCTGACTAGCTTTTCCTTGTAGCGGGGACACGACTCGAACGTGCGACCTTCGGGTTATGAGCCCGACGAGCTACCAACTGCTCCACCCCGCAATATATCGTTAATAGATTGCTATTTCAATGTTGAATCAGACGTTTCTGATAATTGTGGTACAAAGATACGCATTTTTTCTTCTTTTGCAAGTTGCTTTCAAACTTTGCGGTTAAAAAGTGTGAAAATTGACCCGTATGGGCTTTTCTTTCGGCATTGCCAACCTCCCCCGACCCCCAATAAAAAAAAGAAGCGTATCTTTGCACTAAATTGTAATTATTATGTCTCACAAATCTGCTTTTGTAAATATCGTTGGTAGTCCAAATGTTGGTAAGTCAACGCTAATGAATGGATTAGTGGGAGAGAAATTATCAATTGTCACCTCAAAAGCCCAAACAACACGTCACCGAATTCATGGGTTGGTAAATGGTGACGATCATCAAATTGTGTTCTCCGATACGCCAGGTGTTGTCAATGCTTCTTATAAATTGCACGAAGCAATGATGAGCTACGTTGAAGCATCGTTCAAAGATGCCGATATTTTACTCTTCATCACCGACATGCACGAATCGGAAATGAACCACAAAGAAACATTGGAACGCATCATCAAATTGAAAATTCCAGTGTTGTTGATTATCAATAAAATCGACTTGGCCGATCAGGAAAAGGTGGTTGCCCGCCGCGCATATTGGCAAGAAAAAGTGCCAAACGCTGAAATTATTCCTGTATCTGCTTTACACAAATTCAATATCGACCGTATCTGGGACCGCATCTTAGAATTAGCACCGGAAGGTCCTGCATATTTTGATAAAGAAGAATTGTCGGACAGACCAATGCGTTTCTTCGTGGCCGAAATGATCCGCGAAAAAATATTTTTGCATTGCGACAAAGAGGTTCCGTATGCATGTCAAGTTGAGATTGAATCGTACGAAGAAAGCGAAAATATCACGCACATTCGTGCATTGATTATCGTGGAACGCGATTCGCAAAAAGGAATTTTGATTGGTAAAAAAGGCGAAATGTTGAAGCGAATCGGACGTGAGTCGCGCTTAGATATGGAAGCATTCATTGGTCAAAAAATATTTTTAGAAACCTTTGTGAAGGTTGATAAAGACTGGCGCGCAAGCGAACAGAAATTGAAAAAATACGGTTATTGATTAAATAACGGAACAATAAATAAAAAGTAGTGCTGTGAAGTACGTCAAATTAAATTAAAATGGGAAATATTATTGCCATCGTAGGCCGACCAAATGTAGGGAAATCCACACTGTTCAATCGTTTGACTGAGTCAAATCATGCGATTGTGAAAGAAATTAGTGGTGTAACACGTGACCGAATTTATGGTCGTGGTGAATGGAACGGAATTCCTTTCTCTGTCATTGATACAGGTGGATATGTTCACGGTTCGGATGATATCTTTGAAGGCGAAATCAGAAAACAAGTTGAAATCGCTATCGAAGAAGCAACCATTATATTGTTTGTGGTTGATGCAACAACTGGAATCGTCGATTTGGATGAAACCGTTGCACGACTTTTGCGCAAAACAAAGAAAAAAGTATTGGTGATTGCCAATAAAGTAGATAACAACGACCGCGTTGGTTTATCGAGTGAATTTTGGTCGTTTGGCTTAGGCGATGTCTTTGACTTATCAGCAGCGAATGGTTCTGGAACAGGAGAAATCTTGGACGAAGCAGTGAAGTTTTTCGATAAAGAAGATCCACGAGGCGAAGAAGAAGAAAATTTACCACGCATTGCTGTCGTTGGAAAACCAAACGTTGGAAAATCATCGTTGATCAATGCCTTAACGGGCGAAGAAAGAAACATCGTTACCAATATTTCAGGTACAACGCGCGATTCCATCAATACACGCTACAAAGCTTTTGGTTTCGACTTCATGTTGATCGATACAGCAGGAATTCGTAAAAAAGCAAAAGTAACCGAAGACATCGAGTATTATTCGGTCTTGCGTTCGGTGCGTACCATTGAAAATTCGGATATCTGTATCTTTATGATCGATGCAACGGAAGGAATTCAAAAACAAGATTTGACCATTTATTACATGATTGAGAAGAACCACAAAGGAGTGGTTGTCTTGGTAAACAAATGGGATTTGGTGGAAAAAGACACCATGACGAGCGTGGAGTACGAAGCGAAATTGCGCAATGACTTAGCTCCGTACAACGATGTTCCGATCTTGTTTACGTCTGTTTTAACCAAACAACGTATTCACAAAGCGTTGGAAAAAGCAATGGAAGTGCACGAACACCGTATTAAAAAGATCTCAACGTCTGTTTTAAACGATGTCATGTTGCCAATTATCGAAAGCAATCCACCGCCATCATTGAAAGGGAAATATGTCAAAATTAAGTATGTACAACAGTTGCCAACTCATGCTCCTGCTTTTGCTTTCTTTTGTAACCTTCCTCAATACATACCAGATTCCTACAAGCGATTCTTAGAAAACCGTTTGCGTCAAGAATTTAATTTCGAAGGCGTTCCAACGAGAATATTTTTCAGAAAGAAATAAGCGACAAAATAAGCAAGCGACTTCGTAAGGGGTCGCTTTTTTATTAACCTAAGCTTGCATTCAAATAAAAAAGACCACAGCGAAATCACCGTGGTCTTTAGCAACCATTATTTAACCCGTTCAATGTTGATTTCAACTTCTTTACCGGAGTATGCAATACTTGCGTTAGAAGTGAAGATCATTTTATTTAGACCGTGTTTTTCAACAGCATATTTCCCGGAGATGTTGTAGAGAAAATAATCCAACGAATCCAAATCACTGCCATTGCATTCCAAGCATTGTTGTTGGTAATTCAAAAAGAACGATTTTCCTTTGTCTTGAAATTGCCAATTGGCTACTGCATCTTGATTTTTCCAACTCCAACTAGCACTCGGAACAGAATCATAGATATCGACATCTTTTGAGACCGTCCAAACACCCTTGAAGTGAGAAGTTGTTCCATCAACTTTTATTGATTGAACTTCCCATGTTTCTTTTTTCATCAAGCGTTTCGAGAAGCGTTTTTCTTTGTTGCAAGCTAAAAGTGCAAGCAATGATAATAAATAGATTAACTTTTTCATCTGTTATTGAATTACTAATTGTTTCATTTTTGTACCAAGAAGTGTGCTTACCTTTACAAAATAAACACCTTTTGAAATACCCGTTAAATCCAAAACGGTTTGAGTAGTCTCAGCTCTGTTTCCTTTGGTGTAAACTACTTTCCCCAACATATCAGTTACTTCAATGTTGTAATTCGTTTCATTGTTTCCAGAAAGAACAACAGTTGAGGTTGACGTTGTTGGGTTTGGATAGATGTTGAAGTCCCAGATTAAATGTTCAGATGGAATCCCCTGATTTGTTAAAGAATTTGCTTCTAGTTCTAGTATTCTTTTTGTAGGTGTATTTGCTTGGTATCCTGGGGCGTTTGGATTTAGACCGTAACAGAAATTTTTCACGTATGTGTCTGAAGCTTCTGGCATTGGATGTGAATAATCTAAAATAGGCTGAATCGCAAGAACAATTTCGGAAGAAATGTTTGTTTCAGGCAATATTTCAAGCTCCTGTCCAGCAGTAATTAAAACATTGTAACCATTAGAGGTAAATAAATCACCAGATAACTGTACATTTTCCCATGCGCGACATTCATATTGATTTCCATTTAAAATACATCCATCTACTTGCATTCCATTAAAATTAGTATTATTTAAATTTAAATTTTGAGGAAATTGACCAACATTTACAACTTGAAATTGTTGATTAGAAAATAAAGATGTATCAACTTTAATGGGATATGAAAATACCATAGTTGTTGTGTTATTAATCCCAGCAGTGTTTAATGAATTATATATTACATTAATTCTTAATTTTAATATAATTTCAAAGTCAAATTCATATCCAAATTGATTCGGATCAGTAAAAACTGGAAGATGACTGGTTCCATTATTAACACCAGGTAGATTAATTAATTGATCCAGATTATTAAAATAAACATTATCATTTGACAACCAATTAGAGTTAAAATTGTTTAATGTTGTCGATGAGTGTGTCCCTAGATTTCTTAAACTAACTACTTCATTTCTTATTGAAAATTGAGAGATTATCGACGAAAAGGCATCTAATGGAATAATTGGTGATGTGAATTTAATTTCATTTTCATGTGGTATAGGTCCTTCTAAAGGTAAATTAAAATTAAATTCAGGTGAAACAGAATTGATATTAAAATTATAAGGATTTCCATTAGTCAATATTGGAAGAGCATCATCATCATTTGTGTTTTTTGAAAATAAGTTAATTAACTCATTCTTTAGAAGAAATGCATTTGAATGTTTTGTTTCGCTAGAACCGATTACTTTGGGTCTAGCTATTATTTCAAAATTTGCATCAATCGCATAATCTTTTATATCTAACGTGTTGTTAAATTTATACTTCAAAGGCTCAACAAGCTTGACTTGATATTGTTTTGCCCAAGTTTGATGCCTATATAATTTACAAGTGTATAAATCTACATTGTCACTTACTCTTTGATTATTTTGAAGAATAACATTTGTTTGATTGTTTGGTATTAATTTTGAAATCTCAATTTTTGGACTTTCTAAAAGTGCAAAAATACCCAATATTTCATTATAAACAGGAAATTGAAAAGCATCGTTACCTTCTATTTCATCTTGAAAACTTCCTCTGTTTATTCCAAATGTACCAGGTGCAAAAAAGGTAGGACCAATTTTCACATTTTGAGTTTTGATTTTGCCGTCAAAATACATTTCTGAGTATGTAATTGAATTAGTTGGAGTTGCAGGTTTATTTGGATCAGTTGTAGTCTCTAAATTATTAGCAATAAAAGTCTCAGCATCTGAACCCATTAAAATCTTTAATACTTTGTAAAATTCTTTTTCATCAATCTTTTCTACATTTGAATTGATTTTTTTAATCAATTTTGGAAAAGATTTAATTGTAGACTTAAACCAATCTGCTCCTTCAGCAGAAGATTGATAAGAGTTATAAGAAGTTGATGCAAGATAATTTATACCATGTTGTAAGCCAAAATTCTTAACAATTCCAACAAGTAAACCTGAAGTAAATCCTCCTGAAAGTGTTTGAACAGTTGCAATTACACTTTTAGCAAATTTCACATATCCTAGATTTTGATTTACTAAATCATTGTGTTGTTGATTTACAGCTAAATCATCTTGGTATTTTTGATAACGTGTTTCATAATCATCTAATGTATTTTGAAGTGCTTTATTTATTGCAAACCCTTGACTTGCATCTTTCATGGTCTCGTTGAATGATACACTTGATAAAAAATCTTTTGGATTTACTACCATTTCATTAGTCATAATATCATAATCAGTAATTCCAACTTCACGACCATACAATTTTAACTCTTGTTCTTTTATATGCGTAAATTCTAAATTTAATTTTGTGGGAGTTTTACAAGAGCAAGGATCAAATGTAGTTTGAAAATCAACACTTGCCCATCTAACTCCTTCTGTTATTGCTTTTCCAATTGATAATGCGCAAACACTTGAGATTGGTTGATCAAGTGCTGAATCATGGCCGTCATAAAGCCGTAAAATCCCACTATAATTCGATAAGTTTTCTTCAACATTAAATTGTAGCTTTACTGATAATGCATCTGCACTTTCAGAAATAGTTGCATCAGGACCCATCCCTACAAAAACACGTATTATACCATTATAACGATTGTATAAAACCACGTATGGTAGTGCTCTAAAAACAACAGCTTCAAGGTCTGTTTCATCATCAGGATATTTACCAATATTCACTAATAATAGTTCCCAACCTTCAGAGTAAGGTAATAAATGGCCAGGTGATTGATAATACAAATATGAATAGTAATTACCCAATTGGCTGTGAACCAAACTAGTTTTTGTATCTAACTGCTGTCCATCAAACACCATATTTGTAAGCTCAATATTCGGTTGTTGATTCCAATCAAAACCGTTTAAATACCTAGATGAATTTATACTTGGTAAATTAAAATTTATTGGGTTTTCACTGTTTGTAGATGTAGGAATATATTGAGTAGCATCACAAACAGTGATTAACAACTGTGCTGAACTAAATTCTGTCAGCAATAAAAAAAATATAATTAAAAATGTTTTCATAATTTTCTTCCTTTAAGATGATAATATTTATTGGGAGTAACAGTTTCGTCATAAAATTTAAATTCAGCTTCTCTATTTATTTTATACTTAAATGAGCCGTTCAGCAAGAAAAGCATTCGAAATTCCCTATAGTTTCTTGTATAAGGGTATTCATATGAGTTGATGGTGTCATTAGTACCATTGAGATTGATAATTTTCACTCCGTGTCCAAAAGTTTGAGAATGAATATAATAATAATCAATTGTTATATCTGTGCTATCCCCCCCACTATTCTTAGCTACTCTAAATGTACCTTCCATAAGAGTTGGTGTAATTGGGAGTTGCATAAAACTACCATTCCAAGGGTGAATGTATACATATTTTGTTATCGTATCAACACCGTCATCATTAGGAAAACAAATGGTATTTGGGGGTTTTTTAACAACAAGAGTAATGGGAATGTTTTGACCCGCAAAAGCATCTGAAAAATAACGAACAATTACACTGTCTGATAAAATCTCAGACCCAATATACCACTTATACTCAGCATTCTTTTCAAAGGGGACAAAACGTATGTTTCTACTATTATAAGCTGTATCAGTTTCAGTTCTCATTTCAGTATTTAAATTATAATGTGTCATTTCTTCTATCACAAAGTCTGCACTCACTTCTTTGGCACAATCACAATTATTGTTTTCGTTCATACTCGGCTGTTCTTTTCGGCAGCTTGTGAGCAATGCGAATGCGCAAAGAATGAGATAAAGTATTTTTTTCATAAACGTATTATTAGTTGATAAATCAAATGTAAAACTGCTGTCCACAATGTTAAATGAAAGACAACAAGCTGTTTATTTACCCGCCTCTAACATTTTCATACGGTCCTCTAATTGAAGTATGTAGAGTGTTAATTCTTCTACTTTTTCAAGCAGTACGCGGTTCAATTCGCCCAAGTCAACTCCCGTTTCTGCAAATTCGTTGGCAGAAGGCACATTCGGCAAATGCTTGTTGGTTGATATGTAGCTTCTTAACTCCTCCAACGTAAGCAATTTGTAATTGGGATTGAAAACGTAATCGGGAATGTTATTAAGTGTTGTAGTATATCTTCTTGCAAACACTTCACCTGCTCCGGTAACTTTAAAATTTTTGATGGTTGAATTTGCACCAAAAACTTGAAGCGCGTCGTCGGAATTGTTTACTGTTTTAACGCGTAAACCATATTTTCCAATGCCTCCTTGCACATACACTCCATTGTCTATAGGTCTTATCACATTTAACGATGCGTATATTGGAGATGTAGACATAGAAGAACCTCCCATCCAAATACGTTTTGTTTCGCTTGATAATGTCATACTGACATTTGGTACTCCAAGTGAAAAACTTCCAATTTCTCTATTAATAATACTAAAATGATTATCACTCATTTGAAAAACTACGCCATCATCTAAAGTCAATCCTGTAGTAGCATTTGTCATTCCAAACCGAACAGTTTTTCCATAATTGATGGTAGATTTTGTATGCATTCCATTCATTTCTGCAATTTCTCCTTCGGTAATAGTTGGAATCATTCCAGTTTGGCCATCACTTCCAAGTGGGTTATTTGGCAAAATAAAATCCGTAGTTCCGTGCAAATGAAAGTTGAAATTCGGCAAAAGGGTTGAACTAGCATTTGGGCGGATACCAATTCCCACATATCCAGATTGGAGAGAATTGTTTAAACCAACAAGTGGGGTAGTTACTGCAGGCCAAGAAGTTGAGTTTTGACCAAAAGCAATAATTCCAGACAATACGCTGGCAACAAGTAATGCACATTTTTTCATAAGTAAAGGTTTAATTAGTAGTAGTTAATAATCTTTTGCAGATCTTAAACCAATTATATAAAGAAAAAATGAACCTACCAAATTTTTAACAAATAAATCTATTTCAAAAGCGATAATTCAGTTTGTTTTTTTATCGATAAACTATGCTATAATTGGGGCCTTAAAACTGCCAAATATAATTGTGAATTTTTTCTTCGCCTATGGTGGTTGTGGGTCCGTGACCGGGATAAACAACTGTGTTTTCTGGTAACGTAAACATGCGCTCGTGGATGCTTTTTTTCAAGGTTTCCATCGATCCGCCCGGTAAATCTGTTCGCCCAAAACTTCCTTTGAACAAGATGTCTCCACCAATTAAAAGTTCGTTCGCTGCGTTGTAAAAAGCAACGTGACCCACGGAATGGCCCGGCGCAAAAATCACTTGAAAAGTGAGACTTCCGAATTGCAAAGTTTCGTTATCCGATATAAAAATGGTCGGTGTTGGCGAAGGCACAAATCCAGGGAAACCGTAAAGTTGTGCCGATTTTTCTGCTAAGCCCAAAGTGAACAATTCTTCTTGGTGTGCATACAAATCAACGCCGTATTTTTCTACGCAAAAGGCATTGCCAAAAATATGATCCAAGTGACAATGCGTGTTCAATACGGCATGAACTGTTAAATCGTTGTCCGCAATAAAATCAACCAATGCTTGTTGCTCGTGTTGCTCATAACATCCCGGATCGATGATAACTGCATCTTTTTCAGCGTTATAAACGACCGATGAATTTTCTTGAAATCCGTTGAATGTAAATGTTTGTACGATCATAGAAAGTAAATAAGTGCTTGAATACTCAAATTAGTTGCTAAAAATCCCAGCGCATATCCTGCAAATAGTTGACTTAGGTCGTGCGCTTTTAGCACCATGCGCATGGATAATACAAATCCGCTAATAAAAATAAGTGCAGGAACCAACCACAACGGGAATTGTCCAAGGTGTAAAAAGTAGGTGAAAACGGTTCCTGTCAAAATGCCCATTCCTACGGCATGCAGCGATATTTTCCAACGTGTGGTGATGATTGTTGCAATTAGAACGGCTAAAAACGAACCAAATGAAAGTCCAATGATGAATGCGTATCCGCTCATTTCTTTCGGCAACAAACGCAGTAGTAATAACAACAAAAGGATGGCGTAGACATTGACCATTATTGATGGAAAGATGCGTTCCTTGCGGTCGGCTAACATCAGTGTTGTGATGCGTTTTTGAAGAAACAACACAAATAGAGTAATGGCTGGCGCGAGAAATGACAAGGCAAAAAAGTGATTGATCAACAGCCATTTTGCAGGTGGGTTTAAACCATACAGTGTACTATTGTCCGCAGCCAAAACAGGACTTACGGGCAGGTAAAATAAAATCAATAGTGCGTAAACGGGTGCAAATAGGGGAAGAAAAACCCACGAAGTTATTTTAGCCAGTAAGTTCATTAGAGTTCTTTTCGTAAACGTGCAACGGGAATATTCAACTGTTCGCGGTATTTGGCAATGGTACGACGGGCAATGTTGTAGCCTTTGTCGTTTAATAATTTCGCCAAATGTTCATCTGTCAACGGTTTTGCTTTGTTTTCTGCTTCGATGGCATCGGAGAGAATTTTTTTCACTTCGCGCGTACTGACTTCTTCGCCTGAGTCGGTTGACAGCGATTCGGAGAAAAAGTACTTGAGCGAATAAACGCCGTAGTTTGTTTGCACGTATTTGCTATTTGCGACGCGTGAAACGGTTGAAATATCGAGTGCAACTTTTTCGGCAATGTCTTTTAAAATCATCGGTTTCAATTTGGTATCATCTCCCGAAAGGAAAAAGTCCAATTGATAGTTCATGATCGCTTCCATGGTTGAAAGCAAGGTGTGTTGCCGCTGTTTGATGGCATCAATAAACCATTTTGCCCCGTCTAATTTTGCTTTGACAAAACTAACTGCTTCGCGGTCGGATTTGGATGTTTTTGCTCCTTCCGAATAACTGCGCAACAAGTGTTCGTATTCCTTGCTTACTTTTAATTCGGGGGCATTGCGGCTGTTAAGACTTAATTCTAAACGGCCTTCCAAATCGTTGATGATGAAATCGGGAATGACTTGTTGTTGACTTTTCGCGCCTTCTTTCATCGATCCGCCAGGTTTGGGATTGAGTTTAATGATGGCATCAATTGCTTGTTTCAAGTCTTCGTTTTCGATTTCAAGCTTTTTTTGAATTTTATCGTAGTGTTTTTTTGTGAACTCTTCGAAATGATCTTGTAGTATTTTTTTCGCTGTATACAGCGTGATGTTTCCTTCTTGTTTCCGTTCAATTTGCAACAGTAAACATTCACGTAAGTCACGTGCTCCAATGCCTGCGGGATCGAGTTCTTGTACTAATTTCAGTACCGTTTCTACTTCTTCGGGTGTAACAATGATGTTTGCAGAGAATGCCAAATCATCAACAATTGATTCGATATCGCGGTTCAAATAGCCCGATTCGTCGATGTTTCCTATGATGGTATCTGCTATGATAAATTGGGTATCGTCCAAGTAGAGCAGGTGCAATTGTTCGGTCAATTTCTCTTGAAAAGAGGCTTCAACGGATAGTGGAATTGCGCGTTCTTCTTCGTCTTTGCTCGTATTGTTTACTTGCGTTTTGTAATCGGGTGTATCGTCATCGAAATAATCACTGAGTTCAAAATCGTTGTCATAGTCTTCATCGCTCTCATTAAAGTCGTCGTCTTGACTTTCAAATTCGTCCAAAGGCTCGTCTATTCCTTCTTCGAGTGCGGGATTTTCTTCCAATTCTTGTTTGATGCGTTGATCGAGTTCCATCGTTGGAACTTGCAATAACTTCATCAATTGAATTTGTTGCGGAGAAAGTCGCTGCTCTAGTTTTTGTGCAAGGTGTTGTCGTAATGCCATTTGACGGTTTATTCAGTGTTTCGTGTTGTAAATGTTTTTCAAATATACGGCAAAAATAATTGATGAGGCACTTGTTCGTGTCCGATAATTAGCAAACAAACAGCCTTTATGACTGTTTGTTTTGTTCGGTTAAAAATGTTTTTCCGATTGCTGTAATTTGATATGTTTGCAACCTACTTTTCTTGTTTTCCGTTTGCGTTTGTGCCAAATATCCTTTTGCTAAAAGTGGCTGAATAAATTTGCGTTTGTTGTGTGTTTGAAAACTTACTCCGAGGATTGTTTCCAATAGGAAGCGGGCACTTTTCGCTTCTTTTACGCAGGCATTCAATACTTCAATGCTTGTTTCTGTTGACAATTCAGCTGGTTGTTTCCCTTTTTTTAAATACTTTTCCGCTGGTTCACTGACTAAACTTGCTGATTTTTCTTCTGTTTGTTGGTAGTTGTCGAAAAACCAGGTTAAGTATTCGTTTATTTTGGTTGTGTGAAAAAACGGAATGTTCAGTAAATGGATTGTTTTTCCCGTTGCGATTTCAAGGGTGTCGACACTAAATTGTCCTCCATAAATGCGAATGGCACAAGTTACAGGAGCTGTTTCCATGTAAACCATCAATGATTTCAGTGTTCCTTTTTTTCCAGATTTCACTTCAACGGGATAAAGTTTTCCTTCAAAGGGATATAAGTAATCGATTTCTGCTTGTGAACCGCGTTTTTGACGCACCCAAAAATTCGGTGTTTCACTCGGATAACGCAGTGTTGAAAACAATTCTTGACCGATTAAATGTTCAATCATTTTCCCTTTATAAACGCTGCACAAATCGTCGCTTCTCAAAACGTCTATTTGAATGTTGGCAACAAAGTTCATCAATCCGGTGTCCAAAATGTGCAAGCGTGGCGCTTTTTTACTGTCTTTTTCTAGTGGCAATTGTTGTCCTACTACGGGATAAATCAATTGACACAAGTGTGTTTTTTCGAGTAAGTAAAAAAGTTCTGCTATTTTTTTAACGGGATAATTTTGACCGCCAAAATTGGTGAAACTGATGCGACTTCCTGCTTCTTTGCCAAGTTGTTGTATTACAAAACGCAATTGATTGAGTTGCTCGCTTGATTGCGCATATTTTTCTGCGTCATCGAGGTATGATTCCAACAGTTCTTCAAATATTGGTTGCAACTGCGTGATGTCTTTGTTTTCCAAATAATTTTGAATGACGGCTGGCATGCCTCCTGTAAATGCATAGAAGATAAATTTTTCGTGCAACAGGTTTTCTGCTATAGGCGAAATGGGTACTTGTTCGAATGCTGCAAATTGTGCTGTTGTCGCTTGTGCGCGAAAAACTTCTTCAAAACTCAACGGACGGAGCATGAGGTAGGATACACGCCCTACTGGAAATGTTAATCGTTTGCCTAGTAAGGTTTCAAGCATACTTCCTGCTGCAATTACGGGTAGTTCGGGTAGTTCTTCGTAAAAGTAACGCAACATGTTTATTGCACTGGGAACTTCTTGTATTTCATCGATGAAGAGCAAGGTTTGTTCCCGTTTTGTATAATCTAATCCGTTTGCTAGAAATAATTGCTGTGCAATGATGGTTGCGTCTTGGTAACTATGAAAAAAGTTTGCATCGCGCTGTTTTTCTAAATTCAAATACAGGTATTGTTCGAATGATTGCGCAAATTGATTCACGAGTGTTGTTTTTCCAACTTGTCGCGCACCACGAATTATCAGGGGCTTTCTGCCCGCTGTTACGCGCCATTGCTTCAAATCTTCCAAACGTTTTCGTGTTATCATAGTTACTTTTTCCACAAATGTACAAATTTACATAGTTATTAAAAAGTTTTTTAATCATTTTTACATAGTTACTTTTCAACAACTACCCACTTTTTTACATAGTTACAAAAAAAGGCTGGATGTATAAAACGATCCAGCCTAAATAATTGTGAATGTATTGTTCTGTTAAAACTCTGCGTTTTGTGGTGTGCGCGGGAATGGGATTACGTCGCGGATGTTGCTCATTCCTGTTACAAACATGATCATGCGTTCAAACCCTAAACCGAATCCTGCGTGTGGAACGGATCCAAAACGACGGGTGTCTAAGTACCACCAAAGGTCTGCTTCGTGGATGCCAAAGGCTGCACATTTTTCTTTCAATACATCTAAGCGTTCTTCACGTTGTGAACCTCCGACCATTTCTCCGATTCCTGGGAAGAGGATATCCATTGCTGCAACTGTTTCTTTTCCTGGTTCACATCCGTCGTTGGCACGCATGTAGAATGCTTTGAATGATGCTGGATAATCGGTGATGATTACGGGACGTTTGTATTCTTTTTCTACTAAATAACGCTCGTGTTCCGATTGCAAATCGGTTCCCCAAGTAACGTCGTAGTTGAATTTTTTCTTTTTGTAGTGATTCGAGTTGCGCAACACGTCGATTGCTTCGGTGTAGGTGATGCGTTGAAAATTATTTTGTGTGACAAATTGCAAGCGTTCGATTAATCCGAGTTCGTTGCGTTCGTTTTGTGGTTTTGTTTGTTGCTCTTGTGCTTCGCGGTCATTAAGGAATTGCAAGTCGTCTGCGCAATTGTCCATGACGTATTGACAAATGTATTGCAACATGTTTTCTGCTAAGTCCATGTTGTCGTGGATGTCATTGAAAGCAACTTCTGGCTCGATCATCCAAAACTCTGCCAAGTGGCGCGATGTATTGGAGTTTTCTGCACGAAATGTTGGTCCGAAAGTGTAAATTGCTCCCAAAGCGGTTGCTGCTAATTCACCTTCTAACTGTCCTGAAACGGTTAAGTTAACGGGTTTCCCGAAGAAGTCTTCTTTGTAGTTGACTGTTCCGTCTTCGTTTAATGGGGGTTGCGTTGCGTCGAGGTTTGTTACACGGAACATTTCGCCTGCTCCTTCTGCATCGGAACCGGTGATGATGGGTGTATGGATGTAATAAAATTCTTTGTCATTAAAAAATTGGTGAATGGCAAAACTCACTGCATGGCGAATGCGAAAAACGGCACTGAAGGTATTGGTACGGAAGCGCAAATGTGCTTGTTCCCGCAAAAACTCCAAACTGTGTTTTTTGGGTTGCATGACGGTTTTTTGCACGTCATCTGGATGTGCTTCGCCAATAATTTCGATGCTTGAAACTTGTAATTCAACGGCTTGTCCGCTTCCTTGAGAAGCAATCAATGTTCCTGTTAATCCTACTGCAGCTGCGGTTGTGATTTTTTTAAGAAGTGCTTCGTCGAATTGCTCAAAATCTACTACTCCTTGTAAATTGTTGATGGTAGAACCGTCGTTCAATTGTACAAAACGGTTACTGCGAAATGCGCGTACCCAACCTTTTACAACGTACGTATCTCCAATCTTTGGATCACGTAGTAAATCTGCAATTTTTGTTCGTTTCATCTGTTTCATCTAATACGTACAAAAATAGCAAAGAATGCTACAAAATTGCTTCGTTTTGTAGCTGTTTTGATAAAAAATGTGTCTTTTGGAAGAAAAAGCTTATCCTACTGCTTGCGTGTCCGTGTTTTTCACTGCGCTTCTGCCAACTAATTCCTCCACTTTTGCAGCGATAGCTTGTGCATCAAATCCGCAATCGGCGTATAATTCTTCAGACGTTCCGTGGTGAACATATTGATCTGGAATCCCCAAACGAACAACGCGCGCATGGTAGTTGTTATCAGCCATGAATTCGATAACTGCTGATCCAAATCCACCTACAATTGTGCCATCTTCAACGGTAATGACTTTATCAAATTTCGTAAAGACTTCGTGCAATAAGGTTTCGTCAATCGGTTTCGCAAAACGCATGTCAAAATGCGCAGCAGAAATTCCGCTTTCCGTTAATTGCTCGATTGCAGTTTGTGCAAAATTACCAACGTGACCAATGGTAACAAGGGCAATATCTTCTCCGTTGGTTACTTTTCTTCCTTTTCCAACTGTAACGGGCTTCATGGGTGTTTTCCATTCGGTCATCACACCATTTCCACGTGGATAGCGGATAGAAAATGGTCCGCCGTGAAGGGAACCGGTCAACATCAAGTTGCGCAATTCTGCTTCGTTCATTGGTGCAGAAACAACCATGTTTGGAATCGAACGCATGTATGCTAAGTCGTAAGCTCCGTGGTGTGTTGCGCCATCAGCACCAACTAATCCACCGCGGTCCAAACAGAACACAACGGGTAAGTTTTGTAAAGCAACATCGTGCAGTACTTGGTCGTATGCACGTTGCATGAACGACGAATAAATATTACAAAAAGGAACCAATCCTTGTGTAGCTAAACCTGCAGAAAAAGTCACGGCATGTTGTTCAGCAATTCCGACGTCAAATGCACGATCGGGCATTGCTTCCATCATTAAATTCAGGGAACAACCAGATGGCATGGCAGGAGTAACCCCCATGATTTTATCGTTTTGTTCTGCTAACTCCACAATCGTGTGTCCAAATACATCTTGGTATTTTGGCGGTTGCGGTGATTTTGGAACCACTTTGACAATTTCTCCTGTTTCCTTGTTGAAAACACCTGGAGCGTGCCATTTTGTTGGATTTCCTTCTTCAGAAAATTTATATCCTGCGCCTTTGCGCGTGATGCAATGTAAAATTTTTGGACCTGGAATATCTTTTAAATCTTCCAATACTTTTGCCAAACCAACCACATCGTGACCGTCAACTGGACCGAAATAACGGAAATTAAACGATTCGAATAAATTGCTTTGTTTTAAGATGGAACCTTTTAACGCGTGTGAAATTTTTGAAACGATTGTTTGCGCGTCTGGTCCAAATTTACTGACCTTGCCCAACAATTTCCACACTTCGTCTTTCACTTTGTTGTAAGTGTGCGATGTGGTAATATCGGTTAAATATTCTTTTAATGCGCCTACATTCGGGTCAATCGACATGCAATTGTCGTTCAAAACGACGAGCAAATTGGCATCTTTTTCAAATCCTGCATGATTCAAACCTTCAAAAGCCAAACCAGCGGTCATTGCGCCATCACCAATAACGGCGATGTGTTGACGCTCTTTGTCACCTTTGTATCGGTTGGCAACAGCCATTCCCAAAGCTGCAGAAATAGAGGTCGAAGAGTGACCAACACCAAAGGTATCGTACTCACTTTCGCTTCTTTTTGGGAAACCAGAAATTCCTCCTTTTGTTCGGTTTGTATGAAAAACAGAACGTCTGCCTGTTAATATTTTGTGTCCATAAGCTTGGTGACCCACATCCCAAACTAATTGATCGTCCGGTGTATTGAATACGTAATGCAATGCAACCGTTAATTCAACAACGCCCAAACTTGCACCAAAGTGCGAATTCCCAATTTCAGATATCACATCGACAATGTACTGACGTAATTCGTCCGCAACTTGCGGCAATTGTTCCGTTGACATTTTTTCTCTTAAATCGTGTGGGAATTCGATTTGTTCGAGTAAAGGTCCAGCTTTGTATGGATGCATATTCAAATTGGGTTTAAAAGCAAAGATAACACTTCTGATTTGCTATTCAAACAAATAGCAAGCTATTTTGTTCAACGCTTATTGGATAAAAAAATTGTGGAAAGCGGGATCAAACCATGTCCCAACCGGCCACAAAAATCGGTTTCATCCGCAAATCATCTAGTTTCAACGGATTTTTGCGCAACACAACCACGTCGACCATCGGGTGAGCAGTCATACGGTGAACCAAGCCCCAATTGATGCGGTTTTTGGTTTCACGCCAAACGGGTTCGCGTCGATCGATCCACCACAAAAGCATGTTGCATTTTTCCAAGGCCAAAATTCCTTCAAATAATTGGGACAACACTTTTGGATTGGCATCTTTTACCCAAACAGATTCTGGCACTGCAAAATGGTGTTCTTTCGGGCGAATGATGCGGCAAATGCCTGGGGTATAAGGAAGTAACTTTGTAAATATGCCGCCAAAAAAACCAGGTAATCGTTGAATAACCCAATTAGCACAAGTTATTTTTGCAAAAGCAATCAGTTCATTATTGGCATCAAACATTCCGTAGTACGGACCTTTTTTCGCGTGATCGTCAATGAAATAGGCGTGTGATTTTTTGATTTTTTCTAAGACAGCATCAATCGTTGGTTGATCAGTAATGAGTTGAACATTTCCATTATTTTTGGGATTTGGTCGACTAAATGGTTGCGTGATTAATTGCGCTTCCGTTCGAAAACCAAATTGTTCTGACATCCATTTACTGCGCTCGTTGTGCGGGTCGATATATGCATAAAGTGCTTCCGGAGCTTCGCCGTGTTGTCCATCAAAAACCTCATCGTAAAAATCGGCAATTTCTTGTTTCAAACGCGAATTACTTTTTGCTACGCGATTCACATTTTTGGATGCTTGTTTTTGGCCCGAAAAAGCAAAATAACGGACGTACCAGCGTTCTTTTCGTTGACAAAAAGTCACATTTCCTTGAACTTTTCCATCGCGTTCCAACGAAACAAAAACGGGATTATCTGCTTCCAAAATTCGTGTTCGTGTATCCAAATGACGGTAGCAAGCACCGTTTGTTCCTAGCGTTGTTTTCGTCAATAAATCAAGTAGGGCAGGTGTTGCCTCATATCGAACGGTAAATCGAGATGAAAGTCCCATTAGATAGCGTTTTTAACGATTTGTTCTACATCATCGGGTGTAATCGCTTGTTTTTCACCCATAGCAAGCCAATCACGTTCAATAAATCGTGCTTTAATGATTGCAGGAGTATCTTGACAAGCTGTTGCATAGTCAGCAATACGCGTTTTAACACCCAACGATTGAAAAAACGCTTCTGTTTTGAGGATTGCTTCACGAGCAATCGTGGTATCATCTCCAGTTAACTGCCAAACACGTTTTCCATATTGCGCCAACATTGCTTTTTTGTTTTCAAATTGATTTTCGTACAAACGCGGAGCAATGATAGCAAGTGTTTGCGCGTGGTCAATACCATGCAATGCTGTTAATTCGTGTCCGATCATGTGTGTTACCCAGTCGGTAGTAACTCCGCAGCGCAACATGCCGTTTAATGCTTGATTTGCAGCATACATCAAATGGGCTGCTAAGTCATAATCCGCTGGATTTTCAAGGACTGCAGGACCGATTTCGATTAGTGTTGACAAGATGCCTTCTGCAAAACGTTCTTGTACTTTGTTTTGCCCCGGAAAAGTTAAATACTGTTCCATCGTATGTGTGAAGGCATCAACGATGCCATTTGCCAATTGTCTTTTGGGTAAAGTCGCTACAAATGTGGGATCCAATAAAGCAAATTTCGGGAAAAACAAAGGTCCTCCCATCGCTCGTTTTTCTTTCAATTCAGAGCGACTGATTACTGCGCCAGAATTGCATTCTGATCCTGTTGCAGGAATGGTTAAAATACAACCAAAAGGAATCGCATTCGTGAATACTTTTTCAGGTAAACGCAAAAGTACTTCCCATGGATCGCCGGCATAACCAACTGCTCCTGAAATGAATTTTGTGCCGTCAATCACAGAACCTCCTCCGATCGCCAAAATAAAGCGAATTTCATTTTCACGAATGTACGCCACTGCTTTCATCAGTGTTGTAAACTCTGGATTTGCTTCAACGCCACCAAATAAATGTAAATCAAATTCGGACAATTCCGCTTTGATTTTTTCAAGAAACCCAGAACGTTCGATCGAACCACCACCATAAACGATAAGTATTTTCTTTTCGTCGGTGTGTTTTTTTATTTGTTCCGAAACACGTGCTAATTGG
This sequence comes from Fluviicola sp., assembly GCA_017983675.1. Taxonomy (GTDB): domain Bacteria; phylum Bacteroidota; class Bacteroidia; order Flavobacteriales_D; family Crocinitomicaceae; genus Fluviicola. The sequence continues at coordinate 212,851 of JAGOAZ010000005.1, forward strand.
TCCTTGCCAAAAAGGAGAGTTGTCGGTGTGGTAATCTCGAAATTATTCATGCGAATAGATACGTGTAAATGAACAGTAAAAGTAATGAATTCGCATCAATTGCAACAGTTCCAACTAAAAAATTGGACAAAAAAATTGGACACAAAAAAAACCGATCATTATTGACCGGTTTTCGCAGAGAGGAAGAGATTCGAACTCTCGATACAGTTACCCGTATACTACCTTTCCAGGGTAGCTCCTTCAACCACTCGGACACCTCTCTATGTGTTTTGTGGACGACAAAAGTACACAAATTATCTTAGTTTCCGATTAATTTTGTTCGCCGCAAAGATTGCTTGTCAATAACTGTTTGATTTGATTCATGTCTCCTTTTGCTTTCCCCAAGACGTACATCATTTTTGTTACAGCAGCTTCTGTTGTCAAATCTTTCCCCGAAATGACGCCGTGTTTCTCAAAAAAGGAACTTGTTTCGTATTTGCCTTGCTCAACCATTCCTGTTGCACATTGTGTTGTGTTCAAAACGACTCCGCCTTGTGCGATGTATTCCAACACCAATGTTTGAAAACGCTTGTCAGAAGGCGCATTTCCAGAACCATAAGTTTCTAAAATGATCGCTTTAAATACGTTTGGTTGAAAGAATAAGGCATAACTGTTCCAATCCAAACCTGGAAAAAGTTTGATCAATCCGACAGATGAATCGAAATCGGTAAACAGTGCAAGTTCACCGCTTCCTTTCAAACTGTTTTCCTTGTAATTAATATGAACGCCAGCAATAGCTAAAGGCTGTAAGTTGGGAGAACGAAATGCTTCAAACGAAGAAGCTGATATTTTCGATGTGCGGTTACCACGATACAAAGAGTATTCAAAATAAATGGCTACTTCTTGAATTTTTGCCGAACCGTCTTCGTTTTTGTCCGCCGCTATTTCGATGGCTGTGATGAGGTTTTCTTTTCCATCTGTACGAATGGTCCCAATTGGCAATTGCGAACCGGTAAAAATCACAGGTTTTTGAATGCCTTGTAACATGAAACTGAGTGCAGAAGCAGAAAACGCCATGGTGTCGGAACCGTGCAAAATAACAAAACCATCAAATTCGTGGTAACGCTTTTCGATCAATTCCGCGAGTAATTTCCAATAATCAGGCTTCATTTCTGATGAATCAATCGGCCGTTCAAAAGCATGCGTTGTCAACTGAACGTTGAGGCGACCTAACTCTGGAATGTGCTTGTACACATCACCAAAATCGAAGGGAGTTAACGATCCGGTTAAGGGGTCATTGACCATTCCGATTGTACCACCCGTATAAATTACAAGTACATGAGGGCTTGTTTCCATTCGATTAATTTTGAGTCACAAAGTTGCTTGAATTTATTGAAAACGCAAGATTATTTTTCAGGATGAAAAAGACGTGTTGCATTTTCTGTCGTAAGTGCAGCTAATTCGCTCAAGGGTAGTCCTAAGATTTCTGCTACTTTTTCTGCGGTGTGCACGAGGTAACTGCTTTCATTTCTTTTTCCACGATAAGGAACAGGGGGCAAATAAGGCGCATCCGTTTCCAACACCAATTTATCACGAGGAATAGCCGGAATCACTGCAGGTAACTCAGATGTTTTGTAAGTAACCACGCCACCAATGCCAAATAAAAATCCGCCGTAAGCATCGATTTTTTCGACATCCGCTACATTTCCTGTAAAACAATGAAAGATTCCTTTTAACCGTGCGTCATTTTCTTCGTCTAAAATCGCGTAAATTTCTGGAAAAGAGTCGCGTGCGTGAATAACAATGGGCAAATTCATTGCTTTCGCCCATTGAACTTGCATGCGAAAGGCCGCTTGTTGGATGGCTAATGTTGATTTATCCCAATACAAATCGATTCCGATTTCTCCAATTGCAACGTACGCTCGTTTTTCCAAATAGGATTTCATTGTTGCTAAAACCGTTTCCCAATCAGCTGCTACAGAACATGGGTGTAAGCCCATCATCGCAAAACAATTGTCCGGAAATGATTTTTCCAAATCATGCATCCCAGCTACCGACGCTAAGTCAATATTTGGCAAGTAAAAACGAGTAACACCATTACGAATAGCTCGTTGAATCATTTCTGTTCGGTCAGCATCAAACTGCTCCGAATACATGTGGGTGTGTGTGTCAATCAACATCTTGTGCGAAAAAAAAGACTCCAAAGTTTCCTTTGAAGCCTGATCAGTTTAATTGTTTTTTATACTTAACAAAATTCGTCGTATGCAGCTGCCAAATTTTCAGCAATCATTGCTGCCGTTACGCCTTCAATGTTGTGTCTTTCTAAAAAGTGTACCAATTTTCCGTCTTTGAACAACGCCACTGAAGGAGATGAAGGAGGGAATGGTAAAAAATAATTTCTTGCTTGTTGTGTTGCTTCGGTGTCTACACCAGCAAATACAGTATATAATTGAGCGGGTGTTTTTTCATTATTCAATGATAATTTCACACCTGGGCGTAAATTACCCGCTGCACATCCGCATACTGAATTCACGACAACTAATGTTACTCCCTCACTTGATGGAATAGCTTGATCAACAGCTGTTGCTGTTTCTAATTGAACAAAACCTACATTCGTTAGGTCTTCTTTCATTGGTTTTACGAGTTCCGCAGGATACATATCTAATTTTTTTACGCAAATTTAATTCATTTAATCTGTTTCGTTTCAACTTTACATCGTTTTAACCAATTTTATGTAATTGATGTTACAACGAAGGGGTAGCATCAACGGTTGTAGGAAATTGAAAACGTTCAATCCGTGTTTCAGGATGAACAGGTGTACCTGCGATCAAATGATTCAACAATTCTTCTATGATCAATGGTGCTAACATGTAACCTTTTGCTCCAAGGCCATTCCCAATCGCCAATTTCGGAAAGTGCGGATGTCTTCCAAGAACCGGTCGGCGATCTTTGATAGTTGGTCGAACCCCAGCATGATGTGACGAGATTGTATAGTCTTCTGTGAGTATGGATGCTAAATTTTCGGTGATTGTTTTTTTACCAACTTCGGTTGGAATAGTATTGTCTACGTCCCAATCATAGGTCGATCCAACACGAAATTGGTGATTGCCAATTGGCATCATGAAACATTTTCGGTTGTAGGATTCCTCTTGAGACGCTGTCGCGCAGTCAATTGTTAGCACTTCTCCTTTCGTCGCTTGAAGGGGAATGGTTCGAAACCACGGATTGTACAACGCGTCTTTTCCTTCGCAAAATAAAATACAGTCGTAAGAAACACCTTTGTAACTTCCAGCAATGGGATCTAGTTGCGCATAATCCATTTTCTCTTTGCGTAAAACACCTAGTTCCTCAAAAAACAACCGATTTGCTTCCGTGTAACGAGCGGCGTCTACATAACCACTTTGTAACACAAGACCAGTCCCATGCGTGTTGCTTGGCGATGGAAAAGCGGCATCCAACGAGGTTTGGGTTTGCATGTACGGTTGAAAATCAGGTAACGCTTGCTTTTTCAACCAGAAATCGCGCTCTTGTTCACTGGCAAAAAAGCGTCGAATTGGAACAGCATGGTAAAACTGTTTGTTCATTTCCTGTTCACGTTTCTCAAAAAAACGGAGAGCAACGGGTAACAATTCATCCAAGCGCCAACTAAGTGTCATGCGGCGAAAAACAAGCGGATTGATGATGCCGCCTGCTACAGCAGAGGAAACATTCTCTCCACTGTCCATTAGTTCAAAAGTAAAGCCGCGTTCACGCAACAAATGTGCAGCGGTTGTTCCTGCAAGACCCGCACCGACGATTAAAAAACGCATCAACTTAATTTTCTACAAAGGTAATAAACAAACCAAGTACACTGCTTCATTCATTGTGCAACAGCAATCGAAATGATACTTATTTGTATCTCAGGAAATTGTTTGCGCAAAATTTGCATACAGGTTTCGATAGTTGCTCCAGTTGTCACTACGTCATCTATCAACGCGATGTGTTTCAGTGTTTTCCCCTTATTTCGGGAGCTTACAAAACGATCCTGCATGTTGTCCCAACGCGAAAGACGCCCTTTTTTTGTTTGGCTTTCAGTGAAGACAGCCCGTTTAATTAATTGGGTATTGACTGGAATACGTAAGATTTCTGCGATGCCCTCAGCAATTTTTTCTGCTTGATTGTATCCGCGTAAAAATTCTTTCTTCGGATGGAGTGGAACAGGTATGAGTGCATCCAAATCTTGAAATTTTGTCAATTGTTCGATTCTGCGGCCAATTTCACTTCCCATATAACTGGCCAAATCAGAACGATCTTTGTATTTCAGCGTATGTAATATTTTTTGTGTCGAATTCCCTTTTCCAAATAACAACAAGGCGTAAGTTGCATGAATGTTGCTTCTTCCCCAGAACAATTTATCCAAGGGCGTAGCTTCCGAATAATTTTCATAGTTCGAGAAATGCAGTTCGCTCGAACAAACGGGACAAATTGTCGCTTGAATTTGTGGGGTATCCATGTTGCAAATAATGCAATACCTTGGATACAACAAATGGAGAAAATCATTCTTCCAAATGTTAAATTTTTGAGTGATTTTTTTCGTCATCTCTTTGTCTAATGTGTGTTTTGGATTAATGAACATTTGACTGTTCATTAACTCTCGAAAAATAAAAAAAAATACGCAAAATACCGTCGTAATTTTATGAAAGTTTCGAATGGGTTACATTAATGGATCATTTCTGAAAACGAAAGAAATAGTTGAGTTTTAGTGTGAATATCTTTAATTCAAATGTTGATAAACTCGTTAAGTGTTCATGGTAAAGGCTTTTAGCCCGCACATGTTGAAAACCTTGAGGGATTGTGAATTTCTTTAGTTGTGAAATGAAAGAATTTTAACAACTTTTGTAAGCCCCAATTGACACAAGTTTGTGCATTCTGTTGCAAACCAATACAATGAGGGAAATAAACTGTTTTTGAATAAAAAATACCAATAAGCTACGATAAATTTTACGTCGTGGATTATAATTTTTGACATAATTTTTTAACACAATTAAATGGCACAATTAGAACCAATTTTACAAGAAAACAACAGTCGATTTGTCTTGTTTCCAATTCAACATGATGATATTTGGTCATTTTACAAAAAAGCGGAGGCAAGTTTCTGGACGGCTGAGGAAATTGACCTTTCTCCAGACTTAATTGATTGGGAAACGAAATTGAATGACGACGAACGTCACTTTGTGAAACACGTATTAGCATTTTTCGCTGCTTCTGACGGCATCGTTAATGAGAATTTAGCTGAACACTTTTTGAAGGAAGTGCAATACACTGAGGCGAAATTCTTTTATGGCTTTCAAGTTGCAATTGAAAACATTCACTCGGAAACATATTCCTTGTTGATCGATTCATACATCAAAGATTCGAAAGAAAAGGCGCATTTGTTTAACGCGCTTGAAACAATCGATTGTGTGCGTAAAAAAGGGGAATGGGCGTTGCGTTGGATTGACAACGGATCGTTTGCAGAACGTTTGGTTGCATTTGCAGCAGTTGAAGGAATTTTCTTCTCTGGATCGTTTTGTTCGATTTACTGGTTGAAAAAACGCGGATTAATGCCAGGATTGTCGTTTTCAAATGAGTTAATTTCGCGTGACGAAGGTTTACATTGTGATTTCGCTTGTTTGTTGTACACGAAGCACTTGGTAAACAAGTTGCCAAAAGAGCAAGTACGTCAAATTATCTTGGATGCAGTTGCGATTGAGAAAGAATTTGTAACCGATGCACTTCCTGTACGATTAATAGGAATGAATGCAGAATTGATGCAACAATACATCGAATTCGTAGCAGATAGATTGTTAGTCGAATTAGGAAATGATCGTGAGTTCAACACATCAAATCCGTTTGATTTCATGGATATGATCTCCATTCAAGGAAAAACAAATTTCTTCGAAAAACGCGTTGCTGAGTATCAAAAAGCAGGCGTTTTGAACGGGAAAGAAGAACAGCCGTTTAGTTTAGACGAAGATTTTTAAACACACCATTGACCACACAACAGTATTAACAGCATAAAATTAAGAGCGCACCATGTACGTTATCAAAAGAGACGGAAGAAAAGAAGCAGTGAAATTTGATAAAATCACTGCACGCATCATCAAGATGTGTTACGGACTCGATCCGCTTGTTTCACCAGAAGCAGTGGCAATGAGAGTTATCGAGGGAATTTATGACGGTGTTACCACAACCGTTTTAGATAATCTTGCTGCTGAAGTAGCAGCAGGAAAAACAATGGATCATCCAGATTATGCATTGTTAGCATCGCGTATTGCGGTTTCTAACTTGCACAAGGAAACGAAAAAATCGTTTTCGGAAGTGATGGACGATTTGTATCATTACATCGATCCAAAAACAGGTCAAAATGCATCGTTGATTGCAGAAGATGTGTACGCGGTTATTAGCGAAAACAGAGATTTACTTGATTCAAGTATCATCTACGATCGTGATTTCCGTTACGATTACTTCGGATTCAAAACGTTGACAAGAAGTTATTTGTTACGTGTGAACGGAATTATCGTTGAACGTCCGCAACAAATGTTGATGCGTGTTGCTTTAGGTATTCATAAAAATGACATGCCTGCTGCTATCAAAACGTACAACTTGATGTCAGAAGGTTGGTTCACGCATGCAACGCCAACATTATTTAATGCAGGTACACCAAAACCTCAAATGTCTTCTTGTTTCTTGTTAACAATGAAAGAAGATAGCATCGAAGGTATTTACGACACATTGAAATCGTGCGCTCAGATTTCTCAGTCGGCTGGTGGTATTGGTTTAGCTATTCACAATATTCGTGCTACAGGGTCATATATCAAAGGAACTAACGGAACATCAAACGGTATCGTACCAATGTTACGTGTGTTCAATGATACTGCTCGTTACGTTGACCAAGGTGGAGGGAAACGTAAAGGTTCATTTGCAATGTACATCGAACCTTGGCATGCAGATGTATTCGATTTCTTGGATTTGAAAAAGAATACAGGTAAAGAGGAAATGCGTGCACGCGATTTATTCTTCGCATTATGGATACCAGATTTATTCATGAAACGTGTTGAAGAAAATGGCGATTGGACGTTGATGTGTCCACACGAATGTCCAGGACTTTCTGATACGTATGGGGATGATTTTGAGAAATTATACTTGTCATACGAAGCAGCAGGAAAAGGTCGTAAAACAATCAAAGCACAAGACTTGTGGTTCAAAGTATTGGAATCACAAATTGAAACAGGTACGCCGTACATGTTGTACAAAGATGCAGCAAACAAAAAATCAAATCAGCAAAATTTAGGAACGATTAAATCGTCTAACCTTTGTACTGAAATCATGGAGTATACTGCTCCAGATGAAGTTGCTGTTTGTAACTTAGCTTCTTTGGCATTACCAAAATATGTAACAGAACAAGGTACATTTGACCACGATAAATTATTTGAAGTTACTTACCAAGCAACGGTAAACTTGAACCGTATTATCGACGGAAACTATTACCCAGTTCCTGAAGCGAAAAACTCGAATTTACGTCACCGTCCAATTGGATTAGGTGTTCAAGGTTTAGCTGATGCATTTATCATGCTTGGATTCCCATTCGAATCGGAAGAAGCACGTGCATTGAACCGCGAGATTTTCGAAACAATTTATTATGCGTCAATGACGGCTTCTAAAGATTTAGCTATCGCAGAAGGTCCGTATGAAACATATGCAGGTTCTCCTGTATCTCAAGGAATTTTCCAATTCGATATGTGGGGTGTAACACCAACAAACAGATGGGAATGGGATTTATTGAAAGAAGAAGTGAAAAAACATGGCGTTCGTAATTCATTATTACTTGCACCAATGCCAACGGCTTCTACTGCTCAAATCTTAGGAAATAATGAGTGTTTCGAACCATACACATCAAACATTTACACACGTCGTGTATTGTCCGGTGAGTTTATCGTCGTAAACAAACACTTATTGAAAGACTTGGTGAAAGAAAACCTTTGGACAAATGAAATGCGTCAAAAATTGATGGCATCGAATGGTTCTGTTCAAAACATCAATGAGATTCCACAACGTATCAAAGACTTGTACAAAACTGCTTGGGAAATTTCTCAAAAAGCAATCATTGAACAAGCTGCTGATCGTGGAGCATACATCTGTCAATCGCAATCGTTGAACATTTTCATGGAAAATGCAAACTTCGGAAAATTGACTTCAATGCACTTCTACGGATGGAAAAAAGGATTGAAAACAGGAATGTATTACTTGCGTACAAAAGCAGCAACGGATGCAATCAAATTTACTGTTAACAAAGACATGGTGGAAGAACCAACGGCGAAAACGTTGGAGGAACAACAAGCTGCATTAGCATGTTCATTAGAAAATCCAGACAACTGTGAAATGTGTTCAGGGTAGAACTTGAAAAAACGAATTAAAACGAGTGTGATGTTAATAATTGTGCCGTTTTTATGAAACATACACGACAAAATCCCTTCTATTCGGAGGGATTTTTGTTGTTTAGAAAGTACCGTTTTATTTTTCAATTTTCTGGGAGGTAAACATCATTAGAAGGAATAACGTAATATTACTTTTTTCCTTTTTTCCAATTTGGCAGATTCAACTGATAAATGCAATTTCTTGGTTAAACATCATATTAGGTGACTTGAACCCAAATCGTTTTCTAGGTCTGTCATTTAATTTTTGTTGTACAAACATAATAAATTCATCTGTTATCGT
>JAGOAZ010000011.1 GCA_017983675.1 Fluviicola sp.
CGAATCAATTGGTTGAACTACCCTTCTGAAATTCCTTATATTTTTATTCGCTTAGATGCAACAGCCAAAGAAGCGCGCTTTATGATTGATATTCAACCAAAAGACGATGGCATACGCGCAATCATTTGGGAACAATTATATGAATTGAAAGTTGTGTTCGAATCTGAAATGGGAACGAATGGTCAATGGCTTGAAAACGAATCAAGTCAACAAGTTCCCTCGTTTAACCGTATTGTATGGGAACTCGAAGATGTCAACTTCTTTCAAGAAAACGACAAACAACAAATCTTTGATTTCTTCGAAGACCGTTTGGTAAAATTTGATAATTTTTACCAAGAATTCAAGGATATCCTCATTCATTTAGCTTCGTAAGCGATTAGTTGTTATTTTTACAGTATGAATAAATCAATTTTAATAGCAGGTTTTTTAATTGTTGCGCGCTTTTCATATGGCCAAACACCAATTCTAAACGAAGATTTTAGTAATGGTATTCCTTCAACGTGGAGTATTTCAATTCAAGATACAAATACGGTAAATCCTGCTGTTGCTGCTTTTGCACCAGGTTGGATTTCATTAGTTGATCCAGAAAATTCGGCTGATACAATTGTTGGAAGTACTTCTTATTTCTTAACAGAAAACAAAGCGAGTCGTTGGTTGATCACTCCCCCATTGACTTTGGGAGCTTATGGGAATGAAATTTCGTGGAATGCACGTGTACACGATCCTAGTTTTCCAGATAGTTATATGGTGCTTGTTTCTACGACGGATAATCAACCGCAAAGTTTTACAGATACGTTGTTGGTGTTGGTGGAAGAATTGGAGAATTGGACAACAAGAAGTTTGACGTTGAATGATACGAACTTATTAAATCAACAAGTTTACCTTGCTTTTGTAAATAATTCCATCAATAAATTCAAGTTGTATTTGGATGACATTCAAGTCACAGTTGAAGATGCTGCGGCAATAGATGAACTAGAAAAAATTACGTTTTCTGTTTTCCCAAATCCTTCAAGTGATGTGATTTATATTACTGGTAATAAAGCAATTCAATCGCTTTCACTTGTTTCGACAACTGGTCAATTATTGCAAACAGTTAAAAACTCGAATAACATGCAATTGGTTGATTTTCCAGCTGGTACTTATTTCTTAGTTGTATCAACAGGAACTCAACAAGTAACAAAAAGAATTGTCAAAAAATAAAAATACTTGACACAAAAAAAAGGTCTGATAAACACTATCAGACCTTTTTTTTGGAGTAAACTTATTACGCTTCTAATGTTTCAGCAACTTGTTGTGAAATTGCACTTTTTTCGAAACGAATTTTTGTACCTTCTGAACTAATCAATATCGTTGTATCGGTAATTTCTAATACTTTTCCGTGAACACCTCCGATAGTAATTACTTTATCACCAGTTTGGATGTTTTTTCTGAATTCACGCAATTCTTTTTGTTTTTTCTGTTGTGGACGAATTAAAAAGAAGTAGAAAACTACAACCATTAATCCAAGCATAATTATTTGCATCTTGTTTGATTTATTTATTTGTAAAAATTATTAGCGAATTATTGTCGCCTCAACATTAACAACTGTTAAGTTAGGCTCTGTGTTTGATAATATTCTAATTGAACGCGAGATGTGTCCTGGTGAAAATGATTCCGTATTTACTTGTGCTTCAACAAAGCCAGATTCTCCTGGAGCAATTGGATCTTTTGACCAATCAGCTACAGTACAAGAGCAAGAACCTTTCACATCAGAAAGAACTAATGCATAATCTCCCGTATTTTCAACTTTAAACTTTGCTTTGATCACTTCACCAAGTGCAACTTTTCCAGCATTAAAAACTGGATTTACTTGCATTGTTGTTTTTTTACCAATTTGCAATTCTGTCGTGTTTTCACAAGATGAAAGCAATGCAACAGCGATAAATAATCCAAAAATCTTTTTCATAATCAATTAATCATTCATTAAACCTCGTCCCATTTTCCCCATTTTTCCATCTTTTTCCAAACGGTCAATGGCATTATCTAAAATTCCATTGATAAATCCATGACTCTTTGGAGTAGAATAGAATTTTGAGATTTCAATATACTCATTTAAAGTAACTTTCTTTGGGATATTTTTAAAAATCTGTAATTCAGTGATCGCCATTTTCAATAATAAAATATCCATTTTTGCGATACGATCCAATTCCCAGTTTTTTGTCAAGTCATCAATCAACACCAAATTTTCAGTATCCATTGAAACTGTTTTGCGCAATAATTGTTTGATGAATTCCTGCTCGTCCTCTTTGTCTTTGTACAAAGACATGATTTCGATCTTTTCATTTTCTTTCGCTGCCTTGATTGTTTTAATCACCATTTGACAAGCTAAATCAATATCATCTAACCAATTAATCGATTTTTCTTCAAAGAAATTGTAAATTAAATCAGAATTCGCGATTTCAGTTTTGAAAATTTCAACTGCGAAATTGATTGCTTCTTCAAAACCTGTTTGCTCGCTGTTCATGTGAGCAAAATACGTTTCGCTTTCTTTCATTACCAAGAAAATCTTGCGGAACATTTCACGATTTTCATCACCAATCCAATTAACCTTACGATCCTCTGCTGCATTACGTAATTCGTAACTATCTTGCAACATAGCAATAATTGCATTGTCAACAAAGCGTCTATTTGGATGTAAATCCTCCTCAGTTGGACGAATTTTTTTCTTGTTTTCATCAATGCGGTTTTCAGCGATTTCTTTCAATTCGCCGAAACTTAACATCAAGTACAAATACAAATCATAAATACGATCAACGGCAGTAAACAAATCGTTTTCTGTCTTTTTTAGATTGTCCTCTTCTGCTTGAAAATAAGCATAAAGTGTTTGCAATACTTTGATACGTAAATGTCTTCTATTTAGCATTTTAATTGTTGTGTTTTAAAGTGGTAATTTAATATTACCTATTGATTGAATGCGCTCTTCAGCCATTCTGTTAGCAATTTGGTATGTTGGAATGTTTTCCGATTTGGAACGACTAACAATGGAAGAGATTGTTCCATAAATATCTTCCGATTTTCTCATTGCCCAATCAGCTGATAAACCTTCAACTTCCGAAAAACAATTTATCACACCTCCTGCATTCAAAGCAAAATCTGGTGCGTAAATTATTCCTTTATCCATAACCATTTGACCATGGATTTTTTCGTTCGCCAATTGATTATTAGCAGCACCAGCAATAATTGAACATTTCAAACGACTCATCGTTTCATCGTTAATCGTTGCTCCTAACGCACACGGGGCATAAATATCCATCGCTACATCATAAATATCATTCAAACCAACCACATTTGCTCCGTATTGACTTGCAACTCGTTTCAATGTGTCTTCTTGGATATCAGTAACGTAAACTTTTGCTCCTTCGGCAGTAAGGTGCTTCACTAAATATTCACCAACATGTCCAACTCCTTGAACAGCAACAGTTTTACCTGCTAACGAATCAGATCCAAATTGTTGTTGCGCACACGCTTTCATTCCCATGTACACACCAAAGGCAGTTACAGGAGATGGATCACCACTTTTACCTGGCAAACCAACAACATAATCGGTTTCCATACTTACCCAAGACATGTCAGTTGGATTGATACCAACATCTTCAGCAGTAATGTATTTTCCAGCAAGTGAATTAACAAATTTTCCAAAACGACGGAACAAAGCTTCAGATTTCATTGATTTTGAATCACCAATGATTACCGCTTTTCCACCTCCTAAATTCAATCCTGAAATTGAATTTTTGTAGGTCATACCGCGCGACAAACGCAACACATCGTTTAACGCTTCCATTTCATTGTTGTACATCCACATTCTAGTTCCACCTAATGCAGGTCCTAAAACAGTGTTGTGAACAGCAATGATTGCTTTCAATCCAGTTGCGTTGTCATTACAGAATAAAAGTTGCTCGTGGTCATAAATTCCCATTTGAGCAATTACGGGGTTTTCAGCAAGATTCATTTCCTTGCCTTCTTTTACTTCAAACATATAGCAAATATATCGTCAATTCAATACGAATGGCTAATTTTGTACTTTCATCAAACAAAGCCAAACGCGGCACAAAAATAGGAAATTAATCGCATGAAGTCTCTAAGCTATTTGAACAAATATTTTTATAAATACCGATACCGATTATTACTTGGTGTTTTGTTCATCATAATTCAAAATTATTTTCTTGCAAAAATGCCCGTTTTAATTGGCGAAACCTCTGATTATTTGACCGGTAAGAAAGGTGAAAAGCTATCTATTGACCAATTGTTTTGGATTGGAATATCCTTAGCGGGTTTTTATGTGCTTTTCAATTTGATCAAAGGATTTTTTCTTTTTTTAACACGACAGACAATTATCATTATGTCGCGCTTGATAGAATACGACTTAAAAAATGAAATTTTCACGAAATACCAAGAGCTCGATTACAAGTTCTATAAATCAAAAACTACAGGAGATTTAATGAACCGCATCGCAGAAGATGTGTCTCAAGTTCGCCAGTATTTAGGCCCTGGAATCATGTATACCGTCAATTTGGTCATACTCCTCCCCTTCATTACCTATCAAATGTTTGCGATTGATGTGCAATTAGCTTTGTTAACATTGATTCCATTACCTATCATGGCAATACTTATTTACTTTGTTTCAAATAAAATGAACTTATTGAGTAAAAACGTTCAAGTAGAACAATCAAATTTAAGCACGATTGGACAAGAAACATTTGCAGGAATTCGCGTTATAAAAGCCTATTTACAAGAAAAACATACGTTGAATAAATTCAATACAAGTGCCGATAATTACCACTTAAAAACAATGCGCTTAGTAAAAGCTAACGCGTTGTTTATGCCAACAATTTCGTTATTGATTGGTTTAAGTACGTTGTTAAGTATTTACATTGGAGGTGTTTTTGCGTTGGATACAGAATTAGCAGTGCAAAATGGAACTGTTCCGGCACACAGTGTTTCACCAGGAAATATCATCACATTGGTACTTTGTGTTTCGCAGTTAACTTGGCCATTTGCCAGTGTAGGTTGGGTAACAAGCATTATTCAACGTGCTGCAGCTTCACAAACGAGAATCAATGAATTCTTGACTACAAAACCTGAAATAATTAATAATCCGACTACGCCATTTTCAACGTATCAATCAATGGTTTTTGAAAACGTTTCATTCAAATACTCCGAAACAGGAAGAGAAGTCTTATCGCACATCAATTTCACCATAAAAAAAGGAAGCACATTGGGCATTGTTGGAAAAACTGGTGCTGGAAAATCAACTTTATTGCAATTAATTGTTCGACAACTCGACCCAACTTCAGGGACCGTTTACTACAACGATACCCCTATTCAACAAGCTGATTTGAGTCAATTTAGAAATCAATTAGCTGTTGTTCCTCAAGATGTGTTTTTGTTTTCTGACACTATAAAAAACAACATTGCTTTCGGTACCAAAGATCAAAACGACCTCGACAAACGCATTCATCAAGCAGCTTTAGCAGCTCATGTCTTGCATAACATTGAAGATTTCCCTAATAAATTTGAAACAGTTTTAGGAGAACGAGGAGTTAATTTAAGTGGCGGTCAAAAACAACGCGTTAGCATTGCTCGTGCATTAATACGTGAACCAAAGTTGTTATTACTCGACGATTGTTTATCGGCAGTCGATACGGAAACCGAAGAAATCATCTTAAGAAATCTCAAAGCAGCTGCCGAACAACACGACACAACAACTGTCATTGTTAGTCACCGTATATCTAGTTTACGAAATGCTGATCGCATATTAGTTTTGGATAATGGCGCAATCATTGAAGAAGGAACGCACGAATCGCTCTTAGCTTTGAAAGGTCATTATTTTGATCTTTATGAAAAACAATTGCTGGAAGAACCGAAAATAACGGAAGATTAATTGTTATTTCAACAATTGAAAATGTTCGTATTTGTCTTTGATAAAGGTAATCAACTCCATGTCCGTTGCGGTTTTTAGAAAATCTAAATCGATTGACATGAAGTGAATGAAATCCTCAAATTCTTCTTCAGATAAATTTATTACATCATAAACCACATATAACTTCAAGAGCTCTTGCAATACTTTTGTTTGCGAATCTTTGAACTCCATTTGAGCAACCAATCGTTTTGATTGTTCCGTTTTTGAAAAACGCTGATACAATGCTGTAATCGGACTTTGGAAAGCTTCTAATCCTGTTATCGTTCTAGTTTCACGCAAAGCCAATGCAGCACGCTCCTCTTTGACCTGTTGAAGCGTTTTTAAAGGTTTAACAACAACTTCATCTATCTCACGACCAATGTGATTCAATTCAAAAAAAGCAGTGTATTGACAAGTAGAATCACCTGTAATACGAAACCCAACTTTCTCAAAACCCTTAACAGAGAGTACTATTGAATCGTTTTCATTGACATAAACCGCAAAATGACCATCTGGCTGACCAAAAACAGCTTTGTTCGTTGTAACATTTACAACAAGCATATTAAAAAAACTACTTTTTGAAAACGGATCATTCACACGTCCTGACAACCAAACTTTTTCACATGATTGAGCAACTCCAAGCATATGTAATAAAACGAAAACAGCAAACACGATTAACTTCATAGAAACGAAAATAAGACAATTAAACTGAATCGGCTGAATATTAACAGATTTTAAATGATTGCTTTTTAATCACATATGTTAATTTCAATTGTTACATATGTAAAACATTCAAAAAATATTATAATCCTAGAATTACGGATAATCTCATTTTTAGTGATTAAATTTGTCTTATGAAACGAGTAGTTGTTGGTTTGTCAGGTGGAGTTGATTCGAGCGTTAGCGCTTATTTACTCAAAGAGCAAGGTTACGAGGTGATCGGTCTTTTCATGCGTAATTGGCACGACGAAAGCGTAACACTTTCCAACGATTGTCCTTGGATTGATGATTCGAACGATGCCTTGTTGATTGCAGAACAATTAAACATCCCATTTCAAGTACTCGACTTGAGCAAAGAATACAAAGAACGTATCGTCGACTACATGTTCGATGAATACCAAGCTGGTCGCACACCAAATCCCGATGTGTTATGTAATCGTGAAATCAAATTTGACGTGTTTTTAAAGGCAGCAGAAGAATTAGGCGCCGATTTTGTAGCAACGGGACATTACTGTCAAAAAACAACAAGCGATGACGGTTTACACCACTTAATCGCAGGTGCAGACAACAACAAAGATCAATCGTATTTTCTTTGCCAACTTTCGCAAGCTCAATTAGCAAAAGCTTTATTTCCAATTGGACATCTCGAAAAACCTGCAGTTCGTGCCATCGCCAAAGAAATTGGACTTGTTACAGCCGATAAAAAAGACTCACAAGGACTTTGTTTTGTAGGCAAAATAAGTCTCCCCGAATTTCTTCAACAAAAACTAGAAGTAAAACACGGTAAAGTAATAGAAGTCAATCCTATTAACAAACAATTTACTGACTACAATAACCTTGAAGTAAGCATCGAAAACTGTGAATTATTGAGCGAACCATTCGTTTATACTCCAGAAATGGGTATTGAAGTAGCCGATCATATTGGCGCTCATTATTACACAATTGGCCAACGAAAAGGATTACATATTGGCGGACGCCCGAATCCTTCTTTTGTAATAGGAATTGACACCGTATCCAATACGGTTTATTCAGGTCAGCTTGATGAACACCCCGGCTTAAACCGTTGGGCGTTGAAAATCAATGAAAACGAATGTCACTGGATCAATCCAACACATGAGTTAACAATTGGAGAAAGCAAGGAATATCAAATTAAAATACGATACAGACAAGCTGCACAGACGGGATTTTTGATCCGAAAGGAATCGGGATATTACATTCTTTTCAAAGAAATACAACGTGGAATAACACCAGGTCAGTTTGCAGCATGGTATGAAGGAACTGAGTTGATTGGCTCAGGAATTATTGCGCATTAGGCAAAAACACATCAAACGTGAAATCAGCATAAAAAACAATCGTTTTAATCACTTTTTTGTCAAATGCTGTATTTTCTTCGGCCTGTACTTTTACAGGCTCTTTCATCGAGCTTTTTGCTACTTCCTCTTGACCAGCTGTTAATTCAACACCCGTTGGAACATGCTTACCAGTCAATAACCACTGAGCAGAAACCCTAGGGAAAGCAGTTAACAACTTTTCAATAAACTCGAAGCTAGGCTTATTTCTTCCACTTAATACGTGACTTACATTCGAACGTTGCACTCCAATTTTATCTGCAAAAGCTCCAGCATTTAGTTTGTGTGAATCAATCACCATCCGAATTCTATCCTTTACCTCCATGTTACAAATGTAAATACTAATAGTTACAATTTTAATTTCAAAGTTATTTACAAATGTAACAAAATAAAAAAAGTCAACCTCATTATGAGATTGACTTTTACAAATATTTTAAATTATCCTTAATTCATATGATAATTAAAGAAGATTGGCACATTATTTATTTGTGGGAGCGATGGTCCAAATGTAACCAAGTCCATTAATGTTGCCACTTCTTCAATTGACAATTGACTGTGCTGTCCAAGCTCTTTATGTCTTGCCAATTTTACTTTTGCTAGATTCACTGCGTTATTGATCATCGTTAATTCCATATTAAAGGTTTTAAATAGCTCCTTGAATTAAGACCATTTACGTGACAAATCTAAAAAGGTTACAAAAAAATTAAAATTTAATTACAAAAAGTAATTATTGAAAAGCATCACTTTAATTAAGAAACATAAATCAACTAGTAATTAGTTAATAACTTTCATTCATGTTCTACATACTTGTTAAATAATTCATGGAATATTAATCCCATCACTGTAAATGGAAAGAGCATTATCTTTTTTAATACATGAAAAGAATGTGTTTCTTTTTTCACTTCCACAACTTCCACTACCTTGTCTTCGTCCAAGGCTTTTCCGCAATAGTACCGCATATCGTTTTGTTTTAAATTTATATCGTTCGACAAAGATTCAATCTTTCATTCATGCTTTCAACGAAATTAAGTTGGAAGATAAAAAAGAATAAAATCGCTTAATTTTTACTTAATAATTAAGTTTTATTCAACTTAATTCACTTAATTTGTGTTATGCAGTTTTCGCTTCTTCAGCCTACTCTCACAACCCTACTCGGTTCATTTTTTGATGAAACGACTACTTGTGCGTGGTTTATTGGGAATCAGCAGTCGTATTACATTCATAACCAACGTTTAGAAAATTGCACTATTGAAGAAACAGTTGCTGTAAAAAAAATTACTAATGAATTAAAATCAGCTGCATTTCAAGTTGCAAAAACAGCACTACTTTTCCGGAAGCGTCCCGAAATTAAAACGTCTTCTTTTCATAAAATCAACTTTTTATCGGGTGAAAGTCTACTCATCTCGACAGTATCATCTGTTGAAATAGTAGCAATTTTCGAACGAGTGCTGAAAAATCAACTTGCTGATCTTGCAAAGCGTCAACACATTCTCCATATTATCGATAACGAATCGACAAAAACGAATTCTTTGCAGCAAGAAAACGCCGCTTTACGTTTACTTAGAAAAAACGAACTTCAAGTACTTATTCATCAATGGGAGAAATCACAGCTTCCAAATCGCGTTATTGTTACACCATCTTTTTATCAGAAAATCGATTTGTTGAGCACTAATGAAGCTATTATTTATCAATTGAACACAGCTTTTGAACTCATTCAATTCTTAACTCCTGGACTGAATGAATACCAATTAACTGCCGTTTATTTTACTTCAAGTGAGAATCAACAACAAGCAAGTAATGAACGAATTAATAATTCAATAAGTCTCACCAGAAATCGTGCAGAATTGTTATTGGATAAATACGAGCAAGCAGCACAAGTTGCTTTAGACAACGCGCAAGTAATCAATGGTAAAACAATTGCTAACTTCTTACAACCCGCTGTCTCTCCACCTGCAATTACAGATGCTTTAAAGAAAAATAGAAAAGCAATCAAGGCTTTGTTGGATGAAAACCCAAGTAAATGGGGTTTGTTACGAAATTACTTGAAACCAATTAAAAATATTTCTGAGCTAAGTTCTTTGACGCTTCAAGCTGGATTTAATTAATCAAGTAATTATAAGCCAGTTGAATTTCGAGAAAGTGAGCTTTCATTTCAAGTTGTTTCTCAGTTGATTCTTGTTCAAATTTATCTGGATGAACTTTGGCGGCTAATTTACGGTATGCTCGTTTGATTTCTTTTTGCGTTGCATTTTCATCAAGCTGAAGCGTTTTTAAAGCCGATTGAATAGTTAAGTGCTCATGTAAAGGAATCGCGCTCTTTTCATTTGAATGAAAATATTTAGATCTATTCGTAATTTGTTGATTTATATAAGAATAAGACACTCCTATTAAAGTTCCAAATCTGGTTATTGCAACAATTTCACGATCTATTATTCGCTTTTCTGCAAAGGAAACATCTAACAGAAATTGCATTAATTTCACACGCTCTTGTTCCGTAGACAAATGTTGTACCACCCAGCGCGCAATTGCTCGAATAGTCGCTGTTTTTCGAAGCGCTTGCGTTAATTCATACGTTGCATCTACGCTTGACTTTCCAAAGTTTCGTTTTATATACGCATGTATAAATTTCACCTTATCATCAGAATAGCGTGCGTTTTTTTTCAAGAGCCAAGCAGCTAGAAAAATATACGCCGTAGCTTTTTTATCCTCCGATCTTTCTAAACTAAAAGAAGTTGCTTCTTCATCGATGCGATAGAACTTTTGTGAATGATAGAATTTGATACTTGCTCGTAGGAATAACAACAAGATAATTGATCCAAGAAAGACAAGCAGTGCAACCATTTTATTTCAAATCACCATTGATTTTTAGGAACAAGTGGTATGATCAAATGTTCTAATCCATTGAGTTTTATTTCATAAATCAATTCCATTTGTTTACCTAATTTTCCTGGAGGAAAACCGTTTTGCTTGAACCAAACGATATAATGCTCGGGTAAATGAATTAAAAAACGCCCTTGGTATTTACCGAAGGGCATTTTTGCTTCAGCAAGCTGAACTAATTCATGTTTGTTGTTCACCAACGAAATTATTTAATGGGAATTGACGCCAAAGTCAACAATAAATAGTCCCAAAATTTTTGAACCGATGAGATTTGCACACATTCATCTGGAGAGTGAGCTCCTCTAATATTTGGACCAAAAGAAATCATGTCCATTTCTGCAAAATGTTTCCCTAAGATTCCACATTCTAAACCTGCGTGACACGCTTTAATTTTTGGTTCTGCATTGAATGTTCTTTGGTACAAATCAGCCATCAAATTAAGTATTGGCGACTCCGCATTTGGTTGCCATCCTGGATATTCTCCACCTTGAACAACAGCTGCACCAATACTTTCAAATGCGCTTCTTACAGCATTTGCTATATCTGATTTTGTCGATTCAACCGAACTTCTTTGAAGCGATTGTGTGATGTATTGACCATCTTTTACGGTAATGATAGCTAAACTTGAAGAGGCTTCCACTAAATTTTCAATGTCTGGACTCATTCGGAAAACACCATTTGGTACCGCATAAATCGATTGAATAATACGCTCAAAATCAATGTGTTTTACTGATTTGGTTGCATTGTTTATTTTTGACATTGTCCATGACATTTCTTTTTCAATGGAACGGTATTCGTTTTTCAAAATCGAAACAAAATTGCTGTATTCTTTTTCGAAAACACCTAAATCAGCAGCTGGAAAAGCGACTTTAGTAGTTGCTTCTCTCGGAATTGCATTGCGTAAACTTCCTCCTGTGAACTCCACCAAACGAAGATCTACTTGAGCAATCAAGTGATGCATCAAACGGTTCATTAATTTATTCGCGTTACCTCTACCTAAATGAATATCCATTCCAGAGTGACCACCTAATAATCCACGTAATTGAATTTCAACAGTTTGAAAACCTTCAGGCACATCAACCATTTCAATCGCTAACGTTGTTGTTGTGTCGATACCACCGGCACAACCAATAGATAACTCATCGTCATCTTCTGTATCTAAATTCAATAAAATTGTTCCCGAGATGTTCGTTGGATCAACGTGCATAGCACCTGTCATTCCTGTTTCTTCATCGATAGTAAACAACGCTTCGATAGCTGGGTGAGGTATATCATTCGACGCTAAAACTGCCATGATTGCTGCAACGCCAATTCCATTGTCAGCGCCTAAAGTTGTACCTTTTGCACGCACCCAATCACCATCAACAATCATTTCAATCCCTTGTTGATCGAAATCAAAAACTGTTGTTTCGTTTTTTTGATGCACCATGTCAATATGTGATTGCATCACAATCGTTTGACGGTTTTCCATCCCTGGAGTTGCAGGCTTTTTAACAATAACATTCCCAATCGCATCATTGATTGTTTCCAATCCCAAACCACGACCAAAATCGAGCATGTATTGAATGATGCGTTCTTCTTTTTTGGAGGGTCTAGGAACAGCGTTCAATGCTGCAAAATTACTCCAAAGTCCTTGTGGGTTTAATTCTTTTACTTCCATATTATTTTTTAAGCTTTTCGCTTATTAATTATTTTATCAACGTAGAGATCCTCTACTTTTTTTCTCGCCCAGGGTGTTTTACGTAAAAAAGTTAAACTCGATTTAATACTTGGGTCACTATTGAAGCAATTAACAGGGATAAGGTATCCCAGGTGTTCAAACCCATATAAATCAACCAATTCCGTTACGATTTTCTCTAAAGTTATGCCGTGTAAAGGATCCAAAACGAACGTATTAATTTAATTTTCTGTATTTAATTCGTTTTGGACCTGCATCACCCAATCGTTTGCGTTTGTTTTCCTCGTATTCAGAATATGAACCTTCGAACCAAACCACTTGAGAATCTCCCTCAAATGCAAGAATGTGCGTACAAATTCGATCCAAGAACCATCTGTCGTGGGAAATTACTACTGCACAACCTGCAAAGTTTTCGATTCCTTCTTCCAAAGCGCGCAAGGTATTTACATCAATATCATTTGTTGGCTCATCGAGTAATAAAACGTTTGCCTCAGTCATCAACGTCATTGCTAAATGTAAACGATTTCGTTCACCACCTGAAAGCACCCCCACTTTTTTACTTTGATCACCGCCTGCAAAATTGAATTTTGACAAATAAGCGCGTGCATTGAATTTTTGATTGCCAATTTCTATGAATTCATTTCCACCACCAATCACTTCAAAAACAGACTTTTCTGGATCAATTGACTTATGGGTTTGGTCAACATAACCAATTTTAACCGTTTCACCAATCGAGAAATTACCTCCATCCGGCTGTAACTCATCCATGATCATTTTGAAAATTGTTGTTTTACCAGCACCATTTGGCCCAATAATACCAACGATTCCTGCAGGAGGTAATTTGAAGTTCAAATCATCGTACAACAATTTATCACCAAATGCTTTCATAACGTGTTCCGCATCGATAACATTGTTACCTAAGCGCGGTCCGTTTGGAATTGGAATTTCAAGATTGACTTCTTTGTCCTTCATTTCCTCCGACATCATTTTGTCGTAATTCTGAATACGCGCTTTGTTTTTAGCATGTCGTCCTTTTGGATTCATACGCACCCATTCCAACTCTCGCGCAAGCATTTTTTGACGTTTCGATTCCGTTTTTTCTTCTTCTTTCAAACGGTTTCCCTTTTGTTCTAACCAAGAAGAATAGTTTCCTTTCCAAGGAATTCCCTCACCTCTATCCAATTCTAGAATCCAACCAGCAACATTATCTAAGAAATAACGGTCGTGCGTTACAGCAATTACTGTTCCTTTGTATTGTTGCAAATGTTGTTCTAACCAGTCAATTGATTCAGCATCCAAGTGATTGGTTGGCTCATCAAGTAAAAGAATATCAGGATTTTGTAATAACAAACGACACAAAGCAACGCGTCGTTTTTCACCACCTGATAATGTTTCGATTAATTGATCATCTGGCGGACAACGTAATGCATCCATTGCGCGATCTAATTTTTGATCCAATTCCCATGCATCTAATGCATCAATTTTATCCTGAACAATACCTTGACGTGAAATGAGTTTGTCCATTTTATCCGGATCATTCAATACTTCTTCGTCCATGAAAGCATTGTTGATATCTTCGTATTCTTTCAACACGTCAACAATTTCTTGTGCGCCTTCCATTACTACTTCTTTCACCGTTTTCTTTGGATCCAAATCGGGTTCTTGTGGTAAATATCCAACTGAATAACCTGGAGAAAAAACCACATCACCTTGATATGATTTATCCAATCCAGCAATGATTTTCATTACCGTTGACTTACCAGAACCGTTCAAACCAATGATACCAATTTTAGCACCATAGAAAAATGAGAGGTAAATATCTTTAATGATTTGTTTTCCTTGAGGTGTAACTTTCGAAACACCGACCATTGAAAATATGATTTTTTTATCGTCTGACATATCTTTTTATTAATGTTTCAAAGTTACGAAAGCAAAAGCAAAAAGTGGCAATAATGTAGTTGAAAATTGCATGAAAAAGGTCATTTAATCAATCATTATATCCTTTTAATCTATCAATGATGATAAAACAAAAAACAAGAATTATATTCGTAAAAAAAACATCATGCGTTCATCACTTATACTTCGCTACTGCGCATTCGTTTTACTGATGGTTTCAGTAATGGCTTGTAAAAAAGATACTATTACTTATCAGTTAAATTGCCATGTCACAGATTTATCAGCTGCTGCTGGATTAGTTGGAGCAACTGCTACCGTGAAGATATTTTACACAGCTGGTGCAGGTCAAAACTCAGAAACCACTTACACGACAGATATTTCAGGAAATTTCAATTTAAAAATTGAACGTAAAAAAATCGATAAAATCGTTATTTCAATTTATAAAGACGGCTATTTCTCAACTTCGCGTACATTTTATCTGGATGAATTATCCGTTGAAGATCCAAATAATATCGACTTTTCAGTTTATGCAAAATCATGGGTGAAGCTGCACTTTACAGGAGACGGAACAATCAATTATCAGTTTTTACGTGAAATTGGACTTGAAAATTGTGAAGAATGTTTTCCTAGTGGATTGCAAACAATTACGAATGTAACAGACACATCGCTTTATTACATCAATAATGGAAATACTCCGTTTCAATTATTTTGGAATCTACTCGGAACAGCCGTAAGTGGTCAAGAAAATGTCATCACAATAGCACAAGATACAACTGAAATATTGATTGCTAATTAATCTTCGTCTTCAATAAATTTGCGCAATTCTTGACGCAACTGACGGTTATATGTTTCCATCAGGTATTTAAAATAGTTCGGAGTACTTTTCGCAATACATTTTGTGTAGACTTTCAAACGATGCTCAATATGGTCTTGTAAATATGGGATAACTTTGATTGCTTCATCAAAATCTTTGGTAACTCGAGCTATTCCTTCTGCATGATTACTCATGGATAAATCAACGGCAACTTTTCCTTTCTCACCTTTATCTACACAATCGTAATAGACATCACGCATGGAAAAAGCATCTAAGAACGCAACATCCACAAATTGTTCCATTTGGCGTGGGAATTCAAATTCCACTTCAAATTCAATATCATCGTCTTCAGACATGCGTGCTTCTAAGAAGCGATCTGGAAAACGGAAAGCATCTTGCCAATTGATGTAATCTTGCCACAAACCAAATCGACGTACATTATTCCCTAAGTCGATTAATTTAAATTGTGATTTGTTTGGCAATCTTCTTGAACCACGACCAATCATTTGATGGTACAAAGTCAAGGAACGAGTCGCACGATTTAATATGATTGTCTCAACAGTTGGTTCATCAAACCCAGTAGTCAAGATTCCCACAGATGTTAGAATTGCGTCTTTGGTATGTTTGAACCAATGCAATACATCTTTTCGATCTTTGTCACTAAAGGTTGAATCTAAGTGACGGATTTTATAACCTCGTTTTTTAAACGTTTCTTCAACACGTAAAGAAGTTTCAATTCCTGAATTAAAAATCAATGTTTTGTTACCTACAGCGACTTCTTCGTATGCAAACAATAATTTCTCTTGCATGAAGTAATTACCGTAAACAACTTCTGAAGAACTTACTGTGAAATCGCCATTGGATCCAATTTTCAATCCATGCAAATTCACATCATACGTAAATGTTTCAGCATCGGATAAATAACCACTTTCAATTAAAGACGAAATACTTTCGCCAACAATCAATTTGTTGTAATGATCGTTTAATGGCAACGCTTTATTGGAACTCAATGGTGTTGCAGTAACACCTAAAATATTTGCACCAGCATAATACTGGAAAATTTTTCTAAAACTATTGTAGTGTGCTTCATCGACAATTACTAAACCAATACCATCTAAGAAGTTTTCGTTTTCTTGTAAACGGTTGTTCAGTGTTTCGACCATTGCAATGAAACAAGGATAATGGTCTTCGTCAATTAAATTCTTCACCTCACTACTGATAACTTTGTTATCAATACCAATTGCTTTCAATTGCTTGGAGGTCTGAACTGACAACTCAATACGGTGTGTCAAAATCAACACTTTCTTTTCCCAACGCTTGATATATTCTTGCGCAACTTCTGAAAAGATAACCGTTTTTCCACCACCAGTTGGCAATTGAAAAAGCAGATTGAAATCAGCTCCGTTCTTTTCCAATTCATCAATGATAATTGTTACCGTTTTCGATTGAAAAGGATATAATTGTTTAGCTTCGAACAGTTCTGGATCAATCATTTATTATCTTAAAGGGGGTACAAAAGTACTGTTCTTTTAAGGAAAAGACAACCTATTCACTCAAATAGTAGTAACAAACTGAATAATAATTGATTAAATCTGATTTTTTAACAGAAATAGCAATTAAAAATCGAATCCGCCTCCACCACCAGTTGATGGACCACCTGATTTTTTCTCGTTGAAATCAGTTTTCCCAAACTTGTAACGAACATTGATATAGACGCGGCGCGTTTCCCATTTGAAAATCACATCTTGTTGGATTCCTGGCTGATCTACATAAAATTGGAATCCTTGCGTGTTAAAAATGTCAGAAACGCGTAAACCGATTCCCCATTTCCCATCTTTTAATGTTTTATCGGCAGAAAAATCCATTGCTCCTCTTGGTTTTGCTCTACCTGATGGAGTTACTGATGGAGCATTGTAGCGTCCATTCACTTGTAATGTCAATGTTTTCTTCATTAAATCAACAGATGTAGTTAATTTACCCCCAAGTACAAACCCTTCACGATTCCAATTCAAAACAGTATTTGCATCACGGTATTTGATATAATTTCCGTTTACTGAAAGCATTGCTCGCCAAATTGGCAATGGTCGGAACTGGAAGACCAATTCACCACCAGTATTGATCGAACGATCGATATTTGCAAATGTTCCAGCAGAAGTTCCATCAGGATAATATACTTTTACTCGATTAATTACATCGTATGAAAAACGTTGGTAAGCGGACGCCGCGAGTGTTACTTTTTTGGTAGAATAGTCGAACGTTAAATCCATTGAGTGAATATATTCTGGTCGTAATTCGGGATTTCCACGACGTAAATTGTATGGATCAGCATAACTTGTAAACGGATTCAAGTTGTCTGAATTTGGGCGATTGATTCGTTTGCTATACCCAAAAGAAAATTCCTTTGTTTTGCTAACTGAATATCGAATATATCCTGATGGAAATAAGTTGAAATAATCGTTCAAATAGGACTTGTTTTCAGAAATCAAATTAGGTTCTTGGAAACTTTTTTCAGCCCTTACTCCTACTTGATATTTCCATTTTTTATAGGTTGAACCAATAATACCGTATGCTGAATAAATGCGTTCTGTATATGCATAATCAAAATCAGCTAATGTATCAGGTTGAAAAACTCCAGAGGTGTCTTTTTTATCGGAATTCGTGATAACCGACATATCGCGGTGAATCAATTTTAATCCACTTTCAGTTCTCCATTTTTTATTAATAATACGCACCACATCCATCGATAAAGTGGTAATATTGTTCGTTTCGTTATTGAACAAGCGTTGATTAATTGCTGTTATTCCTTGAGGAATTGACTGATACTGATCGTAATATCCTTGATTGGAAGCTTTCCCAAATGATTGATATGCAGCCCAATCGATTGTTCCTTTTTCATCTTTTAACTCTAATGCATAGTTCAAACCCAAATCAATGTTCTGATTATCTGAAGGATCATTCGCATTTCGATTCCACCAACCTATAGTATCTGATTCATCATTTCGGTAACGGAAATTGAATTGATCTCCGGTACGAAGTCTATCACCAAAATTACCTGAAGCATTCCAAGACAAGGTATTTCTGTCTTTCAAATACAAGTCCATTCCAATTTTAGCTGTATGTGATATTGCTAAATCACCTCCATCTCTGCGTTGTCTCAAATAAATCGTTGAATCAGCATAATACTGACGTAAATCACTGTAATTATTTCGGTATCCATCTTTGTAATCGTACGCATAATTTCCATACACGTTGAATTTGGTATTCCGCATGCTCAATCCAACCGAAGTATTATATGCATCACCCGTTCCAGCTGAAGCGGTTATGTTTCCATTCAATCCACGTTTGATGTTTTTCTTTAATACAATATTGATAATTCCAGAAGTTCCATCAGGATCATATTTTGCAGAAGGATTGGTAACAATTTCAATGCGGTCAATACTTCCAGCTGGAATACCTTCCAATAAACTACGACCATTACCGCCTGAAAGTGAACTTGGTTTTCCATCAAT
Organism: Fluviicola sp.; assembly: GCA_017983675.1. Taxonomy (GTDB): domain Bacteria; phylum Bacteroidota; class Bacteroidia; order Flavobacteriales_D; family Crocinitomicaceae; genus Fluviicola. The sequence continues at coordinate 18,785 of JAGOAZ010000011.1, forward strand.
TAATATGGTTACGTTTCCATCGCCTCGTAACGATAATTTTCCGTCTTGATCTATTTCAACAGAAGGAACATTATTCAACACATCTGTCGCAGAACCTCCGGTCACAGAAATATCATCACCTACATTGTACACTTTTTTATCGATTCCAATGGTCAATGGATTGCGTTCTTTGATAATGATTACTTCGTCGATTGACTGCTCTTTTGTAGAAAGTGAGATCGAACCTAATTTTCGAAGTGGCTTTTGAGCAGACAACTGAATGTTCGCAATAAATTTCTCACGGTATGACGGAGCAGCAACTTTGATAACAAACTTTCCAGCAGGTAATTGATCTAACACAAAAAAACCATCGAAATTCGTGAAAATAGAAGCAACCAATGAAGAGTCTATCGCATTTAACACTCTAATTGAAGCGTATTCGATTGGCGTCCTTGTTAAAGAGTCGTATACTGTTCCATCAATCGAACCAATTTTTGATGGTGGATTTTGTTGTGCGAAAACAGTACTTGTTAATAGGAAAAAAAATATAAGGCTTAAAATGCGCATGTTCGTTTTTGAATGGGATGTAAAAATAGCTAATTAATAACAGTAAGGGATGAAATAATGTGCGTTTAACCACGCATTTTATCGAGTAAACCACTTAACGTTTCAGCTTCTTCTTCTGTTAAATTTTCACTTAAATCAACAAATCCTTTTCGTTCGTTATCAATTTTGGCTAATAACTCAAGTCCATCATCTGTAATTGAAACATAAACTACACGACGATCTTCATCGCATCTTACGCGTTCTATCAATCCTTTTTCGATTAATTTATCCATCAATCGCGTTGTATTTGGAGAGCGTTCAATCATGCGGTCTTTCACAGCATTTACACTAATAACACCTTTTGCTCCGCGTAAAATGCGCAAAATATTAAATTGAGGCATTGTCAAGTCAAATTTTGACATGTAATTATTTTGCAATAAATTGAAGTAATTCGACGTATAACGTAGGTTAACTATCGCTTTTTGGCGGGAGTTTGTAAATTTTGATTGTATGATTTGTCCGATTTCCATGGCACAAAAGTAGTTACCACGGTAATATTTACAAAATTAAACTACTTTAAAAATGAAATAAAATGATTTATGGTTATAAAACGGAAGTTGATGAGATTGATTTGGGGAACAAATCGAAAACAAATTAATAATGATAACGGCAGGCTACAATTGATAACGTATCTGAATCAAAGGAATAAACAAACCGATGTTCTCCATCAATTCTCCTCGACCAAAAACCTTGTAAATCGTGTTTTAAGGGTTCTGGATTGCCAATTCCTTTGAAAGGTTCTCTTACTGTTTCTTTGATTAATTGATTGATTCTTTTGACTTTGTTTTTATCAACCGATTGCCAATAGAGATAATCGTTCCATGCAGATGAAGTCCAAGTTATTCTCATTCTTCCAATAAATCGTGTTGTACAGTATTTTTGTTTTTTAATTCGTTGATTGAATGAATTAATACATCTCGATTCTTACCAGATAACAAATAACTCGTTTCTTTTAGGGAATTGTATTCTTCGAGTGAAATTACAACCAAATCCTTGTTGTTTTTTCGCTTTATTATTAATTCCTCTACATCGTTAACAACACTATCTAACCATTTTTTTAGATTGACACGAAGGTCTGTATAATTAACTACTTTCATTGGATCACTTTTTACAAAGATAAAACTTAATTAATAAGTTATTAAAAAAGTACTTAAATAAATACTTTTAAATGATTTAATAAAACAGTCCAATAAGTCGACGCTTTATTTGACTGACACTAAATGAATTGTAAAATGTTAATGAAACTGAAATTTGAAATCTGCTAATTGTGGTAAAGACTCAAATGTAATTGAAATCACGTGTTTTCCTGGCAATAAATCACAAAAATTTGTATCAAACCTCACTCCTTTTTGTGCTGAATAAATCCAGAAATCATTCAAGAAACTGTCATTTTCGATGATCAATTCCGCGCGTTTATTTTGTTCATCGGTAATTGTTAAAGCGACTGAAACAGCTTGAAATGACTTTTCTCTTGGTTGATAATCGGTCGACAACTGTGTAAACGAATGCATTTTCTTTTCTCCAAGATGATTTCCCCATTGAAATTGATAAACGACAGATTGATTGCTCCATTGCGCTAGTTCTAGTTCAAATAATTTTATTCTCAAACGGTCTGAAACAGTTAACTCCGATGAAATTTGCGCCAACAACTCTCCTGATAAATCAAAAATGGAACAACTAACAGTTGAATTATACGATTCCATCACATCTGAAACAAAATAAAATGCTTGTTTATTTGTTGGTGATTGAAGCACAGCAACCGGTTCAAAACTCGCTTTCACTCGGTAATGCAAGGCCTTCCAATTGCCAAAATAATCGATGCTTGACCAAGTGGATGCCGGCCAACAATCATTGAACTGCCAATACAAGGTTCCACCACATCTTGGGTAATCCAAACGATGCGCGACAAGTGCAGATTCAACTCCTTCTGCTTGAACAAGTTGTGAATAATAAACAAAAGTTTTGAAATCGGCTGATTCACCAAAAAGCAAATCAGCATGTTTTTTCATCATGCCATTACCTACATAACTTTTTTGATGTTGTTTCATTACCGGACTTGTCAAATACCAATCTGTCGTATCTGAAAAAGTCAACAAGGTTTCGTATTCTGGAAATGATTGAAAACCAAACTCCGCATTGAAACGTCCCGATTTTTTAGCAAAATCACCCAATGGATCTTTTCCATGCCAAACGCCCCAATAATGTTGCGTACCGTGATTATATAAGGAATCTTTCCCCCAATTACTCAATGGCGAAGTATGAACATAAGGCAAGGTTGTGTATTGCGCGATTGATGCTGGTAATAAACCATGAAATAAATCAGCATATGCCTTTTCTATGATTTGTTGTTCTTTTTTTGATAAGGAATATGTCGATTGAAAACCCCAGTTTTTCCATGCAACAGCTACTTCATTGTTTCCATTTAAATAGACAACTGAAGGATGGGAAGAAATGCGCGGAATCTGCTGATTTACTTCTTCTTGAACTGTAGCAAAAAAACCATTGTCACCTGGATACATTGCGCAAGCAAACATAAAATCTTGCCAAACCATAATTCCTAAAGAGTCACACGCTTGAAAAAATGCTTCATCTGGATAGAGTCCTCCTCCCCATACTCGAATCATGTTGAAATTTGATTCAGCCATTGTTTCAACAGACTTTTTAAGTTGTTGAGCAGTAATTTTAGCGGGAAAAACTTCACTTGGAATATAGTTTGCGCCTTTGCAGAAAACCGGTCGACTGTTTATCTTAAAATAGAAAGATGTTCCCCATTGATCTTTTTCTTGTACCAATTCACTCGTTCGAATTCCAAACGTTCTATCTGCTTCGTAGATAATTGTTCCATCAATTAATTCAACAATCCAATGATCATTGTACAATGCTTGATCTCCCTCACCTAATGGCCACCACAATTTAGGTTGTTGGATAATTTCATCGCGATTTATCCAACCTTCTTTTGGAATAATTTCTTTCGTTCCAAATAATTTACTTTTCCATACTACCGGTTGATCAGTGTTTTTAATTAACTGGATTCCAAACGATTGAATCGCTTCGTTTTTTGTTAATGTTTTCGTCTGAATATTGGTTGCTATAACGCGATTTGCTTGATAGGTAATGATTTTGACGGGCTTCCAAAAACCAATTGTATTCATACGAATTGACCAATCCCATCCAAACTGGTATTGTGGTTTGCGTGTTAAAGAAGCAACTTTTATGGTTCCAACGTCATTTGGTGCTGGATAATGAACACTTTCTTTGCTTAGCTTTTTTTTGTGATAATTAACCGGTGATTGAAAAACTACTTTCAATTGATTTAATCCCGTTTTTACTTTGTTATTGATTGCAAACCGATAAGTTACAAAAGCATTTTCGGTATGTCCAATTAATTCGTCGTTTAGATAAATTGAAGCGTACGTATCGATAGCAGGGAATTCAATGTCGATAAGCTTGTCTTTTTGAGTTGACGTAATTGTAAATTCACTGGTGAAAACCCAATCAACAGCTTCTATCCAAAGAAACAATTCTTCATTGTTTCCAACAAACGGGTCAGGTAATTCTCCTTTGTTGATGAGTAGTTCTTGAACAGAACCTTTTTCACCCAATAATAGTAATTCATTCGTTTTAGGATGTTTCACTTTCCAAGTTAATTGTTCTTGTGCGATGCTTAAATTGAGCAAAAGCGTCATGAAAGTAAACAATAAAACTATTTTCATTTTACCATTTTCTATCAAATGAAGTATCAATTAATTGTTCTTCTGAAGCAGATTTAATAGCATAATTAAATCCATTAAATACTGAATAACCTCCTACATTTCCTTGCTTATCAATTGCTAAAAAGCAACATTGCAACCCACTCATATCCTTGTGTTTACGAATGATTCGTTGAACAGCTTCTTTACATGCTTCTTCAGGAGTTTTGCCGTTTCTCATTAATTCAACAACTGTGTGACTTCCAGCAATACGGATAATCGCTTCACCAAGTCCACTGGCAACTGCTCCTCCAACTTCTTGGTCGATGAATAAACCAGCACCAATAATAGGCGAATCGCCTAATCTTCCAGGTAACTTGTATGCCCAACCAGATGTTGTACAAGCACCGCTGATTCTGCCTTTTTCATCGATTGCTAGTAAACCAATTGTATCGTGATTCTCGTGATTGATAACAGGTTTTTTAGCTAAAGCTTCCTGTTCTTTTTTCCATTTTTCCCAATCTTTTTTCACTTCAGGTAATGGCGTTTTTATCGTTTCAAAGTTATTTTTCAACGCATATTTTCTTGCGCCAGCACCAACTAGCATCACATGTTGCGTGTGCTCCATGACATGACGTGCAACAGAAATCGGATGTTTGATTCCTTCCAAATATCCGACAGCTCCGCAGTGAGATTCCCAGTTCATGATACACGCATCTAATGTCACGTGACCATCAGCGTCTGGTCTTCCACCTACGCCAACTGAACGATTTGTTGCGTCAACTTCGGTAACTTTCGCACCAGCTTCAACTGCATCTAATGAATTTCCACCATTTTTCAATACTTCCCAAGCAGCTTTGTTTGCATCCAAACCATGCGACCAAGTTGAAATAACTTTGGGTCCACCAGTATAGTTCGTTTCTTCTTCGGGAATCGGATTTTCAGTCGAAGCAAAAACTGGATTTACGACTGTTGCAGCTAATCCAACTGCTCCTAAACGTACAAATGATCTTCTATCCATCTTTTTTTATTGAGCTAATTCGCTTGCTAACCAATTTTGAAATTGAGTTGCATTTTTAGCATGAACACTATAATCTTTGGTGAAATTGTGTAATCCTTCGTAGTTTGCTTGCGCACACATGTACAAATAATTGTTGTTATCGCGGTTTAAAACTGCATCGACAACTCCTGTTGGGGGTAATGAAATTGGTCCCGGAGGCAAACCTGCATACAAATAAGTATTGTACGGACAATCTTTTGTTCGGTGTTCAAACGTCAACCGTTGTACTCCTTTCAATTGATCTCCCCAACAGAATTTAAACGTTGGATCTGATTGTAATTTCATTCCAGTATTCAAACGGTTCAAATACAAGCCCGCAATAATTGGCCATTCCGAACTGTTTTTTGATTGTTCACCATAAACAATAGATGCCAAGGTAACGGCTTGTGAAGGTGATTTTAATCCAACTTTCGCTAATTTACTCATGCGATCAGCATTCCAGAACGATTTAAACTCTTCTGCCATGCGCGCAACAAATTGTTCAGCATCCGTATCGTAATACATTTTATAAGAATTAGGCAAAAACAATGCAGGAATGCTTTCAACGGTAAAATCGTATTTTTCAAGAGTTGCGCCATTCAAAATATATTGTTCCAACACTTCACTTTTCAATGCCAAACAAGCAGCAACCTTTTCACACATATCTTGAATCGTTTGACAGTTATTAAAGGTCACATCAACTTCAATTTCCGCATTCCCATTTCCAGCAGCATTGAGCGTAAAACCATTTAATAAGGCACGGCAGGATGTACCTGGTTCGATTTGATACATTCCTTTTCCAATTTTTTCAATTGCTAATTCTTTGTATGCAGCAACAGATAAAAAGGCATCTTTATCAGTTAACAATTTTTGTATCACTAAATCTTCCGCAATTTCCTCCAGCGATTGTTGATCACTAATTACAAAACGAACAGCTTTATCATTTAACGTTGCTTCACGTCCATTAAAAAACGCCGAAATATGTTTCCATCCAAAGAAAGCACCGACCAACAGCACAATTCCACCTACTACAATTATTTTTTTAACCATTTTTGAAATAATAATTCATCTATCCATTGTTGGTTTTCGAAAAACCAATTTTTTCTTCTTCCTATTTTCGTGTAACCTGCATTTAAAAACAAGTGTTCGCTTGCTTCATTATCAGCGTGAACAGAAGCATACATGTTTTCAAACGCTAAAATAGTGCGCACATAATCCTCCATTAAAACCAATGCTTCTGAAGCATACCCATGTCCCCTGTCCATTTCATCCGCAATTAATATTCCAACTGCTGTGCGCTGGTGTTTGAAATCGGCATTGTATAAATCAATGGTACCGATGGGCTTTTGAGATTGATTTTCACAAATTAAGAAACGAACTTGTCCGTGCGAACGAATGTGTTGCGCTTGATCAATGTATTCAAGCATTGCCGACATGGAATAAGGCACCTCAGTCCCGGTAACTTTCCAATGTTTTGGATTGTTTTCCCATAAAAGTAAACGCGTCGCATCTTCCTTTTCAACGGGTCTTAAATAAATGCGCTCACCTTTTAATAACATGGTACTTATTATATGTGTTTCAAATGTACTAAAGAAAATTATAATGTAACAACACCTGTGAAAACATGTTTTGCAGGACCTATTAACCAAATATCTTCAATTTTATTTTCTGAAACCCGATTGAAGTTAACAGTTAAGTCTCCTCCTTGTGTTACAAGTGAAACAATGCTTTGTCCAATCTTGTTCGATTGAATTGCTGATGCTATCGCAGCTGCTGTAACACCAGTTCCGCAAGAAAGCGTTTCATCTTCCACGCCTCTTTCATAGGTGCGAATTGCTAATTTATTTTCTTCAATAATTTCCACTAAATTGACATTTATACCTTCTTTTTCAAATTCACTTGAATAACGAATTGATTTACCAATTTCAATGACTGCTTGATTATTGACTTGTGTACACCATTTAATAAAATGTGGTGAGCCTGTATTCAATGTTATAGTTGCATCTGGTCGTAAATTCCAATCTGAAACATCTGACATTTTCAATTCAATCAGTCCATTATTTTTCAGTGCTTGATGTGGCCCATCAATGGCTAAAAAAGAAACGGCTGCTTGAGTTACTCCTAATTCATGAGCAAAAGCAACAGCACAACGCGCGCCATTTCCACAAAAGCTTTGCGAACCATCAGCATTGTAATAATCGACTTCGAAATCGTAGCCTGTTGAAGTATTGATTTTTATCAAACCATCTGCCCCAATACCGAATTTACGGTCACACAACTGTTGAATTTGGAAAATTGCCAACTCATCCCATTGACCATTTAAATTGTCAATCATGATAAAGTCATTTCCAGTTCCTTGGTATTTGCTAAACTTCAATTCCATCGAAAGTGTTGTTATCAGTACGTATTAGCGTTTTATGCTTAACATCTTTTAACACTACAAATGTAACAAGGTTGACAAGATATCTATTATAATTGCGTTAAAATTTAGATCACAAAAAATAATTATGAAAAACACATTGAAGTATTTAGGTCTTGGATTTGCAGGTGGGATGATACCATTTGCGTTTGGTTATTTATTATCTACACACAATTACGACTCACTTTCAGATGAAGTCATCGATGGAAATCGGCTGAATGCACACAAAACAAGTTATTCTGGTCTACCAATGAATGCAACTAGTTTTGTTGAAGCCTCTGAAAGTACCATTAATTCAGTTGTTCACGTCACAACAAAAGTTGTTAGAACACAAGTACAACGCGATCCATTTTATGAATTTTTCTATGGTCCAGGGACTGGCAACCGTGAATTCAAACAATATGGTAGCGGATCAGGATCAGGTGTCATTGTTTCAAGTGAAGGATATATTGTGACGAACAATCACGTCATAGAAGATGCTGCAGAAATTGAAGTCATCTTAAATGATAACTCAAAATATACTGCTACTGTGATTGGAACTGACCCTTCAACAGATATTGCTGTATTGAAAATTGACGCTGCTAATTTGAAACCAATTTCTTTGGGAAACAGCGATGATTTACACATAGGTGAATGGGTGCTTGCAGTAGGAAATCCGTTTAATTTAACATCAACCGTTACTGCGGGAATCGTAAGTGCAAAAGCACGTAACATCAATTTATTAGCTGATCGATCAAAAACAACTGCTGTTCCAATCGAATCATTTATTCAAACAGATGCTGCTGTGAATCCAGGAAATTCAGGAGGAGCTCTTGTCAACACGAAAGGTGAATTGGTTGGTATTAACACTGCTATTGCTTCGCAAACTGGGTCGTATTCGGGATACAGTTTTGCTGTTCCTGTCAATCTTGTAAATAAAGTAATGCGTGACTTAATTGACTTTGGAATTGTACAACGCGGTTTCTTGGGTATTCAAATAGCTGACATCAATCAAGAATTGAAAGAGAAACATGGATTATCCTCTACAAAAGGAGTATTTATTTCAGGCGTTACCGAAGACGGAAGTGCTGAAAAAGCAGGGATAAAGAAAAACTGGATTGTTTTGAAAATCGGAAACAAAGAGGTGAATTCGGTTGCTGAATTACAAGAAGAAATTGGAAAACGTCGTCCTGGTGATAAAGTGAACTTAACTTTGAAAAACGCTGACGGTGAGGAAGTTTTAAAAGAAATCGTTTTGCGTTCTGCTGATGGCGATACTGCTTTGAAAAGTAAAACGGAAATTTCAAAAACAACCGCTTTGGGTGCAACTTTCCGTGAATTAACAAGCAAAGAGAAAAAAGAATTGAATATTCAATTTGGTGTAAAAGTGAAAGCATTGGAACCTGGAAAATTGAAATCTGCTGGTGTACAAGAAGGAGATGTAATAACAGTTGTCAATCAAAAACCATGTGAATCGGTGGAGCAATTAACACAATTCTTGAATGCTGCAAAAGGTGGAGTTTACTTGGAATTGGTTTCTTCCAGTGGTAAAAAAGACTACATTGGATTTGGAATTTAATCTTAAGTGTTAAATAATTAATTAAAGGCATGGTTTTTGAGAATGAAAATTCTCGTAAAATTGTGTGGTTATTATTTGGAAATCACTTGTATTTCGTCGTAACTTTGCACCCTGATTTATAAAATCAACATAAAAACGTAGTTCATTTCATGAGACAACTTAAGATTACAAAATCCATTACCAACAGAGAAAGTCAATCACTTGATAAGTATTTGCAGGATATCGGTAAAGAAGAGTTAATTACAGCTGAAGAAGAGGTTGAGTTAGCACGAAAAATCAAACAAGGTGATCAACGAGCACTTGAGAAGTTAACGCGTGCGAATCTACGTTTTGTGGTATCTGTTGCAAAACAATACCAAAATCAAGGTTTAACACTACCCGATTTAATCAATGAAGGAAACTTAGGATTAATCAAAGCAGCGCAAAAATTTGATGAAACAAGAGGTTTTAAATTTATTTCTTATGCCGTTTGGTGGATTCGTCAATCAATTTTGCAAGCACTTGCTGAACAGGCACGTATTGTTCGTTTGCCATTGAATCAAGTTGGTTCATTGAATAAAATCAACAAAGCATTTTCTCGTTTAGAGCAAGAGTTCGAACGTCCACCATCTGCTGAGGAATTAGCTGAAGCATTGGAAGTTCCAGAAGATAAAATCAAGGAAAGTTTAAATGTTTCTGGTCGTCACGTATCAATGGATGCGCCTCTTTCTTCTTCTGAAGATGGTGGAACATTGATGGATGTAATGGCAAATGCAGATTCACCAAAAGCTGACCACGCATTAATGGCCGAATCGTTGCAAAAAGAAATAGAACGATCCCTTTCAACATTAACAGATAAAGAACGTGAAATTATTCGTTTGTTCTTCGGAATAGGAATGAATCACGGTTTAACGCTTGAAGAGATTGGCGCTAAGTTCAATTTAACACGAGAGCGGGTTCGACAAATAAAAGAAAAAGCAATTCGACGCTTGCGACACACATCGCGCAACAAGTTGCTGAAAGCATATTTAGGATAATAAAAAAGGCTGTTCGATTTTCGGGCAGCCTTTTTTACTTAGTGTCTTTTGGACACAAAAAATTAATTACAATAAAAACACAACAACAAATGGAAGCTGCAATGGGCTACGAAAAAGAATTGAAATTGCACGTACAAAAAGAACGTGCTGCTGTGAAATTATCCAGTCATATTGGTGAACTACAATACGACAAAGGAATCGAATTGGTATTATTCAGAAATCACTTAGTTGATATTACGATTTCTGAAATATTGAACTTACACGAATATGCTAAAAACGTCGTTCACAAACCGATTGACATCGAAACGACTTCGAACTTAGCAGCCGAGATTTTGAAAATGGATTTGGCACCAGCTAAAATTGATATTGGTAAATTAGCAAGTGAATGGTTAGCTGAAAAAGATAATTTCGAATCAAAAGCTGCTTTTTTAAATTCAAAATTGGCTAATTTTTCAAAAGCATCAACTGATAGTATTCACCCACAAGATGTCGTCCTTTATGGTTTTGGACGAATCGGTCGTTTGGCTGCTCGTGAATTAATCAAACAAGCTGGAAAAGGTCAACAATTACGTTTACGTGCTATTGTAACAAGAGGTGCTACGGATAAAGATATTATCAAACGTGCAGCATTATTACGTTCTGATTCAGTTCATGGTGCTTTCAAAGGTTCTGTCGTAGAAGACTTAGCAAACAAATCGTTAATTATCAACGGTCAAATCGTTCGCATGATCGATGCAAGCAATCCAGAAGACATTGATTATACGCAATACGGAATTGACAATGCGTTAATTATCGATAATACAGGTGTATTCACAAATCGTGAAGCATTGATGCGTCACAAACAATCAAAAGGAGTTAGCAAAGTATTATTAACAGCTCCAGGAAAAGAAATTCCAAATGTTGTGTATGGAATTAATCAAGGTGAATTGAATTTAGAAGAAGAAACAATTTTTTCAGCTGCATCTTGTACAACTAATGCCATATCTCCTATTTTAAAAGTAATCAATGATGCTTACGGAGTTGTAAAAGGTCATATTGAAACAGTACACGCTTACACAAATGACCAAAACTTATTGGATAACATGCACAAATCATCTCGAAGAGGTCGTTCTGCTGCAATCAACATGGTTATTACATCAACTGGTGCCGGCGCTGCAGTAACAAAAGTTATTCCAGATTTGAAAGATAAATTAACAGCGAATGCGGTTCGTGTACCTACTCCAAATGGTTCATTGGCAATCCTTTCATTGGAATTGAAAAATGGAACATCAATAGAAGACATCAATAACGTAGTGCGAAAAGCATCGTTAGAAGGAGAATTAGTCAACCAAATTTTCTATTCGTACGATCCTGAATTAGTTTCAAGTGATATTATTGGCAATACGTGTTGTTCGGTATATGATTCACATGCAACTATTGTTTCTCAAGACGGTAAAAACGTTGTGTTATATACATGGTATGACAATGAATTTGGTTATACGAAACAAGTTATCCGACTTGCAAAACACATAACTAAAGTTAGAAGAACGATTTACTATTAATCGCAAAACAACACCCCAAAAGGCCCTGGATTATTTTTAGTTCAGGGCTTTTTTTTATAATTTATTATTTCTTATTGCAACATTGTTTCATTATTGTATATTTGCAACTAAATTGCATTAGTATGAAATTCATCTTGTTTACGCTGTTTGGCTTAATTTTTATTCAAACAAAAGCTCAGACGCTAAGTGGTGTCGTTAAAAATGAAGAAACAAACCTTGTCATTGAAGGTGCTTTAATTAAACTTCCAGAACTAGGGATTTCAATTACTACTAATAAACTGGGGGAATTTGAAATAACAAATAAACTGCCTTCTTCGGTATTCATATTAATTGAACACAAAGGATTTGATCCATATACGAAACAAATCAATTTACCACTTTCAACCCCCATTCTACTTTCCTTGACTCCTTGTCACATAGAAATAGATGAAATACACATCGTAAGCTCAAGAGGAGTATTACAAAAAGAGTCCGTGACCTATATTGAAAACAAAAGGATTGCTGATTTAAATACCATTCAATCATCCAATTTAGGTGAAGCGATATCCAAAATACCCGGAGTTGCTATTTCATCAACTGGAAATGGAATAAGCAAACCAGTAATCAGAGGATTAAGTGGTACACGAATTATTACCTTACTCAATGGCATTCGGGTTGAAAATCAACAATGGGGAAGCGACCATGGAATGGGAATAACTGCTTTGGGTATTGGAAGTGTTGAGTTAATCAAAGGTCCTGCAAGTTTGTTTTATGGCTCTGATGCATTAGGTGGTGTTTTATATTTTGTTGACGAGACTTATACTTCTAATGGAAATACGCAACTACAAATCGGCTCTTCATTTGAAACAAACAGTAATTTATCACAAGCAACAATTGGTCTTAAAACAGCAAAAAACAAAATGCGGTTGAACGTGTTTTCTGGTTATAATTCAGCAGCTGATTTCAAGCTACCAAATTCAAATTACCTTATTAATTCACGTTATCAAGATCAACTTGCAAAAATGAGTCTTGGGTATTCAAAAGGGAAATGGGTAAGTAATTTGCGTTATAATTATTTGAACTCTTATGTTGGAATTCCTGGAGAAACAACTGATTCGATTGTTACACCTACTAGTTTTCAAAGTTCAGAATCTTTTCGGAAAATTCAAATGCCCTATCAACACATAACAAACCACATAATTTCATTAGAAAATAAATGGATTCTAAAAAAAGGTCGTGAGATTGGAACTGTAATTGGAAATACAACAAATTCACTTAACGAACACGAAGACAATGATCAATTAGCTAATTTATCCATGCAATTAAACTCATTTGTGTATTCGTTTAGATACAAACACACGTTCAATGAATTTATAAAAATAACAGCAGGCTTTCAAGGAATGCTTCAGCACAATCGAAATGCCGAAACAGCTGAGGAAAGGCTGATACCAAATGCAAATACCGTTGATAATGGTTTGTACGCAGTCTTTGATGGTAAATTTGGAAAATATTTGTTACAAGCAGGCCTTCGAACCGATATTCGTTCAATAAGTACAATCAATGATAGCAGCTCATTTTCGAAGAAATTTAATAGCTTCACTTATTCAACTGGTTTATTACGCACCTTTAAAAACGCAAAATTGCGCTTGAATTTTTCAACTGGATTTCGTGCTCCACACACCTCTGAACTTTTAGCAAATGGCGCACACGAAGGAGCTTTGCGTTATGAAATTGGTGCAACAAGTTTGAAAACTGAAAACGCTTCTCAAATTGATGTCTCCTATGAAATTGCAAACGAACATCTTTCACTTATTATCAACCCCTTTTTCAATGGATTAACTAATTACATTTATTTAGCACCAATCGATTCAGTGATTGAAAACAGACCCGTTTTTGTCTACTCACAAACCAATAAAGTTGCGTTATACGGTGGTGAAATTAGTGCACACATTCACCCGCATCAATTGCATGGACTTCATTTAGAAACAAGTTATTCGTATGTGAGAGGCGAGCTGCATTCGGGAACGTCATTACCATTTATACCTCAATCGCGCCTTATTTCACTTTTAAAATTCCCAATTATTAACACGCAAAAATGGAAAGGGATCTGTGCAATACAACACGATTTTTATTTTAAACAAGCGCACATATCCACATTCGAAACACCAACAAATGCTTATAATTTAGTAAATGCTTCATTTACATTAAAATATGGGAAAGATGAACAAATTACTTTTTCTGGTGGGATAAAAAACATTTTTAATGTTGCATATTTCAACCACCTTTCCTCATTAAAAAACATAGGGATTCAACAACCAGGTCGCAATTATTATTTTTCCTTGCTCATTGCATTAAATTATCAAAACAAGGGCAGCAACAACTAATTTTTTAAACGTGCATTTTTAAGACATTGGGAAACTTTGTTTTGATAAATCGCTCGTTCTTCAGGTGTTGTGTTGTCAAACGTTGTCAATTCCTTGCATTTAGAATCGACAAAATCCCACCGATCAATTAATTTATCCTCCTGTTCAGGAGATAGTTTATTTTTAAATGCTTTATTGATGGAATCGTTTTTGATGATGCATGAACAAAAATCCCATTGTTCACCGTATTTAATTTCAATTTTTTGCTTGAGTTCTGTTCGCTCGATAAGTTGTGCTTTCTTTTTAGGAGAGCTAATTCGAACTACATTTGGTTGATCTTTAGTAACTAATGGTCTTTTAAATGTGTTAGTAGGGTGACTTTCTGACGTACATGCTGTAACGACTAATAAAGTCAACATTAAAGTGTGTGTTATTTTCATTTCAATGGTAAAAGTATTAGTAATTTATAACTTCCTAAAGTAATTTCTTTATTACATGAAAATTACAGCTTGATGAAAAAGCATAAATGAGATATGAATGAATATTCAACTAAAACGATTAAAATATCATATTATTCTTATCCAATATTTTTTTGATTTCTACACCCATTGAATCGATAAATTCAGCTTTCACATTACGCGGTATTCCTTCGTCAATGACCTCACAATGTTTGTAATCGTATTTGCCATTTTTCCATTGGAACAAGCAATTATAATAGATTAATGAATTATCGATGTTATCTGGAAAACGAACAACAATATCATTATAGCCTGATTTAGAAGGACGTTGCTCAATCAAATTACCATTGAAACCATTTAATTTCACCAAAATTCCTTTCTCGCGTTGAAAAATCAATATTCTACGAAGTGGATGACCACCAACTCCAGCTTTTACCAAGAGAATAAATCCGTTTTTCAATGGGATATTCTTCGCTAAAGGAAAAAATCGGAAAAATTTAGGACTACAAGCTGGATTATCTTCGTCCGTATCGTTGGGAGCATTGACATTACAGATTTTCAACTCTTTCAATAACGAAGCTTCTGTTGCAGAAGAAAATTGATTCGCGTTAAAATCGGTACTAATCGTATTATCGACTGTTTTCACTGGATTTCTTCCAATTTTTATTTCCCCATCTGTTTGTTCTTCGCAGGCAATTACTAAAAACAAAAAGGTGCTCAAATAAAATAGTTGTTTCAAATTTTTCATACGAATTTAATAATGAAATAATTGCTCAGCGGTTACAAGTGAATGTGAAAATGCCGTTTTATCTAATCCTGTTTCAATAGATTGATCTTGAAACCAATCGATCATTTTTTCTGTTGGCATATTACCAGTTAATTTATCAGCGGCCATTGGACATCCTCCAAATCCCTTGATTGCTCCTTCAAAAAAAGTACAACCTCCGTTATAAGCGGCGGCAGTCAGTTGTTGCGCATGTTCAGGAATGGTATGTAAATGCGCACTGACTTCAATCGAAGGAAATGCAGGCACGATTGTTTTGAAAACAGACTCAACCAATGGAGGTGTTGCCGCTCCAATTGTGTCGGATAATGAAATACGATGTACGGGAAATAAATTTGTCAAACGCAATGTCCATTCCGCTAACATGTCCGGTGACCAAGAATCGCCATATGGATTACCGAAGCCCATCGACAAATAAAGTACTAATTGTTTGTTTTGCTTTGCACAAATAGTCGCTATTGATTCAACACGGTGCAAAGATTCTTCAATTGTAGCATTCGTGTTTCTCTTTTGAAATGTTTCAGAAATGGAGAAAGGATATCCCAAATAAGTTATTTGCTCAAAATCTCCAGCCTGCTCTGCTCCTCTTTCGTTTGCTACGATTGCTAACAATTTCGTTTTGTTTACAATCAATTGTTCAACAACAGCTGCTGTATCAGCTAATTGTGGAATAGCTTTTGGTGAAACAAAACTTCCAAAATCCAAGGTGTCAAAACCACATTTTAATAAGCCATTGAGGTAATTTACTTTTGTTTCAGTAGGAATAAATTCCGTTATACCTTGCATAGCATCACGTGGACATTCTGTTATTTGAACTTTCATGATCTTGCGCTTATTTGTGATTTACGTTCTTTTAGTAGCGCTTTATTAATTTGTTTGACCAATTGAGGACCTTCGTAAATAAAACCAGTGTAGATCTGAACCAATACAGCACCCGCTTTGATTTTCTCTAAAGCATCAGAAGCGCTGTGTATTCCACCAACACCGATTATAGGAAAAGCATTCTTGGATTTTGAACTCAAATAAGCGATCACTTCCGTTGAACGTAAACGAACAGGCTTACCAGAAAGTCCTCCAGCACCTATTTCATCAATACGTGCGTCAGGTGTTTGAAGATTTTCCCGAGAAATAGTCGTATTTGTAGCGATGACTCCAGCAATTTTAGTTGTAGCAACTATTTCAATGATGTCATCTAATTGTTCATCTGTTAAATCGGGAGCAATCTTTAAAAAAATCGGTTTTGCAGAATGAATTTCAGATCGTTTATCCATCAACGCTTGAAGCAAATCGGTCAATGGCTTTTTATCTTGTAAGGCTCTTAAATTAGGGGTGTTTGGTGAAGAAACATTGACAACAAAATAATCGACATGCTGTTCCAACGCCAAGTAACACTTCAAATAATCTGATTCAGCTTCTTCGTTAGGAGTGACTTTATTTTTTCCAATATTTCCTCCAATAATACAAGATGGTTGCATTTTCTTTAAGCGTTCAACGATTACTTCTGCCCCGTCGTTATTGAATCCCATTCGATTGATTATTCCTTCATCGGCAATTAATCGAAACAAACGCAGTTTTGGATTTCCATCTTGTCCAACAGGTGTTACTGTTCCAATTTCCACAAAACCAAAACCACATGCAGCCAATTCATTGATTGCTAAGGCATTTTTATCAAACCCTGCAGCTAAACCTACCGGATTAGGGAATGTAATTCCTGCAACAGTTGTTTGCAAAATTGGATCGTTCAATTGAAAACGTTTCTTCCAAAAAAAACGAACAAAAGGAACTTTCAACCAAAATTTCAATAATGAAAATGTAAAATAATGCGCTTTTTCAGGATCGAAACGGAAAAGAATACTTTTGATGAAAGAATACATGTTTTTTTTCTCAAAGGTATAAACACAAAACGAGGTAATCAACATGGACTACCTCGTTTTTATTAATTATTTGTAGAAATTTAGAATTTAGAACGCAATTTCGCTTGTTTGTAACGTAAACGTTTTGTGCCAACCTGTTTAAATGTGATGTTCTTTGTTAGGGTAAAATTCACATAAATAAGACCATCTAATTGCTTATCTCCTCGTTGTGAACCAGGCTCAAACCATGATGGTGTCATAGCTGGATTTGACAAAGCAGCAGATTCTGGTCCAACTTGAGCAAGTAAAATTGCGGGATCATAATACTTACCATGAACATCATCAATATAATCTGAAAACGTTTTGATGTAAGAAATTTCAATACCGATTCGCCAATAACGTGTAATCCCCATGCGCATACCAATTCCCATTGGGATAGTTGCTGTTATACGTTTGTAAGGAGTTGCACCACCAGGTAAACCTTGTCCTTCTGTCTTTAAATCGTGTAAATTATACCATTCACCATTATATTGTGCTTGCGGATTAAATAATAAAACGCCTACACCTGAAAAAAGATAAAGCTGTTCATTTCGTTCACGAAAACCTTTTAATCCTGGTATTTTATAGCGTCTACCAAATTTTTCATTTGCTAATATGATGTATTCAAAACGTTGTGATACATTTAAAATTGGAGATCGGAAATGTAAGTTACGGTTAAATCGAATTGGTTCATTTGTTTTCGCATCACTACCTTTGATCATTCCAAAATTCATGATACTGGTTGTTGAAAAATACGGATGAAAACGGTATCGAAAACCTATTGATCCTCCGAAACTAGATGATTTAAAATCGTAATCTTTTGGACTAAAATCTGTTCCAATTTGGTCAGCTCCACCCAAATCACCTAAAAAACCTGTCGTACCAAAACCAAACACAAGTTCTTTTTTATTCATCGACCAATTACGTTGGGTGTTGAAATATTGCCCAAATAGATGTGGAACTGAAATAAATAGTAGAAGTACTGCTACGAGCGTTTTTATCATCTTTTTTTTGTTTTGTTGGTAGTAAATCCGATGCTAAATTACTTTTTTTATTTGATGTAAACAAAAAAAACACTGTGATTTATACAAACTTAACTGTTGAAAAGATAAAAAAATAGGCTCACCAATATTGTGAGCCTATCAAAAGTTATTGCGATTTTTTCTATGCTGCATTTTTAGTAGATAAGAAACAACTTCTCAATTTTTCTAAAGCACGAAACGTTTTTACTTTCGCGTTATTTTCGGTTAAACCTAATTGCTCCCCTATTTCTTTGAAACTCAATTGCTCGAAAAAACGCAATTCTATTAATTGTAACTGCTCAGCTTTCAAAAATTGCAAGGCAGCTAACAAGCGTTTACGGTTAACTTCTTGCTCGTCAGAATCAGAAAACATTTCTTCAAAACCAGCTAATTGAATGGTTTCAATTTGAACTGTATGCTTGAATTTGTCATCTCTAAATTGTTGATACAATTCGCTTTTAGCAATGCGGTATAACCATGAGCCGAATGGAACACCACGAAATTCATATTGATGAATCTTGTTGATTGCTTTGATAAAAACTTGAGAAACTAAATCATGAGCGATTTCTTGATCGGCTACACGTTGCTTCAAATACCTTAAAATTGGCGTGTAATACTTTCTGTAAAGTGGTTCAAACTTTTTTGGGTCTAACTTCGCCTGAGTTACCCACTGCAATTCTTCACGGAGCGCATCCGGAGTTTGATGGAAATAAGCACTAACTGACATGGTTTTAATTTTTGGGTTTGCATTTGTAACATGGGGTTTATTCTAGAACGCAATTTATTTAAAAATATTGTTTCATCGAACATTTTTAACATTTCAATGAACATTTATTTTTTCATCCCCAAATATTCTCGTGCAATTTCTACTAGTAAAACCCTTGTTTTTCCTGAAAAACAGTATCTGTAAGTGTCTGTAAAAAAAGTTCCAATGCTTGCTCCTCTTTTTTTGATAGTTGGTGTTTTTTTATCTTTTTCGATTGATTTTCGTGATTATTCCCTCCAGCGATGTAATGTTTAACGACGCTTTTCAAATCTGGAAAACGTCCATCATGCATGTATGGAGCTGTAATACCACAATTTCGCAAACTTGGTATTTTGAACTTTGCTATTTCCGATTGCTGACCTGTAATTCTGCTTCTTCCCATGTCAGCTTTCGCATTTATAGCCAAACCATTGTGTTCAAAATGATTTGTTGTAAAATTAGGAGCAGGATGACATGCAATACAATTTAATTCCCCTTTGAACAGCTCCCAACCTCTTTTTTCTTCGGGAGTAAAAACGGATTTTTTTCCTGTAATATATAAATCGAACTTACTTCCGCTATGACTTAACGTGCGTTCAAAAGCTGCAATAGCACGTGTCAAAACATATGCATCAATTGGTCTACCATAAGCTTTCTGCGCTAAAAATGCATAGTTAGAATTTTTTTTCAACCGTTGAATTACTTGTTTCAATGAGGCGTTCAGTTCATTTCGATCCAAAAGAGGTGCTAAAACTTGTCGTTCTAAAGTTGGAAGTCCTCCATCTGCATGAAAAAACCTTTGATTTTTTACTGAAATAATGGATGGCGTATTTCGAAATGCTTTTCTCCCAAAAACACCGGATGAAAATGCAACAGTATCAGCAAACGCATGATTTGGTTGATGACAACTCGCACAGGAAATAGTTTTGTTTGCAGATAAATTTGTATCAAAAAACAATAGTCGTCCCAATGATTCACGTGCAATAAGTGATTCTGTTTCAATAAAAGCACGGGTATCTTTCGAGCTTCTTGAACAAGAAATCAGCACGACTAATATCCCTAAAACATAGAATTTCATTACAGCTAAATTGTAAATCATCAATGAAAGTAACAATAAAGCCTGAAATTGTAAAAGAATTTGCATTTTTGTTGCATGAATAAATTGGTACAGCATTTTTTTCTTCTTTCGGTGATTGCTTTTGTAAGTTTTCGAGCTTTTGGACAAAAAGACACGATTTTACCTTATGAATTATACGACGATAAATTAGTATTGTACACTGATTTGGGATTCAATTCAGCACCTAGTTCCATCAACTATCCGTTCAATTCAACAGTTGAAAAATTAAAACTACGCAATAATTACAATGCCTTATTGGGTTTAGGTTTTTCATACAAATGGCTTTCTTTTCGCTTTAGTCTTGCTATACCTGGTGCTAGTCGTGCAAAATCACGTTACGGAACTTCGAATTATTACAACTTAGGTTTTGATTTCAGTTTGAAACGCTTTTTTTTCGATATCGATTTTCAAGGAAACCAAGGTTACGCTTTTAAAAATGCCTACAAATGGAATGATAGTTTGAATAAATTAAAACCAAATATTATTCGAGAAGATTTGAACACTTTCAGTTTTTCATTGAATACCTGGCATTTTTTTAATGACCGCTTTAAAATGCAACCTTTTCGTGGTTCAACAGGCGCATACACGAAAGACATTCAATCATTTTATTTGAAATACACTTTCAATATCTACAGTATTTATTCAAATGAAAAAGCCATTATTCCTTATCAATTAATCGACAGTACAAATTCAAAGACAGGCACGTCTGCTGTTGGTGCAGTTGATTTAGGTGTCTTACCTGGTTTTGCATACGTCAAACGATTCAATGACTTTCAGATTGGAGCTATGGGAGGATTTGGAGTTGTGTTGCAAAGTAAATTGTACAAATACGATGAAAATTTGAGGAATTTTATTGGTTTAGCTCCGCGCTATGATCTGAAATTAATTGCCGGCTATAACAAACCAAAATATTATGTTATGCTTGTTACCGATTTTGACAACAAATCAATACGCTTTAATGATTTAATTTTTAGACAAACTTATTATTCATTAAGGCTTGTAGGCGGAATTCGTTTGGGAATTGACCGTGATAAAATAAAACTACGCCGTATTAAAATTTTCGGTCAAGAACTTTGATGCGCCAATTTGTTCTCAAATCTCCTAAGGAGTGAACTAACGGTTGGTAAAAATAAGCATCTGGATAATTTTTTAATTCGGAAAAATGAACCAACTTCAATCCATTAGTGCTTTCCACTAAAAAATTCATGCGATTAAAAAAATCTATTCCGAATTGTTCACCTAATGACTTTATAAAGCGAACGGAAGCATCAATTGAACAACCTGAAGCACCATAAACACTTTCGTCAACAGCTAAAACAACATGAAAATCACCAACAAGTTCAGCACTTGCTTTCAATTTGGTGCCATGAGCAGCCCATTCATTGATAAAATCAGTCAACTTTTGTGTAATGGTGATTTTTTCAGCGCTTGTAAACGCTCTATCACTTTGGTACAACCAAACCTTAGCTGTTGCAGGAACATCGTTTAAAATCATTATAAATCGGCAGCGTTAGCTATTAATTCAGCAACATCTAATACTTGTATTTCGTTTTCTTTGTTGAAATTCTTCAAGCCATCTGTCATCATTGTATTGCAAAATGGACAGCCTGTTGCAATAACATCAGCATTTGTAGCTAATGCGTCTTCTGTACGTTCAATATTGATTTCTTTGTTCCCTTTTTCTGCTTCTTTGAACATTTGAGCACCACCTGCTCCACAACACAAACCGTTTGTTTTGCAGCGCTTCATTTCAACTAATTCAGCATCTAATTTTTCAATAAGTGCTCGCGGCGCTTCGTACACATCGTTTGCACGTCCCAAATAACATGGATCGTGGAAAGTGATTTTCTTTCCTTTAAATGTTTCACCATTTTCTAGCGCTAATTTCCCTTGGTTGATTAACTCTTGAATTAATTGGGTATGATGAATCACTTCGTAATTTCCTCCTAACTCAGGATATTCGTTTTTCAAGGTATTAAAGCAATGCGGACAAGCAGTTACAATTTTCTTGATTTCGTAAGCATCCAACACTTGAATATTCATCATTGCTTGCATTTGAAATGTAAATTCATTTCCTGCACGCTTTGCTGGATCGCCTGAACAAGACTCTTCTGCACCAAGTACAGCAAAATTAACCGCACATTTATTCAAAATTTTTACAACAGCTTTTGTTATTTTTTTTGAACGGTCATCAAAACTACCAGAGCATCCTACCCAAAATAGAATATCTGGAGTTTCACCTTTTGCCATCATTTCGGCCATTGTTGGTACATGTAACTGACTCATAATGTTATTTTTCGAATACTTGAATATTTGCGTTCGTATCAACTAAATTAGTGAATTTTCCTTCAAAACGCGTTGCTCTAACAATGTGATTATCTATCCAATGATAATTTCCACCTCTAGGTTTCCCCATTAATAACGCATGATAGTTGAAACCATTTTCATTCAACCAAGTTGTAGTAACCTCGCGGTGTTCTTCCACTCTAGATGTGAAAAAAGTGATGATGTGTCCTTCGTTAAACCAATTATTAATCGTTTCAAGTGCATCTGGATACAGTGCAGCTGTTGCCATTCTTTCTGGTTCTTCGTTTGGAATATCATCACAGATAGTTCCATCGATATCAATTAAATAATTTTTTACGTGATCAGGTAACTTTGGGGAAAGCACTTGACCATTTTCAACAACTTGAATTAAGTTTGTTTCATTTTTCATACCTTGGTTTTTCATTTGTTTTAATCTTCATGAATCCAGTTTCCTCTATCTGATTGAGCAAACTGCCAAGGGGCACCATTGTTTTCGATATTTGTTAGCATTCCAGCTAATTCGCTTGGAACTTTTGATTCTTCCATCACTAAATAACGACGTAAGTCGATAATGATTGAAAGTGGATCAATATTTACTGGACATTCTTGTACACATGCGTTACACGAAGTACATGCCCAAATTTCTTCTTCTGAAATATAGTCGCCTAATAATGACTTGTTATCATCATAATCAGCGCCATTTTTACGTTTTGCATCACCTAATTCAACCATGCGATCTCTGGTATCCATCATGATTTTACGAGGCGATAATTTTTTACCTGTTAAGTTAGCTGGACAAGATGACGTACAACGACCACATTCGGTACAGGTATATGCATCCATCAAATTCTTCCAAGTTAAGTCTGTTATATCTTTCGCTCCAAAACGTTGTGGCACCTCATCAGTAGCAGGTTGAGCAGCAAACGGATCAGCAGTTGGATCCATCATTAATTTTACTTCGTTGGTAACTGATTCCATGTTTGTAAACTTTCCTTTTTTCTCCAAATTAGAATAATACGTATTTGGGAAAGCCAATAAAATATGGAAATGTTTGGAATAAGGAAGGTAATTCAAGAACGCTAGTACCATGGCGAAATGTCCCCACCAACCAATTTGTTCTAAGCTATGTAAGGTGTGAAGTGACAATCCATCAAATAAAACTGGACCTAACCAAGATGAAATAGCGAAATTGTAGGAAGCATGTCCTTCTGCAAGGTGAGCTACTTCATCCGCTCCATTCATGGTGAAGATGCACGAAACCAACACAATTTCCATGATCAAAATTAGATTCGCATCTTTTTTTGGCCATCCTGCTAATTCCTTCATGTTTAATCGAGGTAACTTCAATAAATTTCTTCGAGCTAAGAAAGCAACAGTCGCTATGAAAGCTAACAAAGACAACACTTCGATAAAGGAAATCATGAACGTATAGAATCCTCCTAATGCTTCAGCAAACGTTCGGTGTCCGTTAGTGATGCCATCCGTGATAATTTCTATCAATTCAATTTGAGTAATCACAAAAGCAGCATACAATGCTAAGTGCAACAAAGCTGGAACAGGACGCGTAAACATTTTCTTTTGACCCAAAGCAACCAAAGCCATTGTTTTCCAACGCTCCGATTTTTTATCAGATCGATCAAGTTGGCGACCAAGAAGTATGTTTGAAATGATTTTTCGGATATTCCAAAAAAAGAATCCGAAACCTGCTAAAAATAAAATGCTAAAAACTAAAATTGAAATCATACTTTTTGATTAATCAGGAATAGTATCCAATAATTTACGTAATTTTTTCTCGTCTTTTCCACTAATTGGAACACCTTTTATTTTCCCTCCAAAGACAGAAACGTGAATGTATCTTTCAGGATGAACTTCGATGTCGTCGACTAATTCTTGTAATTCTTTGTTTGTTTTTACCAATTCGTTGAAGAGTTGGTCATCTTTCAATAATTTTCCTATGGTACCTTTTCCGCTATTTACTTCTTCCAAGGTCATATTGAGTTTTTTAATCGTCATTTGTGCATCCAAAATCACTGATTTGTAATCAACAGTTACTAGATCATCAGTAATCTTCTTGGCGTTACCAAGAATACCCGCTATTTTATCATTACTTGCTTTTAAATTACCAGTAATGCTTTCAAGATTGGTGAAAATTCTTCCCATTTTTACACGTTCAGAAGCAACCAATGTTTCCAATTCAACAGCTACATTACCAAAACGGTGAATAGCAATTTTAACTTCTTGCATCGATTGTTGAATTTGAGAAGTAGCGGTCGTATCCCAAAATCCTTTTAATGAATTAACTGTTTTATCAACTGTACTCATTAAACCTTGTAATTTTTGGGTAATCGGATCGGCATAAGCCTTTACTTGCGACATGATATCTTGCGCTACAGTACCGTAAATGATATCATTTGGAGCATAAAATCCTTGACTTGGCATTGGATTTAACGTCAACAACAAACCTTTGTTGAACAAATCAAACGAACCAATTTCAAGTTTTGAACCTTTCGGAATTTTAAAATTATTTTCGCTGATATTAAATGCCACTTTTACCATTGATGCTGAATCACCTTTCGGATTGTATTCAACAGATAAAACTTTCCCAACAATTACTCCGTTGACATAAACAGAAGTGGCAGGACCTAAACCTCCTGAATTAGGAAAATAGGCAATATACTGATCGTCACCTCCTAAGAATGAATTTCCTTTTAAAAAATTAACTCCCGCTACCAATAATCCGATGGATAAAACGGCAATAATTCCTGCTTTTAATTCTTTTGAAATTTTCAAAACTGTTTAATTTTCTGCTAATTTAATAGCTTTTTCTAAATTGATACGCTCTCCATTCTGAAAAGCTACAACAAAAGCGTTTGGAAAGCCTTTTTGACGCAATTCATTTTTGTACACGTTTGCACCTTTAAAATCGTTTTCAAACTGTCCACATGTATATTTGAAAAAACCATCTTGTTGGTATTCCATCACTTCCAACCCTTTGAAACGAGCAGCATTACTAGCTAATTTCACTTCAGAGGTTTCAATTTGTACCCGAAAGGTAACAAGATCTTTCTTCGTTTCAACAGTTGTCGTTGTATTTTGTTTAGGTGCCTCCTCCACTTCTTCCACAGTTGGCTTCGTAGTAACAACAGAAACACCCTCTAAATCATTTTTGTATTTTTCGAAAGCTGTAAACATTGCGTTCGCCATTCGTGTTTGCCCATCAGCATCGCCTAAAAATTTTTCTTCTCCAGGATTGGTTAAAAAACCCGTTTCAATCAAGACACTTGGCATTGTCGTTTTGTACAAAACTAGAAAACCTGCTTGTTTCACTCCTCTATCGTATCTTCCTAACTTTTTGAATTCTTGTTGTAATTTACTTGCAAACAAAATAGATTGATCTAAATAGACAGCTAATTGAAGTTGACGCGCAATAATAGCGTCTGGAGACAAGTCAAAATCTTTGTACTTTTCCCCTTTATCAGCTTCTAAGTATATCGTACTGTTCTCTCTGTCCGCAATTTTTGCTTGCGATTCCGTTCGATGTAATCCCAAAACATACGTCTCTGTTCCAAAAGCAGCTGGCGATGCTGAGTTAGCATGAATACATATAAACAAATCTGCTTTCGCACGATTAGCAATTTTTGCGCGCTCATCTAACTCTACAAAAACATCTTTATCACGGGTATAAATAACTTTGATTCCAGGATATTTTGCTTTGATTGCATTTCCCAGTTTTAATGCCATGGATAAGCATACTGATTTTTCGTTTGCAGCAGCACCATGACAACCCGGATCTTTACCACCATGTCCAGCATCAATCACAACTGTTTTTATTGCAGAAATTGCCGTGTCTAACTTTTCGTTGTTCGGTTTAAACGCAAAAATGACAAATGGCAAACAAGCTAAAAACAATTTAATTACTGGCTTTTTATTTTTCATATCCGTCTGGTACTTTTTCAGCATATAAAATTACAAGTCGTAAGGATGACTAATCGCGTTATTTAAAAAACTTATTTATGTTGTAATGTTAATAACACATACCGCGCCAAAAAAGAATGAAAAAAGTGAAAGAACGTTACACAATTTAGACGTCCGAAAGTAATTTCGTAGCTTTGCAAACGTTATAGAACTAGTGAGAATATTAAAACTACATATTTCAATCTCAAAATTTGTATTCAACCCTGTTGTTTTACTATTCTTTTTGCTTCTTATTGGTTGTTTTAATTCGCTATTTGGTCAAGATACAATTTCCAAAAAAAGAGTCGTACTCAACAAAAGTGATTTCACTTCTCTCGTAAAATACAATGCAGCCGATTCCATTTACTCGGATTTTGACGCACAACAACTTCATTTGTACGGAAAAGCGTTTTTATCCTACGAAGGGATTTCAATGAATGCAGGTTACATCCTAGTTGATTTTGGGAAAAACGAAGTGCTTGCAACCTATTCAAAAGACACAACAACATTCAAAGAGGGCAAACCGACGTTTGTTGAAAATGGCGATACCATGCGAGCTGGAAGCATTCGCTATAATTTTCAAACGAAAAAAGGATACATTCAAGAGCTTGCATTGAAGCAACAAGAGTATTATTTATCCATGGAGACCGCAAAACGGCAAGCAAATGAGGAAATCCATTTTATACAAGGAAAATTCACTACTTGTAGCTTGGAAGAACCACATTATCATTTTCAATTATCGAAAGCGATTTTAGTTCCAGAAAAACGAATTGTCACTGGACCAATGAATTTATGGGTATTAGGAGTTCCTACTCCATTAGGTTTGCCTTTTTCAATATTACCCCAGCAAAAACCATCCATAAAGCCAAATGGTGTTCTAATGCCTCAAGTTTCCATTATTTCAATTTATGGAATGGGTGTTCAAGATTTAGGTTTTTACCAACCAATCAATGAAAAAATTCAAACAACATTGTATGGAACGTTTTATTCGCGTGGAACTTTTGGCTTTCGTAATAAAACAGATTACAATGTCCGTTACAAATTCAAAGGTGGTATCGATTTAGGATATACGCGTTTTCGACTTGGTTGGCCAAACAAATCCCCAATCAATGCATTTGTTGTAAAATGGAATCATACACAAGATGCGAAAGCTAATCCTAATTGGACATTTAATGCAAGTGTTAATTTTAATTCTCGTAGCACAAACAAAGCAACGCTAAATCTTCAAAATACGGAACAATATTTCGAAAACAATTTATTTTCTGATATTCGCTTGGGGCGTAAATTTGGTGCGAAACCATTTTCTGCAGACCTCAAATTAAGTATGCGGCAAAATTCAGTCAGTAAATTAATCGATTTAACTGCACCGGTACTTAATTTCCAAACAACATCGCGTATATTTCCATTCAAATCAATTAATAAAATAATTGGTATGACATATGCTGGTGAATTTCAGTCGCGTTCTTCCTTCAAAGACAGTTACTTATCGAACAAAGAATTTGATAGCATTGCGCAGCAATTTCGAACAGGAGCTAATCATCGTATCAACATGCAAGCAACTTTTAGTTTGTTGAATGGTGCAATACGTTTTAGTCCGAGCGCAAATTATAATCAAACGTATAACTTCCAAAGTATCGTAAAATCAGTTGATGCAAGCAATAAACTTCAAGTCGACACGCTTAATAGTGGCGGATTGGAGCATGTGTTTAATTCTTCCGCTTCCATAACGAGTACCTTGTATTCGTATTATCGCTTTATTGGCAAACGAAAAACGGTACTTCGTCATGTGATGACACCAACAATTTCAATTAATTATTCACCAGCTATTCAATTAGGAATTGCCAATTACACTGATACTGCTGGAAATGTATTCAACTATTCGCGTTTTGAAAGAAGTATCTATTCATCAGGAATTGGTTCATCAAATGGTCGTATTTCAATTGGCATCAATAATTCACTTGAATTAAAACAAAAAAGTAGCAAGGACACCATTACTGGATTTAAAAAAACACGCATCATAGACAACTTGTACATAAGTACTGATTACGATATTTTCAAAGACACCATGAATTGGAACGATGTCGCTTTTAGAATGGTTATCAATCCTATTGAAACGTTTAATATCACTATTAACGGAGCACATTCATTGTACGCTTGGAATACAACTACTGGAGTTTCTAACGCACTGTATGCTTTTGAAACGAACCAAGGAATCGGTCGATTAAAGTCTGGTTCCATTTCTACATCGTGGACCTTTACTGCGAAAAAAAATCGGGAACAATTGAAAAACAGCAGTAGCAATGCTTTGAATACTTGGAACCCTAATTATCAACAATGGATTAACTCCCCTACACAACTTATACTCTTCGATATTCCATGGAAAATTAGTGTCGAACATATTTTTTCGCTTGCGAGCAACTTTAATCAGACAACTTTTGCAAGCAAAAATTATTTACCTACAAACACGCTTCGTTTGTCGGGAGATTTTTCATTTACTGAAAACTGGAAGGTTGCTTCCAACCTGTTACTTGACTTAGAAAGTGGAAAAATCACCAATTTCAATATCAATATGTTCCGTAATATTCACTGTTGGAATGTAAGTTTTAATTGGACGCCAATCGGTACCAACAAAAATTTCGTAATTAGTTTGAGAGGAACGGCAGCGGCATTACAGAATGTCAATTTAAACATTCGTCGACCACCGGTTGTTTTTTAATCTTTTGTGCAGTGATTCCATTAACGATAGATACACAACGAACTCCTCAAAAAGGCGATTTATTACTTTCAGAGCCTTTTTTAGACGATGATCATTTTTCAAGAGCAGTAATTTTATTGTGTGAAACAAACAAAGACGGTGCCTTTGGATTGATTCTGAACCAAACACTCGATTTAAGTTTACTCGAATTCATGCAAAACATTGGAAAATTCAATTCGATTGTTGGTATTGGAGGTCCAGTTGATCAGCAGCAATTATTCTTTGTCCACGCTTTTTCTGATTTAACAGGTAGTATTTTAATTACTGAAAACTTTTATTTAGGCGGTGATTTTCAAGAATTAGTCGAAAAAGTTGAAACAGGAGTTTACCCTTCTGAAGAAGTGCGCTTTTTTATCGGTTATACAGGCTGGGATGAAGGGCAATTACAAGCAGAAATCGAAGAAAAAACATGGATTGTCACGAAACCTCCAGTCGATTTCTCAGTTTATAACACAAAAGACGAACATCTTTGGGAAATACTATTAAAAAGTATGGGAGGAAAATACAAGCAAATGGCTAGTTTCCCTATTAATCCAAATGAAAATTAAATCGTCACTTTTTTCTTTTAATCACGAAGTTTTAATTACGTGTTTTTCAACTATTTTTGTTTAAAATAAAACATGGCAATTCCTTTAGCAGAACGTATGCGTCCCAAGCAGCTTTCCGATTATATCGGACAAGCACACTTGTTACATGAAAATGGTTCGCTTCGCAAAGCATTAAATGCTGGAATATTACCATCCATGATTTTTTGGGGACCTCCTGGAGTTGGCAAAACAACACTTGCTAACTTATTAGCAGGACATTTAAATCGTCCTTTTTATACGTTATCGGCTATTTCTTCTGGCGTAAAGGATGTCCGTGATATCATTCAAAAAGTAGAACAACAAGGAATGTTCCAACAAAGCGGAGCTGTTTTATTCATTGATGAGATCCATCGTTTTTCTAAATCACAGCAAGATTCATTGCTTGGAGCGGTTGAAAAAGGAACAATTACCTTAATTGGAGCAACAACAGAAAACCCATCTTTTGAAGTAATCTCTGCACTCTTGTCACGTTGCCAAGTTTACACCTTGGAAAGTCATTCCGTTGCTGATTTGGATTTGTTATTAAGCAAAGCAATTGCTGTTGATAGCGACTTATCAAAACG
Source organism: Fluviicola sp. (assembly GCA_017983675.1). Classification (GTDB taxonomy): domain Bacteria; phylum Bacteroidota; class Bacteroidia; order Flavobacteriales_D; family Crocinitomicaceae; genus Fluviicola. The sequence continues at coordinate 49,158 of JAGOAZ010000011.1, forward strand.
ACAAATCGAATTAAAAGAGACCAAAGCTTTAATGGCAGTTGCGGGTGGTGATGCACGCAAGATGCTTAACTTATTCGAAATGATTGTTGGAACATTTCCTTCCAACGAAACTGCAGTTATTACTGATCAATTAGTCTTCGAATTAGCGCAACAACGTGTGCGCTACGACAAAGATGGCGAACAACATTACGATATTATTTCAGCATTCATCAAATCCATTCGTGGAAGCGATTCTGACGCTGCAGTTTATTGGCTAGCACGCATGATAGAAGGCGGAGAAGATCCGAAATTTATTGCGCGACGCTTATTGATTTCAGCTGCAGAAGATATTGGATTAGCAAATCCAACAGCTTTAATCATGGCAAATACCACTTTTCAAGCGATCCAAACTATTGGTTGGCCAGAAGCTCGTATAATTTTGTCAGAATGTACCATCTATTTAGCCACTTCACCAAAAGGTAACGCGGCCTATTTAGCAATTGATGAAGCGCTTGCAGAAGTGCGTCAGTCAACAGATTTACCTATTCCATTGCATTTACGGAATTCGCCAACTAAATTGATGAAAGATTTGGGTTATGGTGAGAATTATCAATATGCGCACCAATTCCCTGGTAATTTTGTAGTACAACAATATTTACCTGATGAGCTAAAAGACCGCAGTTTTTTTCATCCAGGAAGTAGTAAACGTGAACAAGAAATTGCCCAACAAATAGCATCACTTTGGCCAACAAAAACAATTAAATGAACGCAATAATTTACTATTTGTTTGTTTATCCGCTTTCAAAGTTGCCGCTTTGGTTGACTTATCGTTTTGCTGATTTCTTTTATGTTTTACTCATTACCATTCTTCCCTATCGCAAAAAAGTAATTTCTGAAAACTTGAAACGCTGTTTTCCGAATTTAACGGAAAAAGAACGTAATAAGATACGCCGGCAATTCTATTTTTCTTTTGCCAACATGCTTGTCGAAGGAGTGAAAAATTTAGGAATTTCAGAAAACGAACTCAGAAAACGATTTGTGATTAAAAATCCAGAAGTAATGAGTGATTTATATGCAGAAAACAAGAGTGTTTTATTGGTTTCAGCTCACTATTTGAATTGGGAATGGATGATTACAGGAATGAACTTGTATTTCCCGCAACAAGCAGTTGGAATTGGCATGCCATTAAGCAGTGGCTTTTGGGATAAAAAAATCAATGCGCTTCGTTCTCGTTTTGGGATGAAAATCATTCATTCAAAAATAGTCAACAGTTCATTTGAAGCTTTTCAGCAAGATAAATTGAGCACCGCTACACTTGTTTTAGCCGATCAAAGTCCCGGTGATACTGCAAAAAGCTACTGGATGAATTTTCTAGATCAACAAACAGCAATTGCCTTTGGGACGGAATTTCTTGCCAATAAATATAATCAAGCGGTTGTTTTTTATTTACCAAAACAACGCAAACGTGGTTATTACGAAGTAACATTGGAATTAATCACAAAAAATCCTGAAACACTTCAATGGGGAGAATTAACGGAAGCGCACGTGTCAAAATTAGCCGAACATTTATTAGTAAATCCTGCACCATGGTTATGGTCACACAAACGCTGGAAAAGAACAGAACCAACTGATTTTGAACTATTAAAAAATAATCAACGTGAAAAATTTAATACTGCTTTTCGTTCTAACTAACTGTTCAGTATCTTTTGCGCAATTATTTTTTGATCAAAAAGATACGTTGCGCTTTACAGCTGATTCTTCTTATGCACGTGTAATTATTCGTTTCAACAATGAATTAGTTTTCGGCACATCTAAAACAGGTGTTATTAGCTACAATGAACGAACAAAAAAAACAACCACACTCATACAAAAAAATAGTGCTGGTGAATTTCGTGATCTAGCAGTAAAAGACGATGAATTGTATGCAATGGTTTCTGGTGATGATGGAATTGTTTTAAACTATTCGAAGAATAAATCACAGCTGCTATTTCAAAAAAACGGATTATTTCTTGACGATATTCTCTTATCAAAAAATAAGTTGTATTTACTTGGAGATCCAATAAATGGCCATTTTTTTATTACTGAAATCGCGTTGAAAAACGAAGGAAAAGATAGTGTTATTCAGCTTTCAAATGAACTCGAAGAAGCATGTTATGCTGCAAGTGGAACTACCGCATGTAGCGTGAATAAGAACTATTGTTTTGTTTCTGGCGGATTAACATCGGCTCGATTTCATCAAGTTAATTGGCAAACAAAGAAGTTTTTAAGTACAAACCTTCCTATGACGAAGGGACTTGGAGCTGGACCATTTTCACTTTATTTTCAAACGCCATTGAATGGTGTTATTGTTGGTGGGAATTATCTTGCCCCTTCTTCTAAAACAGGAACAGCTTGTTACACCAATGATGGTGGAAAAACATGGAATACAAGTGAAACGAATGGTTATCGTTCCTGTGTGACAGGCAATGAAGAATTACTCTTTGCTTGCGGCACAAACGGAATTGATTATTCATCAGATAATGGAAAGTCGTGGCATTCATTTGACACAGGTAATTTTTGTGCTTTGCTACTAGAAGACAACAAACTTTATGCAACTACTAACAAAGGCTATTGTATTGTTTATCAGTTAAAAACGTTTCAATTAATCAATCAAAACTAAGATGGCTTTTGGAATAACATACCACCATTGTTCGGATGATTTGATTGCAGCAATTGAACAATTAATCAACGATTGGAAATCGAATAAAAACGATTTTGAAAGTTTTACGAGTGGTTCAACTGGTCAACCAAAACGCATCATTCATTCGCGAGATCAAATCAGTGCATCAGCAAAACGCACCAATGAATATTTCAATTTAACGAATGAAAGCAAGGTGTTACTCTGTCTTTCACCGAAAACAATTGGTGGAAAAATGGTCATCATTCGTGCCTTAGTTGGCGATTATGCTGTTACGTGTGTCGCAGCGCAAAAAAATCCCTTTTCAGCACTTCCCAATTCAGTACATTTTGATTTCGCGTCACTTGTTCCTTACCAACTATCAACAATTCTATCCAGTGACCCAAGACAATTATCACGGATTAAAACAATATTAATTGGTGGCGCAGCATTATCTCAACAATTAGAAAAACAATGTGCTGAATTGCATCCGTATTGTTTTATCGGTTATGGAATGACCGAAACAGTTTCACACATTGCTTTGCGGAAATTAAACGAACCTTACTACACTCTTTTACCGGGAGTAAGATTGAATTATAAATCTAACCAAACAACAATAACAGACTCAAAACTATCAATTTACGATTTAAAGATAACTGATGTATTACACGTAATCAACGATTCCGAATTTGAATGGATGGGAAGAGCTGATTTTGTAATCAATTCAGCGGGAATTAAAATTCATCCCGAGCAATTAGAAGCCATTATTTCAACATTTATTGCTACTCCATTTATTATTTCTAGTGTTCCTGATCAATTTTTAGGAGAACGATGTGTCCTGTTGAGTGAAGTTGAAATTTCAACTGAGCTATTTGAGAAAATTCAAGCTGCATGTGAAGGGAAATTTGGAAATTACTCCAAACCTACAGCAATTTTCATTGTTAAAATCTCGATGTTAAGCAATGGAAAAATCGATCGATATTCAACACAACAATCACTCATCCATTAAATGACTAACAGTGCCTGTTATCGATTATTGGGATTGCCAGATGGAGCATCTGAAGCTTTGATAAAAAAGCAATTTAAAAAATTAGCGTTGCGCTATCATCCAGATAGAAATCCAGATCCTTCCGCTCACGAACATTTCATAGCGATTTCAAATGCTGTTGATCAATTGCTTACAGCAAAAAAAAATCCTTCGATTGAAGCAAAACAGCGCAAACAATCTTCCAATCAACAAAGCAATCAGAAAAAAAACCGAGAAGCACAGGAACAACGCATAAAAGCTGCAAAAGAACGATTTGAATACCAACGCCGCTTCGATGAATTGGAACAAGAACGCTATTTTAAATCGTTGACAACAGGAAGAAAATGGCAATTATACAAATTGATAACCTTACTAAGTTTCTCGTTGTCATTTGTTCTTTTACTCGATTTAATTTTACCACATCATCAGGAAAAGGATAAGATGGTAGCTTTTTACCCAAAAGCTGTTGTTGGTCTAAAATATGATTATGTTTACGAAATCTCTTTTTTGAAAAACAAGACGTTATTTGCACAACGCTTTTTTGAAAATTGGCAACTTAGTGAATCACCTGTTATTATTGAAAAATCACGCTTATTTCACACACCAACTTCGTTTCACGAATTGAAATCAAATCCTACAACACAAGCCTATTTCGATTTTAATCTCGCTGTTTTTGGAATACCGTTAATGATACTTTTTCTCGTTCCGCTTATCCCCTATTTTTTTCAACGAAAAACGGTTTACTTCACGTTTTTATACCACATTTCATTTTGGCTCATTGGACCATTGGGAATAATTTTATTGGGAACAGGTGATCGTTTGAGTCATTTATTGACCTTGGGATTTGCATGAATCTATTTCTTCATTGCTCTATCCATGTCACGTTTGTCATCTTTCTCTTTCAAATCGTGACGTTTATCATGTAATTTCTTTCCGACAGCTGTAAACATTTCCACCTTCAACCAACCTTTATCAGACAGGTACAACTTAGTTGGAATAATGGTATTCCCTTTAATCTTCATCCATTTCTCCAAGCGCTTGATCTCTTTTTTATTCAACAATAATTTGCGATCAGACTTGGGTTGATGGTTGTAAAAAGAACCGTTTTCATAGGGAGAAACAGTCATGTTACGAATAAAAACCTGGGCATTATCAACAATACAATAGGCTTCAACTATCGATGCTTTTCCAGCGCGAATACTTTTAATTTCTGTACCAGACAAAACAATTCCAGCAACAAACTCTTCCTCTAAATGATATTCGAATTTTGCTTTCTTATTGCGTATGTTTACTTCGTTTTTAGCCATTACTTCTCAACGCATTTCTTTTGCCCCATCGTTGCAAGGTACTATAAAAAAAGAAGATTCCCAACAAGATGATTAAATGACTTAAATCGTCTTTATTTAACCAAAGGTGAACATTGATTTTGAATAAAAAAACAAATGCAGCAGGCAACATTAGGATAACTCCGAAGGTCATCCACTTCAATTCTTCTGCACCTCTTTTAACTATTTTATGCGCATAAAAACCAGTATAAACAATGTACGTAACGATTGCATCAATTGCAACAAATACAAATTTGAGCGTAAAAAGAGCTAAAAGAAACAATATCAAACTTTTAATGACAACAAGATAAACGCCAATTTTACTTTTTTTCGAATAGTTATCGAAATGAAACATCCCTAATCCGGCCATGATATTCGAAATAGAACCAAACAACCAACTTGGAATTTTACCATATATCCCGAAATAATGAAATAGCCCATGGCCAAACATTCCAAAAAAAGTTGAAATTCCAAAAAATAAAAAGAAGCGTTTCCAGTAAAAATTAGCTGTATCATTCCAATCTTTCAATTGAATGAAAGCAAACACACAAAAAAAAGCAATCATGCCATTAGTGATGATTGCCATAGGTTCTTGCAATTCTAAGCCAAATAAGGAAAATTTGATAATATTCACGGTGCAAAAATAATAGGCATTTAGAGATAAACAATAGTAATTGATAGAACTCTTTGATTATTTTTGTTGGAATGAATATTCCGTCGAAATATCTTGAAGAAGCTGTCGATCAATTTAGCTCGTTACCAAGTATTGGTAAACGAACCTCTTTGCGACTAGTATTGAATTTATTGAAACGCCCAGCTGATGAACTCGAGCGATTTGCAGAGATTATTCAGCACTTAAAAGACAATGTCAAAACATGTCATGCTTGCGGAAACATTTCTGATACAGATGAATGTTCAATCTGCGCAAATCCTGCTCGAAATCACCAACTCATTTGTGTCGTAGAAGATATTCGCGACGTAATGGCGATTGAAAGCACAGGAACGTATGCTGGTTTATACCACGTTTTGGGTGGAATCATTTCACCAATGGAAGGAATTGGTCCAAGTGATCTTTTTATTGAACCGTTGATAGAAAAATGTGAAAGCGGTGCTGTTTCAGAAATTATTCTTGCACTAAGTCCGACAATGGAAGGTGATACAACCAACTTTTACATTTACAAAAAGTGCCAACATACTGGCGTAACAATTTCAACACTATCCCGCGGAATATCTGTTGGATCTGAAATTCAATATGCAGATGAATTAACTTTGTCAAAGTCCATTCAACAACGAACTATTTTCTCAGCGTAACTTAACTTGAAAACAAATTAACCAGTTTTTTGTTATGAAAGAATGAGAAACATTTTAATAACAGGTGCCAACAGAGGAATCGGCAAAGCACTTGCTATCGCTTTTGGACAGAATGGTGACAAAGTAATCATTACCGCACGAAAAGCTGCTGCTGGAAATGAAACGCTCAACGAACTCTTGCAATTAGGTATTGATGCGCATTTTTATAAAATGGATGTCGCCATCGAAGAACAAATTAACGAAGTTGCTACAGCAATTACAGCTGCTTTCGGACATATTGATATACTTATTAATAATGCTGGAATGATGAGTGAAGAAGAAGCATGGATTGGTAATTCAACACTCCATGTATCTGACAAAGCTTTTACAAAAACAATGGTGACCAATTTTATGGGTCCATGGAAAGTTGCGAAGGCATTTATTCCACTTTTAGAAAAAAGTTCTGCAGGACAACTATTAAACATCAGTGCAAAAATAGCCTCACTCACTTTGGGTACTGATAAAAAAAGTCCCACCTTTCAATCCAAACCCTTTGCATACAATGTTAGTAAAGGTGCGTTGAATCAATTGACCGCTCATTTAGCTCATGCTTTACGCAGACAAAAAATAAAAGTATTGTCTATTTATCCAGGATGGGTAAAAACTGATATGGGAGGCGCAGCTGCTCTTTTCACTCCTAAAGAAGCTGCTGAGCGAATTATTTCAGTATCAAATAATAATGAATTTTTATCGGGATCATTTGTTGATTTTGATCACGAATTACCTTGGTAAGCTATTTTTTTAAATTATTTTGTATCAACGTTAAAAAATTAGTTATCTTCGGAGCAAATAACGACCGTTTAACGGTATAAAAATTGAGTTTTTTCACACAACATGACAAGTATTTTTGTTGCAAAATTAGATTTCAACACAACTGAAGAAGAGTTGAAATCCCTTTTTGAAGAACACGGAAAAGTTAACCGTGTTACTATTGCTAAAGACCGCGAAACAGGAAAACCACGTGGATTTGCATTTGTTGAAATGCCAAACGAAGCGGAAGCTGATGCAGCGATTGATGCACTTGATGAAAGTTCAGTAAACGGACGAACAATTGCTGTTAAAAAAGCAGATGACCGTGGTAAATCAGGAGACCGTCCAGAAAGAGGACCACGACAAGATCGACCGAGAGATGACAATCGTTCTACAAGTGATTTCAAACGACCTGACGAACGCGTTTCACGACCTATTATTGCTCCAGAAGACGTTTTGCCATTAAAACCAGAACGCAAAAAAGAAAAAGAAGTCTTCCCGAAAAAGGCGCTTGTTAAACAAGATGCTCCCAAAAAACCAAAAATGGAAGCTTATAAAAAAAGTGGTAAAAACAACCGTTTCTTTGATGAGGACGATGAAGAAGATTTAGATTGGGAGTTAAACAACCGAAGAAATTCTTCTGGTTGGGACGATGACGATGAAGAAGAATAATATCCTAATAGATTGATAGAAAGCGCTTTTATAGCGCTTTTTTTATTTTCATTAACTTCCATTTTGAAAATAGTAAACGCCCTTTTTTTTCAGCAAGTTTCATTATATTTGTACTTCATTATTGAAAACAAAATATGGCAGCAAAAACACCCCAGAACACAGCAGAGAACCTCGACTTTCAATCGTTTAAAACAGCTGTATTAAACGACTATCGTTTGGCTTGTATTTCAAGAGAAACATCACTTCTTGGAAGAAAAGAAGTGTTGACTGGTAAAGCGAAATTTGGGATTTTTGGTGACGGAAAAGAATTGGCACAATTAGCACTTGCAAAGCAATTCAAAAACGGTGATTTTCGTTCTGGCTATTACCGTGATCAAACTTTAATGATGGCAATTGATCAATTGTCTGTTCGTCAATATTTTGCTGGATTGTATGCACACACTGACATTGAAGTTGAACCACTTTCAGGTGGTCGTCAAATGGGTGGCCATTTTTCTACGCGTAATTTGGATGAAAATGGCAATTGGAAAGATTTAACAAAACAGAAAAATTCATCTGCTGACATCTCTCCTACTGCTGGTCAAATGCCCCGTTTATTAGGATTAGCACAAGCATCTAAAATATACCGCAATCATCCAACGTTGACTGATTTAGAAGCATTTAAAAAGTTTTCAACCAACGGAAATGAAGTTGCGTTTGGTACTATTGGTGATGCTTCCACTTCTGAAGGTCCGTTCTGGGAAACCATGAATGCAGCTGGAGTACTTCAAGTCCCAATGGTTATGTCTGTTTGGGATGATGGTTACGGTATTTCAGTTCCACGTGAATTCCAAACGATTAAAGGAAGTATTTCTGATGCTTTAAGCGGTTTTCAACGCACAGCTGATAAAAAAGGGTTTGAAATTTTTGTTACCAAAGGGTGGGATTATGCACATTTGTGTGAAACCTATGAAAAAGCGGTACAATTAGCACGTGAAGAACATATTCCTGTATTGGTTCACGTAAAAGAGGTGAATCAACCGCAAGGACATTCAACTTCTGGATCTCATGAGCGCTACAAATCTGCCGATCGATTAACATGGGAATCGGAATTCGATTGCATCAATAAATTCAAAGAATGGATTTTAGCTTTCGCTATTGATGGTGAAATTATAGCTACTGAAGAAGAACTCGGAACAATTGCACAAGAAGCAAAATCGCACGTGAATGAGGAGAAAAAAGCAGCTTGGTCCGATTTTACCGCATTCTTAAAAGCAGACATCGATGCTGTTTTACCGCTATTAAATGCTGTTGCTGAAACAAGTAGTAACGGTGCTTTCATTCGCAAAGAAATAGCTGATTTAACTCAAATTAAAGATCCTATTCGCAAAGAAATCTTTCATACAGTTCGAAAAATAATGCGCATTACTCGTGGGGAAAATTCGCCTGCAAAAAATGCGCTTGCAAGCTGGCTTTCAAATGAAACGGCAAAAAACTACGATCGCTACAGTGAATATTTGCATTCGCAATCGGAGCAAGCTGCAACGAATGTAACGGCTGTTCCACCAACATACGAATCAACACCAACACTAGAAGATGGACGAATCATTCTTCGTGAAAATTTCCGTCATATTTTTGAAACACGTCCTGAAACATTAATCTTTGGAGAAGATGCAGGTAAAATTGGTGGTGTCAATCAATCATTAGAAGGTTTGCAAGAACAATTTGGTGAGTTGCGCGTTGCAGATGTTGGTATTCGTGAATGCACCATTATCGGTCAAGGTATTGGTATGGCAATGAGAGGGTTACGCCCAATCGCTGAAATACAATATTTAGACTATTTATTGTATGCTATTCAAATCATGTCTGACGATTTAGCAACCGTTCAATACCGAACAAAAGGCGGACAAAAAGCGCCATTAATTGTTTCAACACGCGGACATCGATTAGAAGGGATTTGGCACAGTGGTTCACCAATGGGAATGATTGTCAACTCATTGCGTGGTATTCATGTTTGTGTCCCTAGAAACATGACAAAAGCAGCAGGTTTTTACAATACATTATTAGCTGGTGATGAACCTGCAGTAGTAATTGAACCATTAAACGGTTACCGTACGAAAGAACCAATGCCAACAAATATTGGCCATTTTACAACTCCTTTGGGAATTCCTGAAGTTGTTGCAACAGGAAGTGATATTACACTTGTCTCATATGGTTCAACTTTTAATTTGTGTGAACAAGCGCTATCAACAATTGCTGAATTAGGTATTTCTGTCGAATTAATCGATGCGCAAACGTTACTTCCTTTCGATACGACACATAGCATTGCTCAATCATTAGAAAAAACAAATCGTTTATTAATCGTAGACGAAGATGTAAGTTCAGGTGCTTCGGCATTTATGTTGGATCAAATTTTGGTAAAACAAGGTGCGTACAAATATTTAGATGCAGCTCCGGTTACGATAAGCGCAAAAGACCACCGCCCAGCTTATGGAACGGATGGTGATTACTTCTCAAAACCAAGTATTGACGATATTGTAGAGGCTGTTTATGCAATTATGAACGAGTCTGATCCTTCAAGTTTCCCTGCAATTTATTAAGATGACCAAAAAGGAAAAGGCGAAGTATGTGATCGAACAATTGGAATTATTGTATCCTGAAACGCCGGTTCCATTAGATCATTTTGATGCGTATTCCTTGTTGATTTCTGTTTTGCTTTCCGCACAATGCACAGATGAACGTGTCAATAAAATCACTCCTCTCCTTTTTGCAAAAGCAAAAACGCCAGCAGAAATGATTCAATTAACTGTAGAAGAAATTCGAGCGATTATTAAACCTTGTGGCTTATCTCCTAGAAAATCACAAGCAATCTACGATTTGTCGCACATGATAATCGATTTACACGACGGAAAAGTTCCCGAATCGTTTGAAGCATTAGAAGCAATGCCAGGTGTTGGTCATAAAACAGCTTCAGTTGTGATGTCTCAAGCTTTTGGTGTGCCTGCATTTCCAGTTGATACGCACATTCACCGTTTAATGATTCGCTGGGGATTGACTTCCGGAAAAAATGTGGAAGAAACGGAACGCGATGCGAAAAAACTCTTTCCAAGAGAATTATGGAACAAGTTGCACCTACAAATTATCTTTTATGGGCGCAGCCACTCACCTGCTCGCTCACCCAAGAAAGATGTTGACTACATCACTTCAACAATTGGAACTAAAAAAGCACTATTAGAACTCAAGTAATATGAATGAAGCATTGTTTTTTGGTTTGTTAACTGGGGGGATCTTTTTATTTACTGGATTTTTTCTTTTCATTTTCCCACCGAAAAACATCAATGGATTATATGGTTATCGTTCGTCTTTTTCCATGAAAAGCCAAGAAATTTGGGATTACGCACAAAAACATGCAGGCAAACAAATGATGAAAGCAGGGCTCATCCTATTTATTTTTGGAGGTTTGTTTTATTTGGTATCAATTCCAAGTGAATTAGCAGTGATTTTTGAATTAATCGCTTTGTTATTGGTTGTCATTTTAATGCTTTATTTTATTGATAAGCAATTAAGAAAACAATTCCCAATCGATCCCACCAATTAATCTTCTTCCAAATAATCCAAATCTATTCCGTGCGTTTCTTTGATTGTCAAGGTTGAATAAATACCAATTGCAAACGCAATTAAACCGATGATTCCAGCAGCCATCAATACAGTAATATTCATTGCTTTCAATTGATTAAATCCAAACGTCATCAAGATTACGGTTCCACGCACCATATTCGGTATTGTCGTAGCAGCTGTTGAACGCAAGTTTGTTCCAAATTGTTCGGCTCCAACCGTCACGAACATCGCCCAATAACCTGTTCCAAAACCAAACCACAAACACATCGCATAATAAGCAAATGCAGTCGATACAACACCCATTAACAAAATAATCACAGGAACTAAAGTGAAAAGCATCATGTAAACAATTGCTTGTTTCCGTGATTTCAACCAATAACTTAACAGACCACTAAACAAATCGCCAAACGAAATTCCAATGTACCCCCACATGATTGCATCACCTGCTTTGATTCCTCCAGGAATGTGCAATGCCTCACCAAATTGATTGCCAAAAACAGCTAAAATCCCAATACAAAACCATGTTGGTATACCTATTCCGATACATTTCATGTAGCGCTTGAATCGCTTCCAATTACTGAATAAAGCAAGGAAATTGCCACGTTTCACACCTTGTTGTTTGACTTGGTGAAACATTCCCGATTCCAATACACCTACCCGCAGTAACAACAAGCACAAGCCCATTGCTCCACCAATGAAATAAGCAATCGACCAATCTCCAGAAAGTTTCACCGTGAAATTTGCTACTACTGCTCCAGAAAGTCCAAAACCTGCTACGATTGATGTTCCTAAACCTCGCAAATCTTTTGGTAAAACCTCTGCTACTAATGTAATTCCGGCACCTAATTCTCCTGCAAGTCCGACGCCTGCAATGAAACGCAATAAAATATAACTCGTTGTAAGCGTTTCCTTATCTTTTGGAAAAAACGGTAAAAAACCACACGCTATATTTGCCATGGAATACAAAATAATGGAACCAAACAAAACAGTTAAACGACCTTTTTTATCACCCAAAACACCCCAAAGAATTCCACCAACCAATAAACCAGCCATTTGCCAATTCAAAATGAGGTTTCCAACGGTATCTACTTCAATTTTAGAAAAACCCAATGCCAACAAACTTGGTTCTCGTACAATGCCAAATAATAACAAGTCGTAGATATCTACAAAATAACCCAATGCAGCCACAATGACTGGAAAAGAAAGTAATGCGCTGTATTTTCGTGCGTTCATGTTTCGTAATAAGTGAACCGAATGTAAGCAGAATTTTTATTTTTCATCAAAAAAGAAAATCGAACACAAAAAAAATTGAAAAGGAAAATAAGTAAATCGCGTTCATAAATTTCAGTATAATTGTTCCTTTCCTTTGTCTCAGTCTCGATTAATTTCGGTAAAATTGTATCATGAATACTGATGAGAAATACATGCTTCGCGCACTGCAATTAGCTGCTCTTGGTGGTGTTTCTGTCGCACCCAATCCGATGGTTGGTTGTGTCATCGTTTACAACGACCAAATTATTGGCGAAGGTTACCACAAAAAATACGGTGAAGCGCACGCAGAAGTAAATGCAGTTGATTCTGTTGCAGATAAATCGTTGTTAGCACAAGCAACTATTTATGTTACGCTTGAACCATGTGCGCATCATGGAAAAACACCGCCTTGTGCCAATTTAATTGTCAAACACCAATTTAAAAAAGCGGTCATTGCAACGGTCGATCCATTTTCATTGGTAGCTGGAAAAGGAATCGAACTACTCAAACAAGCTGGAATTGAAACAGTTGTCGGTGTCAAAGAAAAGGAAGCGCAAGCATTGAACAAACGCTTTTTCACCTTTCATCAAAAAAAACGTCCGTTCGTTATTTTGAAATGGGCACAAACGCTTGATGGATTCATCGATGCGCCTCGCCAACATGAAACTCCTGAAATTCGCTGGATTTCAGATCCGCGAACACAGATCATAACGCATCAATGGCGGTCAGAAGAACAAGCTATTTTAGTGGGTTGGAAAACAATTCAAAACGATAACCCTTCACTGACAACAAGAGTTTTCCATGGACAAGATCCTATCCGAATTATTATTGACAAAGCGTTAAACGCACCAACAAATGCGGCAGTTTTCAACGATGGCAAGCGAACAATTGTTTTTAATTCCTTGAAAACAGAAACAACCAATGCTGTATCGTACATACAACTGAGCGATTTCAACTTAGAAAACATCTTTGAAACTTGTGTTTCATTGGGAATCGCTTCCATCATTATTGAAGGTGGAAAACATACGATTGAATCGTTTATTGCAGCAAACTATTGGGACGAAGCGCGGATAATTCATGGAAATTCTTATTTCCACAATGGATTAACCGCTCCTATATTGGAGAAAGCTTGTACAACAATAAAAACATTCGGTCCCGATAACATACATTATTACTTCAACTCATGATTCAATTAATTGGCACCATTTGCTGTTCGTCCATATTATTTTTGATTTTTCGTTTATTCCCGAAATACAAGATTGATACCGCTCAAGCTATCGTTTTTAACTACTTTACCGCTTTTGCTTGTGGTGCGATCATCAGCAAAACAACTCCTTCACTTGGCGGCTTAATTGAAGCCAACTTATTGAATTGGATCCTTTTATGTGGCGCACTATTTATTTCCATTTTCATCGCTATGGGCATCAGTTCGCAAAAAAACGGCATGGGAAAAACATCTGTCGCTGTGAAAATGTCCTTAGCTCTTAGTGCAATGGCCTTTGTTTTTTTGTACCAAGAAAGTGTTACACTTCTGAAGATTGGCGGTTTGATCTTAGCATTGGTAGGCGTTTTGTTGATTACACGCGATAAAAACGAAATCGAATCGACTGGAAATAATAGTTGGTTATTGGTACTTATCTTTTTTGGAAGTGCTGGTTTGGATGTTACGTTAAATGTCATCAAACAACAAATTGCAAAGGGTTATCCCGATGAATTATTTACCGCTTTTGGTTTCTTAGCAGCAGGATTAATTGGTATTTTCTGGTTAATTATTCAACTGCTTCGCAAAAAAGAACAGTTCAAATGGCGCAATGTGTTGGCAGGAATCTTACTTGGAATTCCCAATTATTTCTCGATCTTCTTTTTAGTGCAAGCATACGAAAAAACAAGTTGGTCAGACTCAACGGTCTTAGCCATCATGAATAGCTCCATTGTTGCTGTAGCGGCAATTATCGGAATGTTCATTTTTAAAGAAAGCAAACAGTTACAAAAAATAATAGGATTGATTGTCGTGATTTTGGCAATCATTGGTTTAACATTTTAATGCGAAAAAGATGAAAATTTACCCAATAGAAACAGGATTGTTTAAGTTAGATGGTGGTGCTATGTTTGGTGTTGTTCCAAAAACATTGTGGCAAAAAACAAATCCTGCGGACGATAACAACCTATGTACGTGGTCTATGCGTTGTTTGCTCATCGAAGATGGCAATCGCTTGATATTGATTGATACAGGAATTGGTGACAAACAATCGGAAAAATTCTTTTCGCATTACCATTTGATGGATACCAAAACATTGGAGCAAAGCTTGAACAAACTCGGTTTCGGATTGGATCAAATTACTGATGTTTTTCTTTCGCACTTGCATTTTGACCATTGTGGAGGCGCAATTCAATGGAACAATGACCGAACAAAATTAGCACCCGTTTTCAAAAACGCGATTTATTGGAGTACTGAAAACCACTGGAAATGGGCAACAGAACCAAATCCACGTGAAAAAGCGTCTTTTTTAGCAGAAAACATTTTACCATTGCAAGAAAGCGGTCAACTACAATTTGTGAACCGAGAAGGAAACTACACGAAAAATGTGTTCAATAACTTCGACGTCTTGTTTGTAGATGGACACACGGAAAGTATGATGGTTCCGCACATTCATTACAAAGAAAAAACGCTTGTTTTCATGGCAGATTTATTACCTAGTGTTGGTCACATTCCTTTGCCGTATGTAATGGGATACGATACACGTCCGTTGCTCACAATGGATGAAAAGAAATTGTTTTTAGACACCGCAGCGGAGAAAGAATTGGTGCTTTTCCTAGAACACGACAGCGTTAATGAATGTTGTACCGTTGAAGCAACAGAAAAAGGTGTTCGTTTGAAAGAAAGTTTTACCTTTAATACTATCTTTGGTTAACATACAATTACTGCAATGAATAACTACTTACTACTACTTTTAAAGGAATTAAAAACAATCATTATTCCTGGCTTGGGCGCATTGACGATTACCAATGAAGCGACCAACGAATTGCTATTCATGCCGTTTTTGAAATACGATGATGGCACTTTGTCAAAGTACATTGCAGATAAAGAAGGGATGTCAGAAAATGACGCAAAAAACCTCGTTTCGAAATTTGTACGGGAAGTCTTGGCCGAATTGGACAAAGGCGAACCATACGATATGTATCAATTTGGAAGTTTTTTAAAAGAAAACAACGAAATTGTATTCAAGCAATGGGAGTTTCAGAGCGAGGAACAGAACGAGAGCGAGAATCAGAATGAGAATGAGGATCTGAGCGAGGAACAGAATCAGAATGATATTCAGAGTGAGGAACAGAATCAGAATGAAAACGAGAGCGAGAATGATATTCAGAGCGAAGAACAGAGCGAAGAACAGAGCATAATTCAGAGTGAGAATGAGAGTGAGAGTGAGAATGAGAATGAGAATGAGAATGAGAACGAGATTGAGTTAGGCGAAGAAACGCAAGTTGTAGAAACAATCAAACAAAAACAAAAACAAAAACAAAAAACCAATTGGCTATCGCACGTAGTGTTAGCGTTTCTAGTTCTCTTATTGAGTGCTGGAACATACATTGCGATCAACTACAATACCTTGAAAAAGGATGTTCCCTTGATTGCACAATTATTGGGCGAAGAAGAAAAACCTAGTGGATTAAAAACAATTAGCACCGAACCAATTGACACCATCAACGAAACTGTTGTGACCGAAAAAGTTCCAGAAGAACTGACTATCACCAATACTCCCCCAACGGTATCAGCTGAAAAAAAAGTGGTGAAAAGCAAAGTTGAAAAGCCCGTTGTTGTCACTAAAAAAACTACTAGTAATAAGAAAAAGGGATTGGAAGCTGCACCAAAAAAAGTGAACCCGCAACCGAAACAAGCAACAAAGCCAACAGTAAAAAAAGCACCACAAACGGTTGTGCAAGCAACAACTGTTCAACCGAAAGCTGTAAAACCAATTAAAGCAACGCCAAGTACACCAACGAACAAACAGTTTCCATCGTTTAATAATTTACCTTTTCAACTAATTGCCGGATCATTTTCTTCGCAACAAGCAGCCGAAAAACAAGCTACTCTATTGGCAAGAAAAGGCATCACAACTTGTGCAATTAGTCAATTTGATGGGAAATTCCGGGTGAGTTTGCAAGGCTATGCAACAAAAGAATCAGCTATTGAAGGGATGAATAGTTTCAAACAACAAGTGAGCGATGCATGGGTGTTTGAAGTGAAGTGAGATGGTAATATTAAAACAAATTATTCGTCATAAAAAACGTTTGTCTCATGAAATGAAATTATTAATTTTTGCTGAGTAGTATTTTTTAAACCATTCTGGGTATTTTTTTTCATCCAATTTATCCCAAAGTTTTTCTCCATCTGAGTTAAGCTTAAAATGGGCAAACATAGTCTGTTCACTTCCTTCAATTGAATTATCAAAAAAATAAGTTTGATAACAATACTGTGCGGCTTCAAACATCAAATCCATTGAACGATAATAACGTGAAATAATTTTTTCTTCATCAACATCATGTCCTTTTTCACCAACACGCACAACTTTTACACGATAAACATTTATTCGAGGATGTTCAGTTGAAACAAAATAAAGGTAAACTTTATAACCTGCAGATTTTGCTTTCTTTATAATATCAACTTTTCCTTTGTGTGAAAAAACTGTTTCAAAAGAAAACTTTTTTTCTTCTTTTAGTAATTTCTTTCTTAAATAATCAGCAATTATTTGAGCAATTCTCTCGTAAGGTTTGTCGTCGAAACATTTAGCATTTTCTTTATTTACAAAAATTTTATTTTTTTCGATGCAAACACATTGTTTAAAACGCTCAGCTGTAAATTCATTGTTAATCAACCCCGAATCATAAACTATTTCGTAAAATTCCTCTGCAATAAAGTTTATCTGATATTTTGTAAACGAACAACTTTTTTTAGACAATTCTTTTGCTATATCGTCTGCATTCACATAGATGCCGAAATCTAATTTCACACCTTTCTGAACTTCTGTATTGATTATTTTTTGGATGACACTACTCTTTCCAGATCCATTGGGACCTGCAAAAATTCTGAGTCTCTTTGTCATTAATCGAGAATTACTTTTAAAGCTTGCGTATCACTCAGCTGTTCAATTTTCTCGATTTTTCCATCAGCGAATTTTTTAACGACCCAGCCATCGCTTGCTATCACAACATAACCATTTGCTAACATAGCTCTTTTAGCACCATCTTGAAATGCGCTTTTTGATTTATTTGAAACTAATCTTGTACTGATATACTTTAATTTCGATTTTCTCATAATGCTGCAATTTACAAAAAAAACAATTTATTTGTTTGAAAAAGTCAGGAAATAATGTTAAAATAATTTTAACAAGAACAAAAAAAGTGTTGTTAGCTGTTTGTGTTAATTGCATTATTGAAATCCAATCATCTTATCTGAAATGGATAATCTGCAAGGTGGAAAACAACAACAACAACAACAACAACAACAACAACAACTACAACACCTGCAATGGATGTATGTTATTCCAATTTCTTTTTATTCTTTGCAGGAGGTAAAAAGTTTTCGCCTGTTACAACACTTTTACCTGTTTTTGCTTCTAATTCTTTTCTTGCATTTTTGGCAACAGCACCTCCTTTTTTACTAGCAACAGCATTTTCTTCTAATCCTTTTGCCTTTTCTGTTTCGGCGATTTGTCTGGTAGATAATTCTGCCAGTGCTGTGAAAATAAGTTCCGCCTCTGACATGTGATCTCTGAGGTTTTGAGATTTTAATCCCTTTAAATCTTTGTGATTTTTCACGCTCAATCCCGTCCATTCTTGGTGAATAATATTGGTTAATGCCGCAAACTCATCTCCTTTTTTTACGCCACTTTCTTGCCAGTAATCGGTTAGCTTGTTTCGGGTATCTTGCCCTGTCATGCGTTGCTGAATCCATTTGTCGCTTCTGCCCAATTTTTGCCAGTTTTCTCTTGCTCTGTCAATGCTTTGACTCGGGTCGTTGATTTCTTGCATTCGCTCATAGCCTACTTTTGCAAGCCATTGTTTGAAAGGTTCAGCTTTAGGAGATGGAATAGATTGAATTAGGCGAAAAATAACTTCTACATTGCCTACATCTGTTTTATAAAATTTACCATCCCCTGATTGTAGTTTCAGTTGGTTACAATTTGTAACCGACTCATTACCTTCTTTTAACAACCTGCTTTTCAATACTTTCCAATAGTTTCGAGCTCTATCTACAGTTGGCTGGTCTGTTAAAATACCTACAATATCTACAATGCTGAAATACCATATTTCTTTCTCAGCATCATATTGGCTGCGTACCTTCTTGTTTTCAAATAATTTAATAGCGCTCATAGGTGTTGTCATTTTTCTTCCACAATCTTTATTTCCTCCTCAATCAAATCGTTCAGCATAATAACGATTTGATTTTCATGAACCTTTTTCAAATTTCACTGTTAAAATACGTTTTTTGAACGAAAAACGTGTTGATTTGCTCGATTAATTGTTGGTTTAGCAATGGATTGAAATCCAAAACAACAGCTGCAATTATAATCTGCAATGATAATCTGCAATGGATTGAAATCCACTGCAGGGATATCAGCCGTCCCGATGGGACTTCATAAGATCTTCCAGCCAAGAGCCAGAGGCTCGGTTCATGTCATACGGATAGATTTCAATCTATCGGTTATCAAAACATGCCGAAGGCACAAAACAAAGAGCCAGCGGCTCGGCCGATATTATTCTCTTAATCATTTTCTGCCTTTTTTTCCTAACTCCCCTCCACAATCGCTATCTCCTCCTCTATCAGCTCAAAATCTTATCATTTGAAGAACATTGAATATTACATATTTTGTAATAACAATAAAAGTTAAATTGATCTGAAAATAGCATCATCGAAAATATAAATGAATAAACAAATTTATTTTTAATAAATTTTAGGTAAATTACCCTTCAATACCTCACTCAATTTATCTGAATTTTGTATTATTCGTAATTCTAAAGCATTTTGATTTTGCAGACCTATTTCTTTTGCAAAAGCAGATAAAAAATGCTTATATCTATTCAATTTGAGTAGTTTCATTAATTTTTCAATTGAATCATCTTCACTCATTACATTATCCCATTGACTAGTTGTTTCATCTAAAATATTTTTTATATCAATTTCGATTGGATTAATTTCAAAATCAGTTTTTTTATTCAATTTATTGATTTGAGAATCTAAAAAATACCTCGTTTTATCTTTAGCGGTTTTTGTTTGCCAATCTAAATCTACGTTTAACCATTTAATTGCTTTAACAACAAACACTTTTTCATTAAATTCTGTTACACCGGTTATTTGATATAACTTTTCAGCAATTTCTGGATATAAAAATAAATTTTCAATTATTGCGACTGGAAGAGCATGTATTGATTTTTCTTTTAATTTATCTAATTCCATTTGAGTTCTACCATCGGCATCAATTAATCCAAAACATTTTAATCGATGATGCTCTTCGAGCTTTCTGCCTGCTTTTGTTAACTTAATCACTTCAGCACAATTACCAGAAAGGATTACTTTAAATTCAGGGTAAACACTTTGATAAATTCTATCTAATGAATTTTTCCCTTTTTCTCCTTCTACAAATAGAATCGGTTTTCTAGAACCAACAATGAGATTCAATATATCCTCTGGAATATCATCATTTTCTTCAATTTTTAATATTTCCCATCTATCATCATTGCCACTATCGTTTGCTCGATTAAATTCCTTAATTACATATTTTTCAGCAATTCTAGAAGTAATAAAATCAATATCATGTGTTATATAAATAAAAGCACAATCTTTTCTTTTTGATTCGATTTTATCGAATAATTCTGGTAAAATTGATTTATGAATATGTATATCGGGTTCGTCGATAATAATAATTGAGTTTTTGAGAGTAAAAAGACATTGACCAATTATATATAATATACTTCTTTCTCCCTCACTTAGTTTTGATAAAGAAAATTTTGCTTCTTTATATGAAACTAAAACTTTTAATCCTTCTCTTATAAGTTCTTTGTTTGAAATCAATTCATTCCAAATTGAAATTGCTTCAGAAAGCACTGTAATTGCTTCTTCCTCTGTAATGTTTTTTTGATTTAATTGTGCTCCTAACTCTGCCTCTTCTGCAAGAAAAGCTGTAATTAAATCATTGTAATCATTTTGAATTGTACCTACAGCATTATTCTTTTGTAAATTGTTATCGAATTGGTGGGTATTACCATATAATAATTTATTAATCGAATTTTTTGAACTTGAAATTTGAAGATTTTCATTTACAACCAGTGAACGATGTGCTGCAATTCTATGTGAAAAATCAAAAGAAGTAACTTGTGATGATTCTAGATCAGATTTTATTTTTTCTATTTCACCTTCTAATAATGTTTTTTTTGCCTTTCTGACTTTAGTTCAATTTCTATTTTATTAATAAGATATTGTCTTGCACTAGTTAATGTTTCGGGTTTTGATTCATCAATTTTCATCAAATCAATTTCAAAAACAATTTCTCCAAATGATATTGTTCCTCCTTCAATCTCATCAAGACTTTGAATCGGCATTGAACCAGATAACAATCTATTATTTTTAAAAGATACATTTTCAACTTGAATTTGATTCTTGAAAAACAAATCCAATATTTCTAACCTTGTTTTAACCTCCCCATTTCCAATAGGTATAAGACCTTTTTGGTATGAACTACCATACTGAACTAAATTGAAATTTTCTATTTGCTCAGTTTGTAAAAATTGACTAGTTAGATTTTCAATATTCGAATTAGTTAAATTTAGCTCTCTATCTTTATTAATTATTTGATGATTAATTTGTTCTATACCAATTGTTGTTTTATTAAAAACAGCTTTATTAATAAACTCCCCAAGTCTTGATTTTCCTGAACCATTTGCGCCAAGAAACACTACTTTTTCAGATGGATTAATTTCAATTTCTAATTCATCTGAACTAATTAAGGGTATTTTAAATTTCATTATAGAGGCTTTTTTAATTTAATTAATTTACTTTTTATTTTTCTTCTCCTTCACAAACAAGCCCGCAGTATACTTCTCATACAACTCAAACAAAAACTCCATGCGTTTGGCTTCGCTGGTGAAGGCTTGTTTGCTGTAGGCGGCATCCACGGCTTTGTCTAACTCGTTGTGGGCTTTTACTAGAGCGGGTGGCATGGTTAATGGATTGTATAAATCTGCTAAAGAACTAGTAGGGAAAGAAGCTCTTACATCTAATACATTTTGGGCTTTTTCTTCTATCATTTTTATTTGTTTATCCGAAGGATTTTCTGGCCAAGGATAGTTGTTGTAGACAATATCTTTAGAATATCTGAAGTCACTTTTCAATCTACCACATGTAGTTTTAACCCAAGCCATATGCATTTTTGACATAAGTACCCCAAAATGATAAAGATTAGCATCTGGCATTATTAAGTTACCATTTGTAGAAATTGTATTTTTATCAATAAAACCCATTGGAATATAATTTCTTCTTTCAGAGGAAACTACTGGGATTACTAGACAAGAATCTGGATTATTTGTCTCACGAAACAAAGTAGGTGTCATAGCTAGTTTTTGCATTGTTTTATCACTACTTGTTAAACGATCAGCTTTAACTCTATTAACTCGCTCCATAACGTGTGGCATTTTTCTAAGTTCATCAGGTGGACAATCGACTAACCAAAGACAATATCTTTTTTTATTATTAATGAATTCGACAGCTCCAATTAGGAACTTGATATATTTTTTTGAATTAGGTTCATTTGAAACAAGAAAATCTAAATCATCTTCTTCAATAATTAATCCTTCACTCTTAGCGTAATAATTTCCTTTTAAAATTTTAGGAACATTGCATAATGTCTTGGTTCGTTTGCCAATAAAAATATCTTTTGCATCTACTAAATATGGATTGATATTTTTGGCTTTTATTTCATGTGCTTCCCCTTTAATATCTTCATATTCATAAATACGCTTATTATTAGAATCATAATTTGCAAAACCAACAATTACACAATACACAGCTGCATTACCCTTGGCTTCGTTACTCCATTTAAAAGTACGATGCGCAAAGTGAATTTTAACGCCATATTTATTCATCATTTGTCCCCATAAAATACTTGTTTGTTCGCCTTGAACAATAGAATTTGTCGAAACAAAAGCTGCTTTAATTTTGGTATTTTGAATGTATTTTGCTGCTTTTAAATACCAGCCTGTAACATAATCTAAAACGCCACTTCCTTGACTATTTTCAAATTCCTTTACAATTTGATTTCTTTGGAATTGACTCATAATATTGGACCCAATGAATGGAGGATTTCCAATAATGTATGAAAGTTGATTTTTAGAAACTACGTCTTCCCAATTCACTTCTAAGGCATCGCCATGCACAATTTTAGCTGATTTTTTCAACGGCAAACGGGCAAAATATTGTCCAAATTCATTGCTAATTTGCATGTTCATTTGGTGGTCAATTAACCACATGGCAACTTCGGCAATACGTGCTGGAAATTCTTCGTATTCGATACCACACATCATATCCACATCCAACCAAATAATATCGCTTACATCTAAAATTCCTTGTCCTGATTTGTACGATGCGCGTAAAATTTCTAATTCCAACAAACGTAATTCACGGTAGGTAATCACTAAGAAGTTCCCACAACCACAAGCGGGATCTAGGAATTTGAGTTGGCTAATCTTTTTATGGAATTCGGGTAATTTGTTTTTATTGCTTTTAACAGCTTCAAATTCATCCCATAATTCATCTAAAAACAAGGGTTTGATCAGTTTTAAGATATTGCTTTCACTGGTGTAATGCGCTCCTAAGTTTCTACGTTCTTTAGGATTCATCACACTTTGAAACATGGAACCAAATATAGCCGGTGAAATTTTACTCCAATCGATGTAACAACAATCTAACACCGCTTGGCGCATTTTGCTGTCAAAACTTGCCATTGGTAAAATTTCTTCAAATAATTTTCCATTCACATACGGGAAATCATTCAATTGCTCGTCTAAGTTTTTGAATCGTTTGTCTTTTGCCGTATTCAGCACCTGAAACAATTCTTGAATTTTAGAAGCTAAATCACTTCCATCCTCAGCAGTTCGATGCTCAATGTAATCTTGAAATTGTTGTTTTTCAAAAATGGTTGTGTCTTCTGCAAACAAACAAAATAAAATGCGGACCAAATAAACTTCTAAGGGATGTCCTTCGTAGCCAATTTCTTCTAATCGGTCGTGGATTTTCCCCATTAATTCTGCTGCTTTTATGTTAGCAGGATCTTGTTCTTTGTACGTTTTCTTTTGATAGCCTAATAGATAGCCAAAACTTTGAACGTGTTGAATTAATTCATCTAACGTGAATTGTAATGTGGTTTGCTCTTCGGTATCGTATAACCTAAAAATATGGAAATCGCATACCAAAACGTATTTTGGTAATTCGTTTTGTTTTAAACCGTGTGTGTAATCAATGGCTTGTTGAAAGGCTTTGTCCAAGTTTTTACCCCGACTTTTCATTTCTACCAAGATAGTTCCTTTCCAAAGTAGGTCGATGTAGCCATCAGCATCCGAAAGCTTCTTTACACGGTGTTCAAACGTTCCAATCTTTTTACGGGTGATCCCAAAAACATCAAAAAAAGCGTCTAAAAATGGTTTTGCATCTGCTTCTTCATTGGTAGTGTCTTTCCATTCTTTGGAAAATTTAACAGCACGGTCTTTTATTTCGTTCCAACTTAGAGCCATGACAAAATCGTTTTTTTGTTGTTAGAAAACATCAAATTGTTCTTAAACAACTCGATACCAGAACGATTGGGTTTTATTTTAAGGAATGCTTTGTTTAACGCTTTGCGCGGTTCTATTAACATCTTCTGCATGAGATTGGTCGTATTTTCTGTTTGCTATCTCCATCTCTTCCACGCCAAAAAAGCGCAAACGAAGAATGCTAGCACAAGAAAAAATGAGCCTAGATGTGTTCGGTTTTAAAAAAAATCAGCAATTGTGGTAATGGGATGCTGCAACAATTTGTAGAGAAACAAATATAATGAAAAGTTAGGGGAATGCAAGGGTGTGGTGGGAAGTTGGGGGTTTAGATCAAAATAGAGTTTGGTAACTGCATAAGAACCTCAACACATATAGTTTTTTTGATTAATTTGATGAAGGTCATTTAGGGTGGAAAAGATAAAAAAACAAAGGGAAATTAAACTAGTAAAATGCTACTTTTTAGTAGGTGGTTTTACATTAGTTTTTTTTAATATTTCGATTTTAAAATCCCATACTAAGTTTCTTTTAGATGGGTGATTAACAAAAAGTAAATTAATTTCTTTTCCAGTTTGAGTTTTTTTACTTATTAGTTTATTGTAGCTAATTACAGATTGATTAAACAGCCGTAAATATACTGATTGAGATATAAAGCCACAGAACACTAAGTTTTTTAAATTCGGACATTGCTGAAAATATTGAGTAATTCTTTGCTTAAAACCTGTTTGTTGTTCAAGAATTTCAACATCTCCCAGAAGATTAAAATGTTCTTTATAAAACTCATCTCTATTTGTTGTTCCTTTAATCCAAGTTAATTTTTTCAGCTCTTTATATAACAACTGGTTATCGTTCAGATTATCAATTATTTCTAATGGAAACGGAAATGAATTCATGATTCCGAACTCTAATACTTTAGAATTATTTTCTTTTAACAAATCGCCAAATGAAAGAAAATCTTCATTAAGAATTGTTTTAGACATACGTTTTCCTGTTTCGCCAACACAGGGCGTTCCTGAATCTAGTTCTTCATGATAAGGAGATTCCATAATAAATAAAGTTTCTATTTTACTTTCATCAGGAATTAAGTCAAATGATTTCATAATTCAAAATTGATTAGATTTTAAATTTTACGGAAAGAATCTAAAATTTCAGAATCATATTTATTTAAATAGTCTGAAAAAATCTCAATGACGTTTCTAATTAAAAAAATGAGAATTTTTTGATTCTCTAAATCATTTGGTGACAACTCTTGTTTAATCATCATCTTCATTTCTTTATGAGCAAAAATGTAAGCCTGGGCAATTACAACCAGAAAACTATTGATTTGTTCTTTAGAAAAATGAGTGATGGATATTTGGGATCCTCCAAAACCATTATCGTTGATTTTGATAATCTCATTTTTATCAAGAAAACAACCGAGATGTTTACTTTCGTAATTAATAGTGAAGTAATTGAACTTTGAATTATTTTCTATTGATTTAATCATATGTAATAATTTGTCTTTTTAAATACATCTGTAGTTTTGTAAATATGATGGGTAAGGCTTTTAATTGAGTGTAGACTTTGCTATTTCTTTTATAGGTGATTTAAATATTAATTTATTCATAGTTTGTGTTTATCACACCAAGTGAAACCTTGTCCAAAAGGAACTTATAGCTTACTCTGTCTAGTTTGTTTAAAGTTTTACCTGCTAATATTTGGTTTAATTTATCCTCAATCCATAGTAAAAATGAACGTTCCTCATATAATGAACTTAATACATGTCCTTCAAATCTATTATTAATATAAAATCCAAATTCGATTATTTCATCATTCCTTAACTTCCTCAATGCACGCCAAAACTTAGTTGATTCAAATTTTGTTAAGTAGACAGTATGACGATAAGAATAAGCATGGTCATTTACCTTTTCCAAATACTTTTCAAAATTATTTTCAAATAAAGTTAGTAGTTCTTTTGTTTCATTCTGTTTCATTCTGTTTTTTAAAATAGAATTCAAAGAATTACAGTAGTCAATTATTTTTATGAGTTCTTCATAATACTCAATACTTGGATCAAAAGAATGTCGAATTCTCAATCTACCATTGTATTTATAATTTGATAGACCTTTATTTATTCCTCTTTTAAATCTCTGAACTAATTTTGGAATACTAAATCCAAGTAAGTTTTCAAATCGACTCGCAAAATGAAAGACAGTAGGATATTGGTCTAATTTGAAAGCTCCCTTATCAACATCATCCAGAAGAATTTTAGTATATGATTGATATTCTTTTGATGATAAGTCCAGACATCTCCAATATGATAGTTTATTTAATGCAATTTCTCTATCAGGAAGCCCTTTAGCCTCGAAATTAAAAACCTCATTTATTTCGCAAATTAAAAGACTAGTACTGAAATTTTCTTTTCCAATTAAATACTGAAAAATTGAATTAAAAAAGATTCTTTTTGTATTACCGTTTTTGATATACTTTTTTTCAAATATATCTTCATAAGTTACAGGCTCTTCCTCTTCTTTTTTATTCATTAAATAACGTATATCATAGAATGTTCTATCATACAAGTGTTCTATTTTCAAATATGTTTCAGAGTTTAATCTGCCCATTTTATACTCAATGGCTATTGGCAAGGTAAAATTGAGTATTGAATTTATTATATCATTTTTGTGGTCGATATACTTTTTTTCAGTATTAATTCCTTCAATTAATTCTGTATAAATCAGTTTAAAATGCTCTACAAAAAAAAGTAAATTTCTTAGATTTCTTTCATTCTGTTCAATTCTTTCAATAATGATGTTTTTCTGTTCATTAAGAAATAAAAAATAATCAGGATCTTTTGTATGATAAAGGTTAAAAATTATTTGCGTGTATATCTCGAGAATGTCAGGTTTATAAACCAAGGAAACACCTATTACTTTTTCAATAATTTTCGAATATTCATTTTTATTTTCTACAAATTCTTTAAGTAATTCATCCTCATTTACAACAATCAAAATTTTGGCGTTGTAATTTTCAACTAGATTATTGATGAATCCATAAACTTCTTCCAATTTCAAATTCTTACCTTTTCTATCAAGATCATCAATACATAGGAATATACTACTGTAATCAACAAATTTATCGGCTGAACCTGTGTAACTTTGAAAAAGTTCTTTAAAATCAGAACCTGAGATTAACTTCATAACACTATTTCCTAATCCGGCTGCAAATTTGAATCCTTTAGTTTTAAAAAATGGATATAATTCGATGAAAATTTGACTTTGAATTTCTTCTACAGAATTAACACCAAATAATGATATTAATATAGGAGTATATTTTTCAATATCTCCTTTATTAGGGACTGAAAGTTCCTTCACTTCAGGGAACAGTTCATTCTTTACATAATGAGACTTTCCAATACCATAGGCTCCTTTAATTACAACTGCATAGTTTGTTTTTAAATTCAGATATTCACTGATTCTTTTAGTTAAGTCCAATTCCTATTACATTTAATGAATACTAACTATATACACACGAACAAAACTTCGTCAATCCACAAAGTAAATACGCGAAACTTTCTCTCGTTTTCATTCTTTTCAAAATCTCCTCCACGCCAAAAAAGCGCAAACGATACAATACAGTTCGATGCAAACCGAGAAAGGATGTGTTGGTGTTAAAAAAAATCAGCAGATGTGGTAAAGTGGTTGCTGTGGTGTTTTGATTAACGTTTCAAATATATAAAAAGATTTGTTGCACGCTCGCAAAGTGTTGATAAGTCACCGTTACTTTTTAAATTGGGGGTTGAATAACAGCTACGACTGTTAAATGCAGATTTGTTATTTTTTTTTCGAATATTTTGTTTGTTTCGTTTATTTCGTTTAATTTTGCTAAACATAGCTAAACAAACACCAAATGGAAACGTTAGAACAAATAAAAAAGCCATCAAAAACTGAACAAAAAGTCGCAATCGATTCTTATAACATGTTGGCTGCAGCAATTAGTCATATAACTTCTGAACAAACTGAAATTGAGATTGAAGAAACAGGAGAAAAAATTAAAATACCATCAAGAGCTTTAAAGCTTTTAGGAGATATTTTAAAAGCGATGAGCCAAGGCAAACCAATTTCAATCGTACCAATTGCAACTGAAGTAACAACACAAAAAGCTGCAGAAATTCTAGGTTGTTCTAGACCACATCTAGTTAAGCTATTAGAAGAAGGTAAAATTGAATATACAAAAGTAGGAAAGCATCGAAGATTGAAATTCGAAGATGTATTGTTGTATAGACAAAAAATGAAAGAGGATCAAAAGAAGCACATAATTGATATTATGAGCTTTGATGAAGAAACTGGTTTGTATGATTCATAGCGTGAGTTTTATAGCTGTTTTAGATACAAATGTTATTTATCCAGTAATTATAAGAGATTTATTATTTTGGTTCGCACACTATGATTTATATACGCCAAAATGGAGTGAAAATATATTTGACGAATGGAAAAGTGTAATGGAAAGAAAAGGCATTACCGAAGATATTGCTGCTAAAAGAGTAGCTATCGCTAATTTAGCTTTTCCTGATGCAATGGTTCATAATTACAGTGGATTAATCGCTAATTTATCGTTACCAGATGAAAAGGATTGCCATGTTTTAGCTGCTGCAATTAAAATAAACGCGCATGTAATTGTAACTAATAATCTCAAAGATTTTCCCGAACACTATTTAGATACATTTGGTATCAAAGCTAAGTCAGCGGATGATTTCCTTACTGATATAATTGATTTGAACCAAGATCAAGCAGTTGCTGCTTTTAAGGAAATGGTATTAAATAAAAGAAATCCTGAATTAGACGAATATGAGGTGTTGGATTTGTTAAGAAATAGTGGGTTAATTGAAACCGCGAATTATTTGCATGCTTTCTTATAAAATACCAATCTGTCCTTTATCACGCAATGCCAAAACTAGAACAAAACTGCTGGGGCAAACAGACTTTTCAAGCAATTAGCTTAACACTAAATCTTTACTGCTTAATTTAACTTTTGGTTTGTTTAACGATTGAACAGCTACCCTAACTTTTTCTTGGTCTTCCATGGAAAGAAAATTAGGAACCAATACTTTCATATCAATATGTAAAATGCGGTTGATAACAATCAAATCTTTTAAGGTAAATGGTTTGATCCCGTTAATTAATTCGGACATGTGCGTTTTGCTTTTATGTCCCAATATAACAGCTAAATTTTCTTGCGATAAATCGAACTCTTTGAGTTTTGTTCTAATTGCTTGCTTTCTATTTTCAATAAAAACCCGTTCTATTTCAGCAATGCGTTGGTATTTGTCGCTTGCAGAAATTTTCTCGTCTGTAAGTTGTTCCAGATCATTCCACTCAGCTTTTTCATACGTTTCAATAAGCGCACGAAGTTTTGAACGCAGTTGTTTAAAATAAGTACTTTCCTTCGATAACAACCTCAGTTTCCTGTCAGCAATCATCGCTCGTTCATAGTCCAATGCATTGGCTATCGTACCTTTTTCAACTATTTTTTCTATGTCAAAATGAGTTTTCATTTAATCAATACAATTGTTTGTTCGCGAATAATCTTTTAAAACAACGATGTGAAAATAAACAAAAAGTTCGGATAATAACCGAACAAATAACACAAAATATCATCCACCTCAAAAAAGACATGAAAAACTATTCAGTTAATGGAAAACGAGTATGGGTGTGTGAGTGTGAAAAAATAGCAACTATGGGAAATAATAAGCAACGCTTTTTACCCAATACGCAATGCCAAATCAATCAAACGATTCGAATATCCAGCTTCGTTGTCGTACCAAGCAACAACTTTGACCATGTTGCCAATGACAGAAGTCAAACCGCTGTCGAAAATACACGAATGTGGATCACCAATGATATCAACCGAAACGATTGGATCGTCCGTGTAACGCAAAATGCCTTGTAAACTGGTTTGGGATGCGTGTAAAAATGCCGCATTGATTTCGTCCACACTTGGTGGATTTTCCATGATCATCGTTAAATCGGTCAAAGAACCATCTGGAACAGGAACACGCATGCCACAACCTCCCAACTTGTCTTTTAAATTCGGGAAAATGCGCGTCAATGCTTTTGCTGCACCCGTAGTTGTTGGCACAATCGATTGTCCCGCCGCACGTGCTCTGCGCAAGTCTTTGTGTGGACTGTCGTGCAAACGCTGATCGGTCGTGTAACTGTGTATGGTGGTGATATACGCGCTTTCGATTGGGCGCAATTGCTGCATGACTTGAATGAGTGGCGCCGCGGAATTTGTCGTACAAGACGCATTGCTAATGATGTGCTCTGTAGCAGTTATCAAATTATCGTTTACCCCCAAAACAACGGTTAACACATCATCTGAAACAGGTGGCGCCGACAAAATCACCTGCTTTGCTCCTGCTTGTAAATGCTGCGATGCTTTTTCTTTGGTCAAAAACAAACCTGTTGCTTCGATGACCAAATCAACACCAAGTTCTTTCCAAGGAATTTGAGTAGGATCGGTGAACTGTGTAAATGTTATGGGTGAATGATTCGAAACGAGCAATTGTTGCCCTTGGACCGTGAAAGCATGTTTACAAACGCCGTGAATACTGTCGTATTTGAATAAATGAGCAAGCGTTTCAATGGGTGCAACGTCGTTTATTGCCACCACTTCGATGTCGGTTCTATCCAACGACAACCGTGTGAAATAACGACCTATTCGACCAAAACCGTTGATACCAATGCGTATTTTTTTTGCCATCACCCTATTAAATTCAGGTTGAAATTAATCAATAATTAGATTCGACCATTAATTTCAAAAAAAAAGCCCGTCAATTGACGAGCTTTGTAATAAATATATGCGTTTAATTAGTCGAGATAAACCTGAACAAATCCTTGGCGTTCAACTTCTTCACCCGAATCAAAAACGGCTTTTATAATGTAGAAATAAACTCCTTCTTCAACAAATTTTCCATCATTAGTTTTACCATCCCATGGCAATGAAGGATTATTGTATTTTTTGATCACATTCCCCCATCTGTTTACGATGGTACATTCAAAGCTTTTCAATCCAGAATATTGAACCGTGAACAAATTATTACCAGTTGTTGAATTCAACACCATGACATTTGGTGCTTGAATATCACAAACTTTTTCTTCAATTGTGACAAAATCCGTGTATGAATTACATTGATTAGCAACAGTAATTGAATATTGACCTGCCTGTGAAACAGTTAAGGAAGTACCTGTTGAACCATCAGACCACAAATAACTCAAGTTGTATTGAGATGTTGCACAATTGATTACGTGCGACGACCCCACACAAATGGAAGCATCATACGCTTCTGTCCAAGCACCTTGTTGGAAATAAATATCCAAGTCCAAACTAGTACCACACGCATTATCTGTATAAGTTACGGTGTATGTTCCTGGGATAGAATCGGTAATAATAATGCGCGGATTTAATGTCGTAGCAGATGGTACAAACTGAACATTGTTACTGTTGGAAGACCAAACTCCCCCACTTGTTGAAATGGTATTGGTAACATCAAAAAAGAAATCACATGCTAAGGTATCACCAATAATTTCTGGGAAAACTGAACTAATAATGGTGAAAGTTGTGTCCATTGTACACAATAATAATGAGTCACTTACTGTAACAGTGTATGTACCTTGTGCTAAGTAATTCGCATTTAACGAATCTAATGCCGGATTTGCTAATCCCCAGCTAATATTTCCATAATAAGCAGAATCAGTTAATGAAATCAAAGTGGTTGAATCAGGTGGACAAATACTAAAGAATCCACTCACAGGAATATCAAACGGCTCTATTATATTGAAGTATTCAGAAACTTTCTTGTAACATCCGTTTTTACTAACGGTAACACCATACGTTTGAGGTTGCCCAAGAGAACTTGTCGGATTATTGGTGAAATCATCCCATAAATAAGTGTCGTATGGTCCGTTTAATACCGAAATGACAGGAATGGTATCACAAGCAGATAGCGGAGTTAATTGGGGATTTAACGCGCCGACTCCGGTGGAATCAATCTCTATTACAAAGGAAATGGTCGTTACACCAGCCATTGGTGTTGCGTCATCTGTTGCCGTAACGGAAATGTTCCATGTTCCTACACTTGCTAAATCTCCAACAACGCGCAAAATCAACTGAGCAGTATTTCCGGACATATTCGCAATTTGTTGCATGCTCGTTAAGCCGCCATTTGTATAAGTAATACTTGTTGTTTGAGTAACTTCTGGTGATAAGAAATTAATCGAAATATCAGCAGTATCGCCTAATGCACATACTTTAAATGTATCACACGCCGAAATTCCTTCTGCAATTGGCGGAATGTTTCCACTGTTACACGCATCAAAATAAAACGATTTGTTGTCCAACCAATCAATTCCATCAGGATTCCCTAATGCACCATCGAAATCATTTCCAGCATGATCAAATCGAGAAATTAAAAAGTAAGAAATACCATCTCCTTTGTTAGCTCCTCCTGTTGCAGGCGTACCGCCAAATCCATTCACACCTTGAGATGCACTTCCAGTTGTCCAATCCATGTCTTGGTAACAAAAAGCAACATTTCCGTCTGGTACAACTTGATCCGAACCGTCCGTAATAATTAATTGAAACGTGTTGCGTTTATCGCCTTGAATACTATAATAACCAACATCCTCCCAGTTGATATAAACTGCTGTTGGGGTAATTTTGTACAACACTTGTCCCAAACCTTGACGGGTATCTACATCTCCCCAAAAAGGTGCAACAATTGCATTTCCAGATGAAGGGAATGCTGATGAACTAAACGTAGACATCGGACCCGTAAAGGTCAAATTACCATTATTGTTAATGTAAATTTGATTGAACGTTTGTCCATACAAACAAAAACCAAATGGAATGGGAATAGCCGCAGACGAACCATCATCATTAGGAGCCAACGCCAAAATGTAAGTCGAATCTGGTTCCACATAACAATCACAAGCACCCGATTTCTCGTTATATGTTGGCGTTAATACTGGTAATCCAGCAGAAGCAATCGAAGGATTGGGCAATACTGTAACTTGATCCAATGTTCCTGCTTGTTTGTGTTGTAAATATTCCGGAGAATCAACAACAACTTGCGTTTGTGCTACAGAAAGCAAACCAATTGCAGAGAAGATGATAGTAATAATTTTTTTCATGTTCAATAGTATAACAACCTTTAGACTTCGTTTTCAAGAAAATAGTTGCGTGTATAAAACAAACTTAGTTAAATTTTTAATGTTTTCTTTCAATTAGTGATAAAAATAACACTACTAATTGTGCAAATTCAGTTACGAAAATCGATTTAGTTCAAGGCTTTCGGATTCGTTTTTCGTGAATAACTTGTGATAAATAATCAAAAAAAATGCACATTTAAAGCGTAATTTTGTACTTGTTAAATGAAAAAACAAATGGAGATTCAACAATTAAATGCTATTGCAAGTCAGGTTAGACGTGACATTCTACGAATGGTATCAGGCGCAAACTCTGGTCACCCAGGAGGTTCGTTAGGATGTGCTGACTTTTTAACAGTTCTGTACTTTGAACAAATGAAACACAATCCGTCGAATTTCACGATGGATGCCATCAACGAAGATGTGTTCTTTTTATCAAACGGACATATTTCACCAGTTTGGTACAGTGTGTTAGCAAGAGCAGGTTACTTCCAAGCGGAAGAATTGGGAACGTTTCGTAAATTAAACGGTCGTTTACAAGGTCACCCAAGTGTGGACAAAAAAGTACCTGGTGTGCGCATGGCATCTGGATCTCTTGGACAAGGTTTATCAAATGCTTTGGGAACGTGTCAAACAAAAAAATTAAATAACGATCCATCTATCGTGTACACCTTACATGGTGATGGTGAATTGCAAGAAGGTCAAATTTGGGAAGCTGCACTATATGCTGCTGCAAAGAAAGTGGACAACATCATTGCAACAATTGATTACAACGGACGTCAAATTGATGGCGATACAGAAGATGTGATTTCGTTGGGTGATTTACCTGGAAAATGGCGTGCTTTTGGTTGGGAAGTCTTG
The DNA here is from genome assembly GCA_017983675.1 of Fluviicola sp. Lineage (GTDB taxonomy): Bacteria > Bacteroidota > Bacteroidia > Flavobacteriales_D > Crocinitomicaceae > Fluviicola. The sequence goes on from JAGOAZ010000011.1 coordinate 83,604, forward strand.
GAAATGGACGGACACAACGTTACTGAAATCGTTGCAACGTTAGCAAAAGCAAAAGCAATGACTGGAAATGGAAAACCAATTGTCATCATCATGAAAACAGAAATGGGTCAAGGTGTTGACTTCATGATGGGTTCACACAAATGGCATGGTGTTGCTCCAAACCCAGAACAATTAGCTAACGCATTAGGTCAATTAGAAGAAACATTAGGCGATTATTAATACATGAAGTTCCTGCGCGTCTTATTACTTTTCTTGTTCATGAATCAGTTTACTGCTACTGGTCAAGAAACAACGCGCATCCTTTTTATTTTGGATGCTTCTAATTCAATGAATGCCAAATGGGGACAACAAACCCGCATTGAAGCTGCAAAAGATTTATTAGCAAAAGCAGTCGATAGTTTAAAAGGTTCTGAAAATCTCGAAATTGCTTTGCGGGTTTATGGACACCAGTCCCCTATTACCGCAACGTACCAAGATTGTGAGGACACCAAATTAGAAGTTCCTTTTGGAAAGGATAACTACGACCGCATTCAAAGTAAAATTCGCTCCATCGTTGCCAAAGGAACAACTCCCATAGCGCGTTCGTTGGAAGCTGCTGCAGGAGATTTCCCCGATATGAATGCACGAAATGTCATCATTCTGATTACAGATGGATTAGAAGCGTGTGACAACGATCCGTGTGTGATTGCAAAGAAATTGCACGACAAAGGCGTGAAAGTAACTCCGTTTGTCATCGGATTAGGAATGGATTTGACGTATTTGGATAATTTTAAATGCATTGGAACGTATTCCGAAGCGGAAACAAAAGATGCGTTTAAATCGGTTTTGAAAACTGTCATTGATAAAGTGTTAATCAATACAACGACACAAATCAATCTCAATAACAATGTTGGTTTGCCAAAGGAAACGGATGTGACGATTTTCTTGTACAAAGCAGGAACGAAGGAATTGAAATATACCTTTGAGCATACAATCAATAGTTTCAACAATCCAGATACGCTAACAATTGATCCGTCGCTAACTTATGATGTTTTGGTGAACACCATTCCAATGGTCGAAAAGAAAAATGTTACCTTGAAAAAGAACACGCACAACACCATTGTTGTCGATTGTCCGCAAGGGTTCATTCAGTTTCGCTTTACCAATGCAACAAAACCTTTTCAATTAGAAAGTCGCATTACGCAAAGCACAAACGCACAAACAATTAATACGCAGAAAATTGGAACTACTGATAAATACATTGTTGGCTCGTACAACATTGAGATTTTGAGTTTACCGCGCATTTATCAAACTGTTTCTGTCAATCAAAGTAGTACGACATATGTCGATATTCCTGCTCCTGGCGTCATGAATTACAGCATGTCGAAACCGATAGCGGGACAATTATTTGTCAAAAGAGAAAACGGAAACTATGATTGGGTGTGTAACTTAGACCCTGTTAGCACAAAAAACACACTATTATTGCAACCAGGCGAATACAAAGTCGTGTATCGTCAAAAACAATTAAAATCAACAACTTTTACTACTGAAAAAACAGTAAAAATTCAGTCGAATAAAACAACTTCAATAAATTTATAACAACAACATGAAGCAATTTGAAATTTTAGGAAAAAAAGACACACGATCAGGATTTGGTGAAGGTCTATTAGAATTAGGACGTACGAATCCAAATGTTGTTGGATTGTGTGCCGACCTTACAGGTTCATTAAAAATGGATGCTTTTGAAAAAGAATTTCCTGAGCGTTTCTTTCAAATAGGTATTGCCGAAGCAAACATGATTGGTATGGCAGCCGGAATGACAATTGGTGGAAAAATTCCTTACACAGGAACTTTCGCTAACTTCTCAACGGGACGCGTTTACGATCAAATTCGTCAATCAGTAGCTTACTCGCAAAAAAACGTAAAGATTTGTGCTTCTCACGCAGGTTTAACGCTTGGTGAAGATGGTGCAACACACCAAATTTTAGAAGATATCGGAATGATGCGTATGTTACCAAACATGACGGTAATCGTTCCAGCTGATTACAACCAAACAAAACAAGCGACTATTGCTATTGCTGAACACAATGGTCCTGTTTACTTGCGTTTTGGGCGTCCAGTTGTGCCAATTTTTGTGCAACCAGATGCGAAATTCATCATTGGAAAAGCGGATGTATTGACAGAGGGTACAGACGTAACAATCATTGCTTGTGGGCATTTGGTTTGGAAATCAATCGAAGCAGCGCAAGAATTAGCAGCGATGGGAATTAGTGCAGAAGTAATAAACATGCACACAATTAAACCTTTGGATGAAAAAGCAATCTTAGATTCAGTTCGCAAAACAAAATGCGTTGTAACTGCTGAAGAACACATGTTAAATGGTGGTTTAGGCGAGGCTGTTTCTCAAGTATTAACGAGAAATTTCCCAGCTCCACAAGAATATGTAGGCGTTAACGATTCATTTGGTGAATCTGGAACACCAGACGAACTAATGGTAAAATATGGTTTGGACACAGTAAATATTGTGGCAGCAGCTAAAAAAGTAATTGAACGAAAATAACATACATGCAGCATAAAATTCCCGATGAAGCGACAATCATTTCTTACCTTCATCGGGAAGATGCTCAAGCTCAATTAGCCTTTTCATGGTTGGTTGAATTACACAGTAAAAAACTATACCTCTCCATTCGAAGAATTGTCAGAAATCACGAATTCACCAACGATATTCTTCAGGAAACTTTCTTGAAAATTTGGAAAAACCGGCACCAATTCAAAGGAGATAGCGCTCTTTTTTCTTGGATGTACCGCATTGCTTTCAATGAAAGTATCCAATTTCTTAGACGAGAAAAAAAACACCAACAAGTCAGCAACTTAGACGACCCCATTGTAAGCTTACAATTAACTGCAACAAATTCCTTAAACGCAACAGCTGAAGAAATTTCATCGTGGCTTTTGGCCGCTTTAGAACAATTACCAATCAAACAGCGTTTGGTCTTTGAATACCGTTATTTTGACGAATTAAAATACGAAGAAATTTCAGCTATTACAGGAGGTTCTGTTGGAGGATTAAAAGCTAATTATTTTCATGCACTCGATAAAGTAGAAAAATATTTAATTACTCGGTTAAACCAAATTCAAGACGAAACATCTTAACAGTATGAAACCAGAAAATAAAAACATTGTTAATCAATTAGTTAAAGAAGCTGCCAAGCTTCCGAATGACGATTATTTTACTGATTTATCGGCACAATTGTTACGCCAAATAAACACTCCAAAAGCACCTGTCATTCCAATTTATAAAAAATTATTTTTCGTTGTTGCTAGTAGCGCAGCTGTTTTAGCAATAGCAATTTCAATATTCTGGAAATCAACTACTAATACACATTCACCAAAACAATTAATTTCACAAAAAACAACCATTAAAACACCTATTATTACTCCCGCTAAAACGCAAGAAAATCGAATAAAAGTTCCGAAATCTGAAACAATTCAATTAAAAACAAACGATAAAACGTCAATTCCCTACGAAACAATTGTCCCGACAACTGATGATGTAATATCGTTTGAATCATTAGAAAAAGAAGCAATTTATGCGTATTTATTGGAATCGTATAGCGAAATTGACGAAGAACAATTAGCACCATTAGTCACTCAATAATTCAATCACAATGAAAACTTCACTCATTTGTCTGTTATTAATTAGCAGTTTCATCCCAGTAGCAATCGTAGCACAACGAGACGACAGAAAAGGTCCTCCTTCTGAAAAAGAAAACGAAGCGAAAATTGAGCAATTAAAAATTGCTTTCATTTCAAAAGAATTAAATCTTACTACTGCTGAAGCACAATTGTTTTGGCCAGTTTTTAATGAAATGGAAGAAAAACTCAAACTCATTCGAAAAGAAAGTAGAACAATCGAAAAAGAAATCGCTGAAAAATTCGATAAATTAACTGAAGAAGAGTCGGAAAAAATGATGAAAACCCTTTTCGACAATGAAGAACGTGAATTATCCTTAAAAAAAGAGTATTCAGCGAAATTTTCTGCTGTCATTGGTAAGAAAAGAGCGTTAAAACTCTTAAGTTTGGAGCACGAATTTAAGCGTGAGCTGTTGGATGTTTTGAGAAGTCAAGGTCCACCACCTCCGCCCCCACATCACAGACCAAATGGCGGCAGACCGTAAAGAAGATTTTTTAAATCATTTAGGACAAACAAATCCGTTTCCCTATTTAATTGATGTTGCATCAGCGGAAGGGATCTATATTTATGACCAATCCGGGAAACGCTACACCGATATGATTGCTGGTGTGGCAGTCAACAACATTGGTAATCGCCATCCACAAGTGCTCAAACGTATCAACGAGCAATTAGCAAAGTACATGCACGTAATGGTATACGGCGAATTTATCCAAGAAGCAACACTTGAATTTTCACGGTTATTGCGCTCATTTTTGCCTGAAAACCTCGATTGTGTTTATCCGGTCAACTCAGGAACGGAAGCAAACGAAGCAGCATTAAAATTGGTGAAACGCGTCACTGGTCGATCGCAATTAATTGCTTTCAAAGGTTCGTACCACGGAAATACGCATGGATCGATGAGCGTTTCTGCGAATGAAACTAAAAAACGAGCTTTTCGTCCGCTTTTACCTGATGTTGATTTTATCAACTTAAATAATTTTGATGATTTAGCACGTATCACCAACAGAACTGCAGGTGTTATCCTCGAACCCATTCAAGGCGATGCGGGAGTTAGGCAAGCGTCCACTGAATATTTAATTGCGCTGCGCCAAAAATGTGATGAAGTGGGTTGTTTGTTGATTTTCGACGAAATTCAATGTGGCATGGGTCGGTCTGGAAAATTATTTGCCTTTGAACACAGCGGAGTTGTTCCAGATGTATTGACCTTGGGAAAAGCATTGGGTGGAGGTTTACCAATCGGAGCGTTTATCGCGAACCGCAAACACATGACAACACTCACAGAACAACCGATGTTGGGGCATATCACAACTTTTGGAGGAAATCCAGTTGTTACTGCATCAGCATGGGGAACCTTAGAAGTTTTTCGCGATGAAATAAATTTCGATAAAGTTGAACTCAAAGGCGCAACACTTGAAGCAATGCTTCGTGAAATACCTGAAATTCATACTATTAGACGTGTTGGATTGATGTTTGCCTGTGACATGGAAAGTGACGAACGCGTAGCAAAAGTTGTCAACCGATTACTTGAATTGGGATTGATTAGTTTTTGGTTTTTATCACATCCGTACAGTTTTCGACTTTCTCCTCCATTAACCATTACGATGGACGAAATTCAAGAAGCTGGAAAACTCATTCAACAAGCTGTCAGCGAAACGAACGACTAAACTTATAAGATTGATTGAGCAAACGAAAATTCACCAGCATTTGCTTCAATAAAAGCAAGCGTGTCCAATATTTCGTTTAATTCAAATGTTGATACTAGTTTCGTACGGTAATCTTTGAAATGCGCAATTCCTTTGAAATAATTCGTATAGTGGCGTTTCATTTCAGCAATTCCTAATTTCTCGCCTTTCCAACGAATACTCATTAACAAATGGTCGCGTGTTGCTGTAACTCGTTCTTCGATTCCTGGTGCAGCTAAATGTGTTCCAGTAGCCATGAAATGCTTGATTTCGTTGAAAACCCATGGATAACCGATACTTGCTCTTCCAACCATAATCCCATCTACACCATAGCGATTGCGGTATTCAACAGCTTTTTCTGGCGAATCAATATCTCCGTTTCCAAAAACAGGAATCTTCATCCGCGGATTGTTTTTCACGTCGCCAATTAACGACCAATCTGCTTCTCCTTTGTACATCTGCTTTCTGGTACGGCCATGAATGGAAATTGCCTCAATTCCAATATCTTGTAAGCGTTCAGCTGTTTCAACAACATATTTTGTGTCATCATCCCAACCCAAACGCGTTTTTACCGTTACAGGCAAACCAACAGCATCAACGATTTCTTTGGTCATGCGCACCATTTTGGGAATATCTTGTAAAATTCCAGCACCTGCTCCTTTGCAAGCAACTTTTTTTACCGGACAACCATAATTGATGTCGATGATATCAGGATTTGTTTGTTCAATTATTTTAGCAGCTTGAATCATGCTTTCAATTTCTGAACCAAAAATCTGAATACCAACAGGACGTTCGTATTCATAAATATCCAATTTCTGAACACTTTTTGCAGCGTCACGAATCAAACCTTCTGATGAAATAAATTCGGTGTACATTAAATCTGCACCATGCTTTTTGCACAACGCACGAAATGGAGGATCAGAAACATCTTCCATCGGAGCAAGTAACAAAGGAAACTCACCTAATTCAATTGACCGAATTTTTACCATGGTACAAAGATACGCACAAGCAACTAATTAGGAACGTTTCTTGATGAATTTTCCGTTTGCTAATACGTAGGTGATTAAACCAACTTGTACCGTTCCACCTTCCTCAAAAGCTTGTAGGTTACTGATTTTCTTTCCATTAAACAAAACAGAACCATTGGTCTTATATGCCAAATTCAAATACGATTCATTTAACACATTTCCCGAAGCACAAAGAATGATTTGAACCGGTTTATTCAATTTATTAGCCAAAATCATATCGCGTGGATGCGCATTGTTATCCGCAATGAGTGTGAGCGTTTTACAATCGGGACAAGTTGTTTGTGCAACCAGCAAAGCTTCAACGACATTTTCTTCCAAATCGCCACCACTACCCGCTTGCATCGCTAACAGTAATTGATCGACAGCTTGTTTTAAATTGGCAGGTTGTGTCACATAAATCCCTCCAACTTGACCTGTTTTTTTTGATTTATCGGGACGGTTATTGCCATCGTTGAAATAGATAATTTGTCGAATTGACGTGTCTTTCGCTTCGTATTTTTTAGCTAAAAACTGCATCACTTGTGCGTTGTATGGCGCCATACTTCCTGTAACATCACACACTAAAATTGTTTTTTCGTAATTCAATTTTTCCAACATCCCACCGATTTGTTGCGAACTGCTATTGGGGCGAATTTTTGAATAATCGAACGGAGGAGTTGGTTTTGGTAGGACTATTAAAATGGGTTCAGCTTTTATTGCGGAAGGAATGATACTTCCCCGTGCTAAATAATCAACGGTAAAGCTGACTTTACTCGGAATTCGCTTATTATCATAAGTTGCTGGTTTCCAATCGGGCATTGCGCGTACAAATCGAAGAATCTCTCGTTCGTATTCTGATGAAAGCGATGAATTTGGAAATTGAATGTGTGCTATTTTCCCGTCTTTATCGACTTCAAATGTCACTTCAACACGGAAATCTTTCGGTGTGGCTGCGCCAGGAAATTTTAAATTTCGATTAAAATAAGCTATTCGTTCCCGTTCACCTTGCACAAAATTTGGCGCTATAAAAACAGGTTCTTTCTTCAATTCAATTGCTCCTGAAGTATCAACAACTACTTTTTCACCCTCTTTTTTCAGGTACGTCTCATAGGCGTAGTATGGAACATTTTCATACAGTGCTGCTTTGATGAATTGTTGCTCTATTAAACTAGATGCAGGAGTTGGCAACTCTTTGTATTTGATGAGAATACCATGAAAAAAATCACGTCCCTCTTCAACTGTTTTACAAGCAGTTTGACCAATCAAAGACCATTCTATCGCATGTTGGGCTGCAATATTGGGAACTTTTTCGAATAAATAATGAAGCCGTTTTCTATTGAGCGCGTGTTGGTCGAATGTTTCGTTTTTTTTGAAAGTGGTAAACACCAATTCGATTTTGATGATGACTTTATTGGTTAATGTTGCTAAATCTGCTGCATTCTCAAATTGAATAGCATTAAATTCCGCAGGGAATATGAGTGTATTCGTTGCTTTTTGAGGGGTATATCGTTCAACCAAACGAGGGGTTATTTTCAGAATCCGATCAATTTCAGCAGTAACTTGTTGTTGCGCAGTCAATTGAAAACTACACAATAACACTCTTACGAAAGAAAATAATAGAATAAATAATCGCATAGCCTTATAAGTAACGAAGTTCACAAGGTTACAAATAAGCAAGCACTTTATATGATCCAAAGTAAGCGATCGAAGCTATAACAGCAACAAAAATAAACTGTAACAACAACGCTACAGCATTCGTGATGGGATTGGTGTTGTTACTTAATTTCAATCCAATTGCCCACAACACAAGACCGAAAGGCAACAAAATCAACCAATTGGCAAGCATACCAACGAAAAACAAACTTGCTCCTGCAAACATAAACCATTGATCAAACGTTCGAAAAGAAGTTAATTGTAGGAGTTGCCAAATAAAAAAGAAAACAGCAAAGAGCACCAACGAAATGGATGAAAATTGGTTAATTGCTGCTTGATAAAGTTGTAACTGTGCTTCGCTGTAACATATTTCGATCAAAAAACGCGAAGAAATTGCCAAACAAAAGGACCAAGCAATCAAGAACCAATCGGTTCGTTTCAATGCTTGTTTTTCAGCGATAAAAAGGGTGATGACAATTCCAAACAACCCAACACGAAACAAGGGAAAAGGTAGAATAAACTGTCCGTTTTGCATGAAAATGGAAAATCCAAACATGCAGGTTGTCACTATTGTTAAAAAGGCGATGCGTTGTGCCTTCATTATTTTTTTGCTAAAGCTTCTAAAATGTAATCAAAGGTTGAAAGAATAACTGGTTTTCCATCAACCACCGCTATATCGTGTTCGAAATGTGCACTTGGACGACCATCAGCGGTAACAATTGTCCAATTGTCTTCTAATTGGGTCACTTTCTCTGTTCCTAAATTAATCATCGGTTCGATTGCGATCGTCAATCCATTTTGAATTTTCTTTCCACGACCACGTTTCCCGTAATTTGGAACTTGTGGATCTTCGTGCAATGTTTTTCCCAAACCATGACCTACCAATTCACGCACAACACCATACCCATGTTTTTCAGCATGAGTTTGGATTGCCCAACCAATATCATCGATGCGGTTACCCACAACGGCTTGTTCGATTCCTAAGATCAAACACTCTTCCGTAACGCGCAATAATTGTGCTTTTTCATCAGAAACTTTACCAATTGCAAACGTATAAGCGTGGTCGCCGTAATAGCCTTTGTACACAGCACCACAATCAACAGAAACGATATCGCCTTCTTGTAAGGGACGATTTGTCGGCAAACCGTGAACAACTTGTTCGTTTACAGAAATCAGCAAAGTACTTGGACAACCGTATAAACCTAAAAAACCTGGAATTGCATCTTGCGAACGAATATATGCTTCCGCCATTTTGTCTAATTGCAATGGAGTGATCCCCGGCTCAATCATTTCAGCGACTTTTCCTAAGGTTCTACTTACAACTTGAGCAGCATCACGCATGATGGCAATTTCTTCTGCGGTTTTATATTTAATCATGGGTTGTTTGAGCAAATTCATAAAGTGCAAAGATAGTGATTTCTTTGATTACTAAATTGGTGATGAAACCAAAAAAGGCGCTCAAATGAGCGCCTTTAGTTTTATAATTGAAATTGGTTATTACGCCAAAACTTCTTTTACTTTATCAGCAGCTTCTTGTAACAAGACAGCTGAATGAACATTCAATCCTGATTCATCGATCAATTTTTTCGCTGCTTCAGCATTTGTTCCTTGTAAACGTACAATGATTGGAACTGGAATGTTTCCAATGTTTTTGTATGCATCCACAACACCTTGTGCTACACGATCACAACGAACGATACCACCGAAGATGTTGATTAAAATTGCTTTTACGTTTGTGTCTTTCAAGATAATGTGGAAAGCTTTTTCAACACGTTCAGCATCAGCTGTTCCACCTACATCTAAGAAGTTAGCTGGATTACCGCCTGAATATTTAATGATATCCATTGTTGCCATAGCAAGACCTGCTCCATTTACCATACAAGCAACGTTTCCGTCTAATTTCACAAAGTTTAACCCTGCTTCACCTGCTTCCACATCCATTGGATCTTCTTCTGAAGTATCACGCATTTCTAAGTATTCAGGGTGACGGAACAAACCGTTTCCATCTAACGTTACTTTTGCATCAACTGCAATGACTTTATTGTCTGAAGTTTTCAATACAGGATTGATTTCAAACATTGCAGCATCACATCCTTCGTAAGCTTTGTATAAGTTCACAACAAATTTTGTCATTTGTTTGAACGCTTCACCAGATAAACCTAAGTTGAAAGCAATTTTACGTGCTTGAAAACCTTGGATTCCTACTCGTGGATCAATTTCTTCTTTGAAAATCAAATGAGGTGTGTCGTGCGCAACAGTTTCAATATCCATTCCACCTTCAGTCGAATACATAATTGTGTTACGTCCTCTTTCACGGTCTAACAAAACAGACATGTAAAATTCTTCTGTTTCTGCTTCACCAGGATAATAAACATCTTCAGCAAGTAAAACTTTGCTTACTAATTTTCCTTTTCCATTTGTTTGAGCTGTTTCTAAGTGACCGCCTAAAATGCCTTTCACTTTTTCTTCAACTTGGTCAATTCCTTTCGCTAAAACAACACCGTGAGAACCTGTTTCTTCAACAACTCCTTTTCCACGTCCACCTGCATGGATTTGTGCTTTTACTACGTACCAGCTCGTCCCTGTGTCTTCTGTTAATTTTTTAGCTGCAGCTACTGCATCTTCAACTTTCTCGACAACAACTCCGCGTTGTACTGTAACACCATACTTTTGTAAGATGGATTTTCCTTGATATTCGTGTAAGTTCATGACAACTTTGTTTTTTTCGTGGGTCAAATGTACGTATAAAATTACTTTTACAAAGCAATAAAAACGCTAATTATGTATAGTTCTTTGTTATTTTTTCAATTCCGATTAATGTGCGTGTAAGCGCCAAGTGGATGAGATATTTTGTGAAGCAGCGTCCTTGTTTGCCTTTTTTACTAAGTCTGACCAAATAGTTGTTAATCCAGCTTTTAGTGCATCTGTTTCATCAGCATAAGCTTCCCACATGATTGTTGGGTCTTCAAAATAATATTTCACAAAATTTGTATCAAAATCACCTGAACGGAAAGCTGGGTGTTTCATCACATATTTTCCAAAATCAAGTGTTGTTTTGATACCCGATATTTCATAGCTATCGATTGCTTTGACCATTTTGTCTAATGCTTCTTCTCGTGTTGGCGCCCAAACAACCAATTTAGCAATCATTGGATCGTAATAAATTGGCACTTCCATACCTTCTTCAAAGGCGTCATCGACACGCGCTAAATCTACACGTGGACGTTTGTAGCGATTCAAGGTTCCTATATCTGGAATAAAGCCGTTCAATGTATCTTCTGCATAAACACGCACTTCGATTGAATGACCGTTGATTGTTAATTCATCTTGTAATTTTGGTAAACGTTCACCACGTGCCACACGTACTTGCCATTCGACCAAATCAGTTCCTGTTATTTCTTCCGTTACAGGGTGTTCTACCTGCAAACGGGTGTTCATTTCTAAGAAGAAAAAGTCCAAATTTGCATCCAATAAAAACTCTACTGTTCCTGCACCTTCGTAATTACACGCTTTGCATACATTCACTGCTGCCGCCCCCATTTTTTTACGTAATTCGGGTGTTAAAACAGCTGACGGAGCTTCTTCAATTACTTTTTGGTGACGACGTTGAATCGAACATTCACGTTCAAACAAGTAAACGGTATTTCCTAATTGATCGGCAAAAACTTGAATTTCAATATGACGCGGTTTGGTCACGAATTTTTCAATAAAAACTGCGTCATCGCCAAACGAAGAACGTGCTTCGCTTTGTGCCAATTGCATTTGTTCCTCAAATTCATCGATGTGATTCACAAGGCGCATTCCTTTTCCTCCACCTCCAGCAGAAGCTTTGATCAAAATTGGGAAACCTGCTTCTGCAGCAATAATTTTCGCTGCTTCAACATCTTTGATTGCTTCATCTACCCCAGGAACCAAGGGAACGTTGTAACTTTTAACTGCTTGTTTTGCCGATAATTTATCGCCCATCAATTCCATTGCTTCGGGTGATGGTCCGATGAATTTAATTCCAGCAGCTGAAACCTTGCGCGCAAAACCTGCATTCTCAGATAAAAAACCATATCCAGGGTGAATTCCTTCAACTCCAAGTTTTAAGCAATAATCAATGATAATATCTTGTTGCAAATACGATTCAGAAGAAGGTGACTTTCCAACATACACTGCTTCGTCAGCTTCTAATACGTGTGGCGCATTTTCATCTGCATCGGAGTAAATAGCAACGGTAGCAATGTTCATTTTTTTTAACGATCGGATAACACGACGTGCGATTTCTCCTCGATTTGCAACTAATACTTTTTTCATCTGAATAAATTTCTGCGGTTAAAATTACACAAAG
>JAGOAZ010000024.1 GCA_017983675.1 Fluviicola sp.
ACGTTGGATTACCCATATAAAGTCAATTAAAATACAGTTAAATATACTGATATTCAATGAATTGACAATGGATATTTCCAAAAAAATGATAAAAAAAGAGACTGCCTTTTTGAGACAGCCTCTTTTTTATTTGTAAAGGCAAGACGTTTTAAAGGGTAATGTCTAAGTAGTATTGAACGAAATTCTTAAAAAGTTTAATCGCAACCTTTTCAATAAACACCAATTCCACGGCGCTGCGGCAGATGCGTGATTTATCATGTATCACGCAGCCAAGTGAAAACGTTTTAAAATGGTGAAAAGGGTAATATTACCTTTTTGTAATTTAGCAAAAAAGTAATATTACTTTTTTCCTTTATTGGAAATTTCCAAAATTCCAGCAAAAAACAGCTGTACAGCCGCGCTATAATGCATATCGTTTTTGAAAAACAATCACTATATTTATGTTACTTCAAATCAAATATGAAAAAACTATTAATATTCTTACTTTGTTCATTTTATTCTTTATTTTCTTTTTCTCAAAAAGATAGTATTGTTAATGACATTGAATTTAAAACCTATATCTATATGTGCTTAGATTCCTTTGAATATTTTAATCCATCAAAGCATTCTTCAATGAAAGGAATAGCATTTAAACTTGATAAAAAGGGTAATTTAAAATCATTTAATATTGGATTTGAAAAAGACGAGATCAAACTTAATAGAAAAGAATATAAATGGTTATTTAATCTTTTTGATAATAAAAATTACTACACTTTTGCCTTAAAATTTTACGGAATTGAAGATTGGCAAAAAAGTAAGCAAATATTATTAAAGATTAAGTATAATAGGTAATATTTCAGCAGTGTTACCAAAAGTTTAACCACAACATTTTCATAAAACACCAATTCCCCGGCGTAGCAGCAGATGCTTGATTTATAGCATATCACGCAGCTTTTAAAGAAATAATGGTTTTGTTATGTTTGTTGTTTATTTATCTGAATAATGACCAATAGCTGAAACAACTTCGACAATAACTTTCTCTTGTTCAACCGAATAAATAATTCTATCCTTTTGGTTGATTTTGCGCGACCAATATCCTTCTAATTCGTATTTAAGTGGTTCAGGATGACCAACGCCTTCAAATGGATGATTTTCTAAGTCCAAAAAAATCGCATCTATTTTCTTGATAGCAGCTTTGTTTCCGCTTTTTTTATGAAGCCTCAAATGTTCTATAGCTGTATCGGTTAGTTCAATTATAAACTTTCCCATACATTTTGCGCATTTATGGGAGTTCTGTTTTTACTTTGTGCAGATTTTTTCACCATTTCCACAAATTTCGAATCATACGGACTTACAATTTGGACACCAGATTCAGATTTACCAGCCAAAGCATCAATCATCTCTTTCAGCGCTTTTCCTGTTTTGCTTCGCTCGTTTATTTTTAGCGTAATTGTTGTCATTGGTTCTTCTTTTACACAAAGTTAAGTAAAAAACAGTTAGTCAAAAAAGAAAAAAGTTAATAGGTTACATGTCTTAAATCGTCACGATTTCGTAGCACATTTCAATTTTTCAGCGTTTCCAATTCAGGCCTTGACTTTTGGCTTTTCCTGAGTGTCTATGAAAATGGAAAAAAACAATAAAATGCTCAACAACTTCATGTTTCCTCCAGCCACGATAGAAACAAGCTAGTAACCTTTCAATCTTCTAAATTTCGCCGTATATTTGCAAAAAAAAGAACACATCATGCAAATTCTCAACGGTAAAGAAGTTTCCTTACAGATTCAAAAAGAACTCGCTGCTCAAGTGAAAGAACGCAAAGAAAGTGGGCGAAAAATCCCGCATTTGGCCGCGATTTTAGTTGGTCGCGATGGCGGTTCTGTTACCTACGTCAACAATAAGTTGAAAGCATGTGACGAAATTGGTTTTGAAAGCTCGTTGATTCGTTACGATGAATCGATTACCGAAGAAGTGTTGTTGAATAAAATTCATGCGTTGAATGAGGACAAAAGCATTGATGGATTTATTGTCCAACTGCCTTTGCCAGCGCATATCGATGAGATGAAAGTGACGCTTGCCATTGATCCAAAAAAAGATGTCGATGGTTTTCACCCAATTAATGTGGGGAACATGATGTTGAATATTCCTGGTTTCGTGCCGGCAACTCCTGCTGGTATTGTTGAATTGATGCGCCGTTACAACATCGAAACATCCGGTAAAAATTGTGTGATTGTTGGACGAAGTAATATTGTGGGAACGCCATTGAGCTTGTTGTTAGGTAAAAATACCGATCCAGGAAATTGTACCGTTACTTTAGCGCATTCGCGTTCGGAGAACATCAAAGACATTTGCAAACAAGCAGACATACTAATCGCTGCAGTTGGTGTACCAGGTTTCATTACCGAAGACATGGTCAAAGAAGGCGCTGTTGTGATTGACGTTGGTACATCGCGTATCGAAGATCCGTCAAGAGAGCGTGGCTGGCGTTTGGTTGGTGATGTTGATTTTCAAAATGTCGCTCCAAAAACTTCGTGGATTTCACCCGTACCAGGTGGAGTAGGTCCAATGACGATTGCTTCTTTGATGATGAATACATTGAAGGCAATGGAATTGAAAGGAAAATAATTCATGAACATTGATCAAGCTATTCAACATGCGCTTGCTGAAAAAGAAACGTATGTGAAGTGGGTGAAAAAAGCCAAAAAAGCAAACACCCGTTCGCTGGATCAACAGTTTCATACCTTACACGAGCAAACTTTCCGAAAAGTAGATTGCCTTGCTTGCGCGAATTGCTGCAAGACAACGAGCCCAATCTTCAGAGATGTCGATATCAAGCGCTTGTCGAAACGACTCAAAATGACGGAAAAGCAGTTCATCGCTTCGTACTTGAAAATCGATTCGGACAACGATTATGTTTTGCAACAATCGCCTTGTGCGTTTTTGGATGACGACAATTATTGCATGGTTTACGAAGACAGACCCTTGGCTTGTCGCGAGTACCCGCATACGAACCGAAAAAACATGTATCAAATCCTCGATTTAACGCGAAAAAACATGGAAGTTTGTCCAGCAGTGACCTCGATCATGCAAGAAATGCTAAAAAAAGTTCAATAGCTTCAAGTTTCTTAGTATCTTGTTTCGCTTACTAGTGAAAACATCATGAAATCAGAAATTAATCAATTGGTTGAATCGTTGAAACAAGAGGGTTTTGTTCAACAACCTGTTTTTCATTTTGGTGAAATGAATCATGATTTGTTACACCGATTGGTTTTTAGCGTTGAAGAAATGTTATTAGCTTTAGGCGATACGAAACAAACCGTAAAAAACGTTTTCAGCGTGTTGAACGAAGGATTGAAAAACATTCTTATTCACGGAGAAAAAAGAGGCGCCAAACAAGACGCGCTGATCATTCTCGCGACTAAGAAAGAGCAAATTAGGGTAGTTTTAGGAAATTATACCACCTTGGATAAACAACCCGAATTGCGTGCATATATGGAAGAGTTGAATCAACTAGATTTCCCTGAAATTCAAGCATTGTACCAACTAAAATTAAACGAAGGATTAGTTGCACCAGCGATTTCTAATGGACTTGGAATCATTACGATGCGCTTGAAATCTACTGAAAAAATACACTACGACTTTATTCAGCTCCCAGATAATTTGGCGTTTTTCCTCATTCAGGCTGATTTTCAACGTTTGTTAAAAGCATAGCATGAGTTTTTTTGTAGCGTATTCGCCTGTATATGTGCATCCTGTGCCAGAAAACCACCGTTTTCCCATGGAAAAGTACAGTTTGTTGAAAGATCAATTGCTCTACGAAGGAATAATTATGCAAGCTGAATTGTTTGATCCTCAGGTGATTGATGCGGAATTTGTGCTGCGTGTTCATTCATCTGACTATTACGAAAAATTGATCCAATTATCATGTTCACTTCGGGAACAACGCGTTTCAGGATTTGTCCATTCCAAAGAATTGATTGAACGTGAATTAATCATCATGGAAGGAACACGCAAATGTGCTGAGTTGGTTGTAGATGGAGGAATTGCGTTCAACATTGCTGGTGGGACACATCATGCGTTTTCGGACAGGGGAGAAGGGTTTTGTTTGTTGAACGATCAAGCAATAGCAAGTGTTTGGTTGTTAGAAAACACAGCTGTCAAACGGATTTTAATCATCGATTTGGATGTCCATCAAGGAAATGGAACAGCAGAAATTTTCCAAGATAATCCAGCGGTATTTACGTTCAGCATGCACGGTCAATCCAATTATCCTTTGCAAAAAGAACAAAGCGATTTAGATGTTGGTTTACAAGATTATTGCGACGATGAAACCTATTTACAGCTGCTTTCAGATAAATTAGTTGACATGCAACACCAATTTCAACCTGATTTTATCTTTTATCAATGTGGTGTTGATGTGTTGGCAAGTGATAAATTGGGTAAATTAGGTTTAACCTTAGCAGGTTGCGCCAAAAGAGATGCACTTGTTTTTGCTTTTGCAAATCAACTAACCGTTCCAATTGTTTGTACCATGGGCGGAGGATATTCTCCCGAAATCCGTTCCATCATTGAAGCGCACACCAATACTTTCCGACAAGCGCAAAAATATTTTTAAAAAAAGCACAAAATTTATTGGAGTAATTCCTTTATCGGTTATCTTTGTGTAGAATTATTCTAAATAAGACATGAAGCAATCGTTTGTTCCAATAACAACTCCACTTCCAGAAGTACTTTCTGCTTGTCATGCATGTCAATGTTCCAAGAAAAAAGATTGTTGCAAGAAATACAAGAAAAAAGGAGTTCATTGCAAAAAATGTCCGAAAATTTAATTCAGAAACCACATTTATTTTGGTCTTCAGTTTATTTACACGTGTAAAATTATTAAAAAAAACACGTGTAATGTATTTTTCATTATCTTTGAATGAAACTTTCATCGAACTGTTATGAACACCAAATTAACCTTGACAATTGAACAGCATATTATTGAGAAGGCCAAGAAATATGCAAAAGACAACCACCGAAGTCTTTCAAGTTTGATTGAGAATTATTTGAAAGCATTAACAATTGATGCTGAAGTGATTATTCCCGAGCAAACACCTGTCGTTCATGCATTGAAAGGTACTTTTAGTGCTCCTCAAGAAGTTGATTATAAAAAAGAATTAACAAATAGGTTGACCAAAAAATATTTGTAATTATGCAACGGATTTTAATTGATACCGATGTAATTCTTGATTTCTTTTTTGACAGAAGACCATTTGTTGATGATGCAGCTGCTATTTTAGCATTGTGTGAATTGAAAAAAATCTCTGGTTTTGTCACTCCAGTGATTGTTAGTAATGTTTATTATTTACTACGACAAGGAGCAAAGCACGATAAAGTGATTCAAAAACTAACGGAGTTAATGACAATTATTGATGTTTTGTCGATTGATAAACAAGTCATACAAACGGCGTTAACGTCTGATTTTAAAGATTTTGAAGATGCATTACAAAATTTCGCAGCAGTAAATGATGGAACTATTGATTGTGTTGTGACAAGAAATGTGAAAGATTATAAAAATAGTTCCTTATCGGTAATGACACCGGATACATTTTTGTCGTTTTACAAGTCCATAATTCACTGATCATTGAATTGTCCTTATATTTGTGTAGTAAAAATTTCTTGTTTTGAGTAAAAAGAAAAAAGAGCGTTTGGACATTGTTTATTCAACAAATCCAAATTACAGTTACCAGTTTGAAGAAGAAGAGGAGCAAGCGACTTTGGCTCCAAAAGATCAATTGTTGTATGTTTCTATCGACCGCAAACAGCGCGGTGGAAAAGAAGTTACGTTGATTGAAGGTTTTGTCGGAACAGACGAGGACTTGAAAGACTTGGGGAAGCAATTGAAAAGCAAATTTGGAGTTGGAGGAACAGCTAAAGATGGAGAAATCATTGTTCAAGGAGCATTTCGCGATAAAATCATGGAATTATTGCAAAAAGATGGCTACAAAGTGAAACGAAAAGGAGGTTAAGGATTTCATAGACGAATACTTTACCTAACTTTGAACAAAAATTGACAATGGAAAATTCACCCAAAAAACCAAAAGTTTGGAAATTATTACTGATTAGCTGGCTCTTTGTTTACCCAGTAATCAACTTGCTTTTTGCAACTATTTTTCCGCTGATCAAAGATTTACCTCAGTTAGTAAAAACATTGATTTTGACATTGATTTTAGTTCCTTTGATGGGATTGGTTATTCCTCGTTTACACAAGCGTTTTTGGTCTTGGATTACGAAATAAGTTGTAAATAAGTCATTTAGTGTTGTTTTCCACAATTTTCTTATTAAAGTTGAAAACTACCGCGCTAATCCTTTTGTTATTTAAACCGTTTTAATTAGTTTTGTAGTTAATGGAAAAGCAAGTCATTTTAGACGACCAACAAGTTCAGTTAACAATGAACCGCCTTGCCTATCAATTGATTGAAAATCACGACAATTTCGAAGAAACAGTTTTAATCGGTCTACAACCACGTGGTATTCATGTGCTTGAGCGCTTGAAAACGATTTTGGAAGCAATCACAAAACATCCAATTACTTGTGGTCAATTAGATATCACGTTTTACCGAGACGATTTTAGAAGAAGAGAAAAGCCGTTGATTCCCTCAGCGACAAACATCGATTTTTCAATTGAAGGTAAAAAAGTTGTCCTAATTGATGATGTGTTGTACACGGGAAGAACAATTCGCTCTGGTTTAGATGCATTGTTAGCATTTGGTCGCCCACAATGTGTGGAATTATTGACATTAGTCGATCGACGTTTTCAACGCGATTTACCAATTCAAGCAGATTATATTGGACAAGCTGTAGATACACTCGATTCAGAGCGTGTTTCAGTAGAATGGAAAGAAATAGAAGGAACTGATAAAATAGTATTGTTTACACAGAATGGAACACTTAAGCGTTGATCATTTAGTTGGTATTCGTGACTTGACTCGTCAAGATATCGAATTGATTTTTAAAACTGCAGATAGTTTTAAAGAAGTTATTAATCGACCAATTAAAAAAGTTCCTTCCCTGAGAGATATTACGATCGCTAACTTGTTTTTTGAAAACTCAACACGCACCCGTTTATCATTCGAACTTGCTGAAAAAAGATTGTCTGCTGATGTTGTCAACTTTTCTGCAGCTTCTAGTTCAGTTAAAAAAGGAGAAACTTTAATCGATACGGTGAATAATATCCTGTCGATGAAAGTGGACATGGTTGTGATGCGTCACCCAAATCCAGGAGCAGCTTTATTCTTGTCACAACGCACAAATACGCGCGTGATTAATGCTGGTGATGGAACACACGAACACCCAACGCAAGGCTTGTTAGATGCTTTTTCTATTCGTGAACGTTTGGGAGAAGTAGCTGGAAAAAAAGTAGTCATCGTTGGTGATATTTTGCATTCACGTGTGGCTTTGTCGAATATTTACACCTTGCAAAAATTAGGCGCTGAAGTAATGGTTTGTGGACCTACAACTTTGATTCCGAAATACATCGAGCAATTAGGTGTAAAAGTGGAACACAACTTACAACGCGCATTGAATTGGTGTGATGTGGCAAACATGCTACGCATTCAATTAGAACGTCAAGACATTCAGTTTTTCCCAAGCTTGCGTGAATATTCCATGCAATACGGATTAACGAAAGAAATTTTGAATAACCTCGATAAAGAAATCATTGTGATGCACCCAGGACCAATCAATCGTGGGGTAGAAATCACTTCTGATGTCGCTGATTCAGATCAATCAATTATTTTGCAACAAGTAGAAAATGGCGTAGCTGTTCGTATGGCCGCTATTTATTTGCTTGCCAGTAAAATTGGAAGATAACACAACTTAAATAATAGCTGATGAATTTCAATGTAACAAACGAAGAAAAGTACACAGTTGTTAGTGTGAAAGCTGAAAAATTGGATGCGCAAATTGCACCTGATTTAAAAAACGAATTGATGCTTTTGCAAAAGAAAGCAGTGAATACGATTATCATTGATCTAACTGCTACACGTTATTGCGATTCATCTGGTTTGTCCGCATTGTTGTTTGCCAACAGAATTTGCAAGGATGTGAATGGAATGTTTGTGCTTGCTGGATTACAACCTGCTGTACAAAAGATGATTACAATTGCTCAGTTAGACAAAGTATTAACGATTGTTCCAACTTCATCTGAAGCTATTTCTTTGTTGAACGAACGATAAAAATGAGTTTTGAATTAACTATTTTAGGTTCGGGCGCGGCGTTGCCGACTGCAAAAAGAAAACCAACTGCGCAATACCTTTGTTGTAACGACCGCCACCTATTAATTGATTGTGGCGAAGGGACGCAAAACGAACTTAGAAAAAACAAAATCCACTTTCAAAAAATCACTCATATTTTAATTTCTCACCTGCACGGCGATCATTATTTTGGTCTTGTTGGTTTGTTGAGTACCCTTCATTTATTGGGCCGCAACCAAGGAATTACCATCTACTGTCCAGAAGAATTGGAACAAATTATTCGTTTACAATTGGAAGTAGGAGGTTCAAAGTTGGGATTTGAATTAAACTTCGTTCCTCTGAATGGAAAAGAACACAAATTGTTATTTGAAGATAAATTAATTGAAATTTGGACCTTTCCATTAAATCACCGCATTCCAACAAATGGTTTTCGTATTCAAGAAAAACAAAAAGATCGGTCGATTGATGGTGAACGCTTCAAAGCAGCGGGACTTTCACTAACGTGTATTCCTTTTTTCAAGCGCGGTGAAGATGTGGTATTGGAAGATGGAACGGTTGTACCTTTCAAAAAGTATACTTTTGATCCGCCTAAACCAAAAAGTTATTCCTTTTGTTCTGATACGAAATACGACGAACGTATTATTCCGTTTATTCAAGATTCTACAGTCTTGTACCACGAAGCAACATTTCTAGATGCACTGAAAGAAAGAGCAAAAGCAACCCATCACACAACTGCTTTGGAAGCGGGGAATATTGCGTACAAATCGAATGCAGGTAAATTGCTAATTGGTCATTTATCAGCAAGATACGAAGATTCAGCTGAACATTTAATTGAAGTTAAAAATCAGTTTGAAAACGCTGTTGTTGTCGCAGACGGAGATCGTTTTACTTTTTAATCAAGGATTTAATAATTCAAATGACGTTCTTTCTTTTCGTCATAGATATCTGCTATCGTAATTAGAATACCCGTTTCTTCCACATCACCAAATTCTGAATTTACTGCTGTTCCAAAAGTTTTCATGGTTGGCGACAAGTTCATGTAAATATTCACTAGTGGTGGAATGTTTTCACCATGTTCACGAACATACGAATTGAGCACTTTGAAACCGTCTTTGAATGGTAAGTCGCCCAACATTTCTTGGTATAAAGCAGCATTTGCTTGTTGATTCAATGGGTGAAAAGGAACCATTAAATTTTCATTATCTGGAAAATAATTGTGTAGGAAGTGCAACAAGAAATCACGCGATTCAACGTTATAACTGGGGTACATCGTTACTTTACCAAAAAAGTATTTTATTTCGTTAGCGTATGTTTTTGCAATTGCACCAAGTCCATCCCAGATATTGTCCAGTGCAAATAAACCTTTACGTGGATTAACTGTTGGTTGAAAATTTGGCTGCACAAAACTTCTGCCTAATTCACAGGTGAATGGCAAATATTCGTTGATAAATGTCGGTGAGAAATCAAAATAATGACTGGTAGATAAGTGAATTTCACCCTTTTCATCGCGTGCGTTTTTGCACATGATAAAACGGTAACCACCAATAATTTCTTCGTCTTCAGGCGACCAAACGATTAACTGATCGTAGCAAATTTCGTTGGTGTCGTATTCGTCCAAATCCAATGAAAGTCCCGTTCCACCGCCTGCTGCTCGAAACGTTATTTCGCGCAAACGACCAATTTCTCGGACAACATTTGGTGCGTTGTGGTAATTGACACAATAGATTTCATTATCGCCTTTTCTGGTTTTGCGCATTAGTCCAGCAGCCGTCAATTCTTGTTTGATGATTGCTTTATCAATAGCGGGTATAATTGCCTCTTGTTGCATGCTTAATCGTTTAAAGTATAAATGTGATTCCGAAACCATTCAGCATGTTCAACATCTGATTTCTCATCACTTAATGTGTTTGCTAAGATAGGTTTTCCTACAGTAATAGCAACGGTAAGTCCTTTTTGTTTGTACAATTCGTCCACCAAATAAAACATTTCGATGTTGGCCTTGATTCCTAAAAATTGGCGGAAATTGGATAAGTTATAGAACCAATTCGATAAGTGACCGTCAATAAAGACGGGAACAATCACTTGATCATTGATTTTTGATTGTCGGACAAACGTTTTTTTCCAAGTTAAATCGCGGATCAATCCTTTTTTTCTGCGGCTAACCAATCCAGCAGGAAAAATACAGACACAATTTTCGGATGCAAACAAGTCATTAACTTTTTGAATCGATTGACTGTTGTTTTTTCCGTGTTTATTGACACCTACAAAAATATCGTTTAAACGACCCAAGTTGAGTAACAAGTCGTTTACAATGAATTTTAAATCTGTCCGGTGATTTTTTAACGCATCAACTAAAATCATTGCGTCCATTCCGCCAAGTGGGTGATTCATGACGATCACACATTTCCCATCTTTTGGAATGTTTTCAATCCCTTTGATGGTGTAATTTACACCAATTTCAGTCAATACATCAGCGCAAAACCCTTGATTCGTTGATTGGTATTTATTCAGGAAGTAATTGACATCTTTTTGATGAATGACACGTTCAATATAACGCAACACAAAACCAGGGAGCCATTTCAGCAAGCGCGGGTTTTTACTGGCAATTAAGCGACGTATATTAATGAATTCTTCTTGTTGCATGTGGCACGAAGATAATAAGACACTTTTAATTTTTACAAAATCAGTTGGTATAATCAATGAAAGTTGCCAACAATGAACATTGAATAACCAAAAACAGCTGGGGTTAATTACTGAAAAAGTCACGATTAATTTGTATTTTCGCACCTATAATTTTTGAAAATAACACATGAAAATTTCATACAACTGGCTGAATGAATTTTTGCCAAAAACGTTTACTCCTGAAGAATTAGATCAATTATTGACCGATACTGGATTGGAAGTAGAAGGTTTTGA
Organism: Fluviicola sp.; assembly: GCA_017983675.1. Classification (GTDB taxonomy): domain Bacteria; phylum Bacteroidota; class Bacteroidia; order Flavobacteriales_D; family Crocinitomicaceae; genus Fluviicola. The sequence goes on from JAGOAZ010000024.1 coordinate 11,130, forward strand.
GACAATTGAGGCTGTTAAAGGTGGCTTAGCTAATGTTGTTGTTGGTGAAGTTATGACGTGTGAACAACACCCAAATGCAGACCGATTAAAAGTTACAACTGTTAACAATGGAACTGAAATTGTACAAGTTGTATGCGGTGCTCCAAATGTGGCGGTTGGTCAAAAAGTAATTTTAGCGCAAGTAGGAGCGGTTTTATACCCAACACCCGATCAACCATTAAAAATGAAAGTCTCAAAAATCAGAGACGTTGAATCGTTTGGGATGTTGTGTGCTGAAGATGAATTAGGATTAGGCGAAAGTCACGCAGGAATCATGGTACTTGATCCTGCCGCAAAAGTAGGAACGCCAGCTGCAGATTATTTGCAATTGGAAAGCGATGTTCAACTAGAAATTGGTTTAACACCCAATAGAGCAGACGCAATGGGACATGTTGGTGTTGCACGCGATGTGTTTGCTTTTTTAGCTTGCCACGAATCGTTGGATAAAAAACTGACATTAAAAGCTTTAGGTGAGTTGAAAAAAACTGCTGATTTACCGATTTCGGTTCAAGTGTTAGACGACGAACGATGTCCAAGATACATGACGATTGCCTTAACGGATGTAGCAAATAAACCTTCTCCAGCATGGATGCAGAATCGTTTGCGTGCGGTTGGTGTAGCGCCAATCAATGCAGTTGTCGATTGTACGAATTATGTCATGCGTGAATTAGGAACGCCACTTCATGCTTTCGATGCGGACAAAGTAGGCGACAAGTTGCTTGTTCGAACGGCAAAAAAAGACGAGAAATTAGTTACGTTAGACGGTGTTGAACGTACGTTAGATAGTGAAGATTTAATCATTGCCAATGAAAACGAACCACTTTGTATTGCAGGTGTGTTTGGTGGAAAAGAAAGTGGAATTGCTGATAGCACAACACGTATTGTATTAGAAGCTGCGTTTTTCCAACCTGTTTCTGTGCGTAAAACAGCTAAAAGACATGGTTTATCAACGGATGCAAGTTTTCGCTTTGAACGTGGAGTAGATGTGGACATGGTTCCGTATGCATTGCACAGAACGGCACAATTAATCTGTGAAATAACTGGTGCTCAAATTGCAAGTAATCCAACAGATTTTTATCCAAATCCAGTTCAACGACGTAAGATTGAATTTCGCTTTGCACAATGCAAACAGTTGTTAGGTCACGAAATACCAAGTGAAACAATCAAACAAATTTTAGTAGCACTTGATTTTGAAATTGCTGCTGAAACGCCAGAAAAATTGGATTTATTCGTGCCAAATTACCGTATCGATGTTGATCGAGAAATTGATGTGATCGAAGAAATATTACGCATTTACGGTTTCAATAAAATTCCATTACCTGAAAAATTAAACACCTCTTTATTGGTTGCAGATAAACCTGATTTGGAACGATTGAGTGTTGCTGTATCAGAAATGTTGTCCGGTTTTGGTTTTCACGAAATGATGAACAATTCCTTGACTTCGCCAGGATATGTTGAAAAACTAGGAGGTGCTCATTTGATTGCTACAGAAAATGTTGAGCTCTTGAATCCATTGAGTCAAGAATTGGCTGTCATGCGTCAATCGCTTATTTTTCAAGGATTAGAAACGGTTGCACACAATCAAAACAGACAAAATCCTGACTTGAAATTAATGGAGTTTGGAAAGGTCTACAAAGTTGTCGCTAATGAATACAAAGAAAACAAACGCTTGTTGTTGCTTGTTACGGGACGAAAATTACCTGAAACGTGGAATAGTTCCAATGACAAAACGACTTTCTATACACTGAAAGGAATAGTAACTTCCTTGTTGGATCGTTTAGGATTAAGCCAATTAGTGAACGAAGTTGCGCTTGAAACAACGGATTTGTTACAAGATGGCTTTTCGTTATCAGTTTTAAAGCAATCTATCGGTTCTATCGGTTGGATCAACAACGCTTCAAAAAAACAGTTTGGAATTAAAAACGATGTGTTTGTTGCTGATCTGGATTGGGATGCTTTGATTGCTTCGTTGAAATTGAGCAAAACACAAGCGAAAGAATTGCCAAAAACGTTTGCTGTAAGAAGAGATTTTTCTTTGTTATTGGATGAGCAGGTTACATTTTCAGTAATTCAAGAAATTGCTCGAAAAGTTGATAAAAAGATATTGCAACAAGTTGGTCTGTTTGATGTGTACGAAGGAAAGAATCTTCCTGAAGGAAAAAAATCGTATGCTGTATCGTTTACATTCCAAGATGCTGAGCATACATTGAAAGACGAACAAGTCGATAAAATAATGGATCAAATACGCAACGAATTAGCTTCAAAATTGGGAGCTGAGTTACGCGCTTAATTTGAGTTGAAGCATAAAAAAAAGAGGTGATATTTTCACCTCTTTTTTTATGATATTTTTTTATGTATTACATGCGTTTTGGAACCTTAATTCCAAGCAAGTGCATCGAGCTTTCAATAACGTTTGCAACACTTTCGCTCAGTGTTAGGCGCAAAGATTTGATTGCTGCATCTTCTTCTTGTAAGATATAAATCGATTGGTAAAACTGATTATACAATTTCACTAACTCATACGTGTAATTGGCAATGACAGCAGGCGAAAAGTTACTTGCCGCATCTTCAATAATAGCAGGATAAAGCGCTAATTGTTTAACGACTTCTTTCTCTGCATCGTTCATTGCTGCAGTTGCATCAAATTCAAATGAACCAGCTTTCGTAAGCAACGATTGAATACGTGCATAAGCATATTGAATAAACGGTCCTGTGTGTCCGTTCAATTCAATCGATTCAGCAGGGTCAAACAACATGCGTTTTTTTGGATCAACTTTCAATAAGTAATACTTCAACCCACCCATTCCAATCGTCTGAAAAAGAGTGTTTTTCTCTTCTTCTGACATGCCTTCAATATGTCCTCGTTCAGATGTCATTTCTTTGGCACTTGCAACAATTTCATCCATTAAATCGTCTGCATCAACCACAGTTCCTTCGCGTGATTTCATTTTACCGGAAGGTAAGTCGACCATTCCATAAGAAATGTGGTAACACGATTTTGCCCACGAGTAACCCATTTTTGCGAGAATCAAAAACAAGACTTTGAAGTGGTAATCTTGTTCGTTACCAACGGTGTAAAGTATACCAGTTAATTGCGGATAATCGTTGAAGCGATCGACAGCTGTTCCCAAATCTTGCGTCATGTAAACAGAAGTACCGTCAGAACGCAATAATAATTTGTGATCGAGTCCTTCGTCGGTTAAGTCCACCCAAACAGAACTATCTTCTTTCTGGTAGAAAACACCTTTTGCTAATCCTTCGTTAACGATATCTTTTCCAAGTATAAAAGTGTCAGATTCGTAATACAAGCGATCAAAATTGACGCCCATTTTCTCGTAGGTTTCTTTGAATCCGGCGTAAACCCAACCGTTCATGGTTGTCCAAAGCAAGTAAACTTCCGGATCGCGACCTTCCCAACGAACCAATAAATCTTTTGCCTCGCGCAACAAAGAAGTTTCGTTTTTAGCTAACTCCTTTATTTTATCGTCTAATCCAGCGCATGCTTTCTCGTCTTTCCCGATTTTTGCAGTCGTAAATTCTTGAAATTTCTCAATGATTGTTGTTGTGAAACCGTCAAATTGTTCGTTGTTCCACGATTCAATGATCGCTTTTGCTTCAGCATTGAATTGTTTGTCAAATTCAACGTAATATTTTCCAACTAATTTATCACCTTTTAATCCAGTGTTTTGAGGTGTTTCACGTTCGCCTTTTTCGTTTAACGGAGAAAACTTTTGCCAAGCCAACATGCTTTTGCAAATGTGTATCCCGCGATCGTTAATGATTTGCGTTTTGATGACTTCGTGACCAGCGGCTTTTAAGATTTCAGCAACTGAATAACCGAGGAAATTATTCCGCAAGTGACCAAGGTGCAATGGTTTATTCGTATTCGGTGACGAATATTCCACCATGATTGCAGGTTTAGAATTTGGTGTAGCGAAACCAAATGATTTATCCGAAAAGCTTTTTACTAATTGCTCTTTCCAATAGTCATCGGTAAAACTCATGTTCAAAAAGCCAGCAATCACATTAAAATCAGTGATAAGTTGTAAATCGTTTTGTAGATATTCTCCAATCTTTTGTCCAATTTCTGCTGGACTTTTTCCTAAAAGTTTCAAAAATGGAAATAAAACGAGCGTTGAATCGCCTTTGAATTCTTTTTTCGTTTTTTGAAATTGAATTAATTGGTCGTTAATTTCAACTCCGAAAAGTGTTGAAAAATGACTTATTAATGCTGTTTTTATGTTGTTTTCCATTTCAATTATTCATTAGTTGTCATTGCTGAAACAACAGTGTTCAACAGGTCAAATGTTATTTCAGCCATTGCATTTAATTTGTTATCCAAACATGGATTTACTTCAACAAATTCGATACAAACTGTTTTTTCGTTTTTCGCTAAAAGCGTTAATAATTCAGAAGCTTCTTCGGGGAAAAGTCCATTTCCAACTGGTGTTCCCGTTCCAAAAGAAGTGCTGTGTGGGTCCATCGAGTCAACATCGAAGGAAACATACAAAGCGTCACAATCACTTAATTGTGTGAATATTTCAGTTGCAATTGCTGCAACACCTTTTTCGCGTACACTTTCGATTCGGTGATTTGTTATTGATAATTTATCGAGTAAATAATCCTCTTCTAATTCCGTGTCGCGCACACCAACAAAAACAAGGTTTTCGGGTGTGATTTTTGGAGTGATGTTGTAGGATTGACACAAACTCGTCCATTGTTTTGCTGTGTTTTCATCCAAATCGTTTTTTACGTTGTCTGGATTTATTGTATTCAAACAAATAGCCAAGGGCATTCCGTGCATGTTTCCAGATGGAGTAGTGTAAGGCGAGTGTAAATCACCATGTGCATCAATCCAAATGACGCCAAGTTTTTTTGAGGGATATGCGGATTTAATTCCCGCAATTGTTCCTGCTGCAGAACCGTGATCAGCTGCTAAAACAACAGGGAATGAGCCTGCGTGTAATTTTTCTTTTACGCGATCAGCTATTGCATGAAAAACGTTTGTATATTCAGCAATGTATTTTGCGTATGGCGTAGTTGTTGGAAAATCCAATGAATGATTAAAGTCGGGGAGTACTTCCAGCGGATATCTTCCAAAGAAATCACTTCCGTTTTTTCGCGCTGCGGTCATGATTGCTCCAGGTCCTAATGAAGCACCACGCGTTCCTGCAGTTAACTCGGAAGTATTAATGAGTAGTTCAATTTTTCGATTCATAATCGTGCTTTTTAGCAGGACAAAAATACGCTTTGTAAATCACTGTCGCAACTAAAAAAGGCGTTGATAAGCTAGAATTTATCCAATTTTATCAACCGATGTAACATAAATGAAAAAGCGTATTTTTACATCATATTTGAATCCTATGAGAGTTTTTACCATTGTTGCATGTTGTTTTTTTCTTTTTGTTCATCGATCCCATGCGCAATTAAACGGAATGCTGGTTTATGATGTTGAATTAGTGACAAACGACACATTAAACCCGCAAAATAAATGGCAAGTTGTTGTGTATACCAATGATACAATGGTGCGAGTTGAAACTCAAGGCGGACCCTTTGGGAAGCAAGTCTATATCCGACATATGGTCTTGAATAAAGCTTATTTATTGTTAGCAATGGACGAACAGAAATTTGCTATTCGCACAGATTTATCAAAAAACAACAATGATTCGACCAAAAATTACACCACAAAAAAAGTTTTCGGATCGAAAAAAATCAAAGGAATCAAATGCAAAAAATACCTCATTACAGATAATGGAGCACCAGCAGGATATTACTGTTACTTTGCAAAGAAAATTCCGAACAAATATTTAGAAGTTTATTCGGACATTCAAGGATTGGCGCTTGACTATTTTTTACCATCTCAGAATGGCTTGATTCATTACCAATTAGCGGAATATCAACCACAAATTTTAGAGAAAAACATGTTTGGTATCCCTTCTGATTACAAGAAAGTTACTTTTGAAGAGTTTATGAATTCATTGAATAAAGACTAACTAACAAACAAGTGTTTATAGTTCCTTGTTTTGGTTGAATTTTCAAGGTTTTTCAATTGTACCTTCGTAAGATAGTTCATAGTATAATGGCGGTAAAAAACGAATTTATTCAAAACGAAGCAGAAGAAAAAACAACTACTGCAAAGCGTAAAAAAGAAAAAGTTGTTGCTGGTGAAGCTTCATCAAAAAATATATTTTCAAAATTTGGAGAACGAATTGATAAGAAACGTGTCCGAACAATTGTAGGAATAGCTTTTGTCTTGTTTTCTTTTTTCTCATTTTTAGCTTGTTTCTCCTATTTCTTTACATGGCAAGCGGATCAAGATCGCGTGTTGGATGTCAATTTGGTTGACTTTCTATTTGATGGAAATCCTGAGCCTGTTGCCAATTGGTTTGGTAAATTCGGTGCATGGATGGCGCACTTGTATTTTTACCGTTGGTTTGGAATTTCCTCATTTGCAATCATTTTTATGGTGTTTTTGATTGGATTCAAATGGATGCTATCGATTCATTTGTTGCCAATAGCACGCAGTTTTTCGATTTCTTTTCTGTTCATGATTTGGTCGTCTATCTTCTTGGGGTATTTTGTCGATAAAGTCGATTATTTGGGAGGAACATTCGGATTTATGATCAATCAATGGATGTTGTTGTCGATTGGTAGTATTGGTGGATTTGTGGTGATTCTTGCGTTGTTGTGGATAAATTTGATTGTATTGTTCAATGTTGATTTCGGTTCGTTCCTAGGTAAATTCAAAAGCGGGTCGAATATGTTCGAAGAATCAGACGAAGACGATACCTTGAATGCGTTTCACCCGGCTGATATTCATGTTGTCAATACGATAAAGGACGAACAAATTCAAAAAGAAGCGGAAGCAAACGAGATTCTTTTTGATGAAGAAGAAGAAAACGAATCGTTATTGGAATTTGACGAAGACGAAGAAGATAGCTTTGTTGTTATTCACAAAGGAGCTGAAAAAGAAGGCGATGATGACTTGGAAATGGAAATTAGCGAGGCAATTGAAAATGTGCAAGTTGTCCCTGTTATCAATGACCTGCCAGATACGGATTTCGATGTAACAATAGCAGAAACAGATAAATCGTTAGATGATGATCAATTAACTTCTATTCAAAAAGAATTTGGCGATTACGATCCAACGCTCGAGTTATCAGGATATGTGTTGCCCCCAGTTGACCTGTTGAAAGAATACGGTTCTGGTCAAGTAAATGTGAATAAACAAGAGTTAGAGGATAACAAGAATAAAATTGTTGAAACGCTTTCGCATTATAAAATTGACATTGCCAAAATAAAGGCTACAGTTGGACCTACGGTTACGTTGTATGAAATCGTTCCAGCACCAGGTGTGCGTATTTCCAAAATCAAAAACTTGGAAGATGACATTGCCTTGAGTTTATCAGCTCTTGGAATTCGTATTATTGCGCCTATTCCAGGAAAAGGAACGATTGGTATTGAAGTACCAAACAGTAGTCCAGAAATGGTTTCCATGCGCTCGTTGATTGCGTCTGAGAAATTCCAAAACTCGGATTACGAATTGCCAATCGTAATGGGAAAAACGATTACCAATGAAACCTATACCTTTGACTTAACAAAAGCTCCTCACTTATTGGTTGCAGGTGCAACGGGTCAAGGTAAATCTGTTGGATTGAATGCGATTTTGGTTTCTATCTTGTACAAAAAACACCCGGCTCAAGTGAAATTTGTTTTGGTCGATCCGAAAAAAGTAGAGTTAACGCTTTATAACCGAATCGAACGTCACTTTTTAGCCAAACTTCCTGGCGAAGAAGATGCGATTATTACCGATACATCTAAAGTGGTAAATACCTTGAATTCCTTGTGTATTGAAATGGATCAACGTTATGAGTTATTGAAAGAAGCAGAAGTTCGTACCATTAAAGAATACAATGCGAAATTTATTTCTCGTCGTTTAAATCCAGAAAAAGGGCACAGATATTTACCATACATTGTCGTATTAATTGATGAGTTTGCCGATTTGATTATGACGGCTGGAAAAGAAGTGGAACATCCAATCGCTCGTTTGGCGCAACTTGCCCGTGCAATTGGTATTCACTTAATTGTTGCGACACAACGACCTTCGGTAAATGTAATTACAGGGATGATCAAAGCCAATTTCCCGGCGCGTATTGCTTTCCGTGTGTTGTCAAAAATCGACTCGCGTACTATTTTAGATTCATCAGGTGCCGATCAATTAATTGGACGAGGGGATATGTTGATTTCCTTGGGACAAGATTTGATTCGTGTGCAATGTGGATTTGCTGATACGCCTGAAGTCGAAGACATTTGTAAGTTTATTGGCGGTCAACGTGCATATCCAGATGCGTTATTGTTACCAGAATATGTTGGCGCAGAAGCAGACAACGACAAAGATTTGGATTTAGATGATATTGATGTGATGTTTGCTGACGCTGCGCGTATCGTTGTTATCAATAATCAAGGTTCAGCTTCCTTGTTGCAACGCAAATTGAAATTGGGTTACAACCGCGCTGGTCGTATTGTCGATCAATTAGAAGGTTACGGAATTATAGGGCCTTTCCAAGGAAGTAAAGCGCGTGAAGTACTTTTCTCCGATATAGAAAGTTTGGAAGAGTTTTTACGTGCAAAAGGAATTTCGTAAAAAACTTTTTTCAGAACTCAACTGAGTTTTGGCACAATTTGTGATATTTGCAAACAAATTAATAAACATGAAAAAATTATTTTTCTTTTTGACACTTTTAATTACAAGTGTTAGTTTCTCACAAGACGCGAAAGCAGATGCCATTTTAGATAAATTATCTGCAAAAATTAAAGCGCAAAAATCATTTTACGTTGAATTTACAGCGACAATAAAAAATACTACTTCAGGTGCTAATTCAACTGAGATTGGTAAAGGTTGGGTAAAAGGTGATAAGTTTTCAGCGAATTATGGCGACAACACCATTATTTCAAATGGAATTAAAACTTGGACTGTTGTGAAGGAAGACAAGAAAGTGTACCAATCAAATGCGGATGATGACGATGAAGAGTCAATGAATCCAAAGAAGTTGATGACCATGTGGGAAACTGGATTCAAAAATAAATACGAAAAAGAAGAAGTATTGAATGGTGAAAAAGTACATGTCATTTATTTGTACCCAAAAGCACCACAAAAAGCATCTTACCATACAATCATTTTGTACATCGCGAAAGATGATAACGAATTGAAGAAAGCGGTTTTGAAATCGAAAGATGGTACAGTGATGACTTACGCAATCACAAAATTCACATCAAATCCTGTGATTGAGGATTCGAAATTTGTTTTTGACAAAGCAAAATATCCAGGTTATAAATTAGTGGTCAACTAATAACTGAAAAGTTTAATCAAAAAAAAACTGCGTTCATCACGCAGTTTTTTTTTGTCGTATAAATTGTGCTTAAAAAGCATTCAATTCAATCAACTCTGCTTTGAAGCGTTCGAAAGGTAAAAACTGTTGTTCTAACTGAACAACAAATGGAACAGGTGTATCAATAGAAGCAACTCGTTTAACTGGAGCATCTAAATACTCAAAACAATTCTCGTTGATCAACGCTGCGATTTCACCGCCGATTCCACCTGTTAAACAATCTTCGTGCAATACAATTACTTTTCCTGTAGCTTTCACAGCTTCGAAAATGGTTGCAGTATCCAATGGCAACAACGTTTTCAAGTCCACTAAATTGGCTGAAATTTCAGGATGTTGATCCAATGCTTCCAACGCCCAATGAACGCCAAGACCGTACGTGATAATAGTGATATCATCACCTTTTCGCACATAGCCTGCTTTACCAATTTCCGTTGTATAATAATCATCCGGAATATCCGCACGAATGCTTCGGTATAAAAACTTGTGTTCAAAGAACAATACTGGATTTGGATCTTCAATTGCAGCGGTTAACAATCCTTTTGCATCTTCAGGGAAAGCTGGGTAAACTACTTTCAATCCTGGAGTATGGAAAAACCATGCTTCGTTACTTTGACTGTGGAATGGTCCCGCAGCTGTATTTGCTCCAGTAGGCATACGTACAACGACATCTGCATTTTGTCCCCATCGCCAATGAATTTTAGCTAAATTATTAATGATTTGATTGAAACCACACGTTACGAAATCGGCAAATTGCATTTCAACAACAGCTTTCATACCATTGATGGATAAACCTAGACCTGTTCCGACAATTGCCGACTCACACAAAGGCGTATTGCGCACGCGATCTTTGCTGAATAAGTCAACAAATCCTTCGGTTACTTTGAAAACGCCTCCATAATCAGCAACATCTTGTCCCATGATCACTAACTCAGGGTATTTTTCCATCGACTGACGCAATCCATCTGAAATGGCATCGATGTATCTTTTTTCCGATTTATTTGACGTTGCCGCTGGAATAACAAGTTGTTGGTGCGGTGCGTAAACATCTGCTAATTCAGTTGCTAAATCCGGAACAATAGGAGCTTCTCCAAATGAAGCGTCTAATCCGTCTTGTATTTCTTTTTTAATTTGTTCCGTTATCGTTGCTTTCAATTGCTCATTCAAAACACCAATTTCCAACAAATAGCTTTCGTAATTTGTTACTGGATCTTTGATTGTCCAATCGTCTTGTAAACCTTCTGGGTAATATTTAGTACCAGAAGCTTCTTCGTGTCCACGCATACGGAAAGTCATACATTCTAACAAGAAAGGACGCGGTTTTTGGCGAATAGAATCGGCAATTTTGCGTACCGTTCGAATCACTTCCAATACGTTGTTTCCATCAACTTGAAAAGCATCCATTCCGTAACCAATTCCTTTGTCGATGAATTGCTTGCAACGAAATTGTTCATTAGACGGAGTTGACAAGCCCCAGCAATTATTTTCGATAGCAAAAATCACAGGTAAATCCCAAACAGCAGCAACGTTTAATGATTCGTGAAAATCACCTTCACTTGCACCACCATCACCAGAGAAAACCAATGTCGCATGTTCTTTTTTCTTCAATTTATTAGCAAGAGCGATTCCGTCAGCTATTCCTAATTGCGGTCCAAGGTGAGAAATCATTCCCACGATGTTGTATTCTTTTGCGCCAAAGTGGAACGAACGGTCACGACCTTTTGTGAATCCAGACATTTTCCCTTGGAATTGCGCAAACAAACGATTCAAAGGAATACCACGCGTTGTAAAAACACCTAAATTTCGGTGCATTGGCAAGATGTACTCTTCCGGATTCATTGCGTAGGTTGAACCTACTGAAATTCCTTCTTGTCCCCAACCAGAAAACCATTTCGAAATTTTTCCTTGACGAAGAAGAATTAACATTTTTTCTTCAATCAAACGCGGTTTTAAAATAGCGTGGTAAATTGCTAATAATTCGGTATCGTCAAATCCTGTTCTATCAAACTGAATTGGACGTTTATTTTTTGCTTCTGCCATAAATCGATTCTTAGTAGCAAAAGTATCTTTTAAACTTTAAACAGAAAAGGGGATGAGCGATATTATATTAACAAAATGCTGTTTTTATACATAAAAAAAAGTCGTCCATTACTGAACGACTTTTCACAAGTTATTTTTGATTAAATTATACCAAACCTTGGTCAATCATTGAATCAGCAACTTTCACAAAACCTGCAATATTTGCACCTTTTACGTAGTCAACTGTTCCATCAGCATCTTTTCCATATTTCACACAAGCTTCGTGGATAGAAACCATGATACCGTGTAAACGTTGATCAACTTCTTCAGCTGACCAGCTTAAACGCAATGAGTTTTGAGACATTTCCAAACCTGATGTTGCAACACCTCCAGCATTTGAAGCTTTTCCAGGAGCAAACAAAACTTTTGCAGCTTGGATAGTAGCAATTGCCTCAGGTGTTGATGGCATGTTAGCACCTTCAGCAACACAGATAACTCCGTTTGCAACCAATGCTTTTGCTTCGTCACCGTTTAATTCATTTTGTGTAGCACAAGGTAATGCGATATCAACTTTCACTTCCCAAGGGCGTTTTCCAGCGATGAATTTAGCAGAAGGATATTTTGCTACGTATTCTTCGATACGACCTCTTTTTACATTTTTCAACTCCATAACAAATGCCAATTTCTCAGCATTGATTCCGTCAGCATCGTAAATGTATCCAGATGAATCGGACATTGTAACAACTTTAGCTCCTAATTGCGTAGCTTTTTCACATGCATATTGTGCAACGTTTCCAGAACCTGAAACTGCAACAACTTTTCCATTGAAAGAATCGTTTTTCGTTGCTAACATTTCTTTAGCGAAATATACTGTTCCGTATCCTGTTGCTTCTGGACGAATCAATGAACCACCCCAGTTACGAGCTTTACCAGTTAATACACCAGTAAATTCGTTACGGATACGCTTGTATTGACCAAACATGTAACCAATTTCACGACCACCAACACCGATATCACCAGCAGGTACATCTGTGTCAGCACCAATGTGACGGGATAATTCAGTCATGAATGATTGACAAAATTTCATTACTTCGTTGTCTGATTTTCCTTTTGGATCAAAATCAGAACCACCTTTTCCACCACCCATTGGTAATGTTGTCAATGAATTTTTGAAGATTTGTTCGAATCCTAAAAATTTCAAGATTGAAAGGTTTACTGAAGGGTGAAAACGTAAACCACCTTTGTACGGTCCGATAGCTGAGTTAAATTCAACACGGTAACCTCTGTTAACTTGGATTTCTCCTTTGTCGTCTAACCAAGGAACTCTAAAAATGATTGTTCTTTCAGGTTCTACAATTCGCTCAAGAATTTTAGCAGACTTGTATTTGGGGTTTTCTTCCATGAAAGGAATTACAGCTTCTGCCACTTCGTGGACAGCTTGAATAAATTCTGCTTCATGACCATTCGATACTTTTACTTTCTCCATGAAAGCATCGATCTGTGCTTGGTACTTACTTGACATATTTTATCAAAATTTTTTTAATGAGTTTGGCAAATATAGAAAATAGTTACACCTAATGACGTTCTTTTTTGCTGAAATATGTTAACAATCGAAAGGGGATAAGTGTCAATAAAAAAACACGAAGCAATTATGTGTCAAAAAACCGGATTTGAAGTAAGGTGGTTGCTTCAAAATGATGATTTCTCGCTCACTAAAACCGAAAAAAGAAACGAGAATCATGTCCCAAAAAATCCTACTGATTTGATTCTCTCCACAAAATCACGAATACATGAAACAGATTCGGAATTTTTATTATATTTAGAAGACTAATTTTAAAAGCAATAGATGAAACCATTAACCAAATTGCAAAGCCAAAATTAACACATGTAAAGTATTGCTGATGAGTGTGAAAAACACTGCTTAAGTTGCTATAAATTATGTTTTTATTTTCATGATGGTTTTTTTGTTAATTCAAATTGTTTCTGTAAAAAGTGAATTGTCATCATTTATTTCACTGTTTTCTGTTCATTCCTTCCATTACTCCACAACAACCCGTTTCATTACACTGCTTTTATTCCCGCTGCTCAACTGAAGAAAGTAAACTCCAGGAGCAAGTGTTGTTTGCAAGGTGCACGATTTTGAAAACGCTGGAACAGATTCTTGTGCAACTTTTCTGCCTTGGTTATCCAATACTAACACATCCAAGAGATCAGTTAGTGCTTGTTTCAATTGAACAGAAAATGTTCCTTTGTTTGGGTTAGGCGCAATGGTCCATTCACCAAATGGACTATCTTCTAAACCCAAACCTTCAACAAAAACAGTAACCGTATCCGAAGAATAAAAACCATTTAGGGACATGGTAACAACATACGTTGTTGTTTCATCTGGTGAAACATACAAACCTGTAGTATTTGAAGCAACAGGAGTACCATCTAACTTGAACCAATTTGCAGGAAGGTTGGTGATTTTTTCTCCTATAAATGCAGTATCACCTATGTAAACTGTTTGGTCTGGACCAGCATTAACAGAAATGCCACCAACGATACTGTCCAGTGGTATGACGGATACATCATCGATGATGTAATATGCTTGCCAAGCAATCGTACCATCTAAATATTCCATCCCTTGGATTGTTTCGAAATCAGTATTAAAATTACCAAGGGTTAAGAATTGTTCTCCGCCATGAGCTTGATATATACCAGAAACTTTTACCCAATTAGAAGAGTCCTCAATAACTTCATTGTTAAAATACTTGATAGATGCATCAAGATCAAAATAATATGGATTGGTCGAATGTAAGGCTGTATCACTAAAATGTACTGCCAAATTGTTAGATGAAAAGCGTGCAAATCCCTCAAAAACACTTGTGTAAAATTCAATCCAATAAAGTTTGCCTTGAATTAAGGTGTCTATTAATTGAACCGAAACATATTCGCGCACATTAGATCCTAAAGGATCGTATGTTGTAATACCTACGTATGCGCTATCTGAGTGGGGTGATTGAGAATCTTGTATATCGGGAAAGGCACACATATTGAAATAATCTGGCGATAACGAATTTGGGTTAAACCAGTTTTGTAAAACTCCTCCTCCTGCTAGATTATCGACTAGAGGAGGGCAGGTATTTGTGCTTTCAAAATCAAAATTAGGCACCAAATTAGCTTGACTCCACAGAAGCATTGGAAAGAAAATGAAAACTATTAAACTATTTTTCATGGCTTATTTTAGTATTACAATTTTGATTCTTGTAAGTTGCATTTCATTAACATCAGTCAAAAGAACAGTATAAGTTCCATTTGATAAATTAGATTGAATTAATAAAACAGAAGATTCTTCGTTTATAGTTTGAGAATACACCATTTTTCCATCCATATTAATTATCGTTAGATGCATATCTTTTTTCAATTCACCGATGATATCAAAAGACCCATCATTTGGAACAGGGAAAATGACAAATTCACTACTCTCAGATCTTTCAAACGACCCAAGTTGCATACTTTTATCTAGATATTCAGGGCATATAGGATCAAATACTTCTGCCAAAGAATAAACCAAATTGTTTAAGACCGCAGATTGATAAACAACACCTCCTTGCAATGTTGGGCAGCCTGTTGCAATATCAAGAAGAATTAAACTATCTGTCGCAGAAAAGTCATTGTTTTGGTAATTCAATAAGGCATCATAAGGAGCAAATTGAGTTCCGATTGCCATTGCTATTGCGCCGCCACTTGGGTAAACATTACTTAACTCAAAATCCTCATTCGGGACTAAATTAAGTTGACAGAATAATCTTGAACTTAATAATATAAATATCAAAAAAATCGATTTCATTTATTGAATAATAATTTTCTGAATTGTTACAGGTATCTGACCGAAAGATACAACTTTTAAAGAATATAAACTAGGTGATAATTTTGTTTGAATACTCAAATTAGTAGTTTCCTCTTTGATAAATTGTTCAAAAACTAGTTTTCCATTCAAATTGAAAATTTCAATTTTATCACCAATAGAAAGATCACCATTCAATGGATTTTTACAGCGCTTTGGGTTGTACGAACAATTCACAATTTTACGACGATCAAAGTAAATGCATGGTTTGGTCTGATCTGATTCCATCCTTCAAATGATTTTATCACACGAGAAATTTTTAAGTTTCTCCTACAAACCTCTTTCGGATAAGAAATCGGCCATTGCAGGCTTATTTTCTTTGTCTTTTAAAAGCGTCGATGAGGTACGCACCATGATGGAAAAAGGTCTTGCATCAGCTGCTCCATCCCACAAAATCACGAATACATGAAACAGATTCGGAATTTTTATTATATTTAGAAGACTAATTTTAAAAGCAATAGATGAAACCATTAACCAAATTGCAAAGCCGAAATTAACACATGTAAAGTATTGCTGATGAGTGTGAAAAACACTGCTTAAGTTGCTATAAATTATGTTTTTATTTTCATGATGGTTTTTTTGTTAATTCAAATTGTTTCTGTAAAAAGTGAATTGTC
>JAGOAZ010000012.1:0-48205 GCA_017983675.1 Fluviicola sp.
TTAGCGAAGTTCAAAAATCCGATTTCCATTAGTAGATCAGAGCTGATGCTTACGTCAAAAATTGGTTCAGCAAATACATATACGCGTTGTTTACGTGAATTGAATGATTGGGGATATATTGATTACAAACCTTCAAATAATCCGTATCGTGGTTCATTAGTCAACTTGTACAGATTTGATAATAGTTGTGATAATAGTACTGATAATAGTTGTGATAATAGTTGTGATAATAGTTGTGATAATAGTACTGATAATAGTACTGATACAACTCCTGTAATAGCAGTGCGACCTTATATAAACAATATAAACAATAATAAACATATAAACAAATTAAACAATATAAACTTTTTAGGTGTCGATTTAAAAAAAATCGACCAACCATCAATTTCAAAAAGTAAAGATGAAATTTCTTCTTCTGATGAAAAAGTAATGAAAGTTGCTAAGAATGAAAATCCAGTTGAAAAACCAAAAAAGCCAAAACCAATGTTTGAATTGCCAACCATCGAACAAGTCACTGCTTTTTTTCAAGAAAAAAATAGATCTGAATTGGAAGCCCAAAAATTCTTCAATCATTTTGAATCCAATGGATGGCTAGTTGGTGGAAAAGCAAAAATGAAAAATTGGCATGCTGCAGCACGAAACTGGATCTTGAATTCCGACAAATTTCAAAGCGGAATACAACAAAAAAAGCCCGGAGATATTGCTATCAATCAAAACAAAGATTACAGTGTGCCACTCTAGATCCAAAACTACGAAGTTCGATCTAAAAAGGGTCGCCTTATGAAATGAATGAGAGCAGTGAACTGAAGCAAGGGCACCATGCCGGAAGCCGACGCTTTTGTTAGCGAAGCGAGAAAGCAAAGGATCACCGGCAAGGTCTTGGCTTCAGGAATGGAACGAAATGAAGTTCATACAGCGACGAGCTTTCTTTTGCCAACTTTTCTTTGGCGGGCAAAGAAAAGTGGAGAATATTAATTTAATAAAATTACTATGCTTGAAAAATGTTATACCCTTGTAGATGGTTGTCGACAATTCGACTTCCTCACCTGCGTGCGCTACCTCAATTACCTTGGTCAACAAAAATACGGGCACAATTTTCACTTGCGCCCAGCCGACAAATTGATTTTACACAAATTGATTTCGTATGCCATTTCCTCGGAAGAACAGTGCGAAGTGTATGATCTTGATTTGAAGAAAGGTATTTTGTTAACAGGTCCAGTTGGTTGTGGGAAAACATCATTAATGACCTTGTTGCAAGCGTTCATGTATAATTTTCAGCGTTACCAAGTCAAAGAAACACGACAGATTGCTGCAGAATTTAACAAAGATGGTTTTGAAGTAATCCACAAATATGGCATGCGCGAAAAAGCATTTTGTTTAGATGATTTGGGAGTGGAGCACACAAGCAAACACTTCGGGAACGAATGCAATACCGTTGCTGAAATTCTGCTGCAACGCTATGATTTATTTGCCAATCAAGGTATTGTCACCCATGCAACCACCAATTTGAATGCCGATGAATTGGAGGACATTTACGGTATTCGTGTCCGTTCGCGTTTACGTTCCATGTTCAATCTCATCACATTTCCCAACGATACAACCGACAAACGCAAATGATAATCCCACTAAACAATCAAAAAATGAAAACAAAACTCCCAAAACTCGACACGTCGAAAATCGTTCAAATACGTTTGAAAGAAACCCAATATTACCAGGAAGAATTTCCCAAGAAACAAATCGTGATTCACCACACCGTTTCCAACGGCAATGCAAAGAATGTTGTCGCTTGGTGGGGAAAAACACCTGCTCGCATTGGTGTTGCTTTCGTTATCGATCGAGCAGGAATCATCCACCAATGTTTCAGTTCCAAACATTGGGCGCATCATTTAGGGATCAAGAGCGCGAAAAACAAACAATTGAATCAACAGTCCATCGGAATTGAATTATGCGCTTGGGGATCATTAAAACGCAGTGATTTGAAGCTTGGAATCGTAGCACAATTCACCTCATCAACAGGAACAATCGTTCCAAACGATGAGGTCATTGCATTAGAAAAGCCATTCCGAGGTTCAAAGTATTATCAAAAATACACCGACAAACAGTTGAAAACCCTTCAAATACTACTGAACTACCTGTGCGAAACCTACAACATTCCAAACACCTACAATTCCGATATGTGGGATTATTCAAGGTCGGCCATAAATGGAAGTCCTGGAATATTTACCCACGTTAGTTTCCGGAAAGATAAAAGCGATTGTTTCCCGCAGGAGGAGTTGGTGGAGGTTTTGAGAGGTCAACCATATTTAAAATAAAACATGAGTAATAAGGCTTTTTTGATGTGTTTTTAAGAGATTTGGTTGGTTTTCAAACATTATATTAGTGTTTGTTCTAAAAATCACTTTTATCACAATATAATTTGACATTGTTTGTAGTCTAGTACTTGAATTTTATCTAAATTCAACCCATAAAATAAAGAAATGAATCAAATCACTAAATTTCAATTAAAAATTAGCGTTGATCATTTTATTTTTTTTTACAAAAAACATTAAAAACTATTTGATCAAATTATTTGCATTTTCAATTACGTAACAAAATTGATATCCAAATCAAATGATTTAATTACTAATATACTTGAATTATAAAACATGAGCTTAAATACACAAAGCCTTCAACCAATTATCAACTTTATCTGGACTGTTGCTGACGATGTTCTAATCAACAAATTTTTAGAAAATCAGTACCAAGATGTAATACTTCCAATGACCGTTTTACGTCGTTTGGATTTAGCACTGGAACCAACAAAGGATAAAGTTTTAAAAACACACAACGAATTCAAAGATAAGATAGACAACCTTTCTGGATTGTTAACGAGCAAAGAACATGGATCAGGGTTGGCGTTTTACAATAACTCATCTTACACAATGAAAATGTTGTTGGATGATCCGAAAAATATCGATGCGAATTTCTTAGATTACTTAAATGGCTTTTCTGAAAATGTGCAGGACATCATTAGTAAATTCAAGTTCAGAAATCAATTAGAAACCTTTGAAACAACAGGAATCACATTCTCCCTAATTGAAAAATTCTGTAATCCTAAGGTTGAATTAAGTCCAGATAAGATTTCTCCAATGGCAATGGGGTACATGTTTGAAGACTTGATTCGAAGATTTAATGAGAAAACCAACGCTGCTGCAGGTCGTCACTTTACACCCCGTGAGATCATCGAGTTAATGACGCATTTGGTTTATTTACCAGTGAAAGACAAAATAAAAAAAGGAACTTTTTTGGTTTATGATCCTTGTGCTGGTTCTGGAGCCATGCTAACGCAATCCAAGAAGTTTGCGACTGATCCTGAAGGCGAAGTCAAATCAGAGGCTACATTTCACCTATATGGTCAAGAGAACACAGGAGAAATGTATGCAGTTTGTAAATCGGATATGTTATTGAAAGGTGAGGACCCCGACAAAATCAAATTTGGTTCTACTTTGAGTGAGTACGGTTTTGACCCAGATTTAAAATTCAACTTCATGTTGACGAATCCTCCTTATGGTACAACTTGGAAGCAAGACCAAGAAAACTTAAATGTAGGTTCAGGGAAAAAACTGGAAATCAATGATAAACGATTCAATCTGAAAATTAAAAACTTCAAAGGTGAATTAGAAGAAACGTGTTTAACTTCACGTAGCAACGACGGGCAACTAATGTTTATGCTCCACATGCTTTCTAAAATGAAAGACCCAAAAGATGGAGGTAGCCGAATTGCGTCAATTCATAACGGTTCAGCTTTGTTTACAGGTGATGCAGGTAGCAGCGAAAGCGGTATTCGCCAATACATACTGGAAAATGATTTGTTGGAATGCATCATTCAGTTGCCCAATGATATGTTTTACAATACGGGAATCACCACCTACATCTGGCTATTGACCAATGTGAAAGAAGAACGCAGAAAAGGCAAAGTGCAGTTGATTAATGCTTCGTCAGAAGGATTTTATAAAAATATGAGAAAGCCCCTTGGAGATAAAAGAGTAGAACTTGGAACTCAAGATATTTTAAAAATCCAAGAACTATACTTTGCATTTGAAGAGAACGAGTACAGTATGGTCTTTGAAAATGAAGATTTTGGCTTTTATCAAATCACCGTTCACCAACCTGAAAGAGATGAAAACGGAAAAATAATTAAGGATTCAAAAGGCAATCCAAAATCTGATAGTGAATTGAAAGATTTTGAGAAAGTACCAATGAAAGAAAGCATTGCAGAATATTTCAAAAGAGAAGTTCTGCCCTTTGCTCCTGATGCTTGGTATGACAAGACTAAGATGAAAATGGGTTATGAAATTTCATTTACTAAGTACTTCTACAAATACGAACCATTGAGAGACCTTTCCGATATTGAAAATGATATTATGCAATTGGAAAAAGAAACAGATGGATTGTTAAATGAAATTGTTTCGTAATGGCAAAGTCAAGATATTCTTCCTACATATCATCAAAAACACTTTGGCAAAATGAAATTCCTAGCCATTGGCAGGAAACTGAATTGCGTATGTTGTTTGCCGACAATAAGAACAAGAATATTGGTCTTATTGAAAGAAATTTGCTTTCACTTAGTTACGGAAAGTTAAAACGAAAAGACATTGATAATGCTACTGGATTGGTGCCAGCGTCATTTGAAGGTTATCAAATAATTGATGAAGGTTTTATTGTTTTACGATTTACCGATTTACAAAATGACAAGAAATCATTGCGTGTTGGATATGTTGAAGAAAGAGGAATTATCACGAGTGCATACATAGGTATTGCACCAAAGGCAGATATTCACTCTAAGTATTTTTATTACCAACTTCATTTTTTAGACAAAATAAAGTACTTCTACAATTTAGGTGGTGGAGTTAGACAATCATTGGCATTTAAAGAGTTTGGAAGAGAAGCAGTTTTAATTCCTCCAAAAGATGAACAAACCACCATCGCCAATTTCCTCGATTACAAGGTTGCTAAAATAGACCGTTTTATTCGTAAGAAAAAGCAACTCATAAAACTCCTAAATGAGCAAAAAGCTGCTATAATTAGCCAAGCGGTTACGAAAGGCTTAGATCCAAATGTTAAAATGAAAGATAGCGGGATTGAGTGGTTGGGAGAAATTCCTGAGCATTGGGAAACATCCAAACTTACTGGTCTATGTTTATTTGTCCGAGGAAATTCAAGTTTTAAAAAGGATGAATTATTAAGCGAAGGTCAATTTGTTGCCTTGCAATACGGAAAGACTTACAAGATTGATGAGGTTAATGAAAATTATCAATTCTATGTTAATGATGAGTTTTACAAAGCTTCTCAAGTTGTAAGTACTGGGGATGTTATTATTGTGTCGACATCAGAAACTGTTGAAGATTTAGGTCATTCTGCTTTTTACAATAGACCTGACTTAGGGTTGTTAGGTGGTGAACAAATAGTAATAAGACCAAATAATGATGAGTTGAATGGTAAGTATTTATGTTATTCTTCCAAGGTTTTCTCTAAAGAATTAAAAAAGTTTGCCACGGGAGTAAAAGTTTATAGGTTTAATATTAATAATCTAAAAACCATCTATATCGCTGTCCCACCTTTTCAAGAACAACAAGAAATAGTTAATTACATTGAATCAGAGTCTCGTAGAATTTACACCACCATATCTACTATCGAAAAGGAAATAGCGCTAACTCAAGAATATAAAACAGCCCTCATCGCCGAAGCCGTAACTGGTAAAATTGATGTGCGTGATTTTGTGGTTCCGGAAGTTGTAGAACAAGAAACCTACGAGGAACTGGAAGAAGAATTGAAGATGGTTGCTGAGGATGAAGTGGAATATGAAAATGAAGATATTGAAGAATGAGTAAGAAACAATATACACATCATGAATTAATGCAGATGGCCATTGATGTCATGAATAATAGCGTCAATGAGCAAAGACCTGACGGTAAAGTTCCACCAAAAGTTGGTGCTGTGTTAGTTTTTCCAGATGGAAGAGTTGAGACTGCTTTTCGTGGTGAATTACGTGAAGGTGATCATGCGGAATTTACATTATTAGAAAGAAAGCTTGTAAATGAGAATGTTGAGGACTGTGTTTTGTACACCACTCTTGAACCATGTATTGAACGAAATCCTCCTAAAGTGCCCTGCTGTAGGAGGGTAACAAATGCACGCATCAAGAAAGTATTTATAGGTATTGAAGACTATGACCCTAAAGGTAATGGTATCAGACATTTGCAAAAACACGGAGTTGAATATAAAATGTTTGACCGTGAATTTCAGCGTATTATTGAGAAAGAGAATGAAAAATTTTTGAAACAAGCGCTTCAAAGAAAAAAAGAATCCGAACTGGAAGAGGAAGAGGACTTGCGCACAACTATTGAACTTCCTATTGCAAATTATGACAGTAGCAAGTTTTCAAATGAGGCACTCCAAAAGTTTATAAAGGAATCAAATTTGGATTTCAAACCAACAGATGAAGCATTTCTTGAATATTTGGCTGATTTTGGTGCAATGGAATGGGATAAAGAGAAAAAGCATTTTGTACCAACTGGAGTTGGCATCTTACTTTTTGGACAAAATCCACGCGCAAAATTCCAAAATGCAGTTTTGAAAGCCCATGTAAGCTATGGTAATAATAAAATCGAATCTAAGGATTTTGATCAAGCTTTGGTCCTTTTACCTGTACAAATTGAAGATTGGTTGAAAAAGGTATTGCCGTTATCTAAAGACACAAGTGGTTTTAAACGAAAAGATATTCCTGACTTTCCAATAGGTGTTTTACGTGAAGCTATCGTCAACGCTTTAGTTCACAGAGATTATGAAGTTGAAGGTGCTAAATGTGAAATCAAAATTGATGAAGATAAAATAATTGTAACGAGTCCTGGAAAACCGCTTCCAGCTATTACTTTGCAAGAACTCAACACTTTTGAAGCGCCTTCGCTGAGTAGAAATCACATTATAACATATGCTTTTAGTTTAATGGATTATGTAGAGGAGAAAGGTTTCGGAATGAAAACATTCAAGTCACTTAACAAGGAACATGGCTTACCTATTCCTAAATATACTTTTAAAGAGCCATTTTTAACATTGACTTTTCCAAGAACAGTGGAAGGTATAAAGTCTTTTATTAAAACCGATGGCATAGATAATTTGAGTGATGAAGAATTGCGCTTTTATGAAATATTCAGAGAACAGGAATTTGTTACAAAATCTGAGTTCATTTCCTATACTCAATTGGCAGAAAGAAGTGCACAACGGTTACTTAAGAAGTTATCCGATAACGGTTTAATTATCTCTGTTGGGGTTGGAAAAAGTACAAAATATAAATTGAATGACTAATCGCGCCAATTTGGCGCGTAAATGGCGCGCAAATGAAAGAGAAGATAAATCTATTTACGCTTTCGCGCCAAAGTGGCGCGCAAATGGCGCGCAAAAATTGAAAGACAAATAAAAAGTAAGTATAGGTTTTCGACGAAGTTTAGACGTAATTTAGATACACTTTAGACGTAATTTAGATACGATTTAGACGTAATTCAAACTTTTTTCGCGAGTAAAACAAGAAAGAAGGAACAACAAAACCCTTTAAAATAGTGTGATAAATAGCACTAAAGTAAAAGAAATATAAAAAAAGTCTAAACATGCTAATAAAAATATTTTAGACGAAGTTTAGACATTATAAAATAACATTATGGGTACCAACACCACTGAAAAAGGTTTAGAAAATCATATCACCGAATACTTGGTGAATGAGAACAATTTCATTCAAAGAGAAAACAAGAATTACAACCCAATAAGTTGTATAGATGAAGAAACCTTGTTTCAATTTTTGGAATCCACACAACCAAAAGCTGTTGCCAAACTGAAACAATACCACAAAGAATTATATCAGCAGAAGATAATCAAACGGCTCAACGATCAAATTCAAGCGAAAGGTATTATAGAGGTACTTCGCAAAGGTATTGTAGACGGTTTCACTGACACGAAATTGAAATTGTTTTACGACAAACCTGTATCTTCCTATAATATGATCGCTAATTCGTTGTATCAAGCTAATGTTTTTTCAGTAATACGTCAAGTCTTTTATTCAAGTAAAAACAGAAACTCATTAGACATGGTTGTTTTCATCAATGGTTTACCAGTCATTACATTTGAGTTGAAAAATGAATTGACTAGCCAGAATGTACAACATGCTATCAAACAATATAAAACAGATAGAGATCCAAATGAAGAGTTGTTTAGACTTGGACGTTTAGTGGTCAACTTTGCTGTAGATTCAGAGGAAGTATGGATGTGTACGCAATTGAAAGGTGAAAACTCATACTTTTTGCCATTCAACAAAGGAAATAACAATGGTGCTGGAAACCCGACCAATGGCGGAATAAAAACAGACTATCTATGGAAGGAAGTTTTAACTAAAATTAGCCTAACGGATATTATTCAAAATTTCGCACAACTCATTACAGAAGAGAAGGAATATAGTGATGAAAATGGAAAAAAGAAAACAAAAAAAGAAAGTAAACTTATTTTCCCCCGCTATCATCAACTTGCTGCAGTAAGACGAATTTTAGCAGATGCACAAGAAAAAGGTTCTGGTCAAAAATACTTGATCCAACATTCTGCTGGTTCAGGAAAATCAAATTCAATAGCTTGGTTAGCTCATCAATTAGTAGGTTTACATGATAAAACGGGAACCAAGAATATCTTTGATACAGCAATAGTTGTAACAGATCGAAGAGTGTTAGACGCACAAATTCGTGAAAACATCAAGCAGTTCCAACAAGTCAACGGAGTTGTAGAAGCCATAACTGAAGGAAGTAAGCAACTCAGAACGGCACTTGAAGAAGGTAAAAAAATCATCATCACCACCATCCAAAAATTCCCACACATTGTAGAAGAAATTGGAGAATTACCAGGGACAAATTTTGCTATAATTATTGATGAAGCCCATAGTAGTTTGAGTGGTCAGATGGCTAGAAAACTCAATGAGTCATTATCTAAATTAAGTGATGAAGATGAATTGAAAGAGGATTTGGATGATTATGATGAGAATGAAAGTGGAGAGGTAACTGGAGAAGACTTAATCAGAACATTAGTCAAATCAAGAAAGCTGTTACCTAACGCAAGTTATTTTGCGTTTACAGCTACACCTAAAAATAAAACCTTAGAATTGTTCGGCGTTCCTTTTGAGGATGGAGAGTCAACTAAATTCAAAGCTTTCCACTTGTATTCTATGAAACAAGCGATTGAGGAAGGTTTCATTAAAGACGTCTTACAGAATTATACTACGTTCCAGAGTTATTACTCTTTACTCAAAAAGATAGAAGACGATCCAGAATATGACAAAAAAAGAGCGCAAAAGAAACTCAAAGCATATGTAGAAAGTCATGATCATGCCATCAAGAAAAAGGCAAAATTGATGATAGACCATTTTCTTGAAAATGTGATTCAGAAAAAAAGAATGGGCGGAAAAGCAAAAGCCATGATGGTAACAAGCAGTCGAAAAAATGCTGTTCAATACAAAAAAGCTTTTGATGCATATTTAAAATCGATTAACTCCCCATACAAAGCAATTGTAGCTTTTTCAGGAGAGATTGAAGGAGAAACAGAAGCAAGTTTGAATAGTTTTTCGAGTAGCGCTATTCCATCAGAATTCGAAAAGAGCGAATACAGATTTTTGTTAGTAGCAAATAAATATCAAACTGGTTTTGATCAGCCATTACTGCATACAATGTATGTTGACAAGAAATTAGGTGGTGTAAATGCAGTCCAAACTTTATCAAGGCTAAACAGAAGTCATCCTTTAAAGCAAGATACTTTCGTGTTAGACTTCGCCAACAAAGCTGAAGATATGGAAGCAGCATTTAAACCATATTTTGAGTGTACAATACTTGGCGAAGCAACAGATCCTAACAAACTCTTTGACTTACAAGATGCCTTGGATAATTTTCAAGTCTATACACGTGATCAAATTGAAGAATTTTCAAATAAAATATTGGCTAATGTCTCTGTAGATCAATTACATGCTCTTCTCGATGAATCAGCAGCCATTTACAGAAACGATCTTGAAGAAGACCAACAAGCAGATTTCAAGGCAAAAGTAAAAACGTATGTTCGGTTATACATCTTCCTTTCTCAGATTGTTCCATTTGAAAACCCATATCTAGAAAGACTTTATATTTTCCTAAATCACCTTCAAAACAAATTGGGTGGAGAAACGTCACTTGATTTAGCAAAAGGAGTGCTCGATAATATCAACATGGATAGTTACCGCCTTCAATTGGAGTCAACCACAAATATCGTGTTAGAACAAGGAGATGATTTAAGTCCTATGCCAACAGAAATGAGAGGTGGACCAAGTGAACCCGAAATCGATCGTCTTTCAAACATTCTCCAAACCTTCAACGATCGCTACGGTACCGAATTTGAAGATGCCGATAAAGTGCGTCAGATGGCGGAAAACATTGCTGCAGACGTTGCAAAAAACAATGAACTAATCAGTTCAATCCAGCATTCAGATGAACAAAACGCCCGAATAACGAGTGATAAAATAGTCGGAGAAGAATTGTTGAAACACATCACCACAAACTTTGATTTGTATAAACTTTACTCCGACAATAAAGAATTCAAAGAAGACTTTTCGGCTATGATGTTTGGTGTAGTGAAGGAGTTGGTTCAGAAGGGATTATGAAGGTGATTGATAAAATTGAAATTAAATGAGAATAATACACTTTTCTGATATTCATTTAGCCTACAAAAATCACCAGTACTTTGTGACCGTTTTTCGTAAAGCTCTTATCAATGACCTTAAAAGTCAATTAAGTAATGGTTCATTTGATTTGGTTATCATTACAGGTGATCTTGTCGATAGAGGTGGTTTATCTTTATACACCATTAAAGAATTCATAGGTAAAGAGAATGATCTTACTCCATATCAAATCTTTGAAAAGATTTTTATTGAACCAATTTCATCTGAGTTAGCTATACCGAAGAACAAATTTCTTTTTGTTCCTGGTAACCACGACGTAGATGAAAGATTCATTTTACTTAAAGAAGAAAGTGGTCTCATCAAAAAAATAATTGAAGGTAAACCTTCAATTACAGAAATATTGGAGTCGAACGAAGTGAATTTTGAATATAGTAAAAGAATAGAGTGTTTTAAGAAATTTGAAGAAGAATATCATTTGACAAATAATGAATATGATTACACTAACAATCAATCAACTTACATTTATCAATCTGAGGAAGGTGTAAATTACGGCTTTTTGTTATTAAATGACTCTTGGCGGTGTAAAAGCGTTCGTTTATTACTAGAAGAACAAAATTCTTTTAATTTAAATTTAGGTTCAAAGCAAATCTATGATGGTTTAAGTAAATTGAGAAAGAAGAATGCAGATGTCATTATATGCGCAATGCACCATCCTTTGGAAAAATTTAATGCGGTCTTCCTCCTCATCTTCACAGCTTCAGCTTTTTTGTTTGCAAGGGTAATACAAAGTTTCGCTTAGCTACACCCTTGCAAACACCGTTCTCTTAGCCAGTCGTTCAGAATTCTCTCCTTGGCTGTTCACTAAAAAGACTTTGCCTGTTCATCCCTCGTCGTCAGGCGCTGCTCTCTGCCACCCCAGAGCACACGTCAGTGTGTGAAGACGACGTTTAGGCGAACTAGCGCCGTTAAACGGAGGTACCCCGTTCTAGCTTCGTAGTAATAAGCATGTACTTCACCCACTTTTGTGCACTCTTCCCCGTAAAAGATGCTTCCTGAAGCTCGTCCCTCACTCACGTCCGCGCTGTTCTTCTCGCGTTCATTTCGCTCTCATTCCTGCTGTCATTTCAGCTCTCATTTCCGCTATCGCTCTCATTCTCGCTCTTATTTCATATCTCATTCCCGCTCTTTCTTTTGGGGTGTCACCGCAGCTTGTGTTATTGCTCGCCTGCTACTTCGCTCAGGCTGCGGGCTTGTCACAGTTTTTGAGATTCCTACTTATTGTGCAGTGTTCCTTTCGTTCCTAAAGTCACACCGCACCTAAATCCGTCATACTATTTGAGTTTCTGTAAGTCAAGAGTGTTTATGCTGTACACTCCTCCCGAATGCTTTCGGTTTACGTTCCCAGCATTGCACACACTTGGTTTTATTTCTTTCTTCGTGATTTCAAAAACCTGCGCCAAGCCCTTGTGCATACTGCATAGGTCGCCCACGGTTTCTTCCTAAAGTCAGCTCCCTCTTTGGGCTTTCACCTTCGCTCAACTCGCGGCGGCTCGCGCACTTCTCTCGCTTCATTCCATTGCACTTCATTTCGCTCGTTCCGTTTGCTTCACAAACTCCAGTTGCCCCTCCGTAGGGCTACGGGGCTGCCTTTCATTTGTTCGCCTAAGCCTTACTCCGTCGGCTTTGCTGAAGGCTCTTTTTCCTTTATCTCGATTTTCAAGTAATGTCATTGATTTTAACATAGGAAACTGGTATCCCGACTTTGGACGAATTAAGCTTCCTTGATTTTGCACATTCCCCATTTTAACAAAAGGTCATGTACAATCTTAATCCAGCAGTCATCAAATCCATTCTCTCTAATCTTCCAAAAGATCAGTTCATTCTTCATGCACGTTTCATCCGTCGCAAAGCTTATACCACAGTGCCTGGCACCAACCTTCATGCAATGTTTGTCAATCTCTATATCTGGTGTCATTTCAACTATCGTTTGCGGTTTTTAAAGTAGTTGAGTTAAATAAAAAAAATCCAGCCAAAGTAGGGACTTGTCTTTCGTTCCTGCAAGTTCAAGCCCTCCGGGTTTCGCTTAAAATTTTTCCTAATTGATTCTTTTCAATTTTACTTTTCGATTCTTTAAAAGGAAAATTTTTAAGTCGAAAAGCTTGCATCCACAAAATCCAGCCCCTCTGAAAGCGCTTTCTTTTTTTCCTTTTTCTTTTGGGTTAATATTACTGCTGCGCAAGCTGAAACAAAAAACGCCACCTGTTTCCAAGTGGCGTTACAATTATTATTCAGTAAAATTTATTCTTTGCGTTCTTTCTTCCGTTGAAGAAAATTCCAAATCCACTTCAACATCATGCTCACGGTGAAACTCACAGTTGCTCCAATGATTGCCAGGATAACCGTTTTCATATAATCGTGCGAGTCTATTGTCGCAGCCACGGTAAACACCGTCCCGGTTACGGTTCCTATTGCAGTTGTACTGTCGTGATGTTGCATGATTTAATGTGTTGAATTTGTTTTACGCCTCACAAGGATTGGACGTGCAAGCAGAGCGCGAAATCGTAATCTTAATCCCGAAGGTTTCAGACGTTTCGTCTACTTCCTCACTTACATCGACTGCAACTTTGTTAACCTTTCCAGATAACTCAGCTCCAGCTTTGAAGCGCACGACATTCTTTGTACTAATTTGCACTTCCAAGTTATCGGAAACGCATGTTTGATTTTCAGCTGACATAGCTTTCAATTTGTTGATTAAACACCAGGCAAGTAGAATGATAAATCCCATCTTGCGTTTACTTTTCTGCCTCTGTTACAGTTTGTGAAACTGCCGTTGCCACAGATCCTGCAACGATGAGGTAACCTCCAATAGTTACCAAGATTGCTGGAATTGCAATTGGTGAAGCCACCAAAACTGCTCCAGCTGCTGCCATTCCCATTCCTACGTTGCGAAGTGTTTTGTAGAACTTTGGGGTTTTGGCTTTCAATCGATCAATGATTTTCATTTTTCAGATTTTTTAAAGTTTGAAAAAAGGTGGAGAGCGAACTCTCCACCAGAACTTACGCTACTTCAACCACCTTCAAGGCATTGTATGCACCATTTTTCAACGTGTATTGAACTCCATTCACTTCTTGGAAGAACTCAATTTTCAATAAGAAAAGTTTGGTCGTTGCAATACCAGGCAAAGCTGCTGGTATGAGGGTAACAGTTGACTGTGTCGCATCAATCGGTAAATTCACAGCTGGTGACATCTGTAAATCTTTTTCATTTTCATCGAAATCCAATCCTGCGAATCCACAAGAAAATTGAATATGCGTTGCACCTTGCGGCCAAGAAATATCCATTTGTGGAACAAGATCCGTAATAACGATTGCACCGTTGTTGACATCAACCGTAAACGGTTTGTACAAGATGGATCCAAGTAACGCTTCTTTGTTAAAGTCGAAACCTTTCAAAGTCGCAATTCCTTCCGGAAGTTGAATTCCTTGTGCAACAACTCGTGCTCCTCGAACATTGTTTGCATCCAGATTCTTGATACTCGTCATGATTTTCGTCAAACGAGCGGTTACTCTACCATCTGCAGCATTTAAAGACATTGGTCGAACTGCGTCACGCATCAATTTTCCTGATGCAGCAGATCTCCCGAACTCTTTCCCGTTTTCACGAGTACGCTCAAAGGCTGGGTCATTCGCGATTCGTTTTGCATCAACAGATGTTTTCATTCGCGCAAGGTTCCCGTCCTTTGTTTTATAGAAGTTCACGTTATCCAACGTTCCCTTCAATTTGATAAGGCCTGATTGTCTTGCCATTGCTTTTTGTTTTTGTTGTTTGGTCAGTTCCAAGGTCGACCAGTTCACCTGATCATGTGTCGGCAATAATTCCAGAATTGCGCGCTTTGCAAACACACGAACACGGCAAACATCAGGTGTTTAAAATGACAAGTCAAGGCATATCATTTACTTTCAAGTACATTGAAAATGAAAGTGTGGTTTGTCCACTCCAACAGACCGTCAA
The DNA here is from genome assembly GCA_017983675.1 of Fluviicola sp. Classification (GTDB taxonomy): domain Bacteria; phylum Bacteroidota; class Bacteroidia; order Flavobacteriales_D; family Crocinitomicaceae; genus Fluviicola. The sequence goes on from JAGOAZ010000012.1 coordinate 14,724, forward strand.
GAAATATAATTTGAGGCAATTTAGAGGCAGTATTAAGCCTATATAGAGTATGAAAATGAAAAAAAGATTCTATATTTTTTCATTATATTTGCGTTAATGTTATTGTTCAAAAAGATATTAGTTTGCTTGTTCATCGCTGGAATTTCGTTTCCATCCGAATTAGCGCATCTGATCACTTTTGTCCCGGAATTTATTGAACATTACAACCATCACAACGAAGAACACCATCAATTAAGTTTCCAAGATTTTGTAATTGAGCACATCAATGGTGTACACGATGAAAAAGATACACAACATGAAGAGGATCATTGTCCACTCAGTCATGACCACCTGCCATCATCACTTTCGTTGTTTATTTCCAAAACGGTAATTCCAATCGAATTAGAAAAAAATACTATTGCAGCGGATGAACGTTTATCTTCATTTCCTGCGTATCAATTCTGCACATCAGAATTCAATTCAGCTATCTGGCAACCGCCTAAAATAGCATAATCACAAATAGATTTCAAGTAGTGACTTGAAACAATTGGCTGATGCACATGATCAAACTATCATGCTGCAAAACGCTGTATTTTATTGTGATTAATTTTTTTCAAATGTTAGATAAAATCATTCATTTTAGTATTAAGAATAAATTCATTATTGGTTTATTCACTGTGGCATTAATAGCCGTTGGAACGTATTCTGTGAGTAAACTTCCAATCGATGCTTTGCCCGATATTACGAACAATCAAGTTCAAATAATTACTTCCTCACCAACACTTGCAACACAAGAAGTAGAACAGTTCATCACCTATCCAATCGAGTTGGCGGTTAAGCCAATTCCTAAAATCGTGGAACTGCGTTCAATTAGTCGCTTCGGACTTAGTGTTGTAACTGTCGTGTTTGAGGAAGATGTTGATATTTACTGGGCAAGAACTCAGATAAATGAACGTCTGAAAGAAGCTGAGAATTCAATACCTGAGGGCATTGGAAGTCCCGAGATAGCGCCAGTCAGTACGGGTTTAGGGGAAATTTACCAGTATGTCGTTTTCCCGAAAAAGGGCTATGAGAAAAAATACGATGCTACTGAATTGAGAACAATTCAGGATTGGATCATACGTCCTCAATTGTTGGGCACTCCTGGAGTTGCGGAGGTAAATACCCTAGGTGGAAGTTTGAAGCAATATGAAATTGCTGTTGAACCAAACAAACTCAAGAGTATGAATACCACGGTAGCCGAAATTTTCGAGGCGCTAAAAAAGAACAATGAAAATACGGGTGGTGCCTACATTGATAAAAAGCCATATGCTTATTTCATTCGTGGAATTGGCATGGTTAGTAGTATCAATGATATTAATAAGATCGTTGTTAAAAACCAAAATGGAATTCCAGTTTTAATCCGTGATGTTGCGAAGGTTCAAATGGGTAGTAGCATACGTTTTGGCGCTGTAACAAAAGACGGGAAAGGTGAAGAAGTGAGTGGTATGGCCATGATGCTGAAAGGCGAAAACTCTGCAGAGGTTGTTGAGCGCGTAAAGCTAAAAATGGAACAGATCAAAAAATCACTTCCGGAAGGTGTCGAAATCGAAGCATTTATGGATCGAACTAAATTGGTGAATAAAGCCATAGGCACAGTTCAAACGAATTTGATTGAAGGTGCTTTGATCGTTATTTTCATTCTTGTTTTGCTTTTGGGTAATTGGAGAGCAGGTCTTGTGGTCGCTTCTGTTATACCACTTTCGTTACTTTTCGCTGTTTCGATGATGCACCTTTTTGGGGTGTCCGGAAACCTGATGAGTTTAGGAGCAATTGATTTCGGTTTGATCGTGGATGGCGCTGTGATTATTGTTGAAGCAATCATTCATCGTTTGCAGGTGTCAAAGGATGTGAAAAAGCTTACTGCCAAGCAAATGAATGAAGAAGTTTACCAGGCATCATCCAAGATCAGGAGTAGTGCAGCCTTTGGGGAGATTATCATTCTTATCGTTTACTTACCAATTTTAGCATTGGTAGGCATTGAAGGGAAAATGTTTGGTCCAATGGCACAAACAGTTTCTTTTGCGATTCTTGGTGCTTTTCTACTTTCTCTGACCTATGTCCCAATGATGTCTGCATTAGTACTTAAAAAACAAACAGGACATAAGAAGAATTTCAGTGATAAATTAATTGATGGAGCACAACGTATTTACAAACCTTTCCTTCAAAAATCGTTAAAAGTAAAAGGTTTGGTAGTCGGTGCAGCATTTGCTCTATTTGTGTTTGCATTGCTTGTTTTCAATCGAATGGGAGGTGAATTCATTCCAACGCTAGACGAGGGAGACATCGCTACTCACTTGATCATTGCTTCGGGAAGTTCTTTGTCCCAGGAAATTGAATCAACCACGAAGGCTGAAAAAATTCTTAAAGAGCGCTTTCCGGAAGTTAAAATGATCGTCACTAAAATTGGTAGTGCTGAAATTCCAACGGATCCAATGCCAATGGAGGCAGGAGATATGATCATTTTGTTGAAGGATAAAAGCGAATGGACATCAGCTGAAACCAAAGAAGAATTGATGGAAAAGATGGAAGAAGCGTTGAGTGATATTCCAGGAGCAACAACTGAATTTTCACAACCAATTCAAATGCGATTTAACGAACTAATGACTGGTGTGCGCAGCGATGTAGCGGTTAAAATTTTTGGTGAAGACTTAGACATGCTCGTTAGTAAGGGCGATGAAGCCTTGAATATTATCAATAGTATTGAAGGAGTAGCGGATGCAAAAGCGGAACGTGTTGCAGGATTACCCCAAATAACTGTTCGTTACAACTTCGATAAACTTGCGCTGTATGGTTTAAATGTGGGTGATCTGAATAGCGTTATTCGAATTGGCTTTGCAGGATCAAAAGCAGGAGTTGTGTACGAAGGTGAAAAGCGGTTCGATCTTGTGTTGCGCCTGGATTCAGACAGCAGAAGTGATATTTCAAATTTAAAGACATTGTTCATTACGCTTCCATCGGGAAGCCAAATTCCTTTAGAGCAAGTAGCAGATATCAGTTACGAACCTGGACCAATGCAAATTAGCCGCGAAGATGGAAAACGAAGAATTGTTGTTGGTTTCAATGTGCGCGGAAGGGATGTGAAAAGTGTTGTGGAGGAAATTCAAACAAAACTGGATAAAAAACTGAAATTGCCATCTGGCTACTACATCACGTATGGAGGGCAATTCGAGAACCTTGTTGAGGCAACTGCTAGATTATCGATAGCAGTTCCCATTGCACTCTTGCTGATTTTCATTTTGTTATTTTTTACGTTTAAATCCATGAAACAATCTTTGTTGATTTTTACTGCAATTCCCTTGTCTGCAATTGGAGGTGTTTTTGCATTATGGTTAAGAGACATGCCATTTAGTATTTCTGCAGGTGTCGGATTTATTGCACTATTTGGAGTGGCGGTTTTAAATGGAATTGTCCTAATTGGATATTTTAATCAACTTAAATCTGAAGGTATGACATCAGTAGAAGACAGAGTTTTTGAAGGTACAAAAGTGAGACTCAGACCTGTGCTTTTAACGGCAGCAGTTGCTTCACTTGGATTTTTACCAATGGCATTAAGTAATTCTGCAGGTGCTGAAGTGCAAAAACCACTGGCAACCGTAGTAATTGGGGGATTAATTACCGCTACACTCTTAACATTGATAGTTTTACCCATTTTATACATCTATTTTGAAAAAGGTGTTAAACCAAGTAAAAAGACTAAATTATCAGTCATAACAACTCTTTTCCTGGTTTCAATCTCATCTTCATCAATTGCACAAAACGAACCAACGTTGAATTTGGAAAGTGCAATCGAGTATGGTTTAAAGAACAATTACTCGATTCAACAAGCAGAATTGAATATTCAATACCAAACTCAATTGAAAGGAACCGCATTTGAGTTGCCAAAAACCGAATTGGGGGCGATGCTTGGGCAATACAACACTGGGAAATTTGATCAGAATTATTCGATTTCTCAAGGCATAAATCCATTTCAAATTGCTGCAAAAAAACAATTGATTGATGCCAGTATCAAAGGAAGTGAAATTCAATTGGAATCCCATAAAGTTCGTTTGGTTTATGAAATCCGACAATCATGGAATCATTTGCTGTATCTAATTGAATTTGAAAATCTCTTGAATGTTCAAGATAGTCTCTTGCAAAATTTTGTTGCGGCTTCAACCTTGCGTTTCGAAACTGGAGATGTGAATAATCTGGAAAAAATCACGGCTGAAACCAAATTGCAGGAATTGCAAAAGTTGAAAAGGCAAAATGCTCTGGCCATCAGAAACGAAAAGTTGAATATCAGAACATTATTGAAACTCGAAACAGACTTTACAATTGCTGAACAACCTTATACGATGATTCCAAGTATTCAAGTAACGGATAGTTCGACGCTGAATCAAAATCCTGCATTGGCTTTGGCTTTGGAAAATGTAAAAATTGCCATGGCTGGGTTAAATTTAGAAAAATCAATGATGTTCCCTGATTTGAAAGTTGGTTACTTTATTCAATCCTTGACAGGTGTTCAAGATGTGAACGGTCAAATTATCAATTACGATGGAACTCCTCGTTTCCAAGGTGTGACTCTTGGTGTATCCATCCCTATTTTTGCAGGATCCTATGTGGCAAAAAATCGAGCTGCAGAAACTTCAGTTCAAATTCACGAGAGTCAGGCTTCTCAATTATCGAATGAACTTCATATGCAATTTGAACAACAACTTCAAGAATTGCAGTTGGCAAGAGAAACCATTTCATACTATGAAAATACTGCCTTGAAAAATGCAGCAATCATTTCTGATAATGCAAACAAAAATTATGCAGGTGGTGAAATTTCATACATAGAGTACTTACAAGGAAATCAAACTGTATTAGAGATCAACTCAAACTACTTGCTGTCGATTTACAATCACAACCAGGCAGTGATCAACTTACAATATTTATTAAATCAATAATTGAAAGACCATGTTTTTAAAAATAAAAAATAGAAAAGTAATTTCCGCGATCATTGTTTCCGGATTACTCGTTGGCATAGTGTCGTGTGGATCTTCTGAAAGTACGGAAGAACCGAAAGAAGAACATGCTGAATCGACAGTAAAAGAAGTCGAATTGAATGAAGCTCAATACAAAGCCTCTGGGATAGTGTTAGGCGATTTTGCAATGAAGAATTTGAGTGAAGTAATCAATGCAAATGGATACACCAAACTGCCTCCTCAAAATCAAGCAGATGTATCGGTTTTACTTGGTGGTATTATTAAAAAAATCAGCATCATTGAGGGGCAATTTGTAAAGGAAGGTCAAACCTTAGCCATTATTGAAAATCTTGAATTCACAAAAATTCAAGAGGCCTATTTAACCTCAAAAAGTAATCTAGAATTGCTTACACTAGAGTATGAGCGACAAAAAACCTTGAATGATGGAAATGCAAATTCTAAAAAGGTATTGCAAAAAGCCAAATCAGAATATGAGGTTGAAAAGGCTCGTTTTAATTCATTAAAAAAACAGATGAATACAATGAATTTAAGCAGTTCTGAAAACGCCACTTCCTCAATGGCTATCACTGCGCCAATCAGCGGATATATCACGGATGTAAATGTGAAAATTGGAACAAATGCAGAGCCAGGTCAAGTGCTTTTTAGTATTGTCGATAATTCTAAAATGCATGTGGATCTATTGGTTTATGAAAAAGACCTGCAAAAAGTAAAAGTTGGACAAACCATCAATTTCGTTTTAACCAACCAGGACAATACCGAGATTCAAGGAAAGGTATTTAGCATCGGAAAAGCATTCGAGAATGAAACAAAATCGGTAGCGGTTCATGCGGATATCACCAATGAACAACAAACCCTCATCCCAGGAATGTATGTCAATGCTTTGATTAATGTTGGTACTCATTCCGTAAAAGCGGTTCCTGTGGATGCAGTCGTAAAAGCCGATGGTCGCGAATTTATTTTCGTCTTAGAAGAATCTGAAGAAGAGGATAATCATGAAGAAGGACACGATCACGCCGAAGGACATTCACATGACGATGGACATAATCATGAAGAGGAACCTGCGCATGAAGAAGAACATGGAAAATCATTTCACTTCCAAAGAATTGAAGTTAAAACAGGGACGACCCAATTAGGTTTTGTTCAAGTCACTGTTTTGCAAACGATTCCAGCACACGCACAAATTGTGTTGAAAGGCGCCTATTACATACAGAGTCATTTGTTGAAGTCTGAAGGTGGCGGAGGTCATGCGCATTAATAAAAAATAGTCACCATGATAAATACAGATCCAAACCATCAACATACCTACGATGACCAGGGGAACATCACCTGTTGTTCATTGGAAGAGAAAGTCAATCTCGAGGCGGAAGAGAAATTGAAAGCGAAAGGACTTTCATCAAAAATGACGATGGATGATTTCAAAGAATATCTACCTTCCATTGTCAGTTTCATCTTATTAATGATTGCCTTAGCCTTGGATCATCTAATTGAACAATCCTGGTTCAACCATTATGTGCGTCTTGTTTGGTATGGTGTTGCCTATTTACCCGTAGGAATACCTGTGTTAATTGATGCTGGTAAAGCAATTCTTAGAAAAGATGTCTTTTCTGAATTCTTTTTAATGGGAATAGCAACCATTGGCGCATTTGCAATTGGAGAATATCCAGAAGGAGTTGCAGTGATGCTCTTTTATACAATTGGTGAATTATTTCAGTCTGCAGCCGTTAAACGCGCAAAAGGAAACATTAAAGCTTTGTTGGATATCCGTCCTGAATCAGCAACGGTAATCCGTAATAATCAAACTGAAATAGTTCATCCCGAAACAGTGCAAATAGGTGAAACAATTCAGGTTCGTTCCGGTGAAAAAATCCCTTTGGACGGTGTTTTGTTGAATGAAAAAGGAAGTTTTAATACCTCCGCGCTCACAGGAGAAAGTGTTCCTGACACTATTTACAAGGATCACAATGTTCTAGCAGGAATGATAAACATTGGACAAGTTATAGAAATTAAAGTCAGTAAAAAGTTTTCAGATAGTTCGATCAGCAGAATTCTGGAAATGGTTCAAAATGCAACTGCCAGAAAGGCTCAAACCGAGTTATTCATTCGAAAATTTGCACGGATTTATACCCCAATTGTTGTTCTTTTAGCAACATTACTCACCGTTTTGCCCTACTTTTTTGTTGACTCTTATGTTTTTTCAGATTGGTTGTATAGAGCACTCATTTTTCTTGTAATCTCATGTCCTTGCGCCTTGGTCATTTCAATTCCACTAGGATACTTTGGTGGAATTGGAGCAGCTTCCCGAAACGGAATACTTTTTAAAGGATCTAATTATTTGGATCTGTTGACGAAAGTAAATACAGTGGTGATGGATAAAACAGGTACTCTTACCAAAGGTGTATTCAAGGTTCAGAAAGTGCAATCTGAAAAATATGAAGAAGAAGAGTTTTTATCCATGGTAGCAGCAATTGAAAAGAATTCAACCCATCCAATAGCAAAGGCAATATTCGCAGAGTCTATGGACAAAGGTGAAATGTTTTCAATCACATCAGTCGAAGAGATTTCAGGTCATGGATTAAAAGGAATAGTAAATAATGAAATCATCCTTGCTGGAAACACAAAATTGCTTAAAAAGTTCAATATTATTTATCCTGAGTCTATTGATGAAATCGTGGATAGCATCGTATTGGTTGCTCTAAACAATAAGTTTGTTGGTTTTATTACTGTTTCAGATGAAATAAAAGAAGATGCCGGAAAAGCTATTCAGGATTTGAAATCAATGTCAATTGAAACAATCATGCTTTCAGGAGATAAACAGGCAGTTGTTTCGGATGTTGCCACCAAATTAGGGATTGAAAAAGCATTCGGAAATTTATTACCCGAAAATAAAGTTGAGAAAGTAGAAGACCTAAAAAAAGACACATCCAAAGTCATTGCATTTGTGGGTGACGGGATCAATGATGCTCCCGTTTTAGCATTAAGTGACGTTGGAATTGCGATGGGTGGATTGGGCAGTGATGCAGCAATAGAAACAGCTGATGTGATTATTCAAACCGACCATCCCTCAAAAATTGCAACGGCAATTTCCATCGGAAAAGCAACAAAACAAATCGTTTGGCAAAACATTATTTTAGCTTTTTCAGTTAAGGCCATCGTTCTTGCTTTAGGAGCAGGAGGTTTAGCAACGATGTGGGAGGCAGTTTTCGCAGATGTCGGTGTTGCTCTTTTAGCAATTTTGAATTCTGTGCGAATTCAAAAAATGAAATTCAAATAGTTACTAGATTTTAATCACAGATTATTCAACTAATTTTATTCTATAAAGAAACAATTATGAAAAATATAATCATCACACTCATTTTAGTATCAGGTTCTTTTATCGCAAACGCGCAGAAAAAAACTGAGACAGTTGTAATTAAAACCAAAACCTATTGCAATCACTGTAAGGTGTGCGAAACGTGCGGTGGATTAATGGAAACAGATTTGGTCTATGTAAAAGGGATTAAATTGGTAGAGTACAATGAAACCGATATGACAATTAGCGTTAAATATAAACCCAAGAAAATAACGATTGCAGAAATTAGAACAGAAATTTCAAAACTGGGTTTTGATGCCGATGAAGTCCCAGCAGTAGTAAGTGCTTATGAAAAGCTGGATAATTGTTGCAAGAAGAAGAATTAGTGACTTGAACAAACACCTTACAAACAGCTAGGAAAAAACACATTAGTTTTAGTTTGATTTGTTTGAATTTAGTTTATTAATCATTACTTTAGCTCATAGAAATCGTTCTTTCAAATAGCCGCAAAACGAGCTAAATTTTTTGTCAACATTACTGTCAACAGAATTAGCAAGGCTATGTAAAAAACCTCATAAAAGCAGGCATTTCGGTTAGGATTTAGGTATCCCAGCCGGATCACTTACGGTCCCAGCGGGATCACGAAAAGCCTCCTTTTAAGGGGGCTTTTTTTATTAAATACCCCCAAATTTAAGGATTTACGCACTTATAAGAGGTTTCTTCTCTAATCGTAAACTCAAATAAATTCAATTAAATACAAATAATCAGCTAGCTATACAGCTAGCAGAATTTTTAAACTATCTTGCTAGCTGAAAACATCGTACCCCTTGGTATCATTGTGTTTTAGAACTGTTTCAATTTGATGTAAAGAACAAATGAAACAGCAATTTTTAAACAATAATTATGATAGCGAATACAAAATTTCATGTGTTTTTTTATTTGAACAAACAAAGACAAAAAAACAAGCTTTATCAGTTGTACATTAAAATCTATGTTGACAGTGCGCGTGCTGAAATAGCTACAACACATTTCATCGATTTAAAAGATTGGGATGGTGATTAGCTTAAACTGTTCGCATCATTTCTGACTCCTTATCACTAGGATAAATTCCAGGAAAGAACATCGGAGATAGATTCACTGGATAATTTACATAAAACGTAACATGCACACCTTCTTTTGTTTTTCTCAAAAGTTCCATTTCTTCCAAAGAATCAGTAATGATTTTTGCTGTTTTCTCAGACAGGTTGGTTATCCTTTCAACAGCTGTTTTTGTGATTTTTCCTTTTAAAAACACATCTTCTAATATGTATCTTGCTTCAGGTCTAAGTTTTTTACGAAGCATCATTAAATCCGCGAATCCTTGGATGCGGGAAAGCATGTTTTCCATATCAAGAACATGATACATGTAATCGGCTTGATCGATTGCTGTCTCGAGAAAGAATACACAAAATTCAACAAGCATCTTGTTGGATAGATTTCCTCTTCCATCGTAGTCATTGTAGCGTTTTAAATCAGCATTTGCAAGTTTAGCTTTATAATCAGCATTCCTTCTTGCTAAACCTCTAGATATTGACCAAAGACCACTAGAGTCCAATTTTTCAAACATAAAACATGCATCAGAATACAATCGAACGACACGACCATTACCATCTAGAAAAGGGTGAATCCATGCTAGACGATGATGAGAAGCTGCAATCATTATAATTCTTCTTATTTTGGATTTATTATCATTGCTAAATGGATTATAGAATTCCTCAAAGCGATTCATAAAGAGTGATAAATTACCTGAATAAGGTCCTACATGACGACCGACTTCAACTTCATCAACCCGGAATTCACCCGGATTCACATGTTTTTCTATGCCCTCTTTTGATTTCACTGATCTAAACCCTTCAGGTAAGTGATCATAAAAACGTTTGTGTACGCTTTTCAAAAACTTAGATGAAGTAGGGATAATTTCCCGTGTATTAGTTGTTAGTTCTTCTGTAATAGCCTTGTGCAGTTGAATATGGGTGAAGGCTTCTAATTGTAGATCATGCTTTGTCTTGTCATTTGAATAATCATTCTTTAATGCTTTCGCAATATCTATAGGATGCGTATCGTGCCCTTCAATCAAGTTAGAATAATAACTATTCATTGGTCGCAGAAATTCAGAAACGACCCTTCTTGTGATCGGATTCATTGCTCCTTCCAACCTATTTGATTTCTCAATCAATTCAATTGCTAAGTTTTCTAATAACCTGATATCGCCATCTGGAAACAGAGGTTCCATAGTGTTCGGGGTTTAATAAAATTCCATTATTGCATCCATGCTGCAAATGTAATAAAAATTCAACACATTTTCCGGTGCTATTTCCGGTGGTTATTCCGGGCTTTAAAATCAATGTTATCAACAAGTTAAATCAATTTTAAATAGGATCATTTCCGGTCATTATTCCGGTCATTATTCCAGTAGTTAAAAACATGTTTTTTTTTCCAACCTGTTCACAAGCTGTGAAAAAATCTCAATTATTTTACTGGTCACTTTTTTGAGCCATTTTTTTGGGTAATGTTTCACCAGTCTTGATAGTACTCATTGAAAATTATAGCCGCATCATTTTCAATGATTTGATTTAAAATAAGTTACAATAAAAAAAATAAAACAAACATAGATTTTGAAAACAATAATTTCCTCTCAACGCACTTGGTAATGTTTCACCAGTGTTGATAGTACTCATTTCAACTGATAATCGTAACATTTTCAATGAGTTAATTTATATTTAATACGATTTATTTAGGGGTGTTTAACCCTCGCTTGATAAGAGAAAAGTTCTAAAACAGCTTAAAATGCATGCATTTCACCCCTCGTGTTTCAGTAGTGTTTTGTTTTGATCGCTGAGGCTCTCGAAGCGAACAAAACTTAGTGTTAATGAAAAAGGTGGAAAAACAAAAAGAGTTTTTTAACAAAGAAATCACTATATTTATTCCTCTTCAAACCAAAACACATGTTTCGAAATCAGACTAATTCTCTTAGTGAATCTCCTCATCAAATTGGGAAGAAGGGCTATGAATTGAGTAACCACTTAAACAACGTTTTAAGCGTGATTTCTGATAAAGTTATTCCACATTCTAACGGTTCAACCGTTGACTATTGGCAAGCAGACATTTTGCAGAGCACGGATTATTCACCATTTGGGGTTCAATTGAACAACAGAACGCTTAGTAAAAGTGGGGTGACTGATTTTACACGTTTTGGGTTCCAAAACCAAGAAGAAGACCCAGAGACTGGGTTAGTGAATTACAAGTACCGCATGCATGATCCGAGGTTAGGACGATTCTTTGCGATTGATCCGTTGGCTGGAAGTTTTCCATGGAATAGCTCATATGCGTTTAGTGAGAATAAGGTTACTCATTGTATTGAATTGGAAGGTTTGGAATCAGTTGAGCATCATTTTTATAATAATATTGGAAGCGAAACACCAGTTTTAACTTCCCCTTCGCAATGGTTAATAAGAATTAACACGACAACGGATTTTGATTATTATAGACCACCATCCGAAATTAATTGGAATAGCTTCAATAAGGCAAATAAGTATAATACTAAAAATCAAAATGCCTCGTTGTATACATCGGTTAGTGAAAGAAGTGCTTATTACGGCTGGGCTCAATCTCAATTAACAGATAATACTGGTAAGTATTGGTTTAAGGCAGCTCAAATAGTAACTAGCTGGAATGGTGTTGGTGCAGCAGAAAACACAAATTTAGGTTACCTAACCGATGATGCAGAAAACTTAATTTTGGCTGGTAATCGTTATTTATTTTCCTATAACATGTTTAACGCAAAAAATTTAACCAAGAATGGAAAATTAGATAGAACTTTTATAGATGCAAGAGGAGATGAAAAATCATTTAAAGGTTTAGTAGGAAGAGATTTGGATTATATGCTGGTAGAATATGAACAAACCAGAGTGCAAGAATTTCTTGATTTATATCAAAAAAATCATCCTGATTTTAAAATGAATTCAGCAATCGGTAGTATTAACTGGTCTTTCGATTCATTCATGGCAGATGAAAATGTGAAAACAGTATTAAATAACTTTTTTATGGATGATAATGGTGAAAGTACTTTCAATTTTGGCAGTTATGAGGATAGAGTGAAACTAGGTAAAGAATTAATCAATCTATTGCGAAAAAAAGATGAAAAAAAGTAGCAATAGTATTTTAATAGTTTTATTTACATTTTTGGCAGTTGTTTTTTTTGAAACACTATTTCATTTAATGATCTCTTTAATTGTTCAAATTTGTAAATATCAAACTACTGGATTATTCAGAGTTAACGTTAATACAGGGCTTACTAGATTTGAAAATTTAACTTTAACAGTACTTAGTCTACTGGGCTTAAGATTGTTTTTTCTTGAACTAATACTTAAATTAATCTTGGAATTCTTGTATATAACAACGAAAATGAAATTAATCCTATCGGTAATTTTGTCAATTTTTTATGTCATTGGTTTCTCATCATCTTTCTTTAGTTCATTTGATATTAATGATATAACTAATCCAAAAAGAGGGTGGTTTTTGTTTATCCCAGTTTCCGTTTTATTGGTTGCATTAATTAGAATTTGGGTAGAGCGTCGGTTTAAATTAAAAGATGGGTAGTGATAGGTAATGTTTGGTAATGTTTCACCAGTGTTGATAGTACTGATTGAAAATGATAATCGTATCATTTTCAATGAGTTAATTTAAATTTAACATGATTTATTTAGGGGTGTTTAACCCTCACTTGATAAGAGAAAAGTTCTAAAACAGCTTAAAATGCATGCATTTCACCCCTCGATTTCAGCAGAGTTTTGTTCGCTGCGGCGGTAATGTTTCACCAGTGTTGATAGTACTCATTGAGAATGATAATCGTATCATTTTCAATGAGTTAATTTAAATTTAATACGATTTAGTTAGGGGTGTTTAACCCTCACTTAATAAGAGAAAAGTTCTAAAACAGCTTAAAATGCATGCATTTCACCCCTCGTGTTTCAGTAGTGTTGATGGAAAATCCACATGTACTAAATGTGGTAATAAGGTTGTTAAAAATGGTAAAACAGCACATGGAAATCAACGTTATTGGTGTCGTTTTTGCCAAACAAGTAAAGTGTTATTTGTAAAACAGAATGGTTTTGGTTCAATTTTCGATAAACAAATTGTACAATTGACAAAAGAAGGTAAAGAAGGTCAACTTAGCGGGTTTAACCAACCTTTTATTGGGGTGGGTCGTGTTTAATCTTTAAACTAAAAAAAACTAAAATGAAACATTTTTTAATATTTATTTTACAAATAACTTTTATATGTTGTGCACAAAAAAACAGTCAAATAATTGAAGATAGAGATTCTCTTGAAATGACATATTATTTTTCAAATATTTTCGACAAAAATGAATTTATTCAATCTATTTATGAAATATGTGAAAACAACTATTATATTGAGACAAATAATGGGATATATCAGTGGATTCCTGACAAAAATTATATAAAATTTTTATTTGAACAAAGTCAGGAACAATCTATCGTATTTAAAACGAACGATTTTTTTTGGTTTCAGACACAAAAATCGCTTATAAGTTGGGATTTGGAATTTAAGAAAAAAATGAGTTATTCAGTCACAGGATACTGTCCTATAGGACTTTTGAAAGATAATATTTTTCTCGGTTTAAATGGACAAACAAACAAAGTTTTTACTTATGATATAAAATCAAATAGAATAATGAATAGTATAGAATCCAAGAATTCACCTATACTGAGGGATTACTGTTCTAGTAGTAATGACTCGTTATTTTCAATTTCTAATGATTCCATTTTTTTTTACACTTTGAATAAAAAAAATGAAATAACAATTGATATATTTCCTAGAAATGTTAAGTCTAAATATTTGACTGTTATACAAAATAATAATTCTGAACTAATATATTTTGATGAAATTAACTCATTGTATTTAGGTGATTATTATCAATCAAAAATAAAAAAGTTATTCCCAAAGAAAGAAAATTTAATTTTGAAATCTTCAGATTTTTTTATTGAAGGTGATAAAAAATGTTTCCTTACAAAAAGACAAAACAGTTATTATTTATTAGTTTTTGGTAAACAAAGTATCAGGGTTATTGAAATGTGGTAACGTTTGGTAGATAATGTGGTAATGTTTCAGCAGTGTTGACAGTACTCATTTCAACTGATAATCGTAACATTTTCAATGAGTTAATTTATATTTAACATGATTTATTTAGGGGTGTTTAACCCTCGCTTGATAAGAGAAAAGTTCTAAAACAGCTTAAAATGCATGCATTTCACCCCTCGATTTCAGCAGAGTTTTGTTCGCTGCGGCGGTAATGTTTCACCAGTGTTGATAGTACTCATTGAAAATGATAACCGCATCATTTTCAATGAGTTAACTTAAATTTAACATGATTTATTTAGGGGTGTTTAACCCTCGCTTGATAAGAGAAAAGTTCTAAAACAGCTTAAAATGCATGCATTTCACCCCTCGTGTTTCAACAGTGTTTTGTTTTGATCGCTGCCGCTCTCGAAGCGAACAAAACGATGGCTTGTTTTTTTCTTTTTTCAATATTTTCTATTTTTAAACGTTTCCTTTTCAATTAAAGCGCTACTATGTTCGGTAAATTATTTTCAATTGCTACTATATCCTTTTCTTTGCTTACCAATGTGTTTGCTCAAACGAGTATACTTTCCAATTTTTCTGGTACCTCATTGAATAATAAAGTATTCTTGAAATGGACCATTTCTGCTGGTAATACATGCAATGGGATACAATTGTTTCGCTCTATTGATTCGTTGAAATTTATAGAAATAGGTGATATCCAAGGGGTATGTGGTAGTTTGTCAGAACCAAAAGGATATTCATTTACCGATCTCAATCCAGATCTAAATATTAAAAACTATTATCGATTAGATCTTGGTGGAATTGAAACTTCCTTACCTATTGCCGTTAATGTGATAGATTTCGGCGATAATAATTATTACTTAACCCAAAATCCAATTACAACTACTGCAAAAATTGTCACCTATAACCCAACATTTGAAACATTGAACATAACAATTTTTCTTCCAAATGGCGCAATTGCTCAACAACTGACGACGACTGCTGATTTTTTCACAATTGACGCAATGAAATTTGCTACTGGAAGTTATTTTTTTACAATTTCTTCTGAAAAAAACGAGCGTCCAATTCAAGGAAAGTTCATTGTAACACGTTGAAAAATAAGCTGGTTCAAAAAGCGCTAGTTATTTTTTTATTTAAAGTGTAAGGAAATCACTTGTTAATCGACTAATAGTTGAAAACAATAGTGATGAACAAAACGAATTCAAAGAAAAAAAGACGTGTTACATTTTGGGGGATTACTTCAATGGTGATTTTAGCAGTTACTTATGGAATAATTATGTACAACATGCCACACCGCGATGTACAAGCAACAGCAACTGATCAACAAATCGATGCGCAAACCTTAGTGAACGAATATTTGTCAAATCCAACAAAAGCCAATCAAAAATATTTGGACGAAGAAGGTGAGTCAACAATTTTTGAAGTTACCGGTAAAATTTCGGGAATTAGTGAAGATTTTGATGGTTTACCAGTTGTTTTGTTAAAAGAAAAAAAGGACAAAGCAGGCGTAAGTTGTACTTTTTTAAAAGAGGTAAAGCCACAAATTAAAAGCTTGAAATTAGGTCAAAAAGTAACAGTAAAAGGTGTTATTAGGGCAGGAGCAAGTTACGACGCTGATTTGGAAATGTACGAGCACGTCATCATTGAAAAATGCAATGTAATTAAGTAAAAATAAACAATCATGAAAAAACAAATTATTTTAAGTGTCGCTACAATCGCACTAATCGCACTTCAAGGTTTCAAATCACCTACTGATGTTTCAGGTAAAATTGCAAGTAAAAAAACACAATTAACGTTCTTCTCACATACCGCTGTTGAAGATATTCAAGCTGTCAATAACAAAACAGTAAGTTCGTTAGAAATAGAAACAGGGGAAGTTGTCTTTTCAGTACCAATGCAAAGTTTTGAGTTTGAAAAAGCGCTGATGCAAAAACATTTTAATAGCGCAAAATTTCTCGATACTAAGAAATATCCGAAAGCAAAATTCGTTGGAAAAATCACTAATTTATCAGGCGTGAATTTTCAAAAAGATGGAACATATACTGCAACAATTAAAGGGCAAATGACCATCAAAGACCAAACAAAAGAAGTCATAGAAAATGGTACAGTAATTGTAAAAGGGAATGATATAAACTTGAAAAGTAAATTTGATCTCAAATTAGTTGATTATAAAATTGCTTTTGAAAAAGGAAAACCAGCTAATAATATAGCAAAAACAGTAGCTATTTCTGTTGATGCGTTGTATTAAGAGCTCATATGTGCGCGGTTTTGTGGTGGAAAACCGCGCACTTTTTTAGTTGTAAGCTATGTTGAAAAAGTTTGTTTTTTTATTATTCATTTTTATTGTTTTTGGTTTCACACGCAAGAGTGGCATGAGTTATAATTTGTTCCATATTGGAAGAAGCAGGGACAAAAACATTATAAAATACGACATTAATCTCGATGCAAACGGTAAAATAAATACCACAAAACCCTTGAAAATTTATAGGGTAAAATACACCAATAACAATGCTATTGAAGCCTTATCGTATATTCAAAACACCTTTGCTTATGGTGTTGATTATTACAGTATCAGCTCAACTCAGGTTACATTTAAATTTGTTTCATATAGTAAACGCCTAATAACGGTGAAAAAAAATAATGAAGGAGTTTTTAAAGCATTTATTCAAAGCAACAGTAAAAATGTTGAATTGAGTAGTATTTTTGTGCAAATAGATGGAGGAACATTCATGTTGCCTGAAATTTCTTTTGTGAAATTATCATGGATTGATCCTGTAACAAAAACAGAAGGTAGTGAAATAATTAAACCATGAGGAAAAAATTCGTATGCGCTTTATTATTTTTACAAGTGATATTTCCTATTGTTGCTCAATCAGACACGAGTTCGGTAAAAGATTCATTGCAACCTCGAATATCGTTTGCAGGAACACCTATTTTTGCATATGATAATGACGTGGGACTTCGATATGGAGCCGTCGTCAATTATTTCAAATACAATGATAAACGATCAAAAAAGTTTGATGAAAATCTCTTTGTTCGTTTTTCAAATTCCACCAAAAAAAGTCTACAGTTTCAAAGTTTGTATGAAACAAATAACTTGCTGAAACAAGCAAAAGTTATTATTGAAGCGAGTTATTTGAATGACAAAGCGTATGATTTTTTTGGATTTAATGGCGATTTTATTAATTATCACGCGTCACTTTCCCCCAATCGGTTTTATAAAATAAATCGGACTCACTTTCGGTTAAAATTTGATTATCAACGCTATATCAATGGTCCAAGTTTTCGTTTATTAGCTGGTTTAACATTCAATAAAATTGGCATTGACCAACAAGGTGACACAACAAATTTATACAGTATTTATCAATCATTGAATGAAATTCCTTTAACTGAATTGAACGGAGGAATTATTGGTACAGCTAAGCTAGGAATTGTTTTTGACAGTAGGTCGAATCAATGCTATTGTAAAAATGGCAAATGGCTCGAATCATTTGTTGTTTATGCTCCAGCAACCAAAAATAGCACGCAGTTTTCAAAATTCGTGTTGACATTTCGAACTTTTGACACACTTGCTCATTCCTCTTTTGTCCTAACGACAAGAACAAGTTTACAAGTAAAACTGCACGGTGAAATCCCCACTTATTTTAAATCAAATTATTTTGATTCAAGACAAAACATAGATGGATTGGGTGGTGCATTTACCTTGCGTGGATTGAGTAGAAATCGTATAGTTTCTGATGGTTTTGCCTTAGTCAATTTGGAGTTGAGAAAACTACTAACACATTTTTCAATAAAGAAAACACAAATCGATTTTAATTTATCTGTTTTTTCAGATAACGGGTATATCATACAAGCACACCAAAGTGATTTCGCTTCTGCATCTAATCTTTATCCGCTTGTTTTTAACAAAAAATTCAACCGTTTTTATGCAAGTGCAGGCATCGGTTTTTATGCAGTTTTGAATGAAAACAATGTCATCAGTTTTAATTTAGGTACACCCATTAATCAAATAGAAATCAAACAAACAGCTTTTTATGTTGGGTCAAGTTTTATTTTTTAGTTAATTTCATGCGCTACAACAATTATTGCAAATAATCAATTAAATGAAAACGACAACCGTTTCAAGCTGGGTTCAAGAACACGGTGATGCGCTCTATAAACGCGCTTTTTTGAAATTAAAAGATAAAACATTAGCGGAAGATATTATTCAAGAAACGTTTATTTCAGCTTTCCAAAATTTCGACAAGTTCAAAGGGTCGAGTAGCCCATTAACGTGGTTATACGCGATCTTGAACAATAAAATTGCAGATCACTACCGCAGTAATTCTTCTTATCGTTTTTGTTACGATTCAATCAAAGAAGGAGATAGCGCTGATGCGAGTGATTTTTTCACCAAAGAAGGTGCTTGGAATTTGGTGGATGAAAAACATGTTTTGAACAATAGTGCTGTTTTATTGGATGATGAAGAATTTAATAAAGTCCTTGCTTTTTGCCTAGAGAATTTACCCAATCAATGGAACGAAGCAATGACTAACAAATACCTCTCGAATCGAAACGCACAAGAAATTTGTCAGGATTTGTCTATTTCCATGTCTAATTATTGGCAAATCATTCACCGTGCAAAATTGCATCTTCGTAAGTGCATTGAAAACAATTTTTTTATGAATTACCGATGAAAAAAATAATAACAAAATTAGTGCTCAGCTGTCTAAAAGCAACTGAATTAATAGAAAAGAGTAAATTGATTTCGTTGAAACGCACAGAAAAATTACAATTGAAAATTCACTTGAAGATATGTGCTGTTTGTATGAATTATGAGAAGGATAGCGCTTTTTTAGATGATGCCATAAAAAAACAATACACCTTATTGCAAAACCATCAACCCCTTACAGACATAAAAAAAAACAGCGATCATTCAACAATTAAAACAGTTAAGTTGATAAAATAAATTCATTTTTTTTGTCAGGATTCAACGACATTATCGACTAATAAAATAACTGTTCGTTGACTGAATAGCACTACTAATTTTTTTAACTTAAAACACGATGAAAAAACAACTTATTGTAATGTTAGCATTTGTAACATTTGGCATGATGTCTTTTAATAGAACGCCAACTGCTACTGTAGATGATGAACCTGTTGCTGTCGTCAACTTTGAAAAAGGTACTTGGCAAAACACGCTTGATAAAGCTAAAAAAGAAGACAAATTGATTTTCTTAGAAGTGTATGCAGAGTGGTGTGGCTACTGCAAAAAATTAAAAAGAACAACATTGGTTGATGCTGGTGTGGTTAATTTGTTAAATTCAAATTACCTCAATGTTGAAGTAGATGGCGAAAAAGGTGAGGGTATTGAAATTGCAAAAAAATACAATGTTAAAAGCTATCCAGCTTTATTGCTTATTGATGGTGATGGAAAAGTTGTGAAAGCTGAATTTGGATACCTCAATCCAAAATCTTTTCAAAATTTCGCAGCGGTTACTCAAAAATAAGTGTTCAATACAAGTTTTTTAAAGAATGATTCAACACGATTGTTTAGCAAATATTCAACAAATCAAAGAAATGATTCGAACAATAAGTTTGGGTCATTTCTCTTTTCCGTTAACATCGTTGTCGGGCGCAACAATTGGACAGCATACACGGCATATTATTGAGTTTTATGCTTGTTTTATTGAGGGTCTTTCAAGTGGTGAAATCAATTATGATAAACGACAACGAAACATGGAATTAGAAACAGATTTTAGTGTTGTTTTGAACACCTTGAATGAAATTGAAAGACAAATTGAACAACTAAATGATGATGGTGAAATAAAATTAGTAGCAAATTATACCTTTGAAGAAAATCACGATTGTTCTTTTGCGACGTCAATTTATCGTGAATTAGCTTATTGTTTGGAACACAGTATTCACCATCAAGCGCTCATTAAGGTGGGGCTAATTGAATTAAGTTTAGCTGATGCTGTATCAGCTGATTTTGGTTACGCACCTGCTACAATTCGTTACCTTTCGAATGCTATCAAACAATAAATTCCATTGAGATGTGTACAGTTACGTTTTTACCAACTGAAAATGGATTTGTTTTCACTTCAAATAGAGATGAAAAAGTGATTCGTCCAACAATTCCTCCAGCTGTTTATCAACATGCGCATCAATCATTGATTTATCCAAAAGATCAACAAGCAGGTGGAACTTGGATTGCAACAAACGGTGCAAATAAAATTGCTTGTTTGCTAAACGGAGCATTTTTTCCACACATAAAAAAAACAAGTTATTCAAGAAGTAGAGGGACAGTTGTTCTCGAAGTTTTTAACCACGAATCAATGGAAGCCTTTGTTCAAAATACAAGTTTCGAAGGAGTTGAACCTTTTACATTAGTTTTGATTGATGTGAGTAATACCATTGCTATTTCCGAATTGCGATGGGATGAAACAAATTGTTATGTCACACAATTAGATCCACTTGATAAGTATATTTGGTCTTCTGTAACCTTATATAGTGAAGCAGAAGTGGCAAAAAGAAACACCTTGTTTCAGCATTGGTTTAATGATTCAAAAGTCATAGCTATTCAAGCTATTCAATCGTTTCATCGTTCTTCTATCGAAGATAATTCAATCCTGTTAGCAGAAACAAATGGCGTTAAAACGGTTAGTATTACTCAGATTACTTGTGCAAATAATCATTTCGATCTGTTCTATCAGGACTTGATGGCTAAAAGTGAAATGCGATTGATTTGTTCTGAAAATCAATTGGTCAAATGAAAAACGATGGCTATTTAATTGCATTAGCTTGGCCCGAAACGTATTGCAAACAAGCAGGCGGTTGGTATGATCCACTTTTGTCCTTTTTGCGTATTTCATCCAATAACTACTACAAAGTAGGGCATGCAGCGTTGGTTTTAGTTACAACTCATCAATCGGAAGCGCATTATTTTGACTTTGGCAGGTATCATGCGCCTTTTGGACATGGGCGTGTGCGAAGTAAATTAACCGATCATGAGTTAATTATTCACACCAAATTAGCCTTCGATTCCAAAGGAAATATATTGAATTTACAATACCTTTTAGAAGAAGTCGCAAACAAAGAAGCTTGTCATGGAATTGGTCCACTTCATGCTGGAATTTATCCGGTAAATGTTGCAAAAGCACACGCGAAAGCAAACGAATTACAACAAAAACAACATATTCCTTATGGTCCGTTTTTGAAAAATGGCTCCAATTGTTCTCGCTTTGTTCGAGATGTAATGAAAGCAGGATTCACACATCCTCTGAATAAAATTTTACTTTACTTACCACTGGTTTTGACACCAACACCTAAGGGAAATGTTCGCCTTCTGAAAAATAAATTTGTGATTAATCCACGGATTAAAACACATCAATGTGCTCCTGAGAAAAAAACTAAAACAGCATTACTTTCAACACTTTCTCCTCCTTTGAAACCAAAAAACATTCCATATGCAAGTCAATGGTTGTCTGGAGAAGGCGCAGGTTCATGGTTTCATATTTCGACCCAAAACGAACGGTTTCTAGTAGAACGCTTTTCACCTGAAGGACAACTCGAATGCCAAGGGATTTTTAGATCATCCCAAACAATTAATTTGTCAAGTGAATTTCATGTTCATTACCCTTCTAATTGTCAACAAATATCCCTCATTATCAAAAATGAATTGTTTCAGCTTGAAGCAATAAAATAAACAAAAGCACTCGTTTTTATTAGAGTTGTAGCATCACGATTTCATGTTACATCCAAAACTTATGTAACATTCCACAAGAATTGTAAAACAATTGCTTAACACTTTTAAGTCACTTTTGTAGTGTGAAACTTTTTTCACAACAAATCAATTGGATATGAAAGTCAATAATCAACTTGTTCAGAACTTGCTCATCAAAAAAACAGAAGAACCGCTTTTTTTGTGATTGATAAATAGGTTGAAAAAGTAGTGTGATTTTTATACTTATTCAATATAATTGGTGTAACCCATTTTTATAAACAATTCTGATTTCGAGTTGATGTTTAATTTCTTGTAAATGTTTTTAATATTCATGCGAACAGTATTGATTGAAATCTCGTGTTTGTCTGCAATCAATTTATAAGGCAAACCATCCAAAATACCAGCAACAATATCTGATTCTCTCTTAGTGAGGTTTACTTTTACTTTGTTCCCAGAATTGAAGTAGTTAATTACTTTTCGTGCAATTTTAGGAGTCATATAAGCACCGTCATCATCTATTGCACTAAAAACCTCTTTGAAATTTAAGTCAAAACTTTGTTTGTCGATATAACCAATCGCTCCAAGCTGCAAAGCTTTAAAAATTGTTTCTGCATCGTCCTTTATAGAGTTGATGATGATTAATACATCTGGAAGTTTATTGAGTATTTTACCAATAGCTTCTAATCCACCAAGTTTCGGCGTAATCAAATCCAATAAAATAATATCACAATAAACATTTTCAGTTAAAAAGTCAAGCGGGTTCTCAAATGTCGCTGAACACATGTGATTTGGAATAGAATTTACATTCATCTGAAGCAATTCCGCCAACGAATGATCATCTTCTATTATAACTACTCTTTTCATATCGGAAATGTAATTGAAATAATTGAATTGTCAAGATTTTTGTCAATTTTGAATACACCTTTGTTGCGTTCTGTTCGTTTTTTAATATTTCGTAGTCCATTTCCTGCATTTGATGTACTCGGATCGAAATTATTTCCGCTATCTTCAAAAAGCAAGGTGATTTTCTTTACTTTCAATTGTAAAAACACACTTAATTTTTCTCCATTTGAATGTTTCAAAAAATTATTGGTTATTTCAAATACACATAATTTAATATCTCGGTATAATTCTGTTGAAATAACAATTTCTTGCTGAATCAAGTTGGTAAATAAAAAGATGCGCTCGCTTTCTTGCGAATTCTTAAAAAAGAACTCTTGTAATTCATCACCTAATTGATAAGAGGTTGATTTATTCGTTGATAAACTCGACATAAATGCACGAATACTAAAAAGTAACTCTTGAACATTCGCTTCAATTTTATTGGTAAATGGTGTTTTTTCTGTTTGGTTGTTCATGCGCACAAAGAGCAAGGTACGGGTCAGTATTGTTCCCGCTTCATCATGAAGGTCCATTGCAATCCGCTTTTTAGTTGCTTCGACAACCTTGTTTCGTTGAATAAATAAAAAGATAATGAACAATGAAAAAAGCAAGATGATAAGCATCAAAAACAGAAAAAAGCCTTGTTTTTTATAAAAAGGAATGGCTGCTAGAATAACTAGTTTTTTTTGTGCGATTTGTGTACCAAATTGATCAATCAAAACAACGGTCAATTCATAAGAACCATAAGGTAAATAAGCAAAACGAATGGTGGCGTTTTCCATCGATTTCCATTGACCTTGATCTAGTTTGTATTTGTAGGTTAAATGATCAGATTCGGCAAGGTAATCACTGGAGAATTGTAACGCTAAATCTTGATTGTCAGTTCGGTAATTAATCGATTGAATGGTGTTGTTTGGTGAACAAAAAAAGCGCTTATTTTCTGTAAATGAATTAATGGAATAACTACTTAAAAATAATTTGTAGTGTCGTTTTTGTGTGTTAAAAAATGCGGTATGAATTACTTCATAATTGTTCAATCCTCCAACATACAAATCTTTATTCAATAAAGCAGCTGCTTTGTAATTGTATTCAATATTAAACAGACCGTTTTTTTGATTTAAGGTAGTTACTTTGTTCGTCAGACTATTGTAACGAATTATTCCAGCAAAGGTGGTGAACCAAATTGAATTGTTTGAAGTTTCATTAACTGTACATACCAAATTGTTTGATTTGTTTTCGTTGTCAGCATAATGAAAAATAAGTGCGTAATTTTTTCTATTCAATCGATAAAAACCTGAGTTTGTCGCAAAATAAAGCGATTGATTATCTTTACTAATGAGAATGTCACGTATTTCAAAATTGTCAGATGGAACAATACGTTCAAACTGTAAGTGATTGTTCGTTGATTTGTAAATCAATAGTTTATCTTTCGTTCCAATTAGTACCTGTTCACGAATAGCATCGAATTTTATACAGTAGGGCGCTTGTTTTTCAGAAAATAAAACAACGTTTTCGCGTTTTGTTTTTGGATCGTATAAAACGATGTTATTCTGAGAAACCAGCAATAATTGATTATGATAATTTGTGATGGCATCAAAATTAGAAAATGGACCAATCGATGGCGTTGAAATTTTCGTTAATTGCTTTGTTTTTAGTGCATATTCAAAAATGCCAACTCCTTCACTAACGATAAAAATTGAATTCCCAATTTTAATTCCGTCATAACAGGGTAATGCACGATTTTCAAAATTATGAAACGAGCGTTCTTTTCCTTTTATATGAATGATGCCAGGATATCCCAAGTAAATAACCTCATTGCTCGAAATTGGAATAATTCTCCTGCGCACTTGTATGTCATTGGGGTTGCTTAATATACTGAGAGCTATTTTGTGACTGATTTGTTTTTTAATTGAAAATTTCAATAATCCCTGATTCGTAAGTACAAAATAAGTCCATTTATCAACTTGTATGATTTTCCGTAGCTCGTGATCTTGAAGTTGATACTGATTAATTAACCTATTGAAATTGAATGATTTGTAAAAGATAGTTTTCGTTTTCACGATATACAATGGTTGTTTTTGAAGGTCGTATCCAAAATAGGTGATGTTTTCATCAATTACTTGTTGTTGTGATTGAGTAATCGTTCCATTTCGTTGAATTTTGAATAATTTATTTTTCATTAAAAATAAATTAGAGGAAGAAATTATTTGAAATCCTATATCCTGAAAAAGTTCTTTATTTATTACGTTTAACTGAATTTTATTCGTGTTAATATTGAATTTAATAAACCCACGATTTCGGATTAAAAAATACAAGCCATCTTGGTAATGATTGAATTCAAAATAGCTCAATTTACCAATGTAAAAAGCCTTTCGTTTAGTTGATTGCTGGTGTAGATAGAGAAAACCATTTTCTCCAAAATAGTAAACAGAACTTCCTATTACATGTGTTTTTAATACAGGTTGTTCCGTAATTATGTTTATCGAATTTGATAAAGGGTGATAGCTAATAATTCCTGCATCTTTCACATGAAAAAGCAATTGGTTGAGATAAGGAATTATTGCAAGTACTTTTTTATTTCTAAATTGTTTTGGAAATACGACATCATCTATTTTATTAAAATTAACACAATCGTAGCGCGTCACTCCAAAATCAGTTGCCAACCAAATTATACCAAATTTATCTTTTACAAGGTCATTGATATGATTATCAGAAAGACCATCTAACGTTGTGAATTTTTCAAGAACGAATGTCTTATGGTCAGTTTTACCATAAATATCTACACATGTATAGGTGTAAATAAGTATATTGATAAGTATTATTACGTATTTATTTTTCATGCTAAATCCCTTTAAAATTAGTACTTAAGCTAATTACTCCATTCTTAATACACATCTTTATGTGTGTGAAGTTATTTTGTTATCTAAGTAATACGTAGGAGATTTGCCCCCGTAATACTACACCAATTTTATTAATAAGATGTACAAATTGATTGCTAAAGTAATTTAAATAAAATTACTTTTTTATCAAACGTGATATTTATGCTAAATAGAACATTTTACATTTTTTACTTATCTGAGAGACCATTTTTGAGTTTTTCATTTTTAC
Organism: Fluviicola sp.; assembly: GCA_017983675.1. Classification (GTDB taxonomy): domain Bacteria; phylum Bacteroidota; class Bacteroidia; order Flavobacteriales_D; family Crocinitomicaceae; genus Fluviicola. Next base: position 40,840 of record JAGOAZ010000012.1, read on the forward strand.
TTATTAATAAAATATGGTTTTAAGAATTTTATCCTACTCTTCACCAATGAATTTACTTCAAAAACTGACTAAATTAATGCTATTTGTTTTTTCACTTATAGCTTTCGTTTTCCAAAGTTACGCGCAATGTAATACTTCTAACTTTACTGTTCAATCTGTCCAGGGGTCTTGTTTTTCTAATGCAGAAATTAAAGTAACAGTTCCCGCGTCTACTGGTTGTTATGGTTGGGTTGCTGAAATCACAAAAACAGGAGGTACGCCAGTTGCACAAAATATACCAACAATTGGTGGAGTTGTGACATTTAGTTCGTTACAAGCAGGTCAATATAATGTTGTTTTATCTAACGGGTTTACCACATTAACTTATTCGGGTAATCCTGTTTCTGTAGCTACTACCTACACAAATATGGTTGTCAATATTTCAAATTTACCACCAACTTGTTCAAGTAATTCTTCTAATTACTCTCCAGACGGAACGATTACAATCAATGTACCTTCAGGAGGTATTGGTCCATTTGTTTATAAAGTAGTTTCACAATACGGTACTCAAATTGACACCCTTCCAGCTCGAACCAAAACATTCGGGAATATGGGAAATGGTGAAACTGTTAATGTTGCTGTAACTGACTTGGTAAACGGAAGTGCTGGTTGTGAAGTGGTTAAAACACAAATTCCTGTTTTATCTGCTAATACGTCTGCAATATTAACGTATGGTGATAGAGCATATAATTTAATTCGGGACTGTTCTGTTGATTGTAATTCATATAAATTATACATCAACTTAAGAAATCTCTCAACAACACGTTTGAATAATATATTAATTCCTGGTAATGCAATAATTACTATTAATAGTGTTAATTATCCATTAACATACATACCTGCTCAAAATAGATTTACTTACGATCCTGTTGCAGTAGGTGGTCCAGCATTGACTAATAATTTATCTGTTACAACTCGTTTTGATTGGGGATGTGGTATTTTAACACGGACTTCCAACATTTCGATGCCTACCAATTATTTGAATGCTTATGTAACAAATCTACCTGACAATGCAAATTGTACGACTAAATATCGCTTCACGATAATTGGTGATCAAGATTATTTAAGCGGTGGTTATTATGATCGTAATGTCTATTATTGCGCGCCAAATTCTGTTGTTTTTGAAAGAAGAATATCAACAAGTCCTGATGTGTTTGATACTGTACCCGGAAATTTAATCACACCAAATCCGTATGCAACAACTTCCGATTTAAATATTGTAACTGGTGGTACTTATCCTTCAGCGAACACTAGTTTTACAATTGAAACCGCAGGATATTATCGTGTTACCGTCAAAGATGACTGTAATTCTGTGACACGCTTTTTTAATGTAACGCCAACTAATCCTATTGAAGCAACAACTGTTGTAGGTGGGCAAGGAGTGCTAGAAGGTACCAGTGGTTTAGTCGTTACGGTAACTTCAAGTGGTATAAATGCTAACCCAACAGTTGAAATATCAAGAATTGATAATCAGTCTAGTATTACAATTAGTCCTTCACAACCTTTAACATTAGCAGGTTCATACACAATTAATTTCCCAATAATTAAAACAATTAGTCCCACAGGTAGTAGTCAACAAAGTTTTATTGACTTACCTCTTGGTCAATACAAAGTAATTGTTCGTGATGCTTGTACAAGTATTACTGGTGCAAAAAAAGAAGTTACTATTAATTTGAATAATCCAGCTAACTACAACCCATCTTTTCAGGTTGTTAATGGTTGCGCAAATTCGAATAAACTTCATTATAACATGAACCCGAATGCAAATGCGATGACGGGTACTTCATCATTAGCAAACTTATATAATGTTACTAGCAATGGAAGTATAGGTTCTTTGGTTCAGTCCGGAGGTTATTCGGGTGTTTTCCACAACCTTTCTTCTGGAAATTATATGCTAAAGTTTCAAAATATTGGTTCTGGAAATTGGTCAGGATATCGCTATTCAGTTGCAAGAAATTCAGCAGCAACATGGGAATATCAAAAACCCATAACAATTGATGCGTATCAAGATTTCACGTTTGATATTTCCACTTCTTATTGTGATATTACTGATACAACATCGGGTTTAATTGCAGCACAACTTGCAGGAGGGACAATTATATACCCAACAACTTTTTCTCTTTACAAAACGAATAATGCAGTAACGCCTGTTCAAGGACCAATAACGCTCAATTCTCCCCAAACAAATGTGTTGTTTACCAATGTTACAAATGGAAATTATTTTATTCGTGCAACAAATAATTGTTATAGTGTCGATCAAAATGTACAACTTTCAGGAAATATAAGTGTTCCAACTGCAGAAGTAGATAATGCTTTTGTATGTCCAAATGAACCAGCAGCAATTGCAATTATCTCTGCAACAACAAATCTTTATGATATTACATGGAAAAATGCGTTGGGTCAAGTTGTTGGTAATGGTATGCCTGTAAGTTTAGCTCCAGCTCAAACAGAAACCTTTACTGCTACATTTACATTGAATTCAAGTCTTGGTTGTGCCAATACCCAAGTATACAGTTCAGATGTTTTAGTGAATGTTACACCAAATCCTGATTCATTGTTAACGGTGTCTGATATTGATTTATGTGACAACCTTATTTTTGAAGTGAAATTAGATAGCTCACAAATTAACTTTGATTATGAATTGTTAAATAGCAACAAACAATCGTTATCGCCTCCTTATATCATTCATGGAAATGGTTTTCCTTTAACTTTTACAATACCTACTAATATTACATTGAATGCTGGTGATGTTTTCTACGTTTCATCAACAAATGGAAATGAAGGATGTGCTGCTATTTTGGAAGATAGTTGTCTCGTTTTTCAATCTACAGCTGATTCTACTTTAAATGTTAATGGCGATGCGATTTGTCTCGGTGAAGATGGTACTATTGAAATTGAAAATTCTGAAATAGGCGTAAATTATACCGTATTCAAAAACAATCAACCAGTAACGCCTGTTTTATCAGCATTTGGTGATGGAAACTCAATTAATTTTACAATCCCAAGCTCTTTACTTGTTAGTGGAATAAATTCATTTAGCATTCAAGCAACTGATACTGGTTGTGCAAATGTCTTTTTGACTCAAAAAGGAATTATTGCCGTTGATACAGTAAATCCTGTATTTATTTCTTGTCCTTCAAATAGTCAAGTTTTTGTTGTAAGCGGAACATGTGCCAATACAGCTACTTGGACCTTACCAACAGCATCTGATAATTGTGCGCTGGATACAATTATTGGTTCACATGCTCCTGGTAGTACTTTTCAATTAGGTGCTACAGTTGTTACTTATGTTGCTTATGATGAAGTTGGAAATACCGATACGTGCTCTTTTGTTGTAACGGTGGTTGATAATATTGCTCCCGTTTTCACTTCATGTCCCCAAAATATAATTAAAACAATTGCTCAGACTAATTCTTCTGCCAATGTCATTTTGCCAAGTCCAGTAGCAACTGATAATTGTCAAGTTGATACATTTGTTTTATCTCATGTTTCTAATGCATTATTCCCGCTTGGGAATACAACAGTTAGCTATTTAGTTTTCGACGCAGCAGGTAATTCTGATACGTGTACCTTTGTAGTTACTGTCGTTAGAAATGATTCTCCGATTGCTTTGAATGACTCGATTAGTTTAAACGAAGATAGTCAAGCTACAATAGTTGTCGTTACGAATGACACAGATCAAATAGGAGGGATTGATATTGCTTCTGTTTCAATTATATCAAATCCTTCCAACGGAACTGCTAGTGTTGGATCAAATGGACAAATCACTTATATTCCTGCTTTAAATTTCAATGGTATTGATTCGCTTCTTTATACTATTTGTGACTTAGCTAGTCCAACTTATTGTGATACAGCTACAGTTTATTTTAGAGTGCTTCCAGTAAACGACGCGCCAATTGTTGACGATGAAAACATTACGACAAACGAAGATACACCTGCAACGGGTGATTTAACAGATGCAGGCGACTTTGATCCTGACGGAACAACATTGACAGCCAACACAACGCCAGTTGATGCACCAAATCATGGTACAATTGTCATCAACACTGACGGAACATATACTTATACACCAACTGCGAACTTCAACGGAACAGATACAGTAGTTGTATCTATTTGCGATAGCGGATTACCATTGCCAGCAAGTTGTGTGAACGATACGATTTTCATTACAGTAAACGCAGTAAACGATGCGCCTCTTGTTGACGATGAAAATATCACAACAAACGAGGACACCGCGGCTTCAGGCGATTTAACTGATGCTGGTGATTCAGATCCTGACGGAACAACATTGACTGCAAACACAACGCCTGTTGATGCACCAAATCACGGAACGATTGTTATCAATCCTAACGGAACATATACGTATACACCAGCTGCAAACTTCAACGGAACAGATACTGTAGTTGTATCGATTTGCGATAGCGGATTACCAATGCCAGCGATTTGTGCTAACGATACAATTTTCATCACAGTGAATCCAGTAAACGACGCGCCAATTGTTGACGATGAAAACATTACGACAAACGAAGATACACCTGCAACGGGTGACTTAACAAATGCAGGTGACTCAGATCCTGAAGGAACAACATTAACGGTAAACACAACACCAGTTGTTGCACCAAACCACGGAACGATTGTAATCAATACTGACGGAACGTTTACATATACGCCGACGACAAATTTCAATGGTAGAGATACGGTGGTTGTTTCAATTTGTGATAATGGTTTGCCTTTGCCAGCGCTTTGTTCAAATGCCACCATTTTTATAACTGTAAATCTAATTAATGATGCACCGATTGCAAATAATGATTCAGCTATAACGAATGAAGATACTCCGTTAGCAATTAATGTCTTATCAAATGATGTGGATAATGATGGGTTAATTGTTTCATCTTCTGTGACTGTTACGACAGCTCCTTCTAATGGTTCAACAAGTGTAAATCCAATATCGGGTGCAATAACGTATACTCCAAATGCAAATTTCATTGGAACGGATGTATTTACGTATCAAGTATGTGATAATGGTCCAGCTGTTTTGTGTGATTTTGCAACAGTTATGATTACTATTAAACCTAAAAAAGATACTATTACTGTAACAACAAGCGAAGAAACTCCAAATACAATTTGTACAAGTTCGTTTACAAATTTCGGATCGTATCCAGTTGTAGCTGTTTCGATTTGTGATGCACCAAATAATGGTGTAATTACTTCTGCAGTAGGCACATCGTGTTTTACTTATACTCCTGCTAGTAATTTCTCTGGAAATGATACAATTTGTGTGATTTCTTGTGGGGCAAATGGATTATGTGATACATCAATTGTAGTCATTGTTGTTAATCCAATTAATGATACACCAATTGTTGATAATGAAATCATCACAACAAACGAAGATACAGCAGTATCGGGTGACTTGACAAACGCTGGTGACTCTGATCCTGAAGGAACAACGTTGACTGCAAACACAACACCAGTTGATGCCCCAAATCACGGAACGATTATTATCAATCCTAACGGAACATATACATACACACCAACTGTAAACTTCAACGGAACAGATACAGTTGTTGTTTCCATCTGCGATAATGGTTTGCCATTGCCAGCGATTTGTGCAAACGATACAATTTTCATAACAGTGAATCCTGTAAACGACGCGCCAATTGTTGATAATGAAATTATCACAACAAATGAAGATACAGCGGCAACAGGTGACTTGACAAACGCAGGTGACTCAGATCCGGATGGAACAACATTGACTGCAAACACAACGCCAGTTGATGGACCAAATCACGGAACGATTGTCATTAATCCAAACGGAACGTTTACATACACACCAACTGCAAACTACAACGGAACAGATACAGTAGTTGTATCGATTTGTGATGGTGGATTACCATTGCCAGCAAGTTGTGTGAACGACACGATTTTCATCACGGTATCAAAAACGAATGATGCTCCGAATGCAGTTAATGATAATGTCTCAACAAATGAAGATACGCCTGTTGCAATTTCTGTAATTTCAAATGATGTTGATTTAGATGGGATATTAAACCCATCAACAGTACATGTTGTAAGCACTCCAACACATGGATTTACATCCGTAAATTCAATAACAGGTGAAATAACTTATACACCGAATACTGATTTTATAGGTACAGATAATTTTACTTATCAAGTTTGTGATAATGGATCACCTGTAATGTGTGCTACAGCTACTGTTTTTGTAACAATAAAACCAGTAAAAGATACGTCTACAATTTCAACACCTGAAGAAACCCCAATCACTATTTGTACAAATACGTTAACTAATTTTGGCGCATCTCCAATTGTTTCAATCTCATTGTGTAACCCACCAAATAATGGAGTTCTTACACCTGCATTTGGAACTTCATGCTTCACATATACACCAGCAAACAACTTTATTGGAAATGATACAATTTGTGTGATTTCTTGCGCCCTAAATGGATTGTGTGATACATCCGTAATTGTAATTTCGGTAAATCCAATTAATGATGCACCAATTGCAAATAATGATTCAGCTGTAACGAATGAAGATACTCCGTTAGCAATTAATGTCTTATCAAATGATGTTGATAATGATGGATTAATTGTTTCAACTACTGTTACTGTTACAACTGCTCCTTCATATGGTTCAACAAGCGTAAATCCTACAACAGGTGCGATTACGTATACTCCAAATACAAATTTCATTGGAACGGATGTGTTTACGTATCAAGTATGTGACAATGGTCCAGCTGTTTTATGTGATTTTGCAACAGTCACGGTTACTGTTAAACCTAAAAAAGATACTATTACTGTAACAACAAGCGAAGAAACTCCAAACACAATTTGTACAAATACATTTACAAATTTTGGATCGTATCCTGTTGTAGCTATTTCGATTTGTGATGCACCAAATAATGGTGTAATTACTCCTGCTGTAGGCACATCGTGTTTTACATATACACCTGCTAGTAATTTCTCTGGAAATGATACAATTTGTGTGATTTCTTGTGGAGCAAATGGATTATGTGATACATCAATTGTAGTCATTGTTGTTAATCCAATTAATGATGCACCTCTTGTTGACGATGAAATCATCACAACAAACGAAGATACACCAGCAACAGGTGACTTAACAAATGCAGGCGACTTTGATCCTGATGGAACAACATTGACAGCAAACACAACGCCTGTTGATGGACCAAACCACGGAGGGATAGTAATCAATATAGATGGAACGTATACATACACACCAACTGCAAACTTCAACGGAACAGACACAGTAGTTGTATCGATTTGCGATAGCGGTTTACCAATGCCAGCGATT
>JAGOAZ010000012.1:48305-81558 GCA_017983675.1 Fluviicola sp.
ACGATACGATTTTCATTACGGTGAATGCTGTTAATGATGCACCTCTTGTTGATAATGAAATCATCACAACAAACGAGGATACACCTGCAATGGGTGACTTAACAAATGCAGGCGACTTTGATCCTGACGGAACAACATTGACGGCAGACACAATTCCAGTTGATGGACCAAATCATGGAACAATCGTCATCAACACAAACGGAACATTTACATACACACCAGCTGCAAACTTTAACGGAACAGATACAGTAGTTGTATCGATTTGTGATAGCGGATTACCAATGCCAACGATTTGTGTGAACGATACGATTTTCATCACGGTTAATCCTGTTAACGATGCGCCAATTATTGACGATGAAATCATTACGACAAACGAAGATTCACCTGCAACGGGAGACTTAACTGATGCTGGTGATTCAGATCCTGACGGAACAACATTGACCGCAAACACAACGCCAATTGATGCACCAAACCACGGATGGATAGTAATCAATACAGATGGAACGTACACATACACACCAACTGCAAACTTCAACGGAACAGATACAGTAGTTGTATCGATTTGCGATAGCGGATTACCAATGCCAGCGAATTGTGTGAACGATACGATTTTCATCACTGTGAATGCTGTTAATGATGCACCTCTTGTTGACGATGAAATTATCACAACAAACGAGGATACACCTGCAACGGGTGACTTAACAAATGCAGGTGATTCAGATCCTGATGGAACAACATTGACGGCAGACACAATTCCAGTTAATGGTCCAAATCATGGAACAATTGTCATCAACACAAATGGAACATACACGTATACACCAACTACAAACTTTAATGGAACAGATACAGTAGTTGTATCGATTTGCGATAGCGGATTACCAATGCCAGCGATTTGTGTAAACGATACAATTTTCATTACGGTGAATGCTTTTAATGATGCACCTCTTGTTGACAATGAAATCATCACAACAAACGAAGATACACCTGCAACTGGTGATTTAACAAATGCAGGTGATTCAGATCCTGATGGAACAACATTGACGGCAAACACAACGCCAGTTGATGGACCAAACCACGGAGGGATCGTCATCAACACAAATGGAACATACACGTATACACCAACTGCAAACTTTAATGGAACAGATACAGTAGTTGTATCGATTTGCGACAGTGGATTACCAATGCCAGCGATTTGTGTAAACGATACAATTTTCATCACGGTGAATCCTGTTAATGATGCACCTCTTGTTGATAATGAAATCATCACAACAAACGAGGATACACCTGCAACGGGTGACTTAACAAATGTAGGCGACTTTGATCCTGATGGAACAGCATTGACTGCAAACACAACACCAGTTGATGGACCTAATCACGGAGGGATAGTAATCAATACAGATGGAACATATACATACACACCAACTGCAAACTTTAATGGAACAGATACAGTAGTTGTATCGATTTGCGATAGCGGTTTACCAATGCCAGCGATTTGTGTGAACGATACGATTTTTATCACGGTGAATCCTGTTAATGATGCACCTCTTGTTGATAATGAAATCATCACAACAAATGAGGACACAGCTGCAACAGGTGACTTAACAGATGCAGGCGACTTTGATCCAGATGGAACAACATTGACAGCCAATACAACGCCAGTTGATGGACCAAATCACGGAACAATCGTTATCAACACAGATGGAACATATACATACACACCAACTGCAAACTTCAACGGAACAGACACAGTAGTTGTATCGATTTGCGATAGCGGTTTACCAATGCCAGCGATTTGTGTGAACGATACGATTTTCATCACGGTGAATCCTGTTAATGATGCACCTCTTGTTGATAATGAAATCATCACAACAAACGAGGATACACCTGCAACGGGTGACTTAACAAATGTAGGCGACTTTGATCCTGATGGAACAGCATTGACTGCAAACACAACACCAGTTGATGGACCTAATCACGGATGGATAGTAATCAATACAGATGGAACATATACATACACACCAACTGCAAACTTTAATGGAACAGATACAGTAGTTGTATCGATTTGCGACAGTGGATTACCAATGCCAGCAAGTTGTTTGAACGATACTATTTTCATTACAGTTAATGCAGTTAATGATGCACCTCTTGTTGACAATGAAATCATCACAACAAATGAGGACACAGCGGTAACGGGTGACTTAACAGATGCAGGCGACTTTGATCCAGATGGAACAACATTGATAGCCAATACAACGCCAGTTGATGGACCAAATCATGGAACAATCGTTATCAACACAAATGGAACATACACGTATACACCAACTGCAAACTTCAACGGAACAGATACAGTAATTGTATCGATTTGCGACAGCGGATTACCAATGCCAGCGATTTGTGTGAACGATACGATTTTTATTACAGTAAACGCAATAAATGACGCGCCAATAGTTGACAATGAAATCATTGCAACAAATGAGGACACAGCGGTAACGGGTGACTTAACAGATGCAGGCGACTTTGATCCAGATGGAACAACATTGACGGCAGATACAATTCCAGTTAATGGACCAAATCATGGAACAATCGTTATCAACACAGATGGAACATATACATACACACCAACTGCAAACTTCAACGGAACAGATACAGTTGTTGTATCGATTTGCGATGGCGGATTACCAATGCCAGCGATTTGTGTAAACGATACAATTTTCATTACGGTGAATCCAATTAATGATCCAATTGTTGCTGTCAATGACACTATTCAGATAAATTCAGGGGAGACAGTTGTAATAGGAATAATAGGAAATGATTTTGATATCGATGGAAATTTAGATTTAAGTTCAATTTCAATTGTTTCAGATCCAACACAAGGTGAATTTACCTTGAATAACACAACAGGTGAAATTACTTATATTCCAAATGCGAATGCTTGTGGAGTTGATTCATTAGTTTATTCAATTTGTGATGATGGCACGCCACTTCCTGCTGCTTGTGATTTAGCAACAGTTTACATTCAAATAATCGATACAATTAATCCTGTAATTATTTCTACACTTTCTGATACTTTAAGAGCATGTGAGGGAGTAGCGTTTTCATGGGATGAGCCAATAGCATTAGATAATTGTACGTTGACATCATTCACTTGTTCTGCAACAAATAACAGTTATTTTGAAGTTGGAACAACTGAAGTAAATTATACTGCAATTGATGCGGTTGGGAATACAACAATAATGAGTTTTATTATAATTGTTTCTACTAAACCTGAAGTGTTTATTGAAAAATCAACATATGAATTTTGTAATGGGACAGACGTGACAATTTTCTCTCAAGTTTCAGATTCATCATTGCAATTTAATTGGGAATTTAATAACGCAATGATTTCAACTGATAGAGAAATTGTAATTAATAATATTTCGGCTTATAATGTTGGAGTTTATACACTTACAGTTCAAGATGAATTTGGTTGTAAAGCAACAGATAATGCCTTTTTACAAGTTGTAAATTGTGATATTCTAATTCCAGAAGGAGTTTCACCAAATTCAGATGGTAAAAATGATGTGTTCTTTATCGAGAATTTAGAAGGATATCCAAATACAGAAGTGACATTCTTTAACAGATGGGGAATGCAAATTTATCAATCAGATGATTACAAAAATGATTGGGATTGTCATTCAACAAGTCGATTAAATATGAACAATGAAGTTTTACCAGAAGGTACATATTATTATTTGATCAAACTAGGTGGAGATCCTGAAAACTTAAGCTATGGCAAAATCTACAAAGGATATTTCTACATTAAACCTTAAATCAACAGTTTCAATTATTAGTGAAAATGAAAAAAGCAACAAAAATAGCATTCATATTCGTAAGCATATTAAGTAGTTACAGTTTTGCGCAGCAACAAGCTCAGTTTACGCAATTTAATGATAACATGCTTTATTTTAATCCTGCTTATGCAGGCACAAGAGGAATGATGAATATAACTGGTGTTCACCGTCAACAATGGGTTGGATTTTCCGGTGCTCCAGTTTCTCAGACAATTAGCGTGAATACACCCTTGAAAAAACACGAAAATGTTGGTGTAGGATTAAGTATATTGAATGATAAAGCTGGCCCGCTAAATCAATCCTGGTTAAATGCAAGTTTTTCATACACGTTAAACTTCAAACGAACCAAATCAAAATTAACTTTTGGTTTAAATGGGGGGGCTGATTTAATTAATGCAAATTTATCCTCGTTATTTGTTCATGATAAGGAAGATGAAAGCTTTTCTCAAAATTATCAGAATAAATTATCGCCAAATTTTGGTATGGGAGTTTATTTTCATTCCAAACAATTTTATGCAGGGATTTCCTCACCTAAAATTATTGAATATAATGAAAGGAAAGATCAAAGTTCAGCTTTTAAAAATCAACGACATTTTTATGCAATGGTTGGTGGATATTTATCAATAAACAGAATGTTAAAATTTAGACCTAGTTTGTTAGTGAAAATAACTGCTGGTGCTCCAATTGCGTTGGATTGTAACGCGGCATTTGTAGTCTATGATGCATTTTGGTTTGGAGCAAATTATCGAATAGGAGATAGTGGGGGACTTTATGCACAATATCAAATATCTAATCAATTTAAAATAGGTTATGGTTTTGATATTAGTACAACAAAACTTATACAACATAATTTTGGAACACACGAAGTTGTTTTAAGCTATGATTTTAAATTTAAAAATAAACGAATTACTTCTCCAAGGTTTTTTTAATCGAATGATTGAAATTTTATATAATTATGAAAAAATTACTACTACTACTAATCTTTATACCTTTTATTTCAATAGCTCAAAAAGCTCGTCTAAAATTTGCGGATAAATTATATACTGATTTAGCTTATTATGATGCATCTAAAGTATACGAAGATGTACTAGAAAAAGGAGTAGATTCAATCGAAATTGCTGATAAAATTGCCGATTGTTATCAGAAAATCGGAAACACAGTAACTGCGGTAAAGTGGTATGATTATATGCATGAAAAAAATAAGATTTCACAAACTGCCTTACTTCAATTTGCTTTAATGGAAAGACAATTAGGAGAATATGATCATTCATTAGTGTTAATGCAAGAGTACGAACAGCTTTATGGTGCGAATGATATTACGCAAAACATGACCAATGAATTGACGATTTTGAAGAAAGTTGAAGCTGATAGAGAAAACTTTATAATATCGAATGAAGCTATCAATACTGCCTCTTCAGAAATTGGGACGAGTTATTTTACTGAAAACAAAGTACTAATTACAAGTTCTAAGAAGTCCAATCAAATGGTGAGTCAAGTTTATTCTTGGACAGGTGATTGTTTTTATAATTTATACATTGGCGATATTGATAGTAGTGGAAAGATCTTGAACTTGAAAGATATAAATAGTGATATAAATACCAAATTTCATGATGGACCTGCTGTTTATGAAAGTACCAATGAATTTATCTATTTCACACGTGATGATTTTCTCGATGGCAAAAAAGGAGTGGATGAAAACAGAAGAATGCGTCTTAAAATATATCGCGCCAAATTAGCGAATAATAAATTGGTGAATATCGAGGAACTTCCATTCAATAATAGTAACTATTCGTGTGCTCATCCTACCATTTCAGACGATGGGAAACAACTTTTTTTCAGTTCTGATATGCCAGGTGGATTTGGTGGGTCGGATATTTATTCTGTTTCAATTAATGAAAACGGAACAGTTGGAGTGCCCAAAAATATGGGGTCAAAAATTAATACTAGTTTAAACGAGTTTTTTCCTTTTTATCGATCCAATGAAAATATCCTGTTTTTTTCATCAAATGGTTTAAACGGATATGGCGGTTTAGATGTCTTCTCAGCGAAATTGGCTGACGATTTTTTAGTTAATTCTGTCGAAAATCTTGGTAAACCTATTAACAGTACTGCTGATGATTTCTCCTTTGTAAATAATAAAAATCAAACAAAAGGTTATTTTTCTTCTAACAGAACTGATGGAAAAGGGAATGATGACATTTATAGTTTTAATCAATTGCGTCCAATTACTAATTCGAAAGCACTGAAAGGTAGCGTATTCGATCTATTAACAAGTGCGCCAATTGATCAATCGATGATTTATTTAAGAAAGAAAACCGGTGAAATTATTGACTCGACATACACAAATGCTAAGGGTGAATATTTACTTCCTTTAAAAAATGTAAATGAAGACGTAATTGTTACTGCAAAATCTACTGGTTATATACCCAATGACTCAATTTTAGCATTAACTCAAAATCCAGATATTTCTCGTGTTAATTTGAATTTATCTCAGAAAATAAACTATGCTTTTACCGGAACAGTATTAGATAAATTAACGAATGAAAAATTGAAAGATGTAAAAATATCAATTGTTGATGCGAAAACAAATAAACTTATCAGTACTATAAACACTAATATAATAGGCAAATTTGAAACAGCTGTTATACCTGAATTGATTTATAATGATTCAATTAATTACAAGTTTAAGTTTGAAAAAAAAGGATATTTAACAACGACAGAAACTTTACCGCTTCGCCTTGCTAAAGAAGAGAAAATAGATGTGTCTGAATTATTACACCCAACACTTGTTAAAGTTATTAATGGTGTTACCGATTTAGCGGATATCATTAAAATCAATCCAATTTATTTTGATTATAATCAAGCTTATATTCGACCAGATGCTGCTGTTGAGTTAGATAAAATTATTCAAGTGATGCTTGATAACCCAAACATGGTAATTGCGTTGTTTTCTCATACAGATGCTAGAGGTAGTTTTAAATTAAATCAAGACTTATCTCATCGAAGAGCAATTTCATCAATGAATTATATTATTTCAAAAGGAATAAACGCTAAAAGAATAACAGGTAAAGGGAAAGGTGAAAGTGACTTGAAGATTTCTGATGAAGAAATCAAGAAAGTTCATAAATGGGACAAACAAGAGGAGCTTCATCAGTTGAATAGAAGAACAGAATTTATAATTGTAAAATTGAATTAATAATTAATCAAAAAAAAGAGGCGAACTTTTATAGTTCGCCTCTTTTTTTTTACACAATTAGTTTTACTCAGTAAACATCAATTTATTATTATTTAATAATTGCCACTTTCCGTCTACTTTCTTTAAAAGGTAAGAATTAGTATTGTTTGAGTCAATATATTCTGAAGATGATTTTTTTGTTAGTATAATAGTATTATCTAAAAAAACTTCCACTTGGTTGCTATCATTTGAAAAAATGAGTGCACAGATTTTCTCCATTGGTTCTTTTTGAATAGATCGTAATTGTATTTCTTGCTCAAAAACGCGGATACAATCTTTTTTAAGTTCACTCCATTGGTAACCTGCAGTTGCATTACATTTTTGATTTTCACTTTTAGCTCCTGCAACTATATCGTTGTTTTTACATGAAAACAGGGCGATTGGTAAAAAACTTAATGCGATAATTTTATTTTTCATACGATGTAATTTTTTGCGAATGTATTGAATATTACTAGATAGAAACTATTCACACACCTACATGATTGTGTGTAATTAGTACGTGTAATCATATTATTTTTATACGTATATTTACTTATATTCAAATTTATATGTACTTTTGACGTAAAGTTTGAGATTTGAATCAAATGTGAAAAAAGTGTAAAAATGACACATTACACATTTTAATGTGTAATGATAGTTTTTTTTTATCCGCTTAAACGACAGACTTTTGCAAAAAAAAAATGAATAATGAAGTTGAGACAATTGATATTAATTAGTAAAAATCAAGTACTTGTAGTATTGATGTGTTGTTTTGGATTTAAGTCAATCGCACAAGGACAAATTTTTAATACAGCAGGTTCAGTCTTATCTGTAAATGGAACAGTTTCATTTCACGATAATTTGACAGTTGCCAATGGAAATGATTTTGAAACTTATACGAGTACTCGTGTTCTAGCAAAAGGAAACATTGCTGTTACAGCTGATTCGATTGAAAATATTGGTAGAACAACAATAACAAACACTTCACAAAAAACAATTTCTGGGACGTTAGTTTGTAATCGAATGGATGTTACAAGTGGAACAGCTGTTTCATTTGCTTCAGGTATTAACATTGTTCAAGTAATTGATTCGTTAGTATTAGATGGGATAATTAAAACAGGATTGAATAATTTAATTATAGGTAAATCAATTACGAATACTGGTAAAATTTTCAGAACAAATGGTCATGTTAATGGAAATATTCGTAGATGGTTTGGAGCTTCGACTAATTCATCTGTAGAATCTTCTATTTTTCCATTTGGTGGAGATGCAGTTACAGCCGGCACATATTATTATGCTCCTTCAACTATAAAATTCACAACTGCTCCATCAACTGGCGGGCATTTAACTTCTAAACATACTATTTCGGCGCCAAACAATGTATTTGTTAATTTAACTGATGGATCTGTTGCACTCCCTCAATTATCAGAAATGAATATTTGGCAACATGAAGTCACAAGTGGATTATCAGGAGGTGTCTATACAATTTCTGTACAAACAGATTCTATACAAGGTGTTACAGATGTTACACAGTTGCGTTTAGCTAAGAGAGCATCAGAGTTAGCTGCGTGGACTATTCAAGGTACACACATTGCTGGTTCAGGTTCTGTAGATAATCCACTTGTTCAACGTTCTGGTTTAACAACTTTTTCTCAGTTTGCTATCACAAGTCCTGTTATTAATCCGTTGCCAGTAGAATTGTTAAGCTTTACAGCTACATGTGAAGATGATTATGTAGGAGTCAAATGGGTGACAGAATCTGAAATAAATGCGGATTATTTTACGTTAGAAAGTAGCCATAACGGTTTTGACTGGACGGTTGTTAATCAACAACAAGCAAATGGAACTACATTTTTACAAAACGACTATTTTTATAATGATTCAGCAAGAAATTCAGCTTTAACCTATTATCGATTGAAACAGTTTGATTTGGATGGAGCACTTTCTTTAGAAAAAATTATTGTTTCATCGTGTGAATTTAGCAACGAAATTAGTTTTGGATTATATCCAAATCCAAATAATGGGGACTTCAACATAACGGTTTCGTCACCATTTCAAAAGTCGGCTCAAATTGCTATTTACTCATCAGAAGGTAAATTAATTCAAAATAAAAATGTTGATTTAATTTTTGGGGAAAATTTATTTCCCATATCTTTGGAAAGTATTTCAACAGGAATATATTTTGTACATTTAACAATAGGTACTGAAATAGTTATTCAAAAAGTATCAATTAATAAGTAATACACTAAAACACACAATATGAAAAGAATAGTATTTTTATTTTCTTTCTTATCAATTCAACTAACAGCTTTTTCTCAGTTAGGTGTTGGTACAAATTCTCCAGACGCATCTGCTCAATTAGATGTAACTGCAACGAATAAAGGATTTCTAGCTCCTCGAATAGCATTGACAAGTACAGCTGATGTTACAACTATTACTGCGCCAGCAACGGGATTGATGGTTTATAACACTGCTACTGCAGGAACGGCTCCGAGTAATGTTATTCCAGGTTATTATTATTTTAATGGAGTGAAATGGACTCGATTCATTAACAACCAACCGGATGCGACAATAGATTTTAACACAGCCAACCCTAATTCAGGTTCACCAACTTTTACTCCAAATACTCCTCAAAGCTCGGATTATATTTATATTAGTACAATTGATGCAAGTCAATGGATTTGGAATGGGACTTCTTATGTAACTTATACAGCACCAGCTTCTACACCATGGTACTTAGCTAATTCTACAAATGATGCGGGAAGTAATAAAACAGCTAACATATGGAGAAGCGGTAATGTAGGTATTGGACTTAATAATCCTAATTTCCCCCTTGATGTAAGTACATCAACAACAAGCTCATACGTAGTAGCAGCGAGATTCCTAGCTCCTAACAATACAACTGCAGGCAATGCTACAATGTTAAATTTTGGTGTGTCATCAACTGCTGCAGGTAATAGCGCTGATTGGCGTTATATTTATCAAGGTAATGGTGCAGCTACAAATAGATTAGATTTTGGTATGAGTGGCTACGCTGCTCCCATGATGAGTTATTTGAATAATGGAAATGTTGGAGTCGGTACGATTGCTCCATCAGCTAAAGTTCATGTTCAAGGTATTCAAGCAACCCTGGGTGCTAATGCCAATGCTCCAATGCTTAGATTATCTCGACCAACATGGTCCGGATTTAAATATGGAAGTGCCGCACAATTTAATCTAGGTACTTATGATGATGGTGTTAATCCAGGAAATGCTAAATCTCGTTTAGATATAGCATTAACTAATGTAGCTGATGAAACAACTTTAACCAATGTAATGACTTGGTTAGGTAATGGATATGTTGGAATTGGTACAGTTGCACCAAGTGCACCTTTAGTTGTTCAAGGTGTTTCTGGAAAAGGTTCTCTTAAATTAATAGCACCTTCAGTAGCAGGTGCAGGTGATAATTGGTGGTTAGGTTTTGGCCATGGAACAACATCTACAGATGCCAATGACAGAGCTCGTATTGGAGTTGACATTGCTGCTGGTGGTTCTGGTCGTTTGTTTTTCACAACAGGGCCAACAGGTACACAAACAAGAGCTATGTTTATTGATGAAAGTCAACGTGTAGGTATAGGTACGAGTGCTCCAACTACACGATTAGATGTTGTAGGTGGTTTTCATTTAAGAGATATAGCGGGTGCTGTAGGTACAAGTTATGGGATTGAGTTTAACACAAATTCTTCTGCACCTCGTATTGATTGGGTGTATAACGGAGGGTATATCGGTCAATTTTCATCAGATGCAAATGATTTTAATTTAAGAAACTCCAAATTAGCTACAGGTGGTTTTCGTTTTTACACCAATCCCGCAGGATCTTCAGTTGAACGCTTGACCATACTAAATAATGGAAATGTTGGTGTGAATACAATTGCTCCAACTTCATCACTTCATGTTACTGGAGTTATTACAGAAGATGTAACTTCTCAAGATAACTTTTCAAATGGATTAAATATTCGTAAAAGAGGGAATTCAACTGCTTCGACAGGTGCTGTTGCTAGTGCAGCAGAAATAGGATACCATTCATTTTATGGTTGGAATGGTACAGGATATGCGCGTGGTGCTTATGTGTTTGCAACTGCTGCTGAAAATTTCACAGCAACTGCAAATGGTACTAATTATGCGATTTTTACAACTGCTAATGGAACAACTGGTAGTGTTGAGCGATTGAAAATTATGCACAATGGAAATATTGGAATTGGAACTGGCAATCCAAATGGTGCTTTGACATTGTTTGGACCTTCTTCATTAACACTTCCGACAAACATTCAGGGGTCAATAGGTGCGACGAAAGAATTGGTGTTTGGTAGAGGTGGTTTAACAACAGGTTTTGCTGCAATTACAGGTGTTGATAACGGCCAATATGGTGGTGGTTTATCTTTTGTAGTTAAACCTACAGGTACTAATGACTTCCCTACAAATGCTATTCAAGCAATGGTATTGGATTGGAATGGAAATATGGGATTAGGAACGGGTTCACCTACTCAACGTTTAGATGTAAATGGCCAAGTTCGTATCCGTACAATCAATTCAGGTGCTGCAACTGATAGTTTATTAGTTGTAAATGGTGGTGTTGTCAAAAGCGTTTCACGATCTGCAACGGTAAATACGCAAACGGCTAATTACACATTGACAACTTCAGATAATGGTGCAATCTTAATTATGAATAGTGCTTCTGCTGTTACAGTAACAGTTCCTGCAACATTGCCTGCTGGTTTTATTGTTCAAATAATTCAAAAAGGTGCTGGTCAAGTCACTGTAACTGGTTCTGGTGCTACAATGAACAGTGCTAATGGTTTTAAAACAAGAACATTAAATAGTGCAATAGGTGTAGTAATGGAATCAGCTACGCTAGGTTATGTAACTGGTGATTCAAACTTTTAATTAAGACTTTATGAAACTTTTATTTAGTGTTTTATTTTTATTTATTTCACTTTTAGGATTGACGCAAATTAACAGTCAGTTTGTTTCAATAAAGCCTTTTTACACAAATAATATAACCTTTCAATATACCGGTGCTATACAAACTTGGACAGTGCCAGCAGGTGTATTTGCATTGTATATTGAATTATATGGTGCCGCTGGAGGAGATGCGAACACAATTCTAGGTGGAAAAGGTGGTAAAGTAACCTGCTATTTACCTGTATCTCCTGGCCAAGTATTAAACTTGACAGTTGGGGGTAAACCAACCACTCAAACAGCTGTTTATGGTTTTGGTGGTACAGGCGGTTATTCAACTGCCAATGCGTCAAATACCTCTCGAGCAGGTGGTGGATTATCCGGAATATCATTTGGAACACCAATAACTCAGGCGAATGCTCGTGCAATTGCAGCTGGTGGCGGCGGCGCTTCCTTTGGGTATTCTCCAGATCCAACTGGTGGAAATGGAGGTGGAACAACAGGTGCTAATGGAGTGGGTGGATTTGGCTCAAATAGCCAAGGAAGAGGTGGTTCACCAACGAGTGGTGGAATAGCCGGTACACCATACGATACGAATAATACACTACCAACTGCTGGTTCTGCAATTAGCGGTGGAAACGGCGGAATTGTTAGTGTTTCATCTCATAATGGTGGAGCAGGTGGCGGTGCTGGTTATTTCGGCGGTGGTGGCGGTGCTGGTGGCGGTGCTGCTCAAGGCGGTGGCGGCGGTGGTTCTTCCTGGGCTCATGCGTCATGTGCCAATACTCAGCATTTTTCAGGTGTAAATTCAGGCCATGGATACATAATTATATATTATTAATTCTTTATAAATTTACTTTTTACTACTATCAATAATAGCTTGATAACTTTTACTACTACCAATATTGCTTTATTTGTTTTTAATAAGCTTTTACTACTACTAATTAGCTGTTTTATTTTGATTAACAGCTTTTGCTTTACTGATTATTAATTGATTTCAATCACCTGTTTTTTGTTTGTTTTGTGCGAATCTATTCATTTGTACTAACTTATGAATTTCAACGAGGATGATTTTTTAAATTTTTCTAACTATGAAATTATTGCAACTACTACTTTCTATTTTTCTTGTATCGAAAATGGCTTTTGGTCAATTAACACCAGAATTTGTTTCTTTGAAACCAAGGTACACGCAAAGTGTTACATTTAATTATACAGGAGCAAATCAAACTTGGACAGTGCCAGCAGGTGTATTTGCATTGTATATTGAATTATATGGTGCCGCTGGAGGAGATGCGAACACAATTCTAGGTGGAAAAGGTGGTAAAGTAACCTGCTATTTACCTGTATCTCCTGGCCAAGTATTAAACTTGACAGTTGGGGGTAAACCAACCACGCAAACAGCTGTTTATGGTTTTGGTGGTGCAGGCGGATATTCAACTGCCAATGCGTCAAACACCTCTCGAGCAGGTGGTGGATTATCCGGAATATCATTTGGAACACCAATAACTCAGGCGAATGCTCGTGCAATTGCAGCTGGTGGCGGTGGTGCTTCGTTTGGCATTTATCCAAATTCAACTGGTGGAAATGGTGGAGGAACTACAGGTGCTAATGGTGTAAGTGGATTTGGTTCTAATTGTCAAGGAAAAGGTGGTTCACAAACTAGCGGAGGAATTGCTGGTACACAATATGATCCTAATATTTCACTACCAACTGCTGGTTCTGCAATTAGCGGTGGAAACGGCGGAATTGTTAGTGTTTCATCTCATAATGGTGGTGCTGGTGGCGGAGCAGGTTATTTTGGCGGTGGCGGCGGAGCCGGAGGTGGAAATGCACAAGGCGGCGGTGGTGGCGGTTCTTCCTGGACACATGCGTCATGTGCCAACACTCAGCATTTTTCGGGTGTAAATTCAGGGAATGGTTACATAATCATATTCTATTGATTTATATTTTCACTTTCGTTAAAACATAAATTAGTTATTTCTAACAGCTTAAACTATAATTAAATTCGTTTTTCACTAAAAATAAATTATCTATTTGTTAATTCCTACTCATGTTGCTTTTTGTAAGGTGGTTTATGAAACATAATGGATAAAGAAATTTAATTGTAAGTGGATGGTGTAAACAGCAAATGGAAGTTTGCAAAACAACTCAAACCTAGTTCTGAAAATTCTAAAAAGAAGTATTTCTGTGGAATTTAAATTCAGTTTTCTAACGATAGTTTAAATTGGAAATCAATAGTTTCAAATAGTATTTTTTATATTGTTTAATTGAATGACTCTTTAGGTGCATCACAGTATTTAAGAACCGATAATGTAGTGCTTTATGATTGCTATAAAGGTGTTTTTTTGTATGGAAAGATGCACGTAATTTAAACTTATCAGCTCAAGAGCTAATACACCTTGTAACTATTCTTGAATTTAATTCGTTTGAAAATTGATATAACGTTTAATAACTTAAATGGTCAGCGTTTATACCTTTCACTAATTGAATGAAACATCAGGTTCTTAAAATTGAATAACAGCATGATGTTGTATAAAATCAAAACAAAAAAAGCCGTACTAAAAAATAGAACGGCTTTTGAATTATGTAGTAACTCTTATTGTTGAGTAAATCTTCTTTTTTCTTTGATACGAGCTGCTTTACCTGTAAGTCCACGGAAGTAGAAAATACGAGCGCGACGTACAGCACCATGCTTGTTAACCACAATGTTATCAATGAAAGGAGATGAAATAGGGAAGATACGCTCTACACCAACATTTCCTGACATTTTACGAACTGTAAAGGTTTCAGTAGTACCAGAACCACGACGTTGCAAAACAACACCTTGAAATTGCTGAATACGCTCTTTATTTCCTTCTTTAATCTTATATGATACAGTTACGGTATCTCCCGCACCAAATTTCGGGAATTCTTTTAGCTCTACTAACTCTTTTTGAAGTTCTCTGATAAAATCCATGACGCTTTTTTTCTTTCAAAATCCCATAATTGGGGGTGCAATATTACGAATAATATTTCAAAAACAAATCCTATTGCACTAACTTTTTTCAATATTCTGCTTTTTTTTTCGTTTCGCCACTTTTTTTGGTATTTTCGAAGGCGTTTTTTAAGCGCATCAGTCGTACTTTGTAATTTAGGTACAAACTGTTAAAATGATTAACACAAGATGAATGACAAAGACCGTTGATAAATTTATAATTGGTAGAAAAGACATCGTTTCATTTCCTGCATTCGGGTTAGAACATGTTCCTGTTAAAATAGATTCTGGAGCATATTCAAGTTCCATGCATTGCTCACTCATACAATTCGTGACAAATGTTGACACTCCTTTTTTAGAAGTTATTTTTCTTGACCCAAATACTCCCGGTTACACGGGCAAAGTTGAACGTTTTTACGAATTCAAACGAAAAATTGTTAAAAGTTCAAATGGCGTCGCACAAGAACGTTTTTTTATAAAAGGAAGTATATCTTTGTTTCATCAAACGTTTGATACGCTTTTTTCATTAACAGAACGAACTGGTTTGCGTATACCAGTTCTTTTGGGTCGTAGATTGTTAAACAAACGTTTTTTAATAGATACTTCCAAAACAATGTGTTCGTATAAAACCGAACAGCAAAAATAAAAACCCAATTCACACAGGTATTAAATGAAAATAGCTATTTTATCAAGAAATGCTGACTTGTATTCTACTAGAAGATTAGTAGAAGCTGCAACGCAACGCGGTCATGACCCACATGTAATTGATCACTTAAAATGTAATATCGAAATTGAACAAAAAGGTCCAACCTTGTTTTATGGTTCTGAATACCTGGAAGGTTTTCGTGCTGTGATTCCTCGTATTGGAGCTTCTGTTACGTTTTACGGAACCGCAGTTGTGCGTCAGTTTGAAATGATGGGCGTTTTTTCAGCAGTAGGTTCAAGAGGAATTGTGCATTCACGCGATAAATTACGTTGTTTACAAGTGCTTTCGAAGGAAGGGATAGGTTTACCCAAAACTGTTTTTACCAATTACTCCAGAAATGTTGAGCATGTAGTAGAATCAGCTGGTGGTGCGCCTGTCGTATTAAAATTATTAGAAGGAACACAAGGTTTAGGTGTTGTGCTTGCTGAAAATCAAAATGCTGCGCAATCGGTTTTGGAAGCATTTAACGGGTTACGAGCGCGTGTCATTGTGCAAGAGTTTATTCGCGAAGCAAATGGAGCAGATATCCGTGCGTTTGTCGTGGATGGCGAAGTCGTTGGTGCAATGAAACGTCAAGGGAAGGAAGGCGAATTCCGTTCTAACTTGCACCGAGGTGGTTCAGCCTTGCAGATTATTTTAACCGAAGAAGAAAAAGAAACAGCAATCAAAGCAGCTGCTGCAGTTGGACTTGGTGTTGCTGGCGTTGACATGTTGCAATCAACAAGAGGTCCCTTGGTATTAGAAGTAAATTCTTCTCCAGGTTTGGAAGGCATTGAACGTGCAACAGGAGTAGATGTAGCAGGTAAAATTATAGCATATATCGAAAAAAGTGTAGCACAATAAATGGCAAAGCGATTTTTTATTTTAGGAAAAGAAGTTCAACCAGGACAAAGTGTTGAACTAAGTATGAACGTAGCAAAATTGCATACACACACACCGATACAAGTACCCGTTTTTGTTGAACGAGCAGAAAAAGATGGTCCCGTTTTATTATTGATGGCTGGCATGCACGGCGATGAAATCAATGGAATGGAAATTATCCGTCGGGTTATTCGTAAAAAATGGAACAAACCAATTGCTGGTACAATTATTTGCCTACCTGTTTTTAATATTTTTGGATATTTATCTGTAACCCGCGAATTACCGGATGGTCGCGATTTGAACCGTTGCTTTCCTGGTTCCAAAAACGGATCGTTAGCGAGTCAGTTTGCATACCAATTCATGAAAGAAATTGCTCCTCATGTTGATGTAATGATCGATTTTCATACGGGTGCTGCACAACGTTCGAATATTCCACAAATTCGTTGTTTGATAAGCGATCCAGTGAGCATGGAACTAGCGCAAGTATTCAATCCGCCATTCATTGTTCATTCCAATTACATCAGTAAATCAGTTCGTGAAGCGATGAATAAAATTCAGAAAAAGATTTTATTATTTGAAGGAGGAAAAGCGAATTCGATCGATGAGAACATTGTTGAAGAAGGATTAGCTGGGATTCAACGTGTGTTGAATCATTTACACATGAAAGCTTTTAAAACAGAGTCAACTGAACGAAAACCAATTGTGATTGAATCTTCCAAATGGTTGCGTTCACCACAATCGGGCGTTTTTCAAACACAAATTTCAAACGGACAATTGGTTCATGAAGGAACTGTTTTAGGTTTCGTTTCTGATCCATACGGTGGGGTAGAACGCAAAATTAAAGCACACATGGAAGGTTATGTCATTTGCGTCAATGAAGCGCCACTTGTCAATAAAGGAGACGCATTATTTCATATCGGTACATCAATCGATATTTACAATCAAATGGACGAACATGCAAACTAAAAATGTATACGGTTATTGTGCGATAGGCGTTTATAATGCCAAAACGGAACATAATTTAGGAACACTTTGGCGTTCGGCTTATATTCTTGGAGCAGCTTACATTTTTACTGTTGGAAAACGTTATAAAAAACAAACGTCTGATGTGCTGAAAACATGGGCGCGTATTCCTTATTTTCATTACGACACCATGGAGGATTTGTTAGAAAACATTCCTTATGATTGTCATTTGATTGGTGTTGAATTAACAGAAGATGCACAGTGGTTACACGAAATAGAGCATCCAAAACGCGCCATTTATTTATTGGGTTCTGAGGACCAAGGTTTGCCTCAAAAAGTATTGGATCGTTGCCAAGCAATTGTTAAGTTACCGGGTAATTCTTCGTTAAATGTTGCCGTAACAGGGAGTATCGTTTTGCACGATCGCGCGACAAAAGTTTCGACAAATTTACCTCCCAATCATCAGTTAGATAAGGGGAGAGGCTAGGGACTACTTTATAATAAGTTGTTGAATTGCTGTCTCAAACTGCGTAGTGATTTTCAAAAAGAAAGTGCCTCCAATTTCTCGATTACTTTTTACACTTTGATAGACATTCGCACCAACTTTTAAATCTGTTAGTGTAATTTCTTCAATGATTTTACCATCAACTCCATAAAGTGTCAATGTGGTAGGAGTGATAGCTGTTAGGTTAAAAAACACTTGAAAATTACCGTTTGAAGGATTCGGATTTACTTGTAACCCTAATGAATTAACACTTTGTTCATTAAGGTCGTGCAATCCTAACGCATTTTTCACAATTGAAACACTGAATAGTTGATTACTCGCTTCACTTTGTGTACCCGTATTTGAATTAAAAATATTTGGTGCACTACTTGCTATACCACCAAAAATATAACCCACAAGCGTTGTGTCTTGGTTTAAATCATCGAGCTTTATTACTTCGTTTTCATAGTGTGGTATCGATTCCAAAGGGATAAATTCTGAACCAGCTCCGAGATACATGGGCATTTCTACAGGTAATTTGTATTCAGCAAGAGTACCCGTAGCTCCGCGTGTTACTCGCGCAATTGTTTTCACAAATGGAACTTCGTTATCTTGAACTAAAACCCCATTATTTTCATAATACTGTGCTATTCCTCCAAAAAACACAGAATGCATTTCATTGGAACTAGCTGCATACAAAGGCAATACTGCACAATGATAATGATTGTAATATTGTTGGAAACCAGCGTTTAATGTATGTCCCAAACTATCAATATCAACGGAAGTTAAAAAGGGCAAGTTCACCGTTGGTTGGAAAACACCTGAAAAGACGGTTACTCCCTCGTTACCATTTGGTAAAATCTGAGGTACAGCATTGTAATCTCTTCGGTGTAAATTTGTTGCATCCGTTATTGTTGGAAGATGGGTAATCGTTAAGTTTGTTCCGTCGTCAACTACCTTGAATTTACGGATTGCATCCGTGTAAACTTGCGTATACGTTGGATTTCCCATGGGATTATAATTTCCATCAAAACGATTGCCACCAATTAAATAAAAGGTGTTATTTATTTTTTTTAAATGCCCTCCTGTAACAGCAAAAGCGTCATCTGTAATTTGCCGAAAATAATTCGCAAATGGCGCATTGTTTTTAATCGCATTGATCGTTGCTGAAACGGTTATTGCTGTGAGGTTATGAAAAGTCAAACGACTAGCATACTGTGCATTGTATCCATATCCACCAACAAGATATAAGTAATCACCATCTTGGTGAAATTCCATGTTTGTTGAACTGAGTTGTTCTTGAAGCGCAATGCTCAATGAACTTAAGGGAGCAGACCACGTTTGACTTGTTACAGGATTAACAACAATCAATTGATTATTATTGCCAGCAACATCAAAAGATGCGAATGGCTGTCTTCTGTGTAAGCCATCTAGACGGCCGCCAACTAACAACCATTCACCATTATATTGTCCAAAAGCGAACGATTGTAAACCTCCTAAATTTGGAATAGTTTTGGGCGTTAGTACGATATCAAACGGTTGTGTTTGACTGAAACTTGAAAAACCAATCAAAAGTATTCCAAACAAAGATAGTTTAAAGTTCATACTATTTATTTGTTACAAGCAACGTTTTCCCAGGCGCCACCATTTTGGATAACTTTGTTTGGAAGATTTTCAGCGGACCAATCAGCTGCTTGACCTGCGCGACCACCTGAACGACAAACGTACGTAATTGTATCGTATTGAGCCAATTCTGCTTTGTGCATTTCTAATTCATCCAAGGGGAAATTAGTCGAACAGTTTGCGTGTCCATCATTGTTCCATTCTTCGACAGAACGAACATCGATTACAATAGATTTACCCGTTGTTGGAATAGATTGAACGGAATTGGATGATTGTGAACAACTTGCAACGAGTGCAGTAATGCTCAATAGCAGTGCGATTTTTTTCATGTTAACTACATTTTTTATTACCAGTGAAAGGGCAGAAGTTCCAAATTCCACTGATGAGTGAATACGCTCCAACAACAAGCAATAAAACACCTTCTGCTCCATGAATCTGTTGGGTAATGTATAAAAACAAGATAACAACAGGTACACTAATTTTGAGCATTCGGATCATCAAACAATTACTTTTATTGGTTTACGGTCAAAAATAGTTGTTTCGCATAAAGGATTTCGTAACTAATGTTACGTTGGTCGAGTTACAAACCGTTGATAACAAAATCTGTTCGTCGATTAATTGCTTTGTTTTCCGGAGAATCATTGTCAACTTTAGGTTGCGTTTCTCCAAATCCTTTGGCATCCATTCGAGCAGCAGCAATACCAAGCTCGATCAAATAATTTTCAACTCCCTTAGCACGTCTATCCGATAAATCGAGGTTAAGCGCATCATTTCCATCGCTATCTGTATGTCCTTGAATCGCAATTTTAATTGTTGGATTGGCTTTTAAGTAGCGTGCAAATTCGCGCAAAATAAATTTAGATTTTTCCGATAGCACATCAGAATTGTAAGCGTACAAAATATCATTGATCGTATATGCTTCTCCAACTTTTAACTCTTTGACGATTAATTCATTATTAGTCCGCTTTTCTGGGGATTGTAATTCTTCTTGAGTTATCAGTTTGGATTGGAAAGCAGCGCCATCTTTTTTTACTGAAACAATAATGTCTTGCGGTTTCTCTTGTTTCACAATGACGGCATATTTACCGTCGTTCCCGTTAACTTTTACTTGTTCCACTTTATCGGAATTTGCATAAGCAACTTCAATGGTTGCGTTTTCAACGGGACTTCCATTGGCGTCTGTTAAATCACCTTTAATGATTGTAACCGGTTTTGGACGTGCTTCTTCGTATAAATCAAAGCTGAAAATATTCCAATTCCCTTCAGTTTGCGAAGAAAAATACGCAGTTTTTCCATCCATGGAAACAAATAAACCAATTTCGTCATTCACACTGTTTATGGGGAATCCAATATTCTTCGGTTCTGACCAACTTTCTCCATCTTGACGCATGTAAAAAATGTCCAATCCACCAACTCCTTTGCGTTTATCGGTTGAATTGGAAACAAAATAGAGTGTTTCTGAGTCTTGATGCAAAAATGGACTTTTATCTTTTCCGTCTGTATTGATTGGCGCAAAAGGAGTAGGAGCACCCCATGAACCGTCAGGATTGCGTTTTACGATAAACACATCGTTGTCTTTAGTTGTAGGTCGATTAGCTGTAAAAAAGAGTGTTTGGCCATCAGCAGAAAGAGAAGGTTGACCTTCCCAACCAGTTGGTGTGTTTATTTTTGAACCGAGATTAACCAATTCTGTCCATTGGTAATCGTTTCCTTCAGTTCCTACTTTATTGAAAGTCGTGGAATACAAATCACAATTCAAATAAGGTTGCGTTCCAACGGTTGTTTTTTGACACGCACAAATAATCATTTCTTTGTTGTCAACCGACATGGTTGCAGCACCATAACTTTCAAATTTACCCGTATTGAATGGTGCTCTGAATGGTGTTCCATTAGAAAACAAACTCGTTTCATCTGAACGTTTTGAAAACGTGTATACTTCTTTCGGCTTTGTTGTAGCTTGGAAACCATCCAATTCGTTTTTCTCTCCTTTTCTGGTGTAAAACAACAATAAATTATCGGGGGAAAGCATGGGGAAATACTCATCAGCTTGAGCGGTAGAAACATTTTTTACAACAACAGGTTCGAAGGGTACTTCTTGCGCTGTAAAATCAATGGCTTCGCTTTCCATTTTCAATAATTGATTGACCTCTGATTTTTGTTTGGAGAAATCAGCACCATAATGTTCTGGTTCAGTATGCTTGAAAGCGATGAATTTTTCAAACCAAGCTTTTGCTGATTCTTTGTCTTCTTGGGTGTAATTAATGATTCCGAGGGTGTAATACAAATCAGAATGATAATCACTACAAAGTTCTGCCGCTTTCGCTAATAATTCCTCAGCTTTCGCAAAATTTCGATCTCCAACTGCTGGATTAGGATTGTTTTCATAAGCTTTCAATCCTTTTTCATAAGAATACATCCCGAATTCATAATAAACAACTGCAATATCAGGCGCTAATTCAATTGCTTTTACAAAGTTTTCAGAAGCGACTTTTGGGTCCGTACTGTTTTTTGCAGTAGTCAGTACTTTCAATACTTTTTTTTCTGGTGGAAGACAAGCTGGGTCTTCCACTTGACCAATACTAATGATTGTTGTAAACAGAATAAATGTGAGGACGTAGTATTTTACCATGAAATGTTTTTTACAATAACTTGATTATATCGATTAATATACAAAAAAGTTACGTTGATTGAAGGTAATTAATCTTTTTTACGCGCAATCATGACACCATCTCGAATTGGCAATAAAATATTCTCTACGCGCTCATCGTTTTGAATCATTGCGTTGAAGGTTTGTAATAATTGCGTGTCTTTGTCAATTTTCCCTGTTTGTTGCACCACTTTCCCCGACCACAATACATTATCAGACAAAATATATCCTCCTGGTTTTACCTTGTCAAAAATCAGATTGTAGTAATTGATATAATTTTGCTTGTCGGCATCGATAAAAACTAAGTCGAATTGATCGGCTAACGTTGGGATGAGATGCATTGCATCTCCAATTCGGTAGTCAATTTGCTTGTCATAGTCGCTTTGCGCAAAAAAATCACGCACAAAATCTTCTAACTGTGCATTGACATCTATCGTAATTAATTGACCATTTTCGCTTAATCCTTCCGCCATACACAACGCAGAATAACCGGTATATGTCCCGATTTCCAGAATGCGTTCAGGTCGAATCATTTTTGAAAGCATGCTTAACATTCTTCCTTGAAAATGCCCGCTCAACATGCGTGGTTGCAGAATTTTAACGTGTGTATCGCGGTTTAATTTCGCTAATAAAGCAGATTCATTGGACGTGTGATCACAACAATAATCGTCTAATTTTTCATCGATAAATTCCATGATTTATGCTTTTAGGTAATCCCAATCTTTTATTGCTTCAAATGCTTGTTGTCCTGCAATCGTTGCTGGATGCCACAAGGTGGATAAAGGATCAATTGCAGGTAATTCGTCTACTGCAAGGTCGTTCCGCACATAGATTTGATTCATGCCTAAATCGTTTGCGCCGACCAAACGGTAACCTTTTTCCGTTGCTAATTTATTCATTGCAACCACACTTGCGCCATGATAAATCGGGTGTTTTCCTGGATGCATGTAGTTTGGGTCGTAAGCCACTAAGCGATTTTCACTTCCAAACTCCGTATTCGTTTCTATGATGACAACTTTTGGTTGCACAACAGTCAATGCGTCCCAAACCCAGTAATCGTTTCCATCGATATCAATCGATAACAAACTAATCTCTCCAGAAACACCTTGTTCTTCAATCAATTCATTGATATTTTCACGTTTGATGATCGCTTGAACATAAGTTGGTTTTGCATGATACGGAGAAGGCGTAGTTGCATAGAAACGGCGACCTCTTTTAATGAGCGTTGCGTCTCCTTCAAAAAATAATCCGCTCCAACCAAAATGAATGGCCAGATTACTACAATTGCTATTGATTCCGTCATTTGCTCCAATTTCAATGAATGTTTTGTTCCCTTCGCCGATAATGGAAAAAATAAACAACAATAATCCATCTTCTTCGAATTGAGAAAACACTTTGAATCCGGTATCTTTCAAAGCAGGGAGTTGCTTGTTTGCTTGCAAATTTTTATAAGAAAGCATCAAAGCACGTTGTTGTATCCCAACAGCAGGCTGTAATTTTGAAGCGTGAAGCTGTTTGCTAAAAAAATGTTTAATGAAATTTTTCAACCAATTCATTTTCAGTTTTTAAAATGAAATGAATTCAATAATTGTTCGCTGATAGATTCATAAGCTGGTAACGCATCTTTTTCTGCTGTAAAAGTCAAAATGTGTGACGTATTATTCGTTACCCATACATATTGCGTTACGACCAAGCTAAATGTTGTTACTTTAAATTCGTAACGTAAACGTTGGAATGGACCTTCTGGACCATTTTTTAATTCTGATTCAAGCGTTGTTCCTTTGGCGATTATTGGCTTTATTTGGTTTAGTGATAAATCAACAAAGGCAGTTAAATCCATTGATTTCCCTGTTAGATTCTGAGTGATATAGTTGATGTTTTCTCGGAAATCATCATTTTTTCCATCTATAGGAGCGAGGATATTGAATTGAACACCTTCTTGTGGTTGCTCATTTAATTTCCAATTTTTCGGAAATGAGATACTAACTTTATTAGTGCTGTATTTTTTCCAATCTGAAGGAACTTCATTCACTTCATTTTTTGGTGAAGAACAAGCGTTTAAAAGCACCACTATTCCTGTAATTATTCCTAAAATTTTCATCGTAAACTTATTAGCGCAACGAAGATAATTAAAATAATGCGTTTATTTTTTCTTAGTGGGTGAATGACAGATAATTTGGTAGGATTGCGGATCCTTTGCTTTGACAGAACGAGTAGCGTTGGTTTGTTCAATTTTCGGACTGATATAAGGAATTCCTAAATTTGCGCCGCGTAAAATAACGAGTAAACCAACAACAGTCATGATGTACGGGAATGCTTTCGACATATTTGTGCGGATAGGACCAGAAATTTGTTGTGCAAAAAAACCGACCAACAACATACCTGGTAATGTTCCTAATCCGAAACTAGCCATAACAGCTGCGCTACCAATCGAATTCTCTGCCAATAAAGCGGTGCTGATGGCAATGAAAATCATACCACACGGCAACAAACCATTCAAATTACCTAATAAAAATAGTTTAAACGGATTGTTAGAAGCGAGTAATTTCCCCATGTTTCCAACAATCCATTTTTGTAAAAAACCTGCTTGAAATTCTATTTTTTGTAACAATTGTTTGCGCCATGCAACAAGAATCATGAATACACCAACTACGATGCTTAATCCTTGAAATAGCTGATATAATTGGAGTGAAAATCCGATAGTGCCAAGCACAAATCCAATGACAGCATACGTTGTGATTCTACCAAGGTTATTTGCAAACAAGCCAATCAATTGTGTTCCTTTGGTGCGTCTATTCAAAGGCAATGCCATCGCAATCGGGCCACACATGCCAATGCAGTGAAAGGAACTAGCTAAACCTAAAATAAATGCACTCAATAACAACATTACGTTACTTTAATTTCAAGGAATGATTGTATTCATATGATTTCCCTTTATGCTTCCCAATAATAGTACAATTAAAAACTCCTTTTGGTAAACTTTTTGTAGGAATGTATACAAGAGCAGCAGCTTTCACCTCAAATTGTGCATCTTGCTGCTTGTTATTTGGACGTTGTAATTGAATCGTTGCCTTACCTGTTTGCAAGTCTTTTGGAAAAATCACAAAAAGCGAATCCGTAGTCACATTGAAGGTGATTTTCTCAGCTGCGTCCATGTAGTTTTGTTGGGCATTGTACTGCTCATTAAAAGCGAGTTCTTTGTTGTAATAATCGTCAATTTCGAGATCAACATCTTGTCGCATCAAGGTTACTACCAATGTGAGGATGAATCCCATAAACAGTGCCATTGCGATAATAATTCCTTTTCCCCAGTTCATAATTAATAGTTTGGTCCTAAAATTTTAATGGCAACTCTGTCGATTTCTACTCCATTACCCAACACAATGATATCAACTTTTTTCATTCCGTTTTTGATGTTGTTGTAAGGTGTTTTGATGACAAATCGATCGGTCAAGTGCTTTTGACCTTTCAAGGTGAATTGATCGTTTGCGAGTTCAACCGAAACATTTGGATCTGAGCATTTCAACTTCACATCATACGTGTTTTTCGTTTTGTTCGTTAAATCGATTTCAAAGATATTACTAATTTGGTCTTCATCCGTTATTTGGAACGTAGATCCACGCTGACGTAATATGATGGTTGAGAAATCATCCCGAATAATTAATAAGGTAAGCAAAACACCGATTAATCCAATTAGCAAAACGGTATAAGCTTTTACTCTTTTTGTCCATTCAAACCCCGTTCTGTTTTTAATTCCGTTTTCAGAAACAAAGCGAATTAATCCTTTGTCTTGTCCAACGCCTTCCATGATTGTATCGCACGAATCAATACAAGCGGTACAATTGATGCATTCTAACTGCGTTCCATTGCGGATATCAATTCCAGTAGGGCAGACGTGTACACATTGACCACAATCGATACAATCACCTTTTCCTTCCGTTTTGCGGTCTTCTCCTTTTTTGAATTTTGCACGACCTTCTCCACGCACGTGATCATACGCAACAACCATCGAGTTTGCATCTAACAAAACACCTTGTAAACGTCCGTAAGGACAAATTGTAGTACAAACTTGTTCGCGTAAATACCAGTAAACGAAGAAGAAAAGCGAAGTGAAAATGATAATTGCGATTAATCCACCTACGTGTGTATTTAATGGATCAGTTTGAATTTTCCACAATTCTTCTGTACCAATGATGTAGGCTAAAAAGGTATTCGCAACCAAAAAAGACACCACCCAAAAAACGATGAATTTGATACTTCGTTTGATTATTTTCTCACTGTTCCATGCTTGTTTAGCCAATTTTTTCTGTGCAGTCCAATCGCCTTCGATGAGGTATTCTATCTGGCGAAAAACGAATTCCATGAAAATTGTTTGGGGACAAATCCATCCACAAAAAAGCCGTCCATAGATGATTGTAAATAAAATAACAAAGACAACGCCAATGATGAGCATGATTGCAAACAAGTAAAAATCTTGGGGCCAAAAAATAGCACCGAAAATGACGAACTTGCGTTCAATGACATTAAATAACAATAATTGCTCCCCGTTTAATTGGATATGAGGAATTGCAAATAAAAGCGCTAAAAAAACATAGCTCAATAATTTACGTTTATTTGTCCAAGAACCTTTTGGTTTTTTTGGAAAAATCCAAACACGTTTTCCTTGTTCGTTGACTGTTGCGATATGGTCTCTAAATTCGTCCATGGCATTCTTTTTTAAACAAGAAGTTCGTTTAACGATTGCTAAACGAACTTCTGCTGATTTTATTTGTATTCTTTTCCTTGTGGTTCTCTTCCGGCTTTGTATTTAAGGCTCAATACATAAGAGGCGACTTGTTGCATCTCAATCGGATTCAATTTCGAAGTATGTTCAGGCATTCCGTTTGGACGACCATTTTTCACAGATAAGAACACATCTTTGATGTCGTTTCCATACAACCAGAATTTATCTGTTAAGTTTGGACCGATATCGCCTTGTCCTTCTTTGTGACAAACAGTACAGTTTGTCGTGAACAATGTTTTACCTGTTGCCAATGCTGCTGGATCTTCCAACTTAGTTACATTGTTTTCATCCACGTTCATTGCTTGTGATTTCAAGTATTCATCCACATCTTTTTGAGCTTGTACCATTTCTTTTTGGTAAGCTTGTATTTGTAAATCACCTGTTTTCAAAAAGTGATAATGGAACATATAAGCAACTGCAAAAACAATAGTCATATAGAATCCCCAAACCCACCACGGTGGTAAATTATTGTCTAGTTCTTGAATACCATCGTACTCGTGATCCATCAAAATGCTTGCTTCGTCTTCAATAGCGACAGTATCAGTCAATACTTTTGTAATTTTCTTTGCCCGAACTTTCTTTTCAATAACTGGTTTCGGAAAAGCCATGTAAAAGAACGAGTTAAACAAGTTTTTCAAGTAAATAACTACGAAAAGCAAGATAAGATCAATCGTCACCAAGGCATATAAATCACTTTTTTCAACGATTAACCACAAACTTTTTTCAGCAGATTCACCGCCATGAACGAAGTCAATTGCAAACGATTGTAGCGGCGTAAACAACGCAAAGCCAATGACTAAAACAGTTGCCACTTTTTTGATTGTTTCAGTTGCTTTTGACGCTTTCTTTTCTTGTAACTTCGTTTTGAAAATGTCTGATTTAATCAATGTACGAATGGAAGTCGTTAACAAAATGATTGCAAACAACAACACAACTAGTACGATTAACAAACCATAAAACAAGTTCAAGTTTTTCTCGTAATTCGGTTTCAAAAGTATCTCCGTTTCAACTCCTGTAGAATCAGCGGGAGCTGCAGCAGTTTCAGCTGGTTTTACATAGTTATCGACGTAATCCAAAATCTGGTCAACCTCAGCATTTGTTGCTTGTTGAGGAGGCATTTCAGAAGGGGAGAAATTTTGAATTTCATTCGCTAATTTACTAGCACCTGAAGCAATTAATCCTTTGGAATTCTGCACCCATTTGTACAATAATTCACCTTCTCCAGCATCGTTCCATTTTTGTTTCACACCTTTCAATAAAGGTCCAGTTGAATTTTTATCAACTGCGTGACACGTATTACATTTTGCTTTGAAAAGTGCTTCGCCTTGGCTAAATCCTGATTGAATAAATCCCAAGCTTACTATAAGAATCGAAAGAATATGTCTCGTTTTCATAGGTTTTCTTTTTGATTATTAATATCTTCTGAACTGAATGGTAATTGACCCAATTCTTCGATTGTCGATTTTTTCATTTTCGTGATACGAATCAAAACGAAGATGAAAAACAGCACGAAAATCAGTAGGGAGAACATTCCGTAAAACTCAACGCCTTGTTCGGATGCTAAATGATGTTTGATATATCTCAACATGGCTTATTTATTAGAAGGTTTTACTTTAACGTCCATTCCTAAGCGTTGCAAATAGGCAATCATCGCAATGATTTCTTTGTTTTCTATTTCACGTACTTTCGCTTCTTTCGATGTACCCTTCAATGCGATTGGTAACATTGAATTCACAATGTCAACAGCAATGATATGTGCTTGTTTCTTTAAATCGCCAACTGCTTTGTTTTCGTAACCAGCAGCATAAGGAACACCCATTTTGCGCATAGCAGCAATTTTTTTCGCAGTTAACGCGATGTCTAAATCATCTGTGCGTAACCAAGTGTATGCCGGCATAATCGAACCTTTAGAAATTTCTTTTGGACGATCCATGTGTTCGTAATGCCACATGTTTCCGCGTAAACTACCTTCACGTGCTAAATCGGGACCCGTTCTTTTTGATCCCCATAAGAACGGGTGGTCGTATACATTTTCACCAGCTTTTGAATAGCCACCGCTTTCTGGAGTAGGAGCATAGCGAGCTGTTTCAAATCGAACAGGACGAATCATTTGTGAGTGACAATTATTACAACCTTCTCGGATATATAAATCACGACCTTCTAATTCAAGCGGCGTATATGGTTTCACACTTGCAATAGTTGGTACATTCGATCGAACGGCAATTGTAGGAATAATCTCAGCCAAACCACCAATTGCAACAACGATAATAGAGAATATCATGAAACGAACTGGTTTTCCTTCAATTTTACGGTGCCAGTATTCTTTTTCTTTGTGTGAACTTTCAATTTTCGCTGGAACTTCAACTTCTTCATCCGCTTGGAAAGATCCTTGTTTCACTGTTTTGATAATATTATAGACCATTAACAAGGCACCACTAATATATAATGCACCACCCAATGAACGTAAAATATAGTAAGGACGAATATTCGTAACAGTTTCTAAGAAATCTTTGTGTACCAAAGTTCCATCTGGGTTAAAGTGTTGCCAGTCTAAACCTTGCATGAAACCAGCAATATACATTGGAATAGCATAGAGTAAAATTCCTAAAGTAGCAATCCAGAAATGTTGATTGGCCATCTTTTTAGAATACAATTCAGTTCGGAATAATCGAGGTATTAACCAGTAAATCATACCAAATGTTAACATACCATTCCAACCCAATCCACCTACGTGAACGTGAGCAATTGTCCAATCGGTAAAGTGAGAAATGATGTTGACAGATTTTAAGGATAACATTGGTCCTTCAAATGTTGCCATACCATAAGCGGTTAATGCAACAACCATAAATTTCAACATTACATCATCACGAACTCTGTCCCAAGCACCGCGCATGGTCAACAATCCGTTTAACATTCCACCCCAAGATGGCGCAATTAACATGACAGAGAAAACGACACCTAAACTTTGTGCCCAATCTGGAAGAGAAGAATATAATAAATGGTGAGGTCCTGCCCAAATGTAGATGAAGATCAATGCCCAAAAGTGAATAATAGATAAACGGTAAGAATATACAGGTCGATTTGCAGCTTTTGGCACAAAATAGTACATCAAACCTAAATAAGGTGTTGTTAAGAAAAATGCTACTGCATTGTGACCATACCACCACTGCACCAACGCATCTTGTACACCTGCATACCACGAATAACTTTTAAAGAAACTAATAGGTAGTTCGAATGAATTAAAAATATGAAGCATTGCAACAGTTACAAACGTTGCAATGTAGAACCAAATTGCTACGTAAATATGTTTTACGCGTCGAGCTAAGATAGTTGCAAACATGTTCCAGCCGAAAACAACCCAAATGATTGCAATTAAAATATCGATCCACCATTCCAATTCAGCATATTCCTTACTAGTATTCATTCCTAATGGTAAGGTGATTGCTGCACAAACGATGATGAATTGCCAACCCCAGAAATTGATTTTACTCAATTTATCACTCCACATACGCGCTTTCAATAAGCGTTGCATGGAATAATAAACTCCGGTAAAAATCCCGTTTCCAACGAATGCGAAAATCACTGCGTTGGTGTGCAATGGTCGGATACGTCCAAACGAGATGTATCTAAATCCAAGGTAATCGTTGAAAAAATCGGGGAAAGCTAATTGCAAAGCAGCAATTAATCCCACAGACATACCTACAATTGCCCACAAAAGTGTTGCAAAGGCAAAATTCTTGACAATCGTGTTGTCGTACTTAATTGTTTGAACTTCCATCATGTAATTGATTTTTGTTGTGTGTTGATGGTTCATCTTCGTACAAAATGCGCACTGATGGCGCGTAATCATCTTCGTATTGACCTGACTTTGCTGACCAAAGAAAAAAGCCTAAAAAGAAGAGTGCTAGCACCAAACTCACGATTAACATAATGTAGATCATTCCCATAATGCAAAGAAACAGACTTTGAAAACCAAAAAATATGACATGATCTAGTAAAAAAGCTGATTTATATCATGTTTTTGGGGTGGAATAACTTTCACCAAGAAACTTCATTACCTTTGTAGCATGAAAACTCCTTTTAAAATTGCCCCCGCATTAGTCAAACGAATGGAAGAATTGGGATTTCTTGTTCCAACTCCGATTCAATTACATGCATGGAAGTTTTTAATTGAAAAACACCAAGATTATGTTGGGCAAGCGCATACGGGATCTGGAAAAACAGTAGCTTATGGAGTGCCTTTGTTACAACGCATCGATCCAAAAGACAAAGATGTGCAAGCTGTAGTTTTGGTGCCAACGAGAGAGTTGGTCAATCAAACGACAAAAGCATTGTTTCGCTTGTCCAAATACCAAGAAAAGTTTTTCATTGAGGGTGTTTTAGGTGGTGAAGATATCAATGAACAAGCACATCGTTTAAAACGTACAACGCAAGTTATCGTTGCTACTCCTGGTCGTTTATACGAATTGATGAAACTGAAAGCGGTGAAGTTAGATCGTGTAAAAACTATTGTTTTAGACGAAGCTGATGAGTTATATGCGAAAGGTTTCATGAAGGAAATCGACAAAATATTGAGCAATACAAACGATTTTCATAAAAAATGGTTGTTTTCAGCAACTATTCATGGCGAATTAAATGGTTGGATTAGAAAAACATTACACAACGAAGCGCCGAAAGCTGTAATTGCGACGAAAGATGTTATGAATCCACGCATTGAACACCAATATTTGGAATGTCAAAAAGAAGATAAATCCATGTATTTGTTGGAGTTTTTGAGTTCAATGAAAAAAGCGCGCGGTATCATTTTCTGTCGTACCAAAGGTGATGTGGAACATGTGAACCGTTTTTTAAAAGAACAGGAATTCAAAACGTGTGAATTGTACGGTGAAATGGGCATGCGTGATCGCGAAAAGGTGATTCGCATGTTTCATCAAGGATTATTTCAATACATCGTTGCAACAGATATTGCAGCACGTGGGATTGATTTCGAAGATTTAACTTTTGTTTTTCACTACCAATTACCAGATGATCCCGATTATTACACGCACCGAAGTGGAAGAACTGCTCGTGCAGGTAAAAAAGGAATTTCAATGAGTTTGGTAGAGCCGGTAGAACGCAAAAAAATGCGCTACATTCAGGAATTGTTGAATGTTGATTTTATTCAGCTATAAGTTATCTTTCAAACGGCGGTATTCGTCGCGTTAACGTCAATAACGTCGCTAAACCGACAACTGTAACGGAACTCAAGGGCATAATAACAGCCGCTACAAATGGCGTTAACGAACCTGTTACTGCAAATCCAATTCCTGTTAGGTTATACAGCAACGAAAATGCAAAGGTGTATTTCAAATAACGTTTTCCTGCATGAATATAGTTAATGTACTGCGCTAAGTATTTCAAGTTTTCTGCTTTCAAAATACTGTCAGAAGCAGGAGTGAAGCGTACCAAGTTTTCAGACAGCGCTAGGCCGACAAAGGCACTGTTTAATGCGCCAGCATCATTTAATCCGTCGCCAATCATCAACACACGCCGACCTTCTTTTTGCAATTCATCGATGTACTTTTTCTTGTCCAATGGTTTTTGATTGAAGCGAAAGATGGTGTTTGAAGGGAAAACTTGTTGAACGAGCTTCAAATCCCGTTCATTATCACCAGAAACCACAGCTAATTGATGTGTTTTACCCAATTCAACCATTAATTCAGTCAATCCTTCACGGAAAGTCGATTGAAACGAAAATTTCCCTAACAATTGATTGTTCCACGATAAAAAGGAACTGGATTCTGTTGATTCTTGCGCCTCAATCCCAATGAACGAAGCACTTCCAAGTAATAACTGATCTTGAAAATTGATTCCTTTACCAGGGATTTCAACCGCATCAATTGCGTTTCCACTTAGTTGAAAATTGGTAGTTAACCAATGGTGAATTGCTTGGGCGTAGGGATGTGTTGCATGTTTGGTAATACCAAAAAGCAGTTGTTTTTGTTCATCCGTTAATGCTTGGCCCTCGTAGTGAATTGCTTTACTTTGTTGCTCCGTTAATGTTCCTGTTTTATCAAAAACGATGGTGTCGCATTGTTGAATACGTTCAATTATCCCTGTATTCCGTAAGTAAAAACCTTTTTTACCCAATTGACGCATGATGTTTCCATAAGTAAATGGAACAGAAAGTGCCAAAGCACACGGACAAGCAACAATTAAAACCGCAGTAACAATCTCAGGAATTAACCGCG
>JAGOAZ010000025.1:0-12596 GCA_017983675.1 Fluviicola sp.
CGAAAACTGAAAATAGGCCAACGATTTATCAACTTTTAAATCAAACAGAAAAATGGATGCGTTTTCGATGAAATAAATACACATAAAAAAAAGAGGCTGCTCAGTGTTTTGAGACAGCCTCTTTTTTATTTTATACCAATCATTATTTCTTGCACAGCTGAAGAAACATACTCCACGCCTATTGCAATAACAATAAATCCGATGATGCGTGAAACGCCATTTATTCCTGATGCACCCAACATTTTTACAATAAATTGAGAAGAACGTAAAACCAAATAAACAGCGAAAGAAACAGCTAAAACAGCACTCGTTGCAATGAGATAAGCGTTCATAGTTACAAGTGATTGATTCATTGTAATCAACAGTGAAATGGATCCTGGACCAGCTAACATCGGAATTGCTAAGGGAGTTAACGAAACTTCTGAGCGAGTTGCCAAATCTTGTTGCACGCTCGTTCGTTTCATTCCTTTGTGACGCGTAAATGAACCGCTTAATAATGAAAATCCTGATGTCGCAATAATTAATCCGCCGGCTATTTTTAAGGAATTCAATGAAATACCAAAAAAGGCTAACACATATTTCCCAATAAAAAAGGAGATGATGAGAATCAAAAATACGTTTATGGAAGTCCAAGCAGCTGTTTTGTTTCGGTTACTTGTTGTTTCATCTTTCGTTAATCCGACAAAAACGGGAACTGTTCCCAAAGGATTGATCACAGAGAATAATGCTGCAAAAATGCTGATAAATATGTCCATTTTTTTCTGCAAAATTCCGCTTTATTTTTGCGCCACAGGTTAATTCAATATTATGCTTGAGTGATTTATTTTATTTCTTAGGGAATAAACTTATCTTCGTTTAAGGAAAAAATAAAGGTGGTCAATGAAGAAAATTTGCTGTTTTGGAGAAATGTTGTGGGATGAGCTGCCAACAGGAGCGCTTCCGGGTGGAGCCCCCATGAATGTCGCATTGCGATTGCGCTCATTTGGTGATGAAGCTGTCGTCATTTCAAAAGTTGGAAACGATGATCGTGGCGATGAATTAGTTCAACTTTTGTCCGATTCAAATGTGGATACTTCATTGATTCAGAATGACACCAATTTACAAACAGGCAAAGTCACTGTGACACTTAATGAAGCTGGCAATGCCAGTTATTCCATCGTCCAACCTGTTGCTTGGGATGCTATTTCGCTGACAAAGGAACTTATTGACGAAGTAAATTCAGCTGATTTTTTTGTGTTCGGTTCACTTGTAACGCGCGATGAACGTTCAAAGTCCACACTAGATGAATTATTGAAACATGCACCAGTGAAAATATTTGACGTGAACCTAAGAGCTCCATTTTATACTAGCGATTCCGTTTTTCAATACATGATGCAAGCAGACATCATAAAACTTAACGACGAAGAACTATACTTGTTGATGCAGGAAAAACGGAGTAGTAAAACAGAAAAAGATCTCATTCTTTCACTTGCAACTACAACAAAGACCGAAATAATATGTGTGACACGTGGTGATCGTGGTGCGTTATTGTTTGCAAATGGAAACTTTTTCGAACATCCAGGATTCAAAGTGTCGGTTGTAGATACAATTGGAGCTGGAGATAGTTTTCTTGCAACCTTTATTCATTTATTAGGATCGAAAACTGATTTTCAAACAATCATTACAAAATCATGTGCTGTTGGGGCATTAGTCGCACGA
Source organism: Fluviicola sp. (assembly GCA_017983675.1). Classification (GTDB taxonomy): domain Bacteria; phylum Bacteroidota; class Bacteroidia; order Flavobacteriales_D; family Crocinitomicaceae; genus Fluviicola. Next base: position 1,699 of record JAGOAZ010000025.1, read on the forward strand.
AATAAAGGTGCAAATCCGAAAATCAACGCCACTGAAATCGATGAATTAATTGCCCAATATCATGTCTAAATCCAACTTGCTTTTATGCTGTTTCAGCTTTTTTTCAACGTTTCTTTTGGCGCAATTCACATCAAGCGACTCCATTCGCGGAGGATATGGTGTAACACGCAATTGGTGGGATGTTTTGCATTACGACCTTTCTGTCGATTTTAATAGTGCTCAAAAAACAATAAGTGGAAAAAATACCATCAGATTTCAGTTATTGAATATTCCTCAAAACGCACGGATTCAAATTGACTTACAAGCTCCAATGATTGTCGATAGTGTCTTTATTGCTGAGGAGAAAATTGATTTCAACTCCATTTTCTTCACTAAAAACGCGTGTTTTATTCCTTATAATTCGTTGGTGAAACATTTAAAAACACAAGATGAAATAACCGTTTTCTTTCATGGATCACCCAGAATAGCTATGAATCCACCTTGGGATGGCGGAATTATGTGGAAAAAAAGTGCCAATAATATCGATTGGATTACGGTTGCTTGTCAAGGTTTAGGGGCGAGTTGTTGGTTTCCATGCAAAGATTCGCAATTCGATGAACCCGATAGCGTGCGCATGAATTTCACCTATCCATCAAATTTAACGGGTATTAGTAATGGAACGAAAACAGCCAAAAACACAGTGCATCAAAAAACCACGACTTCTTGGATAGTGAAAAATCCCATCAACACCTATTGCATGATTCCGTACATCGGAGATTATGTTTGTTTACGGGACACCTTTCAAGGGGAAGCAGGTGTTTTACCGCTTGAATTCTGGGTGTTACGTGGAAACGAAGAAAAAGCGTTCAAGCAATTTCACGATGCAAAACGTACGTTACGCGCATTGGAATATTGGTTTGGAAAATATCCTTTTTATGCTGACGGTTACAAACTTATCGAAACGCCACATTTGGGTATGGAACACCAAAGTGCAATTGCATATGGCAACAAATTTCAAAATGGTTATTTGGGAAAAGATTTGAGCGGAACAGGAATTGGATTGAAATGGGATTTCATCATTGTACATGAAAGCGGACACGAATGGTTTGGCAATAACATTACGTCAAAAGATGTTGCAGACATGTGGATTCACGAAGGTTTCACCACCTATTCAGAAGTGTTGTTCACTGATTATTGGTACGGTACAAAAGCTGGAAACACCTACTCCGTGGGACTTCGAAAAAACATTCAAAACGACAAACCTTTAATTGGACAATACGGGGTTCAAAACGAAGGTTCTGGAGACATGTATTCCAAAGGTGCGGCGCTCGTACATACCATTCGGACGCTAGTAAACAATGATTCGCTCTTCCGAAACATGTTACGTGAAATGAATGCGTTGTATTATCACAAAACAGTGACAAGTGCTGAAATTGAACAATTTATGAGTAACTATCTACGCATGAACCTCACTCCTATTTTTGATCAATATTTACGAACGAATCAAATTCCCCAATTACGAATTCAACAACAGGGCAAAGTAACATCGATTCGTTGGGAAAATTGTTTGGACACTTTCGTAATGCCAATAATTTACAAGGGGAAACAACTATCCTGTTCAACTAAATGGCAAGAAACAGGCACAAGAATTAACACGAAAAAATTGTCACGAGAATTGTATTATAATTTCTGATTTTGTTAATTACTTCTCAATCTCTTCCGCAAAATAAGCACTCAAATTCTGTAACTTTGTCAAAAAAGAGAATATGTTAACGCTTGATCCAAAAGATTTACCAATACCGAAATTACACGGCTATCTTTTAGGTGCAGTAGGTCCAAGACCAATTGCTTTTGCTTCGACTATTGATGAAAACGGCGTAAATAATTTATCTCCTTTTAGTTTTTTTAATGTTTTTTCTGCCGCTCCGCCGATCTTAATTTTTTCGCCAGCACGCAATGGAAGAACAAATACCACAAAAGACACTTACAATAATGTAAAAGCTATTCCAGAAGTAGTTATTAACATTGTAAATTATGATATTCTTCACCAAATGAGCTTGAGTAGTTCACCTTATGCTCCTGGTGTTGATGAGTTTGTGAAAGCAGGGCTAACGCCACTTGCTTCCGAAACAATACGACCAATGCGCGTGCAGGAGGCTCCTGTGCAATTTGAATGCAAGGTCAATCAAGTGATTGAATTGGGTGATCAAGGTGGTGCAGGAAACTTAGTGATTTGTGAAGTGACTAAAATTCACATCCACGAAGAAATTTTAGGTGAAGATGGCATGATCGATCAGCACAAAATCAATTTAGTAGCTCGAATGGGCGGAAATTGGTATTGCCATGCTAACGAAGCTTCCATGTTTGAAGTAGCAAAACCATTGACAACAGTTGGAATTGGTTTTGATCAATTACCTGCTGACATCAAAGCAAGTAGTATTTTGACAGCGAATAACTTAGCTCAATTAGCAGGAATAGACGCATTGCCAAATGAAACTGATGTAAACGATTATAAATTGTTGGAATTAAGCGACTTTTTCTTATCTTTAGAAGACGAGCCCGCTCAATTAGAACAAGCACTGCACAACAAAGCAAAAGAATTACTAACAGAAAATAAATTGGAGGAGGCTTGGATGACCCTTCTCGCTTTTAATGATTAATAACAAAAACCAATAGCATGTTTAAAATTTCCGGAATTTTAAAAGTAAAAAATGATACCGTTCAAGTATCAGAAAAATTTTCTAAAAGAGAATTTGTATTGACTGATAACGCTAGTATGTATCCGCAAGATATCATGTTCCAATTGACGCAAGATAAATGTAATTTGATCGACGGTTTCAATGTAAACGAAACAATTGAAGTATCTTTTAACTTGAGAGGTCGCGAATGGACAAGTCCACAAGGGGAAGTGAAATACTTCAACACATTGGATGCTTGGCGCGTTGAACGCATGGGTGCTGGACAACCAGCAAACGCAGGAATTCCAGCTGGAGGACCAAGTGCAATGAATTTAGATCCTATCGCTACAGCTCCTGCTGCTTCAACAGCAATGAGTGATGACGACGATTTACCGTTCTGATTTACACGAACTTATTTGAAAGGCTGTTCATTTTGGACAGCCTTTTTTATTGCTTTAAATCGCGACCTTTCCAGGAAATACGAACAGTTTTCGCCCAAAATAAGAGAACGAGCAAATAAAGAGGATAAGCTATTTCAAACAAAAGCAATCCCAATAACATGCGCATGCGAAATGGTTCGTTACCATTCATTACTAGCAAACTATCTAACAATAGTTTCGATGCAAACAGAACGTAAACGACGCCAAATTGACCAGTCACAAACAAAACAATTTGGATGCTGAAAAAGGAAAAATGTAGTGCTAAAGCCCATAAAGCTATTACGTTACTCAATCCATCAGCAACATTTCCCGATTTATTCATCCAACGTGCGCGTTGATCTAACACATTCGGAATTGCATTTGGAACAGACGTTGTAACAGCAAGCGATTTATTAGAAACAACATGAATGCTATTTTTATTAAGCCGAAAAGCACGTAAGGCATAAATATCATCACCGCTCAATACATGTTGGTGAGAGGAAAAATCATCGGTTGCCAAAAACGTTTCCCTACGAAAAAGAAGATTTGCTCCACTGCAATTAATAGGTCTACTCCACCATGAAACGGCTAAATTGAGAAGTTGCGTAATCGCGTATTCAATGGAAAAAAGCAATTGCCAAAAACGTTTAGCCCGCATGATAACGGGTAAAACAATCATATCATTAGCTGGTAAAGCACACAACTGTTGGATGTAATCTGGATGAAAAGACACATCCGCATCGAGGGTCAAGCAATAATCTGTTGAAATACTACTAATTGCTTTTCTAATGGCGCTTTTCTTTCCAAATTCAGCTGATGAAAGTTGCATTAATTGATAAGGAATTGTTGCATCTTTAAACGAAATGAGCTCACTAGATTGATCGGTGCTGTGGTCATTGACAAATATCCACGCATGTGGCTGAACTTTTTGTTGCTCAATACAAGTTAGCAATCGGTTCAAATTATGTGCTTCGTTTCGAAAAGGAATAATGACGGTAATGGAATCAGCAGTAATTGTTCCGATTGGCATTGGTTGCTTCGCTTGTTTGCGGTGGTTATAAATTCCAATGACCAACCACAATATAGAAAAGGTGTAAATTACAAGCCAACTACTCACCATTTTTTATTGCTTTTTTTTGAAAGGTAATAATAAAAGTCCACTTATAATAACCGGGAAAATCTGATTAAACAACCAGATTAACCAACAGACAATAACAATTGTTGGCTTTGGAATGGCAGTTCCTGAAAAAACAAGCAGTGCTGCAGCTTCTCGGAGAAATAATTTACCTGACCAAAGTGATGGAATGGACGAAGTAATGAAAAAGACCAACCAAATTCGCAACAAAGTATCCCAAAACTGAACGTGTTCAAAAGCGTAAAATAATAGCAGAAATTGCAACGAAAAAACGAAAAAACGCAAGGTGCTATAAACTAACAATGGATTTTTTATCGCTTTCAAACGGGAATTGATGCGGTAAAAATGTTGAACGTAACGATATTTGCGCCAACGATTTGGTGTGAACTGCTCGGTAAACAAATAAATCAAGACAATTCCAATAAGTATAAGTAAGGCTAAAATGGCTAATGAAAGCGGATAAAAATCCAATAAAACGGTTGCTAAAATGCCGAATAACAAGGTGGGTATAAACTGACTCACATTTGCCAAAAATGTCGCTGCAATGATTAATAAACCTTGTCTTTTTGAAAAATAAAACAATTTGCCAATGAAACTTCCCCAGCCATTTGGTGTCATAAACCCAGTTGAAATCCCAGCAAAAAAAGCCTTCCAAGTAACGTTGTTTTCTGAAGTCAACAGGCGAACAGTAGCTTTCCATTTCAAAAACTCAAATCCTTGGTTGATGAAAATCAATAAAAAAGAAAGCACAATCGGAAGTACATTAAATTCAGCGAAAAGTAACTTATTTTTCCAATCTTCATTTTTCAACGAATCATACAAATAAAATGAAAACACTAAAAAGAATATCCATTGAAGAATACGCCAATATATTTGCTGTTTTTTTGTAGTTTTATATCTCTCTTTCATTGAATGCTCGAAGATAAAATTATTTTAGGTATTGACCCAGGTACAACAGTACTTGGATACGGTTTAATCCATATTTCTGGAAAAAAAATCAATTTATTGAACTTTGGGATCATACAATTGAACAAATTAAGCAATCAACCCGATAAGTTAAAACGCATTGTGGATCGAATAGATCAACTAATCGTTGAATACAAACCAGATGAAATGGCGATTGAAGCACCCTTTTTTGGAAAAAATGTGCAATCCATGTTGAAATTGGGACGTGCGCAAGGCGTTGTCATTGGTGCAGCACTTCGGATGAATATTCCTTACGAAGAATACACACCAAAACGCATCAAACAAGCGATAACAGGAAGTGGAAATGCATCAAAAGAACAAGTAGCTGCGATGTTACAAAACTTATTGAATTTTCCAGAAATGCCAAAATACTTAGATGCAACTGACGGATTAGCAGCTGCTGTTTGTCATCATTTCTCAAAAGGAATTGGCGAAAACAACAAATCGAAAGGATCTAGTTGGGAAGCTTTTTTAACCAATAATCCCGAACGAAAAATTCGTTAATATGCAGTCAGTCGACTAGCATTTTTATTCAATGAATCTATTACTTGACTATTGATTGCTTGTAATTCAGTTTCTCTCGTAATGTAGTATGCATAAGACTGTTCAAAACGTTTCGCGCTGATACCATGCTGCTTTAAGAATGATTTTCCTGAATTCGATAGGACTTTATAGTACACGTTCAAATTTTGATAGCGTTGTTGCACTGCAGCTTCCATGACTGTTAATTCACGCAACAAAAACACCATTGAATCTGACTCAATTAAATCAGCTGGTTGAGATGGCAATGTTAAATCACCTTGACACGATTGAACCAAAAAAAGGACAGCTATGAAAACGTATTTTTTCATCGATCAAAAGTCATTCTCATACCAACAGATGGAATACGCAACTCTTTTCCTGCTTCGTACACCATCGTTCCATTCACAAACGTTGCTTCAATTCTGTTATTGAAAACATGTCCTTCAAACGGCGACCATCCACATTTGTAGCGCAACGATTCTTTTGTCACTGCTGTCTTTTCGTTCGGATTCACTAACACCAAATCGGCAAAATATCCTTCGCGGACATATCCGCGTTTTTCAATTTGAAAACAGTCAGCAACGGCATGCGCCATTTTTTGAGCAATTTTTGTTTTGGTAACTTTTCCATTATCCGCTGCTTCCAGTAAAGAAAGTAACGCATGCTGCACCAAAGGGCCACCAGAAGGTGCTTGCGCATACTGCTGATTTTTTTCTTCCAAGGTATGTGGTGCATGGTCTGTCGCGACAACATCTATGCGGTCATCTAAAAACGCTTTCCAAATTTCGTCTCTGTCAGCTGCAGATTTCACTGCTGGATTCCACTTAATAAAGTTTCCTTTATCGGCATAATCAGCATCCGTAAACCACAAATGGTGAACACATGCTTCAGCCGTAATGCGTTTTTCTTTTAATGGAATGGTGTTATCAAAAAGATGTGTTTCAATTCCCGTTGAAATATGTAAAATATGCAAGCGCGTGTTGTACTTTTTCGCTAAAGCGACAGCTTTCGATGAGGACAAATAACATGCTTCAGCATTGCGAATAAGTGCGTGAGCGGTAACTGGAATATCATCTCCAAATTGCGCTTTGTAGTCCGCTAAATTTTTACGAATCGTCGCTTCGTCTTCACAATGCGTTGCAATCAACATTGGAACTTGTGAAAATAATTTCTCCAATGTTTCCGTATGATCCACCAACATATTCCCTGTTGATGACCCCATAAATATTTTAACTCCACAAACCGTTTTCGGGTCTGTTTTCATTACTTCTTCAAAATTATCATTGGACGCACCCATGAAAAATGAGTAATTAGCATAACTGACTTCTTTCGCCAATGCGTATTTTTCTTCCAACAATTCTTGCGTCAATGTATTGGGAACAGTATTCGGCATTTCCATGAAAGAAGTGATTCCACCAGCAATTGCTGCCCACGATTCAGAAGCGATATCTGCTTTGTGTGTTAATCCTGGCTCACGAAAATGAACTTGATCGTCGATAAATCCTGGAAACAAATACAATCCTGAACAATCTTTAATAGTTACTTCTGGAGCAACTGTTTGTTCTGGTGCAATTTTAGCAATGAGTTGATTTTCAATCAATACATCTGTTTTTGTTTCTTGTCCTTCGTTGACAAGTATTACATTTTTCAATAAAATTGCGTGACTCATATTTTCAATTTTCTCATTTTCCATACACCGAAAAATGCTTCTTTAAAAATTCCAGAAGACATTTTCGATTCCCCAAATTGGCGATCAATAAAAGTAATCGGAACTTCAACCACCTTGAAACCTTTGCGTTTCGCAGCGTATTTCATTTCAATTTGAAACGCGTAACCTTTGAAATATATCGTATCTAAATTAATTGCAGCTAATACTTTGCGTGAGTAACACATGAAACCAGCTGTTGTATCTGCAATACCGATGAATAAAATCATGCGGACATAAACAGAAGCAAAATAGGACATTAAAATCCGTCCAACTGGCCAGTTTTTAACTTTTCCGCCACGGCAATAACGTGAACCAATACTCACATCTGCTCCTTTTTCAACACATGCCTTGAGTAAACGGGATAAATCAGACGGATTATGTGAAAAATCGCAATCCATTTCGAAAACATAGGCATAATCGCGCGCTAGCGACCATTTAAAACCGTGAATGTATGCTGTTCCTAATCCAAGCTTTCCTGCTCGTTCTTCTAAAAAAACACGATCAGGATGATTTTGTTGGATGTTTTTGATTAATTCTGCGGTACCATCAGGCGATCCGTCATCCACAAAAAGTATGTCAAATTTTTCGGGTAGTTTTAAAACAATATCCGCCATCCGCGCAACGTTTTCACGCTCGTTGTAAGTTGGAATAATAACAATTGATTTGACCACCGGATATTTGAGTTTTACAGCATAAAAATAATGAAATATCGCCTTTTTGCAACTGAAAACAGGAAGTTTTATTACTTTTTACAGTAAATTACGTTCTTCTAATCGTTATTATCGCTTATTCACTACATTTGTTCACCATGAAAAAAGCTATTTTTCTATTGAGTTTTGTTTTTCTTTCTTTTTGTGTATTTGCGCAAAAAAGCAACAACATGACGCAACTTGATCACTGGTTCCAAGATTCACTAATTACCAATTCAACCAATGTGCGTTACAATGATTGTTACGGTTTTGTTTGGAAAAATCAAGAATACGCTGTTGCTGGTTCTACAGAAGGAACCCATGTTTTTTTAATCGATTCAACCAATCATTTCATTCCAATTGGATTCATCAAAGGTCGTTATTCCAATACACAAGTTAGTCACCGTGATTATGCGGTGTTCAAACATTACTTGTATGCGGTGTGTGATGAAGGAACAAGTAGTTTGCAAATCATTGATTTTCAAGACTTGCCAAATAGCATTTCATTGGTAAAAGAGGATAGCGTTCAATTTGGGCGTGTCCACAATATTTTCATCGATAGTGTGCAACAAACATTTTATTCGTGTATTCACCGTTCGGTAACAAATACCCAAACCATTGAAGCAGCAATGAAAGTTTTCTCATTAGCCGACCCGATAAACTTAACTGAACTTTGGTCGGGACCAGCTGATATACAAGAAGTTCACGATTGTTATGTCCGCGACGGAAAAGCTATCTTAAACTGCGGATACGAAGGCATGCGCGTGTACGATTTTTCAACTCCACAAGCGCCAATTTTTCTCGATTCAAAAACAATTTACCAAGATCAAGGCTACAACCACCAAGGTTGGCTAACTCCAAGTGGAAACACTTATTATTTTGCTGATGAAACAAATGGAAAACGCATCAAAAAATGCACGTTTGATGGCAGCGAACTAACAATCAAACAATTATTTGGCGTGAATCACCTGAATGGTTCCGTTCCTCATAACATCATGGCAACAGATAGTTTTGTGTTTGTTGCTTATTACAACGAAGGTCTGCGGATTTTTGATGCGCGCTACCCCATTCCTACTGAAATAGCTTATTTCGATTCGTATTCGGAAGAATCGTTTTTCAAACAAAATGGTAATTGGGGATTGTACACGCTGCTACCATCAAAACGAATTCTAATATCCGATCGTCAAAATGGTTTGTTTCTGTTAGGTTTTGATGCCGCGCTTTTCAGTGAGAAATTAATTGGAGATACTGGTTTTATTTATCCAAATCCTGCTAGAAAAGGAGAAACAATTGTACTACGTTTACCGCTTGGTGCAAATAATAGCACCTTGTCATTGTACAATGTATTAGGCGAACTGCTCATAACTTACTCATTTGACGCAACCGATTACACAGCATTTGTACCAAATTGTGCTGCAGGAAGCTATGTGGTAACAATTGATTATACCGATAAAAAGCAACAAGAACAGCATTTCACGAGCAAATTTATTATTGAATAAAACAGCTTTCACAAGTAAAACAAACCACTTAAGTAAAAGATTTACACACTTCACTCATCGTGGTTAAAAACGATAAAACCAAGTGTTTTATTCGCTATATTTGTTCAAACGTCAATGTCATGAGAAATTCAATTTTCACGCTTTCAATCTTAACGATTGCTCTATTAGTAAACAGTTGCTCCAATAGTGTTCCTGAAAAAAAAGATTATTCGAAAGAAGTTGATGAAGGTTCTTTTTCTGGAAATACCTATAGCAACAAAGTACTTGGTTGGGAAATTACTTTTCCAGAAACTTGGATTGTAACCGAGAAAAAAAGTTTGGAAAACGCTGACGAACGCAGCAAAGCAATGGTTGGTGACACAACTACATCAACAAAAACAATCAATCGATTATTAGCTTTTCAAAAAAACTACGACAATAATTTTCAATCAACGCGCGAAGATTTCAAGGGCCGCGATGCTGCAAGTTATCATGCGATTAAAAATGGGGTGAGAAAACAAGTTTATTTTGCTTATTTGGACCAACGATTCAATGTTGACACGACAAGTTCTAGTGAGAAAATTGATAATGTTACTTTTGATTGTTTTGAAATCATGTTGTACGACCAAACTGGCAAAAAGTTTGCGACGCAATTGCTCTATTCTACTATTCTAAAAGATAGTTACTTCAATGTAATTATCAATTATTCGAACGAAAAAGACAAAGCTACGTTGTTGAACGCATTTAAGAAATCGACTTTTAAAGTATCATAACCAAAAGTTAGGGGGAAATTAACAAAGAAATTATAGCTTTAAGAAAAGGAATCTATCTATTGAAGTTTTAATACAGGAACAACCTGATCTATAGGTTAATCTAATCTGTTGACGTTTCAACTCCACTTCAAAAGTCCCATCGGGACGGCTGATATCACTGCAGTGGATTTCAATCCATTGCAGGTGGTGGATTGTTTTCAATCCATTGAAAAATGTATCATTATATAAAACAGAAACAATAAAAATATCGGCCGAGCCGATGGCTCTTTGTTTTGTGCCTTCGGCTTTTATCGGTCAGACTGAAGTCTGACCTCTATAAATCGCTCGAGCCGATGGCTCTTGGCTGGTTTAAAAATCTTATGAAGTCCCATCGGGACGGCTGATATCACTGCAGTGGATTTCAATCCATTGCAGGTGGTGGATAGTTTTCAATCCATTGAAAAATGTATCATTATATAAAACAGAAACAATAAAAATATCGGCCGAGCCGATGGCTCTTTGTTTTGTGCCTTCGGCTTTTATCGGTCAGACTGAAGTCTGACCTCTATAAA
>JAGOAZ010000025.1:12696-24366 GCA_017983675.1 Fluviicola sp.
TCGCTCGAGCCGATGGCTCTTGGCTGGTTTAAAAATCTTATGAAGTCCCATCGGGACGGCTGATATCACTGCAGTGGATTTCAAACCATTGCAGGTGGTGGATAGTTTTCAATCCATTGAAAAATGTATCATTATATAAAACAGAAACAAAAAAAATCGCTCGAGCCGATGGCTCTTGGCTGGTTTAAAAATCTTATGAAGTCCCATCGGGACGGCTGATATCACTGCAGTGGATTTCAATCCATTGCAGGTGGTGGATGGATTTCAATCCATTGCAGGTGTTGGGCTGGATTTAATCCCATTGAAAAACATTCAGTTAATGTGTATTTAATTGAACTACAGAAACTGTTATAAATCCAATTTTAATCAGATTAACCCAGATTTATGCCTTGTCCTCTACTTTTGATATTGATCCCTTTTAAGTAGTAATCAAATTTCTTGCATGAGTTGATTCATTGCATCTTGAATCAAATCAAATTCGTATCCTTTGGAAGTTAAATAACGCTGTAATTTCACCCGTTTTTTCCAATAATCTTTTTCGTTGGATAAATCATTGAACTTTTTCAGTGCCTCTTTATTGATAATCGCTTCGTATTCATCGAGATCAATTGTTTTGAGCGCTGTTGTTATGATGGGTGCAGGAATAAACTTCGCTTTTAATGCTTGCTTGATTTTGATTCGTCCCCAATGTTTGATGCGCATTTTTCCTGAAACGTAGGCTTCAGCAAAACGCGACTCATTCAAAAAATTAGCAGAAATAAGGTGGGCAATCAGTTGGTTGTTTTGCTCATAGGTTAGGCCCCAATTGCGCAATTTTTCAGCTACTTCTGCGTGACAACGTTCTTGATAAGCGCAATAAGCTTCAATCTTCGTCTTAGCAGTTAAAAACGAAAAATTGCTCTCTTTCATTAGAGAGCAATTTCGTTGTTATTTCCGTCTACGAAGCTGTATTGTAATAAGTGACTAGAAGTTACCCCTCTTACGTCAACCCATTTTTTGTATTTAAAGAACCAACGCCATTGCTTAGAAATTAAGCCTTTTTTGAAGAAAGCTTCTAAGTATGGGTGAACCAACAAGGTGATTTTTTTCTCTTTCTTATCAGCTAACAAGAAATGAAGGTTTGATTCAATTTCTTCGGCAAATAAAATAGAGGCTTGCACTTCACCAGTTCCGTTACACGTTGGGCATTGTTCAGATGTATTGATATCCGTTTCAGGACGCACACGTTGACGTGTTATTTCAATCACACCAAATTTTGAAGGAGGCAAAATATTGTGTTTCGCGCGATCAGATTTCATGAAATCTTTCATCGTTTCAAACAATGTTTTATTGTTCTCCCTGTCGTGCATGTCTATAAAATCAACACAAACAATTCCACCCATATCGCGTAACTGCAATACACGTGCAATTTCTTCAGCAGCTTCAATATTGGTTGCTAAAGCGTTTGATTCTTGTCCTTCTGCACCTTTTCTATTTCCACTATTCACATCGATGACATGCATAGCTTCCGTATGTTCAATAATCAAGTATCCTCCTGAAGCAAGTGGAACTTTTTTACCAAACATCGTTTTTATTTGTTTGTTGATGCCAAAACGCTCAAAAATATCAAGCTTACCATCATACAATTTCAAAATTTTCTCTCTACCTGGAGCAATTCCGCTGATGTACTCTTTCAATTCCGCCATTAGCTTTTCATCGCTTAGGTGAATATTTGTGAAATCAGCGTTTAATAAATCACGCAAAATGGAAGAAGTTTTGTCTATCTCACCTAAAACACGTCTTGGAGGCGTTGCTTGTTTTAGGTTTGCATGCATCAATTTCCATTTTTCAAGCAAATCTTTCAAATCGGCGTCAATTGCTTCGACCTTTTTGTTTTCAGCAACAGTACGAATGATTACACCGAAGTTTTTAGGCTTAATGGTATCCATGATATCGCGTAAACGATCACGTTCTGTTGTGTTTTTTATTTTTTGGGAGATGGAAATTTTATCAGAAAAAGGAACAAGTACCAAATACCTTCCAGCTAAGGTCAATTCAGCGCACAAACGCGGACCTTTACTCGATATTGGTTCTTTTGCAACCTGAACTAAAATAGGTGCAGAACTTGAAACAATTTCTGAAATTTTACCATCTTTTGGAATGTCTTTTTCCGATTTGAAATACATCAAATCTGAGACATTTTGCTTACCGTGAAGCGTATCTCTGGTGAATTTATCAAGCGAATGAAATTGTGGACCTAGATCAAGATAATGCAAAAACGCATCTTTTTCAAAGCCAACGTCAACAAACGCAGCATTTAAGCTAGGGACTACTTTACGAACTTTGCCCAGATATATATCTCCGACAGCAAAATCTGTATTCCCTTGCTCTTCGTGTAATTCAACCAATTTACCATCACGTAATAAAGCAATTAGGACACCGTTATCACGGGTATCTAAAACTAATTCTAAACTCACGATGTTCAATTAGAAAGTGACTAAAACAGAAAAACTTAGTAAGCGTTAACTCACTAAGCTTTTCAAAACTATTATCTTAGAAGATTATTTTTTCTTCTTGTGACGGTTTTTTCTTAGTCTTTTCTTACGCTTGTGCGTTGCCATCTTATGTCCTTTTCTTTTTTTACCACTTGGCATAACGAATGTTTTTAATGATTAATACTAAATTTTATATATAATTCTTTCTAATAGAATGCTTTTTTTCCTCAAATAGGAGTGCAAAGATATTAATATTCAACTATTTTGCAAGTTTTCACCTGCAAAAAGAGCGAAATTACTTAACGATTTGCTTGTTTTTCACTTCGTCAACAAACGTTTTTGCCGGTTTAAACGCTGGGATGTTGTGAGCAGGAATAATAATCGTTGTATTTTTTGATATATTACGTCCTGTTTTTTCAGCTCTCTCTTTTACGATAAAACTACCAAAACCTCTCAAATAAACATTTTGTCCTTTTGTTAATGAAGTTTTAATTGATGTCATAAAAGCCTCAACTGCTTTTTGTGCTTCATTTCTTTCTAACCCTGTTCCCTCTGCAATTTCAGCTACGATATCTGCCTTTGTCATTTTTAAAAATATTAGATTTTCAACATTTTGATTTTCAGGTGCAAAGGTAGTTAGCGAAAAGCGTTTATTTTTGTTTTCTTATAATTTTTTATAAAATTTTACGTAAATGACTGATTTTGTTCGATTAACGATAGCTTGGTACACTGAAAATTCACGCGTTTTACCATGGAGAAGCACGAAAAACCCTTACTTTATTTGGTTGTCGGAGGTCATTTTACAGCAAACTAGGGTCGATCAAGGGAGAAAATATTACGAAAATTTCACAAAAACTTATCCTTTTATTAACGATTTAGCAAAAGCTGATGAAGAAAATGTTTTAAAACTTTGGCAAGGTTTAGGGTATTATTCACGGGCAAGAAATTTGCATAAAACGGCACAAATCATCGCGAATGATTATAACGGACAATTTCCAAATGACTACAAACAAATTTTGCAATTAAAAGGAATTGGACCATATACTGCTGCGGCTATTGCCTCCTTTGCTTTCGATTTGCCCCATGCTGTAGTTGATGGAAACGTTTACCGCATTCTAAGTCGCTATTTTGGGATTGATTTAGCGATTGATTCAACAGCAGGTAAAAAAGCCTTTCAAGCGTTAGCAGATTCATTAATTCCAATCGACAATGCAGCAACGTACAATCAAGCAATCATGGAATTTGGCGCAATGCAATGTACGCAAAACAATCCCAACTGTGCAAACTGTCCGCTTTTTGAAAGCTGTGACTCTGGTCGATCGCAATTGTATACCCAACGTCCAGTGAAAGAAAAAAAGACGAAAGTCACCAAACGGTATTTTCACTATTTCCATTTTGAAACAGCAACTGAAACAGCCATCAAAAAACGCAGCAATGAAGGCATTTGGGAAAATATGTATGAATTCCCAATGATTGAAACGGATGATAAAACGATTGATTTCTCAGCGTTTCAGCTTGTTGATGCACAACCAAAATTGCTTTTTGAAACGAAACACATTTTATCACACCAGCATATCTTTGCGCACTTTTATCGCGTTTCTTCACTTCCAGATTCGATGACCTTCGAATTGGTAGCAACCAAAAATGTAGACGACTTACCCATTCACCGCTTAATGGAGAAGTATTTCGATCAGTTGTACAAATAAAATCTTTTCATTCAATCGACTAATTTGTATATTTGTTGAAATACATGTGATATGGCTGGAAGCGTAAATAAAGTGATTTTAATCGGGAATTTAGGCAAAGATCCTGAGGTGAGACGTTTAGAGAATGGCGGAATCGTTGCGAATTTTCCACTGGCAACTTCAGAAACTTACACCGATCGAACAACTGGCGAAAAAAGAGACACGACAGATTGGCACACAATCGTTTTGTGGAGAGGATTGGCAGAAGTTGCTGAAAAATACGTGCGAAAAGGTCAAAAAGTATACGTCGAAGGCAAATTAAAAACGCGGTCTTGGACGGACAAAGAAGGGATTTCTCGTTACACAACTGAAATTGTAGCCGATGAATTGACGATTCTTTCTCCGAGAAATGAAAATGCAGCACCGACCAATACATCAACTTCAACTCCCTACCCTACTCAAACAACTGCGCAACCTTCACCCTTAGATTTAGGTGAAGATGATGGCGATGGTTTACCTTTTTAAAACAAAACAATGCTTAAATACATCAGTGCGCTTTTACTTTTTGGATTATTTAGTTGTTCAGATAACGAATTATTAATACCAAAACCGTCAACTTTTTTACGAACAGATTTACCAGCGCATACCTACGAAAAACTAAAAGAAAACCTTCCTTACACCTTTGAATTATCGAATGTGTACTTTGCAAAGCCTGTACTATTTCGCAATGAAAAAACGAACCATTTAGAAATCAATCTCGGAAAATTAAATGGTGTTTTATACTTAAATTATTACCCGATTGCTAATCGTGATTCGTTGGTGCGTTATATTAATTTAAGTAACGATAAAGTGGACGAACATCAAATCAAAGCGACTGGAATCAAGGATAAACAATTGATAATCAATAACAAACGTGTTTTTGGAACTTTTTTCATGTTCAAAGGAAATGTTGCAACCAATTATCAATTTTACTTAACTGATTCCGTTCATCATTTTATCCGTGGTGAAGTATTAATGAATTGTCGCCCAAATTACGATTCACTCAAACCATCATTGAATTACATTCAACAAGATCTCGAGCATCTTTTTGAAACATTTGAATGGAAAAAGTAAGAGCTGTAATTGTAAACGAATAATGTGTAAATTTATGGCTACAAAATGCTATAAATGAAACAACTTGTACTCGTTTTAACCCTATTTATTAGTGGATTAAGTCTTGCTCAAAATTACTCACGAGCTAAAATTTTAACCGGTTCCGAAGGCTTGCAAACGCTAGCAGAAATGGGAATTGCTATCGATCATGGAACAGTGAAACGTTCTACTTTTTTCATTTCTGATTTTTCTACGGAAGAAATAAACACGATTAGAAATGCTGGATTTACGGTAGAGATTTTAATTGATGATGTACAAGCATATTACATCAATCAAAATAAAAATCCGCAGACAACAGAAAAAAACGTTGGGTGTTCCAATTCAGGTGCAAGTTCATTTACACCAGCTGTTCCAACTAATTTTAATTTGGGATCCATGGCGGGCTTTTATACCTACCAAGAATTTTTAGATGAAATCGATGCGATGCACACGCTTTATCCGAATTTAATTACGGCGAAAGCGCCCATTTCTACTTTTACAACAGCTGAAGGTCGTCCGATTTATTATATAAAAATTTCAGATAATCCTGCTGTGGATGAAGCAGAACCAGAGGTTTTGTACACTTCCATTCACCACGCACGCGAACCGAATTCTTTATCAGAAGTGATTTTTTACATGTGGTATTTGTTGGAAAACTATGCAACAAGTGAAGAAATTCAATTTTTAGTCAACGAATCGGAACAATTTTTTGTACCAATGATCAATCCTGACGGATACATTTACAACGAACAAACAAATCCAAACGGAGGCGGTATGTGGCGTAAAAACAGACGTTTGAACAGCGGTGGTTCGTATGGTGTTGACTTGAATAGAAATTATTCGTACCAATGGGGAACAACAGGGACAAGTCCGAATCAATCAAACGACACGTATCCAGGAACGGGACCTTTTTCCGAACCAGAAACACAAGCAATCAAATGGTTGTGTGAACAACGCGATTTTGAATTTGCCTTCAACGCACACACGTATGCATCAGAATTGTTACATCCAATCGGTTCAACAACAGCAGAATTTGCTGTCGACCACAATTATTTCCAAGCATTTACTGGTTACATGGTGCAATACAATGGTTATGCAAACATCAAAAGTTCTGATTTGTATCCTGCTTCAGGTGACTCTGATGATTACATGTACAAAGTTGACACGCTCGTAAAACCGAAAATCTTGGCAATGACGCCCGAAGTGAGTAATACTGCTGGTGGATTTTGGCCAGCAACAAATGAAATCACTGGAATTTGTCAAGAAATGGTGTTTCCAAATTTGATGTTGACGCATTTGGCTCACAAGTATTATGATGTTTCAGATACCGATCCGACAAGTATCGTTACAACATCGGGGAATTTCAATCACTCCGCATATCGTTTGGGAACAGAAAATGGACCTGTCACTGTATCAATTACACCGCTAATTGGAATTGCGACTGTTGGAACTGGTGTTTCACACGATTTAGCATTAATGCAAACTGCGACTGGTGCAATTAGTTACTCATTAAATGCAAATATCCAATTTGGAAGTATCATCAAATATGTCTTAAACACCAATTATGGCGCTTGGACAAAAAGAGATACGATTACAAA
Source organism: Fluviicola sp. (assembly GCA_017983675.1). Classification (GTDB taxonomy): domain Bacteria; phylum Bacteroidota; class Bacteroidia; order Flavobacteriales_D; family Crocinitomicaceae; genus Fluviicola. The sequence continues at coordinate 19,585 of JAGOAZ010000025.1, forward strand.
AACGTATGGTTCAATCACATCGCAACTATTGGATCAAGGAAATACTGCAACAAATTGGACAGGATCTTGGGGAACAACAACAAGCACGTTTGTGTCACCAAGTTCTTCGTTTACCGATTCACCAACTGGACAATACAGCAACAATACGACACGTTCTTTCAAGTACAACACGACTATCGATTTAACGCATGTTACAGACGCTGCTGTTAAATACTATGCAAAATGGGATATTGAAAACAGCTACGATTATTGTCAATTCCAAGTTTCAACAGATAACGGTGTGACGTGGCAAGGACAATGTGGTTTGTACACGAATTTAGGCGATCCGAATGCAGGTGGCGTTCAACCAAATGGACCTGTTTACGATGGAACACAATCTTCATGGGTTCTAGAAGAAATCAGTTTGAGTGACTACATCGGTTCAACGATTCAAGTGCGTTTTGTTTTAGCTTCAGATGGCGGTGTTAGAGGCGATGGTTTTTACTTTGATGATTTCGAAATCTTGTACAACATCGATTATACTGCAATCGGCGAGAACACACAAAATGCACTTCATGTGTTACCAAATCCTGCATCGGATGAAATTTTTGTGAGTTTTGACAAAGCAATTGCAAGCGGAACTATCAGCTGTTATGCCTTGAACGGACAAGAAGTTATGCGCTTTGCAGTAAATGAACTGACAAACAAAGTAAAAATCGATTGTTCAACTTGGAAAGATGGTATGTATCAAGTGATTTTTGAATCGGCTGATGGATTCATCAAACCAGAAAAGATTATAGTTATCCATTAACTGAAAAATTAATAGTGATTCACTAAACAAAAAAAGAGGTAGCGGTTGTTACCTCTTTTTTTGTTTGCTAGAATAGTTGAAGAAGGATTGGTGATTATCTAACGTTTCATTTTGTTACAACGAAGAGTTGTCTTTGTTTTTTTCTCTCTTGGCTGCGAGCCTGCATACGGCTACTAGTACTGCGCTTTGCCCAACAGTGTCACAAGTGCGCTTTCTCCAAGCCGCACCGTTCCACTTGGTTGTGCAAACGCTTGTAGCTAACCGCCTGCTGCAGCGCAGGGAGCTTGAAATACTTTATGTTGTTACGAAGTAACAATTGTTATGTCTCTTTTTTTAGTTAGATTTTCCACCTTTTTCATTGACACTTAGTTTTGTTCGCTTCGAGAGCGGCAGCGATCAAAACTAACACTGCTGAAACACTAGGGGTGAAATGCATGCATTTTAAGCTGTTTTAGAACTTTTCTCTTATCAAGTGAGGGTTAAACACCCCTAAATAAATCATGTTAAATTCATATTAACTAATTGAAAATGATGTGTTTATTGTTTCCAATGAGTACTATCAACACTACTGAAACATTACCAGTCGGGGGATACAAAAAGAAAGCCCTTCCGAATTTTCGGAAGGACTTCTAAAGTCTTATTATCAGTAATTTGATACGCTACTCACGACCTATTGCCCTAATTCGATAATTCCACTTAAATATAAACAATCAGAGCGCATTTTAAATACGCACACATACCATTTAGGCTCTATAAATGAGTTAATATCGTTCGTTAAACATAGACACATTGGAATATGAAGGCATTTGCTATTTTGAGGACATAGAAATAAACAGTCCCAGCCCTCAATTGGTTCTCTAATCCAAACCACGTTACTATTAAAATAAGGGCTATTAATTCTGTTTTTTTGGGAAAATCTCAAACTATCAATATCAAACTGCCCGAATGAACTTTTATGATGAATATTTGTCTTAATGAAAACACTATCATTGATGATATGAGTAGAATGAATAGCTAAAGCCCCTTGCTTTGTATTTAAGTATAACAAGGAATCCCAATCAAGATTAAAGTTAATAAAATGCTTTTTATCGACCATGGTATTAATCAATGAGTCAATCTGGCTCAGCACTTCAAGTCGTGGTGATCTTTTCAATGTAAATGTCTGTGCAGAAAAAAAATGTGGGAATGCTACGGACAAAATCAATGAGGTAAGTATTTTCATAATCATTTTCTATTTTAATATTAAACTTCATTGTTGTTTTTTTTACAACTAAAACTTACTTTTTCCGTTTTGCTGACAATTTAATTGAGTGACTTATTTTCCCTCTCTTATCATAAAAACTAGTGTAGAGAAACCAACTTTTATTAAAATAACCTCGGTGAACTTTGTAATCTGAATTAATATTCAAAGGAAAAATTGAAGTTATAACATTCTTAATTGAAATTGAATCATTAATAAAATTCCATTCCCCATTTCTTTCAGAGTTTATCCTTATCGAACCATCGGATTCAAAATTAATTTTCAATGAATCCATTGTTATATTCCGTTTGAAAAGAACTTTATTCTTTGATATTGGGTTATAACGTCCTTCAACAATTTCTATTTGATAAACATCCCATTCTCCTAAGATTTGGCTTGTTTGATATTCATTTTTTTGAACATTAACAATTGTTTTCTTTTGAGGGAGTTTATTCTCACATGATAATAGTATTGTCATTCCAACAAAAACCATTATTAGGTTCACTTTACTTTTTAACATACCAATTAAATTCTGATTCTTTCATTCCTGAGTTACCTGTATCTGCAAATTATCCTTTTTGTAACTCCTTCCATGTTCCTGTTTGAATATTTTGCCCCATCCAATTTGATGAATAGATACACTATGAAAATAAGTCTGATTTCGAAACATGTGTTTTGGTTTGAAGAGGAATAAATATAGTGATTTCTTTGTTAAAAGACTTTTTTTTCACCTTTTTCATTGACACTTAGTTTTGTTCGCTTCGAGAGCGGCAGCGATCAAAACAAAAATCTTTTGAAACACAAGAGCTTCAGCGATCAAAACATTACTCTACTGAAACACGAGGGGTGAAATGCATGCATTTTAAGCTGTTTTAGAACTTTTCTCTTATCAAGTGAGGGTTAAATACCCCTAAATAAATCGTATTAAATTCATATTAACTCATTGAAAATGATACGATTATCATTTTCAATGAGTACTATCAACACTACTGAAACATTACCGAATTTGCTGAACTGATAAAACATTACCCTAAATTTTGAATATAAAATCAAAATTCAATTGATATAACCTTATTTGTTTTTCAAAACCACAATACGAACTATTATCACATAAATTAAACTTAATATCACTCAATTTTTTTATCTTTTTTATTTTTTTATTGATTGATTTAGAATTTATATTATATAAAACACAAGTAAAAGGAGGTTCATAATAACCTGTTATATAGTAATATCCATTAACTATTTTCATTTTTTTATCTAATTCTAATAAAATGATTTGCTCTTTTTCAATTGTAACAATAGAATCCGGAAAAAAAACACCTGAAATTGAAAAATATTTTTCAGATAAAACGTATACTATATTTTTTCCTGTATCAATTAAAAAAAGACTATCATCAAGAGATATATTTTGATTGACTTTCTGATAATTCTCAAATATAAATAAAGATTTATTTTTATATATTTTTTTTAATTGAAAGTTGTTTTGAGAAAACAAATTAGATGTAATAAATAAAAAACAAAGGATTTTTAACATAATGAATTATTTTAGTCTTCTTACTGCAAAAGGTGAATAAACATGTGTTGCCCACATATCTCCATTAATAACGTTATCAATAAAATTTGAATTTCTAACAATCTTTGAGCCAGCTCCAGTTGAAATAATTATACCTGTAAGTGGATCAATTCCAGTTACAATTTCAACATGTCCCGAAGCTCTAGCATAATTAGTTTTACCACCCACTATATCCCCTAACATAATATTCTCTTTATTTAAATCAACAAGAGTTAAACCTGTTAAATTTACATTTTTATTAGCCCATCCCTCTCCTGCTCTAGGAGGAGAGCCAGCAGTATAGCCTGAAATTGAATTTGGTGATATTTGTTTCACCATGTCCCAAACAAATTGATTACATTTATTTTGGTCTTTATTAAATGGAGGGTTTGCTAAATTAAATGCCCACTCTTTACTTCCAATTTTAGACCTATCAGCCAAAGCTAATTTATAGCCATTCGTACCCAATCCTAATCTTGATAAATACTCAAAATATTCCCCTAAATCTTTTTTTTCGCAAGTTTCAGAATCTTCATCTTGCAAAATTGGTGCATTTTCGAATGATTTCTTAACATTATTGAAGTCAACTTGATCGATTTCAACGTCTATACCATCATCAATTACTTCAATTTTATCAGTACCTATAATTTTAAATTTAGTTGAGTCACCTAAAATATCATTTAACATTATCGGGTTATTGTCCATTGAATTGTAAGGGCTTTGATGTGGTTGAAAAACAGGATCCAAACTCATCCATCTACCCAACCTAGGATCTAGTTGTCTGAAGAAAGTAGTATATGAATTTGCTCCATTTTTTACTTCATCGTCCATTTCCTGCCCTTGGAAAAGGTAGCGGTCATGGGTTGTGAAGTAAATAGAATGTGGGCTTTGCATGTGTTTTTACTTTTTAAAAATTCTTTTATTAAATGTATGCTATTCTTCTCAATTTAAACTGATTTAACTTAATAAAATGTTGTGATTATTAGTTGAAATGAGTACTATCAACACTGCTGAAACATTACCTTGAGACATGACCTATTGGGAAATAAATTCAATTTTAGTCTTGACAAGGTAAGCTTCCCCAGTTTAGTAACGTTTAAAAATAGAGTTCCAAGTTAAAAGTTAATACTAAGTTAGTTATCTATTTGAAAAGTAGGATATACAGATTCGATAAAATCTTCCTTACATTGTTTTAAA
>JAGOAZ010000013.1:0-28268 GCA_017983675.1 Fluviicola sp.
AAAAACTTCCGAAACGATTTCAGTTCTTGGACATTTATTATGGTCCGCACATCTCGTTCTACGTATGTTTTGATGTATGCGGGATAAAAATCCACAGCCGAAATGTTCATGTTATACAAGCGCGGATAAGATCCATGGAAGAGTTCTTGTTCGATTCGCGGATTTCCGTGTTGTGTAATTTCGGTGTGACACAAGGGGAGGAGTTCCATGATGTAAACCCGTCCAGCCAAGCTTTGCGTGATTTTCTCCAACAACAAGAAATTTTGAGAACCACTCAAAATATATTGTCCTGCAAGTTGTGAATCGTCAACGATTTGTTGGATATAGGAAAATAATTCAGGCGCATTTTGTGCTTCGTCTATGATTACCTGACGGTCGTAAATAGCCAGAAATCCAACTGGATCTGATAGCGCGAAGTCTAATGTTTGTGGGTTTTCCAGCGATACATAGCGGTAGTCGGAAAAACATGTTTTAGCCAATGTTGTTTTCCCGGATTGTCTCGGTCCTGTAACTACCAAAACAGGAAACTTATCCGCCATTGCGCGTAGTTTATTTTCTGCCAATCGTTGTATCATACAACAAAGGTATTTCTTATTTATGTAATTTCGGAATAAATCTTATGTAAATTCGGAATTTTCTTTATGTAATTTCGGAATAAACTAATTTTATAGTCGTTGTAACTTATTGATTAATAATATTTTAGATGTGTTTTTAAAATCAATAAAAATTCAACAAAAATTTTCGAATAAATTTAATTTTCAGTACGGTTTTTTGCCTAGAAAAAGACGCTATTTTCAATATATTACATCCTCTTCATTCTGCCTTCTGCCTTCTGAATTAGAAACTCATCATTCTGTCTCTCATTCTCGCTCTGTTTCTCGCTCTGTTTCTCGCTCTGTTTCTCGCTCTGTTACTTGTTCTGTTACTTCACGCACAGTTTCATGCGCAACACACGTTTTGCAGCAGCGTCAACAATTGCTTTGAATGCTTTGTCGGATTTGTATTTTGCTAAGATTTGCGCGTGACATTTAGCTGCATCCAATGGCATCAATAAAATATCAACTCCTGCTTCAATTGCTTTGACAGAATTGTTGGGAATAGCAGTTACGCCACCCATATTCATCGCGTCTGTTACAATCAATCCGCGGTAGCCCATTTCATTGCGCAATAAATCGGTAACGATTGTTTTTGAACAAGTTGCAGGTAAACCGTTGGTGTTGTATTTTGGATTGTTGATAACCGCTAAATGACCAATCATGATACTTAAAACGCCATCTTCGATCAATGTTGGGTAAGTTGGTACTTCTTTCAATTCGCCATCAATTGCTTGCAACGATTTGTGTGTGTCACCCGAAACCAATCCGTGACCTGGAAAATGTTTTGCTGTTGCTATGATGCCATTCGCTTGCATGCGTTGGATAAATGCGTTCGACCAAGGAACATTGTTGGTTGGATTTTTACCAAATCCGCGGTAACCAACGGTTGCATTTTGAGATAAATCAACAACCGGCGCAAAATTGTAGTTGATACCAATTGCTTTTAAAACCGCTGCGATCGTGTCTGCACAAGCGTTGACCTCTGCTAACGAAGTGATTTCATTCGCTTTTTTCACAGTTGGTGCGCCACTTATTTTTCTATTGAACAAGCTTGGTTCCGCATCCGCACTGTATAAAAATTGGGGATTGCCATTTAATTTATTCAAGGCGTCAAAATTGCTGATCCATGAAGTGAATTGATCTTTTGAACCGTTCAACATCAACACACCTCCAATTTGGCGGCGATTGATTAATTGTGTTATCTGTTCTGGTGTTAATCCCAATCGACCGACAGCTGGCATAACAAGTTGTGCTACAATAGCTGTATCGTCTAACGACGCAAACAATTGATCAACATCTTTCGTTAATTGGTCGTTTTCAGAAAGAAAATCACTCAATTCATAATTGCGGTCAATAGCAGGTAATTGAGGAATAACGCGTTTGTTTTCTTTCGTTGGAACTGTATTTTGTCCACAAGCTTGCAATAATAATAAAGAGCAAGCGCAAAGGGTAATCAATTGTTTCATGAGGAAATTTTCGTTTGGGTAAAAATAACCATTTTCTGATAATTTTTCGGAGCTCGGTTGATTTTGATTTGATAATTTTCACTAACTTGAATGGAAAAGCAGTGCATGTTGGAACAAAAATTTTCAATCCCTCATTGGCAAGAAGACGATCGGCCGAGGGAAAAAATGATGCTAAAAGGAAGGTCAGCTTTGTCAGATGCAGAATTATTAGCGATCATTATCGGTACGGGAAGTGGTAATAAATCAGCAGTCGATTTGGGACGTGAATTATTGGCGTTGACCAATGGTGACTTGTATGAATTCGGGAAATTAACTCGTGCACAGCTTTCAAAAGTCAAGGGAATAGGGGATTCGAAAGCGATTGCAATTTTGGCTGCTCTTGAATTGGGAAGGCGCCGCAAGGAAGTCATCACCGAAAAAAAGATTAAAATCATTTCGTCACATGCAGCTTATTTGCAACTGAAAGGCTATTATCAAGATTTAATGCACGAAGAAAGTTATGTCATGTACCTCGACCGTTCGAACCAAATTATTCAAATCAAACACCTATCGACAGGGGGACAGTCTGGAACTTATGTGGATGCGAAGATTGTTTTTAAAATGGGCATGGAATTATGCGCATCTGGAATGATATTATCTCACAACCATCCAAGTGGCCAATTAAAACCGAGTGAGCAAGACATGAAAATAACGAATAAAATCCGCGAATTTGGTGAAATGATCGATTTACACTTACTTGATCACCTCATTATCACAGATAATGGCTACTTTAGCTTTTCGAAAGAAAACATGTTATAAGGTACAATGCTGATTTTCGTTGATCAAATTTCTGAACGCTTGGTGTACACCATGCACTTTGTTTTTGAAGAACATGGTTTGTCTGCGCAATTAACCAATGACAGGGTGTTTTTTGAACAAGCTGTTGGTTTGAAACTCAATTATTCGTCTTGGAATATTCCTGATGCACCTCAATTGTTGCCTGCCAACTTGTTGTTTGAAGAACAATTGAATCCTGATTTAACCATTGAAAAAGCAGTTTGGGAAGGAATAGATTGCTTGGCAATTGATGAAATAATCGATCCATTTGCAGCCATTTTTTATGTCATTTCACGCTACGAAGAATACAATTATCCTGTCTTAGACAAACATGGTCGCTTTGAGGCGAAAAACAGTATTTTATTTAAATTCAATTGGTTACAGTTACAAATTGTGGAACGTTGGGTGCGTGCAATCATGGTGCGTTTTGCCCCAAGTTTGATGCCGCAGTTTGACGCAGAAAAATGGCATACATTCGTTCCAACTTTTGATATCGATAATACCTTTGCTTTTCAATGGAAAGAAGGTTGGCGCACGTGGTTGTCAACTGCAAAAGATGTGATACAACGCAACAAATCACGTAGAATTCAACGCAAAAAAGTGCAGTCAGGAGCAGAAACAGATCCGTTTGACTGTTTTGATTTTCTGAACAAAGTAGCGCGCAAACATCCTGAAACAAGGCTTTTTTGGCTGTTGGGTGATTTTGCGGAACACGATAAAAATATTTCATGGTCAGATCCGCGTCACCAAGCGTTGATTCAATCATTCGATCCCATTGCGCATGTTGGTTTACACCCAAGCTACGCAAGTAATACGTCAGAGAGCAAACTTGCTCAAGAAAACGATCGTTTGACACATATTTTGGGTGCAAAACCATTAGAAAGTCGTCAGCATTACCTCAAGTTAGCTATTCCGCATACTTATAGAAGATTAAATTCGTTGGGTTTTCAAGCTGATTTTTCAATGGGATACGCCGAAGAATTTGGCTTTCGAGCAGGCACAGCGCGCCCGTTTAATTTCTTCGATTTAGAACGCAACAAAGATACCAACTACAAAGTTTTTCCATTTGTTTATATGGATGGAACCTTACTCGAATACAAAGCATACGATATTGAAACAGCTAAACGAGTAGTAGGTTTGTTAGCGGAAGAAGTCAAACGATACGGCGGGAATTTTTGTTGTATTTGGCACAACGAAACCATTGCTGAGGCAGGAAAATGGAAAGGTTGGGGAAGTGTTTTTGAATTCACAATGGAACAATTCACATGAGTAACTTTGCCGAAATATTCCCGTCACCAAATGCTATAGTACCAATAGCGCACGGTCAAAAAGTGGTGCAGTTGGGATCGTGTTTCTCCACGCACATTACTCAAAAATTACGCTATGCTGGTTTTTCTGTGGAAGACAATCTATTTGGTGTTATATTTCATCCGCTTGTGATTGCTGAACACATTCAACAAGCTTTATCCGGAGAAATAGTCAAAAAAACTGTTCAAAAAGACGATGTTTTCCTCGATTACATGGCCAGTGGTTCGGTTTATGGAATGACTCAAACGGCACTGGATGATTCACTATCACAGCGTTTTCTTCATTTAAAAGAAGTGTTATTGACGGCTGATTATTTGATGGTTACCTTTGGTTCTGCTTTGGGTTATTACTTGAAAGAAACGAATGAATTAGTCGCGAATTGTCACCAACAACCTACTGTGTTATTCGATAAACAGGTGAGTGAAGTTGCAGAAATGACTCGTGTTTGGAAAGAAACGATTCACCAACTCAAGCAGGTCAATCCAAGGCTTCAAGTTGTGTTTACCGTTAGTCCAGTGCGTTATTCGCGGGAAGGATGGGTTGAAAACAATCGTTCTAAAGCACGTTTACTGCAAGTATGCGAGGAACTTACGGCGGTTGGAACGTATTTCCCAAGTTATGAATTGGTCAATGATATGTTACGCGATTACCGGTATTTTGAAGCTGACGGAGTGCATCCAAACGAATTAGCGATAACGGAGGTTTGGCACTTGTTTCAAGCGTGGTTTTTTACAAGTGAAACGCAAGCTGTTTGTGCAGAAATTGCAAAAATCAGAACAATGGAAGCGCATCGTTTTCTTTATCCTGAATCAGTAAAAGTCAGTCAATTTCAAGAGAAAACCAATCAGTTGAAACGCGCGCTTCTTCTCAAAAACCCGCTTATTTCTTGGTAATTACAAACGCGTAATCGTTCCTGAATATTCAGGATTTTCGCCTACTTGTGGGTATTTCAAAACAACTTTCCAAGCCCAAATACTACCCGCTGGAACAAGTTCACCAGTTCTACGGTCAATTCCATCCCACGCATTATTTTCATCGTTAGTTTGAAATAACGTTGCACCATTTTTAGTATCAATAATGATCAATTCGAACGGTGTATTGCGTTGTATCAATGCATAAGGCATGAATCGATTGAGACGCGCATCAATATTTGTTGGAGAAAAACCTGTTGGAGCTAATAAATTGTACGTTTCTTTCATGGTAATCGTTTTCGTTTCCGAAACCGTACAACCATTTTTATCAGCACTATTGACTTGTACTTTTACTTGTTTTTCTTTGAACGGATGTACAACAAATTGGTCGTTTTTAGCATCGCTATTTTTCACGTTTGACCACCAACTTACCGCTTGATCATTACCAGATACAGTGAATTTTACTGTTGGAATTCCTTGCTCGTAAATCAACGTAGGATCTGATTCGATGTACAATTTATTGTCAGGTGCCAAAACGGTTAATTGCTCCGTAATATTATTGTGCATTACTTTTATCACGCCTGGTGAACTAGCAACGAAGTGAACGCCTTTATTCGGAGCAAGTTGCTCTTGACTTCCGTCGGGGTAAACGACCATAATAAAATGATGTTTGTACGGATTTTCAATGTCCATTTCTTCGTTCAAACAAATCGATTTTTTCGAAATGATAGGAATAAAATTCTCTTGAACTATAGGCGTTTCTTCCATTATCGGTTCAAAAAATTCCGGGAATTTGTATGCTTTTGAATCGAACCAAGTAGGTTTTTGATCGATTAAGGCTGCAATTTTTTCAACGGATATCGGATTTACACCTGTTTTTGAATCAGTAAGTTGAGGATTTGTTGCACCTTCCTTTTTATTCGAAATAGCAGTTGTAGTGTTTGTTGCAGTTGTATGCTCTTTTGAATCAACATGTTGTTGATCGTTTTCACGTACAAGTTGGTTTTCCTTTGGTTCAGCAACCTCTTTTTGGTTTACGTAAAATCCTAAGATAGCAATCCCAATAACACTAAAAAGTGCAGAGATTTTGAACCAATTTTTTTTGTAAAGTGGAGTAGGAGTAGCATTCAACCGTGCATTCAATTGCGACCAAGCTCCAGGCTCGTATGGCAATGAGAAGTTTTCTAAGGCTTCTTTGAAGTTATTTTCTAATTGATCCTTCATGATTCAATTGGTCTAAATTTATTTTTTAAAAAATGTTGTAAATTCCCTTTTGCTTTTGATAGGTTCGATTTGGACGTTCCCTCACTAATTCCGAGTAATTCACCAATTTCTTTGTGTGTGTAATTTTCAAGTACATACAAATTGAAAACGGTGCGGTAAGCTGGCGACAATTTTTCGATTGCTTCCATGGCTAATTCGGCTTTTAATGTGATCGTATCCCAATCTTTTTCAAATTCACTATCGTCGGTAAGGTTTTTCAGCGCGCTATCATCATCAGCAACGCTATTCATTTTTTTGTTTTTTCGAATCGCATCAATCGCACAATTTGCCATGATACGTCTCACCCAACCTTCGAAAGATCCTTTGCTATCGTATTTTTTTATGTGATCAAAAACTTTTATAAACCCTTCTTGCACAACTTCTTGCGCCGAATCATGATCGTGTAAATACCGCATACAAACAGCAAGCATTTTTCCGTAGAATTGCTTAAAAAGCAACTCTTGCGCTCGTCTATCTGACGATTTACACCGGTCAATAATCTCGTTTAAATCCAAGTTTTGTTTCACTGTTAACGTACTAAATACGATTAAAAAAGTTGCGGGTTGCTTTTAAAGTTGAAAAGTAATCATAAAATACGTGAAATATCATCAATGAATGGTGTTGCTAACACCTTTTATTATTAATTTTACTGCGCATAATGAAAGAAATTTCACAAAAAAACAACCAATGAAAGTAACTGTAGTTGGGGCAGGAAACGTAGGTGCAACATGCGCAGATGTACTTGCTCACAGAGAGATTGCGAATGAGATCGTTTTATTAGACATCAAAGAAGGATTCGCAGAAGGAAAAGCATTAGATATGTGGCAAACAGCGCCAATCAATTTGTACGATTCACGCACAGTGGGTTCGACAAATGATTATTCACGCACTGCTAATTCTGACGTAGTTGTTATTACATCAGGGTTACCACGCAAACCAGGAATGTCTCGTGACGATTTAATCGCAACCAATGCTGGTATCGTTAAAACCGTGACTGAGAACGTGGTAAAACATTCTCCAAACGCAGTAATTATCATCGTATCTAATCCGTTAGATGTTATGACGTACTGTGCATATTTGAATGCAAAAGTTGCTCCAAACAAAGTATTCGGAATGGCAGGTATTTTAGATACAGCTCGTTACCGTGCGTTTTTAGCAGAAGAATTAAATGTTTCTCCAAAAGACATCCAAGCAGTATTAATGGGTGGACATGGTGACACAATGGTTCCACTTCCTCGTTATACAACAGTTGGTGGTATTCCAGTTACTGAGTTAATCGGTGAAGAGAAATTGAACGAAATCATCGAACGCACGAAATTTGGTGGTGGTGAAATCGTTAAATTATTAGGAACTTCAGCATGGTATGCTCCAGGAGCAGCAGCGGCTCAAATGGTAGAAGCTGTTATCCGCGATCAAAAACGTGTTTTCCCAGTTTGTGCATGGTTACAAGGTGAGTACGGAATGAACGATATCTATTTAGGTGTTCCAGTAATTTTAGGTAAAAACGGAATTGAGCGCATCATCGAATTAGATTTGAATGCAGAAGAACGAAAAATGTTAGACGAATCAGCTGTTGCAGTAAAAGGTGTAATGGAAGTATTGGATAATATGAATGCAAATGCATAATCGTTTCAAATTACTTTAAGTTAAAATCCTCGCTTCGGTGAGGATTTTTTTTAATATAATATTAACAAAATTTTTTATGAGTAGAAAAGATAGAATAGTTGCTGTAATTATTGCAGTACTTAATATATTATTTTTTGGTTTTTTTATTGTAAAAATTTTTGGTGATGTTTTATTCAGAAAAGCTGTAAAAGATATAATTATTGGTTATTCAGCACCTTTTTTAATACTTATTATTGTTGTATTTTCAATAAGTTTAATAAGGCAACTTTTTAAAAGTAGAAATAATATCATTAAATTTTTAGTTATAATTTTTAGCCTCATTTCAAGTGTTTTCGTATTTAATTATTTGAAAATAAATTCTTTAGAAATGGGCTATGTTAAATTTCATTCAATTGGTTCAATAATTATATTATTATTTACTTCGTCTTTTATATTGTCAAAACAAATTATTTCTTATTACAGAGAAGAAGTTTTTTTTGGTATTGAATCTATTAATTTCTATAAAATTAAATATATAATATTTTTAGGTCTATGGTTGATTTTTGGTAGATCAACATTTAATAGGGTAATATTAGGTTTTACGGATCCTAAAATAATTTCTGAAAGATTATATTTAGAAAACTCGATTAAATTAAGAATTGGTGCTAAATGCTTTGATGGATGGAGTAGTAATTCAACAGGTGCTGGTACTTGTTCTCATCATGGTGGTGTAGCAAATTGGGAATATGAAGTAATTCATAATAAATCAAGAGCTAATTGCTATTCTGAAGCATTGAAAATTTCTTGGATAGAATGATTTTTATATCAATTAAAATTAACGATTGCTTAATTCACCTCGTACACACCAATATCTGGAACGCTATTTCTTGCATTGTTTTCCAAGTCATTCGGCAAACTCAAACTAGGATCTCCAGCATTACTCAAAGCAGAATTTGTATTGGTGAATTTGAAATTGTTTTCAGATGGACTAATAAAATAGGGCAGGCCATTAAAAAATGAAGTTGCAAACATGGAATGAGTTGAACTCGTTCCTTTGATCAAGGTATTATTAAAATCGAAATTTAAGTTTACGCCACCCGCAGCAATTGTATCAAACGCTAGTTGATCTTCCCCCCAGCCATAAATCACACAATTATTAAATGTTCCGTTTGGAATTGAACTGATTGTGAGAACACCAAATTGATCTGTAAAATGATTACTTATTCCTACTGCAGGATAGGTGTAATCACCATCTCCGTAATTCAATAAATTACAATGCGTGAATTGGTAACGCGCTCCTTGTAATACCAACAAAGCGTGAACTCCTGAATGATGCACCAAGGTGTTTTCTGCTTCAAAAGTTGTTCCAGCAAACAGCAAAATACCATAGCTTGCAGCATTTTGTATTTCGGTATTCGTCACTTTGACGGTTGTTCCGGTTACACTTGGGTCTTTGCTATCGACATGAATGCCAACCGTTGCGTTTTTAATCACCAAATTATCTATCGTCGAAGGAAGCGCTTCTTGAAAGTAAATGCCGTAAAATTGGCCAGCGACATTATCGTAAAAGGATTCCAAACGATCGCCTTGGATAGTGACTTTATTGTTGTAATCGCCATCAATGTGCAAGGTTCCTTTGTAGTTCCAAAGTATGCTGTTTTTGTGCATGAATATTTGTGTTCCTGCAGGAATGGTCAATGTTTTAGCTGAATCAACAATCGCAGCTCCATAAATGAGGTGCGGTTTGTCGTTTGGCCAAATTCCTTCATTCAAATTAAAAATACCAGCTTTTACATTCGAATAATGATAATAAACATCTTGTCCCCAAACAGCAAGTTGGACAAATTGATCTTTTCCATTGGTACGAAAACGTATGGAATCTTCCACCACCATTGGCAGGTTCTGACCATTGATATCCAAGGTTACTTTAACGAAACAAAACAAGCTATCACCACCATCGATGGTTATATCTTTGATCAAATTACTTGAAATACCATCAAAATTGATACGAAACGGAGAATTTTCTCCCCCCATTAATTCGATTTCATCTATTTTTAATTTGCGCTTGTCCTTGTTGTAAATTTTAAATTGCTGCGTAGTCGAACCAATGGTAGTGAAAACAGTATCAAACACAAGCGTGTCAAGGGAAAACGATAGGTTTGTAGTGCTTGTAAATTGTTCTTTTTTACAAGACGTTAACTGGACAAAGAGCGCAATTAATCCAAGCGAAATACTAAATTTGATTCTGTTTTTCATCATGACAAAGATAACGAAAGAGAAATGATTTTATTTTTTTATTGTGAATTAAAAAGTTTATGTATCTTTGCATTCCGATTTTCGAATTATCATTAAGAATAAAAAATAGAACAAACGTATATGAAAGCAGGTATTCACCCAGAAGATTACAGATTGGTAGTATTTAAAGACATGACAAATGAATATACATTCGTATGTCATTCATCAGCTACTTCAAATGAAACTATTACTTGGGAAGATGGTAATGAGTATCCTCTAGTTAAATTGGATATTTCTCACAAGTCTCATCCATTCTTTACAGGAATCGTTCAATTCGTGGATACTGCGGGTCGTATTGATAAATTCAACACGCGTTACGCTAAGTACAAAAAGTAATTTAGAACTAGATTATAGGATGCCTTCTCAAGTAATTGAGGAGGCTTTTTTGTTTATTTAGCTTTCTTGTGTGTATCGAAAATTAAATTCCTTTATTTTTGTACGATGACAAAAAACAAGTTGTTTTTATTTTTTTGTAGCGTATTCGTTTTTCAAGTGAGTTTCGCTAGTCGCATTGATAATGCCTTTGACGCATTAAAACAATACGATTATTTCAAAGCGAAGCAATTATTTTATCGTTCATTAAAAAAACAACCTGCAGCTGCAAGTTATGGATTAGCAATCATTTATTTCAGAAATGACAATCCTTTTCATCAACTCGACTCAGCGTATCAATTTATACTACGTGCAGATTCATTGTATCCTCAATTAACGCCTAAAAGCAAAGAAAAATTTGCACTTCACAACGTGAATTCGTTTGAAATCAATGCGCTCAAAGAAAAAATCTCAAGTGCTTTTTTTCAATTAGAAATGCAACATCCTTCAGAACTGTCGTTAAATGCGTTTTTAAAGAAACATCCTTGGTCGCAAGAAAAGTTCAAAGCAATTCATGTACGCGATTCACTTGTTTACGAACAAGTTGTTGCACAACATCAATCATTAGCGATTACTCAATTTCTAGCAAAATACCCGGAAACAGCGTATTTGAATCGTGCAAAAATTCAGTTCAACTTGTTTCAGTACGAAGAAGAAACAAAGGCAGGTACACTTGCTGCATACATCGATTTTGAACGAAACTTCCCAACAAATCCACATTTATTGGAGGCGCAGGACAGTATATATAAACTTTCAACCAAAGAAAATACCCTAGCTGCTTTCAGCCAATTCATTCAATCGTTTCCAGGAAATAGAAACAGTGAAACAGCTTGGCGCAAATTGTACCAGTTGTATACAGCTGAATATGCAGTTGATGTCATTCAACATTTTCAACGTGATTTTCCAAATTATCCGTTTACAGAAGAGTTGAACCGCGAACAACAGTTGGCAAGTGCTGTGCTCATTCCGTATAAAAACAACAACAAATTTGGATGGATGGAGCTTTCAGGTCAACCTGTTATTACCGCTCAATACTCGTCCGTAGGGTTCTTCAAAGAAGATTTAGCATGGGTTGAAAAAGACGGTCTTTATGGATTTGTCAACAAGGCAAACGATTTGATCATTGCTTGTCAATTTGCATCGGTAACAGATTTTGAAAAAGGAAGAGCAATTGTAGAAGTCGACGGTAAATTTGGTTGTATTGATCGCACAGGAAAACTCATTATTCCTGTAATTTACGAAGATTTAGGAACCTTGACAGA
This sequence comes from Fluviicola sp., assembly GCA_017983675.1. GTDB lineage: Bacteria > Bacteroidota > Bacteroidia > Flavobacteriales_D > Crocinitomicaceae > Fluviicola. The sequence continues at coordinate 11,895 of JAGOAZ010000013.1, forward strand.
AGGACTGCATTACATGCAATTAAATGGTTTGTACGGATACATTGATGGAAAAGGCAAAACATTGATTGCACCACAATTTGACGAAGCATATTCGTTTAATAACGGGAAAGCGTTTGTCAAATTGAATAACAAAACGGGAATCATTGATAGTTACGGAGCTTATATACTTCAACCTGAATTTGATGAAGTAGCTTTTTTTTCAGATTCGTTGTATGTATTGAAAAATGAAGGGAAACTAATTTTTCTCCGACACGACCAATCTATCAAAGCAAGTTACTTCGCTGAGGAAATCGGAAAATTAGTGATAGATCGAGCTGTGCTCGTACAAAACAACAAAGTAGGATACGTTGATGGACAAGGAGCTTTGGTTATTCCTGCTCTCCATGATGCTTTTTCAAATGTCGTTTCGGATGGGGAATTTGTAGGGAATTATGCCAAAGTTTCAAAAAGCCAGAAATTCGGAATCATTGATCGAACAGGAAAAGTTATCGTTCCAATTCAGCATCAAGCACTTGGAAAAGTAAGTGGTTTGATAGCGTGTCAAAAAGCAGGGAAATGGGGGTTCATTGACTTAACGAATAAATTTGTCATTCAACCAATTTATGATGAAGCATATTCCTTTTCTGATGGATTAGCACAAGTTAGATTGGCAACAGGTGTTGGGTTGATCAATACTGCAGGACAAATCATCGTCCCAATTCAATTTTCTGCGATTTCATTACTTGAAAAACAATTGGTTCTTGTCGAAAAAGACGGAGTTTTTGGTATTTACCGAACAAATGGAAAAGAAGTTGTGCCTGTTGAATACCAACAGATTCGAAAAATACAACCCAACTTATTGTTGCTTTCTAAAGGAGCGGAAATACACTATTTCAATTTAGAAACACAAACAATTATTCAGCCGATATTACCGTAAGTATGAGGGATTTTCTGCGCTATATCACCCCGAATTTTTTGTTGAATACTTATCGTAACAGCAAAAAAGCGAAGGTGCGAAAAGCAATCGCACACCAACAAAAATCGGGTCAATCGCATACGCAAGAATCACTTGTTGCGCAATTAAAATCAGCTGGACTAGTCAGTGGAGATGCAGTTTTGATACATGCGAGTTTATCCAAAATTGGACATGTTGAAAACGGACCGATCACCATCATTCAAGCACTCAAAGAGGTTGTTGGAGAAACGGGACATATTCTAATGCCAACATCACCAAATGCGGGTTATCAATTGGATTACATTCGTTCATTATCCGTTTTTGATGTCTTGGAATCACCATCTAAATTAGGAGCTATTAGCGAAGTTTTCCGAAAAATGCCCGGTGTAATTCGTTCTGAAAATGCAACGGAACCCGTTTCGTGTTGTGGACCAAATGCAGCTTGGTTTGTTGCAGGACATTTGCACGAAATAACGCCCTACACTGAAAAAAGTCCATTTGCTCGTTTGGCAACAGCTGGCGGAAAAATTTTATACATCGGAGTAACGCTAGCAAATGCGGGAACGTCGTTACATGTATTGGAAGATGCTGTTGCTGCGTTTTCTGAAACCGTTTATTACCCTGAAATATTTCACGTAATAATTCGCAAAAGTGATGGAACGGAGGAGCAAGTTGCAACAAAAGTGCACGACCCTGCTCAATCAGCAAAACGTCGTTGCGATGAATTGTTGCCGTTATTCAAAGAAAAAGGTGTTTATCACGAAGTGAAAATTGGACAAGCTACGACCTTGGTTTTTGACGCCAAAAAAATGTTGGAAGTCATGATCGCTGCTTATCACGAAAACGGTGTGACGATGTATGCTCCTTTAGGAAAAAATGCCTAACTTGTCGCTAATTAAATTGCATTGCACGAACCAACATTCGCTTGCAATGGCTATTTTTGTAAAATAAATTCAACTACAATGTCAAAAAGAACGTGGACTCCAATAAAGTCATATACAGATATTAAATTCGAAGTATTTGATGGGATTGCTAAAATCACTATTAACCGTCCCAAAGTGTACAATGCTTTTCGCCCTGAAACAAACATGGAGATTTTGGAAGCATTAGAAATTGCGCGTGAACGCCAAGATGTTGGTGTTGTTGTGTTAACTGGTGAAGGTGACAAAGCATTTTGTTCGGGTGGCGATCAAAACGTGAAAGGAGTAGGAGGTTATATTTCTGAAAATGGCGTTCCAAGATTAAATGTATTGGATGTACACAAAGCTATTCGTGCCTTGCCTAAACCAGTTATTGCAATGGTCAACGGTTATGCGATTGGCGGAGGACATGTACTACACGTAGTGTGTGATTTAACCATAGCTTCAGAAAATGCTCGTTTTGGTCAGACAGGACCAAAAGTAGGTAGTTTTGACGCTGGATTCGGATCTTCTTTTTTAGCAAGTCACGTGGGACAGAAAAAAGCGCGTGAAATTTGGTTCTTGTGTAATCAATACACCGCTGAAGAAGCAGAAAAAATGGGAATGGTTAATAAAGTTGTCCCATTAAAAGATTTGGAAGATACTACCGTAGAATGGTGTCAAACAATTATGCAACGTTCACCTTTGGCTATTCGCATGATCAAAAGAGGATTGAATGCAGAACTTGACGGTCAACGTGGATTGATGGAATTCGCAGGTGATGCGACCTTGATGTATTATTTAATGGAAGAAGCACAAGAAGGTAAACGTGCGTTTTTAGAAAAAAGAGAACCAAATTTCCAACAATTCCCTAAATTTCCATAACGATGAATCCTTTTTCCTTTTTATTGGCTGTGAAACCGTTAACTTTTGCTGAGAAGTTTCAAGACATTTTCGGTTTTAGTTTTGTGGAAGCAAAACAATGGTTAGTGCTTTCGGGGACAAACTTGTTATTTGCAATTCTTATCCTTGTTGTTGGTTGGTGGTTGTCCAAATGGTCGGGTAGAGCAGTCCGTAAAATATTAACAAAAGGAAAAACAGACGCAGGATTAGTCACGTTTTTATCGAGTTTAGTAGTAGTTATTACCAAAGTTTTAGTCATTGTAACTGCTATTACACAAGTTGGTTTCCAAATGACATCTTTCATCACCATTTTAGGTGCAGCAGGATTGGCAATTGGTATGGCATTTAGCGGAACCTTGTCCAATTTTGCAGGAGGAGTAATGATTCTATTGTTCAAGCCATTCAAAGTGGGCGACACCATTATGGCGCAAACGCAACAAGGAAAAGTGACGGAGATTCAAATTTTTTACACCTATATTTTTACAGCCGATAACAAAGTTGCAGTTATTCCAAATGGACCGTTAGCGAATAACATGATGGTCAATTACACACGTGAGAAAAAACGACGAGTTGATTGGGATTTTACCATTATTCAAGGAAGTGATTATGCAAAAGCAAGTATGTTGATTACACAGTTTTTGACGGAAAATAAATTGGTGTTAAAAGATCCAGCTCCTTTCGTAGCCTTGGGTTCGATGACACACGAATTAATTCACATTACGGTAAGATGTTGGGCAAAAACAGACGATTATTGGCCCGTTTTTTATGCCTTGAACGAACGTGTTTACAATGAATTCGAAACAAATGGGATTTCATTGACTACAACTGAATTCAAAGAGAAAAACAAGAAATGACGGACTTAAATCAACATCCGTATGTGCTCAGTTATTTGGATTGGAACAAGTTTGGTCAGTTGATTGGCATGAATTTCTCAATACTGGAGCCCGGTAAAGTCAGTTATCAATTAGTAGCAGAAGAAAAACACTTGGCAACACCTATTGCTGTTCATGGTGGAGTGATTGCTTCATTGATAGATGGTGCGTTGGGAGTTGCGGCACTTTCAGTTGTTTGTGAAAACAAGCAAATTGTTTCAACGGTAGCTTTAAACATCAATTATGCGCAACCCGCTCAAGTTGGCGATCAATTAACTGCGATTGCACATGTCACAAAAAGTGGAAAACGCATTTTGTTTGCTGCCGCAGAAGTGCGTAATCAACGCAACGAGTTAATTGCCATGGGAACTGCTACATTGAATGCTTTTCCATTTGATAAAATCACGCAAGCAGTTCAATAACGTTTTATCGCAAGTTGGCAAAGCGTAACTACTTCTTTCGCTTCACGCACGTCATGAACACGAAGAATTGCCGCACCATTTTGTAGCGCTAAAGTATTTAATACCGTCGTTCCATTTAATGCTTCTTTTGCTGTAGTATCAAGTGTTTTGTAAATCATAGACTTTCTAGATACACCAATTAGTAGCGGTCGTTTGAACGTGTGGAAATACGAAAGCGATCGAAATAATTCAAAATTCTGAGCGGTATCTTTTGCAAAACCAAATCCTGGGTCCAAAATTACATCTACAATTCCCGCTGCTTGCGCGCGCGCAATTTGTTCACTAAAAAACAAAGCAATATCTTTTATTAAATCGGAATAGTTGTTTTCGGTTTGCATTGTTTGTGGAGTACCTTTCATGTGCATTAAAATGTACGGGCACTTTAATTTACCAACAATTGAAAACATGTTTTCATCACCCAATCCACCCGAGATATCGTTCACAATATGCGCACCTGCTTCAATAGCTTTTTGAGCAACATGTGCCCGAAAAGTATCAATGCTGATGATGATTTTTGGGTACTTTTTAACCGTGTATTGGATAGCAGGAATGACACGTTCAATTTCCTCATTTTCAGAAATATCAAGCGCTCCGGGACGGCTCGAGTAGCCACCAATATCAATCCAGTCCGCGCCATCACGAACGTGTTGATCAATCGTTTTTACTTGCGCGTCAAATGCTTCATTTTGACTTTCGGCATAAAACGAATCGGGCGTGCAATTCACAATTCCCATTACGATTGGACGTTCAAAAGTGAATAACTTCCCATTGATAGTTAGCTGCATTTCTCGCAGAAAATTGTTATCTTCAACCTTTAAAAATTCCATAATAATTCCAATGACACAAACATCGGTACAATATCAACAAATTATACAAAGTTGCCGCGAAATTTTTCAAAATAAAACAAAAGATTACGGAACAGCTTGGAGAATTGCTCGTGCAAGTTCGTTAACGGATCAGATTTTTATCAAAGCAAACCGCATTCGCACCATTCAAGAAACAAAAACGAACAAAGTTGGTGAGAGTATTGAAGGAGAATTTGGTGCAATCATCAATTATTGTATCATGGCAATCATTCAAGTGCGCCACAATAATGAATTGGAGCTTGAATTATCCGAAGCAACAGCTGTTGAATTGTACGATAAAATTGCTTTGGAAGCGAAGGAATTGATGGAAAATAAAAATCACGATTACGGAGAAGCTTGGCGCGATATGCGCGTTTCGTCATTGACGGATATGATTTTAATGAAGCTCTTGCGTGTTAAACAAATGGAAGATAACGATGGAGTGACTATTGCTTCTGAAGGAATTGATTCCAATTATTTTGACATGCTAAATTATGCTGTTTTCGCATTGATTCATTTGAATGAAGCATGAAAAAACGAATAGAATCGACAGTTATTGGCCGCTCTTTTCCACTTAATTTTGCAGCCATAATTGTTCAATTTATTGCTTTATTCCTTTTAGCACTCCCTTTTTTTCGACCGAATACAACTGGTTGGTCACTTGTTGGTGGATCGTTATTCTTTTTCATTTCAACGGTTGTTTTATTCTTTTTCAAAGGATATCGGATGATGGGATTGGTCGCGCGTGTTTTATTGGGAAGTTATAGTATCTTCTCGGGATTGATGAAGGCGAATGATCCGATAGGTTACAGCCAAAAATGGGCACAACTTTTTCAAGACGATGTAATCGCTGTCACTCTGAAAAACGCTTCGTGGTTCAACGATTTTTCGCTTTCTTTTCTTACTGAATACAGTTTTAGACTTGTTGTTTTCGTCTTACTGATTGAAATTGTCTTTGGTGTTTTATTGCTCATCGGAGGTTTGCCTAAATTGACTGCATGGATTAGTTTGATAGCATTGTTTTTTACTGGTTTGTTTGCTGTTCAACAAGCAAGTTATACAAAAAACACAAGCTACTTGACTTATAAAACGGTAGCGACTACTAGTAAGGAAGCTCTTGTTTATTTCAAGAAAATTCATAGCAATAAACAACAAAAGCAACACGATAAACTACAAAAGACAGTTCAAATTCCAATTACGCATCATGCGCGTTGCACGAATGATTTTACAATTTTTTCGTTTGGATTTAGTGGGATTATCGGACATTCATTATCAACAAGTCAAAGTCTTTTAATATCCATTTATTTGTTGTTTTATGCTTGTTGGTTCTTTGCTGCACGAACAACGATTTTGCCCAATACGATCAAACAAAATTGGAGAATTATACCGGTATCGTTATTGGTAATTGCGCTATATTGTTTCTTTTTTCAGTGGTATTTCCCACTTGTTTTTAGTGCGATTACACTTCTAGGTGCGCTTTGGTTGAATAAATCGGGCGGAAAATACCTAGGCAATTATTACGGCGCTAGTTTATTTGTAGTGCTATTTTCTTTACTTGTCGTTTGTTTTACATTTAGTTACGAGCCCTTGAAAGATTTCAGAGCTTTTGCTGTTGGTCAAGATTTGAACCAACATTTTTCGGCAAATTCTAAAAGCGAATCAAATCGCACAGTACAAACAATCGATTTTCAACCAGCGATTCGTTCAACGCAATTAACAACTGCTGCTCGTTCAATACCGTTCATTCAACATCAATTAGAAAAAGGCGAGCAGTCAATTTTGTTGCGTCCGTATTTACGCGACGCTAAATCCATCGTTTGTTTGGTCATCAAAGATTTATCGAATATAGATCCATCAGAAATTCACGAGATTAATCGGTTGTTGAACGATGCAAAGTTTGAGATACAAATTGTTTTAATTACTTTGCAACAACCAGTTAAAGTAGGTTCCTTTTGTAGGAGAATTGGTTTTGAGATTCCTGTTTTCTTTGAACCTGCTGTAACATTGAATCAAATTGCTCGTTCTAATGCGGTTTTATTAGCATTGAAAAAAGGAAAAATAATCGGGAAATATACAATTGGAGCACTACCAAAATGGAATTGGTTGGCTACGAAACTTGAAAATAATTAAGCATGAGAAAGCAAATTGTTGCCGCAAATTGGAAGATGAATTTGTTGCCAGAAGAAGCTGTTAAATTGACAAAAGCATTCAACGAATTAGAAAAATCAGCTAATATTGCTGTTTATATTTTTCCTTCAACACTGTATTTATCAGCTTGTATAGCGACAAGCTCAACTGTTGGAATCGGTGCTCAAAATGCTTATCCAGCTGATTTCGGTGCGTTTACTGGTGAAGTGAGTATGCTTCAAGTCAAGCAAGCAGGAGCAACTGCAGTTCTTATTGGACATTCGGAACGAAGAACATTTTTTGGTGAAACAAATGAGATTTTAAAAGCGAAAGTTGATGCGGCACTTAAAAACGAACTTACTCCATTTTTTTGTTGTGGAGAAGCGTTAGCAATCCGTGAACAAGGAACACATTTAGCTTTTGTAAAAAGTCAATTGGAAGAGAGTTTGTTTCATTTATCACCAACTGAATTTCTGCAGGTCGTAATCGCATACGAACCAGTTTGGGCTATTGGTACCGGATTAACAGCAAGCACAGAACAAGCAGAAGAGATGCATGCTGCAATTAGATCGTGGATTGAAGCACACTATTCACCTGAAATTGCTGCAAATTGCAGTATTTTATATGGCGGAAGTTGTAATCCTAAAAATGCAAAAGAATTATTCGCTTGTCCCAATGTGGATGGTGGATTAATTGGTGGAGCAGCATTAAATTCAGCAGATTTTTCAGTATTAATAGCAACAGACACATGGACTACATCGAAGTAACAATCAATTTAACACCACGAATGCCGTGGTCAGATATATTAATTGCAGAATTAGCAGACTTAGGTTTTGAAAGTTTTGTGGAAACACCAACAGGTATTCAAGCGTATGCACCAACAACAATTGGAAATGTAGCTGAAATGTTGCAACAAACAAGCCTAGCGGATGCGCAAGATGTAACAGTTGAAGTGGCAACTTCAATCATCGCTCATCAAAACTGGAATGCGCAATGGGAAGCTGATTTTGAACCTGTAATTGTAGATGATCGCTTAGCTATTTTAGCTCCATTTCACGATGAATCAGCATTTGAGAATCAGCATAAAATAATCATTCAACCTCAAATGTCGTTTGGAACAGGACATCATCAAACCACTTTTTTGATGAGTCAGTTTTTAATGGATTTAGTGCCAATACCTCAAAAAATTCTCGATATGGGAACAGGAACGGGGGTTCTTGCAATTTTAGCTGAAAAAAAAGGCTGTAACGACATAGTTGCGGTTGATATTGAACCGTGGTCGGTTGAAAATACGATCGAAAATGCTGCACGCAATCAGTGTGTTCATATAACAGCTCTAGAAGGCGATGTTGATTGTTTGACTGGAAGAAAATTTGACATGATTTTAGCGAACATCAATAAAAATATTTTGAAAGCTCATTTGCCAGCATACGCACAATTGTTGGAAGAAAATGGATTGCTTTATTTGTCTGGCTTTTTCTTTTCTGATGTTACTGAATTAACTGAGGAAGCAGCAAAAAGCGGTTTCAAGGTATTGGAAGTCCGCGAAAAAGAAACCTGGGCTGCCATACAGCTTCAAAAAATATAGAACTAATCTAAAATTAGCGCAAAATGACCAAGTTTTTTGTCACATTATTAACGAGTGTTTTATTCGCATCGATTTCCTTTTCGCAATCTTATCCAATGGACAAAGAAAAGTTTGTGAAGGTGCTGCAAGGATTTACTAATGAGTACCTTAACAAAGAACAACGCGATTTTTTAAAAGAGGAACTCCAAGTTAGTTTGACGAATGGTTCGTTTCCGGAAGCGTATTTCAAACAGATGGTTGAGACATGTAATTTATTGGAAACAAAACGATTAAAACCTTATCCGGATGTTTATAGTTATGTTTTTTCCGTTTATTCATTTGTAAAAAACAAACAACCAGCATCATCTTTTTCAGCTTGGCACAATTCTGTTGATAAATTACTTGAAGCACGAAACATCAAGAAATTCTCTGATTTCATTGAATTGTCGGCTGGATTTTTCTCCCAACATTGTTTGGCTGAATCAAGTGGATTTCAATGGTATTTTTATGGCGATTATATCTTTGAATTCAACGATCGCCCTTTGTTGAAATTGGTAAATGGAACATTGATTTGTGGTGTGCCAGAAACGGATAAAAATGCAAAAACACGATTTAGTGATTCGATCGTTGTTTATGAAACCAATGGAATATATGATCCAGTCACAAAGAAAATGACTGGGAATGGAGGGAAAATAAATTGGTTAAAAACGGGAATTGCTGCTCAAGATCAATTTGCCGTGATTAATAAGTACGATGTTTCGTTGAAAAACAATGATTTTTCTGCTGATTCTGTTTTGTTGACGAGTCCTTATTTTCCTGGAAAACCTTCACTTGGAAAAATCAATGAAAGTGCAATGCGCAAAGCAGGCTCAAAAGAATTTTCATTTCCTCAGTTCATCTCTTATGAGCGCAATTTGGTTATTCCTTCTATTCGACCGGGGATGAATTACGAAGGAGGTTTTTCATTAGAAGGTGCAGCGTTTATTGGCGTTGGAACTGCTCAAATTCCTGCAAAGATTACTATTTTAAAAGAGAACGTTCCTTTTATTGATGTAAAAGCGCGCTATTTTAAATTGTCACCTGATAAAATTACAGCGAACAATGCGGCCATTGTTTTGCGGTTAAAAGCTAACGATAGTATTGCACATCCTGGATTGGAATTTCGATACAATCAAACAATAGATGTTGTTGAATTTTCACGCGGAAAATCAGGAAATGCAATGGCGCCTTTTTCCGATTCGTACCATCAATTGGATTGGTATGTTCCAAAAGTTTCTTGGTCAAGAGGATCCGATCAACTTTCGTTAACATTTGAGCAGTTTGGAACAAGTCAAGAACAACGAATAGCACGTTTTGAATCGAAAAATTTCTACGACGATAAGTTATTTGATAAATTACAAGGCTTGGATCAAATTCACCCTTTGGTTGCATTGAATGCTTATTCGTACAAATACGATGAAACGTTGTTAGATGAAGGAAAAGCAGCAACAGCTTTAGGTAAAACGGTGGAGCAATGTAAAATAACGCTCATCGAATTATCATCTTATGGTTTCATCAGTTACGATAGCGAAAGTAAACTTGTTCGCATCAATGACAAATTGATCAATTTTGTTCAAGCTCGCGCAGGTAAAAAAGATTTTGATAATTTGAGTTTTGTTTCCGACATGCGTCCCAAAATGTTGTCTGGTTTTTCGGAGGAGGATATTCAAAAAAATGAACAGTTGCAGCAATTAAAATTGTTGTACAAACAACAAACGGAAGAAAGACGATTGAAAAAGGAATTCGGCTATTTTAGTTTGAAAACATTAGAAATGAAATTGGATGCGGTTGATCAAGTGCGCCTTTCAGATGCTCAAGCTACTTTCTTATTACCTGATAGCGGGAAGATAACCGTTCAACAAAACCGTGATTTTGAATTCAATGGTTGGGTCAATGCGGGTAAATTTGAAACGCAAGTACTATTGGGGAAATACCTGTATGCGGCGAATAAAATCCTATTGGCTAAAACAAATAAATCACGTTTCAATATTCGACCATTGCGTCCAGAAGATGGAGCAAAACCAATGGCAATGTCGTCTTACATATATGGCATTACTGGAGAAATTGTAGTCGATGATCCGAGTAATCGGTCTGGGAACAACTTAAAAATTCATCAATTTCCGCTGTTAAAAACAACACAAGCGACCAAAGTTTATTATGCTTCACCGACAATTTATCGAGGCGCTTATGATTCTACACGCTTTTACTACACAGTCAACCCATTCGAAATAGATAGTCTTGATAACTTCAAAGAAAAATCCTTGCGTTTAAAAGGAGAATTAACTTCTGCTGGAATTTTCCCTGTTATCAAAGAAGACCTGAAAATCATGAATGATTATTCTTTTGGATTTTCAACGACTTCACCAGCAGAAGGTTATGTGTTTTATGGAACCAAAGCAAAATACAACAACAAAGTAATCTTATCAAACAATGGCTTGCAAGGAGCAGGAAAAATAGACTTCATTCAATCGACTTCTGTATCCAAAGTCTTATTCACTTTTTTACCTGATTCAACAATTGGTTTGGTTGATTTTGTGAATAAACCGCAAGAAGTTGGGGTTCAATTTCCAGATGTAACGTCGAAGGAAGCGTTCATGATTTATTTACCTCGCAAAGAAGTATTAAAAGTAACTGCTACGCCAGATTTCCCTCTAGCAATATTTAATAATGAACTCAAATTAAAAGGAACGTTAACGATTCGTCCAACAGGAATGAGTGGTTCGGGAAATGCGACACTTTCCAAAGCCAATCTATCGTCCTATAATTTTCAATTCAAGCGTTTCGATATTTCAGCCGATACTTCGGTGTTTAATTTGAAAAACACATTCAAAGAAGAAGGAGAAGAAGATTTGGCTTTCAGAACTGACAATGTTGTTTCGCATATTTCTTTTAAGGATAGGGTAGGAAAGTTTGAATCGAACAACGGAGCCTCAACAATTACTTTTCCAAATAATCAATACATCTGTAAAATGGATGTGTTTACATGGAAAATGGACAATGATGCGGTTGAATTAGGATCGAAAGAGTCAAAAGAAAATGTTTCAATCAATTCTGATTTAAAAGTAGTAACGCCTAATTTTTTCTCTATTCATCCCAAACAAGATTCCTTGCAATTCAGAGCACCAAAAGCAACTTTTGATATGAAAAAGAAAACTATTTTCTGCTATCAAATTGCATACATTGATGTAGCCGATGCGCGTATTTTTCCCGATAGTATGCAACTTGTAATTCGTAAAAAAGCTGTAATCGATCCCTTAGAGAATTCCAAGATAGTTGCAAATTATATTACGAAATACCACACGTTTACAGGAGCTAAAACACAAATTTTAGCCCGAAGAAGTTACCAAGCAACAGGGATTTATCCGTATTACGATGCCGATTCTATTAAAACTGAATTAATGATGTCAAGTATTTCAGTAGATTCAGCTTTTCAAACAGTTGCCAAAGGTAAAGTGGAAAATGCTGCAGGTTTCAAATTGAGTAAACAGTTCGATTATTATGGTGCAATGACGATTAAATCCACCAGTCCATTAATCTATTTCAATGGTGCAACACGCATCAATCATGAATGTGAAAAATTCCCTAAAAACTGGATGTCTTTTGCTGCGCAAGTTGACCCCAAAAACATACAAATACCGGTTTCACAACAAATGAAAACATTGGATGGCGATGCCATTGCTGCAGGAATTGTTTGGCGAGATGCACGAACCAAAGATTCTATTCGTTTATATCCTACGTTTTTATCCACACTAGAAAATGTCAATGATCCGATGTTAATCACTGCTTCTGGCTTGTTGCAATACGATTTTAAATCAAAAGAATATCAAATTGCTTCCAAGGAAAAATTAGCAGATCGCAATGCTGTCGGTAATTTCTTGGCTTTACACACAGAATCATGTTCGCTCAATGGAGATGGTGTTATCAACTTAGGAATGGATTATGGTCCCTTAACAGTTGAAGCGGTTGGAACAGTAAGTTATGACCAATCAACAGGCGTAACAGATATGAATACGACAATGAAATTTAACCTTCCATTGGACAAAGGAACATTTGAAAAAGCCGCTGAACGCATTGTAGCTTATTCTGGTTCAAAACCGTTGGATTTTTCAACGACGACTTTAGAACAAGCAATTTTGAATTGGTCCGATCGAAAAACAGCAGATAAAGTCAAAGAAGAATTTACACTTTCGCCGGATAAAAAATTGAAACGTGTACCGAATGTGTTGGATAATTCGATTGTTTTAACTGGCGTTCGCTTGAAAAGTATTCCAACAACGAAAGAAGAAAAAGGATTGATGACAAGTGTCAATAGTGCTTCACTTGTTAATTTTTATGGACAATCGTGCATGCGACAAATCTATTTCAAAGCATTTTTCGAACAATTGTATTCGCAAAATGGCGATCATTTTATTATTCAAATGGAAATACCTGGTGGACCAAATTACCTGATGAATTACAAAATGATTAAGAACGATGGACTATTGAGTATCGTTACAAATGATAGTGAAGTTCAAAACACATTACTCGGATTAAAAGAGGATAAACGAAAATCTAAAAACTTTTTGTACGAAATATCAACAAATAGTGTATTTTTAGGTCAAATTACACGACTTTTTGAATAATATGATATCTGATTTTTTAGCTGCAATTCCAGCCTATTTTTTAGGATCTATTCCAACAGCAGTTTGGATAGGGAAGATGAAGTATGGAATTGATGTACGCGAACATGGAAGTAAAAATGCAGGAGCAACCAATACATTCCGCGTTTTAGGAAAAAAAGCAGGGAAAGTTGTTTTAGGAATCGATGTGTTCAAAGGAATTTTAGCCGTTTTGATTCCTTTTTTCATTTTACCCTATTCATTTGATGCACCCGCTTTAACACATGTTCAATTAGCAGCGTCTTTTCTAGCAGTTCTCGGACACGTGTTTCCCGTTTTTGCAAATTTCAAAGGAGGAAAAGGAGTTGCAACTTCTTTGGGAGTTATCGTTGGTTTACAACCTATTGCTGCATTGATTTGCTTAATCGTATTCTTGCTTGTCTTTATTTTTAGTAAGTATGTTTCTTTGGGATCGATAACAGCAGCCTTGTGTTTTGCCTTGTTGTTATGGTTAGCGTTTCCAATTCACACCATTGCGTTGCCCATTTTTGGTTCGCTCTTAGCTTTTATCGTGATTTTTGCTCATCGTAAAAATATACAACGTTTGATTGATGGAAACGAAAACAAAATGAGTTTGTTCAAACGTTAATGTTTCATGCTTAATTGTAAACCTTTTGGTACATTTTGTACATAAAATTATTGCTCTACTTGGACTGTTTTTAGTGACGGTTAGCATAACTTTTGGACAAAACATCGAGAAAGAAATGAAGAAAGAAGCGGATAAATTATTCGCTGACGAACAATATGTAGCTGCAACAAGTACTTATTTGAGTTTGCTATCTCTTTATCCAAGTTCTTCGGAATATAATTACAAATACGGTGCGTGTTTGTTGTACAATTCCGCCAAAAAGCAAACAGCAATCAAGTTTTTAGCTACTGCAATTACCGATCCTGCTGTTGATCCAATTGCTTATTTCTTTTTAGGAAAAGCATTTCATTTGAATTTTCAATTCAACAGTGCAATAACGAATTACCAAATTTTCTTGACGAAAAGTTCCGATGAACTTCGAAAAAAAGAAGTGCGCCGTCAACTGGAAATGTGTGAGAACGGAAAAAACTTATTACGTCAATTAAGTGATCTTGTTGTTTTGGAGAAAAAAGAAACTAATCCGCAAAACTTTTTCCGATCGTATAATTTAGAGAATATAGGTGGAAGTATAGTTGTCGCGGCTGATTTTCAATCAAAAATTGATGTGAAAAGAAAACATTTTCCTTTGGTTTATTTTCCCGCTAATTCAGATACCGTTTATTATTCATCCTTTGGAGATGTTGACAAAGGAAACAAAGATATTTATTTCAAAACACGCACTTTAGAAGGAACTTGGAGTAGTGCTCAAACGGTAAAAGGGATGGTGAATACCAATGAGGACGAAGATTTCCCATTTCTAGCTGCTGATAGACACACGCTGTATTTTAGTTCAAAAGGTCATAATTCAATGGGCGGTTATGATGTGTTTCGTTCTGAAAGAGTTGCTGAAAAACATGCTTTTTCAACACCAATCAATTGCGATTTTGCAATTTCTTCTCCCGATGATGATTTGTTTTACATCACAGATTCTTTGGGTAAATATGCTTATTTTGCGTCATCCCGCCAATCAGAAAATGGAAAACTTGTTGTTTACAAAGTTCGTGTAACAAGAGTTCCAAGTCAATTACTTGTAGGTGATTTTACATTTGAAGATGAACAACAAGCGGCACAATTAAAAGCAACTTCAGAATTGCAACCAAATGCCGAAAAATATAGTGACTCACAATTTACATTTGCTTCAAAATGGAGCGACATAGCGCGGGATTTAGGCGCTCCGAATGCAAGTCCTGTCGAAATAAAGCAAAAGATAACTGCGTTAATTTCAGACAAACAAACATTTTCACAATCAATAGCAACAACGCTACAGGTTTTAGCTGCGCAATTGACAGAGGTTATTGAGGAAGCGCAAGAACATGCCGAAAGCGCTGCGAAAAGTTATGAATTAGCTCAAACTACAACTTCAGATAGCTTACGACAAGTTGCACTTGAGGAAGTAGTTTTTCAACTTGACTTTCAACAAGAATTGATTACAACTATCAATCAGCTGAAAGCATTAGACGTTCAATTAACGCAATTACAAAAAATAGAAAATACTGCAATCAATGCGTTGAAACAAGCAGTTATTAACGTTGAAAAGGCAGAAAATGATCAAACTTCGGAATTATTGGTTCAATCATTGGAAGAACTTCAAAAAGTGACCAAAAAATTAGATAAAACGCCAACGATATCATTAGAAGCATATTTTAACGATCAAAAAGTTGAACTTTCTTTGCAAAAACAAGTGATCGAAAAAACGCTCGCGACAGATAGAGCAGCATTATTGACCTTGAATGATAATTTACGCATTTTAGATGAAAATTATAAGCAAGCAAAACCGAAGGAACAAGCAGTATTATTGTATTCAATTACTGCTAGTAAAGATGAATTAGCTGTGATTACCAAAAAAGTGCAACAAAATGAAGAACGAGTAAAGTTGCTCAATGATTCACTTCAACGAATTTCAGAAAGTATTTCAGTTTCAAAAACGACAACAACACCTGATAAAACTTTTGATACTTTGGCCTTGCAAAAAGCATTGGAACTTCTAAACTCGCCTGCTTTCAAAAAAAGTGCACAATTGCTTTCAGATAGTGAAGCGCAATTGGATATGGTGAAGAAAAAAAACGAAAACAATACGTTGGTTGCTGTCGATGAAAGTAATAATACAAAACAACCAGTCGAAAATCCAGCAAATCCTTCACAAGAAACACAAGAGCGTACTTCGAATAAATCTACTGCGATAGCTGAAAATGAAAATCCTACTACGAAAGAAACTCAATCAACGACTATTGTTGAACCAACAAAACCAGTCGAAAATCCAGTAAATCATACGCTAGAAACACAAGAGTCCACTTCAAATACGACTACTGCGATTGCTGAAAATGAAAATCCTACTACGAAAGAAACTCAATCAACGACTATTGTTGAACCAACAAAACCAGTCGAAAATCCAGTAAATCATACGCTAGAAACACAAGAGTCCACTTCAAATACGACTACTG
>JAGOAZ010000013.1:28368-78998 GCA_017983675.1 Fluviicola sp.
GACTATTGTTGAACCAACAAAACCAGTCGAAAATCCAGTAAATCATACGCTAGAAACACAAGAGTCCACTTCAAATACGACTACTGCGATTGCTGAAAATGAAAATCCTACTACGAAAGAAACTCAAACAACGACTACCGTTGAACCAACAGAACTTGTTAAAAATCCAGCAAATCATACGCAAGAAACACAAGAGCCCACTTCAAATACGACTACTATTGCTGAAAATGCAAATCCTATTTCGAAAGAAACTCAATCAACGACTACCGTTGAACCAACAGAACCTGTTGAAAATCCAGCAAATCCTACGCAAGAAACACAAGTAAACACTATTATTGATACAATCGAAGCTGAGCAAACTACAGTCGCGACGAAAGTAGAAGTACCATTAAGTGATGTGACAAAAACAGGTGAAATCTATGCGAAAGTAGAAGGATTACTGTTGCCAAATTACACAGAGAAAATCAATCAATTATTGACACAAAATGATTCGGTTTCTCTGATGAAATACCAAGAATTGACCAACGAATACATTGCGCTAATTGATGATGCGTTAGCGGATTCGTTAGAAACAACAAATGCCTTAACGCTTGTACTTTATCCGGAAGATAGAACGAGTGTTTTAAAAGCGTTACGTCTTTCTTTAACGGAGCAGTTAACAGAGGCAATGCAAGTGAATGAAAACATTGAGCAAGCTGAATTGCTGGAAAACAATGGTCAAAATACACAGCCTTCAATAGTAAATTCAGAGGAAAAAGAAAATCCAATAATTGTTCAAATTCGCCCCAATTATTACAAACAACAAACTGCAATTTCAGCATTTCAAAATGATTCGTCAGGTTCAAAACAGCGTGCGCTATATGACGAGGAAAGAGCTTTGTTAGCTGACATACAACAGGCAATTCGTACCACAGAAAAAGCAATTAAAAAAGATACTTCAACACAATTGAAAGAGCAATTAGCGGCATATCAATTGCAAGAAACGATAATTGATGCTCGTGTTGCGGAACAACAATCGGCGTTGGTACTTCAGTTAGCTTCATCCATTAATCAAGCGGATTTACTTCGTTCAATTGTCAAAGATTATCACGCAATTAATTTCAACGACTCGCTTCAATGGACATCGGAAGAAATTCGATCCAATCGAGCATACCTCGCTCAACTAAAAACCGAGGTTACAGCTGTAATCATTCGAAATGAACAAGTTAAATCAAAGCAATTATCACTAGATAAAATTGCGGAAAATCAAGTATTACAATCCATCGTTGAGCAAATCAGTTTACAGGAAAAACAATTGGAAACAAGAACTGAGCGGGAAACAAAAACAGAGCGGGAAACAGAGCGAGAATCAGAAACAGTGCGAGTAGCAGAAACAGAGCGGGAAACAGAAACAGAGCGGGAAACAGTAGCAGAGCGGGAAACAGAAACAGAACGGGAAACAAAAACAGAGCGGGAAACAGAAACAGAGCGAGAAACAGAAACAGAACGAGAAACAGTAGCAGAGCGAGAAACAAAAACAGAACGAGAAACAGAGCTAGAAACAGAGACAGAGCGAGAATCAAAGCGGGAGCGGGAAAATTCATTAGTGGTAGCAGATTTAATTGCTCAATATCCTAAAAAAAGTGTCTCGTCTCCTTTTTCAAATGTCTTGCAAACTTCAGTTAGTTTTGAGGAGGAAAGAACCATTATTGCTTCACCTGAATACGAAAACCTTCTGATGAAATGGCAAGCAATCGGACTTGAAAAAATTGAAGTTGGTCAATTAACAAGTGAATTAGATCAAACGCTTGCGCAAATAAAGTCAAATCCTGCTAATAAAACAGAACATGCGAATTATTTCATGCTCATTAATAAAATTGAAGCAATAAACAATTCGATTTCTCAGCAAGAAATGGAATTAATCAAGCAGCTACCTTCAACAATAAGTACGGTAGATAAATGGAAAAATGTACTTTACCGAGAAGTGTTGCCTCAAGCAAAGACCATTGTTTCTCCAGAACCGATTGTTCAAGAAAATAAACAAGTTGACTTTGTATTAATTCCCAAAAAAACACAACCAACGAAACCAATCGTTGCAGTTCCAATTACCGAACAAGATCAATCGGGATTAATATATAGGGTTCAAGTTGGCGCACTTTCAAAACCGCCATCACCAGCTTTGTTTCAAGAATTCACTCCTGTTACTTCGGAAATTTTAACGAATGGCATCACACGCTACTTGGCTGGGACATTTAATAATCAACAAGCAGTGCAAACAGCACATCAACAAATAAAAAAACTTGGTTATTCGGATGCTTTTATTGTTGCCTATTGCGACGGGCAACGCATTTCATTTGCAGAAGCACGTCAATTAGAAGTATCAAAGAAGTGTGTTCCAAAAACTCAAAACACATTGGCTTTTCAAAATGTCGCGCAAGAGACTATTCGATCAGTTGATGAGAATAGTGGAGTTCAACCAGTTCTACAACAAACAAAGAAAGTAGAACAATTAGATCAACAAACATTGAAATACAATCAAGCTCCTGGTGCAGTTTTTGCACAACAGCTTGAAAATGAAAAAGGCTTGTTTTACACCGTACAAATCGGAGTGTTTAATCGCCCTGTACCAGCTGAACAAGTAAAAAACCTTGATTCATTGTATACACTTCGCTTACCGAATGGACAAATTCGATATTGTACAGGAAAATACACATCGGTTAATGCAGCAAAACCAAAACGCAGTTTAGCTCAAGAATCTGGGATTACCGATGCGTTTATTACTGTTTATTGGAACGGAGAACGTATTAGTTTTGAGGCAGCAGCGCGCATTATTTCTGAACAAGGTCCCACTGTTTTTTCAGTAAACGTCCCAATGGAAGAACCTATTATTCGTGATACAGTTGTAGCGCTTCAACCTCAACCTCAACCTCAACCTGAACCACAGCTTAAAGTAGAAGAAATCTCTTACGAAGATCGTTATTTTAGATTCGTTTCTGCAGAAACATTTTCAACAATTCCGGAAGCATTCATAGCTCAATTGGGCGCATTTGGTACTTATTATTTTGATACCTTAACAGGAAAAGTTGTATCGACAGAAAGAGAAATAGGTAGTGAAGCTGTTGTTCCAAATGGTATGTTGCGCGAATTATTGAGCGAGACTGAACGAAACGGAGCAGCAGTTGTATTAACAGTAAGAGATAGTTCTATTTCAAGTACGTTTGCAGATTGGTTGTTGCATGCAAATCTACCAATAGAAATAAAGCAACAAGGAAAGAAGACAATTTTTTATATCGTGTTAAAGGACAAAAAGACAGCGCAAGTGGTGCGTGATTATTTGAACGAACACAAAATTGTGGAAGAATATCAATTGCGGATGAACGAACTTAAATAGTAAAGCATTAAATTTGTAAAAAAGGAATTCAACAGATGGAAACAGAAGTAGCGTATGCTCATGAAACAGCTGAATTATTAGTCGATCAAAAAGATTTGATTGTGTACAACGATGACTTCAACACGTTTGATCACGTCATTGAATCGTTGATAAAAGTTTGCAAGCACGAAGCAGAACAAGCAGAACAATGTACTTGGTTGATTCATTTCAAAGGAAAGTGCCAAGTAAAGCGAGGAGAATACGAAAAGCTTGCCCCAATGTGTACTGCGTTGTTGGAAAGAGGAATTACAGCAGAAATCGAATAATTTTTCAAAAAAATAAGGTGCATCTCTTGTTAAAACAAAAAAAGACCTTATCTTTGCACCCACAAAACAAGGCTTCGTAGCTCAACTGAATAGAGCACTACATTACGGCTGTAGAGGTTTCAGGTTTGAATCCTGACGAGGTCACTAAAACAAAACGAGAATGAAAGCGAAAGCGTCATTCTCGTTTTTGTTTTGCATCATTCTCATTCTGTTCCTCATTCTGTTCCTCATACTGTTCCTCATTCTGTTTCTCATTCTGTTCCTCATTCTGTTCCTCACTTTGTTTTCTAAATCTTTCCCATTTTCAAAGGATAGATATCAATATTCCAACTGTAAAAGTTTGACATCCACCGCAGAAATACAGCCTTCCCGTTGAGATTTTTGATGAGGAGTTTCAAAGGAAAAAGAATCACTAATAAATCTAGAAACTCACATTTCATATATTTAATTGGTGGCTTCAACTTTAACTTTTGAGATTGATCAGAATAAACGTGCTTTAAAATTTCTGGTTTAAAAAATAATCACGATATTTATTCATCATGAATCCAAAGCAAATGTTTCGAAATTCGTTTTATTCTGTAAGTGAAGCTAGTTGTCAAATTGGTAAGAAGGGCAATGAATTATCGAACCACTTTGGTAATCTGTTGGGTGTAATTTCTGATAAAGCAAATACAAGTTCTAAAAACAAAGTAATTAGACTTTTTATTTTATTTTTATTTATGGCATTTATTTCAAATGCTCAAGAATATAGTATTTCGCTATCGAATTGTAATTTTGGCGAGTTGAAGGAATATAATAAAGACAGTATTTTTCAACAGGACTCAACTTCTTTACTAAGGATTATTTATTTTGAAAGATCTAGTGGATTTAAAGCTGATGTATATTATTTTCATGTGGATAGTTTAAGAGCAGGTCAATTAAATCGTTTATCCAATAATCAATTTTTAACAATGGATTCAACGTTTAATCTAGAAGTAGATTACAAAAAACTTGAAACAGCTTGCTATATATCCACTTATCCTAAATTTAGAAAGACAGATTGTATTGAAGTAGTTCTAATTAGATTTGAAAATGGTACAGAGCTAAGTCTAATATCTATTGATAATACTCTTAAAGAGTTACTTTGTTCAAACAATGATTTTATATTAAAATCCCCAAATTTTTGGAATATGTTCTTCCAAAAAATGGAATTTCTAAAAAAACAATCAACAAAAAAAGTTAGATAGTTACTTCTGTTATTTTTTCACCAGTATTACCAGCATTTTTTTTAAAATTAAATCACACCTTTTTCCAATAATCATTATATTTAATCTACTTCAAACCAATTCAAATGTTTCGAAATTCGACTTATTCTGTAACTGAAGCTATATGTCAAAAGAATTCAGAGATATGAAGACTCAAAAAGGGTTTGAACTCAAATTGACCAGTCCTAAAAAATTACAAAAAAAAAGGATCAAATAGAAGAAAATGGAATTAAGAATTGTTTTTATTATTACGTTGTTACTGTCTTTAACTTCTTTTGAACGAAAAAAAGAATCAAATAACGATGGTCTTTATATATTATTACAAGTTAATAAGTTAAAATCAAACGAAATATTCGGTGATACGGCTTTTCTGGTGATTTCAATATCAAATCAGTCATTTCAAAGCATTTTAATCTCAAAAAACATGAAGTGCTTTGCAAGTACTAGAAATAATGCTCAAATATTTTTTAAAGATTCCACTTCAACTACTATATTTTGGCATCCTCGAGGTAATCAAATAGATGAAAAATTACTATCTACTAAAACTATTGATATAATTCAGAAAATTTGGTATTTAGTTGATATAAATTTTAAAAGAGATGAATTGGGTATGATGTTTTTCACTAATAGTTTTAGTTTTTATTTGAAGAAAATTGGTAAACCAAAGAATATCTTATTTCTAAATTCAAGGAAAAGAGCATCTTTAATAGAACAGATTTCTAATTCAGAAAATTAATTTGAATTCTACAATTAGTAAACTATTACTTATTTGAGAGCGAAATAGGTTAAAGAGCTTAAGATAATGTTTCTCCATTAATACAAGCTTTATTCAAAATAAACAATCAAAACATTTTCAATACATAAAAAAGAAAGCGTTGATGATTTCCAAATCAAGAATAAGCATGAACACATTCTGTTTTCACAAGTAAATAGTTTAGTGCACAAACAAAAATCGATGTAGATATGTGATTAATAAAAATAATTACTATATTAGTGTGGTCATTTAATTAGATTTAACACCAGTTAGACAAATTACAACTTATAGCTAGATCAAACAATGCAATTTGTAGGTTGAAAATTGAATTAAAATGCATTGTTTTTGTAATTGTTTTTTGATATTGTGTGATATAATTTTGATTTTAGATAGCATATTGTAATAAATAAATATTTTTTCTATTCGAAAATGAATGTTACTGATTAAGAAAGACTAATTGCTGTTTTTGAATACCAAATTTATTGTTAATTACTATTACTACTACTATTATGAGAAAGATTTCTATTTTGATTTTATCAGCTTTTGTTTTGCATGTTTCGTCTTGTAATTTACTATTAGCTCCAGGTGAACAAACAGTAAATATTACTACTACTAATGAGAATTCAGTAGTTTTTGAAAATAAATACGAGATTGGAAGAGGGGGGAGTAATTCTTTAAAGGTGAAAAAAAAAGGAGCAGAGCAGATAATAGTTCAAACGCCTGGCTACAAAGATGAATACATAGTTATGCTACCTTATAAAAAACATAAATTATTCTATCCATACCTCATTTTAGATTTCCCTTCAGTTATAGGTCTTTGTTTTTCAACTATTAATAAAACGTTTGATTATTTGCCAGATTGGCATTTAGAAAACAAGTATAAATTAGATAAAAGACTTGAAACAGAAAAATACATTGATTTATTAGCAATTAAATTAAACATCAACGATAAGAATAAAGATATACAAGATTATTTTATAGAATCAAAAGGTGATATATATGAAATGATTGACAAAGCAGTTTTAGAGAATAAAATAATTAATGAAAAATTAGAGAAAAAAAACAACAAAAAGGCACCTAAGCAAAACAAATTAATAAATAGCAAATTAAATGAAAATCAAATCAAAAGTAACGATACAGAGTTTTCAAAAAACATTTATAAATTATTAAAGAAAACAGAATTCATTGATACTGTTAATAATGTGTTTCAAGATAACAACAACACGATTGTTTTAGAGGCAGAAATTCGGAAAGTTGATAAATTTAAAATTAATAGAAAAGGCGCGGCATATTCAAGTGGATTAATAAAAGCAGGTATGGGAATTCAATGGTATATTAAAAATACATACGATGAAATTCTTGATTCCGTTTATATTTATGAATATTCAGGTGATTTTTGTGCTAATGATCTTGAAGAAAAAGATGATATTTTCTTTTATGATGCTGTTGAAAATAGTTATTTAAAACTTAGAGAATCAAAAGAATTTCAAAATAATATTATATTGAATACCGACTTTTCTTCCAAAGATGAAAAAATGTCAATAATTGAGCCAAAAAAAGTGGTGAAAGAAGTTGCTGACGCAAGTTTGGCAAGTGTAATTATCAAAAGAAATGACAAAGGTCATGGTTCCGGATTTGCAATTTCAAATGATGGATATATTTTAACCAATTTCCATGTAATTGCAGGAAAAACAACAGGTAAACTAGAAGGAATAAAAGTTATTCTATCAAATGGAGAAGAGTTAGAAGCAAAAGTTGTTCGCTACAATAGATCGCGAGATATTGCCTTATTAAAAGTGGATTACCAATTTGAAAAAGCATTCGTTCTGAATTCAATTAAAGATATTAAAAACCTTCAAGAAGTATATACAATTGGAACTCCTAAATCGGTCGAATTGGGACAGACTGTGACAAAAGGTTTGATTTCAAATGAGCGTAATAAAAATAACAACTCTGTACTTCAATTAAGTATAAGTCTCAATGGGGGGAATAGTGGAGGTCCATTATTTGATAAAACAGGAGTATTATATGGTGTAATTCAATCTAAGCTTGTAGGATATGCAACAGAAGGTGTTGGCTTTGCAATTCCATCGTATTTAATTGCGGAGTATTTAAATATTTTCATCACAAAATAATAACATTATTATATTTTAATCCATTTTTATTATGAGAAAAATTTCAAATTTTATTAACCTGAATATCATAGTTTTATTATTTAGTTCATGTACAGCAATTTTCCTTCCAAATAAGCAAAAAATAAATATTACTACAAGTAATGATGATGCTGTTGTTTATGAAAATGATTATGAAGTTGGTCGCGGAAAAAACATAACAGTAAAATTAAAAAAAACTGGTGCAAAACTAATTGTTGTACAAACTCCTGGTTTCAAAGATGAGCAAGTTGTTATTTTACCTTATAAAAGACCATTAGCTTTTTATCCTTTATATACTTTAGATTTTCCAACTTTAATTGGAATTGCTTATTGTTCAGCAAATAAATCTTTTAATTATAAAAGTGACTGGAATCTTGAAAACACTTTCAAATTGGATAAAAAGAATGAGAATCAAAAATTTATTATGATTGATGCAATTAAAATAAATTTAAAAGATAAAAATGATTTTCAAGAATATATAATACACTCAAAAGGTGAAGTTTCAGAAATCATAAAAAAAGCAGTTGCAGAAAGAGCAAATGAATCAAAAAATAACATTAGATATGAAAACAATACGTTTAAACAAAATAATGAAAACGAAAAAACCATTAAAGAAACGAAATATTTAGAATCGATACAGCGTATTTTAAAGAAAACGGAATTTATAGACACATTAAACAAAGTTTTTCAAGATAATAATAATACGATTATTCTTGAGGGTGAAATTCGTAAGGTAGATATTTTTTCAATTTATAGAAAATTCGCAACTACTCCAGGTTTAAATAAGGCTGGTATAGGAATTCAATGGTATTTTAAAAATACGTATAATGAAATTATTGATTCTGTTTTTACCTATGAATACTCAGGAGAACATCTGCACAAATATATTAATATTGCGAATATTGAAAGAATTTACTGTGATGCAGTTGAAAATAATTATTTAAAAATGAGACAATCTAATGAGTTTCAACAAAATATTAAATTGAATACAGATTTTGCTTCTAAAGATGAAAAATTGTCAATACTTGAACCAAAAGCTTTTGTGAAAGAAGTTGAAGATGCTACTTTAGCAAGTGTTATTATCAAAAGAAAAGACAAAGGACACGGTTCAGGATTTGCTATTTCAAATGATGGTTATATTTTAACTAATTTCCATGTGGTAGCAGGAAAAAATATTGATCAACTTGAGGAAGTCAAAGTGATACTTTCCAATGGTGAAGAATTAACTGCAAAAGTAGTTCGTTATAACAGAGCTTGTGATATTGCACTTCTAAAAGTTGATTATCAATTTGAAAAAGCATTTTTATTGAAGTCAACCAAAGAATTTAAAAACTTACAAGATGTCTATACAATAGGTGCTCCTAAATCTATTGAATTAGGTCAATCTGTAACCATGGGAATAATTTCAAACGAACGAAAAGCGAATAATAACAATGTCTTACAACTTAGTATGAGCATCAACGGTGGGAATAGTGGTGGACCATTATTTGATAGTACGGGGGGGCTGCATGGTGTTGTTCAGTCTAAATTAGTTGGATATGCCACTGAAGGAGTCGGATTTGCTATTCCGTCATATATTATTTCTGATTTCCTAAATATAACGATTGTTAAAAAGTAATATCTAAACTTTAATTACAAAAAATGAAAAATTCATATATATATATTGGGCTGCTAATTGTTTTATTTTCAATTAGTTCGTGTAATATCATTTTCATGCCATTAAAACAGCGAGTTACTATTGCTACAACAAACGAAAATTCAAAAGTTTATGCTGATAATGAAGAAATAGGAAGAGGAAATCAATTTAGTTTAAAAATAGAAAAAACAAGGTATAAACAAATCGTGTTGCAAACACCAGGTTATCAGGATGAAAACATTGTAATGAAACCGTTAAAAAAATCACCATTAGCTTATGGATTACTATTATTAGATATTCCAGCAATCATTACTATTTATGCATTTTCTGAAGATAAAACTTTCGTTTATAGTAAGGAGATGAAGTTTGAAAACACCAATAAATTGGAAAAACGACTTGAAAATCAAAAATATATTAATATATCCAATATAAGTTTAAATATTAAAGATAAAGACCAAGATATTCAAGAGTATTTAATAAGTTCTAAAGGAGATATTAATGAAAAAATGCGTCTAGCTGTAGAAGAAAGAAAAAATAATCCTGTCGAACTTATCAATCAAAATAAGGATCAAAAAAAACGTATGCTTGAAGAAAAACAAATTAAAACTAATGATTTGCAATTTTCTAGTAGTATATACAAAATTTTAAAGAAAACGGAATACTATGATACAATTAATAATGTGTTTCAAAACAATAGTAATACTTTGCAAATTGCAGGTGAAATTCGAAAAGTTGATTTCTTTAAATTTTATATTGGTACAAAAACAGATAATTTTTACAAAATAGGTTTAGATATTAAATGGTTATTAAAAAACTCATACGGAGAGACTATAGATTCAGTAAATATTTATGAATATTCAGGAGAATTTTCTCCTCGTTATGCAGGAAAAGAATATAATTTAATTTTTAAAGACGCAGTTGACAGAAGTTATTTTAAACTAAGAAAATCTGATGTTTTTTTAAAAAATATTGAAATGAATTTTGACTTTGCAATTAATTACGATAAGTTAACAATCAGTGAACCGAAAGCTGTTGTGAAAGATGTTGATGATGCAAAGTTGGCAAGTGTATTGATAAAAAGAAAAGATAAAGGGCATGGATCTGGATTTGCTATTTCAAATGATGGATATATTCTAACTAATTTCCATGTAATTGCTGGGGAAACTATTGACAAACTTGAGAGTGTAAAGGTCGTTCTTTCAAATGGACAGGAATTAGATGCAAAAGTTGTTAGATACAATAGATACCGTGACATTGCTTTATTAAAGGTAGAATATCAATTTGAAAAAGCATTTTTATTGAAAACAACAAAAGAATTTAAAAACCTTCAGCAAATCTATACAATTGGTGCTCCAAAATCAGTTTCACTTGAACAAACAATTTCAATGGGCTTAATTTCAAATGAACGAAAAATAAACAATTATAATGTCTTACAATTAAGTATTAGTATTAATAGCGGAAATAGTGGAGGCCCATTATTTGACAAAACAGGTTTATTACATGGTGTTATTCATTCAAAACTTGTAGGATATGCTACCGAAGGTGTAGGATTTGCAATCCCTGCATACTTGATTTCGGAATACCTAAATATATCAATGACAAATTAGTGTTCTGTTAATATGAAAGGATACAAAATTTGTGATAATGAAATAGTATAAATAAGATAATAAATACATGTTTTTTTGAACCGTTGGATAATAAATCCAACGGTTTTTTTATAGTAATTGGTTCAAAAGCACAGGTTTAAACTCCTGAAAGATATATGATAGAATTTACAATAAATAAAATAGTAATACAAATACTCGTCACTTGTTTAGATTATCATACGTGCATTTTTCAAAACAACAAAAAAGCCGTTCCAAACTGGAACGGCTCTTAAAAAATTGATATCGTGTAAATTATTTTTTCACGAAGTTTCCTGTAGCAACTTTACCGTTAGCAGTTGTAACTGTGTAAATGTACATTCCAGCGTTTAATTCAGTAACATTGATTGCGTTTGTAGCTTCAGTAGCTACTACTTTACCATCTAATGTAGTGATAACTACTGATGCAATTTCTTCAGAAATCTTGATGTTCAATACATCAGTTGCTGGATTTGGAGAAACAGCAGCTTCGATCACATTCTCTTCCATTCCAACTACTAAGTTAACAATAGGGTAAATAGTTAATGCGATGTCTGAATTCCAGTTTTGAGGATCTCCAAATGTATGGAAAGAATCATCTGACCAAAATTCACCAGCATGCGTTAACGCATCAGCAAAAGGGAAAATAATTGGGAATGTGAATAAGTTTGCACCTGTAGGTAACACTGCTCCAGCCCAAAATTTATTTCCAGCAGGAATAGTAACTGGAGTTGAGAACATTGCAACATGGTTGAACATAATAGAATCTTTGATAACATTCATTGCAGCCAATGATGTGTCAATTGAAGCCAATGTAACTGTTGCAGAACCTAAAACAGCACCTGGAGCACCAGCATTATCAGCCCAAATATTTACGGTAATACTTCCACCACCGTCAACTTTGATTGGTGCGAAAAATGCAACACCAGTAACAGTTCCACCATGAGTAACACCATATTGGTTATCAAACAATTGCATTTTTGCTTTATCACCATAATGGTTATTACCACCAATAAAACCAGAGTCAAGTGGAGCAACATCATCTAAAATTCCAGTAAAAATGTTTGTTGATGAATGGTTTGTCAAGGTGTCAACAGCGTAAGTTTGAGCTGTTGCTGTAAAACCAGCTGCAACTAAACCTAAAATAAGTAACGATTTTTTCATAGTTTTTTCTTTTAAAAGTTATGTAACAAATATAAGCCAATAATTTCATTCAACTTGTTAATTAAAAATACAATTTGATAATATTCAATTGTTAATAGCTTTTATGTGTTTGTTTAATTGCATCAAATTCAATGATTTATTCGTATATTTCGTACAACTTAAACTAATTTTTTATAGCTTAATTAGAGAATATGGAAAGGTTAATGAATATTTTAATCATTGATGATGTTGAAGCAGACATTGCGCTACTTCAAAACATGTTGATTGGTGGTGGAAATATTGTTCTAACTTGTTCTACTTTAGCAGAAGCGGATGAACTCATCCTACAAAAAGAAATTGCCTTATTAATTGTAAATTGTGATAGTCCCCATTTTTCATCAATGGATGATTTACAAGCATTATTAACTAATTATTCTCTTCAGATTAGTTATGCGCTCTTAGTGACAAAAAGCGATCAAGCGAATACAAAGTTGGCTCGTGGATTCAATGCCGGAGCGATTGATGTCTTATATAAACCTTATGATGCATTTTATGTGAAAGCTAAAATTGCGCATTACAAAGCACTCTATTTCAAAGATAAACGCATTGCTCAGTTGCTTGGAAATATTTTACCACGTACTGTATTAGACGACTTGAATCAACAAGGAAAGTATTCGCCAAAACGTATCGATGAAGGAGTGGTGATTTTTACAGATTTCGTCGATTTCTCGCTCAAAGCCAAAGCAATGAAACCGCTCAAATTGGTCAAACGATTGGAGTATTATTTCACAAAATTTGATGATATTTTAGATCGCTATAAATTAGAGAAAATAAAAACTATTGGCGATGCATACATGGTGCTTGGCGGTGTTACTGAAGACAACGAAGAACCCTTGTTACGAGCTTGTTTAGCAGCTTTAGAAATGCGGAACTTTATGCGCAACGAGCAATTATTAGCAAAAGCATTGAAACGTGATTATTGGCAAATACGTATTGGGATACATACGGGACCATTGGTTGCTGGAATAATCGGTGCTAAACGCTACTCGTTCGATGTTTGGGGCGACACGGTGAACATTGCGGCACGTGCTCAACAAGTTTGTGAAGTGGATGAAATTACTGTTACCAAACAAGTTTTTCAACAAATAGAAAAATATTTCGAAGGCACTCCTTTGGGAGTTGTCCCGATTAAAAAAAGAGGTGGAGAAATGGATTTGTACCAGCTCAATCGCTTAAAAATTGTGTTTAGTTTATATGGAAAAGGGAAATTTCCAAATGTATTACTCCGTAACAAATGCAAACTTCAGTCCGTCGATTTTGACCACATGCGGCAAGATGTTATTCAACGGTTGAAAGCAAATTTACCCGATCAAATTGTTTATCACGACTTGTTTCATACCTTAAATGTTGAGAAAGCCGTTCTTCGTTTAGCACATTTGGAAGGTTTATCAGAAGAAGAAACCATGTTTGTTCGAACTGCGGCTTTGTACCACGATATTGGCTTTATTTACACCAAAGAGCACAACGAATTACATGCTGTTCGGTTAATGGAGAAAATTCTCCCAACCTTTGGATATCATGCTACTCAAATTCAATTAATCCGTGGTTTGATTTTAGCAACAAGCGGACACAATGAGCCACAAACGTTATTGGAACAAATCATTTGTGATGCCGACCATGATTACTTAGGTCGTGCGGATTATTATACAGTTGCAGCAAAATTACGCATTGAATTAGCCAATTACGGAACCGTTTTATCCGATTACGATTGGGTGTCAATGCAAATTAATTACTTGGAGAATACGCACAGGTATTACACTGTTCCCGCAATCAGTATCCGTGAAAGAGGGAAGCAAAATCGAATAGAAGAGTTAAAGAAACAGTTGATGTTGAAACGTTTATAATTTAATCCTACAATAATTTCAGCTTCAAAATACTAATGTATATAAATTGAACACCAGAGACATTAGGATAAAGTTCAAATTTTGATTCACTAAACTTAACAACTACTTATGGCAAAAGATAAAAAAATAAGAGTAGAAGGTAAAGAAATAACAATTATACGAGATAAAAATCAGGAATTTATTTCATTAACAGATATGATAAAAGCCAAAGAGGGAGATTTCTTTATTTCTGATTGGCTTCGTAATAGAAATACAGTTGAATACTTAGGTATTTGGGAGACAGTTTATAATCCAGATTTTAATTATGGCGAATACGCCATAATTAAAAGTCAATCAGGTTTAAATAGCTATAAATTAAGTGTTAAGGATTGGGTAGAAAAAACAAATGCTAAAGGCTTGAAAGCAACAGCAGGTAGGTACGGCGGAACATTTGCACATCCAGATATTGCTTTTGAATTTGGAATGTGGATAAGTCCACAATTTAAAATCTATTTGATTAAGGAATTTCAACGTCTAAAAAATGACGAAAGTGAAATTCAAAAAATTGAATGGAATTTACAACGAACTTTAACAAAAGTAAATTACCATATTCACACTGATGCAATAAAAGATAATTTAATCCCAAGTGAAATTACTAAACAACAAGCAAGTTTGGTTTATGCGAACGAAGCAGATTTGTTAAATGTAGCACTTTTCGGAATTACTGCAAAAGAATGGAGAGAGAAAAATCCAACTAAAAATGGAAATATGAGAGAGTATGCAACAATAGAACAATTAGTTGTATTAAGTAATTTAGAAAGCATCAATGCTTTATTTATTCGACAATGTTTATCACAACAAGAACGCCTTGTTCAACTCAATCAGACTGCTATAATACAAATGAAATCATTGCTAAAAAATGATACAATAAAGCGATTAAAATAGATAAATCAACGGACTTTATAAAATTTATTAAAACGCTGGAACCGCAAAATTAATCAAGCTCAAAACTGAAGTTGTTGTTTTATTTGCTATGATTTTCACTGTTGTTTCTTTATCCAAAGCATCATCTGAATTCATGGTCATCCGTGAGTCGTTTTTCCAATTAGTTGGTTGAATAGTTGTGAACGATGCAACGTTATCTTTTGTCGCATCATTCTTCTTTTGGGATGCTTGCTCCACGAATGCACTTGCTTCAATTTGCTTTTCACTGTCTCGACTTTGCTCATTGATGGGATCCAATTGAGCAAGTAAAGGAGTTGATGCTACATCAGTTTCTTTTTTGTTACTTGTATCGGATGTTGATTGTTTGATCGGGATGTTTTTTTTACCCAAGTTAGACGTTGATTTTTTAACGGTGTTTGTTTGTGCAAGTTGTTGTACTTGCTGCGTTGATTGTAACAGGAAGTAAGTACTCAAACTAACGGAAATGGCAATTACTGCTGCGTATTTTAACCAATCTTTTTGGTAAAAAGGAATTGTTTTAGGTTCATTTTTATGCCAGTCGTGAGCAGGAAAAGCATGTTTTTTTTGAAAAACCGCATCCAATGATTCCTTCGTTTCTTGTTTGGGTTGTATTTCACTTACTTGTTTTTGTTTTGCTGTAAGCTGATAAATACGTTTTATTTGATTGAATTCCTGTTCGTTATCTACTAAATCCACCAATAATTCTTTTTCATCAGCGGTTAATGCTGTATAGGATTTTGTGCGAATAATTGAGTCTATTTTATTCATGTTAATCGTTGTTAATAGGTTGAAAATCAACTAATAGTTTCGCTAATTGTTTGGTTGCATAAAACAAACGCGATTTCACGGTCCCTTCATTAATTGCAAGTGTTGCAGCAATTTCTTTGATCGAAAAACCATCTAAATGCCGCATTTCAAATACTTCTTTGTGTTTCGCATCGATGTGTGCTAACGCCGTGTCAAATGCTTCTGTTAATAATTGTTGATCGACTTCGTTCTCTGTTTGACCAATGCTACTGACCAACGCGAAATCAGGTATTGGTTGTGCACTAGTCTTTCGAACTTCCTGCTTTTTGTATTCATTCTTACACATGTTGTTTGCAACAGAATAAATCCATGTTTTAAACGAACGAGTTGTATCAAATAATTCTGGACGATGAATAAGTTTTGCAAACAAATCGTGTATGAAATCTTCCGCTTTTTCGCGGTCGTTCCATAGCATACGCATAAAATAGGAGAGGAGCGCTGCTGCATAACGTTCGTACAACAAATCAAATGCACGTTTGTCACCACCTGCTAAAGCGATTACCAATTGTTCATCGGTCATTGAATGATATTCCTTTCGAAACAAGCGCATCAATCAAGGTATGGCTTTAATTGGTCTAAGGCATTCGTTTTTGTCCCGATTTGCAAAATATATTCTTGCGCTTTTTGATAATTGTCCGTTTGTTGCGTAAGTGCATATCGATTTTTAAGCGTTACAAGAAAAGGAATGTAGTTCATCAATAAGGGATTATTCAATGCTTGATCCGTAATGTTTTTCAATTCTGAATCAAACAATTGTTCATTAATCCCTGCACTATTAATCGGTATTTCTAAATCATTCTGAATAAAATTGGTGAACTGCAAGGTCAATCCCGAAACGACAAAATCAGCACTGTATTTTTCATAATATGCTTTCGGAACAGTTAAACTGATGTTGTAGGGGCGTGAACGGTTTTCAGCAATATAGTGCTCAAAAAAAGTAGTGTTGACAATTTCTTGGTTTGGAATGTATTGCTGTGAATTCAACGCTTTTCGATAGTGTTCAGCTTGTAATAACCACAAATTGATCAGATTCGTTCGGTTTCCAGTTTGTTGTTTCACATAATAAACGGGCAAGAAATCAGAAAATCCATGAACGATCAAGGTGCCTGAGCCGCACGAAGCCAATAAATCACGCGCATAGTTGAGTTGAAACGGCGTAATACTTTGGTCATTTACCATTTCTCCGACCAAACTATCCGCATTATTCCATTGTTCTTGCAAATAAAAGTGACTGAACAAATAATTTCGGACGTCTTCATGAGTTGGCTTCAATTTAGCAGCTTCTTTCAATAATGAGATGGAATTTGGATCAAATGGGTCAAGAACATATTGATAAAAATAACTTTCAAAACTTGTGGGCAAATTTTGCGCAAAAAAATCCCGCGCTGCTTCCATTTTTTGCAGCTGAACTGTTGACGGTCCACGCTGTGTTGTAGCTGTTTTTATTGCTTGAAAAGTCTGCGAGAATTGTGTGTTGTAAAACGAAACTTGGGCAGCGAATTGCTCTTTTTTCTGAAAGCTTGTCTCCTTTTTCTTAGAGGTGAATTCTGATTTAATGATTGCTTGTTCTTCAATTGAAGCAGGTGTTACACTAAAAGAATCTAACACAATAACTTTGTTTGATTCAACAACTATTCCATTATTGGTTGGAGTTGGTGCTTGTCCCATGCCAATAAAAGAAACGAAAAGTAACAAACTTGTTAAAAACCAATTCATAAACGCATTTTTAATGCAGTACAACTTAATCCGAAAAACGTTCAATAAAGATAAGGAAGAGTTTGCGGAAACGCGTTAATTGATTGCAAATAAAAAGCGATTAGGAGAAACCAACGCAGTTTTTACTGCAAACATAACAATGCCGGCAGTGTTTTTTACACCTAGTTTCGCCATGATGTTTTTGCGGTGTGTATTGATGGTATGATTACTCAAAAACAGTTGTTCAGCTATTTGTCCGTTTGTCAATCCTTCTGAAATTAAAATGATAATTTCCGTTTCACGATCACTTAAACTCACTGGTTCACACGAGAAAGCATCCAACTCAATGTCTTCAACATCAATT
The DNA here is from genome assembly GCA_017983675.1 of Fluviicola sp. GTDB lineage: Bacteria > Bacteroidota > Bacteroidia > Flavobacteriales_D > Crocinitomicaceae > Fluviicola. The sequence continues at coordinate 46,311 of JAGOAZ010000013.1, forward strand.
GCTGCGTCGCGAATTGTTTCAAGGATTTGACCACAGAAAAACTTTTTTCCATTACACGTTTCTTTTATTGCATCAATGATTTCTTGTGAATCGCAATCTTTTTTAACGTAACTCTTCACGCCCAATCGCAAGGCATTGACCAATGTTTGTGCTGATTGTTCTGGTGTTATCGCTACAATATTCGTTGCAGGTTTTTTCTTGATTAATTTGGCGATGACATCGATTGAAAAACCCTTAGATGTGAAATCAATTAAGACAACAGAAGCGTCAAACGAACGGTTCAAAGCAAGTAATTCCTCGTCCGATTTCGCTTCACCAACAATTTGAATATTTTTATCAGTAGAAAGTAAGGTTCTCAAACCAATACGGACAATTTCATTACTATCTGCTAAAATAACACGCATCTTATTTAGATTCATTCAAAACAAGACAAAAGTAAAGAAAAAATGAATGGAATTAACTCATTCCTACAAATAGTTTAACAACATTCTTTCAAACTGTTTATAAAGTAAGAAAAAGCTCGTTTTTGTTAATGAAATTTATCAGAAAACAAATGAATTTCTTTGTTGTTAAACGGAAGTTTTTTAATTGTTAACGATTTGATTTTCAATAATTTATTGTTTAATTTCAATGTGTTTTGTGAAAAGTTGATGGAGCCTAATGCAAAGCGACAAAACACCTTGTTTCCTGATACAATGCGATAATCGGTGAACTGATTTGTTTTATCAGCTAGAATAATGTAATTCATTGGATGGACAAAGACATAGTTAAATTGTTCGTGGCCAATAATCTCAAATGCGTTGTCTGTGTAATGAAATTGCTGTTTGTTATCCCGTTCCACTTTTTTAGGGGAAACCACTTCCACAACTAATAAAACCACAAGTAAATACGCAACAAGGTGTTTTCGTTGAAATGAAAGTGCTTTTTTGTCTTTAGGTAGTGCAAGAAGTTGTTGCCATTGTTCAATAAAGAAAAATTGATAAATCAGCGCGAAAAGGAGTAAACTTCCCGACAATCCTTTTACGGAAATATCAAATGACAAGTTGATTAGGAAGATAAATCCAAAAATGAACACACTCAAAAGTGCACCAATGAATCGCGTGCGTTTTAGTAATAAAAGAAGTGCAGTAATTAGTTCAATTATACCGAGGACAAATGAAAAAAGTGGTGCGCTGCCAGCTAATGACCAAAAAACGATGTCTTTTGAAAGTTTTCCTAATGGCGTGTATAAAATATTGGAACTAGGCGGATAAAATTGCACGCCATTTAATTTGTACCAACCGTATGAAACCAAATAAAACACCAAAAGTGCGCGTAACAACTGTTGTAGTGCGTTACTAACAGAATATTTTGTTCGGTTTGCAATTAATTTTAGAAGTGGTTCACTAATTATTCCGAGTAGCAAACAACTTACACAGATGACAAAATACCCTGTTGTATCTGTTTCAAAAATTAAGGTTGGATCGATTTTGCGGAACAAGAAATAAAATGGCTGTTGAACCGATTTAAAAAACCAGTCCAACAAACCATAGTCAAAAGGCATTAATAATATCCACCAGCCAATAAAACCAAGTGTTACACGTGTTATATAATTGGTCATTTTGGCTATTTATTGAGCTATTTTTTGTTCTTTAAAAAAAGATTCAATGATTTTTGTGGTCAATAATCCTGCACTAACAAAAATTAAAATAAACAACAAGCTGCTACTTTTCTTTTTATTCAAAGGTTTTGCATCCCGTTTGTTAATTGGCTTTGCCTCTTGAGTTTGGGGTTGAATGTGTTGCGTAGAATCAAAAATAATAGGTTTGTGGTAAACTTTCGAAAGTGAATCCCTTAAATCAGCAGGAACTTGATTCAATTTTAATTTCACGGTATCAAGTTCATACAAAGTATGCCCAAAACCATACTTTTTTACAAAAGTTGAGTCGTTTATAATCTGAATTTGTTGAATTTCAGGTGCAACCATTCCAAAGTTAGCACTTGGATCTATTTCATAAGTTGATTCATTTCCTGAATGACTCTTGTGAGCAATTAAAGGAGTTTGAGCAAAGATTGTTAACGAACAACTTGCTGCGAAAAGTAAGCATATTTTTTTCATAATAACTGAATTTACTAGCGGTACAACCCACTACTAAAAACGTTCAATGAAAAAAAATAAAAAATTGAATTAGTTTTCTTCTTCGATCAAGCGAACGAGTACTTTGTCAATACGTGCACCATCCATGTCAACGACTTCCATTTCGAAATTCATCCATGTAATGATTTCACCTGTTTCTGGAAGCGAACGACTTTCATTTAATATTAGTCCTCCTAAAGTGGTGAAGTTGATGTTTTCCAAGTGATCTTCTAAATCAAAATGTCTAAAAAATTCGGCAATAGGGTATTGTCCATCAATCAACCACGAACCATCTTCCCGTTGAACAAATTCAAATTCTTCCGCGTAAAAGTCGTTAAAGTCACCAACCAATGCTTGTAACAAGTCATTCAACGTTACGATTCCTTGCATTTGACCGAACTCATCCATGATGATGCCATAGTGCGTTTTGGTATCTTTAAAGTGCACCAAAGCTTCATATGCTGAAATCGTTTCTAATAAAAACTGAGGTTTTAACAACAAGCTTTTTAAATCGAAATCGGTATTGTTGATTGTGCGAAATAAGTCTTTCAGTAAAACGATACCAATAACTTGTTCGCGTTCGTCATCAAATACCGGGTAAATGGAGTGCAATTCTTTTTCAACTTGTTGTCTAACTTCGTTGACATCGTCGTTGATATCAATGAAAATAACATCATTTCGGTGCGTCATGAGTGAACTAACTGTTCTGTCACCTAAATGAAACACACGTTCCACAATGTCTTGTTCAATTTCTTGTACTTCACCACCATCAGTCCCTTCTTGGATGATAGCTTTGATTTCCTCTTCGGTTACTTTACTATCCGAAGTAGTTTTGATGCGAAATAATCGAATTAAAGAATCGGAAGTAAAAGTCAACAACCAAACAAAAGGAGAGGTAAGCGCTGTTACAAAACGCATTGGACGCGCCATCATTTTTGCAATTCCTTCTGGATTAGCTAATCCAATTCGTTTCGGCACTAATTCACCCAAAACGAGTGAGAAAAACGTGATTAAAATAACGACAAACGAAACTGCTAATATATTCGCATAATGTGCGAGTGCGGGGAATTGGTTGAAGTATTTTTCAATATCTTCTGTGATTTTCTCACCACTAAAAATCCCCGTTAAAATCCCAATTAATGTAATTCCAATTTGAACAGTAGATAAAAACCTGTTTGGCGCATTAATTGTTTCAAGTACTATTTTAGCTGCCTTATCGCCACGTTTTGCAGCAGCATCTAATTTTGATTTTCGAGCAGAGACTGTAGCAATCTCTGCCATTGAGAAAACACCGTTTAATAAAATCAATAATATGATCAGTAGAATTTCCATTCGTTAAATTCTCCCAGGATAAACTTTTAAAGCTTCTGCTAAACAGACAACAGCTTTTTGAAGCGACTCTTTATTGAGTACATAAGCAATGCGCGCTTCTTGTAATCCAGCACCAGGTGTTGAATAGAAACCATTCGCAGGAGCCATCATAACCGTTTGACCTTCAAATTCAAAATCTTCTAGCAACCATTGACAAAACTTTTCAGCGTTATCAACGGGGAATTTTGCAACACAATAAAAAGCACCACTCGGTTTTGGACAAAATACGCCCGGAATAGCATTTAAGCCATCAACCATAATATTTCTGCGTTCAACATATTCAGCCACAACATTGTCAAAATAAGATTGAGGTGTGTTCAAAGCAGCTTCCGATGCAATTTGATCAACAGTAGGAGGCGATAAGCGCGCTTGACCAAATTTCAAGACAGCAGCCATTAGTTCTTTGTTTTTTGTCACCAAAGCTCCAATGCGTGCTCCACACATGGAATAGCGTTTGGAAACAGAATCAATCATGATCACGTTTTCTTCGATTCCAGCAAGATTTAATACCGAAAATGGTTGTGCTCCATCGTAGCAAAACTCGCGGTAAACCTCATCGGCAAACAAGAATAAGTCGTGTTTTTTTACAATATCTCGTAATTGTTCTAATTCAGACTGTGAATACAAGTAACCTGTTGGATTGCCAGGATTACAAATGACTATTGCTTTCGTTTTAGCAGTAATTTTTGCTTCAATTTCCGCAACAGGAGGCAATGCAAATCCTGATTCTATCGACGAAGTTACAGGAACAACATTGATACCAGCTGTTACTGCAAATCCGTTGTAATTTGCATAAAAAGGTTCAGGAATGATGACTTCATCACCAGGGTTACACGTTGCCATGAATCCAAAAATCAATGCTTCTGAACCACCCGTTGTGATCAATATATCTTCAGTATTAACTGGTAAACCACCTTTTTGATACGTTTCAGCTAATTTCACACGGTAGCTTTCAAATCCAGCTGAATGCGAGTATTCGATTACTTTGTGATCAAAGTTTTTGATTGCATCTAGTGCTACTTGGGGTGTTTCGATATCTGGTTGACCGATGTTTAAATGATATACGGTTTTCCCAGATTTTTTTGCTTTTTCAGCGTAAGGAACCAACTTTCTAATTGGTGAAGCTGGCATGTCAATTGCTTTTTGAGCTATTTTCGGCATTTTTTCTCGTTAATTTTAAAAACAAAAGTACATAGAATGTTGGTAATTTGAATAATATGTTCACTTTTGAATGATGAAGATACAATTTTTTATTCAATTGAGCATCTTGATTTTACTAACAAGTTGTGCTGCTAATGATGATAGCAAACGTGAATCAAGTGATTCAGTACATGAAAAGCCTGTTTATAAATCATTGAAAAACAAGGAAAAAGGAACATCAAAACATGCTTTTCTTTTCAATCAAGGAGATACGTTGGTGCCTGTAGATTTTTATAATCCAGCAATTTATTGGGAATTGAAATATGCGTCAACTGATAATTTCATGCACCGACAATTATATGATACATTAGATAAACCGTACATTCAGATTGCAATAGCGCGTAAATTGGCAAAGTGTCAACTGTATTTAACATCAATAAATCCAGATTATCACTTGATGGTGTATGATGCGCTTCGACCATTATCTGTTCAATGGCAAATGTGGAACGCTTTGGATACCATTCCAGTAAGTGAACGCGTTAAGTTTGTCAGTAATCCAGCAAATGGAAGTGTTCATAATTATGGAGCGGCAGTTGATATTACCATTTGTTCGGCATCGAAAAAGCCTTTAGATATGGGAGCAGGATACGATGATATTCGAAAAATTGCTTACCCAAGTTTGGAAAATGAATTTTTGAAAACAGGAGAATTGAAGGATAAACATATCGCTAACCGTCAATTACTTCGCGAAGTAATGCAACAGCAACATTTTCGAAATATCCCGACAGAATGGTGGCATTTTAATGCAGATTCACGAAATGTGATTCGAACGAAATATAAAATCATTCAAAAAGAGGGGCTATCAAGCAACTGTCAATAATACATCAACGTTTAACTGCAAATTGATTAAAATTGTAGTTTGTTTTTCTAACTAGTTTTATTCATTAAATTTGTTGTTAATATATTACTTATGATGTTACTAAAAAAATTAGTGTTTCTTGTTTTATTTATTTCTTCAAATTTATCCTATTCACAACAATGTAGTTGGTCGGCTGCATATACAGAATCATTTGAATATGCTTCAACAATACCAGGATTGATTCCAGGGACAGTTTACCATAACACACCTCAATTTCAGTCGTTTGCAAATTGTGTTCGTTCTGGAAGTAGAGGAATGTACATGAATATTGTTGATGGTTTTTTAGGAATATTATATAGTAAACCGTCTCCTTCATTATGTATTGGAGCAACTTATCGATTTAAATTTTCAGTCAGAGATGCTTTTTCGAGTTCCAATAATTTAACGTTCCGTTTAATTGACGCCAATAATGTTGTTTTGCTATCTCAAACGGTCATTACAAATTCGATTTGGCAAGATATTATCATGAACCCAATTATTGCAACAACTCCAATTATTCGTTTTCAGATATCAACTAACATTCCTGGTGGTACTGGTAATGATGTTGGTTTTGATGATTTGATTATTGAAGTTTGTAATTTTAATAAACTTGGAACTGTTTCACAATGTTCTCCAAATGGACCTATTAATTTATATGCAGGAAATGCAACAGGAATAGTTTCTCATAATGGTGTTTGGACAGGTCCGTCTGTGCTTCAAAATAGTCATTTAGGAACATATACTCCGGGAACTAATGTAAGTGGGAATTATACGTATACCTTAGATGGCGGCGGGAATTGTCCAGATTCCATTGCAACAATAGCTGTCTTTGTAAATGCATTAGCTGTAAATTTAGGACCAGATACAACTGTTTGTGGCAATTCAACGTACACAATGAATCCGGGATCTTCTTACAGTTCCTATTTGTGGCACGATGGTACAACAACGCCAACAAAAACAGTGAGTCAAACAGGGACATATCATGTGAAAGTGAGTAATCTTGGTCCAAATACCATTGTAAACAGTGGATTTGAACAAGGAAATACCGGTTTTACAACATCTTACTTGCCTGGAAATGGGGGATCATGGGGTACACTTTCCAACCCAGGTACATTTGCCATTACAACTTCACCAAACTTGGTGCACAATAATTTTTCACAATGTCAAGATCACACACCTGCTCCAGGAGTAAATATGTTGGTTGTTAATGGTGCTTCAACACCAAACACACAAGTTTGGTGTCAAACGGTTGCAATAGAACCTGCAACAACGTATCAATTTGGAACATGGGTAACGTCGGCATTGTCTGATCCAACAGTTGCACAATTACAATTTTCAATTAATGGATCGCCTTTAGGAACAGTTTTTTCACCTTCACCAAATGGATGTTCGTGGTCACAATTCACTCAAAATTGGACTTCAGGTTTAGCAACTTCTGCTCAGATTTGTATTGTGAATCAAAATACTTCAGGTGGAGGAAATGATTTTGCATTAGATGATATTACTTTTCGACCGATTTGCTTTACTTCAGATACTATTGTTGTTACTTTTAGTCCCAATCCTTCGGTTTTCTTAGGAAATGACGTAACGATTTGTAGTACTGATTCTTTGTTGTTAAATGCCCAAAATACTGGAAGCACTTATCTTTGGAATACTGGAGCAACGTCACAAACAATTCAAGTTAGCAATCCAGGAACCTATTCAGTAGTGGTTACAAATGCAGCAGGTTGTTCTGGATCTGATCAATTTAACTTATCAACAGAACAAATTAAATCTGCAGGTAGCGACAGTAGTGCAACTATTTGTGCGACGCAACAGTCTGTTAACTTTTCATCTTTACTAAGTTCAAATGCAACAACTGGTGGGAATTGGACTTCAATTAACTTCCTTGGAGTCATTAATCCAAATGGGATAGCTACAATTGCTTCAAATGTTGGTGTTTTTGATTTTCAATATACCGTTAACGGAATTTTTTGTCCGAATGATGTAGCAGATTTTGAACTGACAGTTCATCAACAACCAGTTGGGATTGCATCCAGTACTGTGCAATTTTGTAATACTGCTGGAAGTATCGAATCGTTGGTAGCTAATTTTAATCCTACAGCTGCATCAACGATCGATTGGGCGTATTCTACAAATGGACTATCCTTTGCTTTTAATGAAACAACACAACAATTGTCCGTTGGTAATTTGAATGCTGGAACGTATGAAATTCATCAAATTCTAATTGCTGATTCGATGTGTATCAATGACACAACAACCGTTACAATAGCTATTACACAAGTTCCTCAAGTTGATTTTTCATCTTCTGTTATTGAAGGTTGTCAACCGTTAAGTGTTACATTCAATGATTTAACAAATGGTCAGGGTAATTTCACCTATTTGTGGGATTTCGGAAATGGTCAAACAAGTTCGACGGCAAATGGAAACACCATTGTTTATCCGCTTGCAGCTTGTTACACCGTTTCATTAACAGTGACAGCAAATAATTTATGTACTGTTACGACGCAAAAGCCGAATATGATTTGTGTATATGAGTTGCCCAATGCTGCGTTTTCGTATGCACCACAACAAGTTTTTTCACACGATCCATCAGTTGAATTTAATAACCTTTCCACGTTAAACGCATCCAATTTTTGGAGCTTTGGTGATGGAGATTTTGCTACGAGTGTTGAACCAACTCATATTTATCCCTTAGGAGATGTAGGAGAATATTTGGTACAATTGCAAGTAACTACCATTCATGGATGCATTGATACTGTTAGTCATTTGGTTGTTATAAAAGATCAATTGTTGTATTATGTACCAAATACATTTACACCCGATGGTGATGAAAACAACAATGTCTTCGAGCCAATTGTCTATGCTGGAGTGGATAATGATGACATTTCATTTGAAATTTACAACCGTTGGGGAGAAATGATTTATAAAACAACTGATCCAACGGAAGGATGGGACGGAACCTACAAAGGACAAAAATGTCCAGAAGGAACGTACGGTTGGGTTTTACGACTTGGTCTAACAGAAAGTGACGAGGTCAAAATAGTCAATGGCGCAGTCAATTTGATAAGATAATTAGCATAATATTTTACAATGAATAATTTTTTTAAGACTCTTGTCTTGTCCTTTATTGGATTTCAGGCATTTGCACAACAAGATACCACTTGGGTACAAACTTTTACTTTTGATAGTATCACAGCGCGACGTGCAAATTTTCAGTTTCCTGCTTCTCTTGAAAATAAACGGTTTGAAAAAGTACTGATGTACTACAAACTAAAATGTAGCCCATTGACAACTTGGGATCAGTATAATTGTGGGGAATGGGATTATTTAACCTACACCCGAATTTTTGATCACACAGGAGTTTTTGATTCTGTTCAAGTGGATGGTTCCTTATTCAAAGTAAATACACTTTCTCCTTTAAATTATACGTTTTCGAATCAAGTTTTTTATGATAAACAATGGCAAACGAGAACGAAAAGAACGCCAATATCACCGATAAGCCATTCAATTACTGGTACTCCTGCGTCACCTATAAAATGGGTGAACTCAGGTTCAAATGGTTCAAAAATTCAATGGATTATTACAGCGAGTGAATTGGTAAATGCGGGAGTTGTTGCAGGAAATATACAAGGCTTGAAATTGAATTTGTTACAAGCACTTTCAAAATTAGAAGGAGTTCAAGTACAACTGAAATCAACTAATCTATCCATGCTTTCTTCGTTTGAAACAACTGGTTTTACAGCTGTTTTTAATGATCATCTATCAAACCTTTCAGCTGGTCAACAAACCTTACATTTTACACAAGGTTTTAATTACGATGGAACAAGTAATATCTTAATTGAATTGTCGTTTGTTGATCCGAATTTCTCGCTTTCTCAATTAGATTTAGAAGCGGTGACATCAACTGCTTCATCGTTACTTTTTGCAAATGATAACGGTGTGTTTAGAACAAACGCAACAAACTATGCTGATGTAAACATGAATAATGTTGATTTAGGCGGCGATGTAACAATCAGTTTTTGGGCGAAAGGAAACGGAAGTTACGGAACGAGCACATCCATTTTAGAAGCTGTTGATAGTTTGAATAATCGTTTGTTCAATATTCATATGCCTTGGTCGGATAACACGATTTATTTTGATGCAGGATACACCAATGCCTACGATCGTATTTCGAAAGCAGCTACAGCTAATGAAATAGACAATGTTTGGCATCATTGGGCTTTTGTGAAAAAAACGTCAACGGGACAAATGTTTATCTACAAAGATGGAACTTTGTGGCATTCAGGTACAGGTTTAACTCGACCTGTTGGAAAAGTAGACCGTTTTCGTTTAGGTTCCAATTGGAATGGAAATTACCAATACAAAGGGGATATTGACGAATTTACTATTTGGTCTTCTGCTTTAGATGCACCAACAATTAATCTTTGGAAAAACAAGAAAATTGATGCAACGCATCCGCAATATGCAGCATTAGAATTGTATTACGATTTTGATGATGAACGAGCTGCATTGGACAAATCTGGTCATAACCGAATGGCTATGTGTTCAGAGATCAGTATGATTCAGACTGAAGCAAATCCAATTTGTGGAGTAACGAGTTTGGCACAAGTTCCAAAAACAACAATTATTCAAGGTGCTTACGCTAATCCTGTTTCTGATTCAGTATTAACTACGTTATTTCCAGAAACTAATGTACTCTTTCAGTATGCTCCTGGCGATAATAATTTCATAATTGCCGCTAATCAAAAAGCATACACGCAAGGAACAATTGATACGTTAAATTCAAATGGAATCGTTATTGGATCAAGTGCTAATGGATTCAATCAAACACTTGTTAATGATACAATTAGTTATTTTAAACCGCCATTTGAAGTAATCAATGAAGTGGAAATTGGCCGTTATATTACTCCTTATGGAATCGGTTTTGATTTAGGTCCGAATGGTTTTACATGGATATCTGATGTGACAGATTACCAAAAATATTTTACTGGTTTGGTCGATTTAGCTGCACACAATACGCAAGAATTATTGGATATCAAGTTTGCATTTATCGAAGGTATTCCTGCTCGTGATGTACATGATATTGCGCCAATTTGGTCGAATTACAAAAGCTATACGTACAGTGCAATGGACAATGACCAAGTCTTGAGTGAAGTTCCAGTTGTGTTAGCGGATTCGTCTGCAATGTTCAAAATCAAAACGCGTTTTACGGGTCATGGTCACAATGGGACAACCAATTGTTGCGAGTGGGATCCGAAAGATCATCAAATCATTGTGGATGGAATTCCTCGTTTTACATGGGATATTTGGGAAGAAACAGCTTGTGGTGATAATCCAAATATTGGACAAGGTGGAACGTGGCCGTATGCACGTGAAGGCTGGTGTCCAGGAGATATGGTCAAAGAATACGATCACGAGTTGACTCCTTTTGTGCAAGCTGGCGACACTGTTTTATTGGATTACGATATTGAAGATGTTCCTGTAAACGATCAAGCACAAGGAGCTGGTAATTATATTGTTGCAATGGATTTGGTTTCCTATTCAGCGCCTAATTTCACACATGACGCAGGAATTGTGGATATTTTGAATCCGAATAATTACGAATATTATGGGAAATGGAACCCAACTTGTTCCAACCCGCGCATTATCATACAAAATAATGGTTCTGCACCTTTGACATCATGTATGATTCGTTGTTGGGTAACTTACGGCGTTTGGGCTGAATATCATTGGACAGGAAATTTGGCGTTTTTAGAAAAAGAAATCGTTGAAATTCCAATTACTGATGGAAATTGGTGGTACGGAGCTAATCCTGCAAATAAATTCAACGCACAAATTTATGCGGTAGGTGGTTTCCCAGATTTAGATGAATATGCTCCTAATAACTATCAAACTTCGAATTACACAAAACCAGAATACATTGATGGTCCATTTTATGTTTGGAACATAACGAATAACAAAGCTTCAGAAAATCAATGGAAATTGATCGATGCAAATGGAGCAGTTGTTTTTCAACGAACGACTTTGTCGAATTCAACAGATTACAAAGACACGTTCAATTTGGCACCAGGCTGTTATTCGATTATTTTGGAAGATTCTGATCACGATGGAATTAATTTTTGGTATTCCCAACAAGTGGAGGGCGAAACAGGAGGTTCTTTCCGTATACGTAAAATAGGCGGTGCAATGATGGAAACGTTTCCTGGCGATTTCGGGCATTATCACCGTTATGATTTTACGGTTGGTTTCGCACTTTCAATCGATGACAATAATCTTTCCGATGAATTTCTACTTTTTCCTAATCCAGCGAATGATAAAATCAGAATGGAATTCACTGGGAATATTGGAGCAACAGCCTTGATCGAAGTGTTAGACATGAACGGTCGAGTAGTGGCAACTGAAACAGTTAGCAATACCAATAATTCGTATGCAAAAGATTTGATGCTTCAAAACGTCAATCCAGGTTATTATTTGATACGATTAACTGGTGATTTAGGCCAACGCATAAGTAATTTTATCAAACAATAAGACACAGTATAAAGCTATCACCTCGATAGCTTTTTTTATTCGTTTTTCAATAAATAATACGAATAAGCAGGAAGAGATAATGTAGTTCCTAAATTCATCGCCGCATTCGTTCTTTGATCGTTCCACGAAGTATTTTGAAGCGCCGCTGGTATGTTGTAATTGACAATAGAATCGCGCACATTGACCAATACTAATAACTCTTCCGTTCCATAAGTCTTTTTAAATGTTACAACATGACTTGATGCATTATAATTGGTGATTGTTCCTTTGCGGGCAGCAGTTGAATTTGAATAAATAGTATAAAGTTGCTTGTACGCTTGTAGCATATCCGGATTTGCAGCCCAATTTATTGGAGATTTAGTAAAGAATGGGGTAGTGGATGCTCTTCCAACCTCTTGCCCTGAATAGATGAGCGGAACGCCTCCTAAGAAGATTGTAGGAACACTTGCTGCTAAAGCGCCTGCTTTTCCATTAAACAATGTCATTGGTGAACTATCCCAAGCAGATTCATCGTGGTTCGTTGTAAATCGGATTTTGTGTTTTCCAGTTGGAATTGTACTGTATTCATATAAATGAGTCGCATAAAATGCCGAAGCAGCTCCTCCATTCCAAACGTTTTTTGTGGCTGTATAAAAATTCCAAGCATAGGTTAAATCAAATCCTGCTGCATAATGATCGGCTCTTGTCCCTTCTGCTAAAAACAATAAACTTCTATTTGGGATAGCACGCAGTTGGGTGATTGCTTTTTGCCAAAAAGTAAAAGGAACACCATCGGCATAATCACAACGGAATCCATCCACATTGGCCTCTAAAATCCAGTATTTCATGGCATCAATTTGTGCATCTTGCATTGCTGTATTTGAAAAGTTCAAGTCAGCTACATCCGCCCAATTTGTTCCTGCTGGTTGAATAATTGCTCCACTAGCATTTTGGGTATACCAATCTTTGTGCGCTGTAATCCAAGCGTGATCCCATGATGTATGGTTCGCAACCCAATCTAAAATTACCGACATTCCCTTTTCATGCGCTAAGGTCGTCAATTGTCTTAAATCAGCTAATGAACCGTATTCAGTACTTACCGCTTTATAATCTCTAACACAATATGGCGAGTTGACAGCATTTAATTCGCCTTCCGAATAAATTGGCATCAACCAAATTGTTGTTACCCCCAAGGCTTTTATTTCATCCAAACGATTAATAACTCCTTGGATATTGCCTGCCGAACTAAAAGCACGCAGATTCACTTCGTAAATTACTAAATCTTCGGTTGCAGGCAAGGATGTAAGTGCTACTCCGTATTGTTGGTATCCTGTTTGAGTTGGCTTCTCATTTTCTTTTTTACATGAAAAAAGCAATAAAAAACTAAGCGAGAGTATTAGAAGGAATTTCATAAGCTTGTAATTGCCGTAAAAATAGGTAATTATAATGAAAGCTTACAATAAAAAAACGGGACCAAACTGATCCCGTTTTAACAATCTTATTAAAATTGATAGCCTATTCCAATTTCGCTTGAAAACAACTTACTTGTGGGATTGTCGAATACAAGATGATAACGAAAATTTAAATTAATAAATAAGTTTTCATTGAATTTGTAGTCGGCCCCAATGACAGGTGCTATTCCAAAGCCAGTTTCTTTCGAGTTGCTTCCTGGATTTACGTTTACACGATTGGTGTAAAGTCCCATATTCAAACCAGCATACGGTCGAAACGCATCTGTTAGAAACAAATATTCACCAGTTAATGTGATTGGTGAAATACGACTGGTAATGGTATAAGCAGGTGTAAATGGACCTCCTGCATAAGATGTTTTTTTACTAAAAGTACTGATAGAAATTCCAGCTCTGATGTTTTCATTTATCCCGTATTTACCATAGATTGAAAAGCCGGGATAATTGAGGTTGTATGGACTATTTCCAGTTGTGAATAACATTCCGGCATTTACTCCCACAGAAAGTTGAGCACTTGCTTGTTGTGTTCCTGCAATCATTAAAACTGCACAAACGATCGTGTTGATTGTTTTCAAGTAATTGATTTTGGTTAATAAATTATGTTTTAAGTTGCGCTAAATTAGAATATTTATTTCACTTAATTGAATGAAATTCGAATAAAGTTTCGGCTAAAAAAGTCGTTTGAAATCACTATCTTTGCGCAAGTTTTACGAAAAAATATACCCGATGAAATTTGAGAAAGATTTAGTTGCACGAAGCGGAAATAGCTGTGAGATTAGTGGATTAACTGAAAATTTAACCTGTTATTTGGTTGCACCAAAAGCAGGATTAAATGCTGATGAATATGTGTATATCACAAAAAATCTTGCAGATCAATTATCGGGTACAATTCCAGTAGTTGCCAATGACTGGCGTTGTTTAAATGACAGCATGTGGAGTGAGGTAGAAGCAGTAAAAGTTATTGCTTACCGCATGTTAACTCAATTGAAAAACGAAGGTTGGCCAACTGATTTGTTAGAAATGATTTATCTAGAAGATGAAACATTAGCGTGGGCGAAAGAAGGCATGGAAGACGAAGATGCACTTAAACATGTTGATTCAAATGGAGTGGTACTTCAAATGGGCGATACAGTTGTGTTGATCAAAGAGTTGGACGTAAAAGGATCTACAATTACAGCAAAAAGAGGAACTGCTGTTCGAAACATTCGTTTGGTACACGATGATGCTACGTTAATTGAAGGGAAAGTTGATGGTCAATCCATTTATATCTTGACGAAGTTCGTCAAAAAAAGCTAAGCACTTTTGTTAATCTTTTCATAAAACATTCGTTTCCTGTTGTTTCAACGAATGGATATTTTAATTTAGTCAAAAATTCAAACTATGGAATCAACGGAATTACAAGCGAAAAACACACATTCAAAAATTGAATGGTCACTTAGAATCATTGTTTCATTGCTGTTTTTAGTTTCAGCTTTGGCTAAATTATATCCGTCACCATTTTTAGCATTGACAACTTTTGAAATCAAACAATTGGTTCCGATGGGATTCAGTCAAGATTTCGGAGCTTGGTTTTCGCGTACGTTGATTGGTTGTGAATTTGCTTTGGGAATTTTAATGCTACAACAAAATTTTTACAAACGATTAATTATTCCAGCAACAGCCTTGTTGTTACTCATCTTTTGTTTTCAATTGTCTTATGAAATAATTGCGACAGGTAATAAAGGGAATTGTGGTTGTTTTGGTACGCTTTTGCCAATGACGCCACTTCAAGCGTTGATTAAAAACATTGTTGCAATTGGAATATTAACTTATTTATTTGGAATTGCTACAAAACACAACGATAAACGCAATTGGTGGGTGCTTTCAACTGTTACTTTTGCTTGCATCATGACTGTTTTTATGGTTGGAATGAAGCCAGCTTCAACTGTAAAAACACTTGATAACGAGGAAGTCTCCATCGATACGACAGTAATAAAGAAACCGGTTATTATTGATGCTATTTCAACCATCAACACAAAAACTATCGATACAGTTGTTTTAAAAAAAGAAGAACCGAAGCAAGCTAAATCTGGATTTGCAAATGTGTATCCTTCGATTGACAAAGGAAGAAAAATATTATGCTTTTTTGCTCCTGGTTGTGAGCATTGCAAAGAAACAGCGAAACAATTGACACAATTGAAAAATCAAATCAAGGATTTCCCTGAAATAAACATCGCATTTATGGAAGAGGAAGTTGAGTTGATTCCCGATTTCTTTGCTTTTGCAGGAAAAAAATACACGAATAAAGTATTAGATATCGCAACGTTCTGGACAGTTATTGGAAATCGTGACACACCAGCAGTATTCTATATTTGGAATGGAAACATTATCAAAGAGTATAACGGAATTAACGAGAAAGCATTCAGCAAAGCAGCTTTCAAGAAAATTGTTCAAGCAGATTATTCGTCGTTGAAAAAGTAATTGATTTTGAGTTAAGCTTTTTTTAAAGGATAAAGCTTATTAAAATTAGTTACCCTGGTAAATTGTGGTAAAGCTGCCGATTGACCCCAGTTTAAGTTGATTCAAAAAATTGTTTTAAGAAATCACACCTAAATTAGTTACCCTGGTAACTTGTGGTAAAGCTGCCGATTGACCCCGGTTTAAGTTGATTCTTCAAATTGTTTTAAGAAATTACACCTAAATTAATTACCCTGGTAAATTGTGGTAAAGCTATAGCTTGACCTTAATTAAATAATTGGAAATCAGAATATTTACCGATAAAAGATTCCTTATCCATCACGTTAAAATCTTTCATTCTCCATTATTGTCACAAAAAAAAGCACCCACAAAGTGAGTGCTTTCAATTCAATTGATGAAGCTTAAGCTTCTTCGTATAATTTTTTGTATTTCGCTTCTTTTTCAGCATTTTTCAATGTTCTGAAAATCTGCCACAAACTTTTTAATACGTCTTTGTCTTTTGGAACAATCTCGCAATATTTCTCCAAAGGTGAACTTGCAATGTTGTAGTACTCCAAACTTTTCGCTAATAATTCAGCTTGTTTAGGACCACTAACTTCGTTTGCTTGTTTGCGTAAATCGATTCCTTTTCCAAAAAAGTAACTGCCTAAGTTAAAGTATGCATCGGCATAATTTGCATCCAACTCAATTGCTTTTTTTAGATTGTCCTCAACTAATTTATCGTCGTTGATATCCATTGCAATCGTTCCAAGTGTCCAGAACAAATATTTGTTAGCTGGCGCTTTTTGAATCGATTCTTTTAAGAAAGTCATAGCTTCTTCTTTTTTCTCCGCACGAATGTATGAAGTAGCTGTATTCAAATAGGTTAAATCTGGACGGTAGTTTACTTCAGCACAAGTTTTAAAACGTGCGGCAGCGACCAACCAATTTTCAGATAATTGCGCACATAATCCAGAGTTGTAAATAGCTGCTGTATCCATCATGCCAATAGCAGTAGAATATTTCGCGCTGATATCATACAAATCCAATGCTTTACCATATTCTTTGGCATCATAAAACGCATTTCCTTGAGAAATGAGCATGTTTTTAGCATTGCCTACAGAATTTTTAATTTCTCCATCAAACTTATCAGAGATCGAATAGCTTGATGTAAAAGCAGCTACAGCAATATCAACAGCATCTGCTGGAGTAGTCTCGTTAAAAGCAGCGTCGTTCATTTGACGGAAAAAAGAGATGTACGAATAAATCTCACCTTTTAAATACAACGTTTTTGGACTTTTTTCTGTTTCAGGATGTGCAGCTGCTAAATCGATAAATCCTTTTGCTTTGAGTGTTGCTTTTTTCGCAGCATCAACATCATTACTAGTCATTGCTGTTTCAATTGCTCTGAAAGCCAAAGCTGCATCTGTTTCACTTTTCTTTTGTGAAAAAACACTTGTAGTAGCAAGTGTTAAGATTCCCAAAAGGAAGTTTTTGTAATTGGAATTTACTGTTTTCATGTTATCTTTTTTTGAAATGAATCAACTATTATGCCATCTTCTCAGATGCATAATAGTTGAAATTCCATAAATTAATCTTCAGAAGTTTCAGTACTTTCTTCTGAGTTTTCTGTTTCTGTTGAATCGATAGTTGCATCGTCAATGATTTCGCCTTCTTCGCCTTCTTCTTCGTCGGCTCTTGGAACGCGTGCTACGGCAGCAATTTCTGCTGTTCCTTTCAAGTTGATCAAACGAACACCTTGAGCAGCTCTTCCCATTACACGAATGCCGTCGATGTGCATACGAATGGTAACACCTGATTTTGTGATAATCATCAAATCATCTTCATCTGCAACAGTTTTGATTGCTAATAAAGGACCTGTTTTATCGGTGATGTTAATCGTTTTCACACCTTTACCACCACGATTAGTGATACGGTAAACTGGTTCACCATCTTCTGGATCGTTTAAGAACGAACGTTTTCCGTAACCTTTTTCTGACACAACCATGATTGTTTCAGCGTTATCTTTCACGCAAATCATTCCTACAACTGCATCAGCATCACTTTGTAATGTTACAGCACGCACACCCGAAGCATTTCTTCCCATAGGTCGAACTTTTGCTTCGTTGAAACGAATTGCACGACCAGCTTTGGTTGCCAATACCATTTCATTTGTTCCGTCTGTTAAACGTGCTTCTAATAATTCATCGTTTTCACGAATAGTGATTGCGTTGATACCGTTTGCACGTGGACGAGAATAGGCTTCCAAAGAAGTTTTCTTGATAATACCTTGTTTCGTACACATAACGATGAAGTTGTTCTCCACATATTCTTTGTCCGTCAAATCTTTGACTTTCACGTATGCTTTGATCTTATCGTCTTGTTCGATATTCAATAAGTTTTGGATAGCTCTTCCTTTTGATGTTTTGTTTCCTTCTGGAATCTCAAACACACGCATCCAGAAACAACGACCTTTCTCCGTAAAGATTAATAAGTAGTTGTGATTGGTTGCAACAAATAAATGCTCCAAGAAATCTTTGTCACGTGTAGCGGATCCTTTCGAGCCCATTCCACCACGACTTTGTACTTTGTATTCGTCTAAGCTTGTACGTTTGATGTAACCAGCATGCGAAATAGTAATCACCACTTCTTCATCTGGAATCAAATCTTCCATACGCATCTCAGATGCAGAATACTCAATTCGTGAACGACGCGCATCGCCATATTTCGCTTGAATTTCTAATAACTCATCTTTGATAATTTGCATACGACGCTCTTCGTTTGCTAAAATATCTTTCAAATCAGCGATTAATGCCATTAAATCTGCATATTCACCACGTAACTTGTCTTGTTCAAGACCTGTTAATTGGCGTAGACGCATTTCAACGATAGCACGCGATTGAATATCAGACAAACCAAAACGAGTCATCAAACGCTCACGCGCTTCTTCCGGACTTTTTGAGTCGCGAATCATTTTGATTACTTCGTCAATATTATCCGAAGCAATGATTAATCCTTCTAAGATATGAGCGCGCTCTTCTGCTTTGCGTAAATCGAATTTGGTACGACGAACAACAACTTCGTGGCGGAAAGCAACGAATGCTGAAATCATGTCTTTCAAATTCACCATACGTGGACGACCATCTACCAAACAAATGTTGTTGATAGAGAACGAACTTTGAAGTGCTGTAAACTTGTATAATTTGTTTAATACGACATTTGGAATAGCATCGCGTTTCAATTCGTAAACGATCCGCATACCATTTCTATCCGACTCATCACGTAAATCTGAAATGCCTTCAATTTTCTTGTCGTTAACTAACTCAGCAGTTTTCTTGATCATTTCTGCCTTGTTCACCAAGTAAGGAATTTCAGTCACAATGATTTGCTCACGACCACCAGATTCCTCAATTTCAGCTTTTCCACGAATGACAATACGTCCACGACCTGTCAATAATGCTTCACGCGCACCATCCACACCATAGATAATTCCACCTGTAGGGAAATCTGGCGCTTTTACGTAGTTCAACAATTCTTCGTCTTCGATGTCTTTGTTGTCAACGTAAGCTACGATACCGTCAATAACTTCAGTCAAGTTATGTGGTGCCATATTTGTTGCCATACCAACCGCAATACCTGATGATCCATTGATTAATAGATTCGGTATTTTAGAAGGTAAAACTGTTGGTTCTTGTAACGAGTCATCGAAGTTGGGAGCGAAATCAACTGTTTCTTTCTCCAAATCATCCAACATTTCCTCTGCGATTTTACGCAAACGAGCCTCTGTATAACGCATTGCTGCGGGACTATCACCATCGACTGAACCGAAGTTACCTTGTCCATCAACCAACGGGTAACGCAACGACCAAGATTGAGCCATACGCACCATCGTGTCGTACACCGAACTATCACCGTGTGGGTGATACTTACCTAATACTTCACCAACGATACGCGCTGATTTCTTGTACGGACGGTTAGAGTAAACTCCTAAGTCCTGCATTCCGTATAATACTCGGCGGTGAACTGGTTTGAAACCATCACGAACATCTGGTAATGCACGCGATACAATTACTGACATCGAATAATCGATGTACGCCGATTTCATTTCATCTTCGATGTTAATCTGGATTATCTTTTCTCCATCTGCCATCTTGTCATAATTTTAAATAATGCACGATTGTTGTGTCTGCAATTTGCAAACAAGTGCTAAAGCAAGGTTCGAAATTAGTTTTTTTACCGCTACAAAAATGAGGTGGTATTCGATTTTTACTAACAAAAAGTGGTGTAAAAATGCTAAATCAAACCAGTTATTAACATTTTTACCTTTTATATATTTGTAAGACGCAGTTTTGCGTTATAATTGTTGTAACTAATAAAGTATATGGAAGCAAAATTTTCGCCTCGTGTAAAAGATGTCTTGACGTATAGTCGGGAAGAAGCCCTTCGTTTGGGGAATGACTTTATTGGTGTTGAACATTTCTTTCTGGGGATTCTAAGAGAAGGAGAGGGGAATGCCGTTCGTATCTTAAAAGGGTTTAATCTGGATTTAACACAGTTAAAAAGTGAATTGGATAAACAGCTTTTAGCTACTGCGCGCATCAGTTCGCCTCCAGGAGCAAATATTCCGTTGGTCAAACAAGCTGAACGCTTATTGAAAATTACTTACTTGGAAGCAAAATTGTTTAAAAGTCCTATGATTGGAACGGAACATTTATTGCTCTCAATGTTGAAAGATGAAGATTCTGTTGTGTGTGCAACCTTGAATCGCTATGGGGTAAATTATAATACTGTAAAAGAAGAATTGACGGATATGATAGACGAAAACAATATTCCTCGTGCTGAAATGCCGGGTTCGGCTGACGAAGAGGAACAGTCATTTGGCGCAAGTCAACGTAAAAGTGCTGATCCGAAATCGAAAACTCCGGTTTTGGATAATTTCGGTCGGGATTTAACAAAAATGGCCGAAGCTGGAAAGCTTGACCCAATTGTAGGTCGTGAAAAAGAAATCGAACGTGTTTCACAAATTTTATCGCGTCGTAAAAAAAATAATCCAATCTTAATTGGTGAACCGGGCGTAGGTAAAAGTGCGATTGCCGAAGGATTGGCTTTGCGTATCGTGCAACGAAAAGTGTCTCGTGTGTTGTTCAACAAACGTATTGTTTCCTTGGACTTGGCTTCGCTGGTTGCGGGAACAAAATACCGTGGACAATTTGAAGAACGCATGAAAGCGGTGATGGCGGAAATTGAAAAAAATCCAGACATCATTTTATTCATCGATGAAATACATACCATTATTGGTGCAGGTGGTGCAAGCGGATCGTTAGATGCGTCAAACATGTTGAAACCTGCTTTAGCGCGTGGAGAAATGCAAGCGATTGGCGCGACAACATTAGATGAATACCGCCAACACATTGAAAAAGATGGCGCATTGGAACGTCGTTTCCAAAAAGTATTGATCGAGCCAACTTCTATTGATGAAACGGTTCAGATTCTTCAAAATATCAAAGAACGTTACGAAGAACACCACATGGTTACGTATACGCCAGAAGCCTTAGAAGCTTGTGCGAAATTAACGGAGCGTTACATTACCGATCGCCATTTACCTGACAAAGCAATCGATGCTTTGGATGAGGTGGGTTCACGTGTTCACTTGACAAATATTCATGTGCCACAAGAAATCATTGATATCGAAGCGCAAATAGAAACAACAAAAGAGCAAAAAAATCAAGCGATCAAATCGCAACAATACGAAGAAGCTGCTCGTTTGCGTGACGAAGAACGCAAAATTCAAGATCTGTTAGACGAAGCGAAAAAGCGCTGGGAAGAAGATTCGAAAGCGAAGCGTGTTGTGGTAACTGAAGAACATGTTGCAGAAGTTGTTTCGATGATGTGTGGTATTCCTGTTACGCGAATTGCACAAACTGAAATGGGCAAATTGGCAACAATGGCGCAGGAATTAACCGGAAAAGTCATTGGGCAAGATGAAGCTGTTGAAAAAGTAGTGAAAGCTATTCAACGCAACCGTGCTGGTTTGAAAGATCCAAATAAACCAATTGGTTCGTTTGTTTTCTTAGGTCCAACAGGTGTTGGTAAAACACAATTAGCGAAAGTATTAGCGAAATATTTATTCGATACGGAAGACGCGTTAATCCGCATTGACATGTCGGAATACATGGAGAAATTCTCGATTTCTCGTTTGGTCGGAGCGCCTCCAGGATACGTAGGATACGAAGAGGGTGGACAATTGACTGAAAAAGTGCGAAGAAAACCTTATTCAATCGTCTTGTTAGATGAAATCGAAAAAGCACATCCAGATGTTTTTAACTTGTTGTTACAAGCGTTGGATGACGGTCACATGACGGATGGTTTGGGTCGTAAAATCGATTTCAAAAACACGATTTTGATCATGACATCGAACATTGGTGCACGTCAATTAGCTGATTTCGGAACAGGTGTAGGATTTGGAACAAAAGCGCGCGAAGAAGCACGTGATGAAAACGCGAAGTCGGTGATTCAAAATGCCTTGCGAAAAGCCTTTTCACCGGAGTTCTTGAACAGAATCGACGACATGATCATTTTCCACTCGTTGACGCGTGAAAACATTCACAAAATCATTGATTTGGAGTTAACGAAATTGTTTGCGCGTATCCAAGATTTGGGTTACAGTGCATCGATGTCCGAAAAAGCAAAAGATTTCATCGTAGACAAGGGTTACGACGAAAAATTTGGTGCGCGACCGTTAAAAAGAGCTATCCAAAAATACATCGAAGATCCATTAGCGGAAGAAATCGTAAAAAACAACTTATCAGAAGGTGATACGATTGTATTAGATATCGAAGAAGGTGCGGCAATTTTATCGTTAACGATTGCTAAAACACCTAAAAAATCGACTAAAAAATAATTGATTCAAGGAGATTGTTAGCAAGTAGCAATCTCCTTTTTTTTCAAACAACCACATGAAAGCACTTTTAATCACATTTTTCAGCTCGTTTTGTTTTTCATTAGTTGCATCTGTAACGATGACGCGTGTCGATCCGACCTTATTTATTGCAAATCCAGAAACAGATTTGGACAAAGTTACGGTTACGAATGAGGCCTTGAAAAGGTCGATGGTGAAGTACCTGTTCGATGCTGATTTATTGGATCATGTTGGCACAAAAGCATACGACACACAAGCTGTTTTCGATACGTATTACACGCAATTTTCGGCTTTGTACCGCTTGATAGACTTGAACAGTGATGGTTTACCAGAATTAATTTTCAACGGATTTGTTTCAAGTGACGACGACAAAGAATACCTTGAAATTTACGGAACAAAAAAAGGAGTTGTTACGCGTTTGTTCAAGGAAATCGGTCATGTTTTGGCCTATAAAATTCAGCCGAACACGAAAGAAGTTTTGTTGTACCACCATCAATATCCGTGTTGCGAGAACGCATCGCATAATTTGAATCGGTTGCGTTTGATCGGAAATGAGCTACAACTCCAAAAACGCTATTTTATTGGTCGTGATAGCGGAATGGTTGGTCCATTTTTCCCAAAAAAAGTACAATTTACCTCCGAGAACAAGCGTTTTTCAAAAACAACCAAATTGTATTGGTCGCCAGCAATTATAACGACAGATGCTTGGCCACGCCGTTCCCAAACAAATGTGATTGCAAGTTACGCTTCTTCAAGTGTTTACACCGTTTTAGCTCAAACAAAATCTTGGTCGTTTGTATTGGTGAAAAGTGCGCCAATGATTACTCCAAAAAACGTTATCAATCCTGCTAATTTCTTGCAGACATGGATTTATGGTTGGGTGGTGAACGAGTGAGTTATTTGATTAAGTTTTCAAATCTTTTTCAGATTTAAAAAAACAAAATGAAGTCAAATTTTATTTTAAAAATATTATTAATAATTACAATCAGTTTATTTGTTTCATGTCAAGAGACTTGGAAAGAATTAAACTATGAGATGTTTTATGATAAAGAAATAAAAGAGCTAGCCCTAGCTGTTGATGATGAAGATATTGAAAAAATTAACTTACTAGTTAGAGTTAAAAAATACAATGTAAATTATATTGAGCCAAAATATGGGCAAACCTTACTAAAACTAGCAATTCTCACACAAAAAGGAGAGTCAATAAAAAAAATGTTAGAATTAGGTGCGGATCCAAATATTCAAGATAAATTACAAAATAAATCTGCTTTTCATTTTGCTTGTGAAATGTATACACTTGGGGCTACTGATTTAGAATTAATTGATTTGATGCTCGAACATGGTGCTGATATAGATGAACCTTGTGAATTTAATAATTCTAGAGGTAACTGTTTTGATACACCACTACAATTATCAATTGACGCTGCTGTTTATTCTAAAAAAGATGAATTGTTTTATCATCTTATAGAAAAAGGAGCTAATATAGATAAGTGTAGTAAAGATTCTTTAAGTTATGTGTTAAGAACCGCTGCAACTCTTGATAGATTTGATTTAGTTAAGTATTTGGTGATTGAAAAAAAATGTCATATACCAACAGTAGGAAATGTTTATTATGAAGATGGAACACCACATAATGAAACAGTTGTTCAATTTTTTGAGAGAATTAATTTACATAATGATAAATATGAAAATGATTTAAAGGAAGTAATCAAGTATTTAAAATCGAAAGGATTTAAGTAATGTTTTAGCAGTGTTGCTAACAAACTAGAACTTGTTCTAAAAAAAAGCTCCACCCTGATTTCAATTGAATTAGTTATTATATTTAACCAAACGGTTGCTATAAAACAACAGCTTTTGACCGCTATGGTTGAAATGATTTTAAATTGTATTTATGGTGAATTGAGTCAATAAAAACGTTAAAGATTCATTTATAAACCAGAACACATTAAAGATTATGAAAAATTTCATTTTTATTTTATTTGCAGTATTTTTATTAAGCTTTTTATCCAAAAAACAGTCAGATAATTTGGGGGAAATTCCATTAATTTGGTCACAATTTGTAGGTAAAGATAGTACTGAACATATTTATAATTTCAAAAAAATAAATGGTTCAATTATATTAAAGTCGATTACAATAGTTGAGAAAAATCAATTAAACGACAGTGGTAAAATCAATTCAAATTATTTGGAATTTGATAACCTAGGAAAGCTTAATAAAGTTTTTGTAACAAATTCCGTTGATGTTAAAAACGAGCAGAATCAATCAGTTTTAACATATAATTCGGACAAAGTAATTTTTAATGAGAATAAAATCAACTCGATTTCTATTTCAAATAATTTTAAAACTATTTTTAATTTCTATAAAATTGGAGAATTTTACGTACAAAATGAGTTAAATGGTCTAGATTATCCAATTTACAATTTTAAAAGCAATAATAAAATTGCAATAAAAAAAATTGGCAAAGCTGTAAACCCAAATTTAAACGCTTCTGATTATTTAAAAACGCTAAAAGAAGGAATTTATAAACCATATAGATAATTGTTCTCGAATCATGTGTTGAAGGAAGTATTAGCACTTATTAAAAAAAATCCACCTTTTCAATTGAATAAATCATTATATTTAACCTAACGGTTGCCACAAACAACAGCTTTTGACCACTTCGGTAATCAAGTTCTGAATAGGGTTTGAAAACCACAATAACTGTTGCAACCATTGTAAAAAATGCAACGAGACTTCACAACTAATTAATCGTTGTTATAAGTTGAGATACTATAAATAGGGGGTGAAATGAAAGGGTTAATTAATTTTCTGATTTTAATAAATTTAATTTACGCTAGCTGGATAGTATATTTATTACAGCTGATTAATACTGATAAAGTTTATGTGGTTTTTTTGTTTTGGACATTAGTGATTATTTTTATTAACCTCATAATTGCAGCGGTGTTAAAGTTTATTTATAAAATGAAATCGACACTTCCAATGTGGTTTTGTTTTGTAGAATTTTTAGGACTAATTATTTTTCCATTTTTTATTTAAATGGTTGATTTTTCACCCTTTTTACTAGCAATAAAATCCATAAGTGATTTTAACTAAATATTAAACTAAAAACAATTAAAACACGATATAAAAAATATTTCTTGCAGACTTGGATTTTAGGATTGGTGGTGAAGGAATGAGTTATTACTTTAAAAGCATGAAAACAACAGCTTTATTATTTATCATTTTTTATTTATTAGTATCCGAGAAATGTTCTAAAAATAAAAATATTACAATCAATGACTATTCCTCGTTTGATCAAGATTTGTTTGAAAAGTTAAGACCCTTTTCTGATTCTATTTTTATTGACACAGCTTCTGGTGGCATGAAAGAAAAAACACTTTTCATTAAAAAAAATTATTTTGCTTTTGTAGATGAGCAACTGGATAATTTCTGTATAGTTGATACATCAATTAACTTTTGTAACATTCGTATTGGAGATCATATTGAATTAATCAAAAAAAAACACAACCTAATATTTGATAAAAAAGACACTTATGTTTTAAAATCAAAAAATAACATTGGATTTTATACATTTAAGATTTCCTATGATAAAATTGACACAATTATCGGGTTTCATTATTAAGTAAAATGAAAACTTTACCATAAGTAATTTGCAAATACAATGATAATTCTAAATCAAATAAAAAAAGTTTACCATGGGAAAAAGATATAACAATATTATTATTTTGTCAGTATTCTCAATAATGATTAGTAATACCAGTTTTTCTCAAGTAAAAACTAAGGAATTGAAAAGTTTGTTATCAGAAAATGCAATTTTGAACGATAACAAAAATCAATTATTTTTAGATCTTAATTGTAATGTTAATTTAGACTCTTTAGGACAAGAATTCATATTAAGTTTTAAAAACAATCCCTTTAATTTTGATGATAATTGTGAATTTTTAATTATTATTAATGATGTTCTAATTCTAGAAAATAGATTCAAAGAATTTGAAAGTTATAAGTTAAAGATTCCTGAAATACTATTGAATAAAAAAACAGCTCCTAAAGTTGTTTTTATTCATGACAATAAAAGTTACATTTTTACATGTGGACAATCTCTAAAAACAATTAAAAGTAGTGATACCAAAATTCATATAGTATTTACACCTACAAATGAATATGAAACAATTTATTTTGTTTCAACAGATAACTCGAATGAATACTAAAGATTTTTAGTTTTGGGTCAAATGATAGTTTGCCTATTCAGAAAATCCGAATTAAATGTATTAAAAGAATGATATTAAAAACACAATTCAAAATGCCTAGAAATGAGGCGAAAATTTAATAGCTCATGTATTCAAAGAAATATTATATAAAAATTAATACAATCCTTACTTTTTTAGTTTTTACAACTTTTTGCTTTGGACAAAGAAATAGTTTCAAACTAGTTTCTGTAAAGAAAAATTCCGATTTTAATTCCGAAAAATTGAAATCAGAAATTTCGCCAATATATGGATTAGATAGTACATTTAATGTTGTGTCAGGTTGTTTTACAACATATCTTTTCTTGGAAGAAAATTTTGGTCATAGTTTTGGCGATTCAACAATTTCTAAATACTACAATGTATTAATATTGAAGGCGAATAATTCAAATAAAATTGTAGATGGATATGTCTACACATTAGGTTGGGCAGAATTTCCGTCTAGTTGTGTTCTTTTTAAACTATTAAATGCAAAAATTAAACTAAAAGACGGATTAGAACTAAGCAAGTTGAAATTTCGTTTAGTTGGTGATGCTAATTATTGTGGGCAGGATAAAAATTTATCTTTAAATCAAATAATTCACATAGATATTGTTGTTGACTAGTTATATCTAATTGTTATTGTTTTGGTTACTATGTATTCTAATTCTTATTAAAACACTACCCCGTTTTCAATTGAATAAATCATTATATTTAACCTAACGGTTGCTACAAACAAAAACAACAGTGATTTCAACTTATTTATCAAAATAAAAGCAATAAAAAAATTAATAATTCATTTCTTGCAGACTTGGATTTATGGTTGGGTGGTGAATGAATAATAATTGAAAATATGAAATTTATAGTCTTTTTCTTTTTTTGTTTTCTACTTTTCTCTTGTGAGAATTATGATAAATCAGATGATTTATCTGTTTTTAATAATGAATATTTATTGAATAATAATTATTTTTTTGATCACATAAAAAAAGACATCAATAGCATTTACATTTTTCGTTCAATTTTTGAATATTCGAGTAGTACTTGTACGCAAATAGATGAAAAAGGTAATGTAACTTATTATGTTTTTGATACGAAACCTCAGTATTATGATAATCAAAGAAGTTGTAACAGTTTTGCATCAAGAAAAAATAATTCAACTGTTACTATTCATATTCTTAAAAATAAAATCAATTTAAACATGTTGAAAATTGATAAGGTTCAGTTTCTCAATAAACTATACAAAAATATAAACAGGTATATAAATTACTCCATTTTTATCCCGAAGAAAAATACTGTTTTTAGCATTCCATGTAGGTTTCCAGAAAATAATTACTCTCAAAAAGAGCGCACGATTCTTAAATGGATTGAAAATCAAGTATCAAAAATATCTTTGCCAGAACATTTGTTTTTTAAAACGTTTATAGATAGATCATATAGACACACTGTTACTAAATCACTCATACAAAATCCAAATTATTTTCAATTTATTGATAAAAAACTGATTATTCCAAACAAGGATTATTCCATTTTTTTTCACGGTAGTATATACGATTCTATAGGAAAATATGATTATAAAAAATAGAACATTATTAATACTAATATTGATCAATGCTTTTATAATTTTTCAATTTGAATTGTTCAATAAAAAGTATGCAAATTCTGTTTTCATAAAAACACAAAAAATAAGTAATTCAATATCGTTGAAATCAACATCTTATTCATGTTTTATGTTTAACGGTGATTACTGTATGATATGTGATGGTGCAAATATTGATATAAAGAATGAAAACTATGAAATTAAAAAACTGATTGCTTACAGAATTTTCCAAAATGAATTGCAATTTAGTTTTTATTACAGATCTACAAAGCCACTTTTTGCAAAATTAAACCTGAAGGAGCTTTCAATTTATTCGAAACCTAAATTTGAATTTTTAAGAAATAATCAAAACATTGATGATACTTGGATCAATTTGGAAGATCCTCCTCATATAGTTTATTATTGGAAAATTTATTTGATCATTTTTTCAATTTCATTACTTAGTTTCATATTGCTCTTGTTTAGAAACAGCTATCAATATGTAAAAAGATTCATTAAGAGGTGAATTTCACTATTTTTATTAGCAAAATAACAACTTGTATAACAACAAGTTATCTACATTTGCCCAAATAAAAAACACTTAAAAAATAAGTTGTACAAACTTCAATCCTAGTTTAATGTAAAGCATGTTTTTTCTGTTTCATTTTTATTTCATCGAAGAAAAACAGTATATTTAAACCTATCTAAAATTACTTGTGAAAAAATATTCAGCCATTCTTATTGATGAAACAATTGAAAATCAGCGCTCAACAGGTGAGTTGTGTTTTCAATCCGATCAATTAATTTTTTCCAATGCTACTCTCAGTCGCTCCATATTATTTGAGAATTTGGAAATAAAACCTGGTGGTGCAAATAATCGGATGATATTCTTTTTGGAGAAAGGAAATCCGAATTTCAGTATTTACACCGATCAACAGTCTGTTCTGAAAAACGAAATTTTGTTGCAAATACCGTCACTCAATGCTCAATTAAAGAAAACAAAAAAAACGTCAAAACGCTTTGTCTATTCCATTTTAGTGGTCTTGTCTGTAATGCTTTTACTTGTCCTTTCAGTCGTTTTGTCGAAAGATTGGATGGTCCGCAAAGTAGCTGAAAAAGTACCAACAAGCTGGGAAAAGAAAGCAGGTGACCAACTGTTTACCTTGATTCAGTCGGACCATAAACTGGTAGAAATGGATTCGTTAAAAACGGTTTTTCTTCAGGTTGCAAAACCACTGATTGACCAAGCGAGAAAAAAAGGAGTAGAAGTGGAAGTGTATTTCTCCAATAATCCCAGTATCAACGCTTTTGCACTTCCGGGTGGTAAAGTTGTGATTCAATATGGATTGATTGAAAACGCAAAATCATGGGAAGAAGTGATGGGAGTGATGGGGCACGAATTGGCTCACGTTACAGAACGACATCACGTGCGCAGTATCATCAACAGTTTGGGGATTTACGCTGTCATTTCAGCCATGATAGGCGATGTTTCTGCAATTGCTGGAACCATTCTTAGCTCTGGTGGCGATTTGGCTTCGTTGTCCAATAGCCGAAAATTTGAAACAGAAGCTGACGAACAAGGACTGGAATTTTTGATGCAAGCACATATAAATCCTCAGGGATTGATTGACTTTTTTGGTACGTTGGATAAAGAACATCAAAAAAATCAAATGGAAAATTTGTCTTTTCTTTCCACACATCCAGTGACCAAAGACCGCATTGCACATTTGAAGAAAATTATTGCTTCCAAGAAAAGTGTTTATGCCCCTTTGCCATCAAACTTTTCATCATTTAAAAAATCTTTTAAACTTAAAATATGACAACAGAAATTTTAGGGAAACCTGTTTTTGCGTATATCAAAACGGTGCTCCAGCCTGGAGAAACGATTGTAGCGGAATCAGATGCCATGGCGACCATGTCGAGTGAATTGGATATGACCGCCAAATTTAACGGCGGTTTATTCGGTGCATTAGGCAAAAAAATATTCGGTGGTGAAAGTTTGTTTGTCAATCACTTTACCAACAACACCAATAAACCATTGGACCTGACCATGACGCAGGCTACGCCAGGTGATATTGTAATGCGTGAAATGAATGGCGAAACCTATTGTTTGCAACGTGGTGCATACATTGCTTCAGAACCCGGTGTGAAATTGGGCGTTAAATGGGCTGGTTTTGGATCATTCATTGGGCGAGAAGGACTTTTCAAATTGGTGGTTTCTGGTCATGGCAAAGTGTATTTTGGAGCTTATGGTGGAATTGTGGAAAAAGAGGTGTCGGGTGAATATATCGTAGATTCAGGACATTTGGTAGCCTACGAACCAACTATGAAATTGAAACCACAATTGGCAGGCGGTATCATCGGTAGCTTTTTAGGCGGTGAAGGTTTTGTAACCAAAGTTCAAGGTTCAGGTAAAATTTATATACAAACAAGAAATATGAACGGTATGGCTTCTTGGGTAAATCGTCATTTATATTGATATGGAAGAAATAACAACTCAAGAGATGCATACAAGCGGGTTGCGTGTATCCATCCAAATGCGACCAGGATCGGCGGTTGCAAATGTACTTTTAAATCCTGGAGAATCATTTACAGCAGAAGCTGGTGCGATGATAGCGATGAGTAATGACATGGAAATGAGTACAACTACCCATAAAAAAGAATCGGGTAGTATCATACGTGGTTTGAAACGAATGATTTCTGGCGAAAGTTTCTTTCTCAATCATTTCAAAGCTGGATCAAATGGAGGAAACGTTTATTTAGGGACGTCGCTGATTGGTGATATGTTTGTACATGAATTGCATGGAGAATCAATCATTGTGCAAGGCGGTTCTTACGTAGCTAGTTCAACAACGCTCGATATCGATTTAAGTTTTCAAGGATTTAAAAATTTGATATCAAAAGAAGGTTTATTTTGGTTGAAAATTAAAGGAAATGGAACAACCATTCTCAATTCATTTGGTGCTGTTTACGCGATAGATGTTGACGGTTCGCACATTGTAGATACGGGACACATTGTGGCGTTTGAAGAAACGTTGAATTTCACCCTTTCAAAAGCAGGAAAAAGTTGGATAAGTTCTATCTTAGGTGGAGAAGGTTTGGTGTGTAAATTCAACGGAAAAGGCAAAGTTTGGGTACAGTCGCACAACACAACATCGTTTGGAAGTACTTTGGGGATTAAATTAAAACCGCGTTAATCATGGAAACAGAAACAAAAAAAGGATTGGATTTTAATTTTGATTGCAAACCAGATTTTGGTTTAATCACAGTACAAATTCCCAACGGCACAACATTAAAAGTGGAAGCCGCTGCCATGGCAACAATGGACACAAATATCACAATGAAAACCAAATTAAAAGGTGGTTTTCGTCGTTTTTTAAGCGGTGAATCGTTGTTTATCAATGAATTTACAGCGCAAAATGGCAATGGAAACATTCAAATTGCACCCTCTTGTCCAGGCGATGTGGATCATGTTTATTTGAACAACGAAACAATTTATCTGCAAAATACAGCCTACGTAGCTTCTACCATGGATGTACAATTGGACACGAAATGGCAAGGACTAAACAAAGGTTTTTTCTCAGGGGAAAGCTTTTTTCTAATCAAATGTTCAGGGTCTGGTGATTTGTGGTTCAATTCTTACGGAGGCATTTTAGAAATTGACGTTACCAACGGTTATGTGGTCGATACGGGACACATTGTAGCATTTACAGAGGGATTGGATTACCAAATTTCTCGTGTAGGTGGTTACAAATCATTGTTCTTCTCAGGCGAAGGATTTGTTTGTCGTTTTTCAGGCCAAGGTAAAGTTTGGATTCAAACCCGAAAGATTCAACCCTTTTTGAGTTGGGTAAATCCTTTCCGTCCAAAGAAAAGTAAGTGATAAATTACCAATAAATATGAAGAGGCTGTCTCAAAACACTGAGCAGCCTCTTTTTTTTATGTGTATTTATTTCATCGAAAACGCATCCATTTTTCTGTTTGATTTAAAAGTTGATAAATCGTTGGCCTATTTTCAGTTTTCGCTCT
>JAGOAZ010000026.1 GCA_017983675.1 Fluviicola sp.
ATTTGAATCATTTAAAATGTAATTCAACGCAACATTTGAACATGTTTCAATCGTATCTGGAATTCCTACAGGTTCTGGAGTAATTGATACTGTTACAGTAAAAGGAACACCTGCACAACCTGATCCTCCAGGGATCTCATCTGACTGATATGAGAATGAAGATTGTGATGGTCGTTTCCATTTCACAAACATCGCATCTCCACCAGCAAATTCTTGGAATCGAACACGCATTGGATAAGCTGTACCTGCAACTAAACTAATTGTTCCTTGATCAAAATTATTACTTGCAATACTTACTACAGTACCATTAATTGAAAGCTCAACAGCATCATCTGCATATGTTTGGAATGTATATACTCCTGTTTCTGCAGGAACAAATGTACCGTTCGCATCAAATCCATAAAAATTGCTGTTGTTTGGAATTTGCATTCCAATATTTGTAAGTTCTACACCATCATTAAAATTCAATAATGTCGAGGCGCTTGCCGTACCACTTTGAACTATTGTTGTTGTAGGATATGTCGTATCTAAAATTGAATCAAAATCTGCTGACGTTTGTGCAATTTGCGTATAATATGAGTCATCCCAGTTACCATCATGCGTTGAATACAAGGTATAATCGAATGTTTTTAAATCAGAAGTTGGTGTAACTGTATATACAATATCAACTGGCGCGGCTGTAGTATTGATTACAGTATCAGCAATATATGCTGAACCTGTATCACCAATTTGAACTCCAGAAATTGTATCAGTAATATTTGTAATTTCCCATGTAAAAGTACTCGCTACACCATTTGAAATATAAGATTGAGGTGAATAACTAAACTGAGTATTTGAACAAATTGTTTCAGTTGAATTAGTCCCTACTGGTAACGGATTAACCGTAATTGTAAATGTTTCTGAAGTCCCTTGACAAATTCCAGTTGTAGATTTTAAAATGAAACAAATATCGTCATCAGCAAACTGTAAATTTGGATTTGGTGTACAATTTGCTGAGGAAATAACAGATCCCCCAACATAGGCATTATTTACACCAACTTGCAATTGGCCTCCGCAAATTGATTGATAACCATATGTGTCATCAATATTTATTATGTATGTTGTATTTGCTGTTAATTGAATTGGTTGGTTTAATACAAACGTTTTCCATGCAACATCATTTGTGTTTGCAACAAACGAGATTGTTTTCGCAGCTAATAAGTTATTATTCGCATTCCAGATTTTTAACGTAATGTGGTTATCTGTTGTACCAACTATTGATTTTACTAAAATTGATAATTCTGTCAACGAAGTATTTTGAGGTACCGTAAATGTTTGTTGAATATTCGTAAATCGTCCTCCAAATGTGCCATTATTAGTTGAGTTATCAAGCAATACTCCGATAATTGGAATGGATGGTGTAACAGTTATTGTATCAATCAATGGGGCACCTGTTGCATTCGTTGCTGTAAATGAAGGAATAGTAGTTTTCCCTGAAGTTGCAGATAAACCAACTGTTGTATTACTACTTGTCCAATCCAAAATAGTACCTGCTGCCTGACTAGTTAATGTTGTAGCAGCTACTGTTTGACCAGCACAGAATGTTAAGTTAGTTAACGTATCCATTGTAGGCTCAGGGTTAACCGTTACATCTAATGTATAATCTGGTCCCTGACAACCAGTTGCTGAATATGGTGTAACTCTATAGATTACATGAACTGTATCATTTGTTGTATTTGTCCAAGCTTCAGAAGTAGTTATTGTTAAATCCGATAAATTAGTGCTTGAAATATTACCACTACCATCAAAATCTACTAAACCATTAGCATTTACAACTAAATCAAAATGATCTATTGAAGGACCATTATTGTCATCATTTAAATTAATTCCCAATGCTCCCTCATTACAAACTGTTAATGAATGATTTGCTATTTCTGGAATAGGATTGATTGTTAATTCCATTGTATCGCTAATAGCATTACATGGTCCTGTTGGATCATTAGAAGAAATAATCAACGAAACAGATCCTGAAGATTTATCTGAACTACCAGGAGTATAAATAGCTGTTGCTGAGTTTGCATCATCAAAAGATCCATCACCAGTAGTTGTCCATGTTAATGAAGTCGCACCACCACCAATTGTACCACTTAATGTATAAGTTTCCGAACTACAAATAGTATCGTTAGAACCTGCATTAGCTGTTGCTAATGGATTAACGGTAATTGTTAACGTGTCTGGCGTACCATAACAAGCGACTGGCACCGGTCCTCCAACAATTAAAACCGCCACAGCATTTGAAGGATCGGCAGTAAATGATTGAGCGATACAATTCCACTCATAAGTTCCATTTTGAACAATATAATAATTACCTGAAGTTAATGGTGCTGTAAATGAAACACTAGCGGTACCATTTAAATTACCACTTTTACACCATACAGCATTACTTGTTCCACCGATACCTAAATACGCTTGTGTTACACAACCTCCACATTGAGGATTTGGTGCTGTCTGTGAATAATTGAAACTTAATGTTACCGATGAACCTGCTGTAACAGATGCAATCGTTGAATTCGTTCCATTTAAATTTATATTTGAATAATTAATTGTACGTCCAGTATTGATTGAACCATATGCGTACATCAATAACGAAGTAGGATTTGTTGGAATTGCTGCTGGCTCAGGAGCTACAGGTGTTACAATTATTGTGCTAGTGATCGGTGATGTAGTTGTGTTTGTACCTATAAAAGAGTTAATGTCTCCAGCTCCAGAAGCTGCTAAACCTGTAGCAGTATTTGAATTTGTCCAATTAAATACTGTTCCAGCAACTGTACCCGTGAAATTTACAGCTGTAGTGCTTGTACCTGCACAAATTTCTTCATCTGGAGTACCAGTTACACTTGGTGTTGGATTCACAGTAATAGTCATTTGATCAGTATTCACACAACCATGAATATCTGTACCAGTTACTGTGTAATTAGTACTTTGAGGCGTTGTCGTGTTATTAGAAACAGTAAATGCCGTTGCATTTGTTACACCGTTGTCCCACG
This sequence comes from Fluviicola sp., assembly GCA_017983675.1. Taxonomy (GTDB): domain Bacteria; phylum Bacteroidota; class Bacteroidia; order Flavobacteriales_D; family Crocinitomicaceae; genus Fluviicola. The sequence continues at coordinate 3,027 of JAGOAZ010000026.1, forward strand.
AATAAGTAGTTGCACCTGATCCCGATAAAGTGACATCGGTTCCATTGCAATCCGTTCTGTCATTACCAGCTGAAACATTAGGTAATGCATGAACTATAATTTGTAGTGACGAATCACTAATATCATTGTTATAAGTTATACAACCATTAGCATCTTCAACTTGCAATAATACATAATCAAATGTTCCTGCTACTGAAGTAGGAATATCTATTGTTCTTGTTAATGTAGATGAATTTGCTGTCAAAGCAGTGTCAGTGCTTGTTGTTGATCCATCATTTATTGTGTATGTGAAAATATAAGGGGCTGAACCGTTTGAACCTGTAAAAGTTAATGTAGGCGCTGTTTCATCTTTACAAGCTTCTGTGGCAGATGATGCAAATGAAGCTTCAACACGCGCAGGCTGTTGTACCTGGAATGCTGATGTTGTAAACGTACATAAATTGGCATCTGTAACTGTTACTTTGTAATAACCAATACTCATTCCTGTTAAATCTTCATTTGTAGAATATGCTGTATAGGTTCCTGTTGAAGTTGCACTTTCTACCCAAGAAAAAGCATAAGGTGTGTTACCTCCTGTTGCAGTAATCGCAATTTCACCATCCGCCGACTCAAAACATGATAAATCAGTTATTGATTCACTTACTGCTAATGCAGCTGGTGCAGAAATCGTAAAACTATTCGATCCTGAACAACCTATTCCATCACTTACAGTAACGGTATAAGTACCAGGAGTTAAACTTGATAGATTCGCTAACGTATCTTGTCCTGAAGGTATTGTCCCGCCATTCGACGCAGTCCATGCATACGAATAAACTCCGTTACCTCCTGTTGTTAAATCAAATCCTCCTGGTGAAGCTTGCAAACTACCATCTGCTGAGTTCGAACAAGTTGCATCTGAAGAAGCTGCATCTGGTGCAACTGGATCTGGTGCATTTATTGTAACCGTTTCAATTGCAATACAATTTATGTTATCAGTAACTTTAATAGTATAATCTCCAACAGCTGCATTGTTCAATGTATTAGAAGTACTTAAAACAGTACCTGTTGCTTGCGTTCCAGCATACCATTGATAGGTATAAGATGAACCCCCACCTGAAACATTTACTTGTGCTTGACTTTGAATTGGGTTACAATTTGTTAAACTGTTTGTAACAGATGAAATAGTAACTGTTTCAACAACGACTTGATTAGCTGCTGTTGTCACACATCCCGAACTTAAATCGGATGCTGTTACTGTGTATGTTCCTAATGGAACGTTTGTGAATGTAATTGTAAATACTCCAGCTGCACTTGAAGATGGCGTTGCGCTCAAGGTATCAGTTGCACTTGTTAAAACAGCTGTTTTTGTGGTACCACCACCTCCTTGAACCAACACAGTAACAGTACCAGCATTACATCCTGTCATTGTTACTGATGAACTATTGATTGCTACTGGAGTACCCGTAGATAATTGAATAGCAGATGAAGTAACTGTTCCACAAGCATCTGTTATCGCTAATTTGTACCAACCAACTCCTAAGTTTGTTGGATTAGAGTTACTATTTGGTGTTGGAGAAACTACCGTGTAAGTTCCAGTTTGTGTAGAACTTCTCGTCCAAACGTAAGATGTTATTGATCCAGAACCACCAGCTGTCGATACGGTCAACGAACCATTTGTCTGACCAGCACAAGGTTTCAAACCTGCAGTCAATGAAATTGTTCTTGCAGCGTTAACTGTTCCAGTTAGAGCAATATTAGCGGTTGTTTGTCCTGTTGATGTAATTGTTAAGTTCCCATTATAAGTTCCAACAGCTGCTGCTGCAGTCAATCGCACATAAATGGTTGTAGCATTTACAACTCCACCACTCTGTGTTAAAGTTAATGTTGAAGCAAAACCTGTTGTCGAAGATGTTGAAATTTGATATCCTGTTGGTGCTGTAAGTACCATATTAGCTGTTAAACCATCACCTGAAACAGATGTTGTTTGAGTTGCTGAAGCAGTACCTTGACATGACACAAAATTTAATAGTGATGTTGGATTTGCTAATACGCCCAAAGGAGACATGATATTTTGAGTAACTGTAAATGAAGATTGGTCTCTGTAGGAAGAAACCGCATCAACTTTATTATCACCGTCAATGTCTACACCAATACCAGTTCCACAAGCACCACAGTACAAATCTTGTCTTGGGTACCATCTACCATTAAATGAAGAAGAAGTGACTGTATTTGCACCAGAGTTTGTATATACATACATTTTATCCCATGATGAACCTGCAATAATTTCTGGATATCCATCACTATTAAAATCAGTAACAGAAAAACCTAAGTCATGATCAATATTATATGGTTTTGCAAAATCAGCAAAGTCAGAAGCTTGAAGTGTCCCACTAACAAAATTATTGCTTACCAATTTTGTTCGAACAAACAAATCGTTATCACCATCAGCATCTAAATCGACTACAACAACTTTGTTATCACCATAAGCCAAACTTACAGCAGAAGCAAAAGAAAGTGATCCACTAGTAGAAGTGTTTATTACAATATTCGTTTCACCACCTTTAGTGACAACAAAGTCGTATTTACGATCTGAATTTAAATCACCAACATCTAATCCACCAAATCCAGATAATGCAACAGTTGTTGCAGATGAAAATGAAACTGTTCCACCTGAAGTAGTATTTGAGTAAATATTCACTCCACTTGATGTCAAAGCAGCAATATCAATAAGACCATCAACATTAAAGTCGGCAATTCTTACAGCAGAAAAACCTCCTGAAATATTTAATGAAGTTGCAAAAGATAGCGTTCCACCCGATGTTGTATTTATCAATACACTTACAGCAGAAGAGCTACTTGTAATGATATCTAATAATCCGTCTGCATTTATGTCGCCAACGGTTAAAGAATTTACTGTACCTGAAACAGAAAAATCACTTCCACTACTTAATGATGTTGTTGTTATTGTTCCTGCAGCGGACATAGCGTTTGAATGAACACGAACAGAACTATTCCCACCCTTAACAACATCTGCCATTCCATCGTTATTAAAATCGCCTGCAGCAATAATGACATCATTATTTTGTGATCCACCTAATGAAGAAAATAAAATGTTATTACCAAAATTAGAACCTTGTATTGGACGAGCAGAAATAGTTGGGTTAATAGTTCTGAATGCAGATTTTGCAAGTGCAATTTTTCCTGCTACTGCAACTGAAATTGGAGCATGAGTTGAACTTTTTGGAACAGTTACAACAAGTTGAGTTGCAGTTGCACTTGTGACAGTTGCTTTCGTACTTCCAAAATAAACAATGTTATTAGCGGGCGTTGTGCTGAAACTTGTACCTGTTATTGTTACAGACGAACCAACAATTCCACTTGTTGGAGTAAAAGATGTGATAGAAATCGGAGCAGCACTTTTTATTCCTTCAAGACGTGCAGTACTTCTATAGATACCTCCAACTTCAGTCATTGTTAGTATACGTCCATTACTTCCTGTTAATGCTGTTACCGTGTTATGATTTGTCATTCTAACATAGATAGTAGTTGAGCTGACAGAACCTGCAGATTGATTAACCGTTAAAGTTGGTGAATAGGTTACACCATCTAAAGAAATTTCAAAAAAGAATGGTGCTTCTATAAGTATATTTCCCGTTAAATTTGATCCAGCAATTGAAAAAGTTTGTGCAGCTGATGGGCTTCCTGATACAGCATTTAATCCTGAAATTAAATTTGGAGTAGCAGTAATTGATGTTGTATTTGTAAAGGGTACAGGATTATTTGTAACTTTAAAATTATCAATACAAACAGCCAACGGAAGTGGTCCTGCTGGATGATCTCCTAAATAAAAATTTCTATTAGTTGACCCAACACTTGATAATGCAGCCTGCATGTCATGAACAATTACTAACGTACCATTTAATTGTACTCGAATAGAGTTTGATACTAATTGAACTGAAATACTGTTATTTGTTCCTGCAGTTATCGTTTGGGATGAATTTTGTGTTGCTACACTTGTTCCTGAAGACAACTGGTAATCAACACGGATGCTTCCATTTGGATTTACAGCCAAACCAAACGCACGTGAACCACTTGACATCATATATACATAACCGGGCAATGTGCCTGAAGGCAATGCAGTAACATTTATGTCAACATCTATTTGAAATGATGTCAAATTAAGAGAAGTAATAGTTGGGATAATTAATGAATTACTCGAACTATTAACTCCATCAGTACAAATGTCAGTTGCATTCAAAGTCGCACATGCATTTAAAAAACTTGCATCTCCAAAAGCACCTGTTGTAGGAGCTAATGAATTGTTAAAAGGATACTCTGCAATTACAGTCTGTCCAAATACAACTTGTACTGACAACAACATCATAGCTGCTAGTGCAGCCAAACGTGTCAATCTTTTTTTCACAAAATTTGTGGTAAGTGAATCATTTTTCATTGTGTCCATAAGCGGGTTATTGAAAACGAATGGTGTGTTTGTAGTAACAGATGTTACCACATTGTTTGTTGGTGTGTTATTCATAAACTTGTTCGAAAATGCAAACATGGATTGTTCAGGATCATAACCAAAAGTTGGGGAGGGATTTGAAAAAATTTCTGACTTTTGCATAAAAAGTACCTTGGATAATTACCTAGACTTACTAAAGTTGTTCTTGCCAGATATTTTGGTGGAACATTTTGATTTAACACAAAGCAAACAAGAAGGAGAGACCTTGCATTTGTATTTTGAGGAGCAAAATAAGCCACCAATAGAGTATGCATCGAAGATTTTAATATCAAAAGGCTTTCATGATGAAATTACTGTTCAAGATTTTCCGTTGCGTGGAAAGAGAGTTTTTCTTCACATCAAACGCAGACGCTGGACCGATAAACAAACAAATGAGATTGTCCAAAGGGACTGGACTCTTGTAGCAAAAGGAAGCCGTATGACTGAAGAGTTTGCGGATTTTTTAAAAGAAATCAGTCGATTCTAAAGCACATAGCTGTCAGACCATTGCTTCATTTTATGGCGTAAACGGGAGGCAACTTCAACGTCATTACAAAGACTATTTGAGTGAATTTAAGGAGTGGAACCAACTCACGCATGCAAGAGACCACTTGTTGTTTGCTAATAACATTGGAAAACATCTTTCATTAGACGAGACAGCACTTTCACACGGTGAACTCTACACCATTTTAACCAACAAATCAGCCAAAGGAAAGGCAGGGAGTATTGTTGCAATAATAGCCGGAACATCCTCAGAAAAGGTAATAAATACGCTACAGAAAATACCTTTACACCAAAGGAATAAGGTGGAAGAAATAACACTTGACATGGCCGGAAGCATGAACCTAATCGCCAAACGTTGTTTTCCCAATGCCGTATTGGTTACTGATCGTTTTCACGTACAAAAACTAGCTTTAGAAGCCGTTCAAGAGCTACGTATTAAACACCGTTGGGAAGCAATCGATGCAGAGAATGAAGCGATCGAAAAAGCCCGAAAACAAAAGAAAGGATATCATCCAACAATATTAGAAAACGGCGATACAATCAAACAGTTATTAGCGCGTAGTCGTTATGTACTCTATAAAAACGAAAAGAACTGGACGACGGATCAAAGAAAACGTGCCGATATATTATTTTACCTGTATCCTGATATTCATACTGCCTATTTACTCTCACAGCAACTCAATTGGATTTTTGAAACAACAAAGGACAAAATATACGGGTACACACGACTTGCTCAATGGCATGAAAAGGTAGCGCAATCTGGATTTAAGTCATTCAATACAATATCCCGGACAATCATAAATCACTACAAAACAATCCTAAACTACTTTGATAATCGTTCTACGAATGCCTCCGCGGAATCATTCAACGCTAAAATAAAAGCGTTTAGAGCTCAATTTAGAGGAGTTCGAAATGTTGATTTTTTTCTTTTTAGATTAACCCAAATTTATGCCTAATCCCCAGGTTTTGGTCTTGATCCATTGTTCAACTGCTGGTATAGCAGTCAACGGTATTAACGACAAAATGCGTTCTCCTTTTTTGGAAAACACAAGACTATCTAATGAAGGGTTACATAATGTAATTTTCCTCATATACTTATCGGTGTGCATGAAAATGTAGTATTTGCAACTACAATTCATTATTTTTTTTTTAAAGTACCTAAAATTGCATCTGCGACTCTTGGTGAAGCCTCAAACGCAAGTAACTAATTTTCAATTAGTTAACAATGAAAAGTGCACGCTAAAGAAATGGTAAGACGCACAATTTTCACCTAATTCAATGACAAATGTACAAAGATTATAGAGTTTATCAACAATTAAAATGAAGTAATGAACATTTTTTTTGTGAAAATTCAAACAGTTTCATTAAAAAACTGAACAAAAATAAGGCTTGTAGAAAAATAAAAAATTCAATTCTAAGTACTTTTTTGTAGAGAAATTAGAAAAAATGCCAATTTCAACTAATCTAATTTAATTATAAAAGCACCAGAAAAATTATCTAGTTGTATAAGGATAATACATACAATTCCATTAATATGAAGGTACTCATTAGTTATTCTATTTTCTTTGGCGCGTTTTTTGTAATTTCATCAAAAATTATTGAAATGAAACACTTACTTTTTTTAGCTATCGCTTTGTTGCTTAACACGACTAGCTTCGCTCAAACGCAATTGCAACTGATTGTTCACCCAGAACAAGTAGATTGCCAACGCATGATGCCGCAGAAATGCTTGCAAGTGCGCATTAACGGAGCAAAAGAATGGACACTCTTCTACGAACGCATTTTGGGTTTTACATTTGAACCAGGATACCGTTATGAATTATTAGTTGTTCAAACAAAACGTCCAGAACCGCTCCCAGCTGATTTATCGGAATTTATCTATAAACTAGAAAAAATTGTGTCAAAAACAGCTGTTGTAAGCGACATCCAACCAAGCAATTGGAAAATAATGGAAATTGCTGGAGAAGCGGTACAGCAACAAAATTTATCGGTGCAAGTCGACCCAACTAAAAATAGTATTGCTGGTTATGGTGGCTGCAACCGTTTTTTTGGCGAAGCAACGTGGAATAGCAAAAAAAACAAAGTCAACATTGGTGATTTGGCTAGCACAAAAATGTATTGTGAAAACACCATCAAGATGGAAGATAAATTATTAGCGCTACTTTCTGGAAAGAGTTTTAAAGTGGTATACAAAAACGAACAAATACATTTTCAACAAAAACGGAAAACGGTCTTGGTTTTTCAAGTTCAACCAGCAGAAGAAATGAGCACGAAAGATGAATCAGCTATAGAAGAAGTTGACGCAAACAAAAACCCCTCACCTATGACTTATTTCAATGACAAAGAATTGAAGCTCATTCAATTGAATGGAAAAACAATTACAACAACTATCAATACAAGCATTCATTTTAACTTGAACACCAACAGCTTTACAGGAAACGGTGGTTGCAACCAACTTTTCGGTGAATGCTCGTTTAATGATAACATTATTACGATTGCTTCAGTAAATGCAACAAAAATGTTGTGCATGGACGAAGCAGTGACACAAGTAGAAAAAGCGTTCATTGCCAATTTGAATTTACAGACATTACAAGTTGATTATGCTGAAAACGTCCTAAATTGCTACAATGCAAACGGCGAACTCATTATGATGTTCGCTATTCAAAAATAAGTGAGCGGTGAGTTTTGACACGCACCGTTTTTTATTTGTGTAAAATAGTAATCGTCTTTCTTCCCTTTTCAGGCATTGTCCCAAAAACCATGTCCCAAATGGGTGTGGTAACACCAAATGCCTTGTCGTGTTGCTGGTAGTGATGGATATTGTGGTGATTCCACCAAAATGGAACGCGGTTTGAAACGGGTTTACTATGCACCATCCAATGTATCGAGATGTAGGTTAAGTAACCCATCAAAAAGCCTGCTGAAAAAGGAAAGGCCACTTCCCCCATTATCAGGTAATACAAGCCTAAAAATCCGGCAGCAATTAATAAACCTGGCACTGGTGGTAAAATAATGCGGTCATCGTCACTGGGATATTGGTGATGAATGCCATGAAAGACATACTGCAAACCTTCGTCGTAAGATGCATCCTTGATTTTGTGATAAACAAAACGATGCAACACATATTCCCCAAAAGTCCAAGTGAAAAATCCAGCGACAAAATAACCTATTGAAGCAGTAATAGAACCCTTGAAATAATTAATGAACACGCCCAGCAACACCAAGTTGACAGATGTATAAACAATCCAAATAATCCACAAGCGTGTTTTGGTCAAAAGTTCGAGTAATGGATGTTTGAATAGTTTCGGGGATTTTTCGTTCGGGTAAACACGAAACTGATACTCCGAGTGATGATTAACTGTTTCCATTTTACACTTTTTTGAATGACTAATTTGTTGTAGTTTTTCGTGTAAAATTAAACACGAACCCCACCTAATTAGTTTCAAAAAAATGTGAAAACAGGTTAATAAAAGTTAATAAAAAACGGATTTGCCGTAGCTACAAATCCGTTTCCTATTTCCTTCAATTTAGAAACTCATACTCAAACGTAACATCACGTTTCTTCCAGCTTGTGGGTAATAAAAATTCTCGGTAGTCGTTGCTCCACCATAAAAATAAGAATACGTATAACCGTTATTTTCAAAAGTATGATTGAAAATATTATTTACCTGCGCGCTCACTTTTAAGGTAGTCGAATTGTTAATTGGGTAATCATAAGAAATTCCTAAATGATTGACAAAATATGCGTCAATGCGTTTTGTTTCATCTGACGTATTGTCCAAGTATTGCTTGCCAACATATTTGGCCGTCCACATGATTTCAACGCGTTTGATCGGTTGGTAGGCAAGTAACAATGCTGCAATGGTATTGGGTGAAAATGCTAAATCTGTATTGGTAAATTGCGTAGCAACCTGACCGCCATTATCGTAATCATCCATGTAAGCTGTAAATGCCGCTACTTTGTTTTGACTCAAAGTAACATTTCCTGAAACAGTCAATTTTTCGGAAAGTTTATACGCTGCTTCCAACTCAAGTCCCAAACGGTAACTTTTCGCCACATTTGTTCGGGTATAACCGCCAGCATCATTGATTTGTCCTGTTAAAATTAATTGGTTCTTGTAATTCATCCAATACACATTCGATTTGAATAAGAAACGGGGCGATTGATGGCGAAAGCCAAGTTCTGTATTGGCAATTTGTTCCGATTGTGGTTTCACCCCTCCTACTGGTTGTCTGAAATCATCGCGCACAGGTTCTCGGTTTCCAACGGCAAGGGATCCATATACTTGTGTTCTTGTCGAGAAATTATAAATCAAACCTGCTTTTGGATTGAAAAACGAAAAAGTAGTTTGCTCCCTTCCCTCTTGTAAGGCACCATTTACCTCCGATGTTCCGAAATAACTGTAATCGATGAAACGGTATTGCATGTCACCGTAAAAGGAAAACTTACGAAAAGCATAGTTAACACGGACATAACTCGACACTTCTGATTTTTGTGCGTCGTCATTGTAATAACGGTGACGGATTTCACTATTCGATGCAAAACGTGCCCAAATCACTTCTCCAAAATGAACTCCTGAATACGTATTCAAAGCACCTCCCCATGTAAGATTCAATCTAAAAGTTTTGTAAGTCAAGGCAAAGATTCCTCCATAAAACTGATTGTCTAACCATTTTCTGCGGACAAGATCGGAAGACGTTACGGAGTCGTTGCCAAGCACAACCGATGCCAAACCATAGTCCGCTAAATCATCGTTTGCACGAAATTGCTCATAATATCCTTTTCCCAATGTCGAATGAGCAGCTAATTGAAGATTCAATCGTGCATTGAATTGATGATTGAAATGCAATTGAAAGTGATCTTGTCGGTAATTATCTACTTGGTTATCGTATGTGTACAAATTGTACGTTCGTCCACTATTCAAGAGGTTTTGACGTTGCACATCCGTTAAATAATTTCTATCTGCAAAAGCATTCATGCCAGCAACATCATTTTTGATGCGGCTTTCGGGAGTTCCTTCCCATGCTTGATACGTGATTTCTTTTCCACTGAAAAAGTTCGCTTTCACACTCGATTTCTTGCCAATCCAAGCCCCAGCGAGGAAATAAGAATTCAAATTGGAGCTAGCGCGGTCCAAATAACCAGCTGATGTAATACGCGATAAGCGGGCATCGAATGAAAAACCATTTTTCAATTGACCTGTCCCAATTTTAACGGTGCTTTTTGCTGTTCGAAACGAACCGACTGATTGGTCAATTATGGTGTACGGATTCTTTGAAACCTGATCGGTCACAATATTGATACTCGCACCAAAAGCTGCTGCGCCGTTGGCAGATGTTCCCACCCCACGTTGAATTTGAATGTCTTGCACCGAAGATGCAAAGTCGGGCATGTTGACCCAATAAACAGCGTGTGATTCAGCATCATTGATTGGAATTCCGTTGATGGTGACATTCGTCCGTGTTGGGTCGACTCCGCGAATGCGCAATCCGGTGTAACCGACTCCTGCACCGGCATCAGATGTGCTCACAGCACTTGGCGTGGTTTCCAATAAAACGGGTAAATCTTGACCGAAATTAATTTTTGCCAACTGTTCTTTGGTCACCATTGAAAAAGTAGTCGGCGTTTGACTAGAAGCACGTGTTGGTGTGATGACAATTTCTTCAATGTTATGCGAAAGTTGTAACAAACGAATAGTGATGTAAACAGTGTCCTGTTTTTTGATAGGAACGATTCCTGTTTGAAAACCAACTTTTTGTAGTCTAATCCGCAAACTGTCTCCTGTCAAATTAGACAAGGTAAAACGGCCGTTTTCTGCGGTCTTGGTTTTTTGGTGCGTAACCAATTCTTCAATGAGCACTTGTTTGAGCGCCTGTTCGTTTTCATCAACTACTGCTCCAATGATTGTTGTTTGTGCGAATGAGCACAGTGGAAAAGCGAACGCTAATAACCACATTTTTTTTGCATTTCTTGTTTTCATTTTCTAAAAAATTGAACAAGAACAAGGGGCAAATTCTTTGTTAGTGAATGTACCTTTTGTCGTTTCATTTTCCCTACGCTGGCATTATCCAGACAGGTTCCATGGGTATAATCTCAGCCTTAGTTCTAAAGCACCCCTTATGAGACAGGACAAAATTACAACTTATTCCTTCAATTCTACTATTTTTATAAAAAATCAAAACAATGGAGCAAGCAGTTCATACCTTTCACGATGCTTTAGAACCAATAGACAAAGCAATTTGTGCCGAGCTTTTTGAAGTGATTCGAAAAGAATTACCGCAAGTTGAATTCAAAATATGGCATGCAGTACCCGTTTGGTTTATCGATGGAAATCCAATAGTAGGCTATGGAAAATTAAAAGGCTGTGTTCGCTTGTTGTTTTGGAGTGGTCAATCGTTTGACGAAACTGGATTGAAAAACGAAGGAAAATTCAAAGCGGCTGAAAAACGCTACACATCAGTTGCTGAAATTGATCAAGAAGCATTGAAGCGTTGGCTGGAAAAAGCCGTTGCCATCCAATGGGATTATAAAAATATCATCAAACGAAAAGGAGTATTGGAGAAATTGACGGCTTTTTAAAGGCGAAGCAAATCCATTAATTCTTCGTACGTACTTGTTAGTAACGTTTTCCAGACGGTAATTCCCTCCTGCTCACATGCTTTTTGTGTGGTTGCGCCCCATGCGATCACTTTTGCCCCAGTCGGCATTGCGTTTTTATGCAAAAAACTAGACACATTACTGGGACTTGTAAAAACATAAATATCCTGTGAAGGAACGACCAAAGGAAGAGCAAGTGTTTCGTAAACAGGTAATATAATTTTTTGGTTTGCTGGAATGAGTGAACTTATCGTTTCGTGCGACTTTTTTGCTTGTGGAAAAAGCACCATTCGATCACCTAACCATGCTTTAAAATCGGCAGCAACTTGTGCAGGATTTCCTGCTTGCTCACCCACAAATTTTATTTGACTAAAAAATTCGTTCAAATTTTTTTTTGTGCCGGCTCCAATAACGCCAATTTCTATGTTATCAGAGAGTTTATTAGAACTAATAAAATAGTTAAATGAGCGTGGGCTTGAAAAAAAAACAACGGAATAATCCGCTGTTGTCGTGTTGTTTAAATCTTGAAAAGTAATCAGTGATTGTGCCAATAAATGCACGTTTTTTTCACGCGCAAAAGCAACCAATAAATGGTCGTTTGGCAAATCTGCCGAAACAAATAAGTTAGTCAATTTCTTCGTCTTCATCGTCTTCTGGAGACAACAATGCATCAATTACCACGTCAACCATTTCCAAGTCATGTGGACCTTCAAATTCAAACCATTGTGCGCCTTCTTCCCACGTTGGAGCGTAAGCCACTAAAAGTTTGCCTTCTTCAGGGCAATAAGCGCCAAGTGGCAATTGACAACCACCTTGCAAACGATTCAAAACCGTTCGTTCAAGAATTATTTTCGATTGTACCGCTTCGTGATTCATTTGTTGCATGAATGCAAACAATTCCGTGTCACTTTCTCTTATCTGCAGCGCTAACACACCTTGCGCTGGAGCAGGAACGAATTCCAACGGGTTCAACACTTCTTCGTGCATCCCTTGTAAATCAAGTTGTAAGCGATCCAAACCAGCTTTTGCTAATAGAATCGCGTCGTAGTCACCTGCAATTAATTTCTGTAAACGTGTTGGTACATTTCCACGTAAATCGTTGATGGTTACATCGGGACGAAAACCAATCAATTGTGATTTTCTGCGAGCAGAAGAGGTACCAACGACCGCTCCTTGTTTCAAGGACCATAATTCATTTGAATCAAGTGCAGCAGGGTGAATCAACAACACATCAGCAGGATTTTCACGTTCTGAAACGGCTGCAATAACTAAGCCTTCTGGTGGATTTGTTTCCAAATCTTTATGGGAGTGAACAGCTAAATCCACTTCATTAGACAACAAAGCAGCTTCGATCTCTTTGGTGAAAAACCCCTTCCCTTCTAATTTATCGAAACTAAGGTCTTGTATTTGATCACCTTGTGTTTTAATCACAGTAATCGATACTTCAGCACCAAGCGCTTCTAATTGTCGTTTGACATGATTTGCTTGCCACAACGCTAAATCACTTCCACGTGATCCGATTCGGATTTTTTGCATATTACATTACGATTTGAACAGAATATCTTTTGCCATAAGCATTGGCATATTCATGTATTTTTTTTCCATATAACCGACCACTTTTTCCAAGACTTCGCGTGCTGCTGGATCGAGTTGTTGTAGGTCGTTTTTGAACACCTCGTTGAAGGCAGTTGATTTAATATCTTTTACCATTTGAGGCACCGGACGCATGGCGATTTCAATCGCTCTCATTTTAGCAATATTACGAAAAGCATCGATAGCTTCTGCAATGATAGCTTCGACGTGTGCTACTTCTTGTGCACGTTCACCTAAATTTGCAGTTGAAATTTTTTGCAACACGTCGATGGAAATTTGTCGTGTTGGAAAAGTTGCATGCACAGCTGGATCAATATCGCTTGGCAGCCCCAAATCGATCGTGATTTTAGGGTTTGTTTCGCCTTGTAACAATTGCTGATAAATAGTTGGTGTGATGATTGCTGAATCGGCACCTGTACAAGCTACCAACAAATCAAAACCTTCGGAATAACTTGCTAAATCAGCAAGTGGCAAGGCTTTTCCTCCTATTTCAAGCGCTAAGTTTTCAGCAGTAGCAAGGGTGCGATTAAAAAAGGTGAAATTGGTTAATCCATGTTTCTTTAAAAAGCGCACCATCGTTGTGTTGGTAACACCCGTTCCTACTACGAGTACCCGCGCATTGGTAGGAATATCCATTCCTTGTAAGCGTTGGTATGCAATCGAAACGATGGATACTGGTTTTAAGGCGATTTTCGTATCTGTATAGACTTTCTTAGCTGTTTCAATTGTATGACGAAACAAAACGCGTAACGCATCGCCAGAAAGGCCTAAATCGCGTGCTTGTTCAAACGCTTGGCGCACTTGTGTAATGATTTCACGTTCACCAACAACCAATGAATCAATAGAAGAAGCAACACGCAATGCATGATTTACTGTGTCCATTTTGTGGTACACTTCAGCATTTGCAGTAAAATAAGTGATTGCTTCGTCCTCCATGTTTGGATAAAGCTCTTGAAAAAAACGCGTTAAAAAAGGTGCTGCAACCTGCTCATGTGTAACGATGAAAAACTCCACGCGATTACAAGTTGAAAGAAACAAGATTTCGTCGATATTCAAAGCTGTTTTCACTGCTTCAAAGCGTTCCTTTTGTTGCTCACTTTCAATATGTAAGTTGCCTATTTGAGCCACTTCCATGTTGCGATGCGTATATGCTATGGTGTGCAGTTGCTTTATCACTTTTATCTGATTCTACCTTTAAAATGCAAAATTGCAGTGTTTCTGCGGATATATTGTCAGAAAAGTGTCAGATTATACAATTTAGAATTGTTATTGATAAAAATCAACAAAGGGAAGATTGCTCCTCCCTTTGTCAAATTATTCTGTTAAATGATTACTTGTCGTTCTATTAACGAATGGTAGTAAACACGTGTAGCAATCAGTTTAACATTCACCAAACAATTACAAGGATAAAATAATGAATTCTGTTCTTCTGTTTAACTGATGTTGTGCTTCCGAACATTTCGAATTATCTTCACTATCACACTGACAATCAACAGCCAATTGCGATTCACCGAGACCTTTTCCAGTCAAACGATTAGGATTAATTCCATGAGCAACTAAATAACTTTTACTCGAAATTGCTCTGTTCAATGACAAGCGTTGATTGTAATCTTCTGGCATTCGGCAATCGGTATGTGAAATCAATTCAATCTTCATGTTCGGATATTGTTTCATGACAGCAACAATTTTGTCCAACTCAATTGCTGCATCAGGACGAATATTGTACTTGTCCAAGTCAAAATAAATCATGTTTATTTTCAACAATTTAGATAAATCTGCACCTACAACAAATCCTTGAGGATAGTTTGAATTAACAAAAATATCAACTGATTTCTGTTGTTTTTCGATTGGTAATTTTGGTTTGTTATTAGCCGCTTTGCTTGTATTCGGTTTTGTATCAGGTTTTGCTACCACATTCCCTGGTTGTTTGTCCATCAACTTATCTGTTACCTTGTTAGGAGCAATTGTTCCTTTGTCAACAACAACCGCTGGTTGGTTGGAAGAATTTTTCGCGCCGTTGTAACCAACAACTTTAAACTCTGTTCTACGATTTTTTTGATGTTCTGCTTCCGAACAAGTCGATTTGACTGTTCCTTCACAAGCGCAACCATTTAACAATTGTGATTCACCATATCCTTTCCCTGTTATACGTTCAGGATTTGAAATACGCGCTTTGATATATGCCGCTGAAGCTTTTGCACGTTCATCAGACAACCATTGGTTATAAGTTGCACTTGAACGACAATCAGTATGTGATCCTAATTCGATTTCCATTGATGGATTCTCATTCAAAATAGCAACAATTTTATCCAATTCAGCAGCTGCATCAGGGCGAATAAGCGCTTTGTTTACATCAAAATAAATTGGTTTGATTTTGAATGCTTTTGCTAAATCCGTACCGATTGCAATATCATTATATTTATTCAACGATTCATTTACAACTACATCAGTTACTTGCGACGACGGAATTGTTAAGGTTTGTTTGCCTGCATCATATCCATTCGCTGCATATACCAAATTATAACTTTTACCTGCTGAAACAGGGAAACTATATGCCCCATTTTCATCCGTAATAATTGTTGTTATAGTTCCATCAGCATCTTTCATTTCAACTGATGTGTTTGCTAAAATTGCCCCAGTTGATTTATCAGTTACAACTCCTTTGGCCAACAATTGTCCAACCATTGTTAATTGTTCATTAACAGAAACATTTTCAGTTTGCGTTGTTGGAACATTCAAAGCTTGAAGGCTGTTGGTGTATCCATTAGAAGAATATGAAATGTCATACGCTTTTCCAGCTGAAACAGGGAAACTATATGCCCCATTTTCATCTGTGGTAATGGTAGAGATTACCGTTCCATCAGCATCTTTTACAACAACAATCGTATTGGCTAAAACAGCTCCTGTTACCTTATCGGTTACAATTCCATTTGCAATTAATTGATCAGCTGGTTTTGTTGGTGCTGGTTTTGGTAATGCAAAGGCATAAATATCATCGTCACCTTTTCCACCCATTCGATTACTTGTCAAAACTGCTTTGTACAAATCTTTCTTCACTACAAAAGCAAAGTCATCATCCACACTATTGATTGGTGTTGCTAAATTTTTTGGCGTTGTGCCAGTCGCATTCAAATCAATCACAAAAACATCAAATCCGCCCATGCCAGGATGTCCTTCTGAGGCAAAAAACAACTGATTATCTTGTGAAACGAATGGATAACTATCTCTTCCTTCGGTATTTACTTTTACACCTAAATTTACAGGCAATGAAACCGAATCATTATCGTATAAGTCGACATAAAAAATATCCGATTGCCCGTAAGTTCCCTTCATGTCAGAAGAAAAATACAAGCGCTTGTTGTCCGGACTTAATGCTGGGTGAGCAATGCGGCAACTATCATTTGTTTTGATGTTGACCAATCCTTTGTTCACCCATTTTCCGTTTTCATAAATAGATTTATAAATCCGGTAACGACCATTTACTAACGTTTTGTTTTTCTTAGATGCTAGTTCGTTTTTGGTATAATACATCGTTTTACCATCTGAACTAAATACAGGTGTCGCTTCGTGAAAAACAGAAAAGGTCTTCCCATTGTCATATATTTTGGACCGAGAAACAGTAGTGTCAATAAACTTTGCAACAAACAAATTCGTATACGGTTGTTGTGTGCGTTCGTATTCTTCCGGATCTAGAATCTCTGGGCGAGCACTCGCAAAATAAATGGAATCACCATGTATGGTTGCTCCATAATCTGAATAAGCTGTATTAATCTCCAAATTCTTCAGGTGAATTGATGAAAATGGATTGTTTTGTAAGAAATAATTCTGTTTAACCAGGTAATTTTTTGCTCGGATTTCCGTTGGAAATTTTGAACAATAAACAGCCATAACTGAATCGGAACGCATTTGCAATTGTGCGGACTTCAACGATTGAGCATATCTAAAATAATATTCAGCAGTTTGTTCTGAACTTAACTGGAATAATTTTGCATACCAAGGAGCAGCTTCAGCATAACGTGCATTGTAATAGTAAGAATCGCCTAAATTACGCAAGAGTTCTGGTGTGACATCTCCGCTATTCACAGCATCTTCGTAAATTTTAGATGCCGCAATATATGATTCTTTTTGAAATGCTTTGTTTGCATTTTTGACTTGTTTTTGTCCAATTACAGTAAACTGAACAAATACTAAAAGTAGTAAAGATAAATTTTTCATGTTACTGTTTTTTAAAAGAATCGTGGAGTTTCAACGTGTTGATTTTTCTTGTAGAAATCAAATTTCAAGAAAATCTCATGAGATCCATTGTTGTAATTAGCCAACTTCGTTGTTTCATAATCAAAACCATAGCCTAAAAACGTTCTGTTCGACAAATACACTCCAAACAAGGCGCTAATTGCTGCACTATGACGGTAAGCGGTTCCTATTACAATTTTATTGTTATACATAAAATTTGCCGTTAAATCTACTTGTAAAGGCGCGCCATTCGTTAGTTTGATAATCATCGCTGGCTTGAACTTCCAAACAGGATTCAATCCAAAAACACGGCCTGCAGTAATGTATAAATTTTGTCTTCTTACAGCCGATGAAACAGTTACGCCATTGTAGAATTTTGATTCTAATAACATCGGGACAGATAATCCAACGTATCCCTTTTTGGAATGATAAAACAATCCTGTTCCAAAGTTTGGTGCTAATTGATTCACCAAGTTATTCTGAAATAACGGGTCATTTGGATTATACTGACTCAAACGTGTGTAATCAATGTTCATCACTTCTAATCCAGCTTTTAAACCCAATGCCAATTTTGTTTTATTGCGAAACACTAAGGTATAAGCAAAGTCAGCATTGACATAATTAGTATTCACAGGGCCTATTCTATCGTTCAAAAAATTGACACCAACCGCAAAGTGTTTTCGTGAAAATGGTTGTTGGTAAGAGATGTTTGCCGTTTGCGGCGCACCATCAATACCTACCCATTGCGCACGATACAAACCATAAACAGAGGCGTATCCTTCTGAACCTGTGTAAGCTGGATTGATCAACGATTGGTTGTACATGTACTGTGTGTACTGTGGTTCTTGCTGTGCCTTTAAAGACACAGCAAGTAATACACTTATTCCACTTATTATTATTCTTGTTATCATAATCGTTCTATTTATCGCGTTAAGTATAAATAACCCACTCTATTTTTCGTGATGCCAAACTCGTTCACATACTCAATGACATAGAAGTAAGTTCCTACTGGCAATTGCTCGTCTTGTTTGATTGTTATACGACCTTCTGAAACTCCTTTGAAGTATGCTCCATTTTGTCCGTAACCTGCTACTTCATAAACTGCAACTCCCCAACGGTTGTAAATTGATACCGTATTGTTTGGATACTTCTCAATATTTCGAATCGTGAACACATCGTTTTCTGTATCGCCATTTGGTGAAACTGCTTGGAATGGCTCAATGTCATCGTCTGAATCATCAGAATAAATATTGACTTCCAAGTAATCTGGTGTGCCATCACCGTCTGAATCAAATGGTGATAATGGATTTGGTCCTTGCTCGTTACCATTTGTTTGTCCATCACCGTCACAATCACTATTCAAGAAGAACTCTGTTTGCGGCATTGTGATATTCGTGAAGTCAAAGTCACAAGGATTCGTTGGGTCTGTTCCATCTAATGCCTCTTGCGCATCTGATACACCATCGCCATCTGAATCTAAATCCAAGTAATCTGGTGTTCCGTCGCCGTCTGTATCTGCTGGATTCGTTGGATCAACTCCTGCTTCAACTGTGTCTGGAATACCATCACCGTCAGAGTCCACATCTTGGAAATCTGGTGTACCATCGCCATCCGTATCAACTGGATTCGTTGGATCAACTCCTGCTTCAACTGTGTCTGGAATACCATCTCCATCACTATCTAAGTCTTGGAAATCTGGTGTTCCATCACCATCCGTGTCAACTGGTGTTGCGCCGTTTGGTCCTTTCTCTACTGAGTCTGGAATACCGTCGTTATCAGAATCCAAGTCTAAGTAATCTGGTGTTCCATCACCATCCGT
>JAGOAZ010000029.1 GCA_017983675.1 Fluviicola sp.
CATTTTGTTTCCAAGATTCACCAAGAAGAGCACACTCAATTGCAGCTCAAGGAGGAATCAACGCAGCAAAAAATTACCAAAATGACGGTGATTCAATCTACCGTTTGTTTTACGATACAATCAAAGGAGGAGATTACAGAGCTCGCGAAGCTAACGTTCACCGTTTAGCAGAAGTTTCTGGAAACATCATCGACCAATGTGTTGCGCAAGGTGTTCCTTTTGCACGTGAATACGGAGGTTTATTAGACAACCGTTCATTTGGTGGTACACAAGTACAACGTACATTTTACGCCGCAGGTCAAACTGGACAACAATTATTATTAGGTGCTTATTCAGCGCTTTCTCGTCAAACAGGTTTAGGGCGTGTGAAAATGTACAACCGTCACGAAATGCTTGATTTAGTTAAAGTTGACGGAAAAGCGCGTGGAATCATCGCACGTAACTTAGTCACTGGTGAATTAGAGCGTCACTCAGCGCATGCGGTTATCATTGCATCAGGAGGATATGGAAATGTGTATTTCTTGTCAACAAATGCAATGGGAAGTAACGTTACTGCTGCTTGGAAAACACACAAACGTGGCGCGCATTTCTCGAATCCATGCTTCGTACAAATTCACCCAACTTGTATACCTGTTCACGGAACGAATCAATCAAAATTAACGTTGATGTCTGAGTCGCTTCGTAATTCTGGTCGTATTTGGGTACCAAAGAAAATTGAAGATGCGGAAGCAATTCGTGCAGGGAAATTAAAGCCTACTAAAATTGCAGAAGAAGATAGAGATTATTTCTTAGAAAGAAGATATCCTGCTTTTGGTAACTTAGTTCCACGTGACGTTGCTTCACGTGCTGCAAAAGAAAGATGTGATGCTGGATATGGAATTGAAGCAAATGATACCAACGAAGGTGTTTATTTGGACTTCTCTTCTGAAATTGTAGCAAAAGGAAAACAAGCGGCTTATGCTGCTGGTGACCACAATCCTTCAGATGCTAAAATCATTGAATTAGGTAAAAAATGGGTGGAAAGTAAATACGGAAACTTGTTCCAGATGTATGAAAAAATTACAGATGAGAACCCGTACGAAACACCAATGAAAATTTATCCAGCAGTTCACTACACAATGGGTGGTGTTTGGGTTGATTATAACTTACAATCATCTATTCCTGGATGTTTCGTTGCAGGTGAAGCTAACTTCTCCGACCATGGCGCAAATAGATTAGGTGCTTCTGCCTTGATGCAAGGTTTGGCTGATGGATATTTCGTTTTACCATACACTGTTTCTGATTATTTAGCAGATGAAATTCGTACAGGTAAAATCGCAACAGATTCACCAGAATTTGATGAAGCAGAAAATGCGGTAAAAGCTACAATCGAAAAATTCTTAACGAATAATGGATCTAGATCTGTTGATTTTTTCCACAAACGTTTGGGATTAATCATGTGGAACAAGGTTGGTATGGCACGTAACGAAGCTGGATTGAAAGAAGCGATTGCAGAAATTGCAGCTTTGAAAGAAGAGTTTTATGCCGATGTATTTGTTCCTGGTGACGCGAACGAATTGAATCCTGAATTAGAAAAAGCTTTACGCGTTGCAGACTTTATTGAACTAGGTCATTTAATGGCACGTGATGCGTTGATGCGTGAGGAGTCTTGTGGAGGTCACTTCCGTGAAGAACACCAAGACGCAGAAGGTGAAACGTTGCGTGATGATGAAAACTTCAAATTTGTAAGTGCTTGGGAATACAAAGGTTCTGACATTAATGAATCTGTATTGCACAAAGAGCCGTTGAATTATGAATTCATTAAAATAGCAGCTAGAAATTATAAGTGATCAGTTAACTAGTTAGTTAGTTTGCTAGTTAGTTAGTAGCGTTAAGATTAATAAAACATATAAATGGGAAAGGTGAAAACATATCGTGATTTACAAATTTGGCAAAGAGGAATTTTGCTATGTAAAAGCGTATATGAATTAACCGCTTCTTTTCCAAAAGAAGAAATGTATGGTATTACAAATCAAATGAAACGAAGTTCCGTTTCAATTTCTAGTAATATTGCAGAGGGTTTTGGAAGAAGTAATGTAGGTTTTATTAATTATTTGAAAATTGCAAGAGGTTCTTTGTATGAATTAGATACACAAGTTATTCTTTCAAAAGAATTGGCGTTAACTACTAATTTTGAATTGATTAATTATCTTGAACAAGAAATTCAAGAAATTGGAAAAATGATAAACTCATTCATAAGTAAAATTAAAGAAAATAATAATTAGTAACGTTTGTTAGTTGAAGTGTCTAAACTAATTCACTAAAAACTAACAAACTAAAACACTTCATTATGGCATCAAAAACAATTAATATCAACCTTAAGATCTGGCGTCAAAAAAACGCTAATACAAAAGGTAAAATGGAAACATATAAATTGGATAATGTTTCTACTGACAGTTCATTTCTTGAAATGTTGGACCAATTAAACGAACAATTAATTAATTCCCGCATAGAACCTATCGCATTTGATCACGATTGTCGTGAAGGAATTTGTGGAAGTTGTTCGTTGTACATTAATGGAGAGGCTCACGGACCAGATAGAGCTGTAACTACTTGTCAATTACACATGCGTAAATTCAAAGATGGTGAAACAATCTATGTTGAACCTTGGAGAGCAAAAGCATTCCCTGTAATCAAAGATTTAGTAGTTGACCGTTCTGCATTTGATCGCATTCAACAAGCTGGAGGATTTGTTTCGGTGAACACTTCTGGTAAAACAATGGATGCAAATGCTATTCCAATCGGAAAAGCGGATGCGGATAAAGCATTTGAAGCTGCAACTTGTATCGGATGTGGTGCTTGTGTTGCATCGTGTAAAAATGCTTCTGCGATGCTATTTGTATCAGCAAAAGTATCTCAATTAGCCTTGTTACCTCAAGGTCAAGTTGAAGCACAACAACGTGTATTAAACATGGTAAAACAAATGGACGAAGAAGGATTTGGAAATTGTACAAACACTGGAGCTTGTGCAGTAGAATGTCCAAAAGAAATCTCGTTAGAAAACATAGCACGTATGAATCGTGAATACTTAAAAGCGATGGTTTCAGCTGAATAAAAAACAAACTAAAGATATATTTTTAAAGGGTGGGTTTTCTCACCCTTTTTTATTTTTAAAATATTTTTTTAGTTAAAGAAGTTTTTATAAATTTAGCCTAACATTAATATAAACTTAATTATGAAAAAACTATTACTTACGCTAAGTCTCGCTTTTGGAGCGGCTGTTACGTTTGGACAGGTCATCTTTTCAGTAGAAGAGCCTGCATCCATTCAAGGATTAAAATCATTTACCAGTAATGGCGATGGTTCAAGCTGGGGATTAACTACTTTGGTTGGTCAACCAGTAGTTATTGATACTATTGCAATCATGAACGATGGTAGTACTGGTTTGAATGCACAAGGATTGCCGGTTTCACTTGAAGGTTGTGATTCATTAGGAGTAAATGACTTAACTGGAAAAATTGCTTTGATTTACAGAAACACATGTGGTTTTGGACAAAAAGCATTGTACGCACAAGCACATGGGGCTGTTGCAGTAATTATTGTTAACAGAGAAGAAGCCTTGATTAACATGAATGGAGGAACAGAAGGTGCTTCAGTTACAATTCCTGTTGTATTTATTCAAAAATCTGACGGTGATGCGATTAGAACAACTATTGAAGGAGGAACGACTGTAGTTGGATTAATCGGTGATAAAACTGGTTTGTTTGCTAATGATATATCTATTTATGACAACCGTGCAATCAGAGCTGATTATGGTTCAAAACCATTGCCAATTGCACAAAACGCAAATGAATTTGCAGTACCATTCGGTGGTTGGGTATACAACTATGGTCAAAATCCACAAGAAAATGTACGTATGACAACAACGGTTAAAAAAAATGGGGCTACGTTGTACACACAAACTTCTGCTGGTGCATCTATTAATGCAAATGATTCGTTGTACATCACAACGCCAACTTTCTCTCAAGCTTCTTATACAGCTGGAGAATACGAAGTAATGTATTCAATCAATATGGACAGCACAGATTTATATGATGCTGACAATGTTTCTTCTTACAAATTTAGCTTAGGTGACTTATGGTCATTAGCTCATCTAGATACTGCAACAACAGTTCATGTAGATGGTTACTACCGTGCTAATACACTTCCTTCAAGTACATTCGAAACGTGTGTGGCATTGAAAGATGCAAATGCTGGTCGTATTGCAACTAACGGTGCTTACTTTGGAGGTTTAGCAGTTGCAGTTGCAGATACTGCTACGCTTTCTTTAGTTGGACAAGCGGTTGACTTAACTATTTACGAGTGGAATGATGCTGATGTTACTACAGCTTCAACTGCAATTTCTAACATCAACGCAGTTGCTACAGGTACTTATGAATATTTAACAAACGCTTCAGAACAAACAATCTTTATTCCTTTAATGGATCCACCAGTATTTACATTCCAAAATAACCAACAATATTTGGCGTGTATAACAACTTATGAGCCTCGTTTGTATATTGGATACTCTACAAAAGATTATTACGATGAAAATATCCTTGCTGATGATTTAATTCGTTTTCCTCACCGTCCAGATGGTGGCGCATTTGTAATGAATGGATTTGGAATCACTTCTTCATTAGCATTTAATACATCTGATGATTTAGCTGTTGCTGAAAACAATGTTGAGGCTGCTGCTTTCCCTAATCCATCTACAGATGTGATTACTGTTAAATTAAACGCTACAGGTAACGCAACATTGTCTATTACTGATATCGCAGGTCGTTTGATTTCAACACAAACTATTAAAGTAAACAATGGTCAATTCACAACAAATGTTGCTGGAATGAACAATGGAACTTATGTGTTTGCATTAGACTTTGAAAATGGTGCAAAAAGCCGTTTCAATGTTGTTGTGACAAAATAATAAAACCATTTTATATAAGAACCTCGCTTGAAAAAGCGGGGTTTTTTTGTGCCTAATCTATCGGGAATACGATTAAAATAGTTGTCCCTTTTTCAGATGTTGACTCAATAACAATTGTTCCTTGGTGACCTGATATGAGTTGTTTGACCAAAGCCAATCCCAAACCAGTTCCAGTACTTTTAGTGGTAAAATAAGGCTCAAAAATAGTTTCTAACTGGTCTTTTGGTATACCATTGCCATTATCACGAATCCGAATAGCAATTGATCGTTCTAGTTGCTCAAATTCAATCGAAATGATTGCTTCTTTGCCAAAATCAACCGCTTGAATACTGTTTGTAAAAAGATTATTAAAAACGCGGATAAGTTGAGTTGTATCGCCTTTGATTGAAACCATACGTTCAGGTTGTATCAACTGAAATTGAACTGCATGTTCTGACTCAAAAACTTGCGTTACGT
Organism: Fluviicola sp.; assembly: GCA_017983675.1. Lineage (GTDB taxonomy): Bacteria > Bacteroidota > Bacteroidia > Flavobacteriales_D > Crocinitomicaceae > Fluviicola. Next base: position 5,402 of record JAGOAZ010000029.1, read on the forward strand.
TTTGAATAAGTTCAACTAATGAAACAGAAACTAACTGTGGCGTTGGAAATTGCGCAAAATTGGAAAAAGCATTTGCAATAGCAGCCAATGAATCTATTTGTTCAACTATCGAACGAGCTACTTGCTGTATTTTAAGTTTCGCTTCCGGATCAGTTGGATCAAAAACACGCTCCAATTGTTGAATCCGTAATTTCATAGGAGTCAGCGGATTTTTAATTTCATGTGCGACTTGTTTGGCCATTTCGCGCCAAGCACCCTCCCGTTCTGATTGTGCTAAAAGTGTCGCTGTAGCTTCTAAGTCAGCTAGTTTTCTATTATATGCAGCTAATAAATCTCCGATTTCATCAGATCGATCGTAAACAATCGGTTCCGTATTTTTCCCAAATGAAACACGATTAA
>JAGOAZ010000030.1 GCA_017983675.1 Fluviicola sp.
TAATTCGCAAGTTTTTATCAAACGATAACGAATTGCCTTGGTTCCATAAAGTGATTTTAAATGCATATTTCTTTATCAAAGGCATGAGTTTGACAGAGAAAAATGAGTTTGGATTAGACCCAAGTTCATTTGTTGAAGAGAATTTCCCATATGTGTTGTCAAAAGCAGCTCCAATGGACATGAAACGAATTGATGCATAAACCCATCTCACCGGTTGATTTAGCGCAAAAGAAGATTGTTTTTGCTTGTTTTGATTGGGGTTTTGGACATCTTTCGCGCTCAATTCCGTTGTTGTTGCAATTAGAAAAACAGGGCAACAAGGTCTTATTTGTAGGAGAAGCATCACACATTCAGTTATTACAGCAATATGGCTTTACAGGTCAGGTTTTACAGCATAAGGGTAGTGATTTAACGTTTAAAGGTTCTGGAAATTTTATTCGAGAAGGATTATTGAATTTGTTCAAAGGTCCAGCATTCATTCGCCGGGATTTAAAATTAGTTCGTCAACTAATTACATCCTTTCAACCGGATTATATTGTTTCCGATCACCGCTATGGTTTCAGAAGTAACAAGGTACCTTCCATCTTTTGTACCCATCAAGTACAATTGCCAGTTGAAACACCATTTTTTGTGCAATCCATGCACCGTAATTGGGTGAATCAATTTGATGTTACTTGGATTTTTGACAATGAATATGAACGTTTAGCAGGTGAATTATCGAACGGGAATGAAAAGAGTAGCTACATTGGTCACTACTCACGTTTTCAGTTAGCACAGAACAATCCTGCAGTAATACCGGGTAAACGTGTAGCGATTATAAGTGGACCAACACCTTATAACACCCAATTATTAGCAACAATCATTCAACTGAGTATTCGTTATTCGACTAAAATAACAGTTGTTTGTCCGGAAGACATGGCAACTGAAAGACATGATTCTATTACGTATGTTCATGATTGGAAAGAAGCAGATCAGGAGGTGTTAACTGCAGAATGGTTCATTTCTCGAAATGGTTATTCAACATTAATGGATATAAAGCAGTTGCAGAAAAAGGCATTGTTACTTGCTACGCCAGGACAATTGGAACAAGAGTACTTTGCAGAGATGAATTTATTGAAGCAACAAGAAGTTATTCAAGTTACTACGGAAGCAGATTTTGAAGAAAATTGGAAAAGTTTATTTAATGGTCATACCTCTTGATGAGATAATCGTCGAGGAGCTACCATTGAATTTATCCAAAGAAAAGGTGAAAGTACTTCCAACTCCAACAGAACTTCTGACAGAAATTGTTTGTTGATGAGCATCTAAAATATGTTTAACGATTGATAAACCTAAGCCAGACCCGCCTTCGTTGCGATTACGGCTTTTTTCGACGCGGTAAAAACGTTCAAACAGGCGAGGGACTTCATCTGGTTCAATTCCAGGTCCGTTGTCAGATATTTCAACTGTAATCAAATCATCTACCTCAAAAATCCGAATGAGCGTTTCACCGTTTTGATTTCCATAAGAAATGGAATTCGCAATCAGATTCGTCAGTACTTGGCCTATTTTACCTTTATCGGCAGAAACCATGATTTCTTTTGAATATTCTTTCGAAAAACGGATTGTAATACCTTTTTCACGCGCTTTTATTTCAAAAGAATCCATCACTTCTTTGACCAATTCACGAATATCAAATGGTCGAATAACGAGTTTCAATTCATTCACTTCCATGCGGGTTAGGGTATCCAGGTCATCTAGGATATTGGTCATGCGCTCAATTGCTTTTTCAGCTCTTTCTAAGAACATTCGGTTGACTTTTTCATCTTCAAGACCACCTTCTAAAAGGGTTAATACATATCCTTGAATCGAAAATACAGGCGTTTTTAATTCGTGTGCAAGGTTTCCTAAAAATTCACGTCTGAATTTATCTTGTTCTTTTAGTTGGATAATTTCGGTTTGTTTTTCTTCAGCCCAAAGTTGTGTTTCGGCTTCTGTTTCACCAATAATATCTCGTGTCATTGATACTGTTATTTTTTCACCAACATTCATTTTTCCTTTTCGAATAGAACGGTAAAGAATTTTTAGTCGCGTATAAATGAATTTTTTGAAAAGAATATAAAAAACAATAAAAGCCCCAAGGCTAATTGCTAGTGGAAAAACAAAAAACGACCAAAGCGGTAGGGGATGAAAAAAGTGAACAACAAAGACGGCAATGATGACAAGAATACTCAACCAAAAGCTTCCAAGGAATACTATGTAAACCGGATTGTTATTTCTCATTTCGTCTAATTTACTCTTTAGCATACAAATATACGATTCTTGTTAGTTACACTTGCTTATTTATGGGATAAAAAAAATGGTCAGTGCTTGCGCACCGACCATTTATATTTATTGGTTTGATTGTTATTTTATCACATTCAAACGAACAGTTTTGATAGCGTTTCCAGCTTTAATTGTAGTGAAGTAAACACCATTAGCTAAATCAGCAGTTTCAATTGTGATTGTTTGTTTTCCAACTGTTAAATAGTCATTCATGATCGTTTTCACTACTTGACCGTTTACTGTTTGTATTGCAACTTCAACATTTCCAGCTTCGATAACATTCATTGATAATTGAGCGTTAGCTGTAGTTGGGTTAGGGAACAATACGATTTCAGCAACATTGTTTAATTCTTCTAAACCTACTGTAATTGCGACTGTGAAAGTAGTATCACTTGTACAGTTTCCATTGATAGCTGTTAATGTAACTTGGTAAGAAGCACTTGCAGCATAAGCGTGAACTGGTGCACTAGCAGAAGAGTTCGTGAAATCTCCGAAATCCCAAGAATAAGCTGTTGCATCTGTTGAGTTGTTACTAAAAGTAACTACAGTTCCATTGATTGAAGGAGAACCTACGATTGCAACTGGTTGAGGAGTAACAGTAATTGTAGTAGCAGCAGATTGACCAACACCATTACATGCATCTGTATTTGTTGTAGTTACATGGTATGAACCTGCAGTTGAAACAACGATTGTTTGTGTTGTATCACCAGTTGACCAAGTATATGAATCAGCTGTTGAAGCAGATAATGAAACAGTTTCACCTGAACACAAAGCTGTGTTTCCAGTAGTTTGAATTGTTGGCACTGGAGCGTTAGATACGTTTACTGTGATTGCATTCGCCGTTGCAGTACATCCATTTGCATCTGTAACAGTTACTAAGTAAGAACCAGAAGCATTTACTGTAATTGTTTGAGTTGATAACCCTCCAGTCCATGCATAAGTTGCAGCTGTTGCAGTTGTCAAATCAACCGAACCACCTGTACAGAATGTAGTTGGACCGTTTGCAGTAATAACTGGAGTTGTAGGCAAAGCATTTACAGTAACAGTAATCATTGTGCGAGGACCTTCTGTTCCTTCAGCATTTGCTTGTGCAACATAGAAATTAAATGTTCCAGCATTTGTTGTAGCAGGAGTTGGCGCATTTGTTAAAGCAGTTCCACCTGTAGCAGTTGTGTACCATTTCAACAAGTTAGAACCCGTTGCAGTTGCAGTCAAAGCAGTTGCAGTTGCACCAACACAATATGTGTAAGTTGTGGTTGCAGCAGGAGCAAATAAAACCAATGGATTAATTACTGCATCTGTAAAACTAGCGTTTGTAAGTGCAAGTGAGTTAGTCGCTGGTCTGTAATCAGGATTTAAGTAATCGTAAGGAGTAGTTAAGATACCTGTTGTAGATACCAATGAATCATTGTTATTAGCAGCAAAAAAAGCAACTAGATTGAATGAACTTCCTGAGTTCTTTTCTGTTGTTTTACCAGCTTGTGTTCCAGCAACGATATTGTTTTTGTATTTCAACAAACCATTCGTAGCATTTCCTTCAGCAGCTGATCCATCAATGTGTATACCACGTTGGAAGTCCATGAAGATAGAGTTGTATAATTTTAATGCTGTATTTCTTCTCAAACGAGCACCTCTTCTGTGTCCTGCAGCAATAGCATTTGCTAAGTTTCCTCTGTATGGACCGATTGCAGTTACATTAGAGAAGATTGGTGAAGTTTGAGGTGTAGCTGCAGATCCTGTTTGATCGTTATCTGACTCAAAACCTTCAGAAGTTGAGATTGATGGATTATCAGCTAAGTTAGGATCACGAACGATTAATGCAAATTGAATCAACCCTTGAAAACCAAAGTCAGTATCCATGTCGTCATCTAAGTTTCTGAAAGACACTAAATGTGTAGCATTTACATTACCACCAAACCATTCGAAAGCATCATCATTGTTGAAAGAACATTGTAAATGGTGAATTGTTGTTGCTTTTCCAACTGAACCAAATGTAAATCCATTGATTTCTTTGTCCTGTTGGTATGCATAACCTCCAAATTCATTACGAACATATGTTAAAACACCTGAGTTATCATTGTTGTCTGGGTTTAAACCACCACCAAATTGTGTATCTGCAGTTGGTGCTAAACCTTCAATATATGCAATTCCATTAGCTTGGTTGTTTGCAGCAGAACCTAAAATGATAATTCCACCCCAATCACCAGGAGCTCTAGAACCAGGAGCTTGGTTAGAAGTAAATACGATAGGAGCTGCTTCAGTTCCTTGTGCCATAATTTGTGCACCTTGAACGATGAATAAACCAGAACCAGCAACATTTTTATCACCCATGATAACAGTTCCAGGTTGGATAGTTAAGACTGCACCGTTTTTCACAAAAATTTGACCTTGTAACAAATAAATGTTGTTTGATGTCCATGTTGTGTTTGTTGTAATAGATGTTGTAATTGTAACGTTAGGAGTTCCATAAACAGTTGCTTGTGGATTCCAGTTTGTCCAGTTAGTTGTCCACATAGGTGCAGGAGCAGGTGCGAAAGCTCCACGGTACGTTGTCGGAACAAAGAACGATGATTGACTAATTGCTGCAACGCTTAGTAATGCGAAGAGAGCTGAGGTAACGATTTTTTTCATAATTTTTACTTTTTATTAAGCTGGTACAAAGTTGGGGCGCAAAAGTTGTTTTGCCCTTAGGTTAAGGTTAACATTCAGGTAAATGTATGTTAAGTTAGTTTTAAGTGTTGTTATTGATTTGGTTATGTAACATTGGTTATAGTTATCTCACCTTTCTCTTTTAAACTTCGGGTAATTTTATCAACATAAAAAAGGCTACTCGAATGGAGTAGCCTAAGATTAAATATTGAATTTGCTTACAATTTTACTGCAATTGAAAATGAAATAATTCGTCCAAAATTAGTGCGCCATATTTGATCGTCAATAGAGGATTGAAAGCCATTCGGGTTGTTTTTGTCTCCAATAAATAATGTGTTTACAAGACCTTTCACACCTGATATTTCAACATCTTTGTTGATGTTTTGATAAAATATTTGGTCTTCTGCCAGGATGTTCTGAATGTTTAATTTGAATTCGCCTTTTTGTTTCCAAAAAGATTTAGTAACTTGAACATCAAGGAATGTTCTGCTGTTTTCCCATAAATCAGGTTCGTTTATATTACCAACAATGGCAATACGCTCACCAACACGATTTAAATTCACTGCCATACCCCAATTGTCTTTCGGATGTTTGTATTGAAGACCAGCATTTAACACATACGGTGATTGTCCTTGTAATGGACGGCTATCATAAGCAGATCCAACTACTTTTGAAACATCAACAGTAGATCGAATTACAGCAATATTTCCATAAACTGATACATTTGATAAGAATGCGCTTGTATCTAAATCAATTA
>JAGOAZ010000014.1 GCA_017983675.1 Fluviicola sp.
CCTTGTAATGGACGGCTATCATAAGCAGATCCAACTACTTTTGAAACATCAACAGTAGATCGAATTACAGCAATATTTCCATAAACTGATACATTTGATAAGAATGCGCTTGTATCTAAATCAATTAAAGAACCAATTAATGTTCGCGCTTCAATTTCTAATCCGAAGTTTTTAGCTGATGGTACATTATTAAATGATATTTCACCTGTTACATCAGGACGTGTTACTTGTTCAATAGGATTGTTAAAGTATTTGTAAAATAAAGATGCTGAGAATAATTGTCCTTTACCAGGATAAGATTCGTATCGTAAATCTACGTTTTGAATTTTTGCACGTTGCAATTCTGAATTTCCTGAAATTACATAATTTGTTGAGAAATCAAAAAATGCAAATGGAGCTAATTCACGGTATTCAGGACGATTGATTGTTTGAGAGTAACTCAAACGAATGTTTTTTGATTTTTTTAAAGCGTAAATACCATTGAATGAAGGAAGGATGTCTAATTTTTTCGTTTCAATTGCTAATTCAGAATTATCATCTTTACGCGCTTGAAGTTGTTGTGAAAAATCTTCTGCTCTAACACCATATACAAAATGGAATTTTTTGTATTTCTGATCCAATTGAACAAAACCGGCATTTAATAAAGATTGTGCATCATACGAATCAGAAAACTTCGTGCCATCTGTTAATTTAAAACCACCTTTTCCAGGAGCAATTAATCCCATGTTTTCTGGAGCGAAAATTTGGTCTTCTGGTAAAAATAACAATGATTCATCAAAGGTTACATCGCCACCAAATACACCATATTTTGTGTAGCCTAATTGACGTGCTTCAAATTTTCTGTTTCTTATTTGTGTATACAATCCTGCTTTCAATTGTAATTTAATTGAATCTTTTGCAATAATGTCATGTGCATAATCTGCTTTGAAATTGATGGAATTTTCTTTGTTTTTTGAGAAAAACATTCCACCTCCATAACTTGGACCAACACTTGAATAAGACATGTTTGCCACATATTGCGTGTCTGCTGGATTTGGATCATTTGGATCAATCACATATTTGTTTCGTGTATAAATTGATCTATTTAAACTTGGAATAGTTCGTTGCACATTACTGAATCCTGCTAACCAGTTGATTTTTGATTTTTCAGAAACAGAAGTGTGTTTTCCTGATATTTGTCCAGAATAAACAGCATTTGAAGTAAACCAACGTGCATTAGAGCGTATCAATGAAGGATTTGTCTCTAAGGGATTTATTTCCCCTGTTCTGTTAATTAATTTATCATCAGAATTGATGCTGTAGATGTTTTGGAAACTGAATGAGTTGCGGTTGTTTAATTTTAAAGAGAAATTAGCTAAAGCCCCTGCTAAAACTGATTCCACATTGTTTTTATCCAAATAATCGTAATCAATTTGAGATGCTTGAGGAGCATTTGGATCTGTTCCATTTGTGTATCCTCTTCGAATTGTTTCGTTGTAATTAAATGTTCTATTGTACGTGAATGCAGAGATAAAGCCAAATTCTTTCACTTCGCCTATTTTCTTGTTCATTCCAGAACTAAATTGAATTGAATGATTTGGCGCAAATTTCTGATTGCTCAATCCCCAAGAAGTTGAAAATTGTTGCGCAAGATTTGCTTGCTCAGTCATTGAATTAGGAAAAGATCCGTATGCAGGAATTGCAGTTGGTATTGAACGAGCACCGTTATCGACACCTAACCAATCTAATTTGCCACCTTCGTATGTTGTTTGGTCTTTAAATGTTGTGATTGAATTGAATCCTGTTCCTAATGAAAAAGAAAAGAAATTTTTCTCAGGAATGGATTTGGTATTGATTGCGATGATACCTCCAGCAAATTCTGCAGGTTGATCAGCTGTTGCTGATTTAGAAATAACTAAGTTCTCCAACATATTTGATGGAAACATATCAAATGAAAATGCTTTTCTGTCCGATTCTGAACTAGGAAGAGGCGAACCATTTAAGTATGCTGCGTTATAACGGTCATTTAATCCGCGAATAATTGCAAACTTGTTATCTTGGATACTTGCTCCACTAGATAATTTAATTACGTCAGATGTTTTAGATGCTGTCGTACGTGAAATCATTTCACTTGTTACTACTTCTACAACTGCATTATTTTCACGTTGAATAATAGTTGCTCCTGTTAAGTCACCTAAATTTCTCTTTTTAAAGATGATTACATTAATAGAAGTGTCTTCAGCTTGTAATTGAACGGTGATTTTAGCAATTTCACCTGCTTTGATAGTCACGCCTGGAATCGTTTTCTCTGCGTATTCCGATGAAAGTATATTTAATGTGTATAAACCAGCAGCGATATTATTGAAGGTTAATTTTCCTTCAAAATCTGTTTTACCTTTTATTAACGTGTTTTGTAATTCGACTTGAGCATCAAATACACCTTCGCTTGTTACAGCATCTTGAATGAAAATATCCAATCCACCAGTAGTAGCTTTGGAATTTTGAGCAGAAAGCCCAAATGAAAGAATGATTGTTAAAATCGATAAACCGAATTTCATAGTCGTTATTTAATTTGATGCAAAGTAACGGCTATAACATTATTTTAAAATAAGAGGTGTATTATTCGTTTGTGAGACTATTGTGAATCTAATATTAACGATTTAACACTGGCTTAACATTGATTGTGTGTTCCGTATGGTTATTCTGTATACGTGTAACCAACGCCTTTTACCGTTCGGATATGTGATTCACCTAATTTTTCGCGTAATTTTCTGATATGCACATCGATTGTTCGTTCACCAACAATTGTTTCATCTCCCCAAACGGTGCTTAGAATTTGTTCACGAGTGAAAACTTTGCCTGGGCGAGAAGCCAATAACTCGATTAATTCAAATTCTTTTTTAGGTAATTGTATTTCGATATCATCTTTGATAATCAAAAAACGTTCGCGGTTTACGATGATGTTTGCTGTTATTATTTCAGTATCTGAATTCGGTTGAATTCTCCCAGCTCTTCTTAATAATGCCTCTACTTTAGAGACTAATAAACGTGGTCGGATTGGTTTTGTAATATAATCATCTGCACCAGCTTCAAATCCAGCTACTTGCGAATAATCCTCAGCACGTGAAGTTAAAAACACAATTAATGGTGCGTTTAATTGTAAGTCTTTCCGAATAGTTTGACATGCTTCGATTCCATCCATTCGAGGCATCATCACATCCATTAATATTAAATCGGGTGCAACTTTTTGTGTCATTTGAACGCCTTCTAATCCATCGTTTGCTGTGAACACACGATATCCTTCTTTTTCAAGATTGTACTGCAAGAATTCAAGAATATCTCTTTCATCATCAACCAATAATATAGTTTGCCCTTTTGTAGCTTGCATGTTGCGTCTCTTTTAACTTCTTGTTACAAATTTACTTTCGCTATGTACCTTTAGCTTTAGCAGACGTTTATTAAATCATTAATAATCTACGCACTTCATTAACGAATTGTTAACCGTTTTTTTCGTTTGTGTGAATAATGCTTTGTTTGAATTCATTTTTAACTTTGCAGTATGCATTTTCGATACGCAATAGAATTGGCTTACAATGGTGCCAACTTTTCTGGTTGGCAAATTCAACCGAATGCTTTATCTGTACAATCAGAAATTGAACAAAAAATTGCGCGATTATTCGGTAACCAAACCGTGTTAGTCGTTGGTTGTGGCCGCACAGATTCAGGAGTTCATGCGCATTATTTTGTAGCTCACGTCGATTTGCCAATAGCGATTGACACTACAGTTTTCGTTTACAAACTCAACAAAATGTTAGCTGAAAGCATTGTTGTGTTTTCGATGCAACTCGTTACAAACGAATTTCACGCTCGGTTTTCAGCAGATAAAAGAACGTACCGTTATTTTATACATCAGCAAAAAAATCCATTCTTACCCAATAGTGTTTTTGTGAAAGGGGCAATAGATTTCGATAAAATGAATGAAGCTGCTCAATTTCTGTTAGGACAACAAGATTTCACCTCGCTATCCAAATTACATACCGATGTGAAAACGAATATTTGTACTGTTTATCATGCTGAATGGAAACAAACGGAACAGCAATGGTATTTTGAAATATCAGCCGATCGTTTTTTAAGAAACATGGTGCGCGCTACTGTTGGAACCTTATTGGATGTTGGTTCTGGGAAGATTGCACCTTCGGTAATGAAAACTATTTTGTCAGCAAAAGATAGAAGTGCTGCAAGTCTTTCAGTGCCAGCAAATGGATTGTTCTTATGGAAAATTGAATATCCTTCTCAATTGTTTACTCCACTACAATAATGTAATTTGTTTTCTTTCCTTTTCCGATTAATAGAAAGCGATCATTGATTAACTGATCTAATTGTATCATCGTGTTTTCGGCAACTTTATCCTTATTAACTGCTATTGCATTTGCTTTTAATTCGCGTTTTGCTTCACCATTTGATGTCAAGAATCCTGATTTAGCAACCAATAAATCCATGATTGAAACGCCATTTTCGAAATCAGATCTAGGAACAATTGCTTGAGGAACTCCTTCAAAAATGCTTAAGAAATCCTCGTTGGATAATTGTTTCAAATCGTCAGAAGTAGATTTACCAAATAATATGTTGGAAGCAGCAATTGCCGCATTCAGCGCCTCTTTTCCATGAACTCGTTCAGTAACTTCTTCCGCAATAGCTTTTTGAAGGATACGTAAATGTGGTGCTTCGTTGTGTTCTTTTTCAATTGCTTCAATTTCACTTCTCGTTTTTAATGTGTAAAAGCGAATTAGTTTAATTGCATCAGCGTCAGCTGCATTTAACCAAAATTGGTAAAAGGCATAAGGAGTAGTTTTCGTTGCATCCAGCCAAACTGTTCCTGACTCAGTTTTTCCAAACTTTCCGCCATCAGCTTTTGTCAGAAGGGGACAAGTAAATGCGAACGCTTCACCACCACCAATTTTACGAACAAGTTCCGTTCCAGTCGTAATGTTACCCCATTGGTCAGATCCACCAAATTGGACTTTAACTTTGTTTGTTCGGTATAAATGAAGGAAATCGTAACCTTGTAATAATTGGTATGAAAATTCGGTGAATGAAATTCCTGTTTCAATGCGTTTTTTTACTGAATCTTTTGCCATCATGTAGTTGACAGTAATGTGTTTTCCTACATCACGAATGAAATCTAAAAATGAAAATTGTTTCATCCAATCCAAATTATTCACTAATTCGGCTTTGTTTTCTCCCTTATCAAAATCTAAAAATTGTTTCAATTGTTTTTCAAAGCACGCAATGTTATGGCGCAATGTTTTTTCGTCCAATAAATTTCGTTCGGCTGATTTACCAGATGGATCGCCAACCATACCAGTTGCACCGCCAACCAACGTGAAAGGTTTATGCCCAGCTAATTGAAAATGTTTGAGCAACATAATTGGTAATAAATTCCCAACATGTAATGAATCAGAAGTAGGATCGAAGCCGACATAACCAGCAGTCATCTCTTTCAAGAGTTGTTCTTCTAGTCCTGGCATGATATCGTGAATCATTCCTCTCCAACGGAGTTCTTCAATTACATTTTGTTGCATTTTCAGTCAATTTTTGAACAAAAATAGCGATAAATCTAACAAACACACGTTTTACAATTCCTATTTTCATTCAATATTGCTGATTTGAAAAGGATTGACTAATTTTCGACCATGCTTAGTAATAGAAGAGAAATCGCATTTATGGTCATGGCGGGTATTTTTATTACCAGTGCCATTGTAGCCGAATTAATTTCGTGTAAAATTGTTGATATTGGCATTTATCCAATTATTGCAGGAATTGTTCCGTGGCCAATCGTTTTTTTATTGACCGATGTAATGAACGATTATTTTGGAAAAAAAGCAGTAAAACGTTTGAGTTGGATTACCTGTGGTTTGATTGCATTTTGTTTCCTCATTGTTTTCATTGCAGTTAAATTACCGACAGCTGCTGGATCGCCAGTAACAAGTGAGCAATTTAATTTGATTTTCAGTGGATCGTTACCAATAATGGTAGGAAGTATAACGGCATTTATCTTGTCGCAATTATTGGATGTCCGTTTATTTGAGCTATTTAATCGATTGACAAAAGGTAAAATGATCTGGTTGCGGAGTACGGGTTCAACGGTTGTTTCACAACTAGTTGACTCCTATACGGTTTTATTTATCGGATTTCTATTGCCAGGCGCAATTACATTTGAACAATTTTTACTTTTTGGAATAACAGGTTATGTTACAAAACTAGTTATAGCTGTGTTGTTAACGCCTTTAGTTTATGTAATGCATGCCATTGCAAAGCCTCTTTTAGGCGAAAAAAGAACAGCCTGAATTATTTTGTAAGCGTTTTGAAGACTTCTTCCAATGATTTTTCTTCTGTACGCAATGTCAATACTAACAAATTGTTTTGTTGTGCAAACTGAGCGACTGTTTTACGTAAGTCGTCAATTGATTCACTTTCAATCAAATAAGTAGAAGGGTTTACTTGTTCTAATTTGGAAACACCTGGGATTTTTGAAAGCACTTGTTTTGAAATTGCGCCATCAAATTCAGCATAAACTACTTGTGTTTCGCTTGCAACCTGCAAGTTTGATGCTAAATTATCAGCTACTAATTTCCCTTGACGAATAATGATTACACGGTCACAAATTGCTTCTACTTCTTGTAAAATGTGCGTAGAAAGCATGACCGTTTTTTCTTTACCAATTCTTCTGATTAAGTCGCGTATTTCTACCAATTGATTTGGATCTAAACCTGATGTTGGTTCGTCCAATATTAGTACATCAGGATTGTGAATAATCGCTTGAGCAAGACCAACACGTTGGCGATAACCTTTAGAAAGCATTCCAATTTTTTTGTTTTGCTCCACTTCCAATCCAACTAACTGAATCATTTCTTTTACGCGCTCACGGACGTTTTTCAATTTGTAAATTTTACCAACAAACTCCAAATACTCCTTTACATACATGTCCAAATACAAGGGATTGTTTTCCGGCAAATAACCAATGTGTTTTCTTGTTTCAATTGCATCAACAGAAACTTCTTTTCCACAAACTTTGATTGTTCCTTCCGAAGATGGTATGAAGCCCGTAATCATTTTCATTGTTGTCGATTTACCAGCACCATTTGGTCCTAAGAAACCAACTATTTCACCTTTTTTGATCGAAAAAGTAATATCGTTTACAGCAGCTTGTTCGCCGTAATATTTTGAAAGATTTGTAACTTCAATAGACATGTTTTCCAGAATTGGTTTACGAAGATAATAAATGCCATTGTTTTAACGATTAAAAAAGACAAAGGGTTGAATATTTCTTTAAATACGCCGCGCAACTATATCAATTCGAATGATTAATTTTACATCATGTCCGAAATTCGAGGAAAAGTATTAAAGTCAACAGGAAAGTGGTATCACGTTTTATTACCAGATGGATCAATCATCGATTGTCGTGTTCGGGGTAAATTGCGTTTGGAAGGTTTACGAACCACCAATCCAATTTCAGTTGGTGATGAGGTATTTCTCGATGAAAAACGCGATGAAGAAGGAAAAGGAGTTATTTTAGATTACGAACAACGCGTCAATTATATCGTTCGAAAAAGCACTAATCTGAGCAAACAAATGCACATTTTAGCTGCTAATATTGATCGTGCATATTTGTTGGTAACACTTAAACATCCTGAAACGCACACCGTTTTTATCGATCGTTTTCTGGTTGCTGCTGAATCGTTTCGTATTCCCGTTACCTTATTATTTAATAAAGTTGATTTATTGAATGACGAAGAACGATTTGACTTGGAAGCAATCATGGATATGTACCGAGTAATAGGGTACGAATGTGTTGCTATATCAGCGATTAACCAAGATAATTGTTCGTTTTTACGTGAAGAAATCATTGGAAAACAAGTCATGATTGCTGGTCACTCTGGTACAGGTAAAAGCACATTGGTCAATGCCTTGGATGATACGTTGCAGTTAAGGATTGGGGAAATTTCTTCCGCTCACCACCAAGGACAACACACCACCACTTTTGCAGAAATGCATCCATTGCAATCGGGAGGTTTTATTATTGATACGCCAGGTATAAGAGCATTTGGTGTGGTGAATTTAGATAAAGAAGTCATTTCACATTATTTTCCCGAAATGCGCGCATTAATTGGTCAATGTAAGTTTCACAATTGCCAACATATCAATGAACCCAATTGTGCTGTTAAATCAGGATTGGAGGAGGGAACGATTTACGAGAGTCGTTATTGGACGTATTTGCAATTGATGAATAATGATGAAGATGATGTTCATCGAAGAGGCAGAAGTTGATATATCAAACTCATTTAATTGAATGATACTTTATTACAATGAAAATAGTTATTCAACGTGTTTCCGAAGCTGCAGTTACTATAAACAAGGAACAGCATGCAAGTATTCAACTTGGTTTGGTTGTTTTGGTTGGCATTGAGCAGGAAGACGAAAAGGAAGATGCTGATTGGTTGGTTTCAAAGCTAGTTCAATTGCGTATTTTTTCTGACAACGAAGGTAAAATGAATGAGTCCATATTGGATATTGCAGGAGAGTTATTGATAATTAGTCAATTTACGTTACATGCAGCGACAAAAAAGGGAAATCGACCAAGTTTTATTATTGCAGCACGACCTGAAAAAGCAATTCCATTGTATGACTATTTTATTGCTCAAGCAAACAAACAATTAACAGGAAAAGTGAAAACGGGTATCTTTGGTGCCGACATGAAGGTCAGTCTTGAAAATGATGGTCCCGTAACAATCATAATCGATTCTAAAAACAAAGTTTAAATGGAATTAGCTGTAGCTCAACAAAAAGTAGACGAATGGATTAAGACAATTGGCGTTCGTTATTTCAACGAATTGACCAACCTTGCAATGCTGACCGAGGAAGTAGGTGAATTAGCGCGTATCATTGCACGTCGCTTCGGTGAGCAAAGTGAAAAAGAGTCTGACAAAAACAAAGATCTTGCCGATGAAATGGCAGATGTATTATTTGTTTTAATTTGTTTGGCAAATCAAACGGGTGTTGACTTAACAGCTGCGCTTGAAAAGAATCTCGAGAAAAAAACGCAGCGCGACCACCTGCGTCACATCAATAATGAAAAATTAAAATAAGCTATTTTATTAGCAGCTTTTCCGTGAATTCATTTTTCACACGAATAAAATAAATGGAATCATTCGTTTTTGGAAGTTGAATAACAACTTGTTCGTTGTTGATGATTCCCTGTTGAATGACTTGACCATTTACATTGATGATTTCATACTTTTCTTGCAAGAAATGTGTTGGAACAATTATAGTTGTGAATTCACTTGTTGGATTTGGAAATAACACAATTTGATTGTTTTCTTCTTCTTCAATTCCAATTGATGATTGTGTTTTCGTCTTAAATCGCCAAGTAGTACTCCACGTTCCGCTATTAGCTCCATTTATTGCTTTCACGTGCCAATAATAATCGTGGTTGGGCAATAAATTGGTTAACTGATAGTTCGTAGCAGCAGTAGTGATTAATGAACTTGCAGTTGCGAAAGTTGCCAATGTATCGTATTGAAGTTGATAGTTTGCAGCAAAAGTATTTGCGTTCCATGTTAAGTTCAAACTAGTAAATAGCTGATTGATAGCATTATTACTAGGAGAAACTAAGTTAAGCGGGTTCAAAGTACCTGTTGTGAAGGACCAAACAGCAGAATAATTACCCCAATTTGTTCCATCATTTGCACGTACTTTCCAATAATAAGTTTTGTTGTGTTTTAAATTGTTTAAGTTAATCGTAGACGAAATTGGAGAATACGTCTGAGCAGTTAAAAAGTTAGCTGTTGTATCAATCAACACTTCGTAATAGCTAGCTCCAAAAGCATCCGACCAATCAAGAGTGGTATTAGTAAAGTTTTGATTGGTAGCTAAATTGGTGGGAGATATTAAATTAAAATTCGATAAATCAGGTATATCATCCCCTAAATACCGTGCAATAGCAAAATCATTCCCTGTAAATCCAACCGCTACAATTTTATTGTCCGTTTGAATTGCTACATCAAAACATTGATTGACGGTATTTGTTCCAAAAGCAGTTTGTACGACACCATTTGTACCAAAGTTAACATCTAAAGCCGAAGAAGCAGCGATGCGAATAAGACCAAAATTAGAAGTTGTTGTGCTTCCCATTGAACCCGCCAAAATGTATTGACCAGCTGTGTTTTCTGCTATGGCATGTGCAATTTCAATTCCTCCAGCAATTGCATAGGAAACTGAAGTGCCTGGAATTGTTCCGTCTTGATTGATTTTCAAATATTTATATGTGTAAATACCATTGTATGAACGTGTTCCTGCGATAATTAAATCTTGATTAGCATTTAAAAGTAATCCGTAACCGTAGGATGAACCTGTACCATCGCTGTAACTGATTACACCATCAGCTGAAAAACTATTGTCCATATTTCCATTACTCAACACACGACATGCCCAATATTCCGAAGAAATGGAAGTCGAAACATTTTTTCGCCAACCTGTAGTAGTAATTTTTCCATTTGGTAAAACAACAAGATCTTCCACCGAGAAAATTCTATTTTGGTCATTAACGGCAATCCAAAGTGTTTTTATTCCAGTTGAATTAAAGGACACATCTAACTGGCCATTTTGCAAATAC
Source organism: Fluviicola sp. (assembly GCA_017983675.1). Taxonomy (GTDB): domain Bacteria; phylum Bacteroidota; class Bacteroidia; order Flavobacteriales_D; family Crocinitomicaceae; genus Fluviicola. The sequence goes on from JAGOAZ010000014.1 coordinate 10,652, forward strand.
CTTGCAATAACAGGCTTTCCGATACTCGAACTGATAATTGAAGAACCACCAACGATTATATGACCTGTTAATTGATTTATTTTAATTGCTTTGATCTCATCTTGTTGGTTGTTTTCAAAATCAGTGATAACGATTCCATTAGTGCCAAATGTTGAATCAACCACACCAGTTGATAAATAACGAATCAGTGCGCCGTTTTTATTTGAGCCATCATCACTTGAACCGGCTAAAACAATTTTATTATCGGATTGAATGGCAAGTCCAAAAGCAATATCTGCGCTTCCCAATTGTAAGTCGGTAGTTACCATTCCGTTTGTACCAAAAAGCGAATCCAAATTTCCATTACTTAAATAACGACAAACAGTAAAATCTTTATCGGTCAACGAATTGGTACTGTAGCCTGCGACAACAATTTTTCCGTCAGATTGAATAGCTACGCCGTATGCTTTATCGATTCCTGTTCCAATTGAGGTCACAACTTTTCCACCAATACCAAACGAAGGGTCTAATGAACCTGCAGGCTGCGCAAAGGATAGTACAAATGAGAATAAGCTGAAAATAAAGAGAGATAATTGTTTGTTCATGAAATTAATTTGTAGGTAAATGTAATGGATTAAAATGAAAAATTATCATGCGTTTTTTTCAACAGTTCAATAACATGTTTGTCGATAGGGAATGTTAAGTCGTTGGAAGATAATTCATTCAAGTTTATCCAGCGCAATTGTTCAGTTGTATTAGTTGATGCAATTACAGCGTCCAATTCTCTCAGTTCGATAGTGAAAAAATAGTAAATTGAAATCACTTGATCGTTTTCATGAAAGGCAGAAATTTGAAAAAAATCAGTGGTGTAAAACAAGTCTTTCACCTGAATTTTCAATTGAAATTCTTCTTCGAATTCACGTTTCAAGCAATCAATAGTACTTTCTCCCCATTCTAAGCCTCCACCAGGAAACTTGGTGAATGACTTGTTTTGATAAGTTTCATCTGAAACCAAAATTTCGTTTCGCTCATTGATATGAATGCCATAAACCCGAACGTTAAAGCGCTTCATTATTTATCAAGTATTGCTTGAATGTTTGGTTTAAAGTACAATTCAGATTTCATGACTTTTCCATCTTCCCTATAAATAGGCGCGCCATTTTCATCCAATTTACTCATGTTTGAACGCTGTATTTCTTGAAACACTTCAACGATTTTATCTTGTAAACCATGTTTCAAAATAGTACCACAAAGGATATACAATTGATCTCCCAATGCATCTGCAATCTCTACAATGTCACCATTTTTAGCTGCTTCTAAATATTCCTCGTTTTCTTCTTTCATTAAATTATAACGAAGGGTTACATCTGAATCACTCAATACCGCAACAGGTGTGTAATTATTTTCTATTTTAAACGCATTGTGAAACGATTCAACAGCTTCGATAGTTTCTTTTAATGTCATGTGATGAATTTTGACGAAAATACGGATTTTTTTCATAAAAAAAGCCCGTCTAAAACGGGCTTATCTTCAAAAAATAGCGAATTATTAATGGAATAATAATGTCAAATAATAGATTCCTGCAGCGAGTAATCCTGAAACTGGAATGGTTAAAATCCATGCCCAAAGCAAGTTGATTGTAACACCCCATCTTACAGCACTCAAGCGTTTTGTTGCACCAACACCGATGATTGAACCGGTAATGGTATGTGTTGTAGAAACTGGAATTCCAAAGTTTGAAACAGTAAACAATGTCAATGCACCAGCTGTTTCAGCACATACACCTTCTAGTGGAGTTACTTTGGTGATTTTTGTCCCCATTGTTTTTACAATTTTCCAACCACCCATCAATGTTCCTAAACCAATCATCAAGTAACAAAGAATTGCAATCCAAGAAGGCATAGTATGAGAGTTTACTTTTGTTTTGATTTTATGACCTTCTTTTAAGAAGCCTTTTTCGTCAACAACATCAGCAAAAAGTCCAGCTTCAGCATACGATTGATTCAATGAATCATCCGCAAAAATTAATTCATTGCGTTGTGCATCATAAATATCTTTACCTTTTGTGTAAATTAAAATACTTTCTTCTTTTTCAATTCCTAATGAATCAATAGTTTGTGCGTATTCAGGTTTGAACTTTTCTTTTTTCCCTTCATCGTTTTTGAATTCTACTTGAAAAACTTCAGTGATTTGGAAAGCAGAAGGGATATCTTCTTTAACTTTTCCTTCACGTTGCATATTTCCAAAAACTAACAAAGCTGCACATATAATTCCCATTACTTTTTGAGAATCTGCACCACCATGTCCTAAAGAGAAAGCAGCTGATGAAAGTAATTGCAAACGCTTGTACATGTTCGATTCTTTCATGGCAGTTTGAGATTTACCATGTTTGATTTGGTACCAAATATACACAATGATAAATGTAACAATCATACCTGCTGTAATCCAAAGCATTGGCGGTTTCACATCCATGTACTCTACCATGTATAGCATTACATAAATTGTAATACCAGACAACAATAATATCATGAACATTTTCTTGTAAAAGCTTCTACTCACAGTAACCAAAGCAATCATAAATGCAATTACACCACCAATAATTGGCGCAAGGATAATGAACAATACAACTTTTAAAATTTCACCTGATGCAATGACATCAAAGCCAGCATGAGCAACAGCAGCCCCAGCAAAACCACCAATTAATGTATGTGAAGAAGAAGAAGGGATTCCCAACCACCAAGTCAATAAATTCCAAGCTGTTGCAGCTAAAAGTCCTGCTAGAATTACGTACAAATCAATGGCAGAGTTATCTACTGTTTTTGCAACGGTGTTTCCAACACTCATATCAAATACCCAAAAGGCAGCAACATTAAATACTGCAGCCCAAACAACAGCTTGAAATGGAGTCAAAACCTTTGTAGATACTACGGTAGCAATTGAATTTGCTGCATCATGGAAACCGTTCACCAAGTCAAATAACAAGGCGATAACGATAATAACGATTAATAAAGTAAACATAGTTTATTACTTAAAGATGAATTAAGCGTATTTGACTACGATCGACTCGATTACATTTCCAACGTCTTCACATTTGTCAGTTGCAACCTCCATGATTTGGTAAATCTCACGTTTTTTAATCAAATTTTTCGCATCAATATCAGAGTCAAATAATTTTTCAATACTTAAATCAAATAAATCATCCGCTTGATTTTCAATAGCATTGATTTTGATCACACATTCAATAATTTTTTGTGTGTTTTTCAAATTTCTTAATTCTTTCACAGCAGCATTTACAGCTAAAACTGCTTCTTGAATGGCATCAGCCATTTTCAAAATACCTGAATCATTTGGATCAACTTTGTAGAAGTTGATTTTTTTTGCTGTAGCATAGATATAATCAGCAACATCATCGAGTGAAGTAGCTAATGAGTGAATGTCTTCTCTGTCAAAAGGAGTAATGAAATTTCTACCAAGTTCCATGAAAATATTGTGTGTCAATTCATCATTTTGATGCTCTAAGTCTTGCATTTCCTTAATGATAGACGCACGTTTGTTGTAATCCGATTCGTTTACACACGTAACTAATTTTCCTGCAATTGCTTCCAAGTTTTGTGAAGCTTGTTCAAATAGTGAATAAAACACTTTGTCTTTTGGTAAAAAGAATTTTAATAATCCTGAAGCCATATTTTTTGAATTTAAATTATTGGTGCAAATGTATACCCTTCAAGAGAATAAAAACGGTCAATTTGAAATGTTAACGAAAAGGTAAAGTTAAATGAATGCACCTTGCTGTTAGTTGCTCGGATATTAAATAGTATGATTATCAATGATTTATAAATTAACAATGTTAAGGTAATGTTAACGAATGATGGGAAAGTGTAAATTTGAATCAGTTGAAAAACGGTGTTTTTTTCAATTTTCATTAAAAAAATGGACCTAATGTTAAGTAAATATTAACAGTATTAATAAAAAGTTATAATGCTATTTCTATAGTGTTAAGATAATGTGAAGGAATTAGTTTTGCCTCGTAAAATTAAATTGTGATGAATAAAAAAATTTTAATTCTTGTCTCTTTGTTTCTTTCGGCAGGTACAGTTTCTGCCACTGATACAAGCAATTCTTTAACAGATTCAATAGCATTGAATACTACATTGAAAGATTCACTTGCTCCAGTTAAATCAGATGTGAAACCTTCAACAAAATGGTATGATAATATTTCAATGAGAGGTTATGCACAAGTTCGCTATAACCGTTTGTTCGAGACGAATCCAGATTTAAAATGTGAACAATGTGACAAATCTTGGGGTGATAACAATGGTTTTTTCATTCGAAGAGCTCGTATGATATTTTTTGGTCAAATACACCCAAGAGTGTATATGTACATTCAACCTGATTTCGCATCATCTGCTGGGACAACAGGACATATTGTACAATTAAGAGATGCATATTTCGATCTTGGTTTGGATAAAGCAAATCAATTTAGATTGCGTTTTGGACAAAGTAAAGTTCCTTTTGGATTTGAAAACATGCAGTCTAGTCAAAACAGATTAGCTTTAGATAGAAATGACGCGTTAAACAGTGCGGTTTCAAATGAACGTGATTTAGGGGTTTTCTTTTTCTGGGCACCAACAAAAACACGTAAATTGTTTAGTGAATTGGTTAGTTCTGGTTTAAAAGGATCTGGTGATTATGGTGTTTTTGCTTTTGGAGCATATAATGGTCAAACAGCAAACCAACCTGAAAAAAACAATAATTTACATGTTGTTTCTAGATTGACATACCCATTCAAAATTAAAAATCAAATCATTGAAGCGAGTGTTCAAGGTTATACTGGCAAAGTTGTAGTAACAAACTTAAGCGCTAATGTGAAAAAATCGTTAAATGCTGAGTATTTAGATCAACGTGTTGGTGCATCATTTATTTTGTATCCAAAACCATTTGGAATTCAAGCTGAATTCAATGTTGGAAAAGGTCCTGAATTTAACAAGGTAACTGATTCTATCGAAGTGAAAAACTTGTCTGGAGGATATATTTTGATGAACTATCAATTGAAGTTGAACCAACAATTAATTATTCCATTTGTTAGAGCTCAACACTATGAAGGTGGTAAAAAACACGAGTTGGATGCACGTAGTTATGGAGTTAATGAACTTGAAATTGGGATTGAATGGCAACCAATCAAGAATTTTGAATTGGTTGCAATGTATACTATTTCTGAAAGACGTTTTGAAGATTTCGCAAAACAAGATAATTTTCAAGCGGGAAGATTACTTCGTTTGCAAGCACAATTTAATTTCTAAAACAACAAATATCTTTATAAAAAAACCGAGTTAATATAACTCGGTTTTTTTTATTCCTTGAATTTATATCCTATCCCTTTTACTGTTTGGATATGATCATCACCGATTTTTTCTCTTAATTTTCTGATATGCACATCAATCGTTCGATCACCAACTACTATATCTGTTCCCCAAACTTTTTCTAGAATTACATCGCGTTCAAAAACGATTTCAGGGCGAGAAGCAAGCAGTGCTAACAATTCAAACTCTTTTTTAGGTAAATGAATTGCTTTTCCTTCCTTGAAAACTGTGTACTTTTCACGATTGATAACAAGTTCTTTTGTATCGATATTCTTCATTGAAGTAAGTTCTTTTCTTCGAAGAAGCGCATTAATTCTACTAATTAAAACACGTGGCTTGATTGGTTTCGAGATGTAATCATCCGCTCCGGCATCGAGTCCTGCTATTTGACTGTAATCTTCATTACGAGCGGTTAAAAAGCAAATTAAAATATTTTCCAAGCCAGGTATTTTTCGCAAAGCTTCACAGACTTCAACACCATCCATTCCGGGCATCATGACATCCAAGATAACCAAATCAGGTTTAATACTTTTACAAATACTGATTCCCTCAATGCCATTTGATGCTACGTGAACTTGAAAACCTTCTTTGATCAGATTGTACGAGAGAATTTCTCTGATATCATCTTCATCATCTATAATTACGATTTTATCCATTTCGAGGAAAAATTAATTCACTTCAAATTTACTGAATTCAATTCATTTCCACTATTATTTAGCAATAAAAACCACCATTTTTGCCTACTTTAATTGTATTTGAAGTTTGTGTTTCAAGCAAACTTGTTAATTATCTCTTAATACAGTTGTTCTTTCAACTTTCTTGCATCCATTTATCTTTTTTTCTTTGTAATTTCACCAACTAAATACGAACAAAAATGAGTGTCAAAGCGCGTATATTATTGGTTGAAGATGATACAAATTTAGGTTTTGTTATTGCCGATCAATTGAAGTCCGAAGGTTATCAGGTTGTCTTGTGTACCAACGGACAAGATGGACATATTCGTTTTACCGAAGAATCATTCCATTTGTGCTTATTCGATGTCATGTTGCCTAAAAAAGATGGCTTTACCCTGGCGAAAGAAATCCGAAAAATTAATCCTACAGTTCCGATTTTATTTCTCACAGCAAAATCAATGACTGAAGATAAAGTAGCTGGTTTTCATGCAGGAGGTGACGACTATTTAACGAAACCTTTTTCATTTGATGAATTATCGGTTCGTGTGAAGGCGTTGCTAAAACGGGTAAATATTGTTGAGCCAACTGCTGCAACACTCATTCAATTAGGTGATTATACATTCGATACTGAGAATTATGAGTTAACGCATCGTGATTTCAAGAAAACACTCACCAAAAAAGAAGCAATGGTCTTGAAAATGTTGTGCGCTTTTCAAAACTCGGTTGTTCCAAGAGAAACTATTCTACATGCTGTTTGGGGGCAAGACGATTATTTTGCAGGAAGAAGTATGGATGTTTTCATCACAAAATTGCGTAAATACTTCACCCACGATAGCCGAATCTCCATTGCAAACATTCATGGAATAGGTTTTAAATTAGAAGTGATACTATAAAACGAGCGATGGCATATCTCTTACACATAGAAACAGCTACGAAAGTATGCTCCGTTGCGCTTTCTAACGATGGCCAATTGGTTCATGCCGAAGAAATTAATGAAGATGGATACAGCCATGGCGAACAATTAACTTGTTTGATTGAAAAATGCATGCAACATGCAGGGCTTACTTTTCAAGAACTTGCTGCAATTTCTGTTTCATCGGGTCCGGGATCTTATACGGGATTGCGCATTGGCGTTTCTACAGCTAAAGGATTATGTTATGCCTTGAAAATTCCATTAATCGCTATTGATTCATTGATAAGTCTTGCTGTTGTCGGTTCCTTTCAATATCCAGAAAAAGTACTTTGTCCAATGATTGATGCACGTCGCATGGAAGTTTATTCTGCTATTTATTCGCCTGATTTTCAGTTGTTAAAAGCAATCTCCCCAGATGTGATTGAAGAAAATTCATATGCTGAATTTGGACCTATTTGTTGTTTTGGAGATGGCGCTTCAAAATTGAAAACTATTTGGGAGAACAGAACAGAAATTACCATTGATGCGTCAGTTTTTCCTTCTGCAAAAGGGCAGGTAGCACTTGCGTATGCGCGTTATTTGTCCAAACATTTCGAAGATGTCGCCTATTTTGAACCGTTTTATTTAAAAGCTTTTTATCAAGCGCCAGTTAAATCGAAAACAAATCCGGCGTAGCGCTGTTGTATTAAAAGTACGTAAATTCAGTTCCTATGAAAGACCAACTTTTCCATAAAAAAGAGATTAAACCATTCATTATTTCAGGTCCATGTAGTGCTGAAACGGAAGAACAAATGATGCAAACTGCTCAATTGTTGAACCAAACAAATGAAATTGATTTGCTACGAGCCGGTATTTGGAAACCGCGAACACGACCAGATTCATTTGAAGGCGTTGGAGAAATTGGACTTGACTGGCTTGTAACAGCTGGAAAACTAATAAATAAACCGACAACAACAGAAGTTGCCAATGCCAAGCATGTTGAATTAGCTTTAAAAGCTGGCGTTTCTGTTCTATGGATAGGTGCGCGAACGACTGTTAATCCGTTTGCTGTGCAAGAAATTGCGGATGCACTGCGCGGTGTAGCTATTCCGCTCATGATAAAAAATCCAATTAATCCTGACTTGGAATTGTGGATCGGTGCTTTTGAGCGATTTCACAAATCGGGAATTACAGATGTTGCAGCAATTCACAGAGGATTTTCCGTTTATAATCACAAACGTTACCGCAATGTGCCAAATTGGGAAATTCCAATTGCTTTGCGTGAACGCTTGCCACAGATTCCTATTTTTAGCGATCCAAGTCACATAACTGGAAATCGCCATATTTTATTGGAGATTTGTCAAAAAGCAATGGATTTGAATTTTGATGGATTGATCATAGAATCGCACATTCAACCCGATTTAGCCTGGTCAGATGCAGCTCAGCAAGTAACGCCTTCCGATTTAGCAATTTTATTGGGTCAGTTAGTGTTACGGTCGAATTCCTTGTCGCTTGATGCAACAGATTATCTAGGAGAATTGCGTGATAAAATCATTGATCTCGATGACCGTTTGTTTGAATTATTGACTGCACGCATGTTGTTAAGTGAAGATGTTGGACAATTCAAAAAAGAGAATAATATCACTATTTTACAAGAAGCACACTGGAAGAAAATCATCTCTTCTCGCTTAGATAAAGCCCAAGATTATCAATTGTCCGAACGTTTTATTCGTCAATTAATGGATGCAATGCACCAAGAATCCATTCGCCATCAATTACGGGTAATGAATCCAAGTTTACCCGAAAAAAAGTAGCATGCAACAAGTTGTTTCTCCATGTGATTTGAAAGGTAAGATTACCGTTCCAGCTTCAAAAAGTGATGCGCAACGTGCGTTACTGGCTGCAGCATTAGCGAAAGGGAAATCGACTATTTCAGCCATTGGCGAAAGCGACGATGTACAAATGATGTTGCGTGCAATTGGTCAATTAGGTGCAACCACAGAAGGCAATAATCAGAAATTGGTTGTCGAAGGTGTGCAGCAGATAACATCAGAAAAAACACTAATGATTGGTGAATCAGGCCTAGGTGCTCGTTTACTCATTGCATTAGCAGCTGTTTTTAATCAACCAATCACAATCGATGGAACAGGAAGTTTGTTGCAACGCTCAATGGCTTTTTACGAATCTGTTTTACCTGTATTAGGCGCAACCATTCAAACGAATAATGGGTTGTTACCTGTGAAAGTAAGGGGCCCAATCAAAGGAGGAACAATCACTGTCAATGGTGCAGAAAGTTCACAAACTATTTCTGGTTTATTATATGCGCTATCACTTTGTGAAGAAGCGAGTTTGCTAACAGTTACCAATTTCACTTCTCAACCATATGTTCAAATGACTGTAAAAACACTTGCTGCATTTGGAATCAACATCCAACAAATGGATAAGCATACATTTCGTATTCCAGGTGGACAAGTTTTCCAAGCAACAAACTATGCTGTTGAATCAGATTGGAGCGCTGCAAGTTATTGGTTGGTTGCTGCCGCAATTGGTCATCCAATAACTATTGCAGGGTTAGATTCCAATAGTTTGCAAGCTGACCGTGCTTTGTTAGATGTGTTTACTCGTGCAAACATTGCTTACAATTGGGATGGAAATGATATCGCAATTGATGGAACGAAACGAACGGCTTTTGAATTTGACGCAACAGATTGTCCTGATTTATTTCCTGCTTTGGTTGTTTTAGGGCTATTTTGTAAGGGTACGTCAATTATCAAAGGAACGAACCGTTTACGCAACAAAGAAAGCGACAGGGCAACCGTATTGGTCAATGAATTTTCTAAATTGGGTGCGCACATTTATTTGGAAGACAATTCGATGGTTGTTGTAGGAACAACACAATTAACCGGAGGCAAAGTTCGTGCACACAACGATCACCGCATAGCAATGTCCTTAGCAATTGCCGCTACGCGCGCTGCTGAACCAGTAGAAATTGATGAAGCTGAATCTGTTTCAAAAAGTTACCCGCAATTTTGGGAACACTTGAAGCAACTTACCATTTAAAAGGTAGTTGAAGCGTAGTTAAATCAAATGAGAAGCAGTTGTAATTGCTTTTTAATCCAATCAATTCCACTCCAGCGCAATAGGCTTTTTTCGAAGAAAAATTAATGGAAAAATGCGTTTCGTCATTTACTGTATTTACACTTGGCCCAAGGTTTACAGGTTTTGACCATCCCTTTTCTGTTCGTTCACAAACAAAGATGTCTAATCCACCCATGCCTGTATGGCCATCAGAACTAAAAAACAAATATCGTCCGTCACCTGAAATGAAAGGAGTTGTTTCACGACCAACGCTGTTGATACTATCAGGTAAAGCTACAGCTTCGCCCCACGTTTTTCCGCGTTTTTCAACAACATAAATATCAGTTGATTTTTTTTCTCCTTTTCGATCAGAAACAAAGTACATGGTGTTTCCATCGGCTGTTAATGTTGCAGAGCCTTCAAAAAATGATGTGTTAATCGATTTATTTGCAATGATTCTTGGAGCTGTCCAACTTGATTTTTTAGTGTATTCTACCTCACAGATATCGCTACTTTTCGTTTGTTTTTTGTCTTCCGTCATGGCATTGTTCCAAGTTACTACCGCTGTTAATCCATCTGGTGAAATCCAGTTTAAGGCATCATGTCCAGTAGTATTCAGGCGCGGAAGAATGTTTGTAATGCTGTCCCATTGTTTTGTTTCGTTATTCCAAACGGCTTTGTAAACATCTTCTAAATAATCTTGATCGCCAGCGTTAATCATTCCCCCAGTTGAATTTGCTCTACGGGCTGTAAAGTACATTACCTTATCGTTATCAGTGATAATTGGCGCGTATTCATCAGCACCAGAGTTAATGTTTGAACCAAAAGAAACACGTTTGTTTTCAGTTGTTTTAGCATTTTTAGCAAATTCACAATTTGCTATTTTTTGGTCAATACGCAATTGACTGTAACGCACTTTATTCAGTTTTTCCTTACAAATTGTGTAATAATAAAGCGCTGAATCAAGTTGGTTTAATTGATGAAAACTTGTTGCAAGTATGTCGTAAATCTCATTATCAACAGCTGTTCCTGCTTTTTTAATTGTTTCTTTGGCATACTGATTCGCGTAACCAAAGTTGAAAAGTTGGTTATGACTGTAAGCAATCCAATAACTTGCTTTCCATTGAAAGGGATCTTTTACAGAAGCTTCTCGAAAAACAATGAGTGCATCTCTCACTTTTCCTTCGTTCACCAATACTTTTCCTTGATCAATCATTTTCAAGGCAGCTGAACGATTAAGTAGCGTAGTTGTTGAGTCGCTTACTTGACTATAAAGCGCACTTGTTGCAAACAACCAAAAAAACAAAAGTGAGATAACGTGTTTCATATGTATAAATGTGAATTGTAAAAATAAATCATTCTTTTAGTTGGCCATATTTCCTGAGTTTTTTTTATCCCCATTCAATTGTTCGTCAACAGGATTATTGTTTTTTTTTGATAACTCCTCGCTTTCGTACATTGCAATAGTTGCCGTCACAACAGTGACAACTGGCGCGCATGCAGCTATGAACCATAAAAAGAGATTCGTTACAAACAAGCGAATAAATTCAAAGGGATTGGTCTGAAATGTCGACCAATTGAATAAAGCTTTTAAGTCGACAGGAACCCAAATCATAAGCGAATAAATCATCCCAATTCCAATTGCCAATCCTCTATTTTTTCGCGCAAACAGAATGCTTTCCTCCATGTTGCGCTTTAAACGTTCGTTGGTATAATCGAGAAATGAGATTCCGTAGTAAAAAAATCCAACGATAAAAATCAGGTAGATCAATGGACTTTCTTGCACATGCGACCATCCAATGCGGGCAAAAATATAAATGAGCGCAAAAATGAGGTATTCCCACATTAAGTTTCTCAAAACAATTCGAATGCCCCGTTCCACATCATGAATCAATTGCCGCATGGTAAATACGGTAACTTCACCGGTTAAAATAAAGGCTGTTTTTTGAGATAGCTGTGCAATCATTGGCGATAACAGAATAACGACTAAGTATTTCGCTGAACGCATGAAAAAAAATCCGATTGTAATTTCAAAAAGCAATTGAATAAAATACCAACTGATATCATTCATTGTTTTTAGTGCTGTTTCAGGTTGGTGTTGTTGTATCGTTGCACCAAGTTGATAAACAAACAACATCAAGATAGCAGGAATCAGAATGTACCAACCAAGTTGATGCGCAATGATCAATCGAATTGCCTTGTAAAAAGAAAAAAGTGCTAATCTGAAATTTTGTATAAACTGCATTAATCAAAGTTACTGTTTTTTTGCTCATTGGCATTTTAATAGACGAATCGCTATTTATTTTCGATAAATTGATTTATTTTGCCGATTAAAATAAAAAGCAGCACAAAACTGAATGAGTCCAATGCCTGATTTAATTCAATCATTTCCAGAAAATCTACCAAGATTGAGTAAGAAAATATTGAAAGAAAACAACTTGCAATCACCGGAACAATTAATCGTGTTTGCACGCACCCATTTTTTAGCTGACATGACTTTTGCTTCTGGTAAAAAGATAGGTAAATTAACCTTGCAAAACTTGAAAGCGTTTGTGCCACAATCCATCAATCCAATCGAACAATTTTACACACAATTTTCAACGAAGGCAGTTACCGTTTTAAAACGAGAAAAAATTACTTCAGAAGCAGAATTGAAAAAGGCATTAACAGGACCAAAAAAAGTCAAGAATGCACGTGGAGCTGGCGAGAAAATAGTTGCTGAATTGGAGGGGTTCTTAAAGAATCAGTAATTTGAACGTTGATTTTAACAAAAACAAATAAGTTCTGTATCTTTGCACCTTTCATTTTGAATTGATTTTAGTAAAAAAGATATGATGCCATTAACAGCACTTACAGCAATTAGTCCGGTTGACGGAAGATACCGATCAAGAGTTGAAGATCTTGCGCCTTATTTTTCTGAATTTGGATTGATAAAATACCGAGTTCATGTAGAAGTTGAGTACTTCATTGCATTGGTTGATAGTGGAATCGCTTCGTTACAATCGATTGATAAAAGTGTTTTCCCTGCTTTGCGTGCGTTGGTGACAAACTTTTCGGAAACGGATGCCCTAGCAATAAAATCAATCGAACGCACAACGAATCACGATGTTAAAGCGGTTGAGTATTTTTTGAAAGAAAAAATGGAAGCATTGGGATTGGGTAATCATTTGGAATTCATCCATTTTGGTTTGACCTCTCAAGACATCAACAATACGGCAATTCCACTGAGTATAAAAGAAGCAATTAACGAAGTTTACTTGCCTGTTTTAATGGAAATGATTGCTGTTTTAAATCAGTACGTTGCAGACTGGTCTTCTATTGCTTTATTAGCACGAACACATGGTCAACCAGCTTCTCCTACAATTCTTGGAAAAGAAATCGCTGTTTTTGTTCAGCGTTTAACGAGTCAAATTGATGTGTTGCATACTATTCCTTATGCAGCAAAATTTGGTGGTGCAACAGGTAACCTTAACGCACATCATGTTGCATTTCCTGAAATTGATTGGGTCAAATTCTCCAATAATTTTGTCAATAATCAGTTGGGATTGTCGCGTAGTCAATTGACGACACAAATAGAAAATTACGATCAACTAGCTAATCTTTTTGATTGTTTGAAACGTATCAACACGATTATTTTAGATTTAGATCGCGATATGTGGACGTACATATCAATGGATTATTTCAAACAAAAATTGAAAGAAGGTGAAGTGGGTTCTTCCGCGATGCCACACAAAGTAAATCCGATTGATTTTGAAAATTCAGAAGGAAATGTAGGCATTGCAAATGCGTTGTACGAACATTTATCAGCAAAACTACCAGTTTCACGGTTGCAACGTGATTTAACAGATTCAACTGTTTTGAGAGCTGTCGGAATGCCTTTGGCACACTCACTGATAGCGATAAAAGCTACAACAGCTGGATTAGGAAAGTTGTTGTTAAATCAAGATGCTATTGCTGCCGATTTAGAAAACAACTGGGCAGTTGTCGCTGAGGCAATTCAAACAATTTTACGAAGTATTGGTTATCCAAAACCATACGAAGCATTAAAAGGCTTGACCCGTAAAAATGAAAAAGTAACACAAGCAACTGTTCATGATTTCATTGACACATTAGCGGTTGATGAAGCAATGAAAACGCGCTTAAAAGCAATTAGTCCGTCAAATTATACGGGTATTCAATTGGTATAACAAATTAATCACTATTTTAAACAAAAAATAGTGATGTTACGTTGGTTGCTCTTTTGCTGCTTTTCTGTTTTGCAGCTTATTGCTGTTAGTCAAATCAATGCGATAAATTGGTCGGAACCTATAAAAATTTCAGGTCAAATCACGCAATTGATTTCGTTGAATAAAAAGCAGTTTGTTAGTGTAAAAACGAGTAAAAGTCAATTATTTCCTGCTACGATAGCTACGAAATACCAAGATGGAAAAGTCATTTTGACAAAAAAAATGACGCCAAATTTCGGGCAAAAGTTATTCAATTTAGTGACGTTTGTTTCATTCCAAGAGCGTTTGACAGGTATTTATACCGATAAATCAAACGGAGAGACATTTGTTTATGCCGTACAATTCGACGATTTTCTTGAACCAATGAATGAACCGGTTGCTTTGCTTACGATAGCAGAAAATAATTTATACAAAGGCGCACCAATAGTGCGAATCGGGCAATCAGACAACAAAGAATTTTTAGCGGTAGAAGCTTTTTTAACTGCAAAAAAGAACGGCTACGATTACCTACAATACAAGGTGTTCGACAAGTTATATTCCGATAAACAATTGTACGATTTCGAATTTCCTACCACATCAAATAAAACGATCTACCGTTCCTCAAAAGTAGGAAATGATGGTAGTTTTTATTTTACATATTTAGTGTACAATGCACCCGTTTCTAGTGCAGCAAACGAAAAAATTGGCGTCGAAAAATCTGTTGTTGTTTTTTGTAAAAATGGAAAAACAAACATGTTTGAGCAGCAAATGGACAATAAACGCATTGAGCAGTTCGATTGTATCCAACGCGATTCATTTTTATTAGTTACTGGAACGGTTGGCGAAGATTTTTCCGCTGGAGTAAAAGGGGTTGTTTATCAGCGCATTAATACAAACACCAATACAATTGAAAAAGTCAAGTTTAGTGAATTTCCAGCAGAAACTTTGGAAGAAGAACAACAAAAAAACAGACGAATTGCATCAGAAAACAAGGAGTTTAGCGCCAATACCAAAAATGAACTTTATCATTATGTCTTACGTGAGTTAATTCCCTTGAATGATGGTTCGCTCATTGTCGTTGCCGAACAAGTATTTGTTGTATATCAACATTTTTCAGATGGAAGAGGAATGACGCAAACATTGAAACACTTTAACTTTAATGATGTCCTTGTTTATCAACTTACTGCAAAGGATGGTACTATCGAATGGTTAACCAAAGTGACCAAAGAACAACGCTCGACCAACGATTTTGGTTATTTTTCATCGTTAAATGTTGTGGCAACAGAACATGCTGTCGATTTGTATTTTATTGATGATGTCAGTTATTATTCAGATCTTGGGGAATATACAGCTGAAAAATACCAACAATCGGTTTATTTACCCTTAGCAAAAAAACACGCTTGCTTAGCACAAACAAACATCGCATTCAATTCGGGAAAACAACTTCGTACAATTAGTTGTTATGCATTAGAATCTGATGGAATTATTGTTCCTAAACTTTCTGTAAGCGATAAAAAAGAAAAAATGCTGCTTTTTTTATCGGAAGGAAGAGACGAAACAATTGGTGTAAAGAATTACTGATAGGGTCAATATGGATTTTAATTATTGTATTTTTTACAATAAGTTTAACAAAAACCTTTTTTTTTCAAAAAAAAATAAGTTACTTGCACTCATATTTGGATAAAATAACGATGAATTTTACCTCAAAATAAGAACTGAAAAATGCACAAAAGATTACTTTTTATCGCATTATTAGCACAAATAAGCTCTCATTTATTTGCGCAAGTTACGCCAATAAAAATTACGGAAGTTGCTAATAAATGGACCTTACTTGTTAACGATCAGCCCTATTACATCAATGGAGCAGGTGGTGAAACACACTTAGATGATTTGTTAGCAATTGGCGGAAATACTATTCGTACTTGGGGAATTGATAATGCACAAAGTGTTTTAGACGAAGCTCAACGAAAAGGGGTGAAAGTAATGCTTGGTTTGTGGGTGCAACATGAACGACACGGTTTTGATTATAACGATCAAGATGCCGTAAAAGCACAATTGGATTTCTTTCGATCGGAAGTTAGAAAATATAAAAATCACCCGGCCTTATTGATTTGGTGTGTAGGAAATGAATACGAATTAGCATACTCAAACACGAAAGTTTGGGGAGCAGTGAATGATATCGCAAAAATGATTCACGAAGAAGATAAACTACACCCGACAGCTACTGTTACTGCAGGTACTTCAGATGAAAAATTGGCTTTTGTTCAACGTGTTTTAACGGATGTCGATATTTATGGAATAAATACCTACGGCGATATTGAAAATGTGAAATCGGTGCTCGATCGCGGAAATTACAAAGGTCCGTATATGATAACAGAGTGGGGACCTAACGGACATTGGGAATCGCCTAAAACTGCTTGGGGTTCATCAGTAGAACAAACAAGTACGCAAAAAACCGCAAGCTACAAAGAACGTTATGAAAAGTATATTCATGCGGACAGCGCACAGTGTATTGGTTCATTTGCCTTTTTATGGGGGCAAAAACAGGAATACACGAATACATGGTACGGTTTGTTTTACGAAAATGGAATGCCAACTGAAGCGATAGATGCTTTGTGTTTTAATTTCACTAAAAAATATCCAGAAAACCGAGCGCCAACAATCGATTCGATTCTTTTTAACAAGTTGAATAATCACATTAACCATGTGGTTCAAAGCAACGAAATGATCAATTTAACGGTTATTGCGCGAGATTTAAATAACGATAAATTGACGTATACGTGGGAATTGTTTCCGGAAAGTGAAGATTTGAAAATAGGGGGCGATGTTGAATCGAAACCACAACCAATCAAAAATAGAATCAAAGGAAAATCTTCTGATAAAGTACAATTAAAAGCACCTGCAAAAGAAGGTCGTTACCGCGTTTTTGTATCTGTGACCGATGGAGTAAAAATGGCCTATGCAAATGTTCCATTTTATGTGACTTACAATCCGCAGACAGCACAACCAAAAGTATCGCTTCAAACTACTGACTTAAAATCTTTTGAAAATGAATAAAAACAAACGTATTCATTTACTCGCTCTGATGTGTGTCTTTTCAACGATTGTTTCTGCGCAGACAATGTTGAAAAAAGATACGACACTAAAAGCTGGTAGTGGACTTTTTCCTAAAACGAAAAGTGATGCGCTCGATAAGATTTCGATAGGTGGCTATTATCGTTTTATTGGGAATTACTCCGAAATGCAATCACAATATGCAGAGTTTGCAAACGGACCTTCCAAACGTGTTTTTTTAGGGGATGACAGCCAAATTCCACAATTGATGCTCCAGATTTCTGGTAAACCATCTGTGAAAACTTCTTTTGGAACCGATTTGTTTTTGTGGACGCCTTTGACGGGAAGTCAATTGGATTATGCCAAAGGGTTGAATCTAGGAGTGAATTTATATGGAAGTCACACAACAGACAACGGAACGTTTTCCCTAAAAACAGGAGGAATACATTGGTATGCATTGAGTCCATTGACGTTTGGAACAAATACAGGATATAACCGATTTAGTATTTTCGAACGTAATCCTTGGGATCCAAACACACCAAACGTACAACACCGATATAATAAATTTTATAGTGACGGAGCATTGAGTCAAGATGTACGTTGGGGACAACAAGCATTTCATGGAATGATTATCGATGGAGTTCGTTTGCCACATGATCTTTCGTTTGCATTGATGTATGGTAAAACCCAATTTAATGGGGGTTATTTTACGACACCGAATAACTCAACAGGAGGAAAGTTTCGAAAAGATTTTGGAAATCAGTTTGTTAGCTTCAATTTCTTTAACGGAAAAACATATGCTGATAGTTTAGCCAAACAAGCAATTACAACAGAAATCTACACGACTGAAGTTGATTTAACAAGCGACGGTTTTCACTTGAAAGGTGAATTTGGGATGGGGAAATATGCTAGTCCAAATACACCAAAAAATAATTGGGGAGAAGCAATTAACTTGAAACTTTCGCTGCCAATCAAGGTCACACGGATTCCGATTGAATTACACTATTACCAAATTAGTCCAAAAGTCATTAACAACAATGGCGTGTTTTGGAATACTGCCGTATTAGAATACAATCAGAACGTTACAGGAACCGGAGCGGCAGGCAGTCAAACATTATTATTCCCGTTTGCTAGTTCTGTTTTGCAAATAGGGCAAATGACAAACAACAGAAAAGGATTGGAAATCAATTCAGATTTTGCTGTGAGAAAAGTGAAATTCAGTGTCGGATATAGCATGAATCAAGAAATGACGGCGATTACAAACAAAATTGCTTTCTCTCATCCAGCTAACAATTTAGCACTTTCTCGTTTTTGGCGCTGGGGCTTCCCTGCAAATGTAGGTCCTTACGGAAATTTAAATAAAGTCTACCGAGGTGTATTTGAAACGATTGAAATAACAGATTCATTAAGTGTGAAAGGGTTTAACAGTTTGGAAATTAGCGCGAAATTAAAAACGAGTTTATTCCGCAAAGAGCTTTATTTCTTCTACTTGGGAGCATTCAGTTCTGTTCAAAAAGGGTTCTCTACCTTGCCGAATTACAACAAAACAGCTTATCTTCAAACGTATTACAACCAATTGGAAGCCTATTATCATTTTTCTGAAAAATGGGTGTTTACCAATTATGTTGGGGTTGACCGAATTATTGCAAATAATGCAACAAAATTGAATACCACAACGCAACGACCAAAAGATCAAACTGGAATTAGTTTTGCTACTGGTTTTGATTATTATATCAATAAAAACACTGGATTGTACATCAGACAGCGTTGGTTTACGAATAGCGATAAAAACTTCAGTTTGGATCGTTACAAAGGAATGGAAACGACTGTTGAACTAAAAATATATTTTTAAAGATGAAAAATAGAACGTATTATCAAATAATCGGAATAGTTACCTTATTCAATTCTTTTTTGTCGGTTGGTCAAACAACTACTAAAAAGGTTGAATTTGTTGGCGCAGCTCGTTCAGAAATGTCACAGTTGGGACTTTCAACTGCTCCAGCAGCAAATGACACGATTACTCCTGGAAAAATTTCGAGTGGATATGCGCTGATAGATTTAGGCGTTAAAATCACACCAAATAACAGTACTGAAATTTTAGGAATGATTCGTATCAATAACGCATTTGGTGGTTTTTGGGGTTCTGGTGTAACCTTTGATGTTCGTCAATTGTACGTGAGAGGTGTGGTTGCAAATGCTTTCCGATACCAAATTGGAAACATTGATTATAAATTATCTCCTTTTACTTGTTTTAACCACGATGCTGACCGTTTGATTCCAGTTACGGGAGTTCAGAAAGTGAAACAAGACATCGTTGATTATGAAACTTTTCATACCAAAAACAATACGTGGCGACAACAAGGTGCAGCAGTTGATTTTGGACTGAATTTTTCAAAATTTGTTGAGTCAATAAAATTCAACGGTTTTATCATGCGTTTGAATCCGAGTAATTTGGCAAATGTTTTTGAGCGTTTTTATGGCGGAGGAAATATGATTGTAACGCAAAGCAAGTATTTTTCAGTTGGAATTAATCATGCGAGCGCGTTTGATTTAATCGGATCAGCAACAGCAAATCAAGCCTACAGAAATAATGTTTCAACGGTTACTTATCAGTTAAATGGTGCAACTAAAAAGTGGAAAGCACAATTCGCTGGTGAAACTGGAATTTCGTCTTCGTTTTATACCAATACAACTGAAAACAGTATTTCTGACTTTTTTGTCGACGGAAAATTATCCATTGCGCACAAACCAACAAAATTACGTGCTTATGTAGGTTATTTAAATGTAGGTGCAGATTTCAGAAGTATTGGAGCACAATCGCGTCGCGTTGATTTTTCACGCCAAAACACCGTTTATGAACGCTATACAAACGATCAAGTTGTGCGACCGTTGTCCACATACGACTTGTTTCAAAACAATGTGTTGTACAATAATTCAATTGCACCAGGTTTAGCAAAACACAATGTTGCCTACAACAATGTGTTGCCGTACGGAAAAGCAACATTTAATCGCAAAGGGTTTTATTCATCTTTAGGTTTTACCGATTCAACAGGGATTTTAACTGCGCAAGTAGACGCATACTTTTTATCAGAAATACGCGGACAAGGAACGTTGAGCTTACGTAAATTTGCCTTAGTGAAAGGTGCTACCAGTTTCAACCTACATAAATTATTGAAATGGAAAAAAGATATTGTTCTTTCTGCAGGCGCAGCTTTCCAGGAAACAACACGTTCGAGCGATTTTGTTTTTGAACGCATTCAATTGTCGTCTTTGCTTTACAATGCTGGGATAGATTTTGAGTTTGCTGATCAGTTTCACGTAATGTTGGGAATCAATAGTTTCCAAGTCAAAGGAAATGAATCAATTGCTGATCGCGATGAAAACGATGTAGTTGTTAATTTTAACGAACTTCATTTAAACGGAAACGAACGTATTTACTCAACAGGTGTTAAATACGATTTCTCTGATAAAATATTTTTAACGGCAATGGTTGATTGGTTTGATTTTGATTACCAAGATACAACGCCTTACAAAATGAATCAATTTATGATTATTTACTCAATGAAATTTTAAGCCATGAAAAGAATAATTATCTCATTTACCGCACTTTTTTTAGTGCTTGTTACAAGTTGTAGAAAAGACGAAAAAGACAAGTTTGATGGACCTTCATTAGCAGAAAACTACGGAAAATTTGCCATTATTGACTCGTTGGCTGCCAGCCGTGATTCAGTCGATTTCAGTGCAGGGGAAACAGTATATTTTACTGCTGCTGTGAACAAAACAATCAACTGGAAAATTCAAATTACAGGAATGTCTTCTGGTGCTGTAAAGGAAATTACAGGTTTAGGAAAAGATATTACATTGAATGAAGCAACATGGAACGGTTCAATCACGCAATTTCCAATGTTCAAATCTGAATGGTGTAGCGTTCAATTAACGTTTACAGGAGAAGATGACACCTTGAACACAATGGTAAAGGTAATTCAACCAAAAGTAAATCAAGGATACGTTATTGCTGATTTTGAGAATGGATTTAATAGCGGATGGGGTTCGTTTATTCAATCAGGAGCAAATATGGATTTTCAAATCCACACAGATAATTTTTCGCCTCAAGCAGGATCTTATTTGAACATGGCAGGAACTGTCAATTGGGATTGGTTAATTGGTATGGTGAACTTCAAAGCGAGTGCAGATGGCCATGTTGTTTATCCTTTATCGTCTAATCCAAATAACTTGTATTTTAATGCAATGGTCTATGGAGAACCGGGATTAATTAATTCGTTGGTTTTGTTCCGTTTTCAAGAAGATGAAAATGCAGATGGAACGTTCACCGCTGCAAGTGAAGATGAATATGCTCATCAAATAACTGTTAACTGGGTAGGATGGAAGTTGATTTCCATCAAATATGCTGATATCGTATCACTTGTAAACGGAAGTCCGGTATTGCCAAATGGAAATCAAACGCACAACCCGGATAAAATTAAACAAGTCGACATGTTGCATTTAGCAAATCCAGCTTCAGGTTTTGCTTCAGCGAAATTAGATTACATCATTTTCACAGAAAACGGACCTTTAGCGCCATGATTTTCGATAAAAAATTAGCTTCAATTTTTCTTGTCTGTGCAGCTTTTTCGGGAAGTTACGCTCAAGATACAATCACGCGTGGTAAAGTACGGGAAATTGAACCTGTTACCATTTATGGAAAAAAGAAAAATCAATTTGAAAAAATTGGTTTGTACGATGGCAGCGAAAAAAAAATCAAAAAAAGCATCAGAGATTTTTCGTCCTTAGAAATTTTTAATGACCGTAACTCCGATGAGGTTTGGGTAACCCCAAACAAAGCCTGTATCGCGATTAATTTCACCGATTCCTTACCTGCGTCTGGAAATTTGGGACTTCATTTGAAATGGGACAAAATCAAAGGCGGTTGTAACTGGATAGGTTTAGGATTTGGTTGGGATTATTGGGATGCAAAAGACATTTCATCCATTGTCGATACTGCAGCGATTCAATTTTCAGTGCGCTCCAGAAAAGGTATATTAACTAATTTACCTTTGGCATTTTGTTTAGAAGATTACAGCGACAAACAAGCATGGGTAGGGTTTACCAAACCATTTTTAGTAACGGAAACGATTACTTCAGAATGGACGAAAGTGGTTATTCCGCTTTCGTTGTTTCCTTTCGAAGAAATGGATTTTGATTTAGCTTCTGTAAAGCAATTCCTGATACAATTTGAGGGCGCTGGAAACATCGATATTGATAACATCGAGTTCATTCCTTTTTCTGGTAAAGAGAGAAAATCTGCAACTGCTACGAAACAAAATTCGTCAGTTGTCATTAACGGAAAAATAGATGCAAATGAATGGCAAAATGTTCCAAAAAACACCATTAGTCCTGGAAATACGTTTGCTGTTCAGTATTCCAAAGACCAACTTGTTTTCTTGTTTCAATTATCCGATTCAACGCCATTTGTGAATGAAGCAAGTAATGAAAACACATGGGATGGTGATGCAATTGAAATTGCTTTTGGTGCCAATCATTTGGCAAATAAAAAGCGCAAATTTTATTTGTTATCTGACTTGCAATACGGATTAAAACTAGGTGATCAACCTTTAGTTTGGAATTTCAAAACACAAACGGTAGTTGCAAATGCTCAACTAAGTGTTCAACAAACACCTACAGGTTTAATTGTTGAGTGTGCATTGCCGATTTCAGTGGCTAATTTATCGCTGTTGAGCGGTCAAACGCATGGTTTTGAAGTGGCAATTGATCAAAGTGGTAGCAACAAAAAACGTGTAAATCAAGTACGTTGGAACAGTTCATCAAGTGAAGGATTTCATTTAAACCCTTCACTTTGGGGAGAACTGGAATTAGTTCCCTAATTTGATGAAACTATTGCGTTGAATACTTCCGTTTTCAAATTCAACTACTAACGAATAGTGTCCGTCAGCTATATTGCTTGTGTTCAGTAAATTTCCTGTTATTGGTAATTCAAACGTGTTACCATCTAATGAATAACAAGTTGCTTTCGTAGGATAATTATTGTTTTTGATCGCTATTTGAAGCGCGTTTGTTGCTGGATTTGGACTGAAATCAAGTAACTCAATGTCATTTTCGCTAACACCAATAACTGATTGATCCACGTATACACGCACATAATCTACCAACATTTGAGATGGGAAAGGTGTACTTGCAAGTGGAGGTCCAGGCCAATTTCCACCAACTGCTAAATTCAATAAGATGAAAAAAGGTAAATGAAATTCTTCTTTGTTTCCATTACCGTTTGTAATTGTTGCTTGGTAATAAGGAACATTATCCATCAACCAAATCATTTCTTGATCGTTCCAAATAAGAGCGTATTGGTGATATTCAGCTGGATTACAACCAATTTCTTCGCCATGGTAACGGTGTCCGATACTGTCAAAATGATATGTTCCGTAGATTTTCGCTTCGTTGTTAATGTGTTCCATGACATCAATTTCCCCACATTTTGGCCATGAAATAGCATCAATATTCGATCCTAACATCCAGAAAGCTGGCCACAAACCTTGTCCCATAGGTACTTTTATGCGTGCTTCAATTCTTCCATATCTGAAGTCAAATTTATTCTTAGTAATCAACCGAGCAGATGTGTATTGATTTGGACCAAATGGTTCTTTTTTAGCAGTAATTACTAATTGCCCATTAACGAGTTGACTGTTATTGGTTGTGCCTGTGTAATATTGAAATTCATTATTACCCCAACCACTACCACCAATTTCACGTGTCCATTTTGTGGTATCAAGTAGTGCAGATTCAAATTCATCGTGCCAATAAAGTGACCATTGACTTTGTGCAGAAAATGCAACCGAAAGCATTAATAATATAAAGAGAGTTTTCATGATATGGTATAAAAAAGGGAGGCTCAGAAAGCCCCCCTAAATAAAAAACGATTAATCTGAACTTATTTTTTCACGAATGAAATGGTTTCTGTTTTCCCGTTTAAAGTTGAATTTAAAAAGTAAACTCCCGTTTTAAGTGTAGAAATATATATGACTTGTTCAAATTCTGAAGGAGTAATTGTCATTACTGTTTCACCAACTACATTTGTGATTGTGATTGCCTCAGCAATTTTATCAGCTTTCACAGTAATTGATTCATTTGCTGGGTTTGGATACAATGTAAAGCTTGCAGCTGAATTTTCGTTAATCCCATTCACACAGTCAACACAAGATGCGTAACATGCAACTGGTAAAACCATATCACCTGTAATTGCTAAATAACGGTTAGTGAATCCATTAGCAGTTACAGTACAAGACTCACCACCTGCGAATTGCTCTGATGTAGCCCATCCGTCTAATGTGAATTTGTATTCGATGCTAGCACCAGAAATTGGCAAAGTAACTTCCCAAATTCCATCAGCATTCGCATCAGTCATTGGGTTACAAGTACCACACCAGTTATTGAATGTACCATTTAATGTAACAGCTGTAAATGCAGCACCTGTGTAATCATTCATGTTTACTTTGAAAGTTACATCGTTTGTAGTAGCACAAGCAGAACAACTTGCAAAACAAACTGTAGCTAATGTTGTATCAGCATTTCCTACAACCAATGTTCTATTTGTAAACTGACCAGTTGTAATTGTACATGGTGAACCAGCAATTAATGTTTCTTGTCCTGCCCAGTTGTCATACGAATATTTGAATTCATATGTTCCTGGAGTTAAAGATACTGTAGCTTCCCAAATTCCATCAGCGTTTGCATCTGTCATTGGTGTACAGTTTCCACAAAAACTATTAAATGTTCCGTTTACTTCAGGAGTTGTAAATCCTGTTTGTTGCGTCATGTCTAATTTGAACGTTACATCTACCGGAGGAGGTGTTACTGAACAACTTAAACAACTTTGCCAACATACTACAGGTAAAGTCATTGCAGTAGTTCCAACAGTTAATGATCTGTTTGTGAAACCATTGTTAGTAACTGTACACGATGAACCTGAAACTAAAGCTTCTTGTGATGTCCAAGCATCTGCAGAGTATTTGTACTCATAAGCACCTGGTGCTAAAGAAATTGTCACTTCCCAAATGTCATCGCCATTTGCATCAGTCATTGCAGCACAGTTACCACACCAGTTGTTGAAAGTTCCGTTCACCTCTGGAGTAGTGAATCCATTTTGTTGACTCATGTCAACTTGAAAAGTTACGTTTGTTTGTGCAATAGCACTCGAACCCAATAAAAGGCCTACTAACAACGAACTGCTTTTTAATAAGTAATGTAATTTATTTTTCATAGTTTATAATTTATTGTTTACAAGGCTAATGTATAAATAATATTTTATTCGACAAAATAAATTATTGTAAAAAATACAATAAGTCTTAAAAAATTAAGATATAGGCTGTTATACGATTATAAATTAAACTGAAATCCGTCATTCTTCTCGCTTGCTGTATAAGCACTTGCATCGTATTTGAACAACTTTGCAGGACGATGTTTGACGTTTTGTTGACTTTCGTTTAATTGTATTAAAGGAATGGATTTTAATTTTTTTCGAAAATTCGCTTTGTCTAAAATGGTATTGAATGCATATTCATACAATTGTTGCAATTCCATCAACGTAAATTTTTCTGGCAACAAATCAAAACAAATTGGATCTGCATTTAATTTTTGTTTCAATAATTCGTAGGTCGAATCCAAAATCAAATTGTGATCAAATGCCAATTGTGGCACATCATTTACAGCTACCCACATTGCTTTTTCAGCCCATGAAGATGCTTTTATTTCAAAGTCAGAAATACGTATCAATGCAAAATAACTGATCGTAATTACGCGTCCTTGTGGGTGCCTGTTTGGTGCACCAAAGCTTTTTGATTGATGCATGGGAACATCTGCAAGTCCAGTTAATTCTAATAAAATTCGGCTTGCTGCATCTGGTAAATCTTCGTTCGGATAAACCAAATCTCCTGGTATTGCCCAATAATGATTGAAGGGTTCAACTCCACGTTCAATCAACAATACCTTTAACTGACCATCTTCGTAACCAAAGATCATACAGTCAACCGAGAATGCGGAAGTGAAAAAATCAGTCAATTCAATTTTGTACAACATATTACTTTAATTCGAAACGTGTTTTTAATCCGTTGATCATGACTTCAAAAAATCCTGGTTCAACAACACGCTTATTTGAACTATTGACAAAGGTAAGGTCTTCCAAAGAAATGACAAACGTTATTTTTTTGGATTCGTTTGCTTTTAGTTCAATCTTTTCAAAATCACGTAAACGTTTTCCCCAAGGAACATCACTTGCAACTTCATCGTGAAGGTAAAGTTGTACCACTTCTTTTCCAGTTCGACTACTTGTGTTAGTAACAGTTACTGAAACAGAAATGCTGTCTGTTTGCTGCATAGTTGAGTTGCTCAATTGTAAGTCGCTGTATACAAATGAGCTGTAGCTCAATCCAAAACCAAAATCCCATTCTGGAGCATACGCATCAAATTTGTTTGACTTACCGTTTTTCGCCTCACTATTTTTGTGGTCGTAATGTTCGATAATTCCATTGTATTTAGGATAGCTGTATGGCAACTTTCCAGAAGGATTGGTTATGCCAAATATAATATTTGCCAAAGCTTCTCCACCAAAATCTCCTGGTAAATAAGTTTGAATGATGGCATTAGATTCATCAACAATTGGATGTATAATACGTGGACGACCAGTTGCTAAGACAACAATAATCGGTTTGTTCAATGTTGCTGCAAAATGAACCAAGTCGAGTTGCTCTTTTGGTAAATCCAAACTGCGAATATCACCTGGTTTTTCAGTTGCTGGATTCTCACCTAAACACAATACAATGACATCACAAGATTTTGCTTGTTCCTCAAAAACAGTAAAAGGTGTTGCGGTGCATTTTTCCCACCCATCTTCAAAGCCTAAACGAACTGTTTCTGTAAAGAATACGTTTTCTTTTCCGTTCGTTTTTTCCAACGCGGATTTTATCGTCAAACGATTTTTTGTATTGAACGCTGTGTCAACTCCCTGCCATGTATGCGTCCAAGCACCATTTATAAACGAAAGGTTGTTTGCAGTTGGACCTGTAACGAGTATTTTAGTCCCTTTCTTTAAGGGTAAAATTTGTTGCTCATTTTTTAACAATGTGATTGATTCTTCTGCTGATTGCAAAGCCAACTGTTGGTGTTTTGCACTTGCGAAATCTGGATAATCATTTGCTTTTGTGTAAGGTTTTTCAAAAATGCCAAGCATTAATTTTACACGCAGTATTCTTCGAACAGCATCATCCAAGCGTTCCATCGGAATGAGTTGCTCATTCATTGCTTCCGTTAATAACTTACAATATTCTTGGTATTGCGGATTATTTGGAACCATACTCATGTCCAAACCTGCATTCATAGCTTGCGCAATGGCAGTTTTATGATCTTTTGCAACGGTATGAACATCGCGTAAAAACAAATAATCTTCCCAATCGGATACAGCGAATCCTTTGAAACCCCATTCTTTTTTCAATACTTCTGTTAGCAAGTAATGATTGATGTGACCGGGAATTCCATTCACTTCACCACTATTAATCATAACGGTCATCGCTCCCGCATCTACAGCGGCTTTGAAAGGTGGAAGATAAAGCTCAGTTAATATATTCGCTGGAATCCATGCTGGGGTTCTATCTCTTCCAGATAAGGGATAACTGTACCCAACAAAGTGTTTCATACAAGCAGCAACATTATTTGCTCCAGATAAATTGTTTCCTTGATATCCTTTGATAACGTGCTGTCCTAATTGAGCTGCCAAGTATGGATCTTCACCCAAAGTTTCGAAAAAACGTGACCAAAGCGGTTGACGACCTAAATCTAATACGGGGGAGAAGTTCCACGGAATGCCACTTGCACGCAATTCATAAGCAGTCACTTGACCAAATGATGTTGCTAACGATCGGTTCCATGTTGCCGCTAGTCCAATTTCCTGTGGAAACAATGTCGCGCCAACGGTATAATTAACCCCGTGAATGGCATCTAAACCATATAAAATGGGAATGGAAGATTGTTTTTTTAAATATCGTTCGTGAATGATGGGTAAAATTGTCATCCATTCTTTTTGTGTCAATGTATGTGAACTCACATTTAGAATTGAACCAACTTTATACGTTTCGATGGCCAATTTTAATTTAGTCGGATCAATTGTCGCAGGTTCAAGAGTGCGCCCCGTTGCATCTGTTTGTAAAACAGCATCAAGCGTAATTTGACACGTTTGCCCAACTTTATCAGCCAAGGTCATCGCGCTCATGATTTGGTTAATGCGTTTTTCAATGTTTTCGTTGGTTTGCATTTGCTGTGCATACCCAAAAGAAATAGCAGAAAATACTGCGCACACTAGAATTATCGAACGGTTCATTTGATTACTTTTTGTCGAAAATAATAAATATTGTATGATTTACAATAAGTAATGCGTGATTTTATTTCGCGCTTCTTTTCTTTGCTTTAAGAACCAAAAGAAAAAAGATCATCAACAAAAGTAACGTTATAGTTAGCGCGATTACACCAATATAATCACCATATTGTTGGTAAAACGTTTTCGTTTTCAGTAATTGAATCGGTGCAGAAAAACCAGTTTCTTTCCACCAATCAGTCGTTTTTATTACAGCCCCTTTGTTATCAATGATTCCCGACTTTCCTGTATTGGCAGCACGGACAACCCAACGATTATTTTCGATTGCACGTAACCTGGAAAAATCAAAATGTTGACGATAACCTGGCGTGTCTCCCCACCATCCATCATTGGTAATAACCGCGATAAATGAAGCGCCTTGTTTCCCTTGCTGTGCAGTGAATCCACCATAAATAGACTCGTAACAAACCAACGGTGCAATAATGGTGTTATTGAGGTGAAAAACTTTTGGTGCTTGTTCTATGCCCAATGATCCCGATGTACCACCCAAATTAATGGCCATTTTTTCTAAAAAAGGAAAGAGCGAACCAAACGGGATTTTTTCTACACCCAAAACTAATTTCGATTTATGAATAATTGCTGGGGCATGTTTTTGTGTAAATAATAGTGAACTGTTGTAACTTTCGGAATAACTGTTCGTTTGTTCGTCAAATTTTGATGCCTCACTGTGGGGTTGATCATAAATTGCGTGAGTAGCTGCACCAATTAACAATCCCGATTTCGGGAATGAAGCGAGTAAGGATTGAATGGGTTGATTAAATTGATACGAACTATACGGATAACGTGCTAATTCGGTTTCATCGAGCGAATAATTCGGATACAATGCCGTTTCTGGAGCGATAATTAATTGCGTATTGGGTTGAGCGTTAGATCCAATTAACGAAATGATTTTATTAAATTGTTCACTGTCTGAACCTGAGAATTTTTCAGTATACGGATCAATATTTGGTTGAATTACACAGACATGATATGTTGCGCCGCTTGTTTGTTTTGTGAAGTAAATCGTTAATGAGAGGATTAGCGGTACAAATAGAACGGATCCAAAAATAACAGCTAAACGTTTTTTATTGGTCGATGTGTTTGTCGCTATACGAAAAAGCAACACTGTTACCAATAATATCCATAGTGAACCACCAAGAACTCCCGTAAACGAATACCATTGAACAAGCGATGGATTAACTGCAAAAACATTTCCCAAGGTTAACCACGGCCAAGATAATTCCCAATGAAAATGCAAATATTCAAAACAAAGCCATGTGCTAACAAATGTTACAAGTTGCCAGTTTGAACCTAATTTCTTGTGCAATAAGTGATAAAGCTGAAAGGCAAGCGTCATCAATAAACTATTCGCTAAAATAGCTAAAACAGCCCCGCTTTTATCTGCATTCCAGATCCACCAAGTTGTGCCAAGGTTATAAATGAAAAACGCGAAATAAACAGGTAAGAATAGTTTTTTTGAAGGTTTGTTATCTTGAATGATACGTTTTTCTAATGCAAGCAAAGGAATCCAAGCGATGAAAATCAAAGGAAATAAATCACCAATCTCAGGAAATGCCAATACAAATAATGCTCCACTGAGTAGTGCTAATTTCCAACAGGATTGTATGGCAAGCATTTTCAACAACATAACTTAGTAAACAACGTAGCGTACAAGGTAATTATTTGCTTGTGAAATCAACACCAATTGACCGTCCGATTGCTCATGTAAAGCGATTTTTTTCGATCCTTCAAATTGTTGTTTTCCAAGATCATTTCCTGAAAGACTGTACAAATAACTGTTATTTGAAATTCCATCTACGATTGATACCAATGTTTTACCGGAAGTCAATTTTGCTAGGTATGCATCTTCAATACGACGTACACGCGTGTCAAATTGCGTGACGATTTCGCCTGTATTTGAAATCACGTAAATTCGTTGTTGTTGGTAAACAAAAAACAATGCTTCATCATCTTTTTCTTGTTGGCGAATAACATTGCTAATATTACCAACAAGCATACTCGAACGGCCATTTTCAGTAATACGAATGAATTTGCGTTGACTCATTCCTACTGCTGCGATGGTGTTCGCAGATTTCACAAAAAACCATTTTCCTTCACCAACTTGTTGATTTTTTATTACCCGTTTACGATTTAAATTGTACGTTGACCAAACACCATTTTGAATGACATGACCAATTAATTCGCCTTTTTTTCCTTGGACTGCTAGTGAAACATCTTGTCCAGCAGCAACACTACAAGTAGTACTTGCAATTTTCTTACCATTCGTAGCAAAAACAGTAATTGTGTTTCCTGCGACAACAGCCAAATGATATTGACCTTTCCTAGTAATAAGAACAGCATTAGATACAGCATTATTTAGCGGGATTGTTGACCCATTTTGTAAACTACCATCTTTATTAAAAATACTAATTCCATCAGTTGCTGTAACAACTAGCTGTTCTGTATTTGGCAAAATAAAGGGTGTTCCAATAATTTGTCCACTTATAGCATTTGACCAAACGATGGCAGAACTATTCAGGTAATAAACCGTATTTGAGCTCGTCGTTGCATAGACAAATTGCGATCCTTGAATAGGAATAAGCGCATTGACAGCAGCATCTAATCGTATAGGATTTAATTGTTTGACAACGTCTTTGTTTTCAGCTTGTTTTTCATCGGCTGACAAATAATTCTCAACAACAGTGTGAATGGAATTGGTGAGGTAACTTTTTGTTACGTGTTCTTCACTGGAAATAGCACGGTAACTAACTTTTTTAGGTGTTGAAGAAAAAACATTATCCCTTCTTAAACTAGCTTGAGCGAGCGTATTCCCCGTTTCATAAGCTCCAATGATTTTATCGATTGCAGCGTTATCTTCTGCGATGAGGGCGATATTATTAAAAATTTCAATTTTCCAGTTTTTGCCAATTTTTAATTCTTTTGGCATGGTACAATTGTTTATTTGAGCATTTTTTTCTGTCGCGTACCCGTCACTTTCATCGACAAAGGAAGATAAGATGGCTATGGGATCTTGCCCATTTTTGAAATCTGTCACAATACATTGTTCGCCATCCATTTCAATAATAGCCGCTCCATAGCGCAACCATTCAAAAACAGGATGTTTGCCGGGGGATAATTGCTGCAATAAATTCGTTTCGTAGAAGGTGTAGCCTGTGAAATTAGCTGGAATAAATTCTTGAAAAACTTCTTGATCATTGACCAATGGCAAAGCTTTCGTGTTGGTATAAGAAATGTATTTCACATTGTTTTTATCAATATAATAGCTGTTTTCAATGGAGAAAGAAACACCTTTGTTTTGTAAAATACTTGCTGAACTTTTTCTGTCTACAAATTTCCAATCAATGGATTTATCCGATTTCTCATCCCATTCTTTTTCTGATAAAAGCAAGTAATTGTCGGTATACTTTCCAACCCAACCATTCGATAATTTAAAAGATTTTGCATTGTCGAAACGCACACTATAACCGAACTGATCAAAATAGTTTTCCATGTTTTTAATTGTCCATGGTTTACTGCGTTCTAGCACAACTAATTTTCGATTGCCTGAAAAGTAAAAATGCTGAACACGTTCAGTTTTTGAAAGTAGCTGTTGAAACAAGGGGTTATCTTGAATGGCTTGCATTTGTTCGTTGTCCAAATCAATCTCTTCAGGATGATGAATAACAATAACCGATGTGTCGGCTAAGGTGAAAACATTGGAAGGGTAGGGCGCAACGGCGCTTGAAATTAGATTTATCCCGATGTAGCCAATCCAAGCAATGGAAAGTGCACCTAAAAAAAGAAGAAGCGTTCGATTAAACATAGTTACTTTTATCCTTCAAAAATACTTGGAAATAGCAGGAATAAAACATGAAGACGCAGTTTTAGTTAACAATGAACTGTTTACTACAAATCCAAACTCATTTGACCGTCACCAAGTAAATTAAATCCCATCCGATGATGAATAGTTGGGCCATGTTTAAGTATAGCAGCGCGGTGTTTTTTTGTAGGGTAACCTTTGTTTGTTTTCCAATCATAAGCAGGAAATTCTTCGTGCAATTTTTCCATGTATTCATCACGGTATGTTTTAGCTAAAATCGATGCAGCAGCAATTGCTTTGAATTTTCCATCACCTTTTATAAAAGCAATTGATGGAATTGTTGTGTGAATCAAGGCTTTATTCCCGTCAATGAGCAACAATTCTGGTTTTATGGATAATTTCTCGGCAGCCAAAGCCATTCCTTTCAAACTAGCTTTTAAGATGTTTAATTCGGCAATCGCCGCTTCATCCATAAAACAGACAGCAAATGCAAGCGCCTCTTTCTCAATAATATCACGTAATAAATCGCGCTTTGATGAACTTATTTGTTTGGAATCATTTAAAAAAGGATGTTCAAAATCTTTTGGTAAAATAACAGCAGCGCAAACTACAGGACCTGCAAGACAGCCTCTTCCAGCTTCATCACATCCCGCCTCAATTTTTTGTTTGTCGTGAAAATTCAATAAGCTTGCCATTGTTTTTTTTGTAAAATTGTTGTATTTTTATGAATTGAATACAACTTTTAAGTAATATTTTACGTTTTAAACAAAACAGAAGCCATGAAGAAATTTATTTTATTATTCGTAATAAGTGTAGCATCACTTTTTTCTTTTGCCCAAAAAACGGCAAGTATTTCAAAAGATGCACTTGCAAGTGGAAAAAAGTCGGGTCAATATTCATTTGTACTACCAACTGATATCTCAGCAAAACAAGTTGATGCAGTAAAAGGATATTACAAAGATTACTTTACAACAGTTTTTAATCCAACAACTCATACATTACAGTTGAACTTGTTGTCAAAAGAAGAAATGAATTTACAAGTGATCAATCGCATTATGCTATCATTAGATATTCAAGAATACAATGTTGGCAAAGAAAAAGTGAGTTTTACTGAATTGTTTGAACAATACTTGAAATAATTTTAACTTTCTATGATAACAAAAAAAGTATTAACCATTTTTGCTGGTTTAAGTCTGTTAGTAGCATGTTCTTCGTCTAATGAAATCAAAGAAACAGTAGCGATCAAAGCCTATGGGCCTTATGAAGTTGATGATTCAAAAGCAATTTCAACACAAGAAATGTTGCGTCAATTCAAAGCAGAGGATGGTGATCAAGAATTTACGTTTGAAGGTAAAATAACAGATGTTTGTTCCAATGCAGGATGTTGGGTAAACATTGATCGCGGAAACGGTGAAACGTTTATGGTGCGTTTTAAAGATCATTTTACAATTCCGTTAAACACGAAAATTGGTTCGACTGCTTATCTTCATGGTATCGCATACATGGATACTGTTGCAGTTGAAGATTTGAAACACTTCGCGGCGGATGCAGAAAAATCAGAAGCTGAAATTGAAAAGATTACGAAACCAGAGTATTCGTTCAATTTTGAAGCTGACGGTATCCTCTTCAAAACAGTGAAAAAGGAACAAATCAACAAGTAAATTAAAAATTCTAATAGGTGAAAGGATGGTTATTTTAACTGTCCTTTTTTAGTTTCTAGGCTCGCTCAACCAACGATTCGTCAATAATTCATAATCGGTTAAGGTTTTCAAAAATGCGATTAATGCAGTTTTCTCAGAATTTGTCAATGCGATGCCGTTTTGCAAACTCTGATCTAAAGTAGCTGATTGTTGAATTCCTGTCGAATAATGATCGAGCACTTGGGTTAAATTGTAAAAACGACCATCGTGCATGTAGGGATAAGTTAGTTCGATGTTGCGCAATGATGGTGTTTTGAATTTCCCGTAATCTTGTGGGTTTTGGGTAATCAAACCGCGGCCAATATCCGAAAACGTTTGATCCAATCCGTTGTTGCGGTATTCAAAATCGGTAAACAATTCACCCGAATGACACGAAGCACACTTTTGATTGAACAATTGATATCCTATAGCTTCTTGATTGGTGAAATTCGTCTCTCCGCGCATCACTTTGTCATATTTTGATTGATCGCTGACAATCATTGCCATAAATGAACTCAAGGCTTTCAGCATTTGTTGATCCGTAATTGATTCGTTTCCAAAGGCTTTTTTGAAAAGTGATTGATACTTTGTGGATCGTTTTAATTTAACGAGAACATTTTCCAATGTTTCGTGCATTTCAACCGGATTTGTAATCGGAGCGATTGGCATTACTTCAATATGATTGATGCCTCCATCCCACATAAATTTAGGAATCCATGCATTATTTGTTATTGAAGGTGAATTTCGTGTGCCAAATTGTCCAAAAACTCCTTCACTAAGTGCGCCTCCATGACCTGCAAAAGCATGTACTTGCTCGTGACAACTACCACAGGAAATAGTGCTATCTACACTTAAAATCGGGTCGTAAAACAATGTTCTGCCAAGGTTGAACTTGCTGTAAGAAAAATCGTGTTGATTTACATCATATACAGGAGTAGGGAAGGTGCTAGAATACGAGAATTCAAACGTGTTTTCAATGATTTCTTTTTTACAAGAAAGCAAAATAATTAGTGTGATAAATAAATAGAATAATTTATTCATTGTCAATTATCAATATGTGAAAATTCCCAACCGTTTGTAAATGCGATAGACATCCCTTTTGACTTAGTACCAACTGATTGAACGAAATTAACTGTGTTTAAATCAGGTGATTCTTTCCAAATTTGATCTGTGTTTATGCGTAAGTTGATTTTGGGTGTCGTGCTATTAACAATTGCTTTTTCAGTATTAAACGATATTTCTTTTCGGTGCACAACGGAGTTTCCACCTTCAAATCCAGCTAAATGAAATGAAAAATCTCCGCTTGAACTATTAGGTGTCATTCCTTCCATTTTTAGCATAATGTATCCTGTATTCCAACTCCAAAACATACCGTTTATAGGTGATAACACACCTTCTTGCGCACCACTAATATTGTGTAAACTGTCAATTCCGTACAAAATAGAAATAGCAGTGTATTCTCCTTTTGGAACATTTTTCAATGTCATTGATGTTGTTGAAACATCAGATAGATTAATGAGGTAATAAGTGTTTGGAATAGTTATCCAATTACCTGCTTCGTTTTTTAATTGGATATTACTGATGTAATAGTTAAATGTCTGAAAATTAAATGTATCAGTAGTTGGGGTATTCACAAAATTTTCATTTAATTGAAAAACAGAATCTTCCCAAAAATGAGATAACGCTAAAGTAACTGTTCCTGTTTCAACAGTTGTAATTGGTTTTTTCTTGCAAAAAGTCAAACTGAATACTGTTGAAATTCCTAATAAAATTATTGCAAGTCCTTTCATGTCACTAAATTAAACGTTTTTAAGTTAAAAATCTAGTTACAGCTGTTTTTTTATTCTGTTTCTACCTTTTTTATTTTTTTTGAAAAAAACTGAATTTAAATGACAAAATTCGGATACGCTTTCTTATTTTAGCCAAAAATTACTACTACTATGCTAAGAAACGAATTAGTTTCCAAAGGCGATACTTCATTTGATTTTGTGGAGGAGCGAAATGTTGTTATAGATAACAAAGGGCGTTTTGTTCACATTTCTAAAGGAATCCAAGTCCTGTTCGACCTCGAAAATAGTGAAATTTCTGGAATTTTTGATTTATCTGGCATTAATCCCAACGAAGTACTACGATTTTTCAATAATGCACCATTGAATGAAATCAAACAAAAAACGATTTTTATTCAGGTAAATTTGGACTATTGGAAATTGAAAGTGCGTTTTTATGTGCAGCAAATGGGACAACAAAAAACAACTTTTATTGCCATAAAAGAACATGAGTTAGTTGCAAATAATCCGATATTTTTTGAACGAAAAATTAAATCATTGGAACGTAGGTTGAATTTGCAACAACAAATCATCAATGAAATGAATCATCGTATTAAAAACAATATTGCAATCTCAGCAAGTTATTTGCGTTTAAAAAGAGATACTTGTCAGGATGAATTCCATAAAAATATTTTAAGTAATAGCATTCAACAGTTATTAACCATAGCCGATTTTCACGCCTTTGTTTCGCTTCAATCTTTTAACGATGGAATTGAAATGCAGTCGTATTTATCCAAAATCATTCAGCAAGTAAAAAATTGTTTTGTAATTGATGAAGAAAGCATGCAATTCGAATTGCATTGTGAAAATTTAAAGTTGTTTAATGACAAAGCGATCATTATTGGTTTAATTCTAAATGAGTTGATCAGCAATACGTTTAAACATGTATTACCAACTGTCCCAAAGGCTCATATATCTATTTCATTATCTTTTACTAATGAACAATTTCTATTTATCTATTCCGATAATGGCGCTGAAAAAATAGATGTTGAATTGCTTGCTGGCAATGGATTGGCTTTGGTTCAAGGTTTGAGTGATCAGCTAAGTGGTAAGTCGAAATTTGGCTATAAAAACGGATGCTACTTTCAATTAAAATTTGCTTAAACTAGTTGTTTTCTCATTTCAAAATGCTGCAAGACATCAAATAATTTGAACGATGGTGCAATGATTTTATAATCGAGTCCTTCGTAAAAAGTAACAGCATAATCACGTGCTTGTAACATAACAGTCGTACAACCAAGTTCTTTGGCTTTCGTTTCAACGGCATTCATTATAGCTTTTCCATAACCTTGACCTTGTAGGTTAGTTTCGACAGCAACCCATCGAACTTGACATGACTGCTCAGCCATCAAGTCTAACCGAGCAACAGCTAATATTGTTTGATTTTCGAAAAGTGCAAAATGCTTGCCTGTTGCATCGCCTTCGTTGCGCTCAGAACCTACAGGTTGATTCAATGGTGCGCGCAGTATTCGATACCGCAAATCATAATAAGCATCCCTTTCTTGTTCCGTTTCTGGTGTTCTAATGGTAATCATTCGTTGATTTTAAATGCAATTTGCGTTACACGTTTTGTTTCTTGCTTGTTTATTTGTTCTGATCGAATAAGCGCTTGAGCGGTTTCTGATTCAAAAACGGCCGCCAAATTTTTGACTAATCCTGCAGGTATCGCTTCTTGTTGCATGGCGTTCAAAATTGCAGCTGCTGATAAATTGGTGATTCGTTCTTGTAAAAGTGATTGTAGTTTCACTCTATTTGTAACGCGTTGACTATTGGTAGAAAATTGTTCATCGTTAGCAAGCGTGTCTAATTTTAAAAAAGCACATAATCCAGCGAAATGTCTGTTACTCCCTATAGCAAATGTTATTTGTTGCTCGTCTTTCGTTTTGAAAATTTCCCCATAAGGAGCAATGTTCGGGTGTAAACTCCCAATACGTTGTGGAACATGTCCAGCCATTAAGTAATTGGAAGCTTGATTTGCCAATGAAGCTATTGCCGCATCATATAATGAAACTGAAACAACCGATCCTTTGTTTGTTTGTAGTCGCTTGTAAAGTGCAACAAGTATACCTTCTTTGAGTTGATGTGCAGCCAAAACGTCAATTAATGCAACAGGCATTTTAGTTGGTCCACTTTCTGGTGTGCCATTCATCGACATAAAACCCGTTTCAGCTTGTAATATTAGGTCATAAGCGACACGATCACTTTCATCGCCAAACCCAGAAATTTTGCCAATAATTAAACGTGGATTGATAGCGTGAAGTATGTCTGAAGTAATGCCGAATTTTTCAGCATCGCCTTTTTTGAAATTACTTAAAAAAATATCGGCTGTTTCTAATTTTTCTAATAATTCTAAGCGATCTGTTGCGATAGATAAATCTAAATGTGCGTATATTTTTTTGAAATTAACCGAACTAAAATAGGCTGAAAGTGCATTGGTTTCTTCGGAAGCTAGTTTCCAAGAACGCGTCACATCAGGTAAGGTTGGATGTTCTATTTTCACAACTTTTGCACCCAACTCTGCAAAGAAAGTTCCAACGGAAGGTCCAGCTAATACAGTAGAACAATCAATAATTGTTAAGGATTCAAACATGAAGTAAAAGTAGCTAATTTTATTTCAAAAGTTGTATTTGAACCCGTGCAATACCATCTCGATAAAACCCTAATTGTTTCGCGGCTCCAGAACTCACATCGATAACATGTTTCGATTTTTTACTCATTCGATCGATTACTTTTACTATTCGGGTTGAATCATTTTTCAAATTTGTGACTTTTAAGCGTGTCCCAAAAGCCAAACTAGCATGTGCACAAACCAAACTGTCTTTGTGATATTTTTCACCAGATGCCGTTCGATGTCCATGCATTTTGTCGTGATAGTAACTGGCTAAACCTGTAAAAGTATCAGTAGTAAGTAGCGTGAAACTGAACAATAAAAAAAGCAAGCTAACTGCGAATATTTTCATTTTTTTTTAAGTGAAAATAAGCGTTTTAAACGAATTGAAGGCTATACTTTTGCAAACCTTAACATAAAAAAAGCGTTTGAATTTGAATCCAAACGCTTTCATTTAGGCTTTGTGGTGTTTAATGTTGTATCAAAAGTCGTTGAGTTGATCGACCTTTATTCGTTGTTAAAATAAGTGAGTAAACACCAGATTCTAAGTTATTGATATTAATTGTATTGTTGGTTACTTGAGCATAAGTTCGAACAATTTTCCCTGTAAGATCGACAAGGTCGATTGATTCAACTGTTGCGCCGATAAAGGAAATTTCTGCTGATGCCGGATTTGGATAAACGGTAATCAAAGGCATTTCATTTTCAGAAATTCCAACAGCACTGTTAGTGTTACTTGTTGTGTTAGTAACAATTGCTGGATTAAAATCGAAATAGATGTAAGCCGTATTTTTTATTTCAGATTGCATTGCTAGACCTGGCAATTCTCGGATGCTGTAGGAGAAAAATCCTTGTGATGCTGCAAGATTTTGACCGCTTGGTTGCAAGTTGATGTTATTGAAAGTAAATGTAATTACACGTGTTGTAGGATTAATATTTACCGAAACAGCATCTTCGGAAGCGATTAACTGAAAAGTAGCTAAATCCAATTTCGGATCGATTGTGTCCTGAACGACAACATTGATTGCTTGAAAATTCCCATCGTTTTGAAAGTGAACAACATATGTTAGCGTTTCAATCGAATTGACATCAATATATTCATATTTATCGACCTCTTTGAAATTTGGATCGTAAGAATTACGGACTAATCCATAAACAGTATCACAATTGTTGAATGGATAGCTATCATTTATGTTGAAGACTGTTGTAACGAAGTTAAAAACAGTACCTGCAGGAGTTGTTCCTGGAAAAGTAAAAGGAATGTTTAAACTGGAACAATTACTAAGATTTTGTAGGTCAAAAGTTAACATGTTTCCAGAAATATTTGCGTTGGTAAGGTTGGTTGTCGTAGGTATAAAATTGGGAGGCATAACAATTTGAACACTTGCATTGGAGGTATCCGAACAAGCAAGGTTGCATATTTGTAATTGTAAATTTCCTGATTGCAAAGGAGCAACAAAGTTAAACGCCCATTGATACGTTATTGCAAAGTCAGGATTAGCGGCTGGAATATTACATGATAAAGTAAATGAACTTTGGCCAGGAATAGCCATTCCAGATGGATTGAATGAAGTGATTGTAATGTTTTGTGATGTTTGAATCAGTCCATTTAAAGTTAACCAAGCAGGATTGACCATCACTGTGTAAGGAGCATTTAGGGGATTTAATCCTTGGTAATAACCATTATTTAATGCGCTTGCAGCAATTGTTGTAACCACACCATTTGAGTCAATAAAATCCAAAGGAGCATTGGTGTAACTTACCGTAGATGGTACTGTTTGATAAATGCTAGCATACATATACCCACATGAAGCAGCGCTTAGTGCTTGCATCGGAGTAACTAATCCAGTTCCTGGGCTAAAAAACGAAGCACTGGTTCCACTATATCCAGTTGTTACAGTAGTGTAATTTCCAGGAACAAGATAACCGTGTTCTGCAATATGATAAAAATAATTGTTAGCTGTTGCAATGGTAAAATTGATTGTATCGATTGTCCCATCTCCCCAATTTACGGTCAAAACACCATTGTTTTCAGGTAACGCACCGTTTGAAACATAGATATATAAGGTGTTGGTACAACCTTGAATAGAGTCGGGGTAGATACTTATAGAGTTTGCTTGTGCACTTGCAAATTGCTGAATTCCGATCAGTAAAAAAAGTAGGGTAAAAATTTTTCTCATGTGTAACAGGATGTTATTTCTTATAAAACTACTAATTCACCAGAATAGTTGCTTGTGTTTTCAACTATTTTTCATTTTTATTCAGTGTCATTCTGACGTTTTATTCGATATATTTGTCTTTATGCAGAAAAATAATTTCATTCAAAATACAACTGGATTAGCTCAAAAATCAGTAAATAACACATTAACACTCTTAGACGAAGGCGCAACAGTTCCATTTATTGCCCGTTACCGAAAAGAAATGACGGGCGGATTGGATGAAGTTGAAATTACAGCAATCAGAGATCAAGCTAAAAAATATGATGAACTCATTGCGCGTCAACAAACCATAATGAATGCAATTACGGAACAGGGTAAATTAACGGAGGAATTAACGTTAAAAATTCAATCTTGTTTCGACACAATTTCTTTGGAAGATATTTACTTACCCTACAAACAAAAACGCTTAACGCGTGGTGAAAAAGCGAAAAAATTAGGTTTAGAACCTTTGGCTAAAATGATCATGTCACAAAAAGGAGGTGTTCCTGAAGTAATGGCTGAACGTTTTGTGAAAGGAGAAGTAAACGATGAAGACGAAGCATTGCAAGGCGCAACAGATATTATTGCTGAATGGATGAATGAAAACGCAGTTTTACGTGACCGTTTACGTCAATTATATCAACGCAAAGCTGTTTTGGCCACTAAACTTGTTAAGGGCAAAGAGGAGGAAGGTGCGAAATACCGTGATTATTTTTCGTTTTCAGAACCAGTTTACAAAATGGTTTCACACCGATTGTTAGCTATTGTTCGTGCCGAAAGAGAAGGGATTTTAACTGTAAAGGCACAACCTGAAAAAGAGCTTGTTTTGGAACAAATGGAACGGTTTTTTGTGAAAACAACTGATGGTTGCGGTCAAATTGTCGCGAAAGCTTGCAAAGAATCATATACTCGTTTATTGGCGCCGTCACTTGAAAATGAATTGATCCACGCGGCAAAAGAAAAAGCTGATAAAGAAGCAATCAAAGTTTTCTCAACGAATCTGAAACAATTACTATTAGCAGCTCCCTTGGGAAATAAACGAATCCTAGCAATTGATCCGGGATTTAGAACGGGCTGTAAAGTTGTCTGTTTGGATGAAAATGGTGCTTTGTTAACGAATACAACAATCTTTCCTCATCCGCCTCAAAATGAACGTGACAAAGCAAGTTCCAAAATTGCTCAATTAGTGCAAGCATACAAAATCGAAGCACTTGCCATTGGCGATGGAACTGCAGGAAGAGAAACGGAACATTTTATCAAACACACACGCTTTGATCGTGATTTAACTGTTTTTTCTGTTCGAGAAGATGGCGCATCAATTTATTCAGCTAGTTCGATAGCTCGAAAAGAATTCCCGGATTATGATGTGACAGTTCGTGGAGCCGTCTCAATTGGCAGGAGATTGATGGATCCCCTAGCTGAATTGGTAAAGATTGATCCGAAATCTGTTGGAGTAGGTCAGTACCAACACGAAGTCAATCAGCAATTATTGAAAGATGCGTTGGATGATGTTGTGATTTCGGCTGTAAATGCTGTTGGAGTTGATTTGAATACGGCATCACCTTATTTATTGAGTTATGTTTCTGGATTAGGTCCTACACTTGCAGAGAATATCGTTGCGTATCGTAATGAAAACGGTGCTTTTCAATCCAGAACAGCATTGAAAAAAGTCAAACGCTTGGGTGATAAAGCCTACGAACAAGCAGCAGGTTTTTTACGCGTTCGAACGAGTAAGAATCCGTTAGATAATTCATCTGTTCACCCAGAAACGTATCCAATTATTGAGGAAATGGCGCGTAAAAGTGGCGTTAAACTGGAAGAATTGATTGGAAATGAACAGTTGTTAAATGCGCTTCGTAACGAGGATTTTGCGCTGATAGATGCCTTTACTTTTAAGGATATTATTAATGAATTGAAAAAACCGGGTAGAGATCCAAGAAAAACTGCAACAGTTCTTGAGTTTGATAGTAAAATCAAAACAATCGCTGATTTAATTGTAGGTATGCAATTGAATGGAATCGTTACGAATGTCACCAATTTCGGAGCTTTTGTCAATATCGGTTTAAAAGAAAACGGATTGATACATAAATCCAATTTAGCAGAAACCTATGTAGAAGACCCTGCTCAATTCATCGCTTTACACGAACATGTTTTGGTACAAGTGATTGAAATCGATATTCCAAGAAAACGAATTGGCTTAAAGCGTTTGCAACGTTAAAAATGAATAAAGTTTAACCTCAGGGGATTTCATGAAAAAAGAAAATTGAATTTATATAGTATATTTACATCTTTATTAAAAAATCGTATGAAATTATTTTTAGTTGCTATTACAGCATTGTTAGTTGTTTCTTGTTCAAAACCAGACAAGGAAATGATATTAGGTGAGTGGCATTTTTCGCGTGTTGCAGATGACAAATCAGTGAAAATATCAGATGTTCCTGCTGAACAAGAAGAAATCATTAATCGCACCCTGAAAGAGATGGGGCAGCAATTAGCCATGATGAACATGACGGAAGCTACTTTCCGTAGAGATATTAAAAAAGATATGGATGTCACTTTAAAAACAACATTCAAATTTGATGCAAAAAATGTTACGGTAGCAAGTAATAATCCTCAAAATCCTTCTTCGAATAAATCGGCTTATAAGCTAGATGCAGAGAAAAAACAAATAACGATTATCGATAAAACAATTGAAATCGTTTACAAATATGAGTTAACAGCTGATAAATTAGTTTTCAAAGACACAAAAAGCAAATATATCATCGAATTCAAACGATGATTTGAACGCAATAAAATTGAAAGCGCAACTCCTTTGGTTGCGCTTTTTTTATGGTTCATATTTTGAGAAAATCAACTCTTTGAAAGGAGTCCAAAAACCGGCTTTCTGTCCGCTTACTTGTAACCCTTCGTTTGTCCAACAATTACAGGTATAAGCTACCGAGTAATCTTTGCTAGCATTAAAAAACAAATCATATTGACTATACGGATGGTTGGTGATTTGTTCGGGGAAATTCTTCGACCATTTGATACTGTTTTTTATAAAGTGAATCAGTTTGTTCATTTGTCGATCACTTAACTTTAATTTGATAATTTTTGATGTGTCAAGATCTCTGGGTGAACACAAATTCACATGAATAGCCCCTTCGTTGATTCCGAATATTGTCCGAAAAAGCG
Organism: Fluviicola sp.; assembly: GCA_017983675.1. Classification (GTDB taxonomy): domain Bacteria; phylum Bacteroidota; class Bacteroidia; order Flavobacteriales_D; family Crocinitomicaceae; genus Fluviicola. Next base: position 54,612 of record JAGOAZ010000014.1, read on the forward strand.
TTTTACTCGTCAAATCACTCCAATTTTTTGTTTGTAAAAAGAAGTTTTTATCTCCATACCCAAATTTTAAGTGTGTTTGAAATGTGTCAACTTGCAAGTCTTTTTCAATAAAAAGTGCTTTCCCCCAATCAATCGCTGCTGAGTGAATCGGCAATAAAATATCCGTGTGAATACCTTCTGGAATTATAATAACTTCGTGACGCAATGTTTCAGTCGTAGTTCGTTTATCGATAGTGAAAGGCGCCAAAACAAAGAAGATGATAAAATAACTTGCAATTAGTGCAAAAAACAATTCGAATACTATTCCAATAAGAAGCAGTAGCTTTTTCACGAGTAATTTCATTTCTTGGATTTGAACAAATATAGGGATTTGAGAGAAACGACCATTACAATACTGTATTAATGTGTCGCATTTTCAAGCTTATTCACGTCAATTCTTAGCGGTAAAATCGTATATTTGCACCTCAAAAATTACAACATGGAAATTCCAAAAACGTACGAACCACGTTTAGCAGAAGAACGCTGGTACAGCCACTGGATGGCAAAAGGTTACTTTCACTCAGAACCAGATGATCGTGAGCCTTTTACAGTCGTCATTCCACCGCCAAACGTAACGGGTGTTTTGCACATGGGACATATGTTGAACAATACAATTCAAGATGTTTTGGTGCGCAAAGCGCGTATGGAAGGGAAAAACGCATGCTGGGTTCCAGGAACAGATCATGCATCCATTGCTACTGAGGCAAAAGTTGTTCAGAAATTACGCCAAGAAGGAATCAAAAAGTCAGATTTGTCACGTGATGAATTTTTGAGACATGCTTTTGATTGGAAAGAAAAATACGGAGGTGTTATTTTGCAACAATTGAAAAAATTGGGTGCTTCATGTGACTGGGAACGTACTTCATTTACAATGGATCCAGAATATTCTGAGTCTGTTATAACTGTATTTATTGATTTATTCAACAAAGGGAAAATATACCGTGGTGTGCGCATGATCAATTGGGATCCAGAAGCACGAACAGCACTATCTGACGAAGAAGTAATTTACAAAGAGGTTAACTCGAAATTATTTCACGTTCGTTATAAAATTGCTGGAACGGATGATCAATGGTTAACAATTGCTACTACGCGCCCAGAGACAATTCTAGGAGATGCTGCGATTTGTATTCACCCTGATGACGAGCGTTACAAGCATTTACAAGGAAAACAAGTGATCGTTCCAATTGTCAATCGTGTAATTCCAATTATTGCAGACGAATATGTAGAAATGGATTTCGGTACAGGGTGTTTGAAAGTAACTCCTGCACACGATGTGAATGACTACGAATTAGGAAAAAAATACGATTTAGAAACAATAGATATCTTTCATGACAATGGAATAGTGAACGAAAACGGCTTGCATTATGCAGGAAAAGATCGTTTTGACGTTCGGAAAGAAATAGCACAGGAACTTGATGCAAAAGGTTACTTAGTAAAAGTAGAAGACCACATCAATAAAGTTGGTTTTTCAGAACGTACAGATTGTGTGATTGAGCCACGCTTGTCATTGCAATGGTTTGTTTCTATGAAAGAATTAGCACAACCTGCTTTGGATAATGTCATGAATGGTAACATTTCATTTCATCCCGATAAATTTAAAAACACATACCGTCACTGGATGGAAAATGTGAAAGATTGGTGTATTTCTCGCCAATTGTGGTGGGGACATCGTATCCCAGCGTTTTTCTATGGTTCAGGGTCGGACGAATTTGTGGTAGCACGCACCATTGAAGAGGCTCTTGCAGCAGCAAAAATAAAGTCTGGAAATGATGCCTTAACAGCGACAGATTTAAAACAAGACGAAGATGTATTAGATACTTGGTTCTCATCTTGGTTATGGCCAATTTCTGTTTTTAACGGATTAACACAACCGAATAACGAAGAAATCAAGTATTATTATCCAACGAATGATTTAGTAACAGCGCCGGAAATCATGTTTTTCTGGGTTGCACGAATGATTATTGCAGGATATGAATACATGGGCGAATTGCCTTTCAAAAACGTATATTATACTGGAATCGTTCGCGATAAATTGGGTCGTAAAATGTCTAAGTCATTGGGTAATTCACCTGATCCTATTGAATTGATTGAGAAGTATGGAGCTGATGGCGTTCGTTTGGGAATTTTGATTTCATCACCAGCAGGAAACGATTTGCCTTTTGACAGTAGTCAATGTGAACAAGGACGTAATTTCACGAATAAAATTTGGAATGCTTCGCGCTTAGTAATGGGTTGGGAAGTAAAACAAATGGAACAACCAAAAGCTGCTGTCAAAGCAATTGAATGGTTCCATGCTCGTTTCCATCACGAATTGGCGATTATCAATGATTTGATGAATAAATTCAAAATTTCAGAAGCATTGATGGCCATTTATAAATTGGTGTGGGATGATTTTTGTTCGTGGTACTTAGAAATGATCAAACCTGGTTACGAACAACCAATTGACCAGGCTACGTTGGATCAAACAATTGTTTATTTTGAGCAATTATTATGTTTGTTACAACCATTTACGCCATTTATTGCAGAAGAATTATGGCATTTATTACGTGAACGTAAAGAGGGGGAGGATATTATTATCGCTTCTTGGCCAAAAGAAGCAACGTACAACAAGGAAGTGTTGCAACAATTTGGTATTGCAGAAGAAGTCATCATCCATATTCGTAACATCCGCAAGCAGAACAACATTGCCAATAAAGTGAAAATGGACATGTTCATTAAAAAGAACAACTCATTGGATCAGGCTTTTGACGCAGTAATCGTTAAAATGGGAAATCTTTCACAATTGGATTACGTTCAAGAAAAGGTTGGCAATGCAAACTCTTTCTTAGTTGCTGCAAACGAATACTATATTCCATTTGGTGAAACAATTGATTTGGACGCAGAAAAAGCAAAAATGGAAGAAGAATTATCTTATACAAAAGGTTTCTTAAAAAGTGTACAAGCAAAATTAAGTAACGAGAAGTTTGTTTCAGGCGCTCCAGAACAAGTAATAGCGAATGAACGAAAAAAAGAAGCTGATGCTTTGCAAAAAGTTGCTATATTGGAAGAGAAATTAGCAAGTTTGAGTTAATAACACAAATCAAACTAATGTTGCTAATTCGCTTGAATTATACTTTAAAATAATAGTTACGATGAAAATGAATTTAACACAAAAAATTGTATTGCTTACTTTATTGCTTGCCAACTTTATTGGTGCGCAAAACATTGAATGGAGTCCAGAATACAAAGTGAATAGATTTGGATCGTCCTTGTTTTTAGACAAAGGAAAGGATTTTTACTCATTAACTCTTGCAGGAAGCATTTTTTCGAACAATCGATTTTTAACACGTTACGAAGATTTTTTAAAAGGGGAACCAAATAAAATTTCTTACAAAGTTGGAAATGGAACAGGTTCATTTAATGAAATGATTGTTGTCAATGGTAAAGTTGTTGTGTTTCTTACAGATCGTGAAAATGGTATGTATAAATTGTATTATCAAGTTTACGATAAAAAATGCATGCCTGAGACAGAACCAAAACTGGTCATTGAATACCAATCTCCAAAAGGTTTTAAACGAGGTGATTACTTCAATATCATTCAATCAAAAAACAAAAAATACTTTGTTGTAGAATATGCTGTTCCTGGAAACAAAACAGAAAATGACCGTTACGGATACAAAATATTTGACGATTCTTTTGAAATGACTGGTGAAGGGGAATATGAATCACCTTATGATTCTAAAGAATCAGATATTGCCAATCGTTACATTTCGAATACTGGCGATTTGTTTGTTGGAATTAAAGTATACAATACCAATTCAAAAGGCCGTGTTCGTGATTTCTCGTCATTAAAAAAATATATTGTCTGTTTTATCAAAGGAAACGAATTAGAAGAAATGGACCTTGATTTCAATAAGAAAACAGTCACTGATTTATCGTTTTCTTCTGATGACAAACGCATTTTAACGTGTACAGGTTTGTATGGAGAAGAAAAAGTTGTTACTAAAGGTGCATTTTATTGTCAAATGGATTTCAAGAAGAAAACAATCATCAATGAAGGTTTTAGTGAATTCAAAAAAGATATCATTATTGAAGGTTGGTCAGATCGAGAGAAAAAACGCGCAAACAAACGCGAAGCAAGAGGAAAAGGTGCTCCTCAATTGTATAGTTATGACTTTAGAGAGGTGCATACAACAAAAGATGGTGGCATCATCGTTGTAATGGAACAATATTATGTTGTTGTATCCACATATACAGACTCTAAAGGACTTACTCATACAACCCGCGATTATTATTACAATGATCTTATTGTTTACCGTGTACAGGAAAACGGAACTTTTAATTGGATTAAAAAAATTCAAAAAAGCCAGCATTCAATAAATGATGGAGGTTACTTAAGTAGTATCGGAGGATATTTTACAGATGATACGTATGTTTGTTATTTCAATGACCATAAGAAAAATTATAGTCCAGCTGGAAAATTCTTGACGGATTTGAAATTTGTTTACGGAACAACCTATAGTCGAAAATCAAGTTGTGTTGCTCGTGTAGAGCTAGCTATTGAGTCAGGCGATATGTCACGAGAGTTATTTGTTTCAAGAAGTGAAACAAAAGCTATAGCGATACCGAAACGATTTAAAACCGATTATCAAAACAACGAGATGTTCATGTACTTCCGTTATGGACGTAAAGAGAAATTCGGATTATTGAAGTTCTAACGAATATGAATAACTGGAATTGAAAACGGCGCAATAATCATTGCGCCGTTTTTTTATGCTTTATATCCCAACAATTCATCAATTGTGCCAATTGAAATAGGATGATAATTTTCGCGTGCTTTTTTGTACACTTTTGTTGCCCATTGTTTTCCTTCTTTTGAATTGGCTAAAGCCTCATAAATAGGCAGTAAGAATTTACGACGGCCAACCAATAGTAGAAACTCCTCCATGAATGGACGTGGTTCATTATATCCTGTTTTAATACTTAAGACAAACCATTCTGTTGCTACTTCCGCATTTTTCCAGCTATTAAAGCGAAGTTTTTCGTTCAATAAAGCCATTTTTTCAACAGACAAGTTCGTAGGCAAAGCACGAATAAACAATTGCCATTCTTGTGGAACGTATAAATCGCGTGTTAACGCAGGTTCTCTTTTCTTACCACGTTTCTTTTTCGGACGTTTGAAAATGTCTTTACCATTTGCAAAATCTGTAGCAAGTTGTTTTATTTTATTAAATCGAGGTGATTCAATTGCATAACATGTTCGCGGCACCCCAGTTTCATACAACCATTTTTTCACATTAAAGCGAACGTTATTTTGCGCTATTAACTCCTTGTTTAAGTAGCGCTCAAATTCAGCAGTGGTAATCGTTTTGAATTGATATTTTTTAAAATAGTTCTTTAAAAAAGCGTCAAATTTTCTTCTTCCAAAATCACGTTCTAGAGTTTTTAAGAAAAATGCTCCTTTTGTGTAAGCGATGGATGTCATTCCATCATCAGGATCCCTTCCGGATAAATCTAAAAACAACTTCGTATCGTTTGCTTTTCCTTCTTTTTTAAATCGTGCAACTTCTTTTTCGAGTTCTTGAAACTCTACTAAAGCAAGAATGTCCGCCGTTTCCTTGCCGTATAATGCTTCCATAATTCTGTTTTCGAAATAAACAGTGAAGCCTTCGTTCAGCCAAAAGTCATTCCAACTTGCATTCGTCACTAAGTTTCCAGACCAAGAATGCGCTAATTCGTGTGCAATAACTGAAACAGCACTTCGGTCACCAGCAATTAATGTTGGATTTGCAAAGGTCAACATCGGATTTTCCATTCCGCCAAACGGAAAGGAGTAAGGAAGTACTAAAACGTCGTATTGTCCCCATTGATACGGTCCATACAACGATTCTGCAACAGTAATCATTTTTGGCAAGTCTGTAAATTCCCAAGCAGCAGCTTCAATCATTTCTGGCTCAGTATATACACCGCAGTTTGGTCCAAGTTTCTTGTAGGTTAAATTTCCAACTGCCAACGCGATGAGGTAAGCAGGAATTGGTTTGGTCATTTCGAAATGATAATGCCCATCCGAACTTTTTTCAGTTGGATTCTTTGCACTCATCACAGCCATTAATTCAGCAGGCACATGTACATCTGCCGAATAAGTTAAGCGATTTGCAGGCGTACATTGCACAGGAATCCATGTTCTGGTTAAAACTGCTTCACCTTGTGTATACAAATAGGGATGTTCTTTTCCAGCTGTCAATGATGGACTCAACCAATCAATTGCAGCAGCGTTATCAGTTGTTTGGTAATATATATTGATTTGAGTTGTGTTTTTATCGATTTTCACACTCAAAGGTTGACCAATAAACTCCTTGCTTGGACCAATAATAAAACTTGTTTCTTTTTCTTTGCCTTTAGGTCCCAGCGTTACTTTTTGAATTTCTGGACCATTGATATCAAAAATGGCCGTGTCCGTATCGTTTAAACGCTCCATTTGGTGGCGCGCAACTCCGTAAATCTTTTTACGTTCAAAATCGACATCTATTTCTAGGTGCAAATGTTTTGTTCGTATAGCTTTGATATTCGAATAGGAATGTGCGTCGTTGACAACAACATTTCCTGAAACAGCGTCTTTTTCGTTATTCGTTGTTTCTGCCGTACAACCAATTAAAAAAGTAAGTAAAAAAGCGAATGGATAATATATTTTCCTTCTCATTATTGTATTCTTGGTGCACGAATATAATGTGTTTTTAACAAAATGTTAGTTTTTTTCTTTGACTTCAAACGAAGTTAAATAACGAATGACATCAGCTGCACCCATTAATCCGAAAAGAGCGGGCATGTAACTCACTGTACCATAGAAAGAACGTTTGAAATTCGTACCATCCGTCATTTTCAACGAATTTTTTTGTTGTTGTTCTTCGGAAAAGACACAACGCACACTTTTGAAACCGATTCCACGTTTTTTGAGTCGTTTTTTCACTTGCAAACCTAATTTACAGTTATGACTTTGAATAAGGGAACTCACTTTCACTTTGCTTGGATCTGTTTTTCCTCCAGCGCCAAGGTGTGTGATTATTCTGATTTTTAATCGTTTACATGCCGCAATCCATTCAACTTTTGGTGTGAGGCTATCAATACAATCCATCACATAATCAGGTTTGAATTCGTTTAAAATTTCCCAAACGCGTTCAGGTTGCACAAATTCCTCCAAAATATTGAGTTGAATTTGTGGATTGATGTCTTTGATTCGTTCGCCCAATACTACTGCTTTATTAATGCCGATTGTACTGTCAAGTGCAGTTAATTGTCTGTTTTTGTTGGTGATATCAAACACATCACCATCAATTATTGTTAGTTGTCCCACACCAGATCGTGCGATAAATTCAGCTGCAAACGAGCCAATTCCGCCCAATCCTACAATCAAGACATGTGCTTGTTGCAAGCGTTTCATTTCAGTTTCCCCGAGAATAAGTTCCGTACGTTCCAACCAATTATTCATCATTCAAAAATTGTTTTTGCGTTATCAGCAATTGTTCTAATTAATTCGGTCAAAGGTATTGATTTGAGTTGTGCAATTTCACGATAAATAGAAAATAAATCGCATTCACTGTCATCTGTTTCTATCAATAATCGATTGATTGGAATGGTGATTACTACTTTTTTTAATTGGTCATTTGTCAATACCTGTGCACCAATGCTTATGATACTTTTCTTATAAGCTAATACTTCGTCTATTAATTTCGATTTTGTAAAACCATGATAAATCAAGTGCGTTTGTGGAGCGTATAAGTTATGCAAGGCTTTGCATTTGTACCATTCATTGACACAATGTAATAATACAGGTTTGTTCAATTCAGCTGCAATTTTTAATTGTTCCACAAAAACCTGTTCTTGCATCACCGGAGGGTAACGATTGTCCAGTCCAATTTCTCCGATAGCTCTACAGCTTGTTTGCGCTGCTCGCTTCGCTAAGTCATCTTTTAATTGCGTATTCCAACTTGTTGCATCTTTTGGGTGAACACCTACCGAAAAAGTAATGCCAACAGGAATTACATCTGTTGTATTTAATTGAACAACAGCAATTTCATTATTTTTTAGTTGATGCGTATGCGCGTTAAATAGTTTCAAAATGCATTAGAATTAATGACTAAACAGCATAAATTTATCACAAGTTGTTAATTTACGTTATAATTTAACTATTTTCACAAGCTAAACAAACAATGAATTATGGAAGCTATTGCTAAAAAAGGTCATCCAAAAGGACTTTATTTATTATTTACAGTTGAAATGTGGGAGCGTTTTTCATATTATGGAATGCGTGCTATATTTATTCTTTATCTAACAAAAGCATTATTAATCGACGCGAAAGCAGCTGGAGGAATTTTCGGAACATATACATCACTAGTTTATCTAACACCTCTTTTAGGAGGTTTCATAGCAGATAGATATTGGGGAAATAGAAGAGCGATTCTTGTTGGAGGAATATTAATGGCAATTGCTCAATTTTTAATGTTTTTTAGCGCCAGTTCATACGACCAAACAGCTTCAGCAATTCCATTAATGTATGTTGCATTAGGGTTTCTTATAGTTGGAAATGGGTTTTTTAAGCCAAATATTTCTTCAATGGTAGGCTCTCTTTATCCAAAAGGCGACACTAGAATTGACTCAGCATATACAATTTTTTATATGGGGATTAATGCAGGAGCATTAGTAGCACCATTAGTTTGTGGAGGATTAGGAGACACCGGAACTGCATCTGATTTTAAATATGGCTTTTTAGCTGCAGGAATAGGTATGATAATAGGAACAATTATTATGCTTCTTTTTCAAAAGAAACATTTAATTACTCCTGAAGGTGAGCCAATTGGAATGAAACCTTCATTTTATAAAAAGGAAAGAGCTAATGCGGGGATAACTGAACCAGAAACTGTTGGTTTGAGTAAAGTTGAAACGCAACGAATATTTGCTATATTTATTATAACTGCCTTTGTGATTGCTTTCTGGGCTGCATTTGAACAAGCGGGAGCTTCTCTAACTATATTTGCTGACCAAAACACTGATAGAGGTTTATTCAATTGGACTGTACCTGCATCTTTTTTTCAATCAATTAATCCAATTTTCATTGTTGCATTTGCACCTTTGTTTTCAGTTTTGTGGAGTTCATTAAGTAGAAAAGGTAAAGAACCAAGTTCACCCATGAAAATGGTTTGGGGATTAGGAATTCTTGCTTTAGGATATGTTCTGATTGCTTTTAGTGTAAAAGGAATGGGAGTTGAAGACAAAATATCAATGTTTTTCTTAATTGGAATGTATTTATTACATACATTTGGTGAGTTAGCAATTTCACCAGTTGGATTATCTGTTGTAAATAAACTTTCTCCAAAGAGATTTGCTTCGATGATGATGGCTGTATTTTTCCTTTCATCTGTAGTAGGTAATTTCACAGCTGGATTATTTTCTGGATTAATACCTCAACCTGTAGTAAAAGAAGTATTGATTTCTGCCAACTCTGGATACAATAAATCACAAATCCTTGAAACTACAGCATTTTTAGTTAATAAATCTGAAAACCCTATGGAAGCAGCAGTAATTGGTGCATATGAAAAGGATTTAGAATCGAAAGGTGTTAAAATGAATCGTGAAAAACTATCTTCAGCAGACACTTTATATAAAAAAGAGGGTGTATTAGTTTCAGGAGATATTAAAAATGTTAAGAACGTAATCTTTGCTGATAGAAAAACTTATAAATCAGAGTTACGAGACATTAAATTAGATGTAAATTTAACATCTAAGTATAATGGTAATAAAAATGTTATAGTCAGAAATATTGCAATTAATGGTAAACAAGTTGGTGCGTTAGTTTTTGAAAATTCAGAAAATTCTCTTTTTGGATTTAAGATAAATTCCTTGTTTTCCTTCTTTATTATTTTTATTGTAATGTCAGGTACAACTAGTTTACTTCTTTTACTGTTACATAAAAAGGTAGAGAAACTAATGAATGGAATTAGATAATAGTTTTAAAAAATTAAAATCCCTTTGCTTTTTAGCACAGGGATTTTTTTTGTCATAAAATTCAGTTAGTTTAGCATTTCAATGAAATTATCAAAAATAACACGATGGATACAGCATTGCAATTAGATGAAATACAAAACTTCAAAGGAATCTCCAATATTGAAAAAGTTAATGCAAGAAGTTAAATAATTGAAAGAACTATGAAAGAAAGAAAACACCCCAAGGCATTACCATATTTATTCTTATCTGAAATGTGGGAACGTTTCGGTTACTATTTGATGATCGGGATTTTCACCCTTTATTTAAAAGACAAAGAAAAAGGGTTTGGTTTATCGGAAGCAGAAGCGTCAGATTTATATGGAACCTTCATCGCATTGGTTTTTTTGACACCTTTTATAGGTGGATTACTTGCCGATAGAATATTGGGATACCGCAAGGCAATAATTTTTGGTGGTTTATTAATGGGGGTAGGTTATAGTCTCATGGGAATTCATAGTTTGCCAATGTTGTATACGGCGATGACCTTGATTATTATTGGAAATGGATTCTTCAAACCGAATATATCTACTTTATTAGGGAATGTATACAACGAAGAACGATACATTGCCAAAAAAGATGAAGGGTATAATATCTTTTACATGGGGATTAATATCGGCGCGTTCATTTGTAACTTCTTCGGAGCTTTCATGTACAATATCCTTGGTTGGGAAGCTGCATTTTTGACTGCAGGAATTGGAATGTTTATCGGGGTTATTATTTTCTGGTTGGGGACAAATCATTTCAAGCATGCAGATGTCATAAAACCAACGCAAGCTGAAGATATGTCTTTATCAAAAATCAGTGGTTATATTCTATTACCTGCGGCGTTGTTTGGTGTGATAGGATATTTTTTAAATGGAGTCACAGATAAAGCGCTCAATCCAGACGGAAATTATTTAGGTTCAGATACAACAGATGCATTTATTTTAGCCTGTATACCAGTCGTTATTTTTTATGCGCGTATTTGGTTCAAAGCAACCAGTGAAGAGAAAAAACCAATTGGAGCAATGCTAACTATTTTTGCTGTAGTGATTGCTTTTTGGGCAGTTTTTAAACAGAATGGATCAACATTAAACACGTGGGCGGATCGTTACACAGATAGAGAAGTGCCAACCGCTATTGCTCCTGCATTTCAACAATTAAAACTAGTTCAAGAAATACCTTATATAAAGGATACTGTTGATGTGTTAGATAATCAGTTTAGAGAAACTGGTGAAAAAGCAATTGATTATCCTTCGTATTACTCAAATATGGAAAAAGATAAATTGCCAAAATCAGGCGAAACCGTTTATGCTTTTAATACCAATTTGTTTCAATCGGTGAATCCTTTTTGGGTTATTATATTGACACCACTTGTAGTTGCCTTTTTCACCTTCCTTCGATACAGACAAAAAGAACCATCGACACCAACAAAGATATTTTTCGGTTTGTTTATTACAGCACTGAGTTGTTTGGTTATGGTTGCTGCTGTTTACGAAAGTGGAAATGGAGCAGTGAAAGCTTCTCCTTGGTGGTTTATTGCATCTTATGGTGTTTTAACTATCGGAGAATTATGTCTCAGTCCAATGGGTTTATCTTTGGTTTCCAAATTAAGTCCTCCACGTTTAACAGCATTAATGATGGGAGGTTGGTTTTTAGCCACAAGTATTGGTAATAAATTATCAGGAGTAATGAGTTCCATGTGGGATAAATACGATGAGAAAGCGAACTTTTTTTGGGTTAATTTTGTTTTGTTATTAATAGCTTCAGCTTTGATGCTTTTTGTTTTAAAGAGGTTGAACAGAATTTTTAAAGAGCATATATAAATGAGACATTATATAAAGTGGATAATCATTTTCGCACTATTACTAATAAGTGTTCCTGTATTAATAATTGCTGAATATGTGCTTTTGGCAAAATTGATAGGAATTGTTTTGGTTGTACTAGTAACCATAGCTATTAGGTTATGGGTTGGACGCGCAAACAAAATGACAAAAGCAACAACAATAATTAAGTTAAACGCAGACAATCGTTTTATTATTGATAAATATTATCCGTCCTATAAAAGTATGTCAAACAAAGCACGACTTGAGTTTGAATCAGAAATCATCCATCTATTACAGCATGTTTTATTTGATGATGCCCAAAATGAAGTAATCAACTCAGATGATTGTTTGATTTTTTGTTTGTTATTAAAGTACAACAATCTATCTCCAGACGCATTTAAGTTTCCATTACAGGTTGTTTTTGATGGGTCAAAGTCAATAGAAACAGAAAAAACAGCTGAAAAATTGAAACTTATCGTATCTACACAGGTATTAATTGAAGCAATCACGCAGCAGTTAAATTCAGAAAACCCCAATGAAACCGCTCTAAAATTGAACGAAACGTTACGAATACTTGCAGAAAATTAAAAAACCTCAAAAAAAGTTCAGGATGTAAGTAATGTGTTTTCAAGCGGTTAAGTACATGTTATTATAGTTTTAAAAAAAGAAATGTTAATAATGCTTGTTTAAGTAAAAAGAGTGTGTATCTTTGCACCCGCTTAGCACGATAGGCGCTTCAGAAATGGAGGAATTGAAAAGAAAAGGTTTTGAAATATTTTTTTAAAAAAAAGTTCAACAATCTATTGTTAAAATAAAAAAGATGTGTATCTTTGCACCCCGCTAACGAGCGAGAGAAAGTAAAGAAAAAATTATTTTCACAATTAGTTGTCAGAATAAAAAATAT
>JAGOAZ010000006.1 GCA_017983675.1 Fluviicola sp.
GACATTCCTGCTTCTTGAAGTTTTAAAATCGCTACGATTTGTGACTCCGTAAATTTTGAATTTTTCATGCTATTTTTGTTTTACGGACTCTATTTAAAAACGTTTCAGTTTTTAGGGAAGCTTACCTATCCAACTCAGCTTTATATTTATTTTTCTTGTAAACAAATTCAGAATTTATTTTGTATCCAGCTTTAACTCGATGTTTTTCAGTCACAATCCCAAAAGTTTCTACTCCGTACTTATCTAATTCTTTTCTATTAGTATATCCTTTAAAAATAACAACAGCAAAAATTAAAACTAAAATTGAATTTAAATAATATTTTAAGAATTTATGATTGTGATATTTAGATTTAGATTTATATAATATAAGAAAAGTAGATACTAAAAAAACTAATAGGTAAAGTAAATTTAACACGAAGAATTCCATATGATATATCTTTCTGTAATAATAGAAAGTCAAATGGAATTCAAGTATTAATGATATTAATGCAATAAATAGAAAGAAAATTTTAAATTGTTTATTCTGCATGTTTTCGATTTCAATTTATTCTGTTCGTTTTAGTTTCCTCTAACGTTCCCACGCTTGGCGAAGAAGCCGATTTTAAAGTTAGTTTAATTTGCGATCTAAGATCTTAAGTTATACGGTTAATCGTTTTACGTAATATACGATCTCGGCATTTTTGCTAAGCGTGTATTATATGCTTTGCATTTATTTTTTAAGTCAATTTTGAGTACTATATTTCCTTGCCTCCCTTGAAATCCACTCGAACATACTTTCCCATTCCAAAGATGTCAATTTATCTAGTCTTGAAATAATGTTTTTAACGTCTGTCATTAGTTTAGGTAAGTCTTGTTGATATTGATTTTCTGACCGACCGGAAAATGAAGCGGTTTCCTCTAATTTGAAATATTTAAATGCCCAATGCAAACTAAAACTATCATTATCATAAATGCTTTCGTCATACTTGTCTGCTACGTTAATTGTAACGCCAAACCCATGTCCAAGTCTGTCGTAAATTTTCAAGCAAAACTTGTCGTTGTATATGTTTTCAAGACAACCCTTGTCCGTCTTGATTTTTGCTTGTCTGTATTTAAAATTGTTGTCATGAAGCCAATTCAATAAGTCGGATTCAATAAAGTCTTGTACAGTTTTCATTTGTCTATTGTGGTTTGTCAACATTGCAAATAACGTTTTGCCGCTTGACGAAAGCGGGCTAAAAGGTTTTTGGTTGTTTCGCCAATGGTCGCATAGGTGCTGTTAGTGTGCGTTTAGTCTCGGATTTACTTTAATTATTTCATTTTATATGTCAAATTTATTATTTCTTCCTTTTTTTTCAATTGTATATTTTAAAAATAATGGAAAGTTGATTATTGATATTCTTTAATTAACAAAAACGGACCATATATAAAATTACTATACCACTTACTAAAAATATTCAAGTTATTAAAATGTCATTTTAATTCAAGTAAAGATATTCAGTTGACTGAGAGTTTACATTTATTACAGTGTCCAAATAATGAGTTGGTCCGCCAAAGTAATATATACCTGAAGCTTTGATAGAATGAAAACCATAAGGCAAATTAAACTGTACACCATGATGACCAGTGAAAAATTGATTATCTATATTAACAGAGAATGAATAACTTGTTAATGAGTTGCTATTTATCTTTATTTTTCCTCTAATAGCAGATACTTTAATTGTTTTTGATGAGATGACATTTTTATCCAATTCTTTTTTGTTATCTGCTACTCTAACGATATATATTCCGTCCTTGCCAAGAACATTTAAAGTTAATTGAGGAGATTTACCTTCAACAATCGTATCTGAATTACCTTCTGGATTGAGTATTTGCCATATTTGATTGCGCTTTTTAGGGGAAAGATTTATCAAGTCTAAGGTTTCTCCTGGTTCATATTCATACCTACCCAATCTGAAATTAGATGATGTTTTTTTGTGACATGAGGCTGTGACAATTACCAATAAAACTATAATAGTTAAAAAGGGTCGAGTAATAAATTGATTCATAGGGTTTAAATTATTTTTTTTTATTTGAACAACATGTCATTAAGTTTTAGGTTGTGATAGCAGTTGTGCATTATTTCTGCGTTACTATTGTCTTCTCCCACGTATTAACAATTATAATCCAAGACAATAAACATATTCCGAAAATTATATAACGTGTTTGATTGTCAAACGAGTTTGATATTAATGGGGAAAATGTCAAAATACTGCCTATTAAATGAAAGCATGCACTTGCAAATATTGATTTGGTTTTGTCGGCAATAGCACCAATTCCCCAGCTAGCAAAAACAAGTATTCCGAAAAATTTTAATTCGTCAAATACTGTTGTGTCGTTTGATATAAAACTTAAGTGCCATAAATACCAAAATGAACCAATTAATATAGCCCTCAAAAACGGTTTAAGATTCGCAAATTCATTTTGTAAAAAACCACGCCAGCCAAATTCTTCAAATATTGCGTATAATGTTAAAGAAGTACCAACTATAAAGCCATAGTAATGTCTATTTAAATTTTGGTCATTATTTGCTCCAAAAATTGTAAACAACAATATTGGTATAATTACCATTATTAAGCTTTTTGTTTTTTTTAAACCTAAAAAAGTAATGTCGCTTTTTTTATTTATTGTTGTCAAAACAATAGTCGCAGCGGTAATTGTCCCAATACCCTCGAGTATCGATTTTATTACAATTGTCAACCCATATGGCAAAATCATTTTATTGTACCAATCAAATAGTCCAAGTCTAAATACTCCAGACAATGTCGTAGCGATGATGAAAAAAATTATTACATGAAACCAAGTTTGTTTCTTTATTGTCATAATGTGTTTTGTCTTTATGTATTACTGCTAACTTACATCTAACCGCTACATTATTGCGCATATCCACCCCTATTCAGTTAAATAAGCGAAACGTTGCATCGTTTTTTATTTTTTAAATTTTTTATTTCCCAAACCTCATCCACGCAAAAGCGCAAACAAAACTATTCAGCAAAGACAAAACGAGCCAAGGTGTGGGAGTTTATGAAATTTACAGCAAATTGTGGTAAGGGGCTGTAGTAATTTATAGTAATCCAAATATAATGAAAAAATTGAGGAAATTGAACGCGTATTGAAAACGAAGATCATTTGTCCTCGTAAACATAAACTTCCATCCCTAGAAATTCTGTTTCGTCAATCAATGTCATCGAATTCTTGGAAGCAACGTTTATGGATGCAACATTTTTTTTGAGCACAATAGAAATATCAGACTAAAGCAGAAGTTCCGCTTCGCTGAGGTTTAGCCTTTATGTGTTGGGTAATACACTCGCTTATTCAGGTTTAATTTTCACGATTTCATTGTCTTTAATTACAACAAGTTCCGTGTTTTTCTGTTTTTTAAATTCAATTAACCTTTCATAAACTTTTTCAAGTCCGATAAGTATTTTATCTTTCAATTCTAATTGTTTTTCAACGGTTGTCATACGATTTTAATTTTTTAAATTTCAATTCATCAATAATATTTAATTGTCCGTCAACAGTTTTAATGGCTAAAAGTTCGTGTTTTCCTTCTGAGTTGTCAAATATTAATAAGCCATCAACAATCAGAAGAAAAATTTCAAATAGATTTTTAATTCCATTCAAATAACGTCTTTCAATAATTTCAGGTTCAATATTCTCACTTCAAATGGCAAACGACCATTAAAACCAAAATAGTTGGTGGATTAAAGCTCTGTTATGTAAAAATCTTTATTTCCCTCGACTTTTCCAACTTTTTCGTAACATTTGATCGCTCCTTTGTTCCAATCAAATGTATTAAGGTCAACTTCATTGATCGTTGTATTGGACAAAGACAAAAAAATCATTGCTAAGCAATTGACCATTTCGCAATTAGAAGACTTGATGGACCGCTTGCAAAACATCAAATACGCACCGATCTTATTCCCTCCAGTTCCGGAAGAGGAATCTCATTAAAATGGAAAAGCACTTTCGAATGAAAGTGCTGTTTTTTTGTGTTGTTTTTATTTTTTATTTAAAGCGGATTTGAAGGTTAAGTTTAAAATATTGTTGACCATTATCTTCGTAAATTTCTCCAAATCCATGTTTTGAACTACTTGCTGTTTCAAGTTTTGTATTTGATAAAAGATAATTTTCAAACTCGTTTTTATTGTAAATGTGATAGCATAGAATGTCACCGTCTGATTTTACAATTAAATAACCACCCGTTGCGTCATATTCTCCTGTCCAAACCTTTGAAGGCATCATCCCCAAAGCTATATCAGTTAAAAATCGTTTAATTTTATAACTGTAAAATAAATGTTTGTTTGTTTTGTCAAATTTCAATGGATTTTCCTCTTCTGTAATTCTCAATAAATCTTCAAGACTTGAATAATTTGAAGATGCAAATTGCAATAGAATTGATGATAAAATTTGTGGCAATAAGCTGTCAATTAAAATAAGATTATTATTAAATATTTGTTTTTGAGGATTTACAAAAGATAATATAGCCTTTTTTTCATAGATAGTTTTAATCCTACCTTTAATATCTTTTGATAATTTTTCACCTCTTTTTACGAAAAGTGAGTTTATATATTTAATGTCTTGTTCTGATAGACAATTATTTTCAATTTTATAAATAAAATTTGTTGTTTCTCCAGCATTTAAGAGAGTAGAAGGATTACCTAATTGTGATTTTATACTAAAACCTAAAGGTGGTTGCAGACCTGTTCTTTGGTCGTAAACTACAATTGTAATGTCTGTTTTTGCAGAAGAACTTGCTTTCAATGAAAGACAATTTATACTTTGCATAAATTCTTCAATATCAGGAATGGAAAACGTTCCTGAATTGCTTTTGATTTCGATTAACAAGTATTTTGCTCTTTCTTGAAATTCTGAAATTGGTATACGTAAAACTTCTTCTTTTCCTGAAACCACAACAATATCATCCTCAATAGAATATTCAAAATTCCCATTGACTTCTGATCGAAGAATTTTTAATATTGGATAAACAAGATTTTCAAGTTTCTTTATTTCGCTATTTCCTGGATGTAGTACTTTGTCTCCTAAAAGTTTAAATAACGCATAAATTTCGCTCCATTCTCCTTTATTTCCTGTCAACATTTCCTATCCCAATTAATTTTAATATTTCATTTGCAGTTGCTTGTATAGCAGGAACGGCTACTGAGTTACCGAACTGTTTATAAGCAGAAGCGTCAGCTACAGGAATTACAAACTCATCAGGAAAACCTTGCAATCTTGCCCATTCTCTTGGTGTCATTTTACGAATACCTTCCCGATTTACAGTTCCTTTTATGTGAGTTGTTGGAGTGTAATCTGTAATTCGATGGTCTAAAACCAAATTTCTTTCTCTTCCCATTCCGCCAACAACAATAGCGTTTGCGATTCCATTATCTGGAATTATTGCGAATCCAAAGCCATTTCCTTTGTTTTCGTGTCTTGCTTTGTGATTGACCAAAGTTTGAACGTATTGTGTTGAAAGAAAGTATTTAGTTGGTGGAACATTTCTTTCTTTAACGTCTTCAAAAGTTGGGTTTTCATCTAAAGGTTTCGGATATTCAAAACTCGAAATGTTTAAATCTTGTCGAAAGCCAACGATATAAATTCTTTCTCGATTTTGAGGAACTCCGAAATTTTTCGCGTTTATAATTTGTGGTTCTGGAACGAAATAACCCAAATCATTTCTTAAAACATTTAAAATTGTTTCTAAAGTTTTTCCTTTATCGTGACTTCTTAATCCTTTCACGTTTTCAAGAAAAATTGCTTTCGGTTTGTGTTTTTTGATTATTTCAGCCACATCAAAAAACAGCGTTCCTCTTGTATCGTCAAATCCTCCACGTTTTCCTGCAATTGAAAATGCTTGACAAGGGAAACCTGCGCATAGTAAATCAAATTCTTCAGGAATATAATTTTTAATTCTCTGTTTTGTAATATCTCCAAATGGGACTTCACCAAAGTTTGCTTTGTACGTTTTTTTAGCTTCTTTGTCCCATTCACTTGTGAAAATACATTTTCCTCCAAGATTTTGCATAGCAATTCTGAAACCACCAATTCCTGCAAATAAATCAATAAATTTAAAAGAATAATTTTCTGGAGTTGGAAAAGGAACATTTTCAATTTCAAATAAAAGTTGTTGTAGCGCATCTTCTGCAACTATTGAAAGTTTATCTTCTTCTTGTTTATATGTAACGAAATCATTTAAGACTTCTAAAGCGTCTTTTTTATAATACTTTGAAACTCCGTTGTGAATATTATGCAAATAATGAGTTAAAACAGCTTTTCCATTTTCATTTGGTTCAACATGTCTAATTTGGTAGCGTTTACCATCAAATTCATCAATACTTATTTTTTCTTTTAACTTCATTACAATTCAAATCTATGTTTTGCAAGTTCGCTATTTTTACGTTATGAAATATCAAAAATCTGAAAAGTAATTATCGATTTTTTCAACAACGAAAATGTGATTTATTTTTTGTTTTCGATGCCCAATAACGATAGCAGCTTGTCGAAGTTGGCGATTTCGGAGCTGAAAACTGTCTGCCTCAAAAAACTGTCAAAGGAGAACGAATTGAAAATCAGCGAAGCTAAACCCCGTCTATTGCAAATGTGTTGTTTTGGGAAGGGCATCTTTTAATCATCCGTAAAATTTTGTCTTTAAGCTAAAACTGTAGTCTGTCAAAACGCTTTCTAACTTTTGTCTGTTGTTACTACTGTCAGGGGCTTTAATTTCAAGTTGTCCCGTGAAATCTTTAATCGCTTTCAATATTTTTAGTTTGTCGTTTTCCAAAACTTCTTCTTTTTCTGTTTGCTGTTTTTTTCGTTCTAAACTCTCCTTTGCGATTTTTAAAACTTCATTGTCATTATCGAACTGTTTGAAAAGGTCGTCAATTAAAAGTTCTGGAATAATTTGTCGGGAAGCAAGGTCAGCCGATAAAAGACCACGAATACAGTAAAACGCTGTCTTGTAAGTGAACTTTCTACCTGTCACCATTAAGTTTATGTTGCCTTTTGCAAGAGAAGTGTAATGATGAAATAAAGCTTTAAAGTCAAAATTTGTAATCAAGTCCTGCTGAAAAGTTGTCCAGTCGGGAAGCTCGTTGAAGTAAACAATGTTTGCTCTTATCCATTCAAAAACTGTCGGGTTGCTTTTTACTAGAAGTCCGAACATTTTGTCGATGTCGTAGGAAACAAAGTCAAAGTCGCCTTCCATTACTTCTATAATGTCACGGTGCTTTTTGAAGTCGAAATAATGTCGTTTTGATTGAAGATGAAACCCACGAACATCAAAGTCGCTATCAGGACTTGCAATGCCCCAAAGTCGGCTACCACTTTCAATATAGAAAAGT
The DNA here is from genome assembly GCA_017983675.1 of Fluviicola sp. Classification (GTDB taxonomy): domain Bacteria; phylum Bacteroidota; class Bacteroidia; order Flavobacteriales_D; family Crocinitomicaceae; genus Fluviicola. Next base: position 7,362 of record JAGOAZ010000006.1, read on the forward strand.
GGTCTTTCGTCTATGTTCTTAAAAAGGTTGTCAATTTCTTGTCTCATTGTCCATTTTTTTGTAGTTAGTTAGCTTTGCAAATAACGTTTTGCAAATAGGCAAAGGGGCCTAACAAGTATAATCATTTTTGCGCTATTGTTTAATTGGTGGTTGCTTTACCACCCTTTTTTCTTTTTAAATGTTCTTGTACCAATAAATGTAATTGTTTCATTACGGTAGGCGACATAAATGGAAATATTTTCCTTTATTGTAATGCTGTTTTTATTCCAATCAACAATTTCTATTTGTCCGCTAATTTTGCATTTTTCATTATTCCATCTCCATACCGAAAATACTCCATAACTACTTTGCACTAATGTTGTGTCTGACGATAAATCTATTGTCTTTTTTGTATTGGCAGCTTCCGGTTCTGGAAAAACTAACGTAAGGGTATAACTAAATTCTTCGTCAACTGATCCAGGCTCGTTGTAGTTTATTTCTTGACTAAGAGTGAATTTGTTTTTCGTTATTTTCTTGTCACGAAGAATAATATTGTTCTCATTATAATTTGTACTGTCTTTTAATGTCAAAACATTTATCTGTCCATGACAAATTATAAATGTTAATGAGAATATTATTATTAATAATCGTTTCATATTCATAATTGCAAATTACGGTTTGAGACTATGAGCCGTTCCGAACTTTCACCCGAAAACTGCAACCTCGAAGTTTAATTATTTTTAAATATACAAAATCGTTTCATCGAAGCATAAACTCGGAAAGGAGCATGAGCCTCTGTTGCAGATATCATCTGTTTTCAATCAAGTTCAGTTTTGGATTTGCCTCATATATTTTTGTCACAAGCCATTTTCTGTCTAGCACCATGTTTATTTTGAATTTAGTCAATCCATACAAAGCAAGGGGTACTGATATAAATAAAGGAATATAAGAAAATGTATAGTCTATACTACGCGCATTTGTAAAGAAAATTATTGATCCCTCATTTTCTCTTTTATCATTTATTCTTATAGAAACAATTTCATTTAAAGGAATTTTAAAAACGATTCTATTATTGATGTATTTAATAAGATTATTGTCATCGATAACACATTTAATATTCAATCTTTTCTTAAATGAAATATAAATTAAGAAAATAGTAAGGGCAAGCCAAAAGAGGTTGAAAACTAACATAAATATGTTTCTGTCATTATTATTTACCGAATTTTTGGATAGTATTGAATAAACAGGTAATGAAATAAGAAACCCGAAAATCATCAAAGAAGAATAAATATAATCTTCTAATCTAAATTTGAATTTTGGGTTTGTCTTAATTACGGTTGTCATAGATTTCTGCTATCTTATATATCCACGCTTCATCATAACTTATATCCAAACTTATTCAGGTAGATAAGCGAAATTTTGTAGTAATCCAAATATAAAGAAAAAAATGAAGAAAGTACGCTTGAAACTAATAAAGCACTGCATTTTTAGAACAATTACTAAGTAACAGATTAAAGAATTGGAGCATCTAAAGACTCCCTACCCCAAGCGCTCTTCTTTCGGGACGCGGAGCAAGAACAACAAGCCCAAGACAAAGAACATGGCAACGGAAACAACCGAGAAACGCATGTTGTTGAAGGCAACTTCCATCAAACCAAAAAACAAAGTTCCCAAGACAATCCCTACTTTTTCAGAAGCGTCGTAGAAGGAGAAATAACTCGCGTGGTCTTCAGTTTCGGGTAAATACTTGGAATAAGTCGAACGGGCAATGGCTTGAACACCTCCCATGACCAAGCCAACTGCGGCTGCCAATAAATAGAACTCTGTTGGTGTTTTGATGACAAAGGCCATCGCACAAATCAAAATCCAAATGAAAATGGAAAATGCCAATGTTTTGATGTTACCAATTTTCACCGAAATGCGTGACATCAAAAACGCGCCGCCTGCTCCCAATAACTGAATCAACAAAATCGCAACGATCAAACCGCTATCATCCACTTTTCCATCTTTGATCGGCCAAGCAATTTCTTTTTTCGCAAAATAAGTTGCCATCAACATCACTGTTTGAACGCCTGTATTGAAAAAGAAAAAAGCGGTCAAATAACGTTTCAAACGGTATGTTTTTTGGAATTCGACAAATACCTTTTTCAACTCTTTGAATCCTTTCCAGATATAGCCTTTTTCTTTGATACGCACGGACGTTGTGTTGGGCAATACGCGGTACGTGATTTGTGAAAAGGAAATCCACCACAAACCAACAATCACAAAACAATACGCTGCCGGAACGTGAAAGACTTTCATCAACACCAAACAAATGATCAACAAGGTCATACTACCAATGTAACCCATCGAAAAGCCACGAGCTGATAATTTATCGTGATCTTTCACTTCTGCTATCTCTGGTAAATACGAATTGTAAAAGACCAAGCTGTTCCAAAAACCAATACTCGCAATGAATAAGGTGAACAAGCCGATTTCAATCAAGCCAATTTTCAACAAATCGGCAAAAAAGAACAGGGACATCGAAGCCAATGCGCCCATGTAACAGAAGAATTGTAAAAAACGCTTTTTATTGCCGCGGTAATCGGCAACGCCAGAAAGCAAAGGCGACATGAACGAAACAACTAAAAACGAAGCGGAAAGCACAAAACTCATCAATGCGGAATTGGACAATTGCCAACCGAAAAAATCAACGGTGACCACTTCTCCGGCTTTCAATGTCACCGAATCAGCATTTTCCCACGTTACGCCGTAGTGTTGCGTTTTGTAATACTTTGTGGTGACCGTATCGTAAAAAATAGGGAAAATCGCAGAAGAAATGACCAAGTTATAAACTGAATTTGCCCAGTCGTACATAACCCATCCACGGATTACTTTTTTGTCGCCTTTCTGAATTTGTTTTTCCATAAGTTGTCGTTTTATTGGCCGTTTACATAGTCTTGTAAGTAGGCAAAATTCGGTGTTAATTTACCAAATAAATCGGTTTCACTTCCACGTTCAATAATTCCAGTCGGATCTTCGCCAAACAATGCTGGGAAAACTTGCGCTATTAATTCGTTTCCAAAATCTTCAGAAGCATCAAGCGGTAATTCGCACGGCAAATTATCAACCGCCATTACTGCCACAACGCCTTCGTTCATCCAATCGGCCTCCTCGCCTGTTGCAATTGAATAGCCAAAAATAGGATCTGCAATTATGGAAGGTCGAATGGTACAAGCAATTGGTCCTGCGATGTCGCACGAAACATCTGCAACGACAGTTAATTTGCTTGTTTTTAAATGTTCGTTTGTTAAAATGAACGGTGACTTATTGCTCCAATAATGACAAGCTATGTACATGTTCGCATGTTCCGCATACGCTTGAAAAGCAGATTGAAACAATTCCGGTGCTTCGTAGAACGTTTTTTTATCAAACGGCGTTCCGTCCATTCGTTCGAAGTAATCGTTTACTTCCAAATGAGTAAATACAGGATGATCAAATTGTTGCGCTAAAAATTCGGCTGGTTTTACTTCTGTAATGGGAACCAATTTCATGATTTCTCGTGCGCCATTCCCAACGCGACCAAAACCTGTTAAGACAATGCGTGTATCAGCTGGTAAAATGACTTTTTTCAATTCGTTTTCCATTTCGACACGATCAGCACACGCACAAGCTGGTTTCAAATCGTACAAACGGTTTTTCAAACCAAATGTGCGAAATCCGTTGTATGCGCCAACAATACCAGCGTAGCGTCCAAACCCAATGATGCGTTTGTTGTCACTATTTTTCAATACTTCGTAATCGATTAATTGAATATTCTTGTCCAAAATCGCTCGCAATAAATCGCGGTTATACGGTTGTTTTTTTAAGGTATGTGAAAAGAACAAGAATTTTTTGTTGGGAATCAAATCCGATTTATTCACTTCTTTCACTCCCATAATGATGTCGCAATCCGATAAATCCGAAACAATTTCCACTCCTTCGTCGGTATAATGTTTGTCGGTAAATGCACGAACTGGACTTGTTTGAACCACTACTTTCACCTGTGGGAAAAGTTGTTCAACTTGTTTGCATTGTTTTGGTGTGAGGGGAACACGCTTATCTGGTGGAACTTTTCCTTCACGGATAATTCCTAATTTAATTTGATTCATTTCGATTAAAAATGCTTTATGGGTTCGGGTAATAAAAAATTGTCAATCAATTCTCTTATTGCTCCTTTACCTCCTTGGGTTTTTAAAACTACGTCTACTTGTTGTTTGACTAATTGTACGGCATCGACAGGACAACACGTGAAACCAACTTTTTCCATGATGGATAAATCGTTGATATCGTCGCCTATCATTGCTACTTCGTGTAAGCTAATTCCTAATTCGTTGCACCAATTTTCGAGTACGCCTAATTTTTGGTCACGCCCAACGTACACGTGTGAAATCTTTAGTAATTCAGCGCGTTTCACCACCATTTGATCGGTGAATGCAGACGAAATAATTCCGATTTTCAATCCAGCCTCTTGCGCTTTCATGATAGCCATTCCATCTTTTGCGTTGTATTTTTTCATTTGGTCGCCCGACTCGGTGTAATACATTCCTCCATCAGTCATGACGCCGTCAACATCTAAAATCAACAATTTAATAGCGGCAATTTTCGCTTTCAAATGATCGAAAATAAAAAGCGGTTTGAACAACAAGGTATAAAAATCAACTTCGTATTCTTCCGCAATCGCTTCCAAATCTAAGACGGACAATTCTGTAACGCCATCCACATTGAAATCAGCCAATAACTGATAAAAATCAACGCCAAATTTGGCACACAATCCTTTGATGTTTTGCTCTAAAAACAACATGTTATACGATAGAATATCCAACACTTGCAGCAATTGGTTGAATGGATTTCAACAATGCTTCAAATTCGTTGTGATTTAATTGTTGTGATGCGTCTGATTTTGCAACGGCAGGATTTGGATGCACTTCGATCAATAATCCGTCAACGCCCAATGCAACACAAGCGCGTGTCAAACCAGCAATTCCGTAAGCATAACCCATCGCGTGACTTGGATCCAAAACCACTGGCAAATTCGTATAATGTTTCAACCATTCGACACCACACAAATCAAGTGTGAAGCGTGTTCCTGTTTCAAACGTACGAATTCCACGTTCACACAACAATACATTTTCGTTTCCTCCTGCTAATACAAATTCGGCCGCTTGCACAAATTCTTGCAAGGTCGTTCCAAATCCACGTTTGATCAACACTGTTTTTTGTGTTTTCGCACAAGCACGTAAAATTCCTTGGTCGTACATCGCTTTTGCACCAACTTGAATCACGTCTGCATGCTCAATGATTTCGTCAATGTGCGTTGCGTCACGTGCTTCTGTAACAACAGTGAATCCGTGTTCTTCACGCATTTTAGCCAATAACTTTAATCCGTCTAAGCCCATTCCTTGGAAACTGTACGGACTTGTTCTTGGTTTGTAACAACCACCGCGCAACGAAGTCAATCCGTTTGCTTGTAACAACGCTGCAGATTCTCTGATTTGTGCTTCCGATTCCACCGAACAAGGTCCAGAAATAATGATGGTGTTTTTTGTGTCACCTCCAACAGTTACGTTTCCAATTTTCACTTCACGTGTTGTTGGTCTGTATGCGCGGGAAGCTAATTGCATATCGTTTGCAAATACCCAATGTTCGTCTGTGAAATCCTGTAAACCAGTTGGAACTTCTTTCACTCCTGAACCAGTAATTAATACGTTTTTCCCTTCCGAAACAATGTGGAATGCTTTGTTTTCTTGTGCCAGTTGTGCTGCTTGTTGCGCAGAAACAGTGCTTTTTAAATGTATGATCATCTTGTTATAATTCTCCTTTAATTAGATTGACAAATGTAATAATTCCCTTTGCCTTGCCTGCTTTGTCAACAACAGGTAAATAAGTAATTGGGAAGGAATACTTTTTGATTAATTGCAACAACTCATTCACCGTGGCGTCTTCGTCAACGACAATTGGTTGCGTATTCATTAATTCAGTAATCGAGCAAGTAGTTAAATTTCCTTTGTGCGCAATCAACGCTTTGCGGATGTCTGCATTCGAAACAATTCCATTCAATTGATGCGTTTCAGAAACAACCAATGCAAAGCCCAATTTCCCAGCTTCAATTGCTGCAAACAAACTCAAATTATCCGATTGTTCCGCATAAACTATTGGCGCTTCGTCCAAAGGAATCATGAAATCTTTGATTCGGAAAAGGGAATTAACATTTCGTTTCGTCAAATCCATTAATGCATGTCCAACACTGGGTGCATTGAACAAAAACGAACCAGAAACAGACGAATGAACGCCCATGTTTCTCAAAATAAAAGAAACTTCGCCATTCACACCTCCGTCAACATGCACGGATTTATTCGGGTATTTTTGTTGGAAATCCCTGATTTTCTTAAAATTCACCGCATCAAAAACACCGCCACTTTGTCCCGGAATTGTTGCCATGAACAAAATGAAATCAAAATCGCTGTACTGATCAAAAGCGGAAACAGGTGTTGGAGTAATTACCGCTAACCCTTTCTTTCCAGTAATGTCAGCAGGAATTTCCAAGGGAGTTTCCAAATCTTCCAATTGAAACGTGATGTATTCGACTGGAACAGCTTTTAGCTTGTCGTAATACTTCGCCGGATTTTTAGTGATGATGTGCAAGTCAATTGGAATCGAACACCATTTTCTAATTTGTTCTATATCATCAAAAACGCTTAAATCATCGTTGCAATCAACGTGCAATAAATCAACGTTGTGCGCATTTAAATCCGCGATTGTTGTTGCTAAATCTCTTTTCTTATCAGAGTATATCGAAGCAGAAATTCTCATAAAAACAAAAATAAGTAAAGAAAGTGTAACAATCAGCAGGAAAATTAACTGATTAACGGTGGTTTTGTACTTTTTATTAACAAAGGAAGCGGTTCTTCTGCTCTACCGTTGGCAAAGCACACTTATTTTTGAAGAACTTTTTTCGGTTATTCGCAACTATGTCGTAAACGAAGTCGCGCACAAATCGCGGAAATATCCAAGCAATATTGAGCCAAAAATAACGCGGTTTCAAATAGGGAATTAATCGAAGAACAGCCGTAGATTTGAAGAAAAAACGCGTTCCATCCCAATAGACGATGGTGTCAAGCGATATCATTTCTAAATTGTTTTCCTGGAAAAATTCACGCGCTGTTTCAGATTGCAAGGCACAAAAACGCAAATCATCACCTTTTTCGTTCCGTAACAAAAAGAGCACGCTCCGACTACATAGTCCGCATTCGCCATCATAAAAAACAACCAAATTTTTCACGTCTTAAAATTACTTCAAAATTTCAAGGTTTGTCCGTTTTGAATGAAATGAATATGTACATTTGAGTAAAAATAATTTAAGTATGAAAATTGGCGTTTTACTTTCAGGATGTGGTGTGAATGATGGATCTGAAATTCACGAATCAGTTTTAACTTTGTTAGCAATCAAGGAACAAGGTGCTGAATATGTATGTATTTCAATTGACAAAAACCAACACGATGTCATCAATCACGTTTCGGGAGAACCAATGAATGAAACGAGAAACATGATGGTTGAATCGGCGCGCATTTCACGGGGAGAAATTGAAAACATCCGTGCTATTTCACCAGCAGACATTGATGCTTTGATTATTCCTGGTGGATCAGGAAATGCGAAAAACTTAACCGATTGGGCATTTAATGGTCCAGATGGAACTATTTTACCCGAAGTAAAATTATTAATCGTCAACATGATTAATGTTGGAAAACCAGTCGCTGGATTATGTGTAAGTCCAGTTGTTATTGCGCAAGCATTAGCGGATTCAACCATTCATCCTTCGTTAACAATTGGAACCACAAAAGCAACTTCACCTTATTCAATTGAAGGTTTCAATCAAGGATTAGAAAAAACTGGTGCACAAGCAATTGAAAAAACAATTACAGAAATTCAAATTGACGAAACAAATAAAATCGTAACAGCTCCTTGTTACATGATGGATGCGTCAATTGTCGACGTTCGAAACAACATATCTCAAGCAGTAGCCGCATTGATTAAATTGGCGAATTAACGAAGCTTTTTATTCCAGTCAATCTATGTTAATTACTGATAAACAAAGAAGTAGCTAATTTAGAACAATTATGAATTCAATCTTTAACAACATTTAGTACGTAAATACACCTAAAAATTGATACAATCCATTAATTTTGCACTAAAATAAGTTAGCTTGCTAACTGAAAATCGATTGTATGAATGAATTTGGTAAACGAGGACAAAACGCCGATCTTAAAGCAACTATCGGATTAGAAAACCTCGGAAACGTTTTCTGGAACCTTACCCCTGCAGAATTAGTGGAAGACACTATCTTAAACGGTCAAGGAGTATTAACAGACACGGGAGCATTAGCTATCGAAACGGGAGCTTTCACAGGACGCTCTCCCAAAGACCGCTTTGTTGTTCGTGATGAAAAAACTGAAAACTCAGTTTGGTGGGGCGATGTGAACATTCCGCTATCTACTGAGCAATTTGATGCGCTTTACGACAGAATGAAAGCGTATTTAATTGGAAAAGATGTATATGTGCGTGATGCGTATGCTTGTGCAGATGACGCTTTCCGTATGAACATCCGTGTTACAGCTGAATTTCCATGGTCGAACATGTTTGCCTACAACATGTTTTTACGTCCAACAGACGAAGAAGTGGAAAACTTTGATGCAGAATGGAACATCGTTTGTGCGCCAGGTTTCTTAGCTGATCCAGCAATTGATGGAACACGTCAATCAAATTTTGCCATTTTAAATTTCACACGTAAAATGATCATCATTGGTGGTACAGGTTACACCGGTGAAATTAAAAAAGGAATCTTCTCGGTATTAAACTACGTTTTACCGCACGAGAAAAATGTTTTATCGATGCACTGTTCTGCAAACGTTGGTGAAGGTGGCGACACTGCTATTTTCTTTGGACTTTCTGGAACAGGAAAAACAACATTATCTTCTGATCCAAACAGACGTTTGATTGGTGATGATGAGCACGGTTGGTCAAATAACTCTGTTTTCAATTTTGAAGGTGGATGTTACGCGAAAACAATTGATTTATCTGCGGAAAAAGAACCGCAAATTTATAACGCAATCAAATTTGGTGCGATTTTAGAAAACATCGGATTTATCGATGGTACTTCTACTCCTGATTATACCGACGGAACAATCACAGAAAACACACGTGTTTCCTACCCGATTGATTTCATCGACAACATCATGACTCCTTCAGTTGGATCAAATCCTAAGAATATTTTCTTCTTAACAGCTGATGCGTTTGGTGTATTGCCCCCAATTTCTCGTTTAACGACAGAACAAGCAATGTACCACTTCATGTCAGGTTATACAGCGAAAGTTGCAGGAACTGAAGTAGGAATTACTGAACCAACAACAACTTTCTCAGCATGTTTCGGGAAAGCATTTTTACCATTGCACCCTGCAAAATACGCGAAATTATTAGGTGAAAAAATTGAAGGAACTGACATCAAAGTTTGGTTGATCAACACAGGATGGTCTGGTGGATCTTACGGAGTTGGAAGCAGAATGAAATTGGCGTACACACGTTCAATGATTACCGCAGCCTTAACGGGTCAATTGGATAACGTTGCATTTGAAACACTTCCGATTTTTGACTTATCATTCCCAACTGCTTGTCCAGATGTACCTAGTGAGATTTTAAATCCGCGTGCAACTTGGGCTGACAAAGAAGCATACGACAAAACTGCTAATCACTTAGCGGGCGAGTTTGTGAAAAACTTCGACCAATATGCAAGTGAAACAGACAAAACAATTTTAGCTGCTGCACCGAAAGTGATGGCATAAGCTACTTAATACAAAAAAGCCTCTTTCATTGTTGAAAGAGGCTTTTTTTATGTCTAGAAATTTAGCACTTAAATATCTGTTACTAATTGATGCTTTTCAATCATTTTGCGCATGTTGATCAACGCGTAGCGCATTCTTCCCAAAGCTGTATTGATAGATATTCCTTCTGCATCAGCAATTTCTTTGAACGATAGATCTTGAAAAATACGTTTCTCAATGATTTCTTTTTGGCTTTCCGGTAAATAATCCAATAAATGCATCATTTGGTGTTCCAATTCAGATTTAGAAACCGCTTCTAAAAAGTTTGCATCTTCTTGTTTCAACACAGAAAAAATAGTGAACTCTTCTGATTTAGAGGAATTTTCATTAATCATTTTCACCCGACCTGATTTACGAAAATGATCGATGACCAAATTTTGAGCAATACGCAATGACCAAGGAAGAAACTTTCCTTCTTCGTTGTAATTACCCAACTTTAATGTTTGGATGATTTTGATAAACGCTTCTTGGAAAATATCCTCCGCTAAATCGTAATCACGAACTTTGTTGTAAATAGATCTGAAAATTCTGTCTTTATGACGCAACAATAAGATTTCGAATGCTTGCTCGTCTCCATCAATGTATTGCTTCACCAATTGATGGTCATCTTGGAATTGTATAGACATAATGCTACTATTAAATAGTTTAACTTACTGATTAATAACTTTTTAATGTAGAATTATTCTATAGGCTTTTCGTTTTGTAATACCCGAATTTAGTATAATTATTTGGTTACACAAAATTAATGTCAAAAAAAGCTAAACTTTAACAAAAAATAATTGTTTGAACAATAGGATATTTTTGTGTTTTTCATGCAATTCACAAAGAGATTTTACGAAATTTGTAACATGGCAGAAAAGTACATTCACATCAAAGGCGCACGTGTCAATAACCTCAAAAATTTGGAGGTAAAAATTGAACACGGTAAACTGACCGTTATTACAGGTTTGTCTGGATCAGGAAAATCTTCCTTGGCTTTTGATACACTTTTCGCAGAAGGACAACGACGTTACATCGAAAGTCTTTCCTCCTACGCACGTCAATTTTTGGGAAAATTAGACAAACCAGAAACGGATTTCATCAAAGGGATTGCACCTGCTATTGCGATTCAACAAAAAGTCATTTCTAATAATCCACGTTCAACCGTTGGAACTACAACTGAAATATACGATTACTTAAAACTCTTGTTTGCGCGAATTGGAAAAACATTTTCACCAATCTCCAATGAACAAGTCAGAAAAGACAACGTTTCTGATGTCATCAATTATATCCAAACTTTAGAAAACGATCTACGGTTATTGATAGTTGCTCCATACACCCATTTAACGCGTTATGGAGCAGAAAAATCGATTGCTTTATTGAACGAGCAAGGTTACAGTCGTTTGTTGATTGATGATGAAACCGTTACGCTATCAGATGCTACGCCTGATAACTTACTTGCTGCTCAACGTATTGAATTGATCATCGACCGTGTTGTTACCAAAGAAATGGATCAAGATACGATTGGTCGATTAGGCGATTCCATTCAGCTTTCATTTTTAGAAGGTGAAGGAGAATGTGCCATCGTACATGCTGGAACTCTAGATAGAAAACATTTCTCCAATCGTTTTGAGCGCGACGGCATGTCGTTTGTTGAACCTAGTCCATACTTGTTCACGTTTAACAATCCTTTCGGAGCTTGTAAAACATGTGAAGGTTACGGTTCTGTTATTGGAATAGATCCTAATTTGGTGATTCCAGATACAAGTATCAGTGTTTTTGAGGGTGCAATTGCTCCTTGGAAAGGTGATGTCATGGGGGAATATTTACAACAATTATTGCTCAATGCACGTAAATTTGATTTTCCCATTCACCGTCCAATAGACGAATTAACTACAGAACAAAACCAATTGTTGTGGACTGGAAATGCTCATTTCACAGGCTTAACAGAGTTTTTCAAACAAGTCGAAAGTCAAGCATATAAAATACAGTACCGTGTTCTTTTATCGCGTTACCGTGGAAAAACGCTATGTCCAGAATGTTCTGGAACACGTTTACGCAACGATGCGAATTATGTGAAAGTTGGCGGAAAAAGTATTCGTGATCTTGTCTTAATGCCTATTGCTGATGCAGCTGCATTTTTTCAAAATTTACGTGTCGATGAACACGACCAACAAGTGGTGAAACGCGTTTTACCAGAAATCTCGCAACGCTTGTCCTTTTTATGCGATGTCGGCTTGGGTTATTTGACGTTGAATCGTGCTGCAAACACCTTGTCTGGAGGTGAATCACAACGCATCAACTTAGCAACATCACTTGGTAGTAGTTTGGTTGGTTCGATGTATATTTTGGACGAACCAAGTATTGGATTACACCCGCGCGATACGGAACGATTGATTACCGTGTTACAACGTTTAAAAGAACTTGGAAACACGGTCATTGTCGTGGAGCACGAAGAAGACATGATGAAAGCTGCAGATGAAATTATCGATATCGGTCCAGCTGCTGGTCAATTTGGTGGTGAATTAGTCTTTCAAGGTGCTTTCTCTCAACTAGCAGCAGCAAAAAACAGTTTGACAGCCGATTATTTAACCGGTAAAAAACAAATTGTTGTTCCAACAAAACGACGAACAAGTACGAATAAACTGACGCTTTTAAACGCCAAAGAAAACAATTTGAAAAATGTGACGGTATCCGTTCCTTTGAACCGAATTGTAGCTGTAACAGGTGTGAGTGGTTCCGGAAAATCAACATTAATCAAAGACATCCTCTACCCTGCAATGCGCAAAAAGTTAGGGTTGTTTGGTGATTTCCAAGGAAATTTCAAAGGAATTGTTGGCGATACATCGTTGATTGCAGAAATTGAATTGATTGATCAAAACCCAATTGGAAAATCTTCGCGCAGTAATCCTGTGACCTACGTGAAAGCGTTTGACGATATCCGTGAATTGTTTTCCCGACAAAATGCTGCCAAACACAACAACTACAAACCAGGATTTTTCTCGTTCAACGTGGAAGGTGGTCGCTGCGAAATGTGTGAAGGCGAAGGACAAGTTACAGTAAGTATGCAGTTCATGGCCGATGTTCATTTGCCGTGTGAGGCTTGTGGTGGATCGCGCTACAAACAAGAAGCATTGGAAGTGTATTACCGTGGAAAGAACATCTCGGATTTGTTGAAAATGGATATTTCCGAAGCGCTCGCTTTTTTCAAAGAAGGAAGCGATAAAATCGAAGAAAAGATTGTACACAAAATTCAACCCTTGGAAGATGTTGGATTGGGTTATTTGAAAATGGGGCAATCGAGTAGTTCATTAAGTGGTGGTGAAGCGCAACGGGTGAAACTCGCTTCGTTTTTAATCAAAGGAAATCAAACATCAAAAAAGACCTTGTTTATTTTTGATGAGCCCACAACTGGCTTGCATTTTCACGACATTGAAAAGTTATTAATTGCTTTTAATCGCTTGGTCGATGATGGTCATTCAATTGTTGTGATTGAACACAACATGGATGTCATCAAATCAGCTGATTGGATCATTGATATTGGTCCAGACGGAGGAAACAATGGCGGAGAAATTGTGTTTGAAGGAACTCCAGAAGCGTTATGCGCTGAAAAAAACAACTTTACAGGAAAACATTTGAACGAAAAAATGAAGGTTTAATCGCCCAACAATCCCATTTCTGTATCTTCAATTTCGGTATTTTCAGTTACAAATAATTCTTTCTCACTGCGCGCTACAACAGCAGAAGCCAAACAGTTTCCAAGTACATTGACCGACGTTCTTCCCATGTCCATGAGCGCATCAACGCCTAAAATAATTCCTGCTTTTTCAACATCTAATCCAAGGTGTTTGTAGTCCATTAATGTTGTTGTAAGAATAACAAACGACGCTCCACGAACACCTGCAACACCTTTACTTGTTAGCATCAAAGTCAAACAGATTGCAATTTGCTGACCAATTGTTAATTCAACACCACACATTTGCGCAACAAAAACAGTTGCCATTGATAAGTAAAGAGTCGTCCCGTCAAGGTTAAAACTGTAACCTGTTGGAATAACAAATCCAACAATCTTTTTTGGAACACCAAATTTCTCCATATTTTCCAATGCTTTTGGTAAAGCTGCTTCACTACTTGCCGTTGCAAAAGCAATTGAAAGCGGTTCAGTTATAGCTCCCAAGAATTTTTTTATTGGAATTTTGAAAAACAACGCGATTGGCAAAAGAATAACCAAAACAAAAATGACCAACGAAACATAAAGTGTTCCCACTAGCTTCATGAGGTTCAAGAGAACATCCACACCCGATTTTGAGACCGTACTTGCAATTGCTCCAAAAACAGCAAGCGGTGCAACGTACATCACCAAATCAGTAAATTTGAACATCACTTCTGACAAACTTTCCGACCAGTGCAACATTGTTTCTTTGTGCTTCACATTTTTCAATAAGCTAATTGCAATAGCAAATAAAACAGAGAAAATTACAATTTGCAACACTTGATTTTCAACGATTGATTTCGCGATATTTTCAGGGAAAATTTCCACCAAATGATCTTTCGGCTTTTCCAATTGCGCTAACAACTCAGCACTTTTTTCTTTTGCTCCAGCTTGTACCTCCATCGTTGGAAGGCCCTTCCCTGCTTGTGTCACATTAATTGCTAATAGTCCGATAAACAGAGCGAATGTGGTGACTATTTCAAAATAAATAATGCTTTTCAAGCCAATACGACCAACTTGTTTCAAATTACTGTGTCCTGCAATTCCGACAATTAAAGTGGAGAAGATTAATGGCGCCACCAATGTTTTTATCAAACGTAAAAAGATATCACTGAAGCGTTTCATTTCGCCAGCAAATGCGGGAAAGTCAATACCAACTTCAATCCCTAATAACATGGCTGTGAAAATCCAATAAGATAACTTTTTGCTTTTATACGATTGACTCAATAAAAAACCGAGAACAATAAAGCGGAAATAACCAATCAATTGAGCGGATTGATCCTGAAATTTTGTTTGTAAAAAGAATAAAAATCCAGTCAAAGCAAACGCAGAAAAATACGTAAACAGTTGTTTAGCGTTTTTAAATAAATACAATCCCAGTGCTGCACCAATAGCTAATAAACTTGGCGCGATAAACGCATTGAAGTGGACAGGAAAAGAAAAAGCACCCGTAATCAATAATACATTAACTAAGATAAAAATCGTTTTCCAAATTATATGTTGTTTCATTTTCATAATCGCTTCAATTGAGTTGTTACAAAATTAGTAGGATATACCTGAAATCAAAATGATAGAAAAAAATTGATTAAAGTTTGTGTTTCATTAAATATTGTTATTTTTACGTCGTCTTTACAGACAAATCACAAACAAAAAATCGAGCGTATTCAATCGAATACAGTTTATTAGTCCAAGACTTTATATGAATAATCAAGATTTAGAGGGTAAGTTATTACCAGAATTAAGAGAAATCGCAAAAAACTTAGGTGTTAAGCGTGTTGAATCTTTTAAGAAAAATGAATTAATGGCTGAAATTGCAAAGCAATCAGCTACAAAAGCACCTGAAAAAGATGCTGCAAATACACCTGCACCTGAAAAAGTTAGGACGCGTAAATCAGTTCCAACTCCAATTGCTACTTCCAATCCTTCCAAACTGGAAGTCAAAGAAGAAGTAGAAGTGCGCACTGAAGCATCAAATGAAACAGCAACAACAGAAGATTCCTCAGAGAAAAAATTACGTCCACGTAAAAACAAAATGGGGACTAATTTATTAGCTGCTAAAAAAGAAGGAGAATCTGCAATCGTTGTTCCTGCAACAACAGGTGAGGAAGAAAAAAGCAGCAATGCAACTGAACCTGCATCGCAAGCACAACCAACTGAGAGAAACCAACCGTTCAATAGAAATAATCAAAACGGACAAAAACAAGGTTTTCAAAAAAACCGTCCTCAGAACAATGCTCCTGTTAAAGAAGGAAATGCAACGCCAGGAGAACGAACAGAACAACGCCAAGATCGTCCAGAACGACAAAATAACAACCCGAACCAACACAACAACCCAAATCAACACAGAAACCAACAAAATCAGAACCAGAATCGACAAAATAACGGCAACCAACAAGCTCCGCAACAACACAATCAAGTAGTTGAGGAAAAAGTGGATGAGGATGCTTACAACTTAGTTGGTATCGTTACTGCAGAAGGAGTTTTAGAAGTGATTCAAGATGGATATGGATTTTTGCGTTCATCGGATTACAACTATTTACCTTCTCCAGATGATGTTTATGTTTCACAAAGTCAAATAAAATTATTTGGTTTGAAAACAGGTGATACTGTTCGCGGAACGATTCGTCCTCCTCGTGAAGGTGAAAAATTCTTCCCTTTGGTGAAAGTTGATTCAATCAATGGTCGTCACCCAAGTTATATTCGTGACCGTGTACCTTTCGAATACCTTACTCCGTTGTTTCCAGATGAGAAATTCAAATTAACTGGACACAAAGACGAAAGTATGTCGACGCGTGTAATGGATTTGTTTGCACCAATTGGTAAAGGACAACGTGGAATGATCGTTGCACAGCCAAAAACGGGAAAAACGATGTTATTGAAAGATGTTGCCAATGCTATCGCAGCGAATCATCCAGAAGTTTATTTGATCGTTTTGTTAATTGACGAACGTCCGGAAGAGGTAACTGATATGGCGCGTAGCGTAAAAGCCGAAGTTGTTGCTTCTACATTTGATGAACCAGCTGATCGTCACGTGAAAGTTGCGAATATCGTTTTAGAGAAAGCAAAACGTATGGTCGAATGTGGTCACGATGTTTGTATTTTATTAGACTCAATTACACGTTTAGCACGTGCATACAATACTGTTTCACCAGCTTCAGGAAAAGTACTTTCGGGTGGTGTTGATGCAAACGCATTACACAAACCAAAACGGTTCTTCGGTTCTGCGCGTAAAATTGAAAACGGAGGTTCGCTTTCCATCTTAGCAACAGCTTTAACAGAGACTGGATCTAAAATGGACGAAGTTATCTTTGAAGAATTCAAAGGAACAGGTAACATGGAATTACAATTGGATCGTAAAATTGCGAACCGTCGTATCTATCCTGCAATCGACATTACAGCATCCGGAACACGTAGAGAAGATTTGTTACTTGGTAAAGATGTATTACAACGCATTTGGTTACTGCGTAAATTTATTGCAGACATGAATCCTGTCGAAGCAATGGAATTTATGAAATCACACATGGACAGTACACGTTCGAATGAAGAATTTTTAGTTTCAATGAATTCATAAGTATTCGATGAAAAATAAATTATTAATTCCTGTCATTTTTAGTTTAGCCTGGATTGGCTACAAATTGACAACTTTTGGATTACAAGTTTTGCAAAAACCTGAGGATTTATTTCTTTCGGTGATGATTAATATCTTTTGTTTATCAGCAACAGTTACTTTTAGTCTCTATTTTTACAAAAAATCAGAAGATCAAAGTGGAAGTAGCGCGCTAGGTGACATGAAAAAAGGAATGAGCGCAGGAATGATTTACACATTAATTATTGGTGTATTCATCTATTTCTATTATCAAAAAATCGATCCGAGTTTTAATGAAAACCGTATTGCTATTGCTGATAAAGAAATTTCAAAAGATGTCTCAAATCCTGTGAAGCTAAAAGCGTACAAAGAACATAATCCTGAATTACAAAGTAAAACGGAAGAGGAAATTATTCAACAATTGAAAAAAGGTCCGCGTATGATGTTTAGTGCATCATTTACATCAACGATATCTTTTTTAGCATTAACCGTACTCACTACAATCAATGCTATTATCGTAACAGCCTTCTTGAGACGATTTATCTTTAGAAATAGAATTTAACAACGAAAAAGGCTAGTTTTCACTAGCCTTTTTTTTGGTTTAATTTTTTATAATTGCTTAATAATTTCACTTCCTAATTGATCGTAATCTATTCCGTCAAAATTTCCAGAGGACATCATTAACAAAACGGAATTGTGCCAATCCCTATTGCGAATAAATTGAAGCACGTCACTTGTTTCATTGACAACTATCACATCACCTTTGAATCCAGCCTGTACCATTTCTTTCGTTATCGGAGCTAACTTTTTATGCGCAACAACTTTCGGACTGAAATAAACCAATGCGACATCAGCTGCATCCATTGCATGTTCATATAACGGGAGAAAATCTTTTTGCAACGAAGAAAACGTGTGCAACTCCATACAAGCAACAACTGTTCTATCCTTGAATTGTTCTTTGACCGCTTTCGTTGTCGCTTTCAATTTGGAAGGAGAATGCGCAAAATCTTTGTAAAGTGTGAAACCATTCGCTTCAATAACTTTTTGTAAGCGTTTCCCAGCTCCTGAGAAGGTTTTAATTGCTGTTAAAAAATCGTGATTGGAAATATTCATCGATTCTGCTAAGCGCATTGCGCCCATCAAATTCTGTAAATTGTGTCCGCCGAAAACTTGTAGTTCATAAGAACGGCCATCAAAATGCAATAAGGTTCCTGTTTCCGTCACATCGTATAGTGGCGTTTGATAAGCTTTCGTCGTCAATTTTGATGCATATTTTTCGCCTAAGGTATTAACAGTAGCATCTTCCGTATTATACACCAATGTTCCGTTATCTTGAATCAAGCCACAAAACTGATCGAATTGATCGATGTAATTTTCCCAAGTTGGAAAAACATTGATGTGGTCCCATGCAATACCTGAAATCAATGCGGTATTTGGAAAATACAAGTGAAACTTTGGTCTTCTATCAATGGGAGAACTCAAATATTCATCACCTTCTAAAATCATAAAAGGCGCATCATCGGTCAATTTGACCATACAATCGTATCCTTCCAATTGCGCACCGACCATGTAATCAACTTGCAGTCCCAGTTCATTTACAACGTGCAATAACATCGAAGTAATGGTTGTTTTTCCATGACTTCCACCAATAACGATGCGGTGTTTGTTTTTGCTTTGCTCGTACAAATATTCTGGGTAAGAGAAAATGGGAATGTTCAATGCTTTTGCTTGCAACAATTCAGGATTATCTTCACGTGCATGCATCCCAAGAATGACAGCATCTAGGTCCGAAGTGATCAACGCTTCATTCCATCCAATTGATTTTGGTAAAATGCCTTGTTTTTCTAAGCGCGTTTTTGATGGATCTAATAATTCATCATCTGAACCAGTGACTTCAAATCCTTTTCTTGCGAGAGCAATCGCCAAGTTGTGCATTGCACTTCCTCCGATTGCGATAAAATGAACTTTCATTTTTTTACTTTATGATTAAAGCAAAAATAAAGACAATCTGCATGGAACTAAAACAAGTCGTAATTAGTTACACACAAGCAAAAGTTAAATGACGTAGCATTAGTAATTTCTTTTCAGTAAAGCATCTTGTGTTTCGCGTTGCCAAACCAATTCAGTACACGCTTGACCATTTTTAGAGTATGTTATTGCCGTCATGGATTGCGTTCGAACATAAACAGCTCCTCGTCCATTTTTAACAACAATTCTTCGTGTTGCGATTCCCGAAACCAAGCCATCATGACCCAATATTTCGAATTGATCTTGTGAAACACCCTCAGGATAAATTGCTCCTAAATCGTTTGCTAATTTATCGGAAAACTTTGCTTCCTTTTTGTACAAAGCATCCAACACTTTTTTTGATTCCAAACGTTTGTCTTGCGCTGCAGTTTGTTGAACGCCAGCATTATTTTCTAAATCTTTGGCAAGCGTTTTTAATTGTTCGATATTTTCAGCATCATTCAATCCTGCAGCAGTTTCTTCTTGAGAAGCAACACTTTCATCAATTGTTTTCTTATTCCCTTGTTGTTTTTCAGCTTGTTTCGCTTGTGCTGTTGAAGCTCCATTTTGTTCTTTGTTGACTAAGTCATTCACTAATCGAACAGTTGCAGCAGCTGAAAGCGTATCAGGAATAATATCAACTTTGGCGCTATTTATACTTGTTTTATTGCCAATCGATTTGTCGTGACTTTCGGTTTGGTCGACATCATTTTTATCGGTTAATATCTTTTTTTCTGCAGCTAAAGTTGTTGCATTGTCCAAGCGTTTTTCAGTCATCGACTCATCGTATTTTGTAATAACTCCCGCTTCTTTATTTAGATCACCTTTAATGCCTTGCAGATAATTTTGACGATTTTGTTGATCAGCCATTTGTTGATCTTGACTGCTTTTCTCTGTTTTCGTAAGCAAATCGCTATTTAATCCTGGTAATTTGCTATCTTCTTGTTCTTTTGTTGCAACAACCTTCGTTGCAGCATTCAACACATCTTTTACTACGTATGTTGCTTGTTGTTGTTTGTCTTGTGTAGCAATACTAGCATTTTCATCTGCTTTTTTCAATTCACTGATTTGAGCAGTAAATGCCGCTTTTTCTTCTGATTCATCTTTTTCTTTTTGTTCGTTTTTCAGACGAATGGTCATGAAATCTTGCGTGGTATGTTCGTTTTGATTGACTTCCGTTTCATCGTTTTGAATAGCAACATTTTCGCGAACAACTCGTTCTTGACGAATTATCTTTTCGTTTTCCAAGCCTTTACCGTCTAATAAACCATTCTGATCTCCAACAGTTTGTTTTGCTAATTCCAATTGCTCTTTTTGATAATACAATTCAGAGCGTTCAACTTGTTGACTATTCGTAGTTATATTTTGTTGATAACCATAAATCGAATCAACCAAAGCACGATTTAAATGACGGGAAACATCGGATGTATCTTCTGGAATATCTGCAGCAACAACTATGTCATTGATTGCTGATTTCGTAGTTGCAATTGAATTTTGTTGATTTTGCAGTAAATCGCCATCATTTGTTTGAAGACCTTTTAATTCCTCTGTTAAATTTGAAGACTTTTTATTTTTTCGTGCTTTGTCTGCAGCTTCTAATTTAGCTTGTGCATCTTGCAGCGAAAGTTCAGATTTAACACCTAAATCAGCTAATGGCTCAGGTTCCTTTTTAACCGGAATTTCAACAGGTGGTTTTGCAACAGGAGGAGCTGGTTTATTTCGGTTATTTAGTTTGTTTAATTGAGCAATTACAAACTTATCAGATGGTCTTAATTTCAACGCACGATCATACAGTTTCTTTGCATTTTTAAAATCGTTTTTCTCAAAGTTCTCATTCGCTTTTGAAACGATTGATTGGTAAGCTTCTTCTTCTTCTGTTGCTGTTTTTTTCGTTAAATTATCCAAACATTCTTGTTGTTTTTTCAACGCTATTGCATTTGATTGATCTTCCTGCAATACTTTTTCGTAAGCCAATTTTGCTTCATTCCAATTGGATAGTTTGTATAAATCATCCGCTTTTTTCAATAAATCATTGACCACTTGCGCTTTTGCAAACTTTTGTTGTTGTTCATTCTTTTGATTATCCAACAACTGTTTCATTTCATTAATTTTTCCGGAAATTGTTTTATCCCCAGGAATAATTTTATCAGCAGCTTCGTAGTGATTCAATGCCAATTCAAATTGTTTGTTACTTTCCGCAACTTTTGCTTGGTTCATTAAATCTCTTTGCTGATCTAGTAACAAATTTGCATTTGCTTGATTCGACGCTTCTTTTTCCTGCAATGCTTTTACGTCTTTGATACGTTTATCTGTAACATCTTGATTTGGATTCAATTGTTTTGCAGCGTTAAACAACTCTATTGCTTCATCGTATTTTTGAGCAGTTACAGCATTTTCTGCTTGCTGCATTTTATTAGTGTAGGAAGAAAGCGCTGCTTTTTTCTGATTTTCTTTTTCTAGTAGTTTTTTTGAATCAGCTAATTTCTCGACTGCATATGTATCTTCTGGTCGTTTTTCAACAGCTGATTTAAACAATTCAGCAGCTTTTTCATAATTACGGTTATCTAATGCAGTTTGCGCATCAGCTATCAATTTCTCGTAATTTTTAGCTTCCAATTGTTGCTGTTGTTCCTTCAATTGTTGTTCTTTCAATTGTTGTTCTTTCAACTGTTGCTCTTTCAACTGTTGTTCCTTCAACTGTTGTTCTTTCAACTGTTGCTCTTTCAACTGTTGTTCCTTCAATTGCTGTTCCTTCAACTGTTGCTCTTTCAATTGTTGATCCTTCAATTGTTGTTCCTTCAATTGCTGTTCTTTCAATTGTTGCTCTTTCAACTGTTGCTCTTTCAATTGTTGATCCTTCAATTGTTGTTCCTTCAATTGCTGTTCTTTCAATTGTTGCTCTTTCAATTGTTGGTCTTTCAATTGCTGTTCCTTCAATTGTTGTTCCTTCAACTGTTGCTCTTTCAATTGCTGTTCCTTCAATTGTTGCTCTTTCAATTGCTGTTCCTTCAACTGTTGCTCTTTCAATTGTTGCTCTTTCAACTGTTGTTCCTTCAACTGTTGTTCCTTCAACTGCTGTTCCTTCAACTGTTGCTCTTTCAATTGTTGCTCCTTCAATTGCTGTTCTTTCAATTGCTGTTCCTTCAATTGTTGTTCTTTCAATTGTTGTTCCTTCAATTGTTGTTCCTTCAACTGTTGCTCTTTCAACTGTTGTTCTTTCAATTGTTGCTCCTTCAATTGTTGCTCTTTCAATTGTTGTTCCTTCAATTGCTGTTCCTTCAACTGTTGCTCTTTCAACTGTTTTTCTTTTTCAAGTAATTCAGCTTCTTTCGTAGCTACCTTTTCTAATCCCTCTTTTGCTAGAGTGTTCGTTGGATCTACTTTTTGAGCAGCGTCAAATTTTGATTTCGCTACGGTTAAATCTGATTTACCCAATGCAGTATTTCCTTCTGCAATCAATTGATCAAACTGTTTTTGTTGGTTCTGTTTTGCAATCAATCCATCAACTTCATTTATTTTTTCTTGAATTACGGTTTGACTTGGATCTGCATTTTTTGCCTCAATGAATTTTGCTTTTGCTTCCGCTAATTTCCCTGCTTTTTGGAAATCAACTCCCGCTTTAAAAGCAACATCGTATTTGGCTTTTATTGCTTCCACAGCATTTTTATCGTTGATTTGTTTCGTAACAAAATCTAATTTCTCTTTTGCTGCTGTTTTCGTTTTATCTAAATTGTAAGCTGCTTCAAACTTTGTTTTTGCTAAAGCTAAATCATTTCCATCCAATGCAGTTTGGCCTGATTTAAACAACGTTTCGTATTGATCTGCTTTTTCTTTTTCAGCTTTCAATGCGGTTTCTTTTTTATCAACTTCAGCCATGCGTAAAGCTGGAATAGTTGAAGTATTATCGGCTAATTTTGCAGCGTTAAACTTTTCCTTTGCGACTGTTAAATCGCCTGCTTTGAAGGCAGCATCACCATCAGCAATCAACAAATCAAATTGTTTTTTTGAAGCTTCTTTTGCTGCAATGTCGTTTTGTGCTTTAACAACTGCATCAATTTTTAGTTTGACAGCCGGATCGGGATTCAAATCAAACGCTGCATCATACTTTGCTTTTGCTTCGTTCAGTTTGCCAGTTTTAACAAGTGCATCACCTTCAGAAACTAACAATTTTACTTTGTTCGCTTTGTCTAATTCATTTTTTTCTTCTGCTATTTTCGCATCAATCGCAACAATTTTAGCGGCTGCAACTGTGTTTTTTTCGTCTAATTTTTGAACAGCAATAAAACTATTTTTTGCTGTTAACCATTGACTTTCACTCATTGCCTTGTTTCCGTCAGTAATCAGTTTATCGATAGTACTTTGACGATCTTTATCTTTTTGTAATTCTACAGCTTTGTTGATACAATCTTGTTTTTTCTTAGTTGCATCCGCATTTCCTGGCTGATGGATCAAAGCATCGTCGTATTTTGCTTTTGCTTCGTCAAATTTATTTTGAGTGAACAACGCATCACCCGCAGTCATTGCCGTGTTGAATTTGGTTAACTTGTCTTGTTCCTCTTTTTGTAGTGTAATTTTTTTGGATACATCTGCTAATTTCGCTGCTGCAGCTGGGTCATTTGGAATTGCTTGCAACGCCTCGTTGTATTTAGCTTTGGCAGCTTCCCAACTTTTTTGCGTAACAAACACATCACCTTGCTTCATTGCTTGATCGTATTTCACTTTGTTTGCTCCCAAACTTTTTTGTGCCTTTAATGTTACTTCACATTTCTCAATTTCATCAAGCACATATTGCTCTTTTTTGAGTTTGTAAGCTGCTTCATACTTATCCAACGCTTCCTCCGCCTTACCTTGATCGCGTAAAGTATTCGCTGAATTAACTAAATTCTTATAATCTTGATCTACCTGAGCATTAGTTGCATTATTCCCTTTTTGTGCATTTACGAGTAATTCTAACTCTGCAATTCTTTCTCCTGGTAAGGTTGCGTTTTTATCCAATTCGCTTGCTTTTTCGTATTTAGCAATTGCTTCCGAATATTTTTCTTGTTTTTCAAGTCCTTGCGCTTCTTTGATTAACGCGTTGTATTGTGCATTGGATTGACCTTTGAGATTTTCTATTTCTTTTTTAAGTGATTCTTGTTTTTTGATTGTTTTTTGAGACTTAACCATGTCCATGCTCATTTTATCTTTGTCAATTGCTGGATCATAGTAAAATTCTGTTGCAGGATTTGTTTTGAAAAATGAAAAATCTATACCAGGAACTTCTTCAAACAACGACATGGGTGATTCCATTTTCGGAATTGAGTTTCCGCTAATGACTTCATCAACAACATTTTTAAAATCCCAAATCATAAAACGCCCTACTTTTCCAGCTTTCGAAAATTCAACACGGTATTTTTTTCCACCTGGAATGGTGAACTTGATCAGTCCATTTACATCAGAAGAAATTGTTTTCACTATGGTTGTTCCTTCGTAAACCTTCAACACAATACCACCTTCTTTGGTGTCAGTTAGTGCATTTTTTGTAGTGATTTCAACAGGAATCATTACTTGTGAAAACGCCACATTGACTGAGAAAAGAAAACCAATTAAGCAAAGAAATATAAGTCTCATAAACTGTTTAAAAACGCTGTAAAAAATCAATAGTTACAAATTTGATTTAAATTCGTAGCTACAACATACAAATATCAACAAAAAAGTTCAGTAAATCAAGGCTCATGTTACAATTTAACAGCTTAAGTTTTTGGGAAAAACAAGTTATTTTAGAAGATATCGATTTTTTAGTCGTAGGTGCCGGAATTGTTGGTGCCGCAACCGCATTTGAACTCAGAAAGCTACATCCGTCAGCAAAAATCGTGTTGATTGAAAGAGGATATTTGTCCAGTGGCGCAAGCACCAAAAACGCTGGCTTTGCCTGTTTTGGAAGTGTCACCGAACTATTAGATGATATATATCAGCAATCGGAAAGTTCTGTATGGGAAACAGTTGCATTACGCTACGAAGGATTACTAAAATTACGTGAACGGTTCCCTAACAAATCAATTGATTACCAACAAAATGGATCTTGGGACTTAATTCATGAAAACAACAAAGAAGCTCCAATTGCTGAACAACAAATTGATTTTTTAAACGAAAAAATAGTTGAAATAACGGGAGAAAAAGATTGTTTTTCTTTTCACAAAGATATGGAACAACGTTTCGGATTTCAATCGATCTCCGGAGCATTTTTCAACCGTTTAGAAGGATCAATTGACACAGGAAAATTATTGCTTCAAACTACTCAACTATTATCAGAACAAGGAATCATATGTTTGTATGGAATCGCTTTGGAATCTTTCGAAACGACTGAAAACGGACTGTTCATTCAAACAAATAAAGGTGAACTTCAAGCAAAAAAAATGGCGATTACCGTCAATGGTTTCGCACAAGAGTTATTAGGAATCAACACAGTGAAACCTGCTCGTGCTCAGGTTATTGTGACAAATGAGTTAAAGCACATTCCGTTCAACAGTACGTTTCATTACGATCGGGGATATTATTATTTTAGAAATGTAGGAAATCGAATTTTGTTGGGAGGTGGAAGAAATTTAGACTTGAAAGGAGAAACGACAACAAGTTTTGAGCAAACAACTCAAATTACAAACGCATTAACTTCACTTTTAAAAGAAGTTATTATTCCTAATACGCCGGTTGAAATTGCTTATCAATGGTCAGGAATAATGGGAGTTGGTGCAGAGAAAAAACCAATAATTGAAAAACACAAACAGCATGTAATTGGCGTGCGTATGGGAGGAATGGGCGTGGCAATTGGCTCGAAAGTAGGTGAAGAATTAGCGCGTTTATTGACTTAAATCAATCTTTTTTTTGTACATTGTAAAAAAATAAAAGTTATGAATGCAGCACATTTACATTTAGTAGTTAACCATTTCCCTATTATCGGTTTGATTTTAGGATGCTTGGTTTTGTTATCAGGAATTTTTATGAAATCGAGCGTTGTTAGGCGTGTTGGTCTGTCCCTATTTCTTATTGCAGGAATTACAGCCATTCCAGCTTTTTCAACTGGAGAAGGTGCTGAAGAAATTGCAGAAGAGTCTGTTGCCATGAACATGTGTAACGATAAATCGTGTGTCTGTCCGCCTGAAATGATCAAAAAAATGGAACAAGAACGCGAACATTACATACACGAACACGAAGAAAAAGCGGAAGGTTTAATGCCTTTCATGTGGGGAATTATTGTGCTTTCTTTGATCGCTTTATACTTAGAATGGAAAAAGAAATCGATGGCCTTGATTGCATCGCTTATTGTTTTAGTTATCGGATTTATTGCGGCATTTTTTGCGCGTGAAGTTGGAACATCGGGCGGTGAAATAAGTCACCCTGAAATAAGAAAAGGTGTTGTCATTAATGCTTCAGAACAAGAAGACAACGATTAATAGCTGAATTATTGATAAGTTGAAATCCCGATGAACCAAAATGATTCGGGATTTTTCATTTTTCCTTAGTTTGAGTTGATTCACCAGCAATCTCATCTTCAGAAGGAAGCTCAGTTGGAGAAACTTCTTTGTTTTCAATTGGTTTCACGAAAGGCTTAGGTGGTTCGAATTCCAACGCTTGATCCAATGTACGCGCATGTTCTTTGAATGGTTGAGCAATATCATTTACTGAATCATCGACCATTTTTTGCAAGTTAAAATCTGACTTGATGTCACCGCCAGATTTTCTGATTTCGTTTTGCACTTCTTGTGAGGCATCTTTTATTTGT
The DNA here is from genome assembly GCA_017983675.1 of Fluviicola sp. GTDB lineage: Bacteria > Bacteroidota > Bacteroidia > Flavobacteriales_D > Crocinitomicaceae > Fluviicola. Next base: position 34,278 of record JAGOAZ010000006.1, read on the forward strand.
CGGATGGTTCTTCCCATTGTACGAGCAATCCCTGGAATGCTATTCGCTCCAAAAAATATAAGTATAAAGAGCAATATCAGTAAAATCTCTGAACCTGCTACATCACCAAGAAATAAAGGAATATTCATCATAACTACTTGCAAAAGTAATGCTATTTCTAATAATAAAAACGTTTTGAATTTTCGAATGAACATTTTTAACAGATTTGATTCATTTGAAATTCATTATATTTGTCGCAAAAAAAAGAAAGCATGGCAAATACAGCTGATATTAGAAACGGACTTTGCATCAAGCACAACGACAAAATCTGTCAAATAATCGAATTCCAACACGTTAAACCAGGAAAAGGTCCTGCTTTCGTTCGTACGAAAATGCGTGTGATTGAAACAGGAAAAGTGATTGATAACACGTTTTCTGCAGGTCATAAAATTGAAATCGTACGTGTTGAAAACCGTGAATATCAGTATTTGTACCAAGAAGATGCCGATTTTATCTTCATGAATAATGAAACATTCGAGCAAGTAAATATTCCATCGAAAATGGTAGAAAAACCAGCTTTCTTATTGGAAGGAATGATTTGTAATATCTTATACGATGCAAACGATGAAGTTCCAATGGTTGTTGAATTACCAATGTATATTATTTCTGAAGTAACGTACACGGAACCAGGAGTTAAGGGCGATACTGCAACAAATTCAATGAAACCCGCAACGATTGCTACTGGTGCTGAAGTTAAAGTTCCGTTGTTTATTGATATGGGTGAAGTTATTAAAATTGATACACGAACAGGAGTTTACGTTGAACGCGTGAAAAACTAAGTTCAAACTATAAAAAATTAAAAAGGAAATCGCTTGATTTCCTTTTTTTTTGTCAAAATTCGCGCTTTTGTCAACAATTATAACGTTTGGTTGTTTAAGTAGTATGAAAAAAGAAGATTTTGTAAATCCAATCGATAAAGATAAAATTACCGAAAATCCGAGTACCCTTCCCTACGCGCATCACAGTGGAAGCGCTTTGATAAAACCTGAAGATCAAGGTAAATTGAAAGGTCGTGCATTAAGTGCAATGGAACAACAAACTGATATTCAACTTCACCAGATTTACGAACAAATGCAATTATTGGCTGAACAAGCGAAAAAATTGCAATCACGCAAATCAATTTCAGAACGTATTTACATGGCCGAAATGCGCTTCGAACCCTTAATCAATCACGTTTACTTTTTGTACGAAAAAGAAGATGCGCAACAATTGCTTTCTTTGATTGGTCCTGAAGATTGGGGACGTTCCAAACACAACTACACCTTCGTTGCAGAAATTCGTTTGTTGGCTGACCATACGTGGGATATTCTTCGAAAAAACGAAGATTTGAACTGGGATTAATTTACGATACCATCAATTTCAAATTAACATTCGATTAATTTTAGCTATTTTCTGATCAAAACACCGCATAAGAAGCTGATTTAGCTTAAATTTGCGCTTTGATTTTTTTAATTTATACAACACAAGACAATGAGTAATGCTTTGGGAAACCATATTTTGGTAGAATTTATGGGGTGCGATCCGCACATTATGAATGATGTTTCATCAATCGAACGAGATATGGTGGATGCAGCCTTAAAAGCTGGAGCAACAGTAATCAATTCAACTTTTCATCACTTTTCTCCTTATGGAGTTTCGGGTGTTGTTGTTATTCAAGAAAGTCACTTAGCAATTCATACATGGCCAGAATACGGTTATGCCGCAGTAGATTTATTTACCTGTGGTGAAATGGATGCGTGGATTTCTTTCGATTATTTGAAAGAATGTTTCGGTGCGAAAAATTACTCTGCATTAGAAATGAAACGTGGTGCTGTTCAGTTATTGACGCGTAATGATTTTGATATTTCGTCGATGCGCCAAAAAGCTGCAGAATGGACTAATCCAGAAATGTACACCAGAAATGTTTGGTTTACAGATAAAGATGATAATCAAGCATTATCGCTTCGCTACACAGGTGAAGTTTTCTTTGACGTTCAATCTCCTTTCCAACGTGTACGTATTTTAGAATCTCCAAAATATGGTAAGATGTTGACATTGGACGATATGTTCATGACAACTGAAAAAGATGAGTTCCATTACCACGAAATGATTTCTCACCCTGCATTGTTTACACATGGTGCCGCTAAAAATATTTTAGTTATTGGTGGTGGTGACGGTGGAACAGTACGTGAAGTATTGAAACACGAAGGTGTGGAAAAAGTTACTATGGTTGAAATTGATGGCGCTGTAATTGATGCTTGTAAAGAATTTTTACCTTCTATCGCTGCTTCATTTGATCACCCAAAATTAGACTTAATCGTTGGAGATGGTATTGCATATGCAAAAGAAGCTGCTCCTGAATCATACGACATTATTATTATTGACGGTTCTGATCCAGTTGGTCCAGCTGAAGGATTGTTCTCCGTAGAATTTTACAGAAATTGTTACAATGCGTTAAAACCAGGAGGTATTTTAGTTGCTCAAGGTGAATCACCAAAATTCAACGAGCATGCTTTCACGGAATTAAACGTAACCTTACAACATATTTTCGGGAAAGAAAACGCACCAGTTTCGTTGTTCTTTGTTCCAACTTATCCAACAGGAATGTGGAGTTTCCAATACGGTTTGAAAGATGCTAAACATCCGAAAACAGTTAACGATATGACTTCTATTGATGCGTTTGTTGCTGAAAAAGGTTTGAAATATTATAATTCAGATATTCATACAGCAACTTTTGCTTTACCAAACTTCGTGAAATCATTATTGAATGGAAAATAATTTTGATCCAAACGGCGTTGGAATAGCAAACGGTAATTTATTCGGATTTCCTGTTGCTGAAAACGATGCGAACATTGTAGTTATACCTGTTCCTTGGGATGCAACTGCTTCTTATGGAAAAGGTACGAGCGATGGTCCAAAAGCAATTTTGGAGGCAAGTACGCAGTTGGATTTTTATCATCCACAATTGCCAAATGCATGGAATACGAAAGTGTTTATGACACCGATTTCAGATGAAATAAAGCAAATAAACGACTTGTTGTGTATTGAGGCTGTTCAGTATATTGACTTTTTAGAAAATGGTGGTATTTTGACGCAAGACTCACCGTTTTACGAGAGCGTTTCTAAAATTAATGAAACATCGGAACAGTTAAAAATCAATCTCAAAGAACGCAGTACCAAGTTATTAAACGAAGGTAAAATAGTTGCTGTTTTAGGTGGTGAACATAGCACGCCTCTTGGATTGATTCAAGCAATCGATGAGCAAGGAAAAGATTTTGGCGTATTACAAATTGATGCACATGCAGACTTGCGCGATGCATACGAAGGATTTCAGCAATCTCATGCAAGTATCATGCACAATGTATTGTCATCATGTACAAACTTGAAAAAACTTGTGCAAGTTGGCATTCGTGATGTAGCAAATTCGGAAGTTGAATTAATTGCAAACGAACCGCGTGTTACCACCTTTTTTGATTGGTCGTTGAAAGAGCGCCAATTCAAAGGTGAATCGTGGCAATCAATTGTTTCATCCATTATAAATGAATTACCTCAAAACGTATACATTTCTTTTGATATTGACGGATTACATCCAGCACTTTGTCCCCATACAGGAACACCAGTAGTTGGCGGATTTGAACTAGAGCAAATCACTTATTTGTTTTTTCAATTAGTTGAAAGCGGACGAAAAATAGTTGGTTTTGATTTGAATGAAGTTGCACCTGGAGAATCAGGTGACTGGGATGCTAATGTTGGTGCGCGCGCTTTGTGGAATTTAATTTGTGCCACAGAGAAAAGCAGACTTATCAATTATTAAAAAATAATTACATAATTAAAAGCGCATTCAATTTGGATGCGTTTTTTAGTTTACATTCGCAGTACAATTTGACAGCATGAACAAATTAATTAATTTAACCTTTTTACTTGCGCTTTCAAGCTGTATCGTTTTACTCATTGGCTATTATTTCAAGTGGTGGGAATTAACAACGGTACTTCCCTATGCAATTGGATTGTTTCAATTATCTTTTGCTGCATTGTCTACCTTACAAACCAAAGCTCGAAAATGGATACAATTTGGTCGAGTGATTCTATTTGCTAATTGTTTTTTAATTGGTTTTTACCTCATAGATATTTTCCAATTTGATACTTATTGGAAAATAATGACAAGCGCGATGGGTTTATCATTAATTGCATGTTTAATGAGTCAAACACAAGCAGATTTTCATTCGCATAAAGTGCATTACACGCAACAAATCATCGGTATTTTCACATTAATTAGTTTAAATTGGAGTATTCTAAATAATATCACTTTCATACCAAGTATAGTTGGCATAATTTTCATGTTTATTATTGTTGCATTAGGTGTGATGCAACTTCGAACAAAGCTTCCGGCTAGTTCCCAATAAAAGTGCCAAATCCAACAACTCTGTCCGCCCAATAAGGTGTTCCATCTATTGAGGTAACCACAATTCCTTTACTCGAACTTGCATGGATCATTGTTAATTCTTGTCCTTTTTCTGAAACGATTATTCCAACATGTGAAATCCCTGATCCACTGTCAAAAAAGACCAAGTCACCCTTACGCACATTTTTACGTTCTACTTTTCTGGAAAATTGGTATTGATCAACAGCTCTTCGAGGTAACTCTTTTTTAAACGAAGCAAAAACATAGGTTGTGAAACCTGAGCAATCAAATCCTGCAGTATCAACTCCAGCCCATTTGTATGGAATTCCAAGTTGCTCGTTTGCAAAACTTATCACATCATTGCGCAATTTTTCTGTTGCTTTCGATTCAACAAAAACAGGATAAGTTGTGTTTTCAGGTTGCTTTTGTTGAATTTCTAATTTTGTTTTATCTGGAATTTCATCAAATAACTGATCTATTAGTTGTTTTAACTCATCGTGCTTTGCTGTATTTCCAGCTTTTTTTAATTCATTTAATTGTTCATTTAAATAAGCTTTTAAATCAACCAATTGGTTTAAATGTGCATGAATAACTTTGGAGGCATCGGGAGATGCAAGTACTTTCAGATACATGTCACGCGCTTCACTTAATTCATAATGACGAAACTGCACGACTTTTTTAGTAGTCGCTAAACGAAATAAAGCAAGACTCTTATAGAAAGTGGGTTGAATAGAAAAATCGTATTCTGGTTTGTTTAATAATTGGTTTGCTTTACGATAGACCAATGCATAATGACCTTGTTCGTAATAAACCTCCAATTTATCAAGTACTTTGTTTTGAGTAAAAGCTTGAAAAACAACAAAAAGAAAGACAAATGATACAACGAATTTCATGAAAGTTATTATTATAAAACCAAATTACACATTTTGTTTAAAATACTATTCAACAAAGCATAAACAGTAATTTGTTCGTAACCTATTTTGTAAAGTTGAATCCGATAGCTGCTAAAAAAATGTTAATTTCATTATTAATGCTGGCTTTTCGTTATTTTAGTGCTTTAATATAATTTGAAAAATGAAATACATTCTTTTACTCCTATCTTCCTTCATCGTTGGCATTCAATTATTCGCACAGAAACCAGAAGAGGCTCAAACGAAACAAACAATAAGTGCTGGCAATCGAATAGATGAGTTATTATTTAACATCAATCGTTTGTATGTTGATGATGTGAAAGAAAACCAACTCATAGACGCAGCTATTGTTGGGATGTTAGAGAAATTAGACCCCCACTCTACTTACATTCCAAAAGATGATGTTGACGATGCCAATCAACGCATTGAAGGTAATTTTGTTGGGATTGGAATTCGATTTCAAATCATGAAAGACACCTTAATGGTGGTTGAAACAATACCTGGCGGACCGTCAGAAAAAATCGGATTAAAAGCTGGTGATAAAATAATCGCTGTCGATGGAAAATCTATTGCCGGAGTTGGTTTGAAAAACAGTCAAGTTCGTGAAAAATTAATGGGGGAACTTGGATCGAAAGTTGCCATTGACGTCAAACGTAAAAATCAGAATAAAGTATTAAACTTCGCGATTACTCGTGATAAAATTCCTGTAAATTCAGTCGATTGTGCCTACATGGTTGCTCCAGGTGTTGGATACATCAAATTAAACACTTTTGCGCGCACTTCACATTCAGAATTATTGAACGGTTTCAATCAACTGAAATCGGCAGGAATGGAAAGTTTGATTTTGGATTTACAAGGAAATGGTGGCGGTTTATTGCAGGCAGCACAAATCATTGCTGACGAATTTTTATCGGAGAACAAATTGATTGTTTATTCAGAAGGACGCGTGCAACCGCGACAAGATTTGACAGCACGTTTTCCAGGAAATTGGGAAACAGGGAAATTAGTCGTATTAATCGATGAGAACTCGGCATCTGCAAGTGAAATTTTAGCTGGTGCAATTCAAGATTGGGACAGAGGGATTTTAGTTGGGCGCAGAACATTTGGAAAAGGATTGGTTCAACGTCCAATAGACTTGTCAGATGGTTCACAAGTTCGCTTAACAATTGCACGTTTTTTTACGCCTACAGGTCGATTCATTCAAAAACCATATACCGATTTAGACGCTTATGAAAATGACAAAATAAATCGCTTGAAAAATGGCGAGTTAATGCACTTGGACAGTATTAAATTTCCTGATTCCTTAAAATACAAAACGCGTATTACTGGACGAACTGTTTATGGTGGTGGTGGAATCATGCCCGATTTCTTCGTTCCATTGGACACAACGTACATAACTGACTTTTACAGAGATGTTGCTGGAACAGGTGCTTTTAATTCCTTTTCCCTTTCATTTGTTGATGGAAATCGTGAGCGTTTAACAAATCAATACAAAACAATGGCTGATTTCAAAGCTGGATTTGTTATTGATAAAAAATTAATGGATGATTTCTTGAATTACGCTTACAAGGAAAACAATAAAATTGTATTCAATGATGCAGAATATAAAAAGAGTAAAGCAGTGATGGAATTACGTTTAAAAGCAACGATCGCGCAAGATTTATTTGGATTAGAAGCATTTTATTTCATTTTCAATGATTCGAATGATATGTTACAAAAAGCGCTTTCAATTCTTGGATCAAGAGAATACAAAAAAGTTAAATTAGCAACAAATTAAGACATGAAAAAAACGGTTTTCAGCATCTCAATGCTACTCATATTAGGTGCATGTTCTTCTAACGAGACAATAAAAAAAGACGACGATATTCAATCCGCAATTGAAGCTGGCGGTGAAAACGATGCAAATTATACAAAAGAAAATGCTGCTGAATTAGCAAAAATTGAAAAAGAATTAGCGGAAGAAGCAGCTAGTTTAACAACGTTGAATGTGGACAAAATCGTTCATGATTTCGGAAAGGTTTTATTGGGTTCAGAAAACACATGTGCATTCAAAGTGACCAATACAGGTAACAAACCTTTGCTGATAGCAGATGTTCAAGCAAGTTGTGGGTGTACCACACCAGAGAAACCTGAGGGTCCAATAGCACCAGGAAAAAGTGACATCATCAAGGTTGGATTCAAACCAAATTCAAAATCTATTGACAAAAAACCTATTTCAAAAACTGTAACAATTACAGCAAATACAGAACCGCGATTAACAGTTGTAACAGTGAAAGCTATTGTGGAGTAAAAAAACAAAATTATGATAGAAAAAGAAGAAGTAAAAGAGTATTATGATGATTTTATTAATCACCAAGAAAAAATTGGAATATCAACTCGTCAACGAATTATTGCGAAAAACGTAAAAAAAGTTGGAGTAAAAAATGATGCGAATATTTTAGAAATTGGTTGCGGAATTGGTACAGTAAGTAAATTATTGATTAAAATGATTCCTAATGGGCAATTTGTAGGATGTGATATTTCTCCTAAAAGCATTGCGTATGCTAAACAATTTAACCCTAATAATAATGCTGCATTTATTGTCACAGACATGTCAGATTTTACACACGATTTGAAATTTGATCTTGTTGTATTTCCAGATGTACTAGAACATATTCCCGTTGATCAACATTTCAATTTATTTGAAAATGTTGCGAAGGTTTGTTCATCAAATGCAAAATGGTACATAAATATTCCTGAACCTCATGCATTAAATTACAGCCGTGAAAACAATCCTGAATTGTTACAAATTATTGACCAATCATTATCAATGCAAGACTTATTGAATAATGTTTATCCTCATGGTTTTGTAGTTGAAAGTATTATTCCCTATACGATTCATATGAGTTCACCTAACTATTTGAAAATTATTTTCACAAATAATCCAAAAGTAAACAAACTTACATTAAGAAATAAATTTGTAAATATTTGGCAAAATTTCACTTCAAAAATTTAATTGAGAATGAAAAGAAAACTTGTTTATTATCATATTGGCACTTCTACTTTTATTGAAAAAGATATTGAAATATTAAAGACAGAATATGATGTACAAGTGGAATACTTTGATACAGTAAATAAATACAAATTGCCGGTTGAATTAATAAAACAATTTTTCAAATTAACTTTATTAAAAAAAGACACTATTGTTGTTTCTCAATTTGCAGGCTTTCATACAGCCTTGCCATCTTTTTTCGATTTTCTAAACAAACTAAAAACTGTAATTGTATTAGGTGGAACAGATTGTGTTCATTTTCATTCAATCCGTTATGGTAATTATGATCGTTTTTTTTTAAGAATTTTTACTAAATATAGCATTAAGAATGCAAGCTTGTTGCTTCCAGTAGATGATTCGTTAATTCGATACAAATATAATTATCAATCTAATGATAAATCTGAACAAGGCTTTGAAATATTTTGTGGAAAAATCAAAGGAACTGTTGAAGTAATTTATAATGGATATGATGCCTCAAAATGGAGGAATTCAACAAGAAAAAGAGAGGAAAACTCTTTTGTTACAATTGGTGGACGTTTAAATAGTAGGTTTGGATTTCAACTCAAAGGAATTGATTTAATTATTGATGTAGCTCGATTAAATCCTAGTTCAAAATTTTATATAATTGGAGGGAAAAGTTTAGATCTCTATAATAAGCCAACTAATGTTATTTTAATCGATAAAATACCAAATAATGAATTAAATGAATTTTTACAAAGCATGGAATTTTACCTTCAATTGTCTATGTCTGAAGGATTCCCTAATGCGCTTTGTGAAGCAATGTTAAGTGGATGTATTCCAATCATATCTAACGTTGGAGCAATGCCAAAAATTGTAAAAGAAACTGGTTATACATTAGATAAAAAAGATATTTATCTTTTGGATAAGATAATAAAAGACTCTATAGCTTTAGATTCGGAAATTAAAAAAGATTTAAGTGTAAAAAGTCACAATAGAATTAAAAACAACTTTACATTTTTGTCAAGAAAAGAAAAAATTTTAAGCGCAATAAAAAAAGCATGCAATTAATTTAAATTGCATGCTTTTTTATATGATAATGTGCTAATTCAGTTGTTACTTATTCACAATGATTTTTTTCTCAACTACTGCTTCTTCATTCTTCAATGTAACAAAATATACACCGTTTTCTAATTCACTTAAATCTATATAATTCATATTATTCAAGTCGAAATAATCCTTAACAACTACTTTTCCATTAATATCTTTAATTAGAATTTCAACATTTGAAGTGTTGAAATTTGATGTGGTTTTCAAATACAATTTACTATTTGTTGGATTTGGAAATAACGTGAAATTATCCTCCTCATTTTCACTATTACTAAGATATAAATTGTATAATTCATTAATTTCCAAGTCGCTTAATGCACAATTGTAAATTCTTATATCATCAATTTTTCCTTTAAAAAAACGATCTATATTTCTACTACAACCAACAAGAGCATAAGGGTAACCTGTCGATGATGATAGCATATTTAATCTAGAAACAGAACCAATTAAATTACCATTTAAAAAATATTTTATTGTACTTGAACTGATTGATAATACAACATGATACCATGTGTTTGTAACCGCATTTGTATAATAATTTAAATTTGCACCAGCTAAGTGCATTAATTGATTTACACCAGCGATTCTGTTTATATAAACACCGGTAACACCATATTGTAAACTTGAATTGTCTGAAATAAATGGATATGATCCAGGATTTGGAATTCCTGTTGTTGGGTATTCCTCAACATTAATCCACATAGACAATGTTCTTTCATAAAAATCAAAATCAGAAGGTAATTCTAAATAATCTGAAATTCCGTCAAAATAAAAAGCTCCATTGGGGTTGCCATACCTATCACTTGTAACTGATGCACCATTATTAATACCATTTAAAGCATTAACTGTTTCGTCTATTACATTTCCATCAAGTTTGTAATGTGCAACCATACAATTTGATTGGGCACTTAAATTATTTGTAATAAAACAAATAACAGAAATAGTTAAAATTAATTTTTTCATTATTTAGAAGTTTAAAGTCTATCTAAATATATGAAAAAATATATCAGAAAAAAATAAACTTTGTATTATTTCGGTTTTTTAATCAAATTAATTTTCTCTCTCTTCAATTGAAAAATAACCAATCCAACAATCATTAGTAACAAAATCACACTTCCAATGAAAGAAAGCATATTGAATTGCTCGAATTCACTTCTATCATATTCAAATACAATTTTGTGGCTTCCTGCTGGAATCATTAATCCACGCAACAGGTAATTCACTTTTACAACATCAACCGCTTTTCCATCAATGGTTGCTTTCCAATCAGGATGAATGATTTCAGAGAACACTGCTAAACCGGATGATGTTGAAGTTGACTGATAAGTGATTTTGTTTGGTGCATAGCTCGTCATGTTGATTGAACCGTCAGCTTTCCACGAACGACCTTTGATGGCTAAAGCATCTGTTTTTGTAGCAATTGCAACGTTTTTCGGATTGAACTCAGCATTTACTTTTATTGTAACAAATGCCTGGAATGAACGTGTTGTATCGCGATCAAATCCTTCTTTCATGATCAAATCTGTTTTCCCATTGCGATCTTGAACAAACAACACTTCTACCCCCATTGGAATACCATTCGATAAGGGAACAGATAAGGTATCGTTTGAGTTTGCAGGTAGGTATTGTAATCGTTCAGAACCAAATACTTTGGCTGTTTTTTGAAGAACGCCGTTTACAAAAAACTTACCTGTACCTGAATTTGTTAATTGGAATTCAGCTCCTAAAGCTCTAATTGCGTCATCTGGTGATGGAACAACTTTTAATTGTTGAATAAACCAAGCGTTGCCACATGCTGTAGGATTAACCATTGCAACCAATCCTGAATCCGTTTTTTGTAAATTATATTTCACGTTGAACATGTCAAATACTTTGTTGTTCGTGTGTCCAATATGGAATTCAATCATATTTTGAATAACACGCAATTTTGCGCCATGATAACCTCCTAGTGCTTTGTGGAAATAAGATGTACGGGTTGAATTAAACACATCATAATCACCAAAAACACGGTAATTGGTTACGCGATTTAATGCAGCAAAAGTATAAGCGTTCACAATACGCGTTCGTTCATTTCCAATTGCCTCTAATTCATTCGCTTTCGCTTCACCTTCCAATCGGCCTTTGTTCACTGCATTGCGCACCTTCGGATTGGTTTTGGTTTCCATTTCAAGAATCTGCATATCACCAATTTCAACATCCATCGGATACAATTCAGCTAATTTTGGTGCCCAATATTTGTAATTACCTGCTTCATCTTCTGAACTATTCAAATAATTTGATGAAACACTTACTACATCTATGAAAGCAATTAGTCCAAGTGCTCCTAATGACACAAATGATGGTAAAGAAGTTAAGAAAAATAATAACAAACAACCAATGCCTAAAACAGTGAATAAAATCGATCGATTCATCGAAGAATTAAAAATCAATTTACGCGCTTCTTGTGTTGCCGCTAAACCATCCGTATAATTCGTACGCATTGATTCAATTTGTGCATCAACAGCTGCTGCTACTCCTGCAGGTGTTGAGTTATCAATTCCATATTGCGTTGCTTGATCCGGAGTCATTTGCATAATCTGTGCTTGAACTTGCGGACGTTGTGCAGCTAATTGTGCCTCCAATTGAGTGGTGTCTTTTTCTCTAGCCGACAAATAAACGGTATCAATACCAACAGATTTTATCCCAATAAGCAATACTAAAAACGCACCAACAGTAATGTAGAATGGTTTCATATTCGCTTTGATTGCCTCTTTTTCTTTGATTAATTTGTCCAAGAACAAAGCAGCTAATAATGGTATCGTTAATTCTAATAACACCAAAATAATGGTTACTGCACGAAATTTATTGTACGCTGGTACATTTGTTAAAAACCAATCCGTTAATCCCATGTAATTCTTACCCCACGATAACATGAGCGCCAAAGCAGAAACACCCAATAATGCCCATTTAGTCGGGTCTTTTAAATAGACCATTGCTAAAAGCGCCAACAACATCAATATCACTCCCAAATAAACAGGACCAGAAGTACTCAGTTGATCGCCCCAGTATGCATAATTGGACAATGCAGCATTCATTTGTTCTGGCGATAAATCAGTTGACGATTCAATTAAATCCTTAAAGTTAGATTGACTTAATTGTGTCGATGAACCACCTTTGATATAGGGAGAAATAAATGTAAATGATTCGTCAATTCCATAACTATATTGCGTAACATATTCCGGATCTAAACCATCTGCTTGATTTGCAGGAAGAGGTTTCCCTTCAGGTGTCAAGGTCAAATCATTTGTACCACGCATGGAAACTTTTGCATAGGAATTGGTCATTCCAATATTTCCATAATTGATTAAAAACGCTAATAAATAACCAACTACAAGTCCCAATGTCGCTTTGACAAACGGCATAAAATCCTTTGTTTTAATCACACGCACCACCTCAGCGACACCTAATCCAAGTAATAAAAACAACAAATAATACGTTACTTGCAAGTGATTCGCTGCCATTTCAAATGCCATAAAAAGAGCTGACAAAACAGTTCCAACTACCCAATTTCTTCTATATGCCATATAAAAGGCTCCAACAACGGGCGCCATGAAAGCGATTGCGATACCTTTTGTATTATGTCCCGCTTGCAAAATAACTATTTGATAACTTAAAAACGCATAACTTAACGATCCAAAAATGGCTACCCAGCGATTGATTTTCAATAAATTCATCAAGAAATAAAAACCAAGCATGTACAACAAAACAATTCCTAAAGGAGAATTAAACGTTTTGATAAATAGTGCATTTATTTGTGCAAACCAGTTTCCGTTGTGTATGACAGAAATTTGTGTCGCTGGCATTCCACCAAATAACGCATTGGTCCACAATGGTTCTTGACCATCATTTTGCTCTCTAAAATCTTGAATTTCATGAGCTGCACCTTTGTGTTGCTCAATATCGTGTTGCTTTAATGCATAACCATCTAATTGAAGGCTAAAATATGTTAGTCCTACAAGAAGAAAAATTCCAATAGCTGCGAAATGAACCCAATTGCGTTTAAAAAATGACGTGATTTCCATTTGAAAATTTATTTGTTATAAAATCAGGTGTGAATATAGTAAAAATCAATTTGACGTGACTGATATTTACTGAATTTGTACAAAAACAAAACGGGTGAATATTGAATATCCACCCGTCCTGTCTTGATTATTCTTTGATCTCTTCAAAATCAATATCTTGAATTGTACCTTTTGGATTTTTTTTAGTGATACTCACTTTTCCAAAATTTCTCAACTTTTGATTGCGTTCTTTTAACAATTCTTTTTCCTCAGAAACTAACTTTTTTTCGTTTGCTAAATCGCTTTTCGCACGCATTAACTGCCCAATAAAACGTAATAAAACAAAACCACCAATGAGTAATAAAATTGTTTTAAACAAGTTCACAACTCCTGCTTCAGCGATGTTCATTTACTTTGATAAATGCATGTTTCTTTCCGAGTAAATCTTTGTGAAGAAAGGATCTTTTAAATCTTTGATGAAACGAATGGCCTCACCTGTTGATTTCATTTCTGGACCTAATTCTTTTTTCACATCTGGGAACTTCTCGTAAGAGAACACTGGTATTTTAATAGCGTATCCTTCTTTGCGTGGATTAAATGAAAACTCACTCAATTTAGCTCCCAACATTACTTTTGTCGCATAATTCACATAAGGCTCGTCGTATGCTTTTGCGATAAACGGAACTGTTCTAGATGCTCTTGGATTTGCTTCAATCACGTAAACTTTATCGTCTTTGATTGCAAACTGAATGTTTATCAAACCAACTGTTCGTAATTCCACCGCAATTTTACGCGTGATGTCTTCGATTTGTTGCATCACAAAATCACCTAAATTGTACGGAGGTAATAAAGCGTATGAATCACCTGAGTGAATTCCTGCTGGTTCAATGTGTTGCATGATTCCTATGATGTAAACATCTGTTCCATCGCAAATCGCATCAGCTTCTGCTTCAATTGCTCCACCTAAAAAGTGATCCAACAAAATTTGATTGCTTCCCATTTCATTGATAATGTCAACAACGTGGTGTTCTAATTCCTCTTTGTTGATGACAATTTTCATTTTTTGACCACCTAATACATAAGATGGTCGAACTAATAATGGGAAACCTAATGTTTCTGACAATTCAATCGCTTGTTCCGCACTTTCAACAATTCCATATTTTGGGAAAGGAATATTGTGTTGCTCTAATACTTTAGAGAAACGACCGCGGTCTTCCGCTAAATCGAGTGCTTCGAAGCTAGTTCCTAATATTTTGATGCCGTAACGTTCTAATTTTTCAGCCAACTTCAATGCTGTTTGACCACCTAATTGAACGATTACACCTTCCGGTTTTTCGTGTTGGATAATGTCGTAAATATGCTCCCAAAAAACAGGTTCAAAATACAATTTATCAGCAGTGTCAAAGTCAGTAGAAACAGTTTCCGGATTACAATTGATCATGATGGTTTCATAACCCATTTCTTTCGCAGCTAAAACGCCATGAACACACGAGTAATCAAATTCAATTCCTTGACCGATTCGATTTGGTCCTGAGCCTAATACAACAACCTTCTTTTTATCGGATACGATACTTTCGTTTTCGTATTCAAAAGTTGAGTAGTAATAAGGAGTTTGTGCATCAAATTCAGCAGCACACGTATCAACTAATTTAAATACGCGTTTGATGCCCATTTCAGTTCGTTTGTTGTGAACTTCAGATTCTAAACAACGTAACAAGTGAGCAACTTGTCTATCTGCATATCCTTTTTGTTTTGCTTCGAAAAGTAAGTCTTTTGGAATATTACCTAAATGAAATTTTTCGATTTTACGTTCCAACTTGATCAAGTCCTCAATTTGTTTTAAGAACCATGTATCAATCTTTGTTTTTTCGAATATCTTTTTGAATGGAATACCCAGTTTAATTGCATCGTACACATGGAACAAACGGTTCCAACTAGCATTTTCTAAACTATGTAATATTTCGTCTTGATTCGTTAATTCTTTTCCATCAGCTCCCAAACCATTTCTGTTGATTTCTAAGGACTGACAAGCTTTTTGTAACGCTTCTTGGAATGAACGCCCGATTCCCATCACCTCACCTACTGATTTCATTTGCAAACCAAGACGGCGATCTGTTCCAGGGAATTTATTAAAGTTCCAACGAGGAATTTTTACGATAACGTAATCAAGTGTTGGTTCAAATAAAGCTGAAGTTGTTTTGGTGATTTGGTTTGATAATTCATCTAAGTGATAACCAATCGCCAATTTCGAAGCAATTTTTGCAATCGGGTAACCAGTTGCTTTCGAAGCCAAGGCAGAAGAACGTGAAACACGCGGATTGATTTCAATCGCAATAATATCTTCGTTTTCATCCGGCGAAACGGCAAATTGCACATTACAACCACCTGCGAAATTTCCAATTGAACGCATCATTTTGATGGCCATGTCACGCATTTTTTGAAATGTCGTATCAGATAAGGTCATTGCAGGAGCAACAGTAATTGAATCGCCTGTATGAATTCCCATTGGATCAAAATTCTCAATCGAACAAATAATAACAACATTATCATTTGCATCGCGCAATAATTCTAATTCGTATTCTTTCCAACCCAATAAAGCTTTATCGATCATTACTTCATGGATAGGAGATAATTGCAATCCTCTTTCCAATAATCCATCAAATTTTTGCGGATCGTAAACGATAGAAGCTCCAGATCCTCCAAGCGTATAAGAAGGACGAATACATAAAGGGAAACCGAAATCTTGGGCAACTTCTTTTCCTTCTAAGAAAGATTTTGCAGTTGCTTGCGGCGCCATTGGCACACCAATTTCCAACATCAATTCACGGAAAGCTTCACGGTTCTCAGTAATTTCAATTGCAGCAATATCTACTCCAATGATTTCAACACCATGTTCTTCCCAAATTCCCATTTCATCACATTGGATAGCCAAATTAAGTGCCGTTTGGCCACCCATAGTTGGAAGCACAGCATCAATTTTGTGGTTTTTAAGAATCTGAACAATGCTCTCTGGTTCAAGCGGCAATAAATAGACGTTGTCAGCAACGACTTTGTCCGTCATAATTGTTGCAGGATTGGAATTGATCAATGTTACTTCAATCCCCTCTTCTCTGAGTGAACGAGCAGCTTGAGATCCAGCATAGTCAAATTCACAAGCTTGACCAATAACAATAGGTCCTGAACCAATGATAAGTATGGATTTAATGGAATTATTTTTCGGCATTTATGCGCTTTTAAAAGGGTTCAATTTGTAATTACTTCTTTGTAAAAAGGCATAGCTACCTTAGTGACAAATTGAGTACAAAATTAGCGAGAATAATTATCATGACTACAAAATCGTTTTTGTTTTTTATTAAAATTATTAACAGTTCTTTATGGATTGTTAAGAATAGATGATTTTGTCAAAAACTTGCATTTATAAAATAGCCAATCTGTTATTTTGAAATTCATTTAAGCGTATCTTTGCATCATGAGATTTGATATTCTTACCATTTTACCAGAACTTTTGGAAGGTCCTTTCAATGTTTCTATTATGAAACGTGCACAAGAAAGAGGAATACTTCAAATCCATGTGCACAACATCCGCGATTATTCGACGGATAAACACAAAAATGTGGATGATTATCAATATGGTGGTGGCGCAGGAATGGTCATGTCCATTGAACCAATAGCTGCTCTAATCGAGAAATTAAAAGCGGAACGCATTTATGACGAAATCATCTATATGACGCCAGATGGTGAAATGTTGGAACAACGCCATAGTAATAATTGGAGTTTGAAAGAAAACATCATGATTTTGTGCGGTCATTATAAAGGAGTGGATGAACGAATAAGAGAACATTACATCACCAAAGAAATTTCAATCGGTTCGTATGTATTAACAGGTGGCGAATTGGCTGCTGCCGTTGTTGTAGATAGCATTGGTCGTTTAATTCCTGGTGTAATGAACGATGAAACATCAGCACTTACCGATAGTTTTCAAGATGATTTATTATCCCCGCCAGTTTATACGCGGCCTCCTGAATTCAATGGATGGAAAGTGCCCGCTGTTCTACTTTCTGGAAATTTTTCAAAAATCGAAGAATGGCGCGAACAGCAAGCAATCGAACGAACAAAAATTAGACGTCCCGACTTATACAAAAAGTTTAATGGTGAATAGGAAAAATCAATACGCATGAACGAGCAGATTAGTACAATTGAACAAGCAAAAGTTGCATTAAAAGCAGGAGAAACAATTTTATATCCAACAGACACAATTTGGGGTCTTGGGTGTGATGCAACAAATGAAGCTGCTTGCCAAAAAATCATGGACATAAAAAATCGTCCTGCAGAAAAAAGTTTTGTTTTGTTAGTTGATGGTTTTCAGATGATTGAAAGATACATTCCTGAGTTTGCTCAAGTTTGTTATGAATTAGCAGATTTTGCTGAAAAACCATTGACAATCATTTATCCCAACGCGGAGAAATTAGCACCAAGTGTTATTGCAACGGATGGTTCAGTTGGAATTCGAATTACAAAAGATCCGATTTGCTTGCAATTAATTCGGTCGTTGAAAGCACCAATTGTATCAACTTCAGCAAATTTATCAGGTGAACATTTCCCAACTTGTTTTGATGAAATCCACCCTACTATCAAAGAAAAAGTCAACTGTATTGTAACGGAACGATTGCAGGAGAAACATGCTACCCCATCTCAAATCATCAAAATTGGATTAGATAGTTCTGTTAAAATTATTCGATCTTAACATATTTACGAATTTCATTAACTTTGAAAATAAAAGAACATGCAACTTGTTTTAAACCAACATCAAATTGACCAAAAGATAACACGATTAGCACATGAAATACTTGAAAGCACCTATGGTACTCAAGAGATTTTCATCGGAGGAATCATTGGTAATGGAAAAGTATTTGGTCATCAAATAACAGATTTATTACAGAAAAATAGTTCACAATCCTTTACGTTTTTCACGATTGAATTGGACAAAGACGAACCCTTATCTCATCCGATTACTTGTTCAATTGATGTGCAATTATTCAAAGATAAAACGGTCATTCTTGTTGATGACGTGATTAATTCTGGTAAAACAATGCAATATGCAGTTATTAAAATATTGGAGCAATCTGTTAAAAGCGTGAAAACAGTTGCACTTGTTGACCGCATGCATAGAAGATATCCAATAAAGTGTGATTTTGTCGGAATGACTTTAACAACAACACTTGGAGAGCGTGTAGAGGTATTGCCAACTGAAGGTCAATTAGAAGCTTATTTAGTTTGATTATGCAAAAAATTACAGAATCTGTAAGTAATTACGATAATTTAGATCAACTAAGCACACTCGAATTACTTCAAAATATCAACAGAGAAGATGCAACTGTTGCTTTAGCAGTTGAAAAAGAAATCACTCATATTGAGAAACTTACATCTGAAATTATTGTTCGCATGAAACAAGGTGGTCGCCTTTTTTACATGGGTGCAGGAACAAGTGGTCGTTTAGGAATTGTAGATGCAAGCGAATGCCCTCCTACTTTTGGTGTTCCTCATGGTAAAGTAATCGGAATCATAGCTGGTGGCGATACTGCCATTCGAAAAGCTGTTGAATTTGCAGAAGACGATACCCAACAAGGTTGGATGGATCTACAAGCACATAATATTAATTCGACAGATACTGTAATTGGAATTGCTGCTTCGGGATCAACTCCTTATGTGTTAGCTGCACTTGAAAAAGCAAAAGAAAACGGAATTCTAACTGGTGGAGTATCGTGTAATCCAAGTTCGCCATTAAGTCTATTAGCAGACATTGCAATTACACCAGTTGTAGGACCTGAATTTGTGACAGGAAGCACGCGCATGAAAAGTGGAACTGCACAAAAATTAGTATTAAACATGATTTCCACTGCGGTAATGATACAATTGGGTCATGTCAAAGGAAATCGCATGGTTGATATGCAACTCTCCAACGATAAATTAGTCGATCGCGGAACAAATATGGTAATGGAAGCAACTGGACTAACTTACGAGCAAGCAAACCAATTACTTATGACAGCCGGATCCGTCCGCAAAGCTGTTGAAACTCATTTTAAATCGTAATGATTCGCACTCATTTAACTCCGGATTTTTCCATATCCCGCATTGTGCATGGGCATTGGCGCTTGAATGATTGGAATTTATCACCGCAAGAGTTATTGACTTTTTCCAAAAAAGCGATTGAATTAGGCGTTACAACAATCGACCACGCAGCAATCTATGGCGATTATTCGTGTGAGAAGAAATTTGGTGAAGCATTGCAACTTGACCCAAGTTTTCGAAACAAGATAGAAATCGTAACTAAATGTGGGCTTAACTTACTTTCTGAAAAATTCCCTGATAGAAAAGTAAAACACTATGATTTTAGCTACGAACATATCGTTTCATCTGCTGAAAATTCATTGAAACAATTAGGTGTTGAACAAATTGATGTGTTATTATTGCATCGCCCATCCCCTCTTTACAATCCGCATGAAGTTGCACGCGCTTTTTCAGATTTGAAAAATGCAGGAAAAATTGCTCATTTTGGAGTTTCCAATTTTACACCACAACAATTTGCTACCTTGAATTCATTTTTAGCAGATAAATTAATTACCAACCAAATTGAACTTTCTCCATACAACTTGGATCATTTCGATAACGGAAACATTGATTTTTTAATTCAAAACAATGTGAAACCGATGGCTTGGTCACCGCTTGCTAGTGGAAAATTATTGACTGAAACGAATGAAAAAGCTATCTGCATTCAGAAAGTACTTGCTAAAATAGCCAAACAAAAAAACGATGCTGCGATTGAAGAAATTGCTTATTCATGGCTTCTGAAACATCCCGTCGAAATTATCCCTATTGTTGGTAGTGGTAAATTTGAACGTTTGGCGTATGCTGTAAATGCGTTACAAATTGATTTGAGTACGGAAGAATGGTTTGAAATTTACCAATCAATCACCGGGAAACCTGTCGCATAAGCATTATTTCGTTGAAATAAAAAGGTATTTATTTCCGACTCGATTTGTTATCTTATCTTTGCAGGCAAATGAAGACGCAAAATTTCGCACATAAAATTCAACATCCTGTTTTCAAGGTTGTTTCACAAATTATTTCTGAAAAAGGATTAGAAGCATATGTAATAGGTGGTTTTGTCCGTGATTTACTTCTCGACCGACCTTCAAAAGATATCGACATCGTTGTCGTTGGTAACGGACTTGAGCTAGCTGAAGAAGCAGCAAAAATTTTACGTGTTAAAAAAGTGTCACTATTTAAAAACTTTGGAACTGCACAATTCAATTACAAAGATTTAGATGTCGAATTTGTTGGAGCACGAAAAGAATCTTACCAAGAAGACTCTCGAAAACCAGCAATCGAAATTGGTACATTAAGTGACGATCAAAAACGAAGAGACTTTACAATTAATGCCTTAGCAATTGATTTACGCAAAGAAACATTTGGAAATCTGATTGATCCATTTGGAGGCTTGGCAGATTTAGAAAAAGGAATTTTAAAAACTCCGCTTGATCCAAACACGACCTATTCAGATGACCCGCTCCGTATGATGCGTGCAATTCGTTTTGCAACTCAATTGAATTTCCAAATTGAACGCGCTAGTTTAGAAGCTATTTTAGCAAATGCATCACGTTTGCAAATTATTTCACAAGAGCGCATTATGGATGAGTTGAATAAAATCATTTTAGCAGAAAAACCATCCCGCGGATTTGAATTATTGCTTTCAACAAAATTGTTGCACGAATTTTTCCCTGAAATGGTTGCACTTTGCGGTGTTGAAACGCGAAATGGAAAAGCGCATAAAGACAATTTCTACCACACGTTAGAAGTATTAGACAATATTTCAGAAAATACAACCAATTTATGGTTGCGATGGGCGGCAATTTTACACGATATCGCAAAACCTCCCACAAAGCGGTTTGATGAACAAGTAGGTTGGACATTTCACGGGCACGAAGATTTAGGAGCGCGCATGGTACCTAAATTATTCAAACGCATGCGTCTTCCTCTCGATAATAAAATGAAATACGTGCAACAACTTGTTCGTTTGCATTTACGCCCGATTGCTTTAGTGAAAGGACACGTTACAGATTCTGCTATTCGTCGACTATTATTTGAGGCGGGAGATGATATCGAAGATTTAATGCTGTTGTGTAATGCAGATATCACTTCAAAAAACGAATTCAAAGTAAAGAAATACAAGAAAAATTTTGAAGTTGTTTCTCAAAAATTGAAAGATGTGGAAGCAAAAGATCACGTGCGTAACTTTCAACCACCTGTTTCAGGCGAATTAATAATGGAGACATTCAATTTGACTCCATGTGCAGAAATTGGTATAATTAAAACACGTATCAAAGATGCTATCTTGGAAGGAGAGATTGCAAACGAACTTGAAGCAGCAAAAAAGTTGATGTATACCCTCGGAGAAGAACTTGGATTACAAGTAGTTAAATGATTTTTAACATTTAGAAAAGGTCAATCGGCAGCTTTACCACAATTTACCCTGGTAACTAATTTCAATTGATTTTTTAGGGTCAGTCTGCAGCTTTACCACCATTTACCCTGGTAACTATTTTTTCTAAAAATCAAATCCTTCTTCGATTTCCAAAACTTATCATTCGCCTTTCCCAAGCACTCCAAACAAAATACTTATCTTTGTAAAAAATAATTTCATGGCAGCATTAAAATTTCGTGTTTTACTCGATTCAGAAAAGAATCAAGAAGTTTTTAGAGATATTTTGATTGATGAATCAAGTAATTTTGAAAAGCTTTTTCAAGCAATAACAAATGCTTTTAATTTTGAAGGCAACGAAATGGCATCCTTCTATATTTCTAATGACAATTGGGACAAAGGTCACGAAATCGGTCTGTTTGACATGCGCTATTCTGATGATGAAGCTGAAGATCTTAGCGTAATGAAAGATGCTACTATTGCAGATTTCATCGAAGTTGCCGATCAAAAAATTATTCTCGTTTACGATTTTTTACGCATGTGGATTTTACTGCTGGAATTAATCGAACGAACAGATGAAATTGTACCTGCTCCGAAAGTCACTTTAAGTATCGGTATTGCTCCTCCAGAGGATTCAAGAATGATTCAAGAAGATGCGTTTCACGGAGAAGAAGTCGATGATGAAATGAATGAATTTGATGAAGATTTCGAAGATGGTTACGATGAGGAAGACTTTTCAAATTTTGAAGAATACGAATATTAATATCGTTAAGTCGATAAATATAATACGATGACTACAGAAAAAAAATTTGGCGATCCAATTGGTAAAGCAATCTTGGAATATGCTGATACAAGAAGACCCGAAGATATAATTGTCAGTTCTGACATTTGTGATGATGATATCATTCCACTGGAAGTGCTTTTTAGAAAACACGAAGAAATGCCAGACATTGAAAAAAATGCGCTTTCACGTGTCAAAGGCAAGGTATTAGATGTTGGTGCTGGTGCAGGAATTCATGCAATGTATCTGCAAGATCAAGGATTTGATGTCGATTGTATTGATGTGTCTCCTGGAGCAGTTGAATACCTAAAAGCAAATGATTTAAAAGCAGAACGAATTAATTTCTTTTCGCTAAAAGACAAACAATACGATACGATTCTAATGCTAATGAACGGAATTGGTATTGCAGGTAAACTATCCAACCTAGAAACGACTCTTGCTCACGCAAAAACATTACTAAAACCAGGAGGGAAAATTCTGTGTGACTCTTCAGACATTCGCTATTTGTACGAAGATGAAGATGGTGCATTGTGGATTGATTTGAACACTGAATACTATGGAAATTTCCGTTTCCAAATGAAATACAAAAAAGAAAAAGGCCCTTGGTTTGATTGGTTGTATGTCGATTTTGATTCCTTGTTTCAAGCTGCAAAAAATGTTGGCTTAAAAGCGATTCGCGTAGTTGAAATAGACGAACATTATTTAGCTGAAATTTCATTGTAAATGAAACTGTTGCTTGTTGTTTCATTTTTCGCCATTTGTACTAGTAGTTTCGGTCAGACGAAAAGTTTATTATACGAAGTAAAAAAAAATGGACATCAAACATCCTATTTGTATGGAACAATTCACTTGGTTCCAGATTCATTATTCTTGTTTACTAAAAAATTAAAAAAAATAATTTCCCAATCGGATGAGATTATTTTTGAAATTGTAAACATGAATGATAGTCAATCACTTACTAGTATACTGAAACAAAAAGATAAAAACACGTTTGATCTATTTTCAGAGAAAGAAAAAGACAGCGTATTACTTTGGGGCGCCCAGTTAATCGATCTTGATACAGCTACATTTCAACGTATTTATGGTCAATTAAAACCTATCAATTTAATTCAACTTTCAAGTTTAAAAGCATTGCAAGAAGATGCAATCGCAGTAGATTTTGAATTAATGAAATTTGCAGATAAAGAAGGGATTACGAAAAGTGAACTCGAAACGATCGCTTTTCAATTATCACTATTCGATCAATTACCCGATCCAATCATTCGGGATATGATTTTACATGAAATGCGAAAAACGAGTCATGATCAACAATTGGAAGCCAAATTATATGCGCTATACAAAAATCAAGACATTGAAGGCCTTGCAGCATTAATAAATGAAACAGATGATTTAAATGCATTTACAGGTGAATTTCTTATTAATAGAAATAAAAAATGGCTACCAATAATTATTGAAAAAATGTTGAATAAATCGTGTTTCGTTGCTGTTGGTGCTGGACATCTTGGTGGAAATTCAGGTTTGATTCAATTGCTAAAACAAGAAGGATTTAGTGTTACTCCAATACTTTTTTAACTATGAAGAAAATAACAAACCTACTATTGATATCTTTATTGGTAACGTCACTTACAGGTTGTAAAACTTATTCAGAAGATCAAAAAACAACATTTGCTAAAACAGCAAAGGAACTAGCATTAAAAAAAGGTTGGAAAGTTAACCAAAGTGAATCTGGTTTGTGTTTGGAACAACAAATAATAGGTGAAGGAAACGAATCAATTGTGCGTGAAAGTATTGTCACCTTGCGTTACAAAGGAAGTCTTTTAAACGGAAACGTTTTTGACCAAACAGAACCTGGCAAAACAATGAAAGCAAACTTAAAAGGGCTAATTGGCGGTTTCCAAGAAGGCTTGATGGGACAAAAAAAAGGAGCTAAAATCCGTTTAATCATCCCACCAAACCTTGGGTATGGCGATCAAGCTTTGGAAAAAATTCCAGCAAATTCGCTATTACTATTTGAAATTGAAGTTGTTGATTTTATTTGAAATGATATTTCAACGAAACACCTACTGGTGCAGAGAAATAAGTCTTTTTCACATCATTTAATTGAGCAAATGAAAAGGTTGGGTTGTATGTTACCCCCAGTTTAAATTGTTTAAAGATGTTTTCTTTGGTAGATAACAATAGTTGAAACTCGATTGGTAGTTGAATGGAAAAAACAGAAACCTTCATTTTTATTGCATCATTAACAGGAATATTATTACCATTTCCATAATACCCATAATAATAATTGTTGTCATATGAATTTGAATTAGTAGTTGTACCTGAAGATGTAAACTCGTATGCTGAAACTCTTGAATTCATTGAAAAGGTATACAAGGCATCAAATCCGAATTCAGCTGAAAAACGCTTCGTAATAGCCTTTTCAAAATGAGCACCAATTCCAAAAGAGATCATTTTTGCATCAAAACTTCTATGTCGGTTTATTTGATAAACTGAATCTACAAATGTTTGATCACCAGTTTGAGAAGAAGTCAACGTATCATATCGAAAACGTCTTTCTTGCGCAAAATTATTGGACAAATACATGTTATTAAAAGCGCCAAAAGTAAAAGCTAATTTAGGCTTCACCCAACTATCATTCGTTCTATTTCCGTAATCAAAGGTCCCGCGTAAGTAAGTAAATGGATTCGAATAATTCCAATAATACGCTGATTGACTGATCGTTGAATACCCTGCTTCAACCTGTTCAAAGTTTGCTACGGCTGCATTCCAATCTGTTGCCGAAAAATTAATCGGTAATTCAGATGACATGTTGTGATAGATTCCTAATTCGAAACCACTAGATCCCGATTCATTTTCTTGGGCAAATAATTGAGTTGCAAACAACAATGCTCCACTCAATAAATAGCTAATTTTATTCATAGTTTATATTTTTAGGTATAAACGAAAATAATAAATAAATAGTGTGTTTCTTGATAAAAAGGGAAACTATTTCAATTTAGCAATATTATTTCATTCAAATCATTGATAAAGCAAAATGAAACACCTACTTTTGATGCGATTTTAAAAACGAATCTAATATCTCAAAAATGAGCGTTCTAGTTAATAAAGACTCAAAAGTAATTGTACAAGGTTTCACAGGAGGTGAAGGTACATTTCATGCTGGACAAATGATCGAATACGGTACAAACGTTGTAGGTGGTGTAACTCCAGGAAAAGGTGGTTCAACACATTTAGACCGTCCAGTATTCAATACTGTTGCTGATGCAGTTGCTAAAACTGGTGCCGATGTATCAATCATTTTTGTGCCACCAGCTTTTGCTGCTGACGCAATCATGGAAGCTGCAAATGCAGGAATCAAAGTAATCGTTTGTATTACAGAAGGTATTCCTGTTAACGATATGGTACAAGCGAAAGAATATATCAAAGGATTTGATTGCCGTTTAATTGGACCTAACTGTCCAGGTGTAATTACAGCTGGTGAAGCGAAAGTAGGTATCATGCCTGGTTTTGTTTTCAAAAAAGGAAAAATTGGAATTGTTTCTAAATCAGGAACATTAACATACGAAGCTGCTGACCAAGTTGCAAAAGCTGGTTTAGGTATCACAACCGCTATCGGTATTGGTGGTGATCCTATTATTGGAACAACTACACGTGAAGCTGTTGAATTATTAATGAATGATCCTGAAACGGAAGGTATCGTTATGATTGGTGAGATTGGTGGTAGCTTAGAAGCAATCGCTGCTCGTTGGATCAAAGAAAACGGAACAAAACCAGTAGTTGGATTTATCGCTGGTGAAACAGCTCCAAAAGGAAGAACAATGGGTCACGCTGGTGCAATTGTTGGTGGAGATGATGATACAGCTGAAGCTAAAAAACGTATTATGAGAGAATGTGGCATTCACGTTGTTGATTCTCCTGCTCACATTGGTGCGAAAATGGCTGAATTGATTAACAAATAAGAATACTTCAATTATACTTAATCCCGATTTTCAAAAGAGAGTCGGGATTTTTTTTGCTTTGTTCAAAATGGAATGAAAATTGATTCGTTCTTTATTTTTAAATGAAACTAATGATTTCTTTGCGTAAATTTGAATTATGACAATAAACCAAACAATTTCATATCCAGTAATGGAACATTTCTACACCATACAAGGTGAAGGAAAATATACAGGAACAGCTGCTTACTTTATTCGTATTGGTGGTTGTGATGTGGGATGTGTTTGGTGTGACGTGAAAGAATCATGGGATGCTTCCATTCATCCGCAAGTTACTGTTGAGACACTTTTAAATGAAGTTGTACGTTATTCAAATGAACTTGTTGTAATAACAGGTGGTGAACCAGCAATGGTGGATTTAACAGCGCTTGTTGACGGACTCCAATCCTTAGGAAAAAAAGTAGCAATTGAAACTTCAGGTGCTCATTCGTTGATAGGTAATGTTGATTGGTACACATTTTCACCTAAAAAATTCAAAGCTCCTGTTAAAGAAGCATACACAAAAGCAAATGAATTGAAAATTGTTATTAGTCATCCATCCGATTTTGAATGGGCCGAAGAACATGCAGCACAAGTTGCTGCTGATTGCTTGCTCTACTTACAAACTGAATGGTCGAAACAAGATCGTTTTCTACCACTGATTGTTGACTATGTCAAAAACAATCCAAAATGGAAGATTTCTCTGCAAACGCACAAATACTTACAAATCCCTTAACATGAAATTACTACTTCCGCTGCTTTTATTGCTCACTTTCGTTTCTTGTTCTGTCGCACAAACAGGTTACAGCACAACGAATAAAAAAGCAATTGCGTTATTCGAAAAAGCGCGAAAAGCACCCAGTGAAAAAATGAATCCAAGCACAATGCAACCCGATTATGCTTCTGGTATTGCTTTGGCGGAAAAAGCTTTGGAAAAAGATTCCAATTTTGTAGAAGCTCATTTACTAGCCGGTGACTTTGCTGACTATTCGAATAATTTAGAGAAAGCTATTTATCATTTCAAAAAAGCAATCCAACTCAATCCTTATCACTCCCCTTCTGGATCAACGCATTATTTACTCGGAAATATGTTATACGAAACAGGTGAATACCAAGATGCAATCAATACATTAAAAACGTTTGTTTCCAATAAAAATGCAAATCCTGAATATGTTAAGGACGCAAATCATGTCATTGCTTCAGCTGAATTTGCATTAAATGCACTGAAAAATCCGGTTCAATTCAATCCCATTAATTTGGGTCCCGGAATAAACACTGCTGATCCTGAATATTTCCCAACATTAACTGTTGACGGCCAAACAATGCTGTTTACACGCTTAGTAACAGATGAACGGGTTCAAAATCCGAATAAAAAACAAGAAGACTTTTTTGTTTCCAACTTATCGGGAAATCGCGTTTGGGAAAAAGCTTTTCCTATGCCACCATCTATCAACACCGTTCAAAACGAAGGAGCACCAACTATTTCAGCCGATGGTCGAAGTTTAATATTTGTGGCTTGTGCAATGAATGATGCAGGAGAATATGGCGAAAATCGTCAAGGAAAAGGTAGTTGTGATTTATTTATAACGAAACGATTAGGAAACCGTTGGAGTAATCCTGAAAACTTACCCGGTTTTGTAAATACCAACAAATGGGAATCGCAACCTTCTTTATCTGCAGATGGAAAGACCTTGTATTTTATTCGTGGTCTTAAAAATAGCAAACAACAAAACGACGCAGATATTTTTGTATCGACGCTTTTGGAAGATGGTCGTTGGGGCGCTCCTACTCGCTTACCAAATACCATTAATACAGATCAAACAGAAGAATCGGTATTAATTCATCCCGACGGAAAAACATTGTACTTTTCTTCGCGCGGCCACAAAGGATTAGGTGGATTAGATATTTTTGTTGCGCGATTGGATGAAAATGGAAACTGGGGAACACCAGAAAACATGGGCTATCCTATCAATACTCGTTTTGATGAAAACTCATTGATGGTAGATGCAAATGGTGAATTAGCTTTTTTTGCATCTAATAGAACAGGTGGATTTGGGGATTTAGACATTTATTATTTCGAATTACCCGAAAAATTCAAACCAATTCGAACACTTTATTTTGATGGTTTAGTCTTTGACAAAACGACCAAAAAACCGCTACCTGGTAAATTCTCACTGATTGATTTAAAAACGGGTAAAGAAGTAACACGAGCTGAAGCAGATCAGTTGACAGGTAACTTTACTGTATCTCTTCCATTAAACGGTGATTATGCATTAAATGTCAGTTACCCTGGATATAATTTCTATTCTGCCAATTTCAATATGAAATTACCGGAAAACCAAGAAGTTGTTCATATGGATGTACCATTGATTCCTGTGAACACGATAGAAACAATAACATTGAATAATGTTTTCTTCGCGTTGAACCAAGCAATTTTGCAACAAGAATCGTTTATTGAATTGGCGAAACTTATTTCTTTTCTTAAAGCAAATCCTTCGTTAACTATTGAAATTGGTGGTCACACCGATACACGAGGAGACGAAAAAGAAAATCAAAAACTTGCTGAATTACGCGCCAAATCAGTCGTTGACTATTTGATCCAAAATGGAATAGCAGTAAATCGATTGCAATTCAAAGGTTATGGTGAAACACAACCAAAAATTACCGATCAAGCGATTAGCTTATTAAAAACAGAACAGGATAAAGAAAAAGCTCATCAACAAAATAGACGAACCGAATATAAAATTTTGAACTGATGCATTTACTCAAACTGACACGACCTATCAACCTCATCGTTATTGCCCTTACAATGGTTGGCATACGTTTTTTATACTTGAAAAATCATTCTGTTGATCCGTATTTCAATACGACAATTGAAAAAATTGATTTTTTTCTTTTGGTTTTTTCTACTGTTATAATTGCAGCTGGTGGAAACATCATCAATGATTATTTTGATGTGAAAGCAGACAAAGTAAACAAACCAAACAAAGTGATTATCGGTAAATATGTGAAACCACGTTTGGCTATCGTTTTACATTGGACATTGAATTTTATCGCATTTTCAATTGCCCTTTATTTGAGTTGGAAACAACATTCTTTTTGGTATTTATTTATTCATTTGTTTAGCATTAATGCACTTTGGATTTATTCAACACAATTAAAACGTCGTTTTTTGATTGGCAACCTTGTCATCGCAGCTTTAACCGGATTAGTTCCGATTCTTAGTGCAATTTATTTCATTCATTACATGCCACAAGAAAGCAACAACCTAGCAACATCGTATCAAGTGATTTACCTGGCAAGTTTTGCAGCTTTACTGAATTTCATTCGTGAGATTATCAAAGACATGGAAGATGTAAAAGGAGATTTACTATTACGCGCAACAACAATTCCAATTAAAATTGGTATTACAAAATCAAAACGCATCGTTATTGTTCTTTTACTAGCAACATTGTTATTTGCAATATTTCTTGTTTCCAGTTATTTTCAATATTTATCAGTGCTTCAAATATCCCTTACATTAATCATGGGGCTTTGCTTTTTATTAGTGATCTATTATACAGCTAAGAACCAATTAAAGGCAGCGGATCGCATATTGAAAATCGCAATGATTATTGGTTGTACTTTACCTTTTTACTGGTAATTAAATGAAAAAAAAAATCATATTAGGTTCTGGATCGCCCAGAAGAAAAGAATTGCTTGCCGCTTTGGGCTATAACTTTGAAGTGCGAACAAAGGACACAGATGAAAGTTATCCAACAGCAATGTCCTGTGAAGAAGTTCCAGCTTTTTTAGCGAAACAAAAAGCAGCTGCTTTACTTTCCGAATTAAATGAAGATGAGTTGTTGATTTGCGCTGACACAGTCGTGATTTTGGATAACCAAATTCTTGGTAAACCGGCCAACAACGATGAAGCTTCTGAAATGTTGAACTTTTTATCAGGTAAAACACACAAAGTCATAACGGGCGTTTTTATCGGTGACTCAAAACAAGAAGTCATATTTTCAGACACAACAGAAGTGACATTCAACACGTTGAGTGAAAATCAGATTAATTATTATATCGAGAATTATCAACCTTTTGACAAAGCTGGTTCATACGGAATTCAAGAATGGATAGGTTTTATTGGAGTAGCTTCAATAACCGGAACTTATGCAAATGTAATGGGATTGCCAACACATGAAATTTTTGCTGTTTTATCAAAAAAATTCAAGTTATTACCTGTGAATTAATTCGTTACGTAAATCTACTTAAACACCTAATAAGCAACTGATTTAAGTTTTCTAAGTCTAGAATTTGTTTGTAACTTTGCAAATTGAAATTATAGATAGAAAACACCTCTCTATCTACTAATTTTGTGTTAAAAAACCTACCATACAATTGTCATTACTTTTGTACGGTGGATTTAAATTTAAACCTATTAATATGAGAAAATTAATTTTTCTATTTTCATTATTAACATCAATTGGCTCTTTTTCACAAGTTGCTGATTTTAGTGCTAGTTCAACAACAATCTGTGTTGGTGGAAGCGTTACTTTTACCAATTTATCAGTCGGTGCAACATCATTCGCATGGACATTTATTGATGGTGCAAGTTCTCAAACTTCGACATTAACCAATCCGGTAATTTCGTACAACACGCCAGGAACGTATTCGGTAATTTTAACAGCTAGTAATAGTTCTACATCTGATACTGAAGTCAAAACCAATTTAATAACTGTTATTCCTACAGCTACTATTACGCTTACTTCTGGATTAGGTTCTAATAATCAAAGTGTTTGTGCGAACTCACCATTTACAATTACTTATAATATTGCAGGTGCAACTGGAGCAAACGTTACGTTTACACCGCTTTCTGCTGGAGCTACAAGTAGTTTTGTCGCTACTCCATCTGGTGGAACATTAACAATATCTGGATCTCCTTCCAATCCGTTTACTTATTCAGTTGCGACAACAGGTGGCTTTTGTGCATCAGTTTCCGCAAGTGGAAGTGTTGCAATTACGCCAGCTCCAACGTTAAGCTTAACTTCCGCTCCTGCAACTGCTAATCAAACTGTTTGTTTGAATTCAAACATCGCTACAATTAATTATTCGTTTGGTGGAAGCGCAACAAATGTGAACATTACAGGTTTACCTCCAGGAGTGTTTTTTGCTACTACATCACTTTCCGCTTCCATTAGTGGAACTCCTTCAACAGCTGGTACATTCAACTATTTAGTGGTGACGACTGGAGGAAATTGCACACCTGATTCTCTTACAGGAACGATTCAAGTTGACTCTGTTCCTACATTGACATTACAATCTGCTATTGCTACAACAAATCAATCTGTTTGTGCAAACGATTCAATAACAGCAATTACTTACTTGGTAGGTGGAAGTGCAAGTGGTGCAAGTGTAACCGGTTTACCTGCAGGAATTACAGGTAACTTTTCAAGTGGTTTGTTTACGATTACTGGAAGCAGTTCTGTAACAGGTACACACAATTACACCGTAACAACTTCAGGAAGTGGTTGTCCTGCTGTTTCATTAACTGGATCTATTGTTATTTCAACTGCTCCTACGCTGTCTTTAAGCTCTGCAATCGGAACAGATTCACAAACTGTTTGTTTAAACGCTAACATAACGACAATCGGTTATTTGTTCGGAGGAAGTGCAACAAATGTGAACATTACTGGATTACCATCTGGTGTGGTTTTTGCTACAACTTCACTTTCAGCGTCCATAAGTGGAACACCTTCAACTGTTGGTACGTTCAATTATTTAGTAGTCACAACTGGTGGTGCTTGTGCACCAGATTCACTTTCAGGACAAATCATTGTCGATACTGCACATGTACTTACACTTCAAAGTTCAGTACCAACTACGAATCAAACTATTTGTGCGAATGATTCAATAACACCAATTATTTATGCTGTAAGTGGAAGTGCAACTGGTGCAACTGTTTCTGGTCTTCCAGCTGGTTTATCGGGTAGTTTTTCAAGTGGATTATTTACTATTTCAGGAAGTAGTGCTGTAACAGGTACACATAACTATACTGTATCAACTTCAGGAGGCGGATGTCCTTCAATATCGTTAACAGGAATTATTACTTTATCGATTGCCCCTACTTTAACGTTAACTTCTGCAAGTATTACCGATACTCAAACAGTTTGTTTGAATTCAGGAATTACAACAATAACATATGATTTTGGTGGCGGAGCAACGAATGCGTCAGTTTCTGGACTACCAGCAAATGTCTTTTTTGCTACATCATCCTCTTCTGTATCAATCAGTGGTTCTCCAGCTGTAGTTGGTCAATTTATTTATCAAATTGAAACAATTGGAGGTGCTTGTACCCCAGATACTATGTTCGGTCAAATCAATGTTGATACAATACCAACATTGGTTCTAGCTTCCGCTATAGGAAGTTCGCACCAAACAATTTGTGAAAACAGTAACCTTGCGCCATTAGATTTCACATTTGGTGGTGGTGCTACCGGAGCAACGTTAACTGGTCTTCCGCTTACTATTTCATCAGTTATTACAACAAATAATTTAGCAATTACGGGATCTATTGCAACTGCAGGTACTTTTCCTTACACGATAACAACAACAGGTGGAACTTGTCCAGCAGTTACATTTGATGATACTTTATTTGTACAAACAGCTCCAACAATTTCACTTTCTTCCGCATTATTAACCGATAGTCAAACTATATGTAATAATACTGCAATTGTTCCAATCGAATATACATTTGGCGGTTCTGCGACAAGTATCACCGTTATAGGTTTACCAAATGGTTTAACAACATCAACTACCGGTTCGCTTTTAACAATATCTGGTACTGCCTTACAATCAGGTACATTTAATTATACTGCATTTACTGTCGGTGGTGTTTGTGCGCCAGACACGCTAATCGGAACAATTGTTGTTGAAAGTCCATTTATCACATTAATCAGTCCTGCTTATTCAAATAATCAATTGATTTGTCACAACAGTCCAATCGATACAATTCGCTATTTAATTACTGGTTTTGTGTCAACTTATGATTTACCAGCTGGTGTTTCTACTTCCATTTCAACTGGATCACCAGATACACTTACCATTTTTGGAACGCCTACCGTTTCAGGAAGTTATTTTTACACCATTCAATATAATGGACTTTGTGGTAATGCTTTGGTTGTTGGTAGTTTAACTGTTCTAGATTCAATTGTAAACAACGTTATTGGAAATGACACAACAGTTTGTCATGATAATATCTTTCAATTTTCAGGTACAACATTTACAAACACTGGTGTAACTGCTTATAATTATTCATGGGAAAATGCGCCAACAGCTACTGGACCATGGACTCCAGCACCAGGAGTGAATAACCTTGTTGCTTATTCAAATAATGCTGAAATATCTGTAACGCTTCCTTTTTATAGAAGAATTGTAACAAATGGTTCGTGCATAGATTCTTCCAATGTGGTTCAGTTATCAATTGATTCTTTACCAACTGCAAGTAATACAATCGCTAACTACACAATCTGTAGCAATGATACCGTTAACGTTTCTGGTTTGACAATTGTCAATGCTTCTCCAAATGGTTGGTCAACTACTGGTAGTGGTGTTTTACAGAATATGGGCGGAATCACACCACAATATATTCCATCATTAGCAGATGCTGGAACAACCGTATTGTTAACGTATAATGTAATCAGTAATAATACATGTTCACCTCAATCGTTAACAGGAACTATCGGTATTGTTGTTGCTCCTATTCCAGTTGCTTTAGCTGGATCAAGTGCAACTATTTGTGCAAATGGAACTGAAATAAACATTCCTGGAACGCAAGCATTAAACGGAATTATTTCATGGACAACAACTGGAAATGGATCACTATCAGATTCAACAGTTCTATCGCCTACTTACACAACAACTTTAGCAGATACAGGAGATACGTTGTTATTTACAATGATTGTATCTGACACAAGTTGTACTAACTCATTAAGTGATACGGCACAATTTCAACTATTTGTTGATCCTATTGGCATTAATCCAGCAATAAATGCTTTTGCAGGTGACGATGTTACAATCGAATTAGGCGATTCCATTCAATTAGAAGCTACCGGTGTCGCTATCACAACTTGGGATTGGTCTCCTGGAATGGAATTAAACGATAGTACTATTTTCAATCCAATCGCTTCACCAATTGATACAACAGCGTTTATTCTAACTGTATATGATATTAATGGATGTATTGATACAGACACATTAATGGTCAATGTCATTCCAATTTCAGATTTCTTCATACCAAACTTGTTTTCACCAAACGGCGATGGATCGAATGACTTCTGGGAAATACCAAAACTTCCATATTATCCAAACACCTTGGTTACAATTATCAACCGTGAAGGTATGGAAGTATATCGCAACGCAAATTATGACAATTCGTGGGATGGTAAATACGATGGAAAAGAATTACCAGAAGCAACCTATTATTATTATATAAAACTTGCGACAAACGATAAAGTGTACAAAGGCGCAGTAACTATATTAAGAAATAAATAATCACATTTAAGATTCGAAAACATGAAAACATTATTATATATTTCAATTTGTTGCTCGTTACTTGTTACTTCCATTTCATTTGGACAGCAAACACCTTTTAGCAGTCATTATTATATCAATATGATGACCATTAATCCTGCTTTAACTGGAACAAGCGAAAATACACAAGCTTTCTTATCACACAGAAGTCAATTTTCAGGATTAAATGGTGGACCTCAAACAAGTTACCTTTCATTAGATGGCCCAACATTGAGTAAAAAATTCGGTATTGGATTTACAGCTTTGAATGATGTAACTTCTATTTTGGCGCGTACTAATTTCATGGTGAATTATGCGTATTCATTGAAACTAGGTGATAACTCATCTTTGCGTTTTGGATTAGCTGCAGGAGTTCAAAATAACCGAATCGATTTTGACAAAGCGCAAGTAGTTGATCAAAACGATCAAATTCTTTTTGGCCCTAGACAAACTCAAAACGTCTTTAATGCTGATTTTGGATTGGCATTAAACCTGAAGAAATTCCAATTAGGATTCGCAGTTCCTCAATTATTGAACAATGAGCCTTTGTTTACAACAAATACGGGTAATGATTTGATTTATACTACAAAACGTCACATTCGATCAACGATCAAATACGAATTTGCATTTGGTGAAAATGGTAAAAACGTTTTTTATCCATTAGTAATGATCAGAGCGGTAAAAGGTGCGCCAATTCAATATGATATCAACGCTGTTCTTGATTTCAAGAAACGTGCTTGGTTTGGTGTAACGTACCACAGTAATTACGCCGTTGCTGTAAGTGCCGGTCTTCGATTAGACAATTTTGCAATTGGTTATGCGCATGACTTTGTTTTGTCGAAAGTTGCAAATTACAGCAAACGATCTTCTGAAATTGTATTAAGCTATCAATTTGGTGAAAAAGACAAAGCGCAACAAGTAATCAATGAAGAATTGAAAAAACAAATTGCTTTGAACAATAAAAAAGTGAATGAGAACATCGATGAATTAGAATTATTGAAAGAGCAAACTGATTCTCTTAAAATGAAAACTGATTCTTTGAAAACTGAATTAGAAAAGTCAACTTCAAAAGTGAATGAATTGTCTAAAAATGTGAATTCAACCATTGATGCGCAAAATGCTATTAAAAATGATTTGAACAATACACAACAAAGAATCAATAATGGTCAGAATTTAAACAATCAACAACAAAACGATAACAAACCGTATGTGAAACCTGTTTTACCTACCAACGAAAAAGTTATTTCAGGTAACAAAGCAGATTTTGTTGATGAAAATGGAAACGAAGCTCAAGCTGGCTTCTATGTCGTTGTAGGAGCATTTGGTGTGGCAAACAATGCTACAAATTACAAAGCTGGCTGTATTAACTCAGGAATTACGCAAACAGCTATTCTTTGGAACAAATCAAGAGGCGTTCGAGAAGTTTATGTCTTCTATTCGTTAGACAGATCGGAAGCAGTAGTTGAAAAATTAAAATATGTCGTCGATCATCCGAAAGTTTGGATATTGAAACTAGACTAAGCTAAAAAAACTAGAAAAGCAGGATTTATTCCTGCTTTTTTTTGCTCGTTACTTTTGGTAACATAGGTTACAACTAAAGTTCTGTCTATTAACTAAGTTTATAAAAAAGTTAGTTATGAAAAAGAATGTCGGAAATGTAGATGGTATAATTCGTTTGATCGTTGCTGCGCTAATTGTATTGTTTTATGGAATTGGATTGATTAGCGGAACAACGGCTTTGATATTAATGCTTGTTGCACTAATTTTTGCAGTTACGAGTTTGGTTCGTGTTTGTCCACTTTATTTACCTTTTGGTATTTCAACACGCAAAAAGTAATCTTTATTATTAATTCAGTTGCGCTAATACTTCGTCAACCGTTTTTTTAGCATTCGTTGCTACTAAAATACGTTGTATTACTTCGTCAACTGTTGCATCTGGACATGAAGCGCCGGATGTAATAGCAATGTTCAAAATACTTGCAGATGTTGGTTGCCAATTAGTTATTGGTGTTAACACATGTTGATGAATATCAAAAGAATTCAACGTTGTATCAGAAACAATTTCTGTCGCATCTTTGATAAAGAATGTCGTGCACTTTTGTTCCAATAATTCAACCAAATGCGTTGTATTGGAACTGTTGTATCCCCCAACTACAAATGCTAAATCTAACGGCACCTCCATCAGGCCTAATGTTGCACTTTGGTTATCATTTGTTGCATAACACAAGGTGTCTTTTGTATCGGAAAACGATTTGTTCACTTGTTTGGCTAATGCAACCTTTTCAGTTATTGCTTTCAAATATTCTGCAATTGCTTGCGTTTCTGTTGCCAACATGGTCGTTTGATTGATAACGCCCAATTTGTTCAAATGGATTAATGGATCAAATCCAGCTGAATATTTACCTTCAAAAAGTTCATAGAATAAGGCCAAAGGTTTTTCTTCGGTAATGAATTGACCTAGTAAAATAGCTTCATCCATATCCTTCACAATAACAGCATGGGTATTTGCAACTGTATGTGAAAACGTTGCACGTGTTTCCTCGTGATTGTGTTTTCCGTGAATGATCAAGGTGTGATTATCTGCTGCTAATTTTTCAGAGCGATTCCATACTTTCTCAACGAACGGACATGTCGTATTATAAGTTGTTACATTGATTCCACGAGAAGTTAATTCGTGTTCAATCTCCAACGTTGTTCCAAAAGCTGGAATAATCACAACATCATCCGGCGTTAAATCATCCCAAGCAATCAATTGTTTTCCTGCCGTATCTTGAATAAACTGAATGCCATTTTTAATCAAATCATCATTTACGCTTGGGTTATGAATCATTTGACTCAATAGAAAAATTCGTTTTCCTTCGTTTTCGGCAATAGCTTTGTAAGCTATTTCAATGGCATTTTCAACCCCATAACAAAAGCCAAAGTGACGTGCAATATGCAATTTGACATTCCCAAAATCCAAAACCGTAGGTGTAAAATCTTTTTTACGCGGATCTTGCGCTTTGCGGTATGCTTTCACTTGACTAATAATCGGTGAACGATAAAATGATGGAATTTCGAATTTTTTCATAATGCTACAACAACAAAAATAAGGAATAGTTTGGTAGGAATAAAAAAAAGAAAGCCTCAAGTTGATACAAGAGGCTTTCACTAGTTATTTATTTGATTAACGCGTGAATAACATTTCACGGAATTTTGGCAAAGGCCATAACTCATCGTCAATTAATAATTCTAATTTATCAGCATGGTAGCGAATTTCATCGAAATAAACGCGCACATCATCACAATAAGCGATTGCTTTTTCTTCAGCATGCTCGATTTTATTAGCGATTTTTCTAGCTTGTAACATTTCATCACAAGTAGTTTTCATTTTATTCAAGTGTGTTGAAATTTTCGTCAATAAATCCAATTGAGTTGCAGCAATTTCTTTTCCTGCTTTTTCACCCATTGCATTCATTGTTCCTTGAATGTTCGCTAATAATTTGTTTTGATATTCAACTACAGCTGGAATAATATGTGTTTGAACCAAATCACCCATCAAACGCGCTTCGATTTGAATTTTCATGATATAACTTTCAAATTCAATTTCCTGACGTGCTTCTAACTCACGAGCAGTTAAGACATTCATCTCTTCAAATAATTGAATGAATTTTTTGTCACTCCATGCTTTTAACGCACGTGGTGTATCTTTCAAATTACTCAATCCTCTTTTCAATGCCTCTTCTACCCACTCGTCACCGTATCCATTTCCTTCAAAACGGATTTTTTTCGAATCGCGAATTAAGATCTGTAACTCCTTTAAAATTGCTTCGTCTTTTGTTTCACCTTTTTCGATACGCGCGTCAACACTTGCTTTGAACAATTGCAATTGTTTTGCCATAATCGTATTCAAAACAATCATTGCAGAAGCACAGTTTGCAGATGAACCAACAGCTCTGAACTCAAATTTATTTCCTGTAAATGCAAACGGAGAAGTTCTATTTCTATCCGTATTATCCAACATGATTTGTGGAATTTTACCGATATTCAATTTCAATTCCGTTTTGTCTTCTGGTGTCATTTTACCAGCTTTCACGCTCACTTCTAAATCATCCAACGCTTTTGAAAGCTGTGAACCAATAAATGTAGAGATGATTGCTGGAGGAGCTTCGTTAGCACCTAAACGGTGATCGTTGCTTGCTGAAGCGATACATGCACGCAACAAATCAGCATTATCGTGAATCGCTTTGATTGTATTGACAAAGAACGTCAAGAATTGTAAATTTGTTTTAGGATTTTTTCCTGGAGCTAATAAGTTTACTCCTGTATCTGTTCCTAATGACCAGTTATTGTGTTTTCCTGATCCGTTTACTCCTGCAAATGGCTTCTCGTGCAACAAAACTCTGAAGTCGTGTTTACGTGCAACTTTTTCCAAAATATCCATCAACAACAAGTTGTGATCATTTGCCAAGTTACATTCTTCAAAAATTGGTGCACATTCGAATTGATTCGGAGCTACTTCGTTGTGACGTGTTGTCACTGGAATACCTAATAAAATAGCTTCCGTTTCGAACTCACGCATGAAAGCAGTTACTCTTTCTGGAATGGATCCAAAATAATGATCGTCTAATTGTTGTCCTTTCGCAGGAGCATGTCCAAATAAAGCACGACCTGTCATCATTAAGTCAGGACGACAGTTAAACAACGCTTGGTCAACCAAGAAGTACTCTTGCTCCCACCCTAATGTTGCGTTAACTTTCGTTACGTTTTTATCAAAATATTGGCAAACATCTACCGCAGCTTTATCAATCGCATGCAAAGCTTTTAACAACGGCATTTTGTAGTCCAATGACTCACCCGTATAAGAAATGAATATTGTTGGAATACACAATGTTTTACCAATAACAAATGCTGGAGAAGATGGATCCCAAGCGGTGTAACCTCTTGCTTCGAATGTGTTTCTGATTCCACCATTTGGAAAAGAAGATGCATCTGGCTCTTGTTGTACCAACAATTCACCATCAAAACGTTCTATTGCTCTACCTGGACCAACTGGTTTGAAAAATGCATCATGCTTTTCAGCAGTTGCACCTGTTAATGGCTGGAACCAGTGTGTATAATGTGTTGCCCCTTTCGTTAATGCCCAATCTTTCATTGCTGAAGCAACTTGATCGGCCATTTTACGATCCAAACGCGTTCCATTTTGAATGGATTCCATCATGGATTTGTATGCATCAGAAGGTAAATATTCACGCATTACTTCTGCATGAAACACATTTTTACCAAATAAATCAGATACTTTACCATCGTATTCAATGTGTTTTGGAGTACGATTTAAAACATCTTGGTAAGCTTTTAAACGTTTTGTTGCCATAAAATTCAAATTTTCAGCAAATATACATCATTTTTTAGGGGTCAATTAAATAAAAAGATGTTTTTTATCAACATTTAGTAAAAATTAAGGGGGTTTATTCAGATTTTACATAAAATTCATGTGTTTTTCATTTTAAAACAAGTTACAATTAGAAAATTGCATTTATTCACAGTCAATTCTAACAAAATCGTAACTTTGCATTGCATAAAAAAGAAAACATGAAAAACACTGCATTATCTCAATTACACGAATCACTTGGAGCGAAAATGGTTCCATTTGCTGGATTCAATATGCCTGTTCAATACGAAGGGGTAACAGTCGAACACGAAACTGTACGAAATGGCGTTGGTGTTTTTGATGTTTCACACATGGGTGAGTTTTTATTAACTGGACCTGATGCCTTAGATTTGATTCAACGCGTAACAACTAATGATGCAGCAACGTTGACAATTGGTCGTGCGCAATATTCTTGTTTACCAAATGGTAAAGGTGGAATTGTAGACGATTTAATTGTTTACAGAATGAAAGAAGAGCAATACCTATTAGTTGTCAATGCTTCAAACATTGAAAAAGACTGGAATTGGATTGCTTCTCACAACACAAAAAATGTTGAAATGAAAAACCTTTCT
The DNA here is from genome assembly GCA_017983675.1 of Fluviicola sp. Classification (GTDB taxonomy): domain Bacteria; phylum Bacteroidota; class Bacteroidia; order Flavobacteriales_D; family Crocinitomicaceae; genus Fluviicola. The sequence goes on from JAGOAZ010000006.1 coordinate 75,514, forward strand.
GATGGCTATTCATTATTAGCAATCCAAGGTCCAAAAGCTGTTGAAGCAATGCAAGCATTAACAACAGTTGATTTAGCAGCTATCAAGTATTACCATTTTGAAGTTGGTCCATTTGCTGGAATTGAACATGTGATTATTTCTGCAACAGGTTACACTGGTTCAGGAGGTTTTGAAATATATTGTAAAAACGAAGAAGTTCGTCAAGTTTGGGACAAAGTTTTTGAAGCTGGTGCTGCTTTTGGCATCAAACCGATTGGTTTGGCCGCAAGAGACACATTGCGTTTAGAAATGGGATTCTGTTTGTATGGAAACGATATCGACGACACGACTTCTCCAATTGAAGCTGGATTAGGTTGGATTACCAAATTCAATAAAGATTTCACAGATTCAGCTGTTTTAAAAGCACAAAAAGAAACTGGTGTTACACGTAAATTAGTCGGTTTCGAAATGATTGACCGTGGAATTCCAAGACACGATTATTTAATCGTTGATGCTGCAGGAAATGAAATAGGAAAAGTTACTTCAGGAACACAAGGTCCGTCTGTTAAAAAAGCAATTGGAATGGGATATGTAGCAACAGAGTTTGCTGCAGTTGATTCAGAAATATACATTTCAATTCGTGAAAAAGGCGTTAAAGCGAAAGTGGTTAAAATGCCATTTTACTCAAAATAAAAGTTGCAAAACGCACCCCACTCAGCAAGCTCGTCAGTAATGGCGAGCTTTTTTTTCGTTTATAACTTTTTGTTTAAAAAAATGACTTAATTTTATCGGACACACTTTATTAAGAAACGATGAATTTAGTATCCGAATTATTTTTAGAAGAATTCCCTGCGCCTATTTTACTGGTCAATAAAAACAGTCATTGCATTGAATATGCGAATAATCAACTAAAATCATTTGTTGCTACTCACCCGAAGGAACTGATTGGAAAATGTTTTTCAGATTGGGCATTGCACATTCATGATTTATCATTCAATGATAACGCTCGCGAATTTCATGCATTAGGCGGCGAACGCATCATAGCAAAAGGGAATGAATTCATTTTTGTTTGTGCGACTTTTCAACTCATCACACACAACAATGTAGAAAAATATTTAATCTTCTTACACGATATTTCTATTTTAAAAAGCAAAATAGATCAACATAAAAATGCGGAAAAAGAATACCGTGATCTGGTTGAAAATGTCAGTGATATTATTTACAAAACGGATGATAAAGGATATTTTATTTATGTTAATCCAACTGCATCTCGTGTTACAGGTTACTCCGAAGGTGAACTAATTGGAAAGCATTTCACCAAATTAATTCGGTTAGATCACCAAGAGAAAATCATGAGTTTTTATAAAAAACAATTACATTACAAAGAAAGAAGCACTTATCATGAATTTCCAGTTATCAGTAAATCTGGCGAAGAAATATGGGTAGGTCAAACGGTTGATTTATCGATTAATGAACGCAAAGAAATCTATTTTTTCTCTATGTGTCGTGACATCACCGACCGAAAAAAAATGGAGAAGCAATTGTTGCTCAATGAAGAAAAATACAAAAGCATTTTAGAAAACTTGGAACTCGGGTTGTTGGAAGTTGATATTGATGGGATTGTTATTAAAGCTTATCCCCAATTTTGTGTGCTTACTGGATATTCCGAAGCAGAAATAGTTGGTAAAGACGCAAACAGATTCTTGTTAACACCTGATTCTTTTGCATTAATGCAAGAACAATTAAAGAAACGTGCTGAAGGAAAATCATCTGTTTATGAAGTTCAAATTATCAAGAAAAACGGCGATCCAATTTGGGTTATTATTTCGGGAGCGCCTTATTACAACGACCAAAATGAATTGATTGGAACTGTCGGTATCCATTTAGATATTACAGATAGAAAACGAATGGAAAGCGAATTGATCCAAGCTAAAAATGAAGCGGAAAATTTACTAAAAAGCAAAGATGATTTCATCGTTCAATTTTATAAAAAATCGCGCAAAGCTATTGGAGAAATAAAAAGAAATGGAGAACAGCTGTCATCTTTTCAATTCAATAATAACGAAAACCAATACATCCAAGCTATTTTAACTGCAACAAACAATTTGCTTCATCTTGCAGAACGGAAAAAAACAGCAAAAAAGAAAAGCCACTAAAAAAGTGGCTTTTCTCAATGTTATCAATCGGTAATTACTTTACCAATTTCATTTCTTTTACCAAGTTAGATGCTCCGTAACATTTGTCAATAATCCACAATACATAGCGAATATCACAAACAATTGTACGTTGAATCGTAGGCTCAAAATAAATATCACCTGACATTGCTTCCCAGTTACCATCAAATGCAGTACCGATTAATTCACCGTTTGCATTGATACAAGGCGAACCTGAGTTTCCTCCAGTAATATCATTATTTGTCAAGAAGTTAACGACCAATTTACCATCAGCAGTTCCATATTGTCCAAAATCTTTTTTCATCCAAACTTCCTTCATGCGTGGATCGATATTAAACTCTGGATTTGTAACGTCTTCTTTGCTCATAACCCCGTCGATAGTTGTATAATAATCATATTTTACAGCATCACGCGGTTCGTAAGACAATACATTCCCATAAGTCAAACGCATCGTAGAATTTGCATTTGGATAGAATTTTTTGTTTGGTTGCATTTCGCGAACAGCTTTTACAAACAAACGGTTTCCACGAGCTAATTTCTCCATCGCTTGTTTGACAGTTGCATCACCGGTTGCTTTCATGTACGCATCATCTAAATCTTTTACAAGAATAAATAAAGGATCTTGTTTCAACGTTGCAGATGAGTAATTTGCCATAAATGCTTCAAATTTTTCTTTGGAAGCAAATACTGAATTTGAACGAACACGAGCAATAAATGCAGGAACTCCATTCACACCAATACTTCTCGTTAAACCAACTTGTTGATCTACTGCAACATCTTGAATATACATTTTCAAGACTTCTTCTAAAATCTCTAATTCAATATCCATTGAACGCTCAGAAAACAAGGTGTTCGCTTGCTCAACTGCTGCTTTACGCATTGCCTCTGCTCTTTCTTTGTTTCCTTTCGCTTCTTGATCCATCGCCAATTTAAACGAGTAAACCAATGAATTGATATCAACTTGACGTACAAACTCACTTTGGTAAACACGGATGTTTATGATTGAATTTGTCGTTTTAAACGCATTTTCGATATCTGTTAATACATTGTCGTATTCCGCTTTTCCAGTTGTGAATTTTGTAAATTCAGCTTCAACTTTACGTTTTTTATCCGCTACATTATTAGCTTTCAACTGTTTTGTTTGCCCGATAAAATACTTCCAATAATTAGCTACTTGAGCATATTTTGATGAATAATGCAAACGAACAGCTACATCTTTGTCCATGTATTTTTTCATGATCTCCAACTTCTTCGCACGAACATCAACAATTTTCGGTTGCTCCAAAGAAATTGCTTGTTCAACTCCGTAAGAAGTCAAGTAACGATTTGTACGACCAGGGAATCCCATTACCATTGCGTAATCACCTTCTTTCACACCTTTAATAGAAACAGGTAATGAATGTCTTGGTTTTAACGGAACGTTTTCAGCAGAAAATGCTGCTGGTTTGTTGTCTTTTCCTGCGTAAATACGAAACATAGAGAAGTCAGCAGTGTGACGTGGCCAAACCCAGTTGTCTGTGTCTCCACCAAATTTTCCAGCTGATTGTGGTGGTGTTCCAACTAATCGAACATCTGTATATGTTTCTTTTACAAACAAATAGAACTCATTTCCGTCGTAGAAATCACGAACAAATGCTTCATACTTTGTACCATTCGTTGCATCTTTAATTAGGATGTCAGAAATCTCTTTGATTTTTGCTGCACGTTGCTCAGCAGTCATAGAAGCAGATAATTCCTTCAAAATTGTAGCAGAAACATCTTCCATGCGCACCATGAATGTTGCAGTTAAGCCTGGTACTGCAATTTCTTCGCTGTTGTTTTTTGCCCAAAAACCATTGTCTAAATAATTTTTCTCAGGTGTTGATGCATCAGCAATAGCATCATATCCACAGTGGTGATTCGTTAAAATCAAACTTTGATCTGAAATAATCTCACCTGTACAAAATCCACCAAACGAAATGACCGCATCTTTTAATGACGATTTGTTGATTGAATAAATTTGGTCTTGTGTCAATCGAAGTCCATGTTTTTTCATGTCTTCGTAATTTCTTCCAATTAAAAATGGAAGCCACATTCCTTCATCTGCACGTGCAATGTTCCCTAAAGAATAGGTCATTACAACAAGAGCAATAACTAGTTTTTTCATTTTACTTTTCGATTTATAAGTTGCTAAAATTAATAAAAACACACTTGTGATTTACTTTTTGTACAATATGCACGCTCTTTTTCTTGAAATAGATTAATCAATTTGAATTTCATCCAAGAACAACCACGTCGGATTTCCAGCTCCCAAATGCCAATCGGGACAATTTCCAATGGAACGTACTGTAACGCGAATAAATTTCGCGGCAATTGGCGCGTGTTCAATTCGACTGTTTTTTACCGTGATTCCTGTATCTGAAGTTGGGATATTGTATTTTTTTGTTCCAAAATTTTTGAACGTAACACCATCATTGGAAACTTCAATAGTTATGCTTGCTGGACCAAAAATCCATGAATGCATGTCTTCCAATGTTGAAACGGTAACGCGTGAAACTTCTTTAGTTTCATTCAACTCAATAATGGCTGTGACATCTTTTCCTTGAAAACCTTGCCATTCTGTGCTGCGGTATTCTTCTGTTCCTTTTTGCCCATCAACCAATGTTTGTATTCCAGAACCCGCATATTGATTTGCATATTCTGTCAACGATTGGATCTTTTTGTTTTGTTCAAATTTCACAAAATCATTTGCGATGACCTTACTTTCTACTAGTTTTCCATTCACTTCTTTTTGAACTTTCGCATACAATTTACACGTTTTGTTTAAAATCAATGGTTTATCGTTCAATGGATTAAATGGCAAAAAGTTAATCGAGTCAAACGAATAGAAAATCGTTCCGTTTTCGCTTGGTAATTGGTCGATACCAACAACACATTCATTAGAAAACGTTGTGTTATTTGTAATAAAATAGGGAACTGGCACAAATTCAACAGCAACGATATCCAATAAATCGATTTCGTTGTTTCCCAAATTAAATTGTGGAACATCGCCCATTTCAACATATAATTTACCTCCACTTTGAAGCATTTCATGCGTTATGTACAATTTATTATATGGATCATTATTCCAAGTAATCGATTGAATGTATTTGTTTTTAGGCGTATTCGATGATGTTTCGATGATAAATGGCGCATTTCCTAGTTGCAAGGTTGCTTTTTCAAAAAGCGGTCTCCCAATCGCATAAGTAGGACTTCCGGGAGCTACGGGATAAAAACCCATTGCGCTCAAGACGTACCAAGCAGACATTTGTCCACAATCTTCGTTTCCTGAGAGTCCATCAGGTTCATTTGTATAATAAGTGCGCAAGATTTTATCAATAATTTCTTGTGCTTTGTATGGAGCTCCACAATAGTTGTAACAATATGCAATGTGGTGCGATGGTTCGTTTCCGTGTGCATATTGACCAATCAAACCAGTGATGTCTGACTGCTCTCTCCCCGACATAGTAGAAGAGGAATAAAACAACGAATCTAAAAAGCGTTCCATGCCTTGTTTCCCTTTCATTGCCACCAATTGTGAAATATGGTGCGGGGCAGCTAATGAATATTGCCATGCATTTGCTTCCGTATAATGATGATTTACTTCGTTCGGTTTAAAATTCGGCAACCACATCCCTCCTTTTCTAACTTGGAAAAATCCGGATTCAGGATGATACAAATTCATCCAATTAGCAGATCGAAGCTGATAGATTTTTGCTACAGAATCGTTACCAATTTGTTTGGCGAATTTTGAAATACACCAATCGTCATATGCGTACTCTAACGTTTTGGAAACAGACTCAGCTTCTAAATTGGCATCAATAAATCCGTTTTGGGCATATTGAACTTTCCCCAAATGATTGTAATTACTCGAAGCAATCATTCCTGCTAACAATTCCTCTTTGTTTTCAAGAGCAATTCCTTTCGCATTTGCATCCGCAATGATGGAAGCCGAGTGATAACCAATCATGCAATTCGTTTCGTTATTTGAAAGTGTCCACATTGGTAACAGTCCTGTTTGTTGGTATTGTAAGCGAAATGATTCAATGAAATCTTGTGTGCGTTTTGGTTGTAAAATGGTGTACAAGGGATTTGCTCCTCTATATGTATCCCACAACGAAAAAACACTGTAATTATCTTGACTTGATCGCGCAATTTCATTGTTAAATGTTCTATACTTTCCATCTACATCTGACCATAAACTTGGATGAACGTAGGAATGATATAACGCTGTATAAAAATTCGTTGTGATTGTTTTATCTTTTGTAAAAGCTTGAACTTTTGATAATTCAGTTCGCCAATCGGTAACAGCTTCTTTTGCTACTTGATCGAAATTCCAAATTGTAAATTCAGCTTTTTTATTCAACGCAGCACCTTCAACACTTGTTCCTGACAAAGCAACTGAAAGTAAAACCTGTTGGCATGCTTTTGGAAACTCAAGAATCATGTAATACTTGTTTTTCTTTTTGTTCAATACAATTTTTGATTTTGAAAAAGGAGTATTGGCTGTCAAATCGAAATACACATGTTGATCTCTTGCCCAGGCATTCGAGCGACGGAAACCTTGCACATGATTTTTATCGATTGCTTTAATACCTGCATCAATCACCTGATCGCGGTAACCCAAGTCGATGAGTATGTATTTTTTTTGATCGGATGATGTAAATGAATACTCATGCAAAGCTGTTCTTTTGGTTGCAGTCAAACGCACTGTAATTCCATTTGCCATTGAGACACTATAAAATCCTGGACTTGCATTTTCTTTCGCATGGGTAAATTTTGCTCCGTATCCATTTTTATCCAAATAAGCTGGTCGTGTTTTCAATGCTCCTTGTTGTGGAACTATTAATATATCTGCATAATCGGGAACACCAACACCACTCAAGTGTGTATGACTAAATCCATAAATGACCGAATCGGAATAATGATATCCACCGCAACCATCCCAACCTTCAGGTCGCGTGTCTGGTCCAACTTGAACCATTCCAAAAGGCACAACAGGTCCAGGAAAAGTATGTCCATGTCCTCCAGTACCTATAAACGGATTGACAAAAGGAATCGGATCTACTTTTCGTATAGCGGGCTTTTTTGAAAAAAGTTCGTCTGACACATCTGATGCTGACTTTAATTCATTGATTTGAGCAATCACATTGTTCAAACAGAAAAAAGCACTTATTATGACTACATATTTTTTCATGAGCAATTATTTCGTTTTCCAAAAAACAGTTGCCGCAGTACCTAAAACCGCTGCGTTTTTGTTGTGTAATGTGGAAATTCTTATTGTTGTGTTTTTATAAAACGGCAAAGCATTTGCTTGATAAGCTTCATTCACTTTGTTTTCAAATACTTCACCACTTTGAGCAATCCCTCCGAAAAGTACATACGCTTGTGGATCAGAGAAAGCTGCAAAATCAGCTAAGGTCGAGCCCAATAAATCAGCAGTAAAATCAACAATCTCTTCGGCAAAAGCATCACCGTTTTCAGCTGCATCAAACACATCTTTAGCAGATGGTTTTTCCAAAGACATGAGTACTGATTTTTCTTTATTCGGAGAAACAAATTCAGATATACTGCGCACAACGCCCGTACTAGATGTATACGTTTCCAAGCAACCTTTGCGCCCGCAGCCACACAAACGACCATTTGGTATTACACGAATGTGACCGTATTCGCCTGCAAAACCATGTGCTCCTTCGATTAATTTATTATTGATAAAAATACCTGAACCAACGCCTGTTCCCAACGTTATTGTGACAAAATCAGTTAAATCATGTGCACAGCCGAATAAATGTTCTCCCAAGGCTGCAGCATTGGCATCATTAGCCAAAAAGACAGGCAATTGAAATTGATCTTTAAAAACTGCAACAATTGGAATAATTCCTTTCCAAGTTAAATTTGGTGCAAAATCAATCGTTCCTGAAAAACAATTCCCATTTGGTGCGCCAATTCCAATTCCAACTAGCTGGTTTAAAAATTGATGGCTTTTTAATATTCCGTGAATTGCTTCGGATAATTCATTAACCGTTTTATAAACTGCTGTAACTAATGACACTTCGAAGTGAATTGAGCCAGATTTATCAACAATTCCAATAACGGTATTCGTTCCACCTATATCAATACCAAGTGCAAGTTCTTTATTCATAGTGCAAAAATGATGATTTTTTTGGAACCTTATAATTCAACGTTCCATTCTTTGTAAAATTCAGCTACAAATTGCTCGAGCAAGGCATGACGTTTTGCACCAATTTGTTTTGCCGTAGCTGTTTCTAAACGATCATTGATCAATAACAACTTTTCATGAAAATGATTGATGGTATGGCTTTTATCATTTGAATATTGATCAAAAGAATCATGCAATACAACAGGAATATCAGGAGTGTAAAAAGGTCGGTTTCTACTTCCTCCGAAATGAAATGCACGAGCAATTCCAATGGCTCCAATTGCATCCAAACGATCTGCATCTCTCACAATTGAAAGTTCTATCGAACCACTAACATCTGGCACATTCGCTCCTTTGTATGATACTAAATCGACTATTTCAACAACTTTTTGAATCAGTTCAATTGGCGCATTTAATTCTTCTAATAAGATTTTACTCGCTCGTCCATTGTCGTTTAAAATTCCGCCATTTAATTTATGGTCAGAAATATCGTGTAATAAAGCCGCTAATTCAACAACTTCAAGATCCCCCCCTTCCTTTTCAGCAATGTGTAATGCTATTTTTGTCACACGCTCAATGTGTTGGAAATCATGATCCGCAGCATGATCTTGAAATTGGGATGAAATAGTAGCTCTAACAGAAGAAATTAATTGATTCGTTGACATTTTTTCATTTTTTAATGTTATTGTGTAGTAATAAAAGGGAGCTATTATCCCATTCAAACATAGCCTTTTATTACAATCATTCAGTCGAATGAATAAAATAAATCGTTTTATTCAATTTCCCAACACATGAGATTAATTTTAATTCCACTCCCTTTTTTAAGTCTCTACTTGCCGTTGCTGTTGACATATCTTTAAAAACAGACAAATATTCTTTGCGCGTAAATTGCCTTTTACCCAACGAAATAAAATACGCTAATCGATCTTCATCAGTAAGTTTTTTTCTGGTACTATTAATTAATTCTCGCAACGATTCATTAATTACTGAAAGCATGAATTCAATAAAAAAAGTTGATTTCCCTGATTTATCAGCAATACGTAGTGCTTCATAATACTCAGATTGTTTTTTACTTATTAGGGTTTCAAAAGGTAAAAACTCAAAAATAGGATATTCTGAAATGAGTATCAAGGTTTGCCAAAGTCTCCCCATCCGTCCGTTTCCATCGATAAAGGGATGGATAAACTCCATTTCATAGTGAAAAACACAACTTTTTATAATGCACAATTCATCTGGATCAGCTAAATAGTCAAATAACTCATTCATTAAAAAAGGGACATTTTCAAATGGTGGTGCTAAGTGTTCAACTTTGTTTCCTTGTACAATTCCGACACTTTGATTTCTATACTTCCCTGCTGAAAGAATCAATTTTTCCATCAATTGCTTGTGAGCTGCTAAAAAACTTTTAGCTGATGTAAAATCAAATTGATTCAATTTATCATAAACACTTATAGCATTAATTACTTCAAGAATATCTTTTTCCTGTCCTACTACTCGTTTATTTTCAATGAGTGCTGTAATTTGTGATTCTGAAAGAGTATTCCCTTCAATTTGCAATGATGAATGAATCGTTTTTACTCTGTTTTGTTTTCTTAATTGTGGAGATGGTTTATTTAAAAAAGTGGCGTTCACTTCACCGATCTTCTCAGAAATAGAGCTGATAAGTTTTAAAATTGCGTTCGTAATATCATACGGAGGTTTCATGATAACATCATTTGATAGTATCAAAAATAACAAAAACAAGTCACAATTTGTCATTAAACATACAGTTTTTCAAAACAACAAGTTAACCAATGAAAAATTTCCAATGGTTTTTCTTGACGATATGATTGCAAGTAAATATGATTTAAAGTGTGAGATATTCTATAAACAGTATACCATTGGATTAAAAAATACAGTGTATATCATTATTATTCAAAAGAAAAGCTTATTTTTGTACCCAGTTTATTCGTTAAACTACAGTTAATTTATTTATTTATCGAGGTTTCGTACCTCAAACATTAACAATTATGGCAACACGTATTCGTTTGCAACGTCACGGTAAAAAAGGAAATGCAATTTTCCATTTAGTAGTGGCTGACTCGCGTGCAAAACGCGATGGTAAATTCATCGAGAAACTGGGTACTTACAACCCAAACACGAACCCAGCAACAATCAACATCAACTTTGAATCAACTTTGAAATGGGTTGGAACAGGAGCTGAAATGACTGAAACTGCTCGTGCAATTTTATCTTACAAAGGTGTTTTGTTCAAAAACCACTTATTGAAAGGTGTTACTAAAGGTGCATTGACTGCAGAACAAGTTGAAGCAAAATTTGCTGCTTGGGAAGCTGACAAAGCAAACAAAATTCAAGGTAAAATTGATGGTCTTGACAAATCTGCAGGTGATGATAAAACTGCACGATTAAAAGCTGAAGCTGATGCAAATGCTGCTAAAGCTAAAGCAATTGAAGCAAAATACACGCCAGAAGTAGAAGAAACTCCTGCTGAAGAAGTTGTTGCTGAAGAAGCGCCAGCTACAGAAGAAGTAGTTGCTACAGAAGAGGCTCCAGTAACTGAAGAAGTTGCAACGGAAGCACCTGCTGAAGAAGCTGCATCAGAAGAAACTGAAGCTGAGGCTTAATTTATTATAGTTGTATGCAACTTTCTGATTGCTTTCAACTCGGTTACATTGCGAAACTTCACGGATACAAAGGTGAAGTTTCGCTGTTTTTAGACGTAACCAATCCCGAAGACTATGCTTCTTTGGATGCTTTCTTTATTGAAATAAATGGTCAACTAACTCCATTTTTTGTTGAGTCCATTATCTTGAAAAACAAAGGTTTTGCTGCAGTAAAACTAGAAGGTGTTACAACTGAAAACGATGCAAAATTATTATTGCGTAAAAGTTGTTACCTTCCTTTATCTATTTTACCTGCTTTAGACGAGAAACATTTTTACGACCACGAAATCATTGGTTTCAAAGCAGTCGATACGCGTTACGGTGAGGTCGGAATCATTGAGCAAGTTGTAGATTTATCGGTAAATCCTTTACTTCTGATTACCAACAAGGAAAAAGAAGTACTCATTCCATTTGTAGATAACTTAGTCGTTAACGTTGATCGTGCGAACAAAACATTGACAATCACTTCGCCTGAAGGCTTGATTGAAATGTATTTAGGTGAATGAAACCGTTTCAATTCAAACAATTTTCTGTACAACAATCCAATGCCGCATTGAAAGTCGGTACGGACGCGATGATACTTGGCGCATTGTGTTTTTGGGAAAACCCGCAACATCTATTGGACATTGGCACAGGAACGGGAGTGCTTTCGTTAATGGCTGCGCAACGGTTCCCTTTTCAAACAATAACAGCAATCGACATCAGTGAACAAGCCATTTTAGATGCGCAAGTAAACTTTCAACGTGCGACATTTCCTTCTGCTTTTGCCGCACTTCAAACTTCGATTCAAGATTTTGCTTGCAAAAAGCAATTCGATGCAATTATTTGCAATCCTCCCTATTTTGAAAACAGTTCCAAAAACGAACAGGAAGAGCTTGTTTTAGCGCGCCATACAGATGCGTTACCTTTTTCAATTTTATTGAAGCGCATCAATGAGCTGCTAACAACTAATGGAAAAACGTGGTTGATTTTCCCAGCTGATTATCTCACTTCTTTTGAAGAAAAGTTAGCCAATACCGATTTATTTGTAACACATGAAATACAACTTTTCGGTAAACCAGGAAAATTGATTCGTACAATTGTTGCTCTTGAAAAATCTAAATCCAATCGTCAACTGAATTCGCTAACAATTCGAAACGAAGATGGATCCTACTCCGACGCCTATAAAAAACTGACATTGGATTTCCACGATCGGGTGTTGTGATTGTTGAACGAAAACTTACAGGTGCTTGATGAAGTAACGAACTTAAGAACTGATTATTTTCTGTTATGGATGAAATTTCCTGAGAGAAATAAACTTGTGTTTACTTCAAAATCGCAATCTTGCCAAACGCTTATTAACGGTAGTTTTTTATTTTGTTTCTTGTGATTTTCAAAATTTCAGTATGATAGTAAAACGTTTTCTTAAAATCATCAGTATCATATGCAACATTTTCAAGAACGATTACACTTGTTTTCGTTTTGGGAAAATAAAAGTTCATTGAAACAAATCCTGGAGCAAAACCTGTCTGTCCGAATTGTAAAATATTTTCTTTTGTATCAACAGTTATTCCGTATCCATATTCCGTAAATCCAAATATTGGGTGATTACGAACAGCTCCATTTTGTTTTGTCTCGACCATTTTTAACGTATTACTTTTTAAAAGTTTTCCGCCATAAAACATTTTATTCCAAATATTTAAATCTTCTGCTGTTGATATAAAAGAACCGGCAGCAACATAGTTTTGAAAAGTCTCTGTTTCAAAATTAATTTTGCTGTTTTCAATTTCCGTATATCCTTTGACCAAATTATTATATTCTTTAAAGTCGGGATGAAAGGTGTTTTTCATTCCACATTTTTTAAATAAGTTCTTTGAAAGTTCTGCAAATGATTTTCCTGAAGTCCTTTCAATTATTTTAGCTAATAAATCATAACCAATTTGTGAATAGGAATATTGTGTTCCAACTTTAAAAGTTGTTGGATTATCTAATTGAGTAATGCCGTGCATATGGGTCAACAAATGATGTATTGTAACCGTATCTGCCCAACCTTGAGTCAATTCAGGTAAGTATTTTTTAATTGGTGTAAATAAGTCTATATTTCCTTTGTCAAATTCTCGAAGTACTAAAACGGCTGTGAATTGTTTACTGATTGAACCTATTACAAATTGGCTATTCAGTTTTAATGGCTCCTTATTCTCAATGTCCGAATAGCCAAATACTTGTAAATATTCTGTTTGTCCATTATGTGAAACTAGAATTACTCCATTAAATGGCTTTGTAGTTTTAGTTGAAACAATACTGTCAATTTGTTTATCAAAGATTTCTTCCTGACCGAAAGTAACAAATGTAGTTTTTAAAAAAACGATTAAAAATAATGTGTATTTCATCATTGTTCTTAGTTGTTTCGTGTCGTGGTAAAATTACCGCTAACTATTTGATTAACGCAAGTAATTCTGCTTGCAACGAAACTCCTTTGTCTTCATTATACCAATGTTGCAAAGCTGTTTTTAGTTCGTGAATTTCTGTTTGTTTTTCTTTTAAGTCATCGTATAAAACCTGACAAGCTTTTGGACGAGGACCCCAAACTGCTAAATCTTTTCCCGCTTCGTCTCTTATTACTAAAATTGGAATTGATTTTCCGCCATTCGTCAAATAGTTGTCTATTAAAAATGGTGCTGAATCACGTAATTGAAAGTCAATTGTTACCAATGAGTTCAATTCAGCTAAACGCGCTAAAAACGGAACGATGTGAGCAGCGTCACCACACCAAGGCTCTGTAATCACTATCCATTGTTGTGGTGATCTTATCGCGCAAATTGAAGCTTCTAAATCAGCTTGAATTATGCCGTGCTTTACCCAACGATTCATGCGCGACCAATTTAACTTGGCATAGTTGAAAAAATCTGCGTCGTTATAAGGTGCATTCGGTGCATCACTTTTTAATATTTCTTCGAACTGGTCTAAATATGCTTGAAAAGTCATGTTGCAAAAGTTTTTTTATCAAAATTAAGGAAGAGATTCAAACTAAAAGGTAACCGATATTACTTACAGCTATTTTACATCAAAAATAAGTGAAGTGATTTTGGTTGTATCGAAAAACGAAATGGCCACTTCTTGAACAGCTTTGCTCGTAATGTTATCAATTCCAGCATAAATTTCTTCAATTGAATCTATTTGGTTGAATAACAGTAAACTTTTTGCTAACCCTTGCATCAAACCTACATTCGAATCGAGTGACAAAGCAATATGTCCTTTGAGCTGTTCTTTGGCTACTTTTAATTGCTTTTCAGTTAAAGGAGTCGTTTTCAGCTTTTCAATTTCTTTGTAAACAATTCGAAGTGTTTTATCCAAATGTTTTTGATCGGAACCAAAATATATGGACCAATAACCCAAGTCGGGAAAAGGCGAATAATGCGCTTCGATCGTATAACTGTAACCGTATTTTTCACGTACCGATAAATTCAATCGTGAATTGAGAGCAGGCCCACCTAACACATTGATCAACAAGGTCATCACCCTTCTCGATTCATCTCCATAACCTGGAGCAATTCCTCCAAGAACTGCGTGCGCTTGGTAATTACTCTCGTTTAATCGTTTCGTTAAAATCAGTTGTTCTTGAAACGGTTGTGGTTGCTCAATTGGTTTACCAACAGGTAGCTGAGCAAATTGTTTTTCTAATAAAGCTGTTACTTTTTTCAATGAAGCGGAACCAACATAGGATACAACTGCATTTTCAGCAAAGAAAAACCGTCCAACATAATCGAGTAAAAGAGAACGATTAAATGATTGAACTGTTTCAGGTGTCCCGAGAATATTGTTTCCAAGCGGGTGATTGGGAAATAATAGGGCTTCAAAATCATCAAATATTTTCTCGCTTGGATTATCCATGTAAGAATTTAATTCATCCAAAACGATTTCTTTTTCCTTTTCAATTTCTTTTTCCGGAAAATTGCTATTAATGACAATATCCGCTAATAAATCTGCTGCACGTGTGATGTGTTTGTTGACAAACGATGCATAGATACAGATTTCTTCTTTGGTCGTATAAGCGTTTAACTCTCCCCCAACATTGTCCAAGCGCGATAAAATTTGCAAGGGCTTTCTATTGGAAGTTCCTTTGAAAATACAATGTTCTAAGAAATGAGCCAATCCAATTTCGTTTTCCTTTTCGTAGCGTGAACCTGCTAAAAAGGTAATTCCCAAATGTGCAACAGGCGAAGTTGTGTGCAAATACACAAAACGAAGTCCATTTGAAAGAGTTACTATTTTGGGTTTTATTTCAATCATTTATGGATTCTTTCGATAAATATCCCAAGTCTCTACAGCTGTTTTTTCAAAAACAATACGGTCGTGTAAACGGGAAGGTCGACCTTGCCAAAACTCGATGCGAATGGGATCAATGATGTAACCTCCCCAATGTGGAGGACGAGGAACTTCATCAGGAAATTGTTCGGATAAGACTTGTATACGTTGTTCTAATTCATCACGAGAGGTCAAGCGCTCACTTTGATGCGATGCCCATGCTCCGAGTTTACTACTTCTTGGACGTGATTGAAAATAATCGTCACTCATTGCTTCTGGAATTTTTGTTACCATTCCAGAAATACTAATTTGTCGTTCCAATTCCGGCCAAAAAAACAAGGCATGAACTTTATTGTTTTCAGCAATTGCTTTTCCTTTATCGCTATTATAATTCGTGTAAAACACAATTCCTTCGGACAATATTTCTTTCAAATAGACAATACGAGCATGTGGGAATCCATCCAAACCAATTGTTGAAACAGACATCGCATTTGGTTCATTGGCAGGTTTTAAGGTAGCATCTTGCAACCATTTGGCCAACAAAGCAAAAGGTTCATCACCAAAATGATCCTCTAATTTACCTTTGTCAAATTGATGATGATCGTTGCGAACTTGATTTAAAAATTGATCCATCCGAACTATTATTCTTCTTCGCCGAATTGATCGTCGATGATGCTATCTTCTTCATCTTCATCAGATCCTGGTGCAGAAAAAACTGTTTTTGTTCCTAAAATATGTTCGGCAACTTCTTTTTTGACTTGTTTTTCAAAATCGTTTGCAACAACGTCTTCGCTTTCGTCTGAATAAGGGAAAATGTCAATAATTGGGGAAACAGTAATCGCAGGAATCATATAATCAATCATCAAACCACCCAAACTTTCTTTCAAACGTTCGTATGCTTCTTTCACTGAATGAGCAGTAATTAAGAAATTTTGAGAAACTCTTTTTGCTTTCGCTCCTTCTTCACCTCCATCTGATCCAGATTCATAGGTGATTTTACATTTGTACCAAACATCTGCATCATCGTAATGGAAAATATCGTGAAAATCAGCACGAGCAATACCTGTAACGATAAATTCACCACGTATCAAAGCACCTAATTCTCCGTAGATTCTTGCTTCGGCATCAGTGAAGGTCATTGCAGCGACCAAATAAGGTTCAGAAACACGCTTAAATGTTCCGTCTTCTAATTGTTTTGTATATTTTACTTTTACGTTGAACCAACTATTCATAATCTTATTTTTAAGGAGAACAAAAATACAAAATGGATTAGCGAAATCCGCTTAAATCTATCGAATTTTATTCAAATTGTTTGTAACTACTATCAATCGTTATAGAGCATGTCATTGTAGTAAACAATCACAGAACGATTGGGTAAAATTGCCATTACTGCGTTTCCATTTACTATGTATTCTGCAGATGCTAATGTTGTCAAAACTTTTGATCGACCAGCAATGCAAGCGCCAACTCCATTGATATTTGTTTTATAAGCAATTACGTTGTTTTTTAACTTCCATTCTTTCAATGCATACGGTGTCACAATTGTTTTTACACCATCAACTAAGGTATATGCATAATTTGCATCACCCCACAAAACCACATCATCTTTTGCGTCCCAATATTGAAAAAACGAAGCTAATTCTTGTTGCTTCCCGTTTCCGTAATAATTCAAATTACCTTGAATATCTTCGTAAATGACAAACCCACGACAGGCTTTCATTTTGGACACATGCATGTCTTCCACATCTAAGAATTCTCCATTTTGAAAAACAGCAAAAGTTCGTGTATTCGGGTCATTAAACGCAACAATATCCGTTCCTGCAGCAAATTGAAAAGGTTGATTTCCATTCCAAACACCGATTTCGTAAATTTCTCCCCGCCAGAAAAGTTTGTAATAATTTCCATTATCACGAAAAACCACAACATTATCTCCAACAAAATCAGGCATATACATATCAGCTGTTTGTTGCATCAATTGAATGGTTTTTCCTTTATAGATTACGTTCAATGTGTAATACCGTAAGTCTTGATAAACTAAAAGTGAATCCCCTACTTCATAATTTCCTCCAAAAGAAGTAATGTTGTAAGGCTTACCATTTTCATAGTAATACATTAATTGACCAATATTCCACGCTATTATGTGATCCGACATTTTATAGGAAACGAATTGATTGGTTATCAATTTAGTTTGGGTACCGTTGAACACTTTAAAATCTTTTTGCGCATTCATGTATGCAACAAATTCATCACCCAATGTCATATTAGTCACTTCGTTGTGTTCTATCTGAGAAAAATATCCATTGTTAAATGCTCGAACAAATCTATTGAAGTCGGTATAGGTAAAAATACTTTGTCCAAACGAAAGTATTGGAGCAAAAGAAAATAAAACAATGATGTATCTCATGAAACGAAAATAGCAAAAATATAACGCTCAATACTCACAATTTATTATAATAAATAATTGAATCAAGTTAGGAAAGCAATTTTTTGTTCTTATTTTCGCATTGATTAAGATACAAAATATCACTATGAAGAAAGCTATTATTGCTGCATTATTGGTATCAAGTATTACACCATCCTTTGCACAAGAGAAAGTAAAGTATGTTGAATACAACTTACCAAATGGAATGCACGTTATTTTGCATGAAGAACATGCAACCCCAATCGTTGCCGTTTCGGTCATGTACCATGTCGGATCGAAAAATGAAAATCCCAACAGAACAGGATTTGCCCATTTTTTTGAGCACCTTTTATTTGAAGGTTCAACTAACATCAAACGTGGAGAATATTCTGAATTAGTTGAGAAAAATGGTGGTGCATTGAATGCAAACACTTCTCAAGACAGAACGTACTACTACGAATTGCTGTCATCCAATCAATTAGAGTTGGGATTATGGTTGGAAAGTGAGCGTTTGTTGCATGCCAAAGTAGAACAAACAGGTGTTGAAACGCAACGTGAAGTAGTGAAAGAGGAAAAACGTCAACGCGTTGACAACCAGCCTTATGCTTCTTTCATGGAAAACATGTTCAAATTAGCATACAAAAATCACCCATACAATTGGGTTCCAATTGGAAGTATGGAACATTTGAATGCTGCGCAAGAAATTGATTACGTTAATTTTTACCGTACGTTCTATGTTCCTGCAAATGCAGTTTTATCAATTGCTGGTGATATCAACATTGAGCAAACAAAAAAATGGATAGAAAAATATTTTGGTTCTATTCCAAAAGGAGAAGCGATTAACTTGTACCGCGATTTTGAAAATTTAACTGATGCTGATTTTGAAGCAAAATACAGTGTTAAGAAAAGTGCATTCAACGCTGCTGATTTCAATAATCCAAAAGATGCAAAAGCAAAAGAAGTATTGAAAACTTCCGCTAACAAAGCAATTGAAATTCCTCGTCCAAAAGGAATGTTTGAACCAATCAATGGTATTGTGAAAGACACTGTTTACGACAACATTCAATTACCTGCTGTATTCATGGGGTATAAATTCCCGAAAGAAACAGATGCTGATTTTGCTGCATTGGAATTATTAAACGCTGTGCTTTCTGGAAGTACTTCTTCTCGTATGAACAAGAATATTATTGAGAAGAAAGAACAAGCTGTAGCGGCATTTTCGTTTGCATTCAACATGGAAGATCCAGGAATGGGAATCGTAGCAGCAATTGCAGCTGGAGGAGTTGAAATTCCAAGTTTAGAGGCTTCGTTGAATGAAGAAATTGAATTGATTCAAAAAGAATTAATTTCTGTGGAAGAATTTGAAAAAATTCGCAATCAATTTGAAAATCAATTGGTATCATCAAACTCATCGGTTGCAGGTATTGCAGAAAACCTTGCACAAAACTACATGTACTTTGGAAGTACGGAGTTAATCAATAAACAAATGGAGCGTTACATGAGTGTTACTCGTGAAGATATTCAACGTGTTGCAAAAAAATATTTGACACAAGACAACCGCATCATTTTATATTATTTACCAAAAGGAAATTAATCGGTCATGAAAAAGTTATTATTACTAGTTGCTATTTCAGCAATAACAGGAGTAAACGGACAAATTGACCGTTCAGTTCGCCCTAAGGCTGCTGCAGCTCCTGCAATTAACATCAAAAACTCAGAAGTTTTCAAAACTGCAAATGGTATCACTGTTGTGCTTTCTGAAAACCATAAACTACCACGTGTTTCATTCAACATGGTTATGGGAGCTTCGCCAATGATAGAAGGTTCTAAAGCTGGTGCAAATCAATTAATGGGACAATTGCTTTTATCAGGAACTGCTGCGCGTTCAAAAGATGTGTTGGACAAAGAAATTGATTACATGGGCGCAACATTGAATGCTGATGGTTCATCGTTATACCTATCTTGTTTGACGAAACATTTGGAAAAATCACTCGGAATCATGCAAGATGTGTTAATGAATCCAACGTTTCCTGAAAGTGAATTTGCACGTATCAAAAAACAAGCTGAAAGTGGATTATTAGCAGCAAAATCAAGTCCAGATGAGATGGCGGGAAATGCTGAAAGAAAAATTAATTTTCCAAATCACCCAAACAGTGACGTGATGAACGAAGCAAGTTTGGCAGCTATCACTCGTGATGATATTGTTGCGAACTTCAAACAAATTTTCACTCCTGATGGTGCTTACCTTGTTATTGTTGGTGATATCAATAAAGAACAAGCAAGTAAAATGGTGGATCAATATTTTGGATCATGGAGAGGAACAGCTGTTTACAAACAAGATTATTCTTCGTTGTTCAAAAACAAGGGAAATCGTGTCATTTTTGTTAACAAACCAGGTGCAGTTCAATCGGTCATCAATGTTACTTTCCCTGTTGCTGTAAGACCAGGTGAAAAAGATCAATTAGCATTGAATGTGTTGAATAGTATTTTTGGAGGTGGCGCTTTTGGTTCGCGTTTGATGCAAAATCTACGTGAAGATAAAGCATACACATACGGTTGCTATTCCGACTTACAAGTAACACGTGATGGAAGTTGGTTGAGTGCATCTGGAAGTTTTAGAAATGACGTTTCTGACTCAGCTATCACACAATTATTGTATGAATTCAACCGCATTGCTGAAGGATATGTAACAGAAGACGAATTGAATTTAGCAAAATCTGTTATGGCAGGTGGATTTGCTCGTTCATTAGAAAGTCCTCAAACAATCGCTCGATTTGCTTTAAATATCATTCGCAATAATTTGGAAAGTGATTATTATCAAAATTACTTGAAACGTTTGGATGCAATTACAAAAGAAGATGTGTTAAACATGGCGCAAAAATACTTTACGAATGGTTTTAACATTATTGTTGTCGGTAACGAAGCAGTATTGGATAAAATCAAAGTATTTGATGCTGATGGTAAAATTGAAAAATTAGATGCTTTTGGAAACGAAGTGAAAGACGTGAAAAAAGCAACTATCTCGGCTGACGAATTGTTGTCAAACTATGTGAATGCTGTTACTTTAACGAATTCTCCGAAAGCGTTAGCAAAGAAAATGAAGAAAATCAAATCGATTGCTAAAGAAACAAGCATTACTATCCCTGGAGCGCCAATGACTTTGAAGTTAACGGAAGTAAACGTTGCTCCGAACAAAGAAGCAATGAAATTAGAAGCACAAGGTATGGTTTTCCAAAGTTCGTATTTCGATGGTACAAAAGGTGCTGAAAAAAATATGCAAACGGGAGAAAAAACAATGACGGAAGCAGAAATTGCAGCGAAGAAAAAAAGCGCTGGATTCTTTCCTGAAATGTCATACAAAACAACTGGTATGACTTATGAGTTGAAAGGTATCGAAACGATCAACAACAAAGATTACTATGTTTTAGCGACTAATGATGGCGAAAGTCAACGTTTTGATTATTACGATGTAACAACGTACATGAAATACAAAACACTTTCTATTAGTCAACAAGGTGGTGAAACTGCTGAGATTACAGTAATGTTTGATGATTACAGAGAAGTGAATGGATTAATGATTCCTTACAAATTGATTCAAGTTATCGGCGAAATGTCGTTAGAAGGAACAGTGAAAGAGGTATTGTTCAATAGCAAAATTGACGATTCATTATTCAAATAAATCACAAATAAATTAATCAGAAAGAGGTTGTTCCATTGGGACAACCTTTTTTTATTTAGTGTATTCTTTCTTGTCCGTTCAGTAATCCACCTGTATGAATGAATACAATTTTTTGTAGTTCATCGAAAGGTGCTAATTGATCAATCCAAGCCAATAGCGCGTAAAATGCTTTAGCTGTATAGACTAAATCCAATGGCAAATCAAATGCTTGTTGTTGCGCTTGTTTAAAGGCAATTAATTCGGGTGTTGTTTTCGCATAACCACCAAAATGTGCATGTTCATGAACAACGACTTGTTTTAATTTATCTGCTATTAATTCGTCATCCACATAAAAAGGGTACAATATCGATTTCATTTCTGCCAGTGCATCAAATCCTTTTAAAGCGGGAACAACATGTAACGTTGTGTTTTCAGGAAGCGCAGTTAATATGCCGCAACTTGTAGTTGTCGTTCCTTGTGCGACAAAAATATGGTCGCATTCAAAGGGAATTTCTTGTATGATTTCTTGACAGCCTATTAATCCATGATAATTAGCTCCACCTTCTGGAACCAATAAAAAAGTTGGATAATCCTCTTTCCACTCTTCTTGCGTGATTTTTTCATTGCGTAATTGATATTCCACACGTGAAATAAAAATCAATTGCATACCTAATTCAGCACAACGCTTTAAATTTTCATTACTTGTTTCGGTTAGTTCCTCTCCTCGGACAACTCCTATCGATTTTAATCCCGATTTGTTACATGCCGCAGCTGTTGCTAACAAATGATTCGAGAAAGCGCCACCAAAGGTTAAAATCCCTTCCTTTTTCTGATAATTTGCTAATTCAATGGAATAATTCAATTTACGCCACTTATTCCCCGAGACTTCTTTATCGATCAAATCATCTCTTTTTACAAAAACTTGAACATTTTTGTCAACAAACTGTTTAGCAGTTAGCGCTTGCAATTGTGATAATTTAGTCGAATAAAGCTGCATAGAAATTATATTTTTGCATTATGAATAACGATCGTCCTCTTCCGAAAAATAAATCATTGGCTTCGGAAGACTTTTATTACAGTCCTGAAGGATTTATTGTTTTTACTGAACACTATCATTTAAAACGCGGATATTGTTGTAAAAGTGGCTGTAAACATTGTCCTTACGGCTATGACAAACGCACTGATTCGTTTAAAAAATAATTACTTAATTTCTTCTTCACGAATTCCATTCTCGGGAAACTTTCCTTTGAACGGAAAAATTGCTCGTTTGATTGTTAAAAGATCTTGTTCAACATCACCTGAAGGTTCCATTAACGATAAAAAACCACCCGTCTTATTTTTAAAATCAATGTAGGAAATATAAATTGGAACTTGTGCATTTTGAGCAATGTAATAAAATCCCTTTTTCCAATTGGGTTGGTAACTTCGTGTTCCTTCTGGAGTAAAGACAACAATACATTCGTCTGAACTATTAAAATAATCGACAACTTGTTTTGTAACATTCGCTCTACGCGCGCGATCAACAGGAATTCCACCCATCCTTTTTAACAACCAACCTAATGGTGGGAAAAACAATTCTTTTTTAATTAAAAATTTCGCGTTGATACCATAATAGACAAATGTCATCTTGCCAACAACAAAATCCCAGTTTGATGTGTGTGGACCAACCACCACAACTGCCTTTTTTCGAAAGTCTTTTGGAAGCGGATCTATTTTCCAACCAAACATGCGCAGTATCCAATAAAAGATTTTTCCCATGAAACAAAGGTACAATTTTCAATAAAGAATTACTTTTATAACATGAGAAGAAAATCAAGTTTTTTTAAACTGTTATCCGTTCTTTTGTTGACGCTATTTTTTGTGAGTGGTTTGCTGTTTATTGAGTGGATTATTCCTACGAAAAGAACAGATAAAATTCCAATACCAAAAAACACCAACTGGATGTTGCAGGTAGCTGCTGCTGATTTTTGGAAAAATGAAGCATACACGGTATTGTTTGATGCAAAAGATGATGCTTTTCTCAACCAATTGCGTTCGTATGTGGAAGAACGACTGGCAACTAATAACGAAAAAAAATATCCGCTTGCTATATCAATGAACAGTAATGTGGTGGTGTTACATTTTAATTATCAAAATGAAGCATACATTGCGAGTTATTTCGATGTGAAAAATCCTTTGCAATTCAAGACAAATATTCGTTATTTCCTAACAAAACAACAAGCAGCTGGAACAATTGGAAACAAAGCAATTATTGTTAGCGGAGTTACAAGCAACAATGCTGAATATCATAGCACGCAAGCGCTCAATCATTTGTTACATTCAGCTGTGAAAACAATCCATTTCAATGAGCAAAAATCTATATTATTAACGCTTCAAACAAATCAAGTAAAAGGAAAAATAGCTATTCAAACTACTGCAAATTCATTCAATTTCAACGGAAAATTAAGCTTATCTAAACCATTAAAAGAAAGTGCTTTTCGTTTAAAATCCGAAGGTTTTTCCATCGAATCAGCTGTTATTCCAATAGAAATCGAATCAATGATTGAATCGTATAATGAAAAAAACAAAACGGAATTCCCAAATATAAGTAGTTGTAGTGTTAATTACATGGGAATGACTTTGGCAGATGAAAAAGCAGGATTGCCAGCTGTCATGGGGTACTCACCTATTCCTAAATTGAACGCAATTTTAACATTCCAACAACCTGTATCGGTTGAGCAATTTTCTTCGCTATTTCCGGAAAATTTACATACTAGTGCAACAACATTGAATTTTGGATCGCTCGTATACTCCCTAGTTCAATTAGATGAAAACACGGTGTTTATTGGGTATGATCCAACTGTTATTCAGCACCAAAAAGACGCAACTATTTTTGCCTTACGGGGAGATTTAACGTATTTAACACAATTTATTGGCAACGACTTTATCGCTGGATTTATTCGAAACATGCCACCAATTAAAGCTTCAACCGATTTTTTCAACACAATCAAAACAAGTGCAATTCAACTTGTACCGACAGGTGTGAAAAATGAATACGCACTTGCTGGTAAACTCGCGTTTAAAAAGGACAAACATGCATTGAATGAAGTTTCAAAATTTGGTTTTACACTTTGGAAATTATACAAATGAAGCAACAGTCAATTGTAATTATAGCTAACGGAACTACTTGTTCTTCGGAATTAATGGCCCGTTACATGTCGGAAAAACCCATTGTTATTGTTTTGGATGGAGCAATGCATCGTTTCAAAGAATTGGGTTTTAGAGCAGATTATTTGATTGGTGATTTTGATCGCGATACGCATTCATTTGAGGAGTTAAACAAGCAATTTCCAGGAATCGCAATAAAAGCAATGCCCGACCAAAATGCGACAGATTTTGAAAAAGGAATTCATTTTGCATGTTCGTTAAATCCCTCTGAAATAACAGTTTTATGGGCAACTGGCAAACGTTCTGATCATTTTTTTATGAATTGTGCCAACTTGATAGCTTTTCCTCAGGAAGTAACCATTCAACTTGTTGATGATCATTCGGTTGTTTATCAGTTACCAAAGCACTTTGAAAAAGATTTTCAAGCAGGTCAACAACTTTCATTAATTCCAATTGGAACTGTTACAGGAATAACAACATCCAATCTTCGTTATCCATTAAACAATGAAAGCTTAATACTTGGACAAAAAAATGGAAACAGTAATGAAGTTATTGCTGCTGGAAATGTAAAAATCAGTTATGTATCTGGTTCCCTTTTATTGATGGAATGTTGGGATTGAACAAAACAAATCTCAAAAAAAAGAATATATTTGATAGATGATAAACTTGAATTTCACTAGTTGAGTGATTCAGTTAAAAAACTAAAAAATGATAAAAAAGCTAAAACTTACATATCTATTATACAACTTATTTCACTACAAACAGCTGCGACACAACCTCCCTTTTTACAAACAATTAGGACTTCGGAAAAGCTACTTCTCTCCTATTTCTAGTTCGGACTTTAAAGGAATTGACGAACAATTATTGAACAAAAAATCGACTATTATTCCAATTACTGAAACAAATATATTTGAACAAGCAGATCCACAAACACAACAAAGTATTTTAGCTTATGATGAAACAGGTTTTATCAAATTAGCGAATTATTTACCAGCAGAAACCGTGGACGTAATAAATGCAGCAATTGCCAATGGATTAACGACAAAACAATTAGCATTCAAGAATGGTAACAAAATTATGTTTGCCATTCATCAGTTAGACGTTTTAAAAAATATTGGATTACAAAAAGATCTTATTAGCTTTTTGTCGGCTTTACTTGGAGGAGAAGCAACGTTATTTCAAAGTATTAATTTCATCAACGGCAGCGAACAACCAACTCATTCTGACAGTATTCACATGACGACTTTTCCGTTGGGAGGGTTATTGGGTGTTTGGATAGCTTTAGAAGATATTACCGATGAAAACGGTCCGCTTCATTATTATCCAGGTAGTCACAAACTACCTTATTACCTCAATTCGGATTATGATAACGAAGGAAATGCTTTGTTTTTAGGGAATAAAAGTTACAAAGCATACGAGCAAATGATTGAAGAAAAAATTGTTGCCGCTCAATTGAAAAAAGAAACGTTTTTAGCTAAAAAAGGAGACGTATTGATTTGGCACGCCAATCTTTTTCATGGTGGAGAACCACACATTAATAAATTGAAAACAAGAAAAAGTGTCGTTTTTCACTATTACTTATCCCATTGTATTTGCTACCATGAAATTTCGCAACGACCTGCATTGATCAAAAAAATAATTTAATCGTTTGAAAAAAATAGCATTCCTTATTTTATTGTTGTTTCCATTTTTTTCTGTTTCACAGACAACAACTATCTATTTTTTTCCCGGTCAAGGTGCAGATAGACATTTGTTTGATTCGTTGTCAATCGATGGTGATTACACAAAAAAAGTAATCGAATATGGAACACCAAAAAAAAATACGACGATGAAAGCTTTCGCACAAGAAATTGCCTGTCAAATTGATACAACTGAAGCATTTATTTTAGTTGGTGTTTCATTAGGCGGAATGATTTGCGTGGAATTAAACGAACTTGTTCATCCCAAAAAGACGATATTAATTTCTAGTGCTAAAAATGTAACTGAACTCCCTTTTCGCTATCGTTTCCAACAAAAAATACCAATTTACAAGATAGTTCCAGGAATCATGATGTTAGGTTTTGCCAAATTTCTTCAACCAATTGTTGAACCAGATAGTAAAAAATGTAAAAAAACATTTCAAAATATGCTATCCAAGAAAACTGGTTCATATATGAAAAACTCTGTTTCCATGATCATCAATTGGGAAAGAACCACAAATTCAACAGAACTAGTACACATTCATGGAACAAAAGATCACACCATCCCAATGAGAAATATTGTTGAACCAGTTATTCAAGTCGAAAACGGATCACACATGATGACACTCACAAACGCGCTTGTTATAAGTGATTTATTAAATTTAGAACTTCAAAAAATAAATTAACTTTTATATAGAACGTTTCTTTTAACGTGCTTTTTTTAATTCAGCAACAAATTTACCATTCTGTAAAGCGTTACTTCTGAAATATTCCTCTTTCGTTTAATATGACTACTTTTACAAAATTTTCAGATTGATAAACTACATTACACATTTTCACCAAACTTCTTCTAATTGGGTAACTTTTGTTCATGGTGCTGGCGGCAGCTCAAACATTTGGCACAAACAGTTACGTGATTTCAAAGAACAATTTAATGTGTTATTAATTGATTTACGCGGACATGGAAACTATGATTTTCAAACGAATGCTGAGAAAAAAAACAATTACACCTTTGATGCCATAACGAATGATATTGTAGAAGTTCTCAATTTTAAAAAAATAGAGAAATCTCACTTTATCGGAATTTCATTGGGAACGATTTTAATTCGAAATTTAGCAAAACACGATCCAAATCGTGTTGAAAGTATGATTATGGGTGGTGCAATCATGAAATTAAACCTGCGGTCGCAATTACTTATAAAACTGGGAGTTACGTTAAAGAAAATTGTTCCTTATTTGTGGTTGTATCAGTTTTTTGCGTTCATCATAATGCCGAATAAAAACCATACAGAATCGCGCAAACTTTTTGTCCGAGAAGCAAAAAAACTCAATCAAAAAGAATTTATCCGTTGGTTTAAACTAGCTGCTGAAGTCAATAAAATCCTGCGGTATTTCCGTGCTACTGACGTTGCTATTCCTACACTTTACGTCATGGGTGCAGAAGATTATTTGTTTTTACCATCCATTCGGAAAATAACCTTGCAGCACAACTTCTCAGAGTTAGTTGTAATAGAAAACTGTGGACATGTCGTGAATGTTGATCAAGCAAAAGTCTTTAATGAAACTGTTTTGCAGTACATTCAAAAAAAATCAGTTTAGCTTGATTTGATTTGTTCCATTATTGAATCAATCAATGTTTGAAAATAACGAGGTGCATTGCGCAAGCGCGAACCATACCACGAAAAATATTCACCATCAACGAAGCTGATTTTTGCTGTTGGAAATTTTTCTTGAAAAAGGGTAACATGTTTCTCCTTGAAAGGGAAAGGTTCCGAACTTAATAGCACCAATTCAGGTGTTTCAAACTGATTGTTCCATACAGGATAACGAGTTTCTTGTGAAACGTTTTCAAAACCACACGCAGTTAACATGCTGTCAATGAAGGTAGCTTTCCCAGCGATAAAGTCTGGTGAATGCCAGATGAAATAAGCTACTTTCAACGGAGGTTCATTTTTTACCAATTGATCAAACGCTGTAATAATTTCCTGAACTAATTGGTTCGCTTTCGCTTGTTTACCAAGCAATTCTCCTAGATCAACAATAAGCGATAACGCATCGTCAATGGTCGATACATCACTTATCCAAACTGGTGCAATGCTTTCAAGTTGTGTGATATCTTCTAAGGTGTTTTCTTCTTTGTTTCCAATGATTAAATCGGGTTGCAACAATCGGATTTTTTCAATGTCGACAGCTTTTGTTCCACCAATTCTTGTTTTTTTGAATTTCCATTGAGTTGGATGACAACAAAATTTAGTTATTCCGACAATAGTTTCGTCTAATCCTAAATCGTATAACAATTCCGTTTGGGACGGAACCAATGATACAATGCGGGAAGGTTGATGCATAATTGTTACAACCCTCCCTAATTGATCTATTATTTTCTTTTCAGACATTATGCCAATGAAGCAATGATATCTTGACGTGTTAAAATTTGTTTTTGTCCATTCGTTCCTTCGACAATAACAGCTGGAACCTGTTCATTAATCAATTTTGCAACATCTTCCAATTTCGTAGCAGCTTTCACTTCTGGAAATGGCGCTTGCATGACTTTCGAAATTGGAGTGTCTTTTAATTGCGGATTATCCATTAACAATTGATAAACTTGGCTATCGTTCAATGATCCTACAAATTGTCCGTCACGTGTAACTGGAATTTGTGAAATGTTGAATTTGCGCATTTTCACGATTGCATGAGAAATTAACTCTTCCGAATACAAGGTAACCAGCGGTTGGTCCGCATGACGCGCAACTACATCCGCTGCAGTTTTAAATTCTTCGTCCAAGAATCCACGTTCACGCATCCAATCATCATTAAATATTTTTCCAACATAGCGACTTCCATGATCATGGAAAAGTATCACAACGACATCGTCTTCTTTCAATTGGTCTTTCATTTGTAGCAAACCAGAAACCGCAGCTCCAGCTGAATTACCTACAAAAATTCCTTCTTCACGCGCTAATCTACGTGTGTAAACAGCAGCGTCTTTATCCGTAACTTTTTCAAAATGGTCGATGACATCAAAATCTACATTTGCTGGCAAAATATCTTCACCAATTCCTTCAGTGATGTATGGATAAATCTCGTTTTCATCAAAAATTCCAGTTTCCTTGTATTTCTTGAAAACAGAACCGTACGTATCGATTCCCCAAATTTTAATGTTTGGGTTTTGTTCCTTCAAGTATTTTCCTACTCCTGAAATAGTACCTCCTGTTCCGACACCTACAATAAAATGGGTTATTTTTCCTTCAGTTTGTTCCCAAATTTCAGGACCAGTTTGCTCATAATGTGCCGTTCTATTCGATAAGTTATCGTATTGATTCACATACCAAGAATTCGGGATTTCGTTCGCTAAACGACGTGAAACGGAATAATACGAACGTGGATCAGTTGGTTCAACTGCAGTTGGACAAACAACAACTTCTGCACCAACGGCACGAAGAATATCCATTTTTTCTTTGGATTGTTTATCGTTCAAAACACAAATCAACTTATAACCCTTGATAATAGCACCAAGTGCCAAACCCATTCCTGTATTACCAGAAGTCCCTTCGATGATTGTGCCACCAGGTTTTAAAAGTCCTGATTTCTCAGCATCTTCAATCATTTTCACAGCCATTCTATCTTTGACAGAATTACCAGGATTGGTTGTTTCTACTTTCGCAAGGATCGTTCCTTTGCAGGCAGCAGTTAATTTGTTTAATTTGACAAGCGGGGTATTTCCGATTGTTTCTAAAATGTTATTGTAAACTTTCATATCTTGTTTTCGGAGTAACAAAATTAACACAATCCCTTGGTAATTTATCACCTATTTCAAAATGTATGCAAACTGCAATAAAAAAACGGGCAAGTTTTCAACAATGCGCATTATTTGAGGCGAAATAGTTATTTTTGTCTTATGTCTGAATTTGTAGTATCTGCTCGGAAATATCGTCCACAAACCTTTGATACGGTTGTGGGGCAGAAAGCTATTACAAATACGCTCAAAAATGCCATCAAAAACGATCATTTAGCACAAGCTTTCTTATTTTGTGGTTCGCGAGGAGTTGGAAAAACAACAAGCGCACGGATTTTAGCTAAAACTATCAACTGTTTTAATCGAACAGAGCAAGTAGAAGCGTGTGATCAATGTGCAAGTTGTCAATCTTTCAACGAAGGCGCTTCATTAAATGTCTATGAATTGGATGCTGCTTCGAATAATTCTGTAGAAGATATTCGTGGGTTGATCGACCAAGTGCGTATTGCTCCTCAGATAGGTACACACAAAGTATATATCATTGATGAGGTTCATATGTTGTCAACGCAAGCATTTAATGCTTTTTTGAAAACATTAGAAGAACCACCAAGTCACGCTATTTTTATCTTAGCGACAACGGAAAAGCACAAAATAATTCCTACTATATTATCGCGTTGTCAAATATTTGATTTTCAACGAATCAAAGTGAAAGACATCGCTGATCATTTGACAACAGTTGCAACGAAAGAAGCAATTGCTGCTGATCCTGATGCCTTGTATTTAATTGCACAAAAAGCAGACGGTGCTTTGCGTGATGCATTATCAATCTTCGACCAAATGGTCAGTTTTTGTGGTACAACTATTACCCACAAAGCTGTAATTGAGAATTTGAATATACTCGATCACGATTACTATTTCAAAGTTGTTGAAAATGCAATCAATGAGGATATTCCTGCAAATTTGATGTTGTTTAACGATATCATGGAAAAAGGATTTGACGGACACAATTTCATCGTTGGTTTAGCAGATCATTTCAGAAATTTACTTGTTTGCAAAGATCCAAGAACGGCGCATTTATTAGAAGTGGGTGAAACCACTGAAAAAATATTTGTGGAACAAGCAAAAAAAATAGATGCAAGTTTTGCTATTCGATCGTTAGGTGTGTTAAGCAAAACAGATGTCGATTACAAATCTGCCAAAAACCAGCGACTCTTAGTCGAAATGGCACTTATGCAACTCTGTTCAATTAAATCAGAGTTGGAAAAAAAAAATCCCTAACTGATTCAGTTGCTATCATTCCTTATTCAGGTCAAAGCCTGCGTAATGAAACCCCAAAAATAAACAAACCTTCTGTACAGCCTGCTCGGCCTGCGTTTCAAACAAAACCAGAGGCAAAAGTATTGTCTGCTCCAACAGGAAATTTAAATTCAGGCAATCTTTCCATTAATCAACTAATTGCGCAACAGACAGCAAAAGTTACAATCGCTCAAAAAGATTTACCGGTTGAACCTTTTCACAAAGACGATGTCATTCGTAATTGGAAGTCGACGGCTCATGCGCAAAAATTAGAAGGTCAAGATCAAATTTATCACGTAATGATCAAGCGTGACCCTGTTCAATTAGATGAAACAACATTTTTGTTTGAGGTTGATAATGCGATTCAGTTGACACGTTTGGAAAACGGAATGAATGATATTTTAGCTCGGATTCGCAAAGAGATCAGAAATTATGATTTGACTATCACGATTGAAATTTCGAATGAAGCACCCGATGAAGATAAATTCATGACAGGAAATGATCGTTTCGAAAAAATGGCACGTAAAAATTCCAACCTTTTCGACCTGAAGAGTCGTTTTAACTTAGATATAGATTATTAATCATGAAAAATATCGTAAAAATTCTTTTTTCTTGCTCCCTCCTATTAACGGCTTGTGGAACAGATGAAACAGAAAAAACAAGTTCGGAACCTGTAACTCCTGATAATGAATTAAACCTTGATTTTGATCAACGAGCACGTCGGGAAGTAGAAGCAAAATTGCAAATTCCTGTTACTGAAAAATACACGTTCAAAGTTTACAAAGAATTTATTAATGCCGACACCATTCAAGATGCGATCATCACGGTTAATCGTATGGAATTTGCAATTAATGATGCTATTAAAAAGAACAAGCAAGCTAAAATGGCTGAAATTGGTTTCATGGGGAATTATAATTTCTTTTTCTATTACGATGGTGCAACAGATCAATTTAGTGTGCCACTTCCTGTTCCCTCTTCACCCGGCCGGCCGCTGGAAGTGAGTTTTCAAAACATAGTTTCTGATTTAACGAAAGATGTGATTATCGATTACAGAATTCGTAATTCTGGATGGAGAAGTTATTTTTCCGTATTCAATGAAACCGATTTAACACTTGTTTTCCAATGGAAA
This sequence comes from Fluviicola sp., assembly GCA_017983675.1. GTDB lineage: Bacteria > Bacteroidota > Bacteroidia > Flavobacteriales_D > Crocinitomicaceae > Fluviicola. The sequence continues at coordinate 107,835 of JAGOAZ010000006.1, forward strand.
TTATTTGATTATGCCGGCGAGGAAAAACCGGAAGCATTGTTGCATGTTTTGGAAGCTTCACGTGAACATTCTGGAAAAGACATATTAATTTACAACAGTGAAATCGATCATTATTCACAGAATATTGGCGATATGTATCAGTATGTTCCAAGTATTTCAAAAAGAAATAAATTAGCATATCGTTTTTATTTCGAGCCAAAATTCGGGAAATATACCTTGTATAAAACTGGTCCTGGAAGTGAGCGAGCGCAAGAATTCATTGATAAATCGCGCAGATAAATTGGAAAAAATTGTCGTTGAACGTTCGATGCGGTATGAGACAATCATCCCCGAAGAACCGATAAAGCAAGTAATTTATGTTTTGCATGGATACGGACAGTTAGTTTCCTTTTTCAAACGAAAATTCAGCACATTTCAACTGCCAAATACACTCTTTGTTTTTCCGGAGGGAATGCACCGTTTTTATTTGCAAGGTTCATCTGGACGAGTTGGTGCTTCTTGGATGACCAAAGAATGGCGTGAAAATGACATTATTGAAAACAATCATGCTTTATCAACGTTACAAAACCACATTCAACAGCTTTACAATCCTGAAAAAACAATCGTTTTAGGTTTTTCACAAGGTGGCGCAACTGCAGCACGTTGGGTTGCTTCAACAAACATAAAATGTGATCATTTTATTGCTTGGGGAAGTGTTTTTCCTCCTGATTTATCTGAATCAGTTGAACCTATGAACGCAGTAAAAAAAACATCCGTTTTTGGAAACAACGATCCCTACTTTCCTGCTGAAGCATTAACAAAAGTTCAAGCTGATTATAACTTACAAAACTTTAAATGTGTTATTTTTGAAGGAGCCCATGACATTGATATCAAAACATTAACAACAATATTAGCATGAAAACAACATTACTCATCATCGGATTATGCGCCTTGAACCTTGGATTTGGTCAAGATACTGATTTATATTTACCAGAAGAACCTTCAAATAGCTCACGAAACGCTTCCAAAGAATTGGGATTTGAATTTGCTTTTCACGCATCTAATCTGGGTGGAACAGTTGGTGGTGCAATGAAACTAGCGTTTATCAATGAAAATAATTTTGTTGTAGGCCCTAGTATCCGTTTACAGCGTAATTGGTACAACAACCTAGGTTTAAAAACAAATTGGTCAATTTATGGTGGTGGTGTTTTTGCTCATTACCGTATGTACGAATATTTGTTTGCAGGCGCTGAGTTCGAATTGCTTTCCACTCCATTTAACAATGGATATTTGCCAGCAAACCGCACATGGGCACCTACCCTCCTTGTTGGCGCAGGTTTTTCGCGTGCATTTTCAGACAATTTCCGATTGAACGCAGGTATTATGTACGATGTCATCAACAGCACCAACAGTCCTTTCCGTCAAGGATATTTCATGCGTAAAGAAAACGGCGCATATATTCCTGTGATTTATCGCATCGCATTTTTTATTCCGATATAAATCAATTATTGATTTTCACAAAATCTATCTTTTACCCAATTTTTCGGATTGTTTTCAATATATTTTTGAATGTTTTTATAGGACCAATCATTTCGAATGATGTGATCATAAAAACGTGTTTGCCAACCAAAATCAGTTGTGATTTTTCGAATTTCAAACGAACAACGTCCTTTGTACCACCTTATAATTCGAGAAATGTTTTCATGAAACATTGGATTCATTTCGCCCGCAAAACCTCCGTTATTATTTGATTTAATTGTTGTTTTTGTGTGAAATGAATTGGATGCGTTGGCGTTGGATTCATTGGATGCGTTGGATGCGTTGGCGTTGGATGCGTTGGCGTTGGATGCGTTGGATGCGTTGGCGTTGGATGCGTTGGCGTTGGATGCGTTGGATGCGTTGGATGCGTTGGATTCACGTAGAGACGCGATTAATCGCGTCTCTACGTGAATCCCCGAATGAAAATCTGATTTTGTTTTATTAATAATAATTATTCCATGAATATGATTGGGCATTACAACAAATCGATCCAATTCAACATTTGAAAAATGTTTTGGAATTTCAAACCAAATTTTTTCGGCAATGAAACCTATTTCATTTAATTGTATTTTTTCATGTAACCCTTCTCCAAAAAAACAAACACGGTTTTTTGTGCAAATTGTGATAAAATATGCGCCATTACTGCCATAATCCCAATTTTGTAATCTTGCAGATTCAATTCGGTATGTGTTTTTAAATTTTGCCATTTGTAGATTTATTTTATGAGGTAGATGAATAAATTGTACGTCAAAATAGAACGTGATTTATTATTAAGATACGATAAAACATGATAATGGCAAAAAGGAATGTAGTAATGTGATAAAAAAGGATCGATATAATGTGTTTTTTTGCAACAAAAAAAAACCGCACTTTTCAGCGCGGTTTCGTATTGTTATATTCACAAAATATTTTATTTCAAACTTCCTGATTTACCGCAATCGATTAATTCGATGTAGAAGACCAATGTTGAAAAAGGTGGAATAGACGGATCAGGTGATTGTGCACCGTATCCCATAGTTTGTGGAACATACAATTTGTATTTCCCTCCCTTTTTCATGTATGGAAAACCAACCGTCCATCCTGCAACTACTTCGCTCAAATTAAAAATTGGAACTTTCGGATTTGCTAAAGAAGATTGTATGGTATCTCCTTCGTGATTCATTAGTACATAATGTGCTTTAACATCATCTGAGATAGCAGGTGAACCGCCTTTTCCAGCTTGAATCGTTTCTAAAAAGATGCCTTGAGGCAATTCTTGAACACCTTTGATTTGCTTCACTTTTGCAAAGAATTTTTCTTCGCGTTGTTCCACTTGCACCATGATGCGTTGGTTTACTTTTGCCATGAAATCACCGACCAATTTTTGTTTGGTTGTTTCGGGCAATAACGTATCTTTTTTATTCAACGCCAATTCAAAACCATAACGTACATATTTCAAGTCAAATTCTTGAATCGATTGCGCACGCTCCCAGCCAGAATTAAAAACGGATCCCAATAATTTTCCAATGCAATTAGAAGCCGTTTTTGTGTGTGATTCATCCATGACATTATTTCCTGGAGCATACAACTTTTGAAGTTCTGCTTCACACATCGGGTCGTATGCTTTTGGATTTGCTAAACCAATTTCAAAACCTTTCACCAATTCTTCTTTGTTGTACTTTGAGAAATTAGGGTCTTTGATGATTTGTTGCGCATGATCAGCACCAATCAAATAAGAAATTTGTTGTTTCAACGATGTTAATGGCAATGCCTCCGAATCGGTTGCGCTTTCAGAACATGAAAAGAATGTCAAAGCCGCAACACAGAAAACAAGTAACTGTTTGAATTTCATCTTATGCTTCAATTGAAATTAATTCAACATCAAAGATCAAAGCCATAAACGGTTTGATAGCTCCACCAGGATGTGGTTGAGCTCCGTAAGCTAAATCTTGCGGAATGTATAAACGGTATTTTGAACCTACAGGCATTAATTGTAATGCTTCTGTCCATCCTTTGATTACTTGATGAACACCAAATGTTGCAGGCATTCCACGTGATACTGAACTATCGAAAACAGTTCCATCGATTAATGTTCCGTGGTAATGAACTTTTACCGTATCCGTTGCAACTGGTTTCGCACCATTTCCAGCTTCAATAATTTCGTATTGTAAACCAGATGCAGTTGTCTGAACACCTTCTTTTTTAGCGTTTTCAGCTAAAAATGCTTCACCTTCTGCTTTGTAAACTTCAAATTTAGAAGCTGTGACATCTTGCAAATATGCTTGAATGATTCCGTTTGCTTCTTCTGGTGTGTATTTACTTGTTTCTCCATTGAAAACAGCAGCAATTGCTTCTGCCATTACAGTTGGGTTAATTCCTCCCAATTCTTGTTGCATCAAACTATCTGCAACACTCAATCCGATGCAGTAACTAACTGCGTTAATATCTTGTGACATGTATAAAATTTTGCCACAAAGATACGATTATAAATTGGGTGAAGAAAGTTGAAAAACGTCAAAAATGGTTAACATTCTGAAATGTTCACAGGGATATTCGTTGCTAAACCACCGTCAGAAGTTTCCTTGTATTTTTGATTCATATCCATCGCTGTTTCCCACATGGTTTTAATAACACCATCTAAGGAAACTTTTGCCGAACCTGGATTTCCTTGTAACGCCAATTGACAAGCAGTAATTGCTTTTATTGCACCCATCGTATTGCGTTCAATGCATGGAATTTGCACCAATCCGCCAATTGGATCACAAGTTAGGCCTAAATGATGTTCCATTGCAATTTCAGCGGCCATCATCGCTTGTTCTGGATTTCCACCCAAACATTCTGTTAAAGCAGCAGCAGCCATCGAAGACGAAACACCAATTTCAGCTTGACATCCGCCCATCGCAGCAGAAATTGTAGAACGTTTTTTGAAAATACTACCGATTTCAGCAGCAACTGTCATGAATTTAACAATGCTTTTCTCGTCAGAACCACCTGCAAAACAAATGTAATAGAGCAACACGGCTGGAATAACTCCCGCCGCACCGTTTGTTGGAGCAGTTACTACACGGCCAAATGATGCGTTTTCTTCATTGACCGCTAACGCGAAACAACTTACCCAATTCAATGTGTTTTGGAACATGTTACTTCCCGTTTGAATTTGCTCCAAAAAGTCGTGCGAATCTTTGCATGAAATTCCGTTCAACAATTTACGGCTCATTTCTGCTGCGCGTCGTTTTACGTTTAATCCACCAGGAAGAATCCCTTCCGTCGTTACTCCTCTATAAACACATTCCCGCATGACATCCCAGATTGCTAAACAACCAGCAATTGTTTCTTCTTTTGAACGCCAAGACAATTCGTTTTTTAGCACAATATCTGCAATAGAAGCGTTTTCTTCTTCGCACCAGCGCTTTAAGTCAGCTGCAGATTCAATCGGATAAGGCAATTGTTTTTGGTCAATTGAAAAGTTAATTTCTTCTCCTTCTTTGACTACAAAACCACCACCAACGGAATAATAGGTTTCGGATAATTCCGAATCATTCATGAAAGTAACCGTTAAAGTCATTGCATTTGGATGTCCTGGTAACGATTCATTCATGTGAAATAACAAATCAGATTCCGAATCAAATGAAATCACGTGCTCGCTATTGATATTCAAGGTCTTTGTCGCATGAATATGTGCAATTTTTGAATCGATTGTATGAACAGGAATTGTCACTGGATCTTCGCCAGACAATCCCAAAAGCACAGCAATATCTGTTCCGTGACCTTTTCCAGTTTTAGCAAGCGAACCAAATAAATCAACTTTTAAGCGTTTGATTTCTTGTATTCCTGGTGATTTTATGTATTGGTGAATAAATTGTTGCGCAGCACGCCAAGGTCCCATTGTATGCGAACTTGATGGTCCAACACCAATCTTAAAAATATCAAAAACACTTATTTGTTCCATGTTTGGGGTGTAATGTAAATAGCAAGTACAAGGATACAAAAAGAAAGCCGGATTCAGCTTTATTGCAGGATTGTTTTTATTAAAAATTGATTTTTGAAAAGTTGTTGTTTCAACGTACGAAAACCCAATTCGTTGCGTCGCTTAATGCTTCGTTGAATTGATAACCATCTACCTGAAACAACTTTAATTCATCGGGAGAAGTTAACTCGTTTTCCAAGATATAGCGTGCCATTTTTCCACGTGCATTCTTTGCATACATCATGACCACTTTGTATTCTCCACCTTTGAATTCTTTGAATACTGGCGTGATAACTGTTCGTTTCAATTGTTTGAACGGAATAACTTTTGCATATTCGGTCGAAGCTAAATTCACTATAACCTCTGTTTTATCCGTTTCTTTTTCCAAAGCTTTCAAAATTTTCAATCCCCAGAACTGATACAAATTGGTTGCTTTATCTGAAATAGTCCATTTGGTTCCCATTTCAAGGCGGTAAGGAAAAATCAAATCAAATGGTTTTAAGATTCCATACAATCCTGATAAAATACGCAATGAACCTTGTGCTTTGCTTAAAACTTCATCCGACAATTCGCTCATTGCCAAACCGCGATAAACTTCACCTGTAAATAAAAAAGCCGCTGGTTTTACACATGCTGAAGGTTTTTCAGAAAGGTACCAATCTTTGAACCGATTGACATTTAATTCAGCAATATCTTTCGATACATGCATCATTTCCATCAAATCCTTCGCTTTTTTCTTTTTTAATTTCACCACCAACGATTTCGATTCTTTCGCAAAAAGCGGAAAAGTATAATTGAATTCGGGGAACTGAACATCCTCGTTGATTGATTTCGCAGGAGAAATTAAAATTTTCATAAAAGACGACTAAAACCGTTTTATTTTAAGTTGAAATGTTTTTCTGCTTCGTCAGCTATTTGTCCACCAATTGCAAGCGATGCAGTAGCTGCTGGAGAAGGCGCATTCAACACGTGAATGGAATTCGCATGGTATTCGAAACGGAAATCGTCGCGTGTATCACCGTCCTCAGCCAACAACAATGCTCTTACCCCTGCTCGACCTGGATGAATATCGTCCATCGTTAATGAAGGAATAATGCGTTGTAAGGTTTTCAAGAACAAACGTTTCGAGAATGCGCGACGGTATTCGTCAATTCCAAATTTCATGTTTTTGAAAAACAATTTCCATGTTCCTTTGTAGGTCAAAGCATCATAGGTATCGCGCAATGAGAAATCTGTTTTTCCATAACCTTCGCGCTTGAATGTAAAGACAGCATTTGGTCCACATTCAATTTCTCCATCGGTCATACGCGTAAAATGAACGCCTAAGAATGGGAAATCTGGATTGGGAACTGGATAGATTAAGTTTTTTACTTTGTGTTTCGCTTCTGGAGTTAATTCATAATAATCACCACGGAAACCAACAACTTGCTCTTTCAATTTCACACCATCTTTACGTGCCAATCTATCTGCTTGTAATCCGCCACAGAAAATCAAATAACGTGCTTCAACTTTTCCTTTATTTGTAACGATAGTCGTATTTAATTCCGAGCGCTCAATGGCAATAACTTCGTGATTTAATTTCAGTTCACTTTTTGGCTGCATGGAAAGTGCAATTTCTGCCATTTTTTCGGTTGCTCCTCTGAAATCAATAATTCCTGTACATGGCACCCAAATCCCTCCGATACTTTGAACAAATGGTTCAATTTCTTGCACGCGCTTTGCATCAATCAATTCGATTCCTTCGGTATTATTTGCCAATCCATTTTGGAAAATTTTTTCCATATTCGGCAATTCCGATTTATCAGTTGCAACGACAACCTTTCCACAGACATCGTGAGCAATGTGGTGTTCTTTGGCAAACGCAACCAATTCATGTCTTCCTGCTACACAATTTTTCGCTTTTAACGAACCTGGTTTGTAGTATAAACCAGAATGTATAACACCCGAATTGTTTCCTGTTTGGTGATCGGCAAGTTTTCCTTCTTTTTCAATCAAAACAATTGATAAATCAGGATAACGCGTTTGTAATTTGTAAAATGTTGCAGCTCCAACAATTCCACCACCTATGATTGCAATATCAAATGACATGTCGCTTTTTTTTCACAAATATACACATTAAGGAGGTGTCACTTCATCAATTTCATAGTGAAATTTCGTTGCTTTTTAAGAGACGTTTAACTTCGATTATAAATTGTTTGTCGAAATTAGCGGTAAGCAAACAGTTTGATTATTTTAAATCAGTTAATTAGCGTATCTTTGCACTGCGAATAGTCGCTTTACACAAGAATTATGAATGGCCAGATCCCAAGAGACCTTTAATAAAAAGGAAAAAGAAAACCAAAAGGCAAAAAAACGCAAAGAAAAAGCGATTAAAAAAGAAGAAAGAAAATCGACATCAGGAAAAAAATCGCTTGATGAAATGATGGCTTACGTTGACGAAAACGGCAACATCGTTGCTGCTCCGCCAGATCCAAGCAAACGTACTGAAATAAACGAAGAAGATATTCAAATTGGAGTTGCAAAAAGAGAAGATATCATTCCTGAAATCATGACAGGTAAAGTTTCTTTTTTCAACGATTCAAAAGGTTACGGTTTTATCAAAGATGATTCAAATGGCGAAAGTTACTTTGTACACATCAATGGAATGACTGAAGCAATCAAAGAAAACGACAAAGTGACGTTCGATATTCAAAAAGGACAAAAAGGTTGGAATGCAATCAATGTGAAGTTGATTAAATAAGCAAACTACTCAAGATATAGCGGTCCGGATGATTTTTCATTCGGACTTTTTTTTACCTAATTTGTTGCCATTTCAATCATCATTCGTAGTTTCGTTCTTATGAAAAACCAACAACTTTTTTTTTCAAACTTAAACGGCTTGCGCTTTTTAGGTGCACTACTTGTTTTTGTTTTTCATGTTTTCAGTTTAAACCGAGAAATATGGGGCGTTTTTTTTAACGACACAACTTTTCAATTCATCTTCAAACTAACCAATCATGGTCACATCGGTGTTAGTTTGTTTTTTGTTTTAAGCGGTTTTTTAATTACTTACTTATTTCTCCAAGAACTAAAATCGTCAGGAAAAATAAACCTCATTCATTTCTTATTTCGCCGAATATTACGCATTTGGCCGCTTTACTTTTTAGTCAGCATTTTTGGATTCTTCCTTTTTCCTCAATTGCCTTATGGCATCACAACCGTTCACGAGTTTTGGCGTTTCGCCTTGTTTTTATCCAATTTTGATGAAATCTATGTCGGATTGAATGACAAAATTAATTTCTTAACGACAACTTGGTCGATCAGTGTGGAAGAACAATTCTATTATGCTTGGGTAATTGTGATGGGGATAATTCGATTCAAAAAGAACCGCGACTTTGCTTGGTTTTTCATTGCCCTGATAATCGCTTCAATCGTGTTTCGGGCTTTTCATACTTCAAACGATCGTGTGTTGTATTACCATACACTAGCATTGATTTCTGATTTAGCTATTGGTGGATTGATCGCAATTTGGGCGTTTTCAGGAAAAGCGAAAGCGATTATTAACCGGTTTTCAAGGATTCAATTACTACTCGTCTATGGTTTTGGATTAGCAATCATTTTACTTGAAAACAAATTGAAAGCACCACTTTGGATAATCTTTCAACGTTTGTTTCATGGCTTATTTTTTGCATTCATTTTACTCGAACAAGTCTATTCCGTTCATTCCTTTTGGAAAGCAGATCGCATTATTGGATTTGAAAAAAGTGGTCGTTTGACGTATGGCTTCTATTTGTATCACACAATCGTAATTTATTATTGTGCTCAACTGTTCGATAGCTCTGGCTGGACTTCACATATCGGTCATTTTTTAAGTTATGTTGTCGTTGTTTTCGGATTAACTTACAGTGTATCTTGGTTGAGTTTTCATTATTTTGAGCGTCCAATTCTGAACTTAAAAAACAAATTTCGATGACCGACCAAGTACTCATTCGACCAATACAAGCTGCAGATAATGCCGAAATTGCTCGTATTATAAAATCAGTGTTGACTGAATTTGGAGCAAACAAACCTGGAACTGTCTTTACCGACCCTACAACAGATCAGTTATTTGAACTTTTTCAATCGCCAAATTCAAGCTATTTTATTGCACTTGAAAACGATAAAATGATTGGTGGATGTGGGATTTTTCCAACAAAAGGTTTACCAGCAGGTTGTGTCGAATTAGTTAAACTATATATTACTGCTGAATGGCGGGGAAAAGGAATAGGTTACCAATTAATGGAGAAATGTATCGCACATGCACAAGCTTTAAATTTCAAAGAAATCTATTTGGAAACACTACCTGAGTTGCACATTGCTGTGGGATTGTATGAGAATATGGGGTTCCAATATTTAGAGCAACCTTATGGTGATTCTGGACATTTTGCTTGTGATTTATGGCTTTCAAAGAAAATTTAAGCGCCAAAGAAAAACATAGCAGCTAGCATTATCGTGATCATTCCAATCACATTTATTACGAGTCCATTCAACACCATTTGACGCATCGAAATTAATCCTGAGGAGAAAGCAATGGCATTCGGTGGCGTTCCAACTGGCATCATAAAACCACAACTAGCTGCAAGAGTCAATGGAATGCACAAGTTCACTAATGGCATGTTATTTTGAATTGAAAACGCTGCAATGATTGGGACGAACAAAGTAACCAATGCAAGATTAGATAACAATTCAGTGCCAAAAACCGCAATCACCACAATAAGGACCATCAATACAAGATAACTTGCATTCCCCAAATCTTTGAACAACAAAGCAATCGAATCAATAACTCCTCCGTACGATAGACATGCTGCAAGTGCTAAACCACCGCCAAACATGATTAAAATTCCCCATGGGATTTGCTCTGTATCCTTCCACGTTAACAAGGTTTTCTTCTCTGACTTTTTAGTGGCAGGAAGTATCATTAATAAAACCGCTCCTAAAATTGCAACACTTTCATCGGTTAATTTTAAGTTTGGGAAAAATCCAGCTTTTCCAGCAATAATATCTTTGAAGATCCAACAGATAACAACAAATAAAAAGACACTTACTACCTTCCATTGATCAGCAGACAAACGGTGTTGTTGTTTTTCATATCCAGCAACTTGTTGTTTTCTTTCATTTCCAAGTGTTAACCAGAAAAAAAGATAGGCTAATAATAACATTGCAATACTTACTGGAAAACCAATTTTAAACCAATCAAAAAACGTTATTTTGGTTGCATAATTTGTTGAAAGAAGCGATGCCATTTGCAAATTCGGTGGTGAACCAACCAATGTAGCCATTCCTCCAATATTTGCTCCGTAAGCAACTGAAAGCAATAAGTAAACTGCAAATCGGTTCTTCTGTTCATTTTTTGGTAACAAATCAATGATTGCAATTGCCAAAGGCAACATCATCAAAGCCGTTGCGGTATTAGAAACCCACATACTTAAAAATCCAGTAGCCATTAAAAAACCAAATAAGATACGCGGTTTAGAATGACCAACTAAATTGATGATTGCATGCGCTACAACCAAGTGAATGTGCCATTTTTCGAGCGCCAGTGCAAGGATAAAACCACCCAGAAAAAGATAGACCATTTTATCTCCATAAGCTGCAGCTAAGCCACTTGAGTCAATTAATCCCAAAGGAATTCCAACGATAAGTGGAATCAATGCAGTAACATAAATAGGAATCAATTCAAACACCCACAAAACAACCATAACAGCACCTAACGCAACAGCATTCCAATAATTTTTCTCCGATTGAATGAGCGAAGCATTCGTTGTGAAAATAACAATTGCTGCAGCAAATGCTAGCGTGAAAAACAATAAAAAACGTTTCCAGTTCATAACTTTTGGGCATAAAAAAACTCCTGCAAATCAATGATCTACAGGAGCCTAAAAGTAATAGGATTATTGTAATCCGTTCAATGCTTCAACAAAATAAATTCCTTTGTCTTCCATTGCTTGACGAATTGCAGGGTACTCTTTCTTAGATTTTGCTTGGTGAACTTGCGCTAAAATCGCATCTCCAAATGATAACGCTTCTTCGATAATTGTCTCCGTAGCAGCTGTTTTTGAACCGTTAAACAATTGAACTGAGAAACACTCATCAAGTACATCGATGATCATTCCATTTAATTGTTTTTTGATTAATCGTTTATTTGCCATTGCATTTAATTTTTTACAAATGTAACGAAAAGAAATTGACTTACTGAATTTGTCCATGTATACAATCGAAATAATGACTTGGAATGAGTAATTATTTTAAAAAGAATCAATTAGTTTGACCCGAACTAGTTGACAAATTGTTAATTTTACGCGGTGAATTATGCAATTGTCGACATAGAAACAACTGGTGGATCTACAAAATCCTCGAAAATAACAGAAATTGCTATTTTCAAACACGACGGCAATCAAATCATCGATTCTTTCGAATCACTCGTAAATCCAGAAATGGAAATACCGGAATTTATCACACGACTAACAGGCATTAAAAACTCCATGGTAGCTGATGCTCCAAAGTTCTACGAAATAGCGAAACAAATCATCGAATTTACAGAAGATTGCATTTTCGTTGCACACAATGTCGGGTTTGATTACGGAATTATACGCCATGAATTCAAATTACTTGGTTACGATTACCGCAAACCTCATTTATGTACCGTTCGTGCCTCACGTTACGTTATTCCTGGTCATGATTCGTATAGTTTAGGAAAACTGACAAGATCATTAGGGATTGCCTTAAATGGTCGTCACCGCGCCGGAGGTGATGCGGAAGCTACTGCACATTTGTTTACGCTCTTACATCAAACAGATCCGAAAGGTTTACAAACGTTTGTCCAAGAAGAAGTCAATCCAAAAATATTGCACCCCAATTTAGACATTGATACGTTAGAGGAAATTCCAAATAAAACAGGGATTTACAAGTTTTACAACGATGCGAACCAATTGATTTATATTGGAAAAAGCAAGCATATCAAAAAACGTGTCGACCAACACCTGAAAAATAATACAACGATAAAGGGCGCAAACATGCGGCAAGAAATTGCACGCATTGAATTTGAATTAACTGGTTCAGAAATAATTGCACTATTATACGAATCAGAGATGATAAAAAAACACCAGCCTATCTATAACCGAAAACTTCGAAAAAGTAATTTTTCTTACGGATTGTTTACGTATGAAAACAGTGCTGGATATCACCAGTTATTCATCGACAGTTTAGCAAAAAACAGCGATCAACCGTTGACCACTTTTATATCTAAAAAAGAGGGAACCGATTACTTAAAACGCATCGTTGATGAACACGAATTGTGTGCAAAGTATTGTGGACTTGAAAAATCATCAGGAGCTTGTTTTGGCTATCAAATCGACAAATGCAAAGGTGCGTGTACACACCTAGAAAGCACCATCGATTACAATCAACGGATAGCAATAATTGCGGAACAATTATCGTTTGATTCAGCAAATTTCTTTATCGTTCAACACGGACGAGACAAAAAAGAAAAAGCGGTTGTATGGGTAGAAAATGGAACCTACAAAGGTTTTGGTTTTATTCCATTTTACATTTTAAAGTTGTCTCATGACCAATGGAAGTCTCACATCGACTTGCGTGCTGAAGATCGTGATGCGCGAACGATTATTCATTACTTCCTTCGAAAAGATCCAAGCATCATGCTTGCAATAAATTAAGACGACACATCGAATGGATCGTTGAATTGTATGTCATTTTACTAAAAAAATAACGCAAAAAAAAAGCTGAATCAAATGATTCAGCTTTATAATTTAATCGTGTTATAATTATTTTTTTGCTTTTCTTTTGAATGATTTCGTAAAGTCAATCAAGATTGGCGTTGCAACACACAATGAAGAGTATGTTCCGATTACCACACCTACTAACAATGCGAACAAGAATCCTTTGATTGCTGGTCCACCAAAGATGAACATCACTAACAATACAACGAACAAGATCATTGACGTATTAAATGTACGACTCAATGTTTTGTTCAATGCTTCGTTGATGACAATTTTAGAATCATCTTTATCGCTTGAGAAGTTCAAACTTTCACGAATACGGTCAAATACAATTACCGTATCATTCATTGAGTAACCAATTACTGTCAAGATCGCTGCGATAAACGCTTGGTTAACATCCATATTGAATGGTAAGAAACCGTGTAACAACGAGAAGATTGACAATACAACCAACACGTCATGCGCTAATCCAATGATTGCACCCAATGAATATTGCCATTGACCGAAACGCAATAAGATGTATGCGAAAATCACTAACAATGATAACGAAATTGCTAAAGTAGCAGAAGACCACATTTCCTCAGAAACAGATGCAGAAATCGCACGTGAATCAGTAACCGTGTACGATCCAACTTTGTCTTTCATTGCATCAAAACCTTCTTTCAATTTTTCTTCAACTTGTTGCGTAGCACCATCATTTGCTAACATGTAATTCGTTGTGATTTCTAAGTTGTAGCTATTCGATTTTGTTTTTACTTCAACAGAAGCAGGTTCTTTTGCTCCTTCTTCAACGAATACTTTTGTTAATTGATCTTCAACAAAATCAACATCAGCAGCTTTTTCAACTTTTACACCAAATGTTCGTCCACCTGTAAACTCAACACTTTGTTTCAATCCACGGCTAAATAATGAAACCGCTCCTGCAATAGTAATTGCAATTGAGAAAATGTAGAAATATTTACGTTTACCAATCCAATCAAAATTGAAGTTTTTGAATAAGTTGTGTGTCATTCCAGTACTGAATGAAACTGTTTTACCTTTCTCTAAAGAAGAGTAAATAATCAATTTAGAAATGATGATAGCAGAGAAAACCGAAGTAAAGATTCCGACGATTAATGTTGTCGCGAATGATTCAATTTCACCTGTTCCGAAAACTTTCAAGATAATCGCAACCAACAAGTGTGTCATATTCGCATCAATAATAGAAGGCAATGCTTTAACGAAACCTGTTGAAACTGATGATTCAGTAGAGTGACCCAATGCTTGTTCTTCTTTGATACGTTCAAATATCAAGATATTCGCATCGACCGCAGTACCAATTGTTAAAACGATACCAGCGATACCTGCTAAAGTCAATACTGCTCCAAATGAAGCAAGACAACCAAAGATTAATATTACGTTGACTAATAATGCAATGTTAGCAATCAATCCACCTTTACCGTAGTAGAAGTACATGTAAATAAATACTGCTAAGAATGCGAATGCGAAAGAAACCAAACCTGATTTAGAGTTTTCCGCTCCAATTGTTGGTCCTACTTTTGTTTGTTCTTTGATAACACATGGAGCAGGTAATGCACCACCGTTTAATAATCCAGCTAAATCAGTTGCTTCTTCAATTGTAAAGTCACCTGTGATTTCAGTATTTCCTCCAGTAATTGCATTTTGTACAACTGGTGCTGAGTAAACAACATTATCCATTGTAATCGCAACTTGACGTTGAATGTTTTCTTGCGTCATCTCAGCCCATTTTTCAGAACCTTCGATTGTCATTTGAACATTTACCGTACGAACACCTCTTTGTTGATCAAAAGAAGTAGTTGCGTTTTTCACATCTGTTCCACCTACACGCGCTACTCCATCTTCAGGAACTTTGATCGCGTATAACATGTATGCTTTTTGGTTTTTAGCAGTACGGCTATCTTCCAATTCAGCTGACCACATGAATTTTAAATCCTCAGGGAATAAACTCATGATATCTTCACGAGCTAATATTTTTGTTACGCTTTCTTTGTCTTGCTCAGAAGCTTCACCAACCATACAGCTGTTTGGATCAACACCCATACCTTTTAAATAAGTAGTCAAGCCTTTCAAATCAGACTTAATAGTCGTTGTTTTTGGAGCTACTTTTTTAGCAGTATCTTTGATTACTGATTTTAAAGTATCTTTTTTAGCTGTTGTATCAGCTAAAATATCAGTCTCTTCAATACGCAATTCCGGTCTATTAGACATTGAAACTGCTTCGTTCAAAGCAGCAGCAAAATCTTGCAAACGGTATGTTTCGAAAAATTGTAGGTTTGCAGTTGATTGTAATTTACGTGCAACTGTTGCTTCATCTTGAACACCTGGTAATTCAATATACAAACGGCTTGAACCTGCTTCTTTTTGAATATTTGGTTGCGCAACACCAAATTGGTTGATACGCTTGCTCATGATTTGCTCCACTCCGTCCATTGAACTAGCAATCTTATCACGGAAGAATTTTTTCACTTCAGCATTCGTAGATGAAATTTTTAATTCTTTCACCTCAGAAATTGACAAATCTTTTACCAACAAACGATTTTTGTTTTGTTTCTCGTATTGAGCTACAAATAAGTCGATGAAGTCACCACCTTGTGTTGTATGAATTGCTAAAGCTACATCAAACGGACGTTTGAAATTTAAATCACGATTGTTACGTGCATAACTTTTGATTAACTCAGGAACTGAGATTTCCAATGTTACACTCATCCCTCCTACTAAGTCAAGACCCAACGCCAACGAACGTGCTTTCACTTCTTTGTATGTAGTTCCCAAACCAGGATAAACAGCAACCTCTGCTTTTTCTTTCAACACTTGATTCAAGAAAGCAGCTTTCGCTAATTCGTATGATTCTGGTTTCCCAAAATCAATTTCAACATTGTTAGGTAGCACATACATGTTATCAGTTGATTTGGCTTTGTTCATTGCCTCTTCAACTCTCATGATTGCTTCGTTCTCAGCACCTTCTTCCACATCCAGTGCAACCCATGTAAACGATAACTGATAAACGCAAACTGCGGTTAACAAAATCGTCAGAAACCAGAAAAATCCTTTATTACGCATTATTTTGTTCTTATTATAAGGTCGCAAATATAGAACTTTGAAAATTGAATTTCAACTTAAAAGCCAACCTTTTGTAAAAATATCCGAAAACAGTAGTGTTTCCAGCTAATTTGAAGTGGAAAATACCCGCTTAATTAAAGCGTTTTACTGAAATCAATTAACTTTTCGGTGAAATTCTCCCACGAATGCTCTTTTTTATAGGCCACAATTTCAGTTGAAAAAATAGCCTTTAAATCGTTTGCAATGTATTTATTTATAGCTGCGCTAATTTCATGCGCGTTTGGTTGATTGACAATTAATCCGTTTTTATCGTGAAGTATTGTTTCTTTTAATCCACCAACATCGGTAGCAATGATAGGTAACTCAAAATGATAAGCAATCGATGTTATACCACTTTGTGTTGCAGATTTATACGGTAATACACAAGCTTCTGCAACCGAGAAAAAAGGAGGGACATCTGCATCTCCAATGTATTGGTTGAACACATGAATACGTTCTGATAAACCTGCAGCTTTGATTTGCTCCGTGTATTTATCAAACGATCCGTAAACTTCTCCTGCAATGATTAAATGAACTGTTTCATCCACAGTATTCATTGCGTCAATTAACAAATCCAAGCCTTTGTAATCGCGGATAAAACCAAAAAACAAGAGGTATTTGATGGAAGGATCAAGATTCAACGCTTTTGCTGCAGCTTCTTTTGTCAACTTTTCACCAAAATGATTGTACAAAGGATGATCAATTCGCAAGTATTTTGCATCCGGTTTCATGGATAGTAAATCGTTCAACACACTGTTCGACATCACAATGTACCCATCAGTATGTTTTAAAAAATAGCGGTTACACCATGCATCAAAAAAGCGTTTTTCGTGCGGTATCAAATTATCCAACACACAAATACGTTTGGTGTTTTTACCCTGAAATTTAGCAACCGTTCCCAATGCAGGAGCGAAAAAAGTCATCCAATATTTCATTAACAACACATCAGGTTGCTGCTTTTTAATGAAACGAGCTGTTTTGAAATACGTAAAAGGATTGATTGTGTCTAATAATCGTTTTGCTGGAATTTTATCAGATGGATCATTTTCTGTAACAAATTGCGTCTCACCAGGAAAAAGAATATTCGGATATTGACGGGTAAATGTTACTGCAGTGACTTCGTGCTTTTCTTCTAATGCACGATACATACTCGCATTGAATTGAGCAATACCTCCTCTAAATGGAAAAAAAGTGGATAAAAGCGTAATTTTCATAATTTACTCAATCAATTGTACGAAGTACTGCTGCATGAATCATATCAGGAGTGATTTCATGCATACACGCTTTACCTTTACTGCACGTGTTTCCATAAAAACAAACACATCCGTTAGGCGGTTGAACGATTTCTCCTCTTCCATACAATTCGAATTCATGTGCATTGAAAATCGTATTCATCAAAATCATTTTTTTCTGCAAAGCTGTTGCAATGTGCATCATCATCGTGACTTGTGTAACAATCACATCGCACGCATCCGTTAAAGCGATAAACGACTCTAGCGGGAAATGGCCCGGATAAAATGCTTCTGTAGCACTCGCCAAAAGTGTGTTTTTTTCGTGCTCTAATTCTCCACCAAGAAATACTGGAAAAAGACCAGCTTTTTTCAATTGTCCAGCCAATTCAATCCAAGCTTCGTTGGACCACAAACGGGTATTCCAACGCGGACCACAACCTGTGTTCAACCCAACGATCATTTTCCCTTTTGCCAAGTCTTGTAATTGTTGTTTCCAATCGTTGGCAAGCAACTCGTTTTTATTGATTAAATAAGGTTCACCTTGAAATTCAAAATGACATATTTCGAAGATTTCTTCCAAATAACTTTTGGTGTTAATTTTAGAAAGTGCATCGAAATAACCGGTCATTAATTTATGTTCAGCTGCTGGTGTAGCAGGTTGAATTCTTCCATCTCGGTAAATATAACCGTACTTTTCGTTAGCAGTAATTTGTTGTAATAACAAACAAGCCTCTTCTTCTTTATCGAGATTTATGGCGATGTCAAATTGTTTGTTCGTCAACAAATGTAACGCAAAAGCATCTGGCTTTAGTATTGTTTGAATTTGTTTCGTTGGCAATACATCTGGTGATTGCGTCAACCAAGTTATGTGGCAATTGGGATACAATTCATTGAATTTAACCATCAAGGGTGTTGTGCGAATCACATCACCTAACGCACCTAATTTGATAATAGCAATTCGTTTCGAAATTGGCGCGTAAACTGGACAATTAGCACACGTATAATCGTGTTCTTTGTTTGGTTTACAAGGAATATTTCCTTTAAAATGGAGACAATCTTGTTTTACTTCGTTGAATTGCATTCGGAAATTAATTTAAACAAAAATAGAATTAATTCTTAACGAAGATGCTTATTCAATTCCGAAATCAATAATTTGCATGATTTGCGTAAAGCCTTTGGTTACTTGAGTGGTATCAAAATTCGTTATTTCTGCGTCTTTGTACACTTTGGAAATCATACCAACGTTTTTCGCATACACTTCGTATTTTCGTTTGTGTTGGATCAGATTTAGTGTGTTTTCTTGTTGAACAACAAGTGAAAGTGGAAACGAAAGTCCATTAATTGTTTGTGCTTGATGAATATTACTGTAGTGTGCTTGTATGGGAGACAAGGTATTAAAGGCATTGATATTCCACGTTTTCTCTTCCGTTGGAGCAAATACTAATTTGATAACACGGTTGTTTTCCTCTACTAATTCAGCACGATTATCAGCAATGATTGCCGTCCAAATATCTTTTATTTGCCAAGGACCAGTAGCAGAATCAGAAATGTAGCGTTCAAATTTTCGCACCACACGCCCCGAGTTATCGATTAATGTATCCCCTATTTTTGTTTTGATGAAATAATCAATTTCGTAGTTGTTTACAGCTCCTCCACCTGGATCAACTTTCTCTTCGTGAACGGAATAAATTGCAAAACGTCCTTGTTCTAAGGGGAAATAATTGTAATGAAATTCAATTGGTTGTGACGTATCTTTTCCACAAGAAGAAACCAACAACAAGCAATTTGTTGCAAGCAATAGCGTGAATAAAAAGCGACTATACTTTTTAGTAGTATTCATGATTTAAAAATAACGAAAAAATCTATCCGTTGGGATTTATTCCTTTTTCTTTACATAATTGCAAGTGTTTTGTCAATCGAGCACCTGTCAATAATTCACCTTGCGAATAATACTTCTTACCTATTTCTTTTCCATTTTGATCATGCGTTGTTTGCCAACCATGTTGCACACCATTTTTATAGCGTTCTTTCATCATTGGACTTCCGTTTGGATGGTTGACAATTGCAGCGCCCGTTTTTAAACCGTTTACAAAAGTTGCTTTGCTTTTCACAACACCACTTTGAAAGTATTCAATGACATCACCGTTCAATTTTCCATTCGTGTACATGGAAGTTTTGGCAATTGCTAAGATTTTACTTGTTGGATCTTCCGGAACATAATATATTGTTTGAATCCCATTTAATTCACCCATTTTATAGGATTCCTTCATGCTTTGTCTACCACTTGGACCGAAATAATCCCAAATACTGTCTTTTAATTGATTTCTATATATACCAACAGCTTCAATAGTTCCATTATCGTGAAACATTTTCGCAACTGAGCGACCTGTTTTCTCGTTATGAACGATGACAACTTTCACCGTGTTTGTTGGTGAATAATACGTAAATGTACCAACTGGTTTGTCGTCTTTGAATTGACCTTTGTATTGCGTTACTTTGGAATTGGGGTATTTTTTCTCCCAAGGACCTTGTTTTTTTCCTTGTGCATCCGTTTTGTTAATTGATTGTGCCGTTGCAAAAAACACAAAGAATGCAATAAATAAAGTTGCGCTTATTTTCATAATGAAAGTTGTTGAATGAACTCAGCTAACGAATGAACTGTTAAATCTGCAGTTGGGTGAATCGTGTTATCAGTTGCAACGAAAACCGTTTTCATGCCCGCATTTCTTCCAAATTCAATATCTGAGTTAGAATCACCCACCATAATTGACTTCGAAAAATCAATTGAAGGAAATTGTGTTTTTGCTTGGAAAGCCATGCCTGTTTTAGGTTTTCTATTGTTACAATTATCTGCTGTGAGTTGTGGCGCGAAATAATATGCATCAATTTGTGCATTTTCTCGTGCTAACAATTCGGAACAATAATGGTGAATATCCAAAAGGTTACGTTCCGTCATCAATCCTTTACCAATTCCTTGTTGATTTGTAACAACGACTACTTTGTAAAAAAGTTGATTTGCATGAGCTACAGCAGCAGCTACTCCATTTAACAAGTGAAACTCATCGATCGTTTTGACATAATCATCCATTAACCGGCGATTGATTACACCATCGCGGTCTAAAAAAAGCGTCCATTCATTGGAAATGTCCCAAAGCATATCAGATTTCTTGTTCAATCAAGTAATTGTTGCGGGTTGACGAATTTCGTCCGATTAATTCGGCAATGAATCCAGCTAAGAAAAATTGAACTCCTAGTATCATCGCCGTTAAGCTGACATAAAACTCTGTTCGTTCAGCTAACTTTTTAGCGGTTTCATTAAAGAATAATTTGTCGATTCCTAAATAAAAAGCAAAGCCAAATCCAATTAAGAATAATAGTGTTCCCATTGCGCCAAAGAAATGCATTGGTTTTTTACCAAATTTCCCCATGAACACAACAGTCATCAAATCGAGCGGTCCATTTAAGAAACGGTTCAAACCAAATTTCGTTGTACCGTATTTACGCGCTTGGTGGATGACCACTTTTTCGCCAATTTTATTGAATCCAGCAAATTTTGCCAATGCAGGAATATAGCGGTGCATGTCGCCGTACAATTCGATGCTTTTCACCACAACACGCTTGTATGCTTTTAATCCACAATTAAAATCGTGCAAATAAATACCTGTCAAACGGCGTGCTGCCCAATTGTATAATTTCGTTGGAATTGTTTTGGTAATTGGATCGTAACGTTTCTTTTTCCACCCTGAAACCACATCGAAATCTTGTTCCGTAATCATGCGGTACAATTCTGGAATTTCATCAGGAGAATCTTGCAAGTCAGCATCCATGGTGATAACAACATTACCTTTTACGGCTTCGAACGCCGTATGAAGCGCTGCTGATTTTCCGTAATTACGTTGGAATTTAATCGCACGAACATTGGTGTCTTGTGCTTTTAATGTTTCAATTACAGCCCATGAATCGTCTTTACTTCCATCGTCCACAAAAACAACTTCGTACGAAAAATGATTTGCTAACATTACTTTACGAATCCATGCATGTAATTCAGGAAGTGATTCAGCCTCATTGAATAAGGGTATGACTATCGATAATTGTATTTCTTTTTCCAACAGGTTCATATTTCAAACAAAAATAACGATTCTTCTATCAAATATAATGAAAACGACCATTTTTAATACAAATAGTTTGATAACACAGGTTTTCATGTTTTCTTATCCAAATAATAATTCTAATTTTACTAACATATATTTTAAAATAAACCTTAATTAATGGCTATTTACCATAACTTAAAAAAACAAATTCAGTTCCTTTTTTTTCTTTTATTTACGGTGACTTTATTTGCATCCAAACCAATTTTTGGACAACAAAATTTCAATCAATTTCAGACATTGCTTTCGAAAGGAACTATTCCGCTTGACTTTTCCAGTACAACGCAAGAAAAAATTGATAAAGATATCAACGAAAACACACGCGATTTATCGAAAAAAAAGCAAGCGATTTTTGTAAGGGGTATTCACGAACGAATTGATTTATTACTGCATTCAGGAAATGTAGTTTATGGAGATGAAATTTCAACTTACATTGAAAAAGTTGCAGAAATTTTATTAAAAAACGATCCTGAATTAAAAGCGAAATTGCGTTTTTACACCCTAAAGTCTAACGAAACAAACGCATTTTCAACCGATCAAGGAATTGTTTTTGTCACAACAGGATTGATTGCTCAATTAGCATCTGAAGCGCAATTAGCCTATGTTTTATCGCATGAAATAGCGCATTACACAGAAAAACATGTTGTTGAAACGTTTGACTGGAAGACTACGCGATCTAATCGTTATAATTCTATTGAAAAACTCAGTTCTTATTCAAAAGAAAATGAATTAGAGGCCGATCGAGTAGCTATCAAAATGTACCATGCTGCTGGCTACTCCGAAGAAGAATTGGTTTCGACTTTTGATGTTTTGATGTATTCGTATTTACCATTTGATGAAATACCTGTTCCATTTGATTACTTCAATACATCAAAATTATACGTGCCTCAGTCAATTTTCAATTCAAAAACGTTTCCAATAACTGCTGTTGAAGATTATAACGATGAAAAAAGTTCGCATCCAAATATTAAAAAACGAAAAGAAGCTGTAGAAGAGCAAAAAGAAAATTTTGCAAATTGGGGTAACAAGAATTTTTTATTGAATAAAACTGAGTTTGTTGAAATAAGAAACATTGCGCGCTTTGAGAGTATTCGTACTGCTATTATCGATAATGATTTTTATGGTGCATTGTACACAATTTTCATTTTGCAACGTGACTTTCCGCAATCAAGTTACTTGAAACAAATGAAAGCCTTATCATGGTTATCGATAGCGCAGTTTGCCGAAGCTAATAGAGTTTCAGAAGTCGCATACGAATCGGATGAATTGGAAGGTGAAAGTGCACGATTATTTGCTACACTTGCTAAATTATCAAACAAGGCACGTTATACGATTGCATTACGTTATGTTTACGACCTAAAAAAAGAAGATCCTAATAATAAGTTCATCAACGAATGTTACAATCGTTTATTAAAAGTATTGGCAAAAGAAAAAAGCTTCAATATAGATGAGTACTCTAAAAACACCTTCCAAGAAGCTGTCGCTTTAAAAAATAAACCAACTGAAATTAAAGAAGAAAAAAAGGAAGAAGAAGTCAACTCGAAATACAAACGAATAAAATCAAAAAAAGAACACGATATTGCTAATGGTATCGATTCACTTGATTATTATTTCTACGGGATTCCAGATATTGTTATCGACTCACTTTTTACTGATAAATTGAATGATTTAATTAAAGATTTACGTGAAAAAGAAATGGACGAAAATTTGGTTCTGACTAAAAAAGAGCGCAAACGTCTTGAAAAAGAAGAAGCGGAAAAATCGCGTCAAGTAGCAGATTTAGCTATCGATAAATTTGTACTTATTGAACCTGTCTTATTTAAAAATAGTAAACGAATTGTTAATCAAAAAACAATTAATGAATACACCCATTTGATTGAAGACATTGCAGACCAACAATTAATATCTTGCCAATCAATCAATCTCGAATCAATCAAAGAGAACGGAACGTCTGAGTTCAATAAACGAAGCACATTAATAAGCTTAATCGAACAAAAAGGTAATCTCGAAGAAATTGAAATGATGCCGATTGACTTTAATTATTTACAGACTATCAAAGAGGAAGTGAATACAGAAAATGTGATGTTTTCAGTAATCAGTTATGAAAAAGAAATTGAAGAGAATGCTTTTGCATTGATTTTAGGTAATTTGGTTTTACCAATATTTATCCCCGTTACCGTATTGGTATATTTACCCAAAAAGATCGTTTCTTCAAATATTGTTACATGTTATTCAATAATGTTGAATATGAATACTGGAGAATTAATGAATGCTGGTTACCAAGAATTGAATGGTAAACTGCGAAAACCGATTGTAGGTAGCTACTTCTATAACTTATTTGCCAACTTAAAAAAATAATAACATGAAATCAATATTATTAATTTTCATCAATTGCTCTTTATTGCTTTCCATAAGCGCTCAAAAGACGCATACAACAGGCTTTTATGGCAAGCATAATTATTTGGATCTATCAATGAATTTAAATTCACCTTTATTATACAAAGCATTCTTTAGATCGAGTTATAATAATGATCAAAAAATTAAATCATTGAATAGTGGTATTTCAATACAACTTGGACGAATTTTTAAAAACAATAAAGGGCTAGCTCTTAATTTTTCTAGCTATAGGTTAGCGTGTTATTCACCTGTAGATTTTACAGTTCCTAACGTTAACTATTACTTCATAGGTAATTTTGATCCATTCATCACAAAAACTACAAGTTTTATGCCTGTTTATACCTCGTCATACTTTGATAATGCACCAATGGGGCTTGAATTTGAAGCAGGAATCGGGTTCAATACTACTCGTATTGAAAATAATGGGTTAACGTATTATGCACAATATCCTTCTAATCAAGTATTCGAACAAAATTATTTGAATAATCAAACGCTTTTTGATTTCAGTCAAAAGTTTAAATCTTTTAACATCATGCTCGGTTTAAAAACGCGCTATGCGCTAACTGAAAATTTATTAGTCAATCTTGGAATAAGATTTACAGCAAGTTCGAGATTGAAAAATAGTAACATAGCAATTAATGAGTATTCGAATGATTTTCAAGACAAATTACTAACGAATGCTATTGATATGAGGTTGCATAGAATAGTTGTGTTAGGTGTCGGATTATCCTATGTTTTTTAATACTTTGGAATAAACTGATTGAAAGGGCTGGGTTTTCTCAGTCCTTTTTTTTATAAATAGAAAATTGCCGCCAAAATAAACAATACGATAATGACTAAGTATTGCCAAACATCAACAAAATAAGGTGCAATCTTTTTGAAAAAATCAATCATAAGAACAATTTTAGTTCCTCAAAGTTAGGGATTCAGACAAAATTACCACTCAAAACGTGTTTTTTTATTCAAACACGCTTAAAATCAGCCATTTTGTCGCGTGGACACCAATGAATCAGCCATTTTTTCAGTTGTTAACGGTGTGTTTTTAATTGGTTCGTAATTTGTCGAACTCCCTACATAAAACACTCACATTATGGATGGCAATCAATTTACGATCAAAACGCAGGAAATAATTCAAGGAGCGCAAAATATGGCGCAAGCAGCACAACATCCTGCCATTGAAAATGCACATTTACTAAAAAGCATTTTCACTAACGACAAAGACGTTATCCCCTATTTATTAAATCAAAATGGAATTAACCAACAACATTTAGAGCTAGCGCTGGATAGCATACTGAAAAGTTTCAGTACGGTGACTGGTGGTCAATTGTACCTGTCGCAAAAAGCGCAACAAACGCTCAACAACGCTGTGCAATTGGCACAAAAAAACAAGGACGAATTTGTATCTATCGAACTATTGTTTTTGGCATTGGTCGAAAGTTCGGATGCAACAGGACAATTACTGCGCGACGCGAAATTAACGACAACTCAATTAAATCAACAAATTATGGATTTACGAAACGGAGAAAAAGTGACATCTATTCAACAAGATGAAACGTATAAATCACTCGAAAAATACGCGAAGAACTTAAACGAACTTGCCAAAGCAGGAAAACTCGATCCTGTTATTGGGCGCGATGACGAAATTCGACGGGTATTGCAAATATTAACACGCCGCACCAAAAACAATCCGATTTTAATTGGTGAACCTGGTGTAGGTAAAACGGCGATTGCTGAAGGAATTGCGCACCGTATCATTGATGGCGATGTTCCTGAAAACTTGAAATCGAAAATTGTCTATTCACTCGACATGGGTGCGTTGATTGCTGGTGCGAAATACAAAGGTGAATTCGAAGAACGCTTGAAAGCTGTCGTGAAAGAGGTTACAAGCGCCGATGGAGAAATTATTTTGTTTATTGACGAAATTCACACGTTGGTTGGAGCTGGTGGTGGCGATGGCGCAATGGATGCAGCAAACATTTTAAAACCGGCTTTGGCGCGTGGCGAATTACGCGCTGTTGGTGCAACAACGTTGAACGAGTACCAAAAATACTTCGAGAAAGACAAAGCATTGGTGCGTCGTTTTCAACCTGTCATGGTCGATGAACCAGATACAGAAGATGCGATTTCGATTTTACGCGGCATCAAAGAGAAATATGAAAATCACCACAAAGTATTGATCAAAGATGCCGCGATTATTGCCGCTGTGGAATTATCGCAACGCTACATCACCGAACGTCATTTACCCGACAAAGCGATTGACTTGATTGATGAAGCGGCTTCGAAATTACGCATGGAAATCAATTCAAAACCGGAAGAACTGGATGAATTGGATAGAAGAATCATGCAATTAGAAATTGAGCGCGAAGCAATCAAGCGTGAAAACGATACCAAAAAATTAGAACAACTCGGAAAAGAATTGGCGACGCTCGAAGAACAACGCAATGCTTTTCAAGCACGCTGGCAATCGGAGAAAGATGTCGTTGAAAACGTTCAAAAAACAAAAGAATTAATCGAAGACTTGAAACTCGAAGCCGATCAAGCAGAACGAGCTGGTGATTACGGAAAAGTTGCTGAAATTCGTTACGGAAAAATCAAAGATGCGGAAGCGAATTTGGAATCGGCTAAAGCGAAATTGACTGAGATGCAAGCTTCGTCGAAACTCATCAAAGAAGAAGTCGATGTGGAAGAAATTGCCGATGTCATTTCCAAATGGACAGGGATTCCAGTTTCGAAAATGATCGAAAGTGAAGTTGCGAAATTATTGCGCCTGGAAGACGAATTAGGCAAACGTGTGGTGGGACAAGAAGAAGCCATCGAAGCGTTATCTGATGCTGTTCGCCGCAGTCGCGCAGGATTACAAGATATGCGCAAACCGATTGGATCGTTTATTTTCTTGGGACCAACGGGAGTTGGAAAAACAGAATTAGCAAAAGCGTTGGCCGAATTCTTGTTCAACGATGAAAATGCCATGACGCGCATCGATATGTCGGAATACCAAGAAAAACACAGTGTCAGCCGATTGGTAGGAGCGCCTCCGGGATATGTTGGTTACGATGAAGGCGGACAATTAACGGAAGCTGTGCGCAGAAAGCCCTACTCCATTGTTTTGTTAGATGAAATCGAAAAAGCGCACCCAGATGTGTTCAATATTCTCTTGCAAGTGTTGGATGACGGCCGTTTAACCGATAACAAAGGGCGCACGGTGAATTTCAAAAACACAATTATCATTATGACTTCGAACATGGGTTCTAACTTGATCCAAGAAAGTTTTGAGGGAGTAAAAGAAAGTGACATTCCAGCAGCAATGGAAAAAGCACAATTCAAAGTAATGGAATTATTGCGCCAAACGATACGTCCAGAATTCTTGAACCGCATTGACGAAACGATTGTGTTTACACCGTTGAACAAACGATATATCAAACAAATCGTTGAAATTCAATTGCAACAACTGGTTCACTTATTGAAAGAAAAAGGAATTGCGATTCATTTTACAGAAGATGCGAAAGCACATTTGGTAACTGCTGGTTACGACCCGCATTTCGGAGCGCGACCTGTGAAACGTGTGATTCAAAAACAAGTGATGAACGAATTATCGAAAGCGATACTTGCTGGTACAATTGATACAAGCGCCAACATCGTCATGGATATTTTTGATGGAAAAATCGTCTTCCGCAAACCAATATCAGTTGAAGAAGAAGTAACTGCATAAGCAAGTATACGATACAACAAGAAAGGCTTGGTCAGAAATGGCTGAGCCTTTTATATTACAATTGACTCACAACACGTTCCACCGCCATTTGGCTGATACGCTTGTTTAGATCAGATTGATGCGCTAGGTAAAAAGTCAATTGATCGATTTCCATCCAAGCAACGACCAAACCAATCAATTGGTGTTTCAAGGCAACATTCGAGCGCATGACATCGTTGACAAAACGTTTGCGTTGCACAAGTGATTTGGTTGGAAAATCGGCTGCCATGCTCGTGCAAAGATGAAAAACACTTTGTAAGATGTGATCGTTTTGAAACTTTAAAATGGGACGCAACACCTTGTTTTGAAAGGTTTCCAATGCTGTTGATTGCAAGGTTTCGTCGATTGGAATTTCAGGTAATAATGCGGAGCGTTTCATCTTTTCCTTTTACAACAGATGAAAACCCTTCAAAGTTCAGTTCAACTTAACTTTTTGTGGTAGTTTTGTCAAAAAATAGAATTCGATGCGCAGTTTACTTTTAACCTTTTTCGCGGTTGTTTCGTTATGGCTTGCAAACGCACAAGTCGTAAATACGGGTGTAACGGATAATTTCGACTCCGTATCCGTTGGAAAAATTTCCATTGGCGGAATGATCGATACGTATTACGGATACAACTTCACCTTTCCAAAAACGTCCGATCGTTTTTATGCTGTTTCTTCCAATCGGACCAACGAAATGAATATCAATTTGGCATTCATCGATGTGAAATACAAAAACAACTTGGTTCGCGCGCACTTTGTCCCTGGATTTGGAACGTACATGAACGAAAATTACGCAGGTGAAACGGGTAGTTTGAAAAACATTGTCGAAGCGAATGTTGGGGTGAAATTGAGCAAGAAAAAAGAAATCTGGTTGGACGCAGGAGTTATTAGTTCTCCGTTCACGAATGAATCGGCTATTTCAAAAGATCATTTGATGTACACGCGTTCGTTGTCTGGAGAATATGTTCCTTATTATTTGTCTGGAGTAAAACTGAGCGTTCCAATCAACAACAAATTTGCGTTTTACGGTTACGTCATCAACGGCTGGCAAGAAATAACGAATAAAACGAAAGGTTTGGCATTGGCAACGCAATTGGAATACCGTCCCAACAAAAATGTGTTGATCAATTGGGATACGTATGTGGGCAACGAACAAACCGCAAACGACACCACTCTTGGCATGCGCTATTTCACCGATGTTTACTTGATTTACCAATCAACAAAAAAGTTTTCGTTAACCAGTTCTGCTTATGTCGGAATTCAAAAACGCTTGCAGCACACTAGTTATTGGTACCAAGCGAACATTATTGGGAAATGGGATTTCAACAAGCAACACAGTTTATCAGGTCGTTTGGAATACTTCAATGATTCGGATTTGGCAATAATACAAACGGCATATTCTGACTTGACGTTGTTTGGTGCTGGCTTGTGTTACAATTACAAAATCAACAACAATGCCCTATTCCGTTTGGAATACCGTTACTACAACTCAGGCAATCGTCTACAATTTATCGAAAGTGGAACTTCATTATCAAATGCGTATCAATTAGTTATGGGAAATTTGACGGTTTGGTTTTAGTGGGAGATCATTCTTTCAGTAAACAATAACGATTTATAAAATAATCCTTCAAAAGTCCCATCGGGACGGCTGATATCTCTGCAGTGGATTTCAATCCATTGCAGGTGTGGGATGGATTTCATTTCAAAAGTTAGATGCAATTCAACCCATTGAAAATGTTCAATTAATCTAAATCAGTAGCAATAAAAAAATCGGCCGAGCCGCTGGCTCTTTTTGGTGCTTCATTGTTCATACGGTTAGACTGAAGCCAAACCGTATGAGATCGGTCGAGCCGCTGGCTCTATGCTGTTATGAGCCTTTGCTAATTAAATCCTTCAAAAGTCCCATCGGGACGGCTGATATCTCTGCAGTGGATTTCAATCCATTGCAGGTGTTGGATGATATCTCTGCTGATGGTTTGATTTCAATCCATTGCAGGTGTGAGATGGATATCATTTCAAAAGTTAGATGCAATTCAACCAATTGAAAATGTTCAATTAATCTAAATCAGAAGCAACAAAAAAAATCGGCCGAGCCGCTGGCTCTATGCTCTTATGAGCCTTTGCAAATAAAATCCTTCAAGAATCAAATTATTAAGCAATTAATTTTCAAGTAATTTTAATTCAAATTTCCTTTTTTTCGTATTAACTCCAATAACCTCACACGTGATTATTTCGTTATCGAAAAAATTGGCAATTGTTTTTTTAATTTGTTTTTTGTTGTCGGGATAAATTAGTTTTGTTACCACTAAGTTTGCGGGATAGCAATCGTCAACGAAGTATTCTTTTCTATTATTGGAGAACTTTATAACTGTGACATTTACAATTTTATTGATATAATCATTCACTTTTCCTGTTAAAAAATCGAGGTGTTTTACATTATCCCCAAAAATTGGTTTTTGTTGCTCATTGAAGCCATGAAAACGTGTAATAATGACGTCCCCTTTTTTGCAGTTCTCGTAGGTTGAGGCATTGGAAAAAGTCAATTTATGCGCTAAACCAATAAAAGAACCAAACTCCCAATTCCAATTAAATCCAGCTTCTAAGAAAACACCATAGTTTGTTTTGTGCGTTACAATCGCCTGAATCGAACCGCCAATTGTCCTATTATCTTGTTGAAATCTATGTTGTTGACCATCAACAAAAACTTGAATGAAAGGATCATCGGAAATCGTATCAATACTTCCAAAAAATTTGCAGCCAATTAAATATGGTTCAAATGACTTCCAAAGCGCTTTATCTTTATACGTCCAAGGCATACGTTCAAAAGGAACAAAACCAAAAAGTCCTCCAATTTTTATTTGAAAACCATCCGCTTTTAATGCTTGAATAGTAAATGGAATTGTTTTTCCTTGTGCTTTCACTTCTATTAAATTTTCGACAAGCGTCTTTAAATAAGCTTTGTCCAGGCTCTTAGTTGGAACTTCACCTTGTTTTTTTTGACGGAGAATATTTTTTATTAAATCAATCATTTAGTTTTGTCTATCAAGTTTTGAATAACATAATCCAATACTGCATCGCTGCTTTTTTCAAAACCGCAGAGCGGACTCACATAAATATCTGGTGTAACGCCGCTGTGGTCATCGCATTTTGTTACATTATTGTAACAGTTAACCGTTCGAATTGGAATGATAACTTTGGAATTAGGCAAGCGCAACATTGGTCCTCCGGTATTACACATCAAATAACCGCCTCCAGATTCTTCGCCAACAATCACTGCATTCGACCATTGTTTCAATGTAGCAGCGCAATTTGACGCCGCAGAACCTGTGTTTCCATTGATCAACACGATTATTTTTCCATTGTATAAGTTGTTGGGATTGATATTTTTCACACTTTGCTTCTTGAAAAAAGTAACAACATGTTGTGTATTAAAACGCTTGTAAAAATACTTTTTATGTGGTGCGTTTTTGAACGAACGAAAAACCATTGTTTGATAAAGAACAGCTGTATCTACCAAATAATTTAATAGCGTCCCTTGTGTAATTCCTCCTCCATTATCTCGTAAATCTATCACTAATTGTGTGATTCCAAGTTTATTAACTTTCTTGAAAACATGACGTACTTGTCTCTTGTATTCTCTTGTTCCTGGCAATGGATTTGGCAGTTGAATTCGTGCATAATTTTTTGCCTGATTGTAGCTCACAACGAATGGAATATTTCGGCTTTTCTTTACGTTTTTCGGTAGTTCAACAACAATTGCAGACAAGGGAAATGAAGCTGAAAGCGTATCTTTTCCTCGTACATAGGTTATGTTTACTTGCTCAGTAGTTGGTCGGTATAAGGCATAAAAACGGAAAAATCTATTGCGCAACGATAATTCTTTGTATGTAAGATTATTTCCATCTGTTGCGACATATTCTTCTAATGAATCTTTGATATTTTTAATTTCTTCGTTATTCAATAAAATGATTTGGTCATTTTTTTGCAAAGTCACTTCTTTTGATGTGTAATTTTTAGTGACGAAAAGTTCATTATTGCAATAATACAACAAGCTGTTAAACGCTATAAATTGTTTTGCTAATAAATTATATTGTTTGTAAGCGGTAAACGAATGGATGCATTGTATACTGGCATTAAATTTCATATAAAATGCAAGTATTTCTAATGGTGTATGTATTTTAGCACCCATTTTTTGTTCCATTTCATCCAACCTTTTTTGTATTGTTAGTGTATCGTTATACACATACAAACCAGCGTGATACGCCAACATTGTTTCTTTGAAAATGTTAAAATCTTGCAGCTGTTTGGAAATAACATCCTGCTTGTTTTCAATTCGCTCGTTTTTTTGAGCATTGCCAAATTGTGTGCAAAAAATAATTGCTAGTAATAAAAAGTAACGCATGTTCATTTTCTTTAAAAGTAAAACCCTATTCCTATTTTCATGACATCGAAATCCCTGAAATCAACTGTTTTTGTTTTTTGATAATGGTACGATAAATCGAATGAAATGCGGGAATTCACAAAAACCCTTCGCTCCAAGCCGAGACCAATCAAGCAACCATTAGCCGGTGAATTGATATTGTAAAATGATTCTTTGATTGTTCCGTAGGTATATCCAACAATCGCTTTTAACAAAAAATCGTTGTGTCTGATTAACGGAAAATTGAGTCCGAAGTTAAATTGCCTCATGGACAACGAACTATCTGCCAGTTGATTGCCTGGAAGTTTTTTTTGGAGGTTGTAAACCGATGAACTGTAGTGCACAAAAGGAATCGCCACGGCATTTTCTGGTTTGCCAAATTGAAATCCTAATCCCCAGAAAAAAGTAGTATTCGTGTTGTAGTTTAAACGTAATTGTTCGTTTTGAAGGAATTGAAAACCTGTTTGCGCATATAAGCGAACAATGGGCTTTCTTTCTTTTTTTTCTTGCGCTTGAAGCGAATAAAATGCCGAAATAGCAATAACAAGTAGTAGTTTCTTTTTCATGTGTTCGGTTTGTAATCTAGAACAATATAGGGAAATTAGTTGAAAGTGATGTGGGTTTTTTGAAGGAAATTGATATGGACAGTATTTTTTTAGGGTCTGTCTGCAGCTTTACCACCATTTACCCGGGTAAGTAATTGCTTGGTCCTAATAACAAGACTTTCACAAAAAAAAGCGGATTTCAAATCGTGATTTGGCAATGTATTTGCCGCAATTTTTTAAACAAGTTTGACGAAATTTTCCTCCAATTTTACGTTGAAATTAATCTCAGCTTTGAGTGCTTTAAACACTTTTAAAATGGTATCAATTGTTGCACTATTTACGCTGCTTTCCAATTTTGAAATTTGTGCTTTCTGAACACCGACAAGTTTTCCAAGTTCTTCTTGGGTTAACTGACGTTCCAAACGTGCTGTTTTTATCATTTTCCCCAAAACGTCCATGCGTAATTCAAACTCGTATTCGTCTCGGTCAGCTGTGCCAACTTTTCCAACATACTTGTCTTTCATTTCCGCAAGCGAATAGCTTTTCACTTCTTTCGTTGCCTTATTCTTGTTTGTTTCTGAAATACTCATTTTTTATTCTTTTTGCTCGTTCAAGTTCATTTTGTGGCACTTTGTCTACTTTTTTAATGAAACCATGGGTTGCAATAACAAGTGTCTCTTTACTATCGGACTTATCCCAAAATGCAAGAAGTCTAATTTGTTGGCCCACAAATTTTGTTCGAAATTCCCAAATATCATTTTGAAGTTTCTTCAATAACTTTGGGTCATTTGTCTGTTCAGCAAGATCGATGTTGTATAATATTTTTTTTATTGTTTTTGCATCAAGTCGAGCGATGAACGCTTCTGCTTCTTCTAAAAATCTTGTTTCAAAATACTTCATTAAAACCTGTCACCGTTTAATAGTTACAAATATATAAAAGTTTCCAATTATGGAAACTTTTAATTACAAATAAATTCAATCCTTTAAAAGTAAAACCCTATTTCAACTTAATCACCCACCTGTTTTTCTGAGTGCATTCATTGATCAACTTTTCTTTCACCCAAGCTAAATCATCTTTCTTTATGCCATTTAAGACGCTGATACAGTTGTCGAAATCGCCGAGGTTGCGGTGAATTTCTGCTGCAACAAATTGGTGATTGACGGTCGATAAATCCAACAAGGATAACAATTGACGGCTATTTTCAATCCAACTCCTCTCATCTTGTTCATCTTCGAAGATCTCTTTTTGTCTTCGTATACGATCGTTGTATGCCCACATAATTCGAATTCTGATAAACAATTCTTCTTCTTTGTTTTCAGCCAAGCCAGTTGCTAGCGCTCTGAAATAATCTTTTTTGGATAAAAACCGTGCTTTATCCGCTTTTCTCCACTTAGCGGGCTTGTTGGAATCCAAATTAATATAACCGATTACCTCTTGTTTATCCAACCAAAAAATGGTGGTGCATTTTTCACACTTTGTGATTTTTGGAAAGTCTGGCATCATGATTGACACGCTTTTACCATCTGAATAAAATGTTGATCCAAAAGAGTTTCCAGTGATAATACTTTCGTTTGTTATAATGTTTTTGCAACTGGGGCACTCGTACACGTAATTTGGTCCTGGTATCATGATGTTTTAGGGTTTAATCTTATTATATTGCTTACTTCAAAATCTTCAGATTATATGATTATTTCTAAATATTTTTTGTTAATTAAATTATTTGGTTAAAATGATTATTATACCAAAAATGATAATTGCTAAAAACCAACAACCAATACCAGATTTTATTTCTTTTAACGCAGCTATTACTCCAACAGAAGATAATTCTTTTGTTTCTTTAATTATTTCCTTCGCTTGTATTCTTGCATTTTGAATCCAGTTTGCTAAAACAGCATCTTGAATATTATATTCCGTATACTCATGTGATTTTGACTCTTTACTTTCAAAGTCTGGTTCTTTCCTTTTATTTGCATATTTAAATCTATCATCTTTTTGCGATTTAATAAAATTTAGATATTCTATATCATATCTTTTCCTTGCCTCTTCATCTAAAAGTATTAACCTTGCTTCATTAATCTGTTGCATTTTTTGAGTTGTATCCTGACTATTTTTGTCAGGATGCCACCTCATTGCTTGTTTCTTGTATGCATTCTTTATCTCAATAAGACTTGAATCACATGAAATTTCTAATAAAGAATAATAATCAACAAACATCACTTTATGGTTTTATCAAGTTTATTGTCATCAGATTTTTTTTCATATCTCCATATAGCTCTAACATATGCTATGTATGCCATAGCTGATATAGCCCATATTATTCCACCTTCACTACCATTTGATTTAAAAGCTAGTTTAATTGCACCCAATATAAATAACCCTATTAATATTAGTACGATTTTAATTGTTTTTGTCATAATTTATTAGTTATAATTTTTATTTAAAAGGAGTTTATACTTTTATTTTTAAAACTCAAATTTTCTTTCTTATCGTTTTTATAAATTGGAGTTGAATTTCTATATATAAAACAGATGCTCAAAGCTTCATTAAAGCATTGAAACGGCTTTTTTTTTGCCAAACGTCTGTTAGCACCAGTTTTTCTTTCAGTATGGTAAATCATCTGCAATCTCTGTCCCGTTATTTTTCTTTTTACGAAATTCTATTTTGTCTTGATTATTCATTATCCAAGCTTCACCTGATTGTGTCAACTTACAAGCTAAGTATTCTTGATTATTAAAATCACTATACTCTTTAAACGTTTCTATAAATCCTTTTCGTTGAAGTTCACGAATTGATAGACTTATTGCTATTGCATTAAATCCAGCTTTGTCCATATCGGATTTTAAACTGTATACAGAAACAGTGTCTTCACTTGTTAGTTGATTTTCGATTATCATGAGCATCATTGTTACCTCATGTTGCTTTAATCCTTCACTTTCTTTAACGGGGTTGTCAATGATTTGCTTTACAGATTTTTGTCTTCCAAGAAGTGCGACCAGTTTATCTTTTATATTTATTTCCAATTTCTCATAATCACTTTTTGAAGTAGTCTTATAATTGATAACTTGTCTATGCTGAATGTCAAATGGAAATTTTTGCCTTTCCTCAGTCACCAATACTACGTCCTTGCCAGAAGCAAAAGCAAATCCTAATTCATACCAAACATTTGGATTGTCTAAAGTGATTTCTGCAAAACAAATTTTTGCAGATTTAATTCCTTCTTCAATTTGCTCAATTGGGATTCTAACTGAGGGGTCTCTATCAACTCGATATGGTTCTAAACCTGCTGCTCTTATTGCAGGTTCAAAAATGTCAGTATAACGTTGGTCAAATTTATCGTTATCGAAGGGCTGAATTACAAAACAAGTTTCCATACTTCTAATTATTATTTGTGATTGTTTTCAATGCGCTGAGTATTCCTGTATACTTAAGTTTATAACTGTCATTATATTGCTTTTCAAAATCTGTAATTTGATTTTGATTTTCAACATTCCAATAAAAGTAAACATGTGAATTATTATTTCCTTTTTGTTTTAGTAAACTGAAGTCTGGGTGGTCTATATTTATTTCATCTGGTAAGCCATTTTTTACTAACCTACATTGTCCTGGTTGAATTCTAGGGTTCCCATTTTCATTATCTAAAAACGCTTGTACATAAGCATAACCATAAATTTGATTTTTTTCAATACCATCAAATTCCAATTTATCGTGATAATCAAAATTGCCGTATGCAATTGAAGTAGTCAACATGTAATCTCTTGTCAACATTCTTTCATTTATTGTTTTAATAACTTCAAGTATTTTTTTTAATCTTTCATGAACAGTTCCAGTTCTAACAAATAAAATTCCGCTATCTGAAACAAAAAAACCTTCAACCCCCTCTGCTGAATATAGTGCGTCATAACCTTCTTGATAAAGTCGTCTCAATGCTTCAAGAGCTTTTTTGTCGTCTTTCATTAACTCCTTGAATCCTGAAATATCCAAGAATGCTACAAATGTTTGTCCGTTATAGTTTTGTACTGGCATATTTCGGCTGTTGTTTTAAAATTGATGCTAACGGTTTACAGCTACAAGATGTTTGCGATTTTTACCACAAATATTGATGCGGATAACTAATGTTTGATTAACCACAAATGTTTCTACGTGGCACTGAACCGCGAGTTTCTTGGAGGTGGTACTGTTATAAGGCGTTTTATTTCCCTGTGTACACATGCAAAGCATCGTAGCTTCCATCTTTTGATGGTCCGTAAAATGCTTTGGTATGTCCGTTTACAGCTTTGATATTTATATCTACTGTGTTGCCAACATTAACATAACCATTAACTTCTGCGTCAATATAACCACCCTTGACATAAACGTTTTGGTTGGACGGTATTACGCCTGCATTTTGTAGCACCATTACCCAAATACCAAGTCCAATTGCAATTAGAATTACTTTTAATGAAATGTTTTTTGATTTTGTCTCCATTTTGTTAAATTTTTAAAGTTTTATAAGTCAAATGTGTTTGGAAATAGCGCTTTTAATCTTTTTTCTATTTCTATTGTTAGGTCTTTATAGCCTTGCTCATTCGGGTAATAAAGTAAAGCTCTGTGGTGTCCTAAATCAGAGGGTACATCAGATATTGATTGGGTTATAGGAACCACGGTCTTGCCAAGTGTATGTGCAATACCCACTTCATAAAATACATTTGGATTTTTCCCTGTAAAGTCCGCAACAACTACTCGGCAAGTAAAAATTAAATCAAAAATGTCCTGAATAAAAGTTGAATTTTCCCAAATGTCGTCTGCTTTTGAACAATCCAAACCTAAGTTATTACAAGCTACTTTTACAGCTTCAAATGATTTTTGCAATTTGAAAGGCAACATTACAGTTACTAGCTTGTCATTCTGTTGCTTATTTGGAATTGCAAATACTTGCGGTGAAAAAGTGATTATTCTTTTGGGTGTCTCAGTGTGAGCAGTTGAAATTAAGTCTGATACTAATGGCGTTGAAAACTTATCTGCTAAAAATGATTTTAACTCATTGAAGTTTTTCGGGTCTCTTTTGATGATTTCGGTCAGAACTTCGAGGATGTTGCCTTCATAATCATCATCTCCAAAGCTTAAACTTCTTAATAATCTTGAATGTCCTTCAATTAATTCATAGGCTTCTAAAGTGTAGCCCAAGTCTAGCCAGTCTGATTTTGAAAAATTATTGGCGATTTGATTTTTAATATCAATAAGTTCTTTCTGTTGCTCTCTTGTCATTGTTGTGTCGTCTTTTAAAATACCTCGTAAATAATTTATTTACGCATTGCGACTATTTTAATTGTATTTTTCATTTCTTAACTCACCGAAATTCAATACCAAATCCAATTTCAAACAATTAGCTTTCAAATAAGCGTTAATAAACCGTGTTAATTGCATGCGTTTCATTATTAGTAGTATTTTCTTTTCATTCTTTCTTTCTTTCCTTCCTACTACATCCCCCAACGCAAAAAAAAGCGCACAACAAAACGCAAGACGTTCAGCTTGTATCGGGTGTGTGAAATAAAAAATTGCTGCTGTTAGTGGTTAAACCGAGGGCGCAATAATTTGTAGTGATTCAAATATAAGGAAAATATTGAAAAGTGTACGAGGATGCTGAAAAAAAGTAAAAAAAGGTGTGAAATAGCCGTTTCACTGGAAAAGGAATGAACTGTTGCTTTATTGTTTTTTGGTGTAGCTTTCGTTTTCAAACATCAAACCAAGGTTATCACTTTCTTTTATCCAGTAATATGTTTCCG
Source organism: Fluviicola sp. (assembly GCA_017983675.1). Classification (GTDB taxonomy): domain Bacteria; phylum Bacteroidota; class Bacteroidia; order Flavobacteriales_D; family Crocinitomicaceae; genus Fluviicola. The sequence continues at coordinate 146,409 of JAGOAZ010000006.1, forward strand.
TAAATGGTTGCGCTAAATACGCAAATTTGCGTGCTTGTTTCATTGAATAAATGGTGTCGGAATCACACAAGGATTTTTCCGTGTAGGTAGCAACGAGCGTGTCATTTGTAATGGTCACACGACCGATGAAAAGTGTATCACACGAAAAATCAAAGATGCTGTGAATTGTTCCCGAATAAAAAGTGGTGTCGGAAAGTTTGACCACTCTCCCACTCGCTTCGATGATTATTTCATCAGTTACCGAATAAGTTGGTGGCGTCACGTAACACGAACCATCTGGTCCGCCAGCAAATCCTCCGCCATGCCAAGTGGTGTGTTTATACGAACCAACGAAAGAGCTCGTTTGTCCAAACGACAAAAAACTGAACAAACATAAAACGATGAAGAAAAGCAGTTTCATCTATTCACTAAACAAACTCCGCCAACTCCAACCAACGTTCTGTTTTGCTGTCAATAGCAGCAACAATTTCCGCAAGTTTGTTACCTGCTTCCATGATTTGGTCGTTCGTTGCACTGCCATCTGAAAGTACTGCTGTTTGCGCCTCTTTCGCTGTTTCCAAAGCTTCCAAATCTTTTTCCAATTGATCAAATTCGGATTTTTCTTTGAACGACAACTTGCGTTTTTCTTGGGTCGCGGTGTTGCTCAATTGCGTGACCTTCACTTCTTTTACGGGTGTTGGATCTTTTTCCGCTGCTTTTTCTTTCTTGTAATCAACAGCAGTCTGCTTTCTGAATTCGGTGTAATTTCCGATGATGTCTTTGATTGCGCCTTGTCCTTCGAAAACGAACAAGTGATCGACCATTTTGTCCATGAAATAACGGTCGTGGGATACCACAATCAAACAACCTTCGAAGGTACGGAGGTAATCTTCCAAGACACTCATTACGAAGATGTCCAAATCGTTGGTTGGCTCATCCAAAATCAAGAAATTCGGATTGGCCATCAACACGGTCATCAGTTTCAAACGACGCTTTTCTCCCCCACTTAATTTGTGAACGAAGTTGTAATGCATGTGGCGCGGAAACAAGAACTTTTCCAAAAACTGAGCAGCCGACAATTGTTTTCCTTTTTCCAAAGGAATAAATTCGGCAATATCGCGAATGACGTCAATGACTTTTTTGTCGTCGTCTACCTGAATCAATTCTTGTGAATAATAGCCGAAAACAACCGTTTCACCAGTTACCACTTTTCCGCGGTCGACCTCTTCTCTGCTTTGAATAATGTTCAAGAACGTCGATTTGCCTGTTCCGTTGTTTCCAACAATTCCGAGGCGTTCTTTGCGTTGAAAATTGTACGTGAAATTATCGAGAATAACTTTGCTTCCGTAGGACTTACCAATTTTGTGTAATTCCAATATTTTGGAACCCAAACGCTCCATTTTTACTGGAATATCTATTTCGTCTTCGTCAATGCGTTGACTGGCAACTTTTTTGACTTCTTGGAAATTATCAACACGCGCTTTTTGCTTCGTTCCACGTGCTTTCGGTTGACGACGAATCCAATCCAATTCTTTTTTGAAGGTATTGCGCGCTTTGTCAATCGTTGAAGATAATTGCTCTTGACGTTCGGCTTTTTTCTCCAAGTAATACGAGAAATTTCCTTTGTATTTGTAAATCGTTTGATCTTCTAATTCGTAAATCGTGTCGCACACCACTTCCAAGAAGTAACGGTCGTGAGTCACCATTAAAATCGTTGATTTTGATTTCGATAAATATTCCTCCAACCATTCGATCATGTCCAAATCGAGGTGATTCGTCGGCTCATCTAAAATCAAGAAATCGGCTTCAGCTACCAAAACTTGCGCCAAGGCAACACGTTTTTTCTGTCCACCCGATAAGCTTCCAACCAATAAACTGGTGTCGTCCAATTTCAACACAGAAAGAATGGCGTTGACTTTCACTTCCATGTCCCACGCGTTCAATTCGGTTAACTCGTCGTAACAAGCATGAATGGCTTCTTCGTTTCCTTCGCGCAGTGCTTGGTTGTATTTTTTTACAATCTGTAATTCGGGTAAATCGTGCGAAAAAACGGCTTCTAAAATCGTGTGCGTTTCGTCCAAGGTTTCTGTTTGTTGCATGAACGCTACACGCAAATCGTTTCGGTAAACAACACGTCCGCTGTCGGTATCTTCCAAATTCATCAAACAACGCAACAAAGTCGTTTTACCGTTTCCATTTTTCGCAACGATCGCTACTTTATCACCTTGGTCAATACCAAACGTAATGTCTGAAAAAATGATACGGTCACCAAACGATTTGGTTAGATTTTCAACAGAAAGAAAATTCATTTTATTGGAAGATTTATCCGCTCGAACAGTCGAAACGCCGACAAAAGTAATAAATTAACGAGCGTTTCCGCTTAACTTGTGGCGAATTAACGCAAACGATCCATGGAATCGATTAGTTTCTTGTCCTTTTTAACGCCTCTCAAGCCCATTCGTTGGAAAAATAGGGAAAGCGCTACGCAATAAAAACCAATTTGAATGGATACGTGTTGTGCATTATTAGTGATAGCGCCAATGTAAAACCACACCAATGCCAACGTAGTTAACACGATTGTAAACCACGACAACGTAATTTGACGCGCTCTGTTTTTGTAGGAAAAGATAATTGCGAACAAAACAACAAGCAACACTAGCAATAAGATATAATCCGTTGATGATTGTTTGTCCTGACCAAAAATTGTACGGTCGATAGAACCAATCGTAAATAGTGGAATATTCATAAAAGGCACGGCTAATAAAAGCGCTGCTACCAAGTAATAAATTGTTTGAATGCGTTGTAACATGTTTTTCTTTTTGGTAAAGTTATGCATAATCCAAAAAGACGAAATTCATTTTTTAATTTTTTTTATGATTTGTGGAAACAATTTAATTTTACTTTTGTTGATAGTAATACACACAAAACAAATAGTAATACTATTATGATTGATTCAATTATTTTAAAACAGCCGGAAGGGACGTATCTGAAAGATCCACAAGGAAGTGATTTGGGAATAAAAATCATCAAAGAGAGCATTGAATTAATGGAGGAAATCGGCATTGAAGATTTCACTTTTAAGAAATTAAGTATCCGAATAGAATCGACTGAAGCATCGGTTTACCGTTATTTCGAAAGCAAACACCAATTACTTTTGTATTTGTATTCGTGGTATTGGGGTTGGAAAATGGTAGAAATTGACCGTGCAACACATTTTATTTCAACTGATTTTGATAAATTAATCACGGCGATGAATTTGTTGATTCAGCAAGAAAACAAAGCCGCTTTTGCCTTTTCCTTTTCGTATGAAAAACTGCGCAACTTAATTGAGAAAGAGGGAATCAAATCGTTTTTGACAAAAAAAGTAGACGACGAAAATCAAATTGGCGCGTTTGACAATTACAAAAAATTGGTCGCTTTACTTAGTTCGTGGGTTGTTGCAACGAAAAAGGATTTTCAATTTCCAAACATGCTCATCACAACGATTATTGAAGGTGCGCATTTACAGCATTTTTTCGGGAATCATTTACAACGCCTAACGAATCATTCAGACACGAACGATAACGTAGCAGAATTTTACAAACAATTAGTGCAATCTTTATTAGTAAACAAATGAAACAACAAATAATTTCACCTTGGAATCGCTTGATTTCACTATTGAAACTCGATAAATCAGATGTTTCGCTTTTATACATCTATGCCATTTTCAGCGGATTAATTAGTTTGAGTTTGCCTTTGGGGATCCAATCGGTTATTCATTACATTCAAGCTGGCGAAATTACCACAAGTTGGGTTGTTTCCATCGTTTTGGTCATCATTGGAGTGCTGTTGGCTGGTGTATTGCAAATCTTACAATTGCGTATTACGGAAAACATCCAACAGAAAATTTACGTGCGTTATGCTTTTGACTTTGCATTTCGTTTTCCACGTTTTGACCGCAAATTATTGGATAAAATGATTCCATCGGAATTGATGAACCGCTTTTTTGACATCATCAATTTGCAAAAAGGAATTTCAAAAGTGTTACTCGATTTTTCCGCAGCAATCTTACAAATTCTGTTTTCACTCATCGTGTTATCGTTTTATCATCCGTTTTACATTTTCTTCAGTATTTGCTTGATCATCACGCTCATCTTTTTGTTCAAACCGATTATTCAAAAAGGTTTCAATACGAGTTTGGTGGAATCGAAGTACAAATACAAAACAGCTTATTGGTTGCAAGAAATCGCTAAAACCGATTGGAGTTTCCGCTTGAATCCAATTGGGAACCATCATTTAAAAAAATTAGATGACTTAACGCAAGGATATTTATCCAGTCGCGAAGAGCACTTTAAAATATTGTGGAAACAATTTTCGTGGATGATTGCTTTCAAAGTAATCATTGTGACTTCGTTGCTTGGAATTGGTGGTTATCTCGTGATTGACCAACAAATGAATTTGGGACAATTTGTTGCAGCGGAGGTGTTGATCGTCTTGATTTTAAGTGCGTTTGAAAAGATCATTCAACTTTTAGAAACTTTATACGACGTATTTACTTCGCTTGAAAAAATTGAACAAGTACGCGACATTCAAATGTTGAACGATGTTGTCAACTTAACCGATGATTTCGATTTTTCAACGGCTTTCCCTATTGAGCTGATTGATACTACTGTTCATAAAGCGCTTTTACGCATTGAAAAAGGAGAACGTATTTTTATCCAATCAACGAATAATGCACAAACACTGCAGCAATTAAAATGCATCATTGACCCAAGTATTTCCAATCAATTTGTTCCAAAGTGGAACATGGAAATTCCAACGCACGAAAGAGCAACTCAGGCATTTTGTAAAATTGGTTGGTTCTCGAAGCAAACACATTTATTCGAAGGTACGATCAAAGAAAACTTGTTGATGGGTCGAACAAATTTGTCGAATGAAGCATTAAACGACGTATTGGCACTGCTCAATATTTCTCATTTAGTGGAAGAGCAAGTGGAAGGCTACAACACCTTGCTTTCGAAAAGCAATTATTTCTTGAATGACCGAGAAAAAGAACTGTTATTACTTGCACGTGCGGTTATTGGAAAACCTGAATTACTAGTGCTTTCATTCCTTGGTTCAAGTTTAAAAGAAAACGAAATAACAACGGCTGTAGATAAAATCACTGGTATGTTACCTACTGCAACAATTATACTATGTGGTGATTTTTCTGCTCCGCAAAATTGGTTAACAAAACAATTGTAATCCCATGAAAAAGTTTGATGAATTTCAATCCGTAAATAGTATTCAGTCGAAAAAGAACTCTTACAAATTAGTTAAGTTCCTACTGATTTTTTCAGGTGTCATGATTGCTTTACTCCTATTCCCTTGGACACAAACAATTAGTTCTCCTGGGAAAGTAACTGCAATTAGTCCCAACAATCGTCCACAAACAATTCACGCAACAATCGGTGGCCGAATTGAAAAATGGTACGTGAGTGAAGGGCAATTCATTGAAAAAGGAGATACGATCTTGTACCTTTCTGAAATCAAGTCGGAATACTTTGATCCAAATTTGATTCAACGAACAGAAAGTCAACGTGTGGCGAAAGAAAACAGCGTGGCTTCGTACATGCAAAAAGTAAAATCATTGGACAACCAAATTGATGCCTTGATTGATGCGCGTATTGTGAAACTGCAACAAGCAGAAAACAAAATCAAGCAACTACGTTTTAAAATCGTTTCGGACTCGATGGACTACAAAGCCAATTCGAAACAATTAGAAATCGCTGTAAAACAATACGAGCGTACCGAAGAGTTGAACAAACGTGGCTTGAAGTCAACGACTGAATTAGAGAACAAGCGCTTCAAAGTACAAGAATACGAAGCAAAAGAAGTGAGTTTTGAAAACAAATTATTGACGACTCGTAATGATTTATTGAACGCTATCAATGAATTACGCTCGATTGATGCTGACTACCGCGATAAAATTGCGAAAAGTGAAGCAGAAAAAGCGACTACACTATCCAGTTTGTACGACACCGAAGCGAATGTAACCAAGATTCAAAATCAAATTTCGAATTACACGATTCGCTCTGGATTTTATTACGTGACTGCTCCACAAAGTGGCTACGTTTCTCAAGCATTGAAAAATGGTGTTGGCGAAACCGTAAAAGAAGGAAGTCCATTGGTGAGTATTGTTCCTGTTATGTCTGACTTTGGCGTTGAAATTTTTGTTGAACCAATTGATTTACCGTTGATTCACTTGGGAAACAGAACCCGTATTCAATTTGATGGATGGCCAGCAATTGTGTTCTCAGGTTGGCCAAATGTCAGTTACGGAACTTACGGTGGAACGGTCGTGGCAATCGATAACAGCATCAACGCAGAAGGGAAATACCGAGTTTTGGTTGCGCCAGATAAAAAGGACCATAAATGGCCGAAATTGCTCAAGATGGGCGTTGCTGTAAAATCAATGACCTTGTTGAACGATGTGCCAATTTGGTACGAACTGTGGCGAAAAATCAATGGTTTCCCGCCTAATTATTACACACCTAAAACAAATGTTAAATCGAAAGCGAAATGAAACAATTGATATTTTTTTTAAGCTGTAGTATCTCAACTGTTTTTGCGCAAGATTCGTTAGTGATTTCACGATTGAATTTGACTGATTTTTTAACACACGTAAAAGAAAATCATCCCATTGCAGTCGTTACTCAAAACAATGTGGAGATGAGTCAGCGTGTTATTCAATTAGCGAAAGGAGCGTTTGATCCGAAAGCATTTGCAGCAATCGACCAAAAGTACTACGACGGAAAAACGTATTACAGCACCTTGTCATCTGGTGTGAAAATTCCTACACGTTTTGGTGTGAATTTCAAAGCAATGGGCGATTTTAATTCTGGCGCTTATTTAAATCCAGAAAATCGTGTTCCTGAAAACGGACTAACCTATTTGGGACTTGAGCTTCCGCTAGGACAAGGCTTGTTTACCGATGAAAATAGAACAATATTAAAACGTGCGGAAATAGCATTCAATCAATCAGCAATCCAACAACAATTGGACCTGAACGAATTACTGTTTCAAGCTGGTCAAGCATTCATCGACTGGCAAAAAAACACTGCACTTTTGCAATTAGCAGAAGAAGGAATAACGCTTGCAGCTGAACGCTTGAGTCAAATAAAAAGCAATGTAGAAGTGGGAGAACGCGCTGCATTGGACAGTGTGGAAGCAAATGCGAATTATTTATTGCGTAAAAACGACCTATTGGAACGACAGTTAGCAACAAAAAATGCCTTGCGCAATGTCGAATTGTTTTTGTGGGAAAAAGGAATGATTCCGTTGAATTTAGAAGATAATATTTTGCCGGTTGCACTAATCGAAATGAAACCAACCGTACAACTGCGTGATTCATTAGATGCGCATCCGATCGTATTGAGTTACACCAACAAAATTGCTGATTTAACAGTGGAACAGCGTTGGAAAAGAGATCAGTTAAAACCTCAATTGAACTTCAATTACAATTTATTGCAAACTCCGGATAATTTAATTAGCATGAACTATTCCTATCTGAACTATAAGTGGGGAGCAAGCTTTTCCATGCCCTTGTTTTTGCGCAAAGAACGCGCTGGATTAGCAATATCTGGCTTAAAAATTGAAAATACGGAGTTGGAACGAACGAACAAAGAACGAGAAATCGCAACGAAATTGTCGGTGAATTTGAATGAATGGAGTACGTTTTATAACCAAACGGATGTGAGTCAGGAAATTGCTTCAAACTATCAAACCCTATCAGCGGCTGAAAGAGAGTTGTTTGAAATCGGTGAAAGTTCGTTGTTCTTGATTAATTCACGTGAAATGAGTTATTTGAGTGCTCAAGCTAAATACATTGAATCGCTTGCAAAAACAAACAAAGCTGCATTAAAACAATCGTATTTACTAGGAAATTTAGGCAGATAGATCAATGAAGCATTTTCGCTTTATCCAACATTAAAAAGTCTAAAATAACCATTGCAGCCATCGATTCCACGATAACCACTGCTCTTGGAACAACACACGGATCGTGTCTTCCTTCCATTGTTAATTGAACGGCATTGTAATCTTTATCGATTGTTGCTTGCTCTTTTAAAATCGTTGCAACAGGTTTAAATGCCACTCTGAAATCGATGGGCATTCCATTGGAAATTCCTCCTTGAACTCCGCCAGAGTTATTCGTCGCAGTTGTGCCATCAGCTAAAAACTGATCGTTGTGTTCCGATCCAAGCATCGCCATACTTTCAAATCCTGAACCAATTGAAAAGCCTTTCACTGCATTGATCGATAACATCGCTTTTCCTAATTCTGCATGTAACTTATGAAAAACAGGTTCTCCCAATCCAACTGGTACATTATTGATGACACAGCGCACACAGCCACCAATGGTATCGCCATCTTTCCGAACAGATTGAATCAATGCTTCCATTTGTTCCGCCATTTCAATTGATGGAACGCGAACAGCGTTTGCTTCTTTAATTGTTCTCAATTCATTGGTCCATTCTCCTGTCCATTTCAAACTACCAACCTGATCGACAAAAGCGTCAATGGTGATGCGTTCGTGGGCAAGAATTTGTTTGGCTATTGCTCCCGCTACAACACGAGCGATTGTTTCACGCGCACTTGATCGTCCACCACCACGGTAATCTCGGTGTCCGTATTTTTGTGCATAGGTAAAATCGGCATGTGATGGTCGAAAAACGCCTGCAATATTATCGTAATCTTTTGGCTGTTGGTCCTTGTTCAATACATGAAAACCAATGGGCGCACCTGTAGTTTTACCTTCAAAAATGCCGGATAGAATGACTAATTCATCAAGTTCTTTTCGTTGTGTCACTATGGCAGATTGACCTGGTCTTCTACGATTTAATTCTTGCTGAATTGCATCAACATCAATATCAAATCCACCAGGAACGCCGTCAATGACACCACCTATTGCTATTCCGTGTGATTCACCAAACGATGATAAACGAAAAATTGTTCCAAAACTAGAGCCAGCCATTTTATTTTTTCTTAAAGGTAAAAAAAAGAGACCTAAGTCTCTCTTTCTTAAAAATTTAGTTTTAGTGACAAATTGTCTCCTCAGTTGCTTTTAAGATTTCTCTTACTTCTTCTAGAGTTGGAGCTTCAGCATACGTTCTCAAAACAGGTTCGGTTCCAGATGCTCTGATCATCATCCAACGATCATCATCAAAGAAGAACTTCCATCCATCAATAGTGCCAACAGTTTTCACTTGGTATTTACCAAACGAAGTGTATTCATTATTTTGGCATTTAGCAACAATCTGTTGCTTCATCTCTTCAGTAATGTGTAAATCGTTGCGTTCGTATTTGAATGGCCCTACAATGGCATACACCTCATCTATTAATTGATCCAATGTTTTCCCTGATTTCGCCATGAATTCCCAGATGATTAATCCCATCCAAATTCCGTCTCTTTCTGGAATATGACCTTTCACAGCGATTCCTCCAGATTCTTCTCCACCAAGTAATACATCTTCATCGATCATGATTCCTGCGATGTATTTGAAACCGATTTTAACGATTTGATTCGTTAATCCATAGTGTTCTGACATTTTTCCAACACGCGGCGTCGTACTGAAAGCAGTAACGACTTTTCCATCTAATTGTTTGTATTTCACTAAATAGTGAATCAACAACAAAATGATGTGGTGCGAATCGACGAACTCGCCTTTTCCATTGTACAAACCGATACGATCTGCATCGCCATCTGTTGCCAAGGCACAATGAACATTTCCAACCGATTTGATATATGTTTCTAAGGCTTGTAAATTCTTTTGAATTGGTTCGGGTGCTTGCCCATAGAACGACGGATTGTGTTCGCAATGCAATAAATGAACGTTTGGCAAAATACGACGAATCACATTCTGACCTGCTCCGTACATGGCATCATATACTAAGTTCAATCCCGAATTACGAATCGCTTCCAAGTCAAAATTCTTCTCGATATGCTGCACGTACATCGTTTCGAAGTCAACAATTGACAATAGACCCGCTTCTTCGAAAGCTGCTAAATCAACTTTCGTGTAATCAAAAGGAAGTGAATCTGGAATCTCGTCTTCAATTTCTTGTACTTTTTCTGGTGTCAACGGACCTCCATAATGTGCTTTCAATTTGAAACCATTGTATGATGGCGGATTGTGACTTGCCGTTAAAATGATTCCTAATCCACAATCTAAGTGGTTTGCAGCTAGCGAAATCATTGGTGTTGACACAAATCCTTTTGACATTTTCACAGGAATTCCTTCGTGTAACAACACTTTTGCTACCGTTTCTGCGAATAATTCACCTGCAAAACGACAATCGTGTCCCAACGCAACTTGCTTTGTCCAATTAGAAGCTTTCAACCATTGAGCAGTTGAATAAGCAACACGTGCTACATTCTCAACGGTAAATTCCTCTGCAATGATTGCTCTCCAACCATCTGTTCCAAATTTGATTTTTGTTGCCAAGTGTTTTTTGTTTTAGATTATAAATTAGTAAACGCTTTTTTATACCGATTAAAGTACAAATTCGTTGATAGTTTTCTCAATAATTGCCACACAATCCATTAATTGCGCTTCCGTAATAACTAATGGCGGCGCAAAACGAATGATATTTCCATGAGTTGGTTTTGCTAACAAACCATTGTCTTTCATCGCAACGCACAAGTTCCATGCCGTTTGACTTTCCGAACTATCGTTGACAATGATAGCATTCAACAATCCTTTTCCTCTTACGGAAACGATTAAATCTGAGTTAGCAATAATGCGGTTCATTTCAGCGCGGAATAATTGACCAAGACGACGTGCATTTTGTGCCAAATTTTCTTCGCTTACCACTTCTAGTGCTGCGACAGCAACTTTTGCAGCTAAAGGATTTCCACCAAAAGTAGAACCATGTTGTCCAGGATGAATCACGTTCATGATTTCATTATCCGCCAAAACAGCTGAAACTGGATAAACGCCACCTGACAATGCTTTTCCTAAGATTAAAATATCTGGTCGGCTATAAGTTGCTTGTTGTTCACATTTATTTTCACAGGTACAGTTTCCACAAACAGCTAATAAACTTCCTGTTCGAGCGATTCCTGTTTGTACCTCATCCGCAATGAATAAAGCGTTGTATTTCGTACAAAGCGCACGCGCTTGTTGTATGTAATCTTCGGCAGGTACAAAAACACCCGCTTCACCTTGAATTGGCTCTACTAAGAAACCAATCACATTTGGTTGTTGCAATGCTTGTTCTAAAGCTGCAACATCATTGTAAGGAACACGAATGAAACCTGGTGTAAATGGTCCGAAGTTTGTTGCAGCATCTGGATCAGATGAAAATGAAACAATCGTTGTTGTTCTACCATGGAAATTTTGTTCACAAACGATGATCTGCGCTTGGTTTTCTGCAACTTGTTTCTTTTCATAACCCCATTTACGCGCAATTTTAATTGCTGTTTCAACTGCTTCTGCGCCCGTATTCATTGGTAACACTTTATCGAAACCGAAGTATTCAGTAACAAATTGTTCGTAAACACCAAGTGTGTCGTTGTAAAACGCACGAGAAGTTAACGTCAAAGTTTGCGCTTGTTCTGTTAACGCATTGATGATTTTCGGATGGCAATGCCCTTGATTTACAGCCGAATAAGCAGACAAGAAATCGAAGTATTTTTTTCCTTCTACATCCCATACAAACACACCTTCTCCTTTTGCTAAAACAACTGGAAGTGGGTGATAGTTATGAGCTCCGTGCTGATTTTCTAACTCAATTAATTCCTGCGAGGTCAACTTGTTTTTTGTATTCATATTTTTTTGTTTTTCAACAACTCATCACGGAGAGTATGCATCCTTTCCTCGTTTTTACGGAGAGAAATCATCCTATTGCGTTTCAAAGATAAACAAGAAAAATAAAAAACGAATGTGTTTGTGCGAGAAATCCTTTGAAACTGGGAAGAAAAGCTACTTGTTAACAGTTTAATGTAAACAGCTTACTCGATTTAACATTTTTTCTTGCAAAAAACGACTAAATTTGTCTAATAAATTTTGAAATTTTGGCAACAGTACAATTCTCTCGTCCCCAAGGTGAATTTTTCGCAACATTGCGGAAATCAGCCAAACAATATTTTGATGAAAAAGGAATCAAATCATCTGGTAACGCTCAATTATACTGGAAAACAGCAATTTTAATATCTGTATATTTCGCAGCTTACCTAACAGTTATCTTGGTAGGAATGCCTTGGTATTTGGGATTGCTTTTAGCAGCTTTCATCGGATTCCTTCAATCATTAATAGGATTCAACGTGATGCACGATGCGTGTCACGATGCTTTTTCAGCTAAAAAAGAACTGAATTACTTTTTCGGTTTATCGATGAATGCGCTTGGAACAGATGCGTTTATGTGGCGTCAAAAACACAATGTTGTTCACCATACGTACACCAATGTAGATGGTATCGATGATGATATTGCTAAAACACCGCTTTTACGCATGAGTGAAACACAACCTCGTTTCAAAGCACATCGTTTCCAACACATTTACATGCCATTCTTGTATGCCTTGTCTTCTTTTTTCTGGATTGTGATCAAAGATTTTGGTGATATTTTTGGAAAAGAACGCTTCAACGTTGAGGTAGCGAAAATGACAACGAAAGACAAATTGATGTTCTGGACAACTAAAACAATCTATTTCGGATTGTACCTTGTCATTCCTATGCTTGTTTGGGGTGTTGCTGGCGGAATCATTGGATTTGTTGTGATGCATTTCTTATTAGGAATTACGCTTGCACTTGTCTTTCAATTAGCGCACGTTGTTGAAAATGTTGAATTTGAACATGCACCAAACGAAGAAAACTTTATTGAAAACGAATGGGCAGTGCATCAATTAGCTACCACTTCCGATTTTGCAGTAAAAAACAAAGTGGTGAGTTGGTTATTAGGTGGATTGAATTTCCAAGTAGAACACCATTTATTTCCAAACATCTCTCACGTTCATTATCCTGCTTTGCAGAAAATAGTTGAAAAAACCTGTGCGGATTTTGGTGTTAAATATAGATCGTACAAAACAACACGCGCTGCTTTGGCTTCGCATTTCAGACACATGAAACGTTTGGGTCAAGGATAATAACAATACTTATTAAAACAACAAAAGGTGCTCCAAAAAGCACCTTTTTTATTTACTAATCGTTTCAGATTCTAAAACAATGTAGGTTACCCTACCCTTTGTTCATACAAATACGCTTGAAAACCAATGAAAGCATTTCGAATACTTGGAATATCACCTAATGCTTTTTTCGCATCTGCAATTGCGTTATACTTTAATTCTAATAAGTCTGGAAGTTTTTCATCATCCAGTTCGTTCACTCCAACACGAACATATTGCTCCAAAACAAAATTGAGGAACTCCTGCTGTGATGGATTGTAACTGTCCAGTTTTATTTTAGCTCGTTCGGCACGTTCCAAACGAGGAACAATATCTCTATGGTATGCAACGTAGGACAATATATCAAATAAATCAGAATCCTCTCCGTGAACTATCTTTCGGAGGTCTTCTAATTGTTCGTTTGAATAGCCTTTTTCACTCAACTCTTCAAGGAGACGTTTTCGAGTACTTGGGATGATCCAAATCTTCCGTAATTCTTCTTCAGAATTAAAGAAAGATGGTAAATCACCAAAAAGTTTTTGAATAAATTCTTCTGCTGAAATTGGTTTTCCTTCAGGACTCCAAAAACTTGTCTTGCGCATGCTGTCAAATTCTCGAACTACATTATCTGCCAATTTAATTTTGACCATTTTCCGAGGAGGATTGTCACATATACAAGGGCTATTGCCACAAGCTGAACACGTTTCTGGAACTGATTGTTCACAAACACATGGACGTTCGCTACAATGCGGACAAGGTTTTTTAGCTTTTCTTGGTACAGTCGGTTCTGGGTCCAACGGTTCTCCGTCCCATTCAGGGTCTTTGAAGTGATGATGCGCATTGACAAAGTCGTACACCGTGAAATAATCTTTTCCGTCAAAAAGCCGAGTTCCTCTTCCCACAATTTGTTTGAACTCGACCATACTATTTACAGGTCTGAGCAACACAATGTTTCGAATTTCTGGAGCATCAACGCCAGTTGAAAGTTTTTGAGAAGTCGTCAGGACAGTTGGGATGTTCTTTTCATTATCTTGAAAATCTGCTAAGAATTGTTCTCCCATTGCACCGTCATCAGCAGTTACACGCACACAATACGTTGCATTTTTGCTTGTTGCATATTGGTTGATTAAATCCCGAACTGCCGCTGCATGTATTTGAGTGGCGCAAAAAACCAAGGTCTTTTGATTCTGGTTAATTGTATCCATGAATAATTTCACACGGTACTCTTCACGTTCTTTGATTTGGATGATTCTGTTAAAATCAGCTTCTGTATATTTTCTTTCGTACTCTACTTCGCCTTCCTCCACCATATCACCTTGCGTGAATTCATATTCATCAATGGTCGTCTTGATTTCAACCATTTTGAACGGAGTTAAAAATCCATCATTGATACCCGCTTTTAACGAATAGGTATAAACAGGTTTTCCAAAATAATCATACGTATCGCCATTGACATCACGTTTTGGAGTGGCAGTAAGACCCAATTGAACTGCTGGTGAAAAATAATCCAAAATGGCTCTCCAAGAACTTTCATCTTTGGCTCCTCCTCTGTGACATTCATCAATGATAATTAGATCGAAGAAATCTGACGGATATTGGCCAAAATTGAATTGGATTGTTCCATATTCTTCTTTAGGCTCTGCTGCTAAAGAAAAGGTTTCTGATTGGTCATTGTTCTTATCGACATTCGCATTTGTCATGAAGGTTTGAAAAATGGTAAAGAAGATGCTACCGTTTGTTGGTACTTTCCCCTTTTTCTTAATGTCAGAAGGCTTGATACGCACTAACGCATCGTCTTCAAAATCACCGAATGCATTAAAAGCTTGATTGGCTAATAAATTTCTATCTGCTAAAAACAAAATACGTGGACTACGTTTCCCATCTCTTTGCAAGTTCCACTTAGCATGGAATAATTTCCAACAAATATGAAATGCTGTAGCTGTTTTACCTGTTCCTGTTGCCATGGTAAGCAACAATCTATCTTTGCCTTCAGCAATACCATCCAACACTTTCATGATGGCGTTGTACTGATAATAGCGAGGACCGTATTTCCCTTTGAAGAGTTGGAAAGGAACATCGTCCATCTTCTTTTTCCAATCAATGATTGCTGCTTCCTTTTCAGTTTGTGCAGGCGGAAAACACATGTTCCACAACTCTTCTGGAGACGGGAAATTATCAACATCTCCTTCTTGTGCATGCTCCATATCCATTTGATAGATTTGGAGACCATTTGTGGCAAACGTATAGCGAATGTTTAAACGTTCTGCATAATCTTTAGCCTGTCCAACGCCTTCTGTATAGTAACTATCTCTTGATTTGGCTTCAATAACTGCCAAACGTCTGTTGTTGTATTCCAACACGTAATCTGCCTTGAGCGGAGCAGTTTTTCTACCTTGACCCAACAAACGACCTTGTGATATAGGAAATTGCTTACGGACTTTACTTCCTTCCACAACACCCCAACCAGCTTCTCTCAAAGCGGGGTCGATGTATTCAAATTCTGTTTGCGCTTCGTTCATTGTAATAATTCTTGTAAAGGGTCTAGTAGATCAATTTTATTTAAAAGGTAATCAATTGAAATTCTGCTTCTGCGAAAATCATTTAATTCTTGATCAATACTTTTTTTAAAATATTCTTGATTTTCTGAATTATCAAAATTTGATTTAATTATAAAGTTGGAATTGTTAATTGTATTTGAATTAAATGATAATCGTTCTTTGTGTTCGATATATTCGTTGTAATATAGTAACATCATAGATTCAATTACAACACGAAATTTATTACTGCTTTGTTGAATCAATACCCCATTTAATACTTCAGCACATCGATCCAAAAGTTGTTGATGAGTAAGTTCACGTCTTCGTATTTCTGTATAAATATTTTTATAAAAAAATTTGATGTAAATTAGAAAAACAAGTAACTCAGGGATAATAAAATTCCTACTTGAAAAACTTCGAAGAACAATTCCGACATGTTGGAAAATTTTCTGTTGTTGGCGAAGTGTTGGTTTTTTGAGTTCAATGAGAAATGTTGAGAATTCAATAAAATATGAAGTGTCTCTTTTCAGTTCATGATTGTTTTTTCTTTCTTCAATATTGAAAAAATCATTCAACTTACACGACTCCATCAAATAAAAAATATAATTTTTAATTTCTGGTTCAGGAAGCGAATACTCTATATCAATGAACCTTCTCAAATACTCATTTGAATCTATTTTATCACTACCATAAGCACCACAAATTGCATGACCTAATTGTTCTTTATCAATAGAGAGCACAAATACAATTCCCTTAACTGAGAACAGATGTTTTACATTCTCTAATACAGATACGGCATAATCTGGTCTGCATCGGTCCAATTCATCAATGATAAAAACAATTGGTTTACCGTTAGAATTCTGTTTTATATAAGCTTCGAGATCATTGTGAAATTCTTTAATATTTTTCTTTCTATCGACATAAGCATCAATATCCTCTTGAAAAGCTTCCAAAACCCCTTTACTATAATCATTCATGATATCAGCAATTTCTTCTCCTGCATATCTTTTGATTATTTGTTTCATTACAGATGGAATAATAGCCTTTGAAATTTTACTTCCTTTTTTTATAACCTCTTTGAAAGTTTCAGACGAATCATTTTTTAATAATTCTTTTAACTCAGCAGTAATGGCAACAAAAGGGTTGTTTTCAAAATCATTTTCCCAAGCGTTGAAATAAAGTGTTTGAAACTCTTCATTTTGCAACATTTGAGACCACATTGAAACAAACGTTGTTTTACCAGCTCCCCATTTATTATCAATTGCTAACACGAAACCATCACCATTGGTCCGAACAATATCAGTCAATACTTTTGCGTAAGGTTCTCTACCAAGTTTACAATTGGTGAACGGAGCTTCTTGTGGTATGTCAATAACTTGATTCATGCTACATTTACTTTTTCAAGTTTAAGTTCTCCAGCGAATGCTTTTTGCAATATTGATTTTTTTAGGTCATCCAAATTTTCCAATTTCATTTTATAACCATCTTCGATAAGAATACATTTATCTTTTAGATCATCGAGAATTTTCACCATTTTTTCCTGTGTGTAAATCTCAGGGAAAGGAAAAAATTGAGTTTGAAAAGTTCCTAAATTTATATTGTCTTGAGCGCTACCTTTTCCTTTAGCCTGTAACTCAGATTTTAAATATTGTAAAGCATAGAAACAATAATCTCTATTTGCCTTACTATCGTCAACAATTAATCCAATAATACTATCTGGAAAACACGCTTCAATATCAAGAATTGCAGTTTCTGCAATATTTGCCGCAATGGTTATACAAATTGTTCCTTTTGGCCATAATTTGCTTTGAGCCAACCCAACTTCATTGTAAGTTTGAGAAAATTTTGTGATAAATTTTTCTACATTTCGTACATCTCCTGTTTGAACAAAAGGATAATCTCCACCGAATAACTTTGCATCATTTCTGGGTCTATGTTTAGATTTTCCTCTACCAAATTCAATTGCAATATCTTGAAATCTTTTGTGTTCCCAACCTTTATCATTTGTTGTGAAAATTTCAATCAATTTTGATTGAAACAACTCCTTTGCATTTTGGATGTTCTTTTCAATGTTCGCTTTGGCTTGGTCTATCGCTTCAAAGGCTTCATCCAAAAGAGCAACGATTTGTTGTTGTTCTCGGAGGGGTGGTATAGGTATGTTAACTGATGCCAACGCTTTAGTAGATAATTCACGAAACGTAGCTCCTGTTCCAAGTTCATTTAACAATT
>JAGOAZ010000015.1 GCA_017983675.1 Fluviicola sp.
ACGATAACAGATGAATTTATTATGTTTGTACAACAAAAATTAAATGACAGACCTAGAAAACGATTTGGGTTCAAGTCACCTAATATGATGTTTAACCAAGAAATTGCATTTATCAGTTGAATCTGCCTATTACGTTTTTCACTCATTATTTCTTCTTTGCTATTTATCGCTAAATTAGCGAACAAATCAGTTTATTAGCTGTTTATATTTTATGGAAAATAACACCATCATTGAGGTCAGCCACTTGGCGAAAAATTTCAGGACATTTGAGGCGGTAAAAGATGTTTCTTTCACTGTCAACAAAGGCGATGTTTTCGGATTTTTAGGTCCAAACGGTGCAGGAAAAAGTACAACCATTCGCTGCTTGCTTTCCTTGATTCAACCCGATCGTGGATCGATCAAACTTTTTGGAAAAACACTGGAGCAAGATCGTTCAAGCATCTTACGGAATATCGGAAGCATTATTGAAAAACCGGATTTTTACAAGTACTTGTCCGCGCAAAAAAACTTGGAAATTTTCGCACGCATTTCTGGAGCGCAAGTAAGTAGCAAGGAAATCGCTGAAATGCTCGATTTTGTTGGATTGGGCAACCGAGCAAAACACAAGGTCAAAGGATTTTCGCACGGAATGAAACAACGATTGGGTATTGCGCAAACCTTGTTACACAAGCCCGACCTCATCATTTTAGATGAACCAACTACGGGACTTGACCCGCAAGGAATCATTGAAATTCGGAATTTGATTTTGCGGTTGAAAAACGAACAAAACAAAACGATTTTATTGTCGTCGCATCAATTATCGGAGATTGAGTTAATCGCGAATAGAATGGTTATCATCAATCAAGGGCGATCGATTGTCGAAGGAGAAGTTGCGGCTTTGTTGAATAGCGACGAAACGGTTGTGCGGATTGAAATCGATGAAGCGGAATCGGCGCTCAAATTGGTAGCTGAATCGATGAACGATGTGCATGTAATTCAATCGGGGCCGAATGAACTGGAAGTAACCTTATCAAAACAACGTGTTCCCGAATTGACCAGATCATTAGTAGCAAGCGGTTGTGCCATTCACGCTATCGAACCGAAACGAAAATTAGAAGATTATTTCATCAAAACAATTCAAGCATAATGTTGCTCAAAAACACCTATAACGAATTTATAAAAATCGTTTCAAAGCCAAGAAGTTACTTGGGATTTGGTGCCTTAACCTTGTTAATTGGCATCATCATTTTTGCCATGAAAGCGGACGGCGAATCGATCGTTTCATTTGTTACTGCAAGCTTCGAACAAACATTGTCGTTCAATGGAAAGTTGGTCAATGGTAACTTGATTGCTTTCATCATCTTACAAATGCTGGTGGTGCATATCCCCTTGCTTGTTGCATTGGTTACTGGTGATTTAATCGCTGGGGAAGCTGCAATGGGAACCATTCGGATGTTGGCGACAAAACCGATTTCTCGCACGCAAATTGTGCTTTCGAAATTCATTGCGGGCGCTTTGTACACCTTGTTATTGACTATGTGGCTCGGATTTTTATCATTAGTCGTTTCGCACTTAGTATTTGGAGCAGGAGATTTGATTGTTTTGAACAGTGATGGTTTGGTCATTCTTCCGGAAGCAGATATTTTGTGGCGCTTTGGTTTGGGATTTTGTGTTGCTTTTTTGTCCTTGTTGACTGTTGCAACACTTTCCATCTGTCTTTCTGCATTTGCTGAAAACTCCATCGGACCAATTGTTTCAACGATGGCCATTATAATTCTTTTCACCATCATTGGGAGTTTGGATGTAACCGTTTTTGACAACATCAAACCCTATTTATTCACCACCCACATGGCTTCGTGGCGTAGTTTCTTTGAACAACCTGTCCCTTACGATTCCATCATCCAATCCATTGTTGTGTTGCTGGTTCACATTTTCGTTTTAATTGGCATTACCTTGTATAAATTCAATAAAAAAGACATCACATCCTAATGAGAAATTCAATCATTGCTGCGTTTTTACTCAGCTCAACAATCGTTTTCGGGCAAACAGCCTCCGATGTACTTTCGAAATTAACTGCGAAATTCAATGCTGTCAAAGATTATACGGTCAATGCGCACATTTCAGCTGACATTCCGATGATCAACATCATGCCTTCGAACGTGAAGATTTACTTCAAGCAAAAGGACAAATTCAAAATTGAATCGAAAGGTATTGTCATTGTGCCAAAACAAGGTTTTACAGAGTTGAACGATTTCATTGCGAACAAGTCAAGTTATACTGCTGTTTTTGGCGAAAATTTAGTTGTTAACGGAGTCAAAACGCGCTTGATCAACATTATTCCCAACGAAGGTTCGGGTGACATTATCTTAGCGAAGATTTGGGTGGACGAAGTGAACATGGTCATGATGCGTTCGCAAATTACGACGCAGAGCAACGGAACAGTGAAAGTCGATTATACGTATGGCGACCAAATGAGTAAAGGTTTGCCAAGCGTAATGAAATTCGAAATCGATGTGAAGAAATTCAAGATTCCAAAAAGCGTCGCGGCGGACATCAACAAAACAGCGAGCGATAAAAAGAAAGCCAAAGACCGTCAACGTAAAACGGGAACAGTAACTATTACCTTGAGTAATTACAAAGTCAATACAGGTTTGGCGGATAGTATTTTCGAGAAGAAGAAGAAGAGTTAGTTAGTTGGTTAGTATAATGCAAAAAAGGCTGAATCATTTTATGAATCAGCCTTTTTTGATGATTGATGATAGGTTTTAGATTCTAAATCCGATGGTCAATTGTAGCAATTGATTTTTGTAACGAGGTGTCGTTGAAACACCGTTTTTATTGTTGTTTTGAAAATCCCAACCAGCACGTGCAGAAACAACAAATGCTTTCACTGTCACATCAGCTCCGACGGTAAATCCAAGAATGTTATTCCGCACATCTTCATTTGCAAAAGCTTCTTCTTGTTCCGAACTATTCGAAGCAAAGGTGTAGACATTTTTCTCTTTCAACAAGTAAGAAAACTGAGGACCAGCAAGCAAAGTGAAATACGGAATTGGTTTGAATTGAAAAAGCAAAGGCACATCAATGTACGAAGTTGTTCGGGTGAACGAGTAAGGGAAACCCAATAATGAACCTTCACCTTTGAAACCTTTCTGCGAAAACAACACTTCTGGTTGCACACCAAAGTATTTTCCAATTGGCACTGCTAAGAAAACGCCACCAACAGCAACTAATTTAGGATCAGCAACAAAATCTGAACCTTGTTCGTCCCAAACATTTGACACATTCATTCCTGCTTTTATTCCGAAGACCAACTGATCGCGTTTGTCAGCTGCTTTGTCTTGTGCTGTAATTGTCCCGATGGTCAAGCACAAAATAGCACCAAGTAATTGTTTGTTTGTTATCATGATAATTAAATTTAAGGTGTTACATCAGAATACATCGCCACGAATAACGCGGAGCAACACTGCTATAATAGCGATGATGAGTAAAATATGGATAATATCTCCTGCGTTGTAAAAGAAATAATTTACCGCCCAGACAATGACCAAAATGATTGCTGTTGTATACAACAACAGACCAAAAACATTAGTCCTTTTTCTCATCTTTCACGGTAAAATCTTTGATGTCAGTACCCAATTCACTCATGTCTTTATTGAATTCAGATTTGAACGATTCCCACTTCGTTCGGTTATCGAATTTGAAATCGTCTAATTTCATTTTCATGTCCGAATTTTGTTTGTACAACGCATCGATTTTCTCTTCGTATTCCGCTTTAGCAGTAGCTTTTTGATCTTTGATTCTCAATTTGAACGCTGCTATGTTTTTTTCGTTCGACGCGATTTTTTCATCCGAAATTTTTCTATACGCTTCCATCTCTTTTTTATAAGTTTCTTTTTCTGCTGTTAATTCTTGGTTGGACTCAACCACATTTTCTTCTGCTGCCTCAACTTTATCTGCTGATGACGAACAACTTACCAAAAGTGTTCCTGCTATTACAATTGAGGCAAAACTAATTTTCATAGATTTTTCCATAACGATTTGTTTGTGTGTAACGGTATTGTTACTACGCAACAAAGATGAAACACAAACGCGTAAGGAAACTTACACAAATGCGCTAAAAAGTTGTAAAAAAAATGGTACGAAGAGAAACGGTTATTTTTGGAAGTGGAGAGACAAGGTATTGGTAATCATCATGATCTCGGAGAAGAAAACGTGTTCACGTATCAATTCCTCTGTATTTAATTTGTTTTCTGTGAAGGTTAACTCGAACAATTTTTCTTCACCTGCTGCCATGAGGTAGATTTTATTGTTGAAATGTTTCAATTTGACAGAAGCAGGTAATAGCATTTTAGCTTGTTCTACAGCAGCATCACTCAGTAAATGATCGAATACCAAAACAATAATAACGCCATCGAAATAGCGTTTGAAAAATGTGTTTGCATGCATTTCAGAAAGTCGAAAACGCACGTTATTGATTGTTCCAACGATAAGATCGTCGCCATAAACAAATGTTACCAAGCCTTTTTCTAATTGAAGTAATTTTACATCTGGACGGGGTAACGAACAATTGATGATAATCCGATAATCAGTATTGTATTTATCCAACTCCGACGAAAAAATTTTATGTTTCACACCCCAAACAAACTTATTCATTTTGCGATCTTGAATGAATTTATGCAAAGGCATTAAAGCAAAAGGGACGATGATGGCAAGCATTATTCCAAGATGCAAGGTCCACCATTCCAACCATGTGAATTTGAACTTGTATACTATTTGAACATCATCGAGCATCCAAGTCAAAAAACCGCCCAACAAAAGAACGATAAACGACAATTTCGCTACTTGCAACTTTGTTCTGTTAGAGACAATGTAATCTTCTATTTCTTTAGTTTTGGAGTGCATTAAATTAAATTATTAAAATATCCAAAATCCTCGTCAACCAAAACTCGTCTATCTAAACCTAAATTCATTTCTTCGCAAGCTGTTTCTGCTACTAAAGAACAAGAAAAACAAGCAGATAGATTCAAGTCAAAAATTCCTTGTCCATCAGATTCCCAACATAATGGATCAGAAGAACAGTTAACTGATCTTTCTAATCCTTTTTTAATGATCTCAAGCACCTTTTCAGGTTCTCCTTGTGAAACTAAGCCCCCCATACTACCTTCTGAACCTTCCGCTGTGTAAATGAGTATACCTGACATTTCCTTTTCAGGGTTTGTAGAGATGTAAAGCCTTTCTTTTAAACTAGCTGTTGGATAGCCGCAAGAGAACTCTAGTTCTCTCATCATCATATGTGTGAATGAATGAATTAAAAAGTGCTTGTAATTATTGTTGAAAATTTTCATTTTGGAACTTAGTCCTTGACTATTAGGGTTCGGAACTTCCTTTAAATATTTTTCAAATCGATTGGCTAAAACAACAACATTTTCTGAAATCCATTTATCAATATATTCATTAGAAAATTCAAAGAAAAGACCTTCTCCTAAAGACTCATTTGCAGGCAGGGTAAATAACTCTTTAGAATCAATTGAAAATATATTTTGACCACTCGAAGATTCTTGCACTTCGCCATTTACTACAATTCTTTCTTTAGGTTTTACTCTTGTGAAATCCAATTGAACATTTGTTACTTTTAATTCTTCAACCTGCTGAATTTTTTTAAAAAGATTAATTAGTTCGTTTGGTAGTTGAATGTCATTAAATCGCAATCCTTTGTTTATCTCAATATCAGGCAATGTTGAATGATTTGAAAAACATCTGTATTCTTGCCATCTGTATTCTTCGTGCTTGTCACTAATTTCAACAGTATTTGCAATGTTTAAAAATTCTGATTCTAATTTGATTTTAAAGGCACCTTCGTTTTCAGGATTAATATCGTTGTCAATCAAAAAGTCATTGAAATCAAATTTTGAACTCCAGTATTCTACCCTATTTATTGCTGTTCGTTCAAAATATTTACTATATTTTTTCTCTAGAATGTTTAGAGCCTCAATTAGCACTTTAGGTTTATTCTCTGCTAAGTGCATTGGAATAAATAGACTTGAAAATCCATTTGCATAGTAAACGTTATTAGCGGTTACCAATGCAATTCTCATTTTTTCACGACCATTTTTACTTTCGTTTCTAATGAAGCAATTTTCATATGGAGTAATTGAAGGATTCTCAATATCTATTTCCCAAGGTTTTTGACCAATGCAATATGGTTCTAAACTATTGATACCCTCAAGATTAATTTTAGGTTTGTCTTTGTCTAAGCTAGACCCTAAACCACAGCTATTGCATTCAATGTAGATGCTTCCATATCCTTCAGATTTTGTTTTACTTTCTGTCCATTTAAGTTTTGGATTACTACAACAAGGGCCAACCATTTCATTTGACAAAAGATTTTCTCCTTTATCTTCATCGGGACGAAGTCTAAGATACTTTTCTGTTTTCCACCTTAAATAATTAGCCCAAGGAATATCTGATAGGTGACCATTCGGACAAATCAAAATAAGGTTCGTCTGTTCAAGAGTTTTGTATTCTCTAATTTTTATAGGATTGCCATCTTCATTTTTTGAATTCAATTCTCGGATAAATTTCCTTGCATCTCTTGGCGGAACAAAATTGCTTAACTTTAAAGTATCAGGAAATCTATTACACTCAGCACTCCAAAGGTTTTGCCACTCATTTATTTTCTTCAGTTCTCCTATGTCATTTTTAAACCATTTAGGAAAGTGTGATCCCTGAATTTGGTAATTAGAATAAACACCAATGTAATTCTCTCCAGCATTATTTAATGCCACTGCAATTGGATGAGAGGGTAAAGTTTGATTATTAACTTTTTTAGTCCATTTTGGTGTATTAAAGTTTTCATCTAAAGCCATATGTGGTATGCCAACAAGGCAAACTAATTTATCAAGATTTTTTTCCGATTTAATGAAATCAATAAATCTTTGATCTTTGATAAAAGCCAACCCACGGTTTAAGATTTCTTTTTCACTTAATTCAAATACTTTCCTATCGTCAGTATTACTTGATCTGATTAACTCAATTCTAGAATTTATCCATTTAATAAATTTCCATTTATTAATGTCTGATATCAAAACATACGAACCAAGTTTGGTTGTGATAATTGAACCAACTCCTGCTGTTGAAGAAAGTAGTTTGTATTTTCCAACTCCTTGGTTATATTGATTTTGCTTTAATACCTTCATCTTAAATTGAATTTATTTTGATTGCTGCTTCTGGTTCAATTACCCTCAACGACATTGGAACTTGCCATTTATCGCTATGAATATTGTCCTCATATTCCTCAATATCAACATACAGTTGTTCTTGTTTTCTTGTCATATTAGGGCTGTTTTTCTTGTTGTTGAATACCAGGTCAGTATTAGTGTCAAGTTCATTGCCCAGATTCTTCCAATCGTCAAAAGCAATTTGAATCCAATCTTTAATTTGTTTGACATTATCTGGCTTTAATAAATTTAAAATTGCACCTGAAAACTTATGAGCCATTTTTTCTTTTCGCTTATCAAAGTAATTTGTTAGTTCAGTAATTATTGTTTCGATTTCAATTTCAGAAATAGTTGAAATCTCACTTGCCGAAAGCCTTTCCGTAAATCTTGTAGTGTGTCTAATCATTGTTGCTAAATACAATCCCATATACCTTTCCACAGCTTTTTGTGTAAATGGTGTTATAGAAATTGGTTCAACATAGCTATACATTTTTTCGTGGAACTCAATGAATTTTTCAAAGTGAGAAATATCTCTTGCCCTGAATGGATGATGAACCGTTAAAACAAGACCATAATCATTTCTTGCTACACGACTACTTGCCTGAATATATTCAGCAGTATTTCTTGGCATAGAGTTCATAATAATAGTATTGAATCTTGATACGTCAATTCCAACTGAAATCATATTTGTTGCAACAACGAATTCTGGAGGAACTTTACCTCTAATCAATTCATTATTTTCATTGCTTGCGAAACGTTTTTTAGCATTCCATTTAGTCTCAACACTTTTTAATTCATTTTTAACTTCTTCACCTGAAAGTCTTCCAGTTAATTCAGACTCTTGTATTGGGCCATAAGTGTAAATAGAATGCATTAATTTTTGAGGCCTTACAACTCTTGCAAACACTCTTCTTAATTCCTTCAAAATATATGATTGAACTTGAGATTGAGTTTTCCCAACTTCTTTAAGACTGTTGAAATAGGATATTGTGGTGTGATAATAATCCATTGCCTTTTCGAAATTTTGGTATGAATTAAATTCAATCGGATGCTTTTCTCCCAACTCTTTCAATTCAAAAATGGCTCTGTGAGTCATTATGATTGCAGCCAATCTCATCTGCATCCATATCTGTGTCCTTCCCGTTGGTAAAACACCAATGTATTTTCTTTTAGAAAGATATTCGGGTGTTTTGTCATCGATACTTTTAAACTTTCTTCGATAAAATGCAAAGAATGAATCATCGCACTCAACCCCTGGCTTTGGGAATAGATTTACTTTTCTATCAAAAAGTGCTGCAATTTGCAATTGCGTATTTCTTGTCGTAGCTGTTGATGAAATAATTTTAGGTCTTGTTCCATCTTCTCTTGTACATAGTTGATCTACAGCAGATTCAAATAATGCTACTGCTGAACCAAGAGGCCCCAAAAGTAAGTGTAGTTCATCTTGTATAATTAAATCAGGAGGTAAATAACCATCCCTCGGTTTTCCATTTTCCCAGTTTCCTTTTCCAAATATTCGTCTTGAATCAGCATTTCTCCCATTATTTTGACCATTAACTTTATGAGCTAACTGAGCAAATTTATCAACTGTTCCAAAAAGTAGTGCTGGTGGATGTTGATAAATGGTTTCGTCAGACAAGCAAACAGGAATAGGACCTTGATCTTTTCTTTTTCGAGTAATGCGACCAAGACCGAAAGAGAACGAACACTTTTGATTTGTGCACTTTAAGTGTACTCTGTTTTGATTATACACAGAAGAAGTTGTTTCAGTATCTTCTATTGTTTCACCTTTTATCTCTGAATTACACCAAGGGCAACTACTAAATGGAATTCTGTTTTCTTTTTTTAGGTTTAGTTTTTGTTCGAATTCATAGATCAAATCAATATTTGAATTCGGTATTGAATTTTTACCAACCCATAAACCAATATTGATTGGTTCATCACCTAATTCATAATCGCCCCATCTTCTGATTAATTCTAAAGCCATTATTACTAAACTTGCCCTTTGAAACTGTTGCATAGTAAGTAAACGAAGTGTATACCTCATAATGGCAGCTGTTCCGCCTCCTTTTTCTTTGAAATCCTTTCTTCGATTAATAATAGTAAGAGCAATTAAACCAAGATAAGCTTCAGTTTTTCCTCCTCCCGTTGGAAACCAAACTAAATCGACCCAATTGTTTCTTTTATCCCAATTTTCATCTTCACTCGCTTTAAATATTCCATCTAAATTTAGAAGAATAAAGGCAAGCTGAAATGCTCTCCATCCCGCAGACTCTGTTTTTGAAAATAGTTTATCGTCTGCAATTATTTTATAAAAATTAAAATCAAAATAGCTAAATGAATCATCATTCATAAATGAGTTTACTTCACCTAGTTTCGCCTTTACAGAATGCCATAATTGCATAAACATTGATGCATTCATTAAACGAAAAGAATCAAGATTTTCCTTATTGCTTTTTCCTGAAAGAAAATTAGCAATATTCTTTTTCATTCTTAGATAATCATCTTCGCACTTATCTAGCTCTTGTTTCGCAATCCCTGAATAACTATCCTGATATTTTTCGTCTTTCCTTTTAAGTTCAATCCAGATACCGTAGGAATCGACAAATTCGTTTAGTCCGATTATAATGTCGTCATTCGATGCGTCTGAAAAAACTGATAGCCATTTAAATTCCTGAGATTTTGAATTTTCTAAAAACAATGGAGAAACAAAGCCTTCTTTTTCATTTGATACGGCATCCTTACTTTTATCTCTTGGAATTGGTTCAATATCTGGGGTTTCACAAAAAGGAATATATTCGGTTTCTACAATTTTTGTTTCATTGGTATGATTCCACTTTACAGAACAACCGTGGCCAATAGCATAGTCTTTGAATTGATCATAAATAAATGACGTTGTTGTGTCTTCAGAATAAATATCATCTTTTTCAGTCTTGTATTCATGATTGCTGTAGGGCACCAAATATCTATTTTCAATGGAAAGATTAACACCAAAGAATGATTTCTGATTAACTAATTCGTTAAATGTAGAGTAATATCTATTGTCATTTTGTTTTGCTTCATCAAATGCAATACTTGTATTTATCAATTGAATTTTAAGAAATACTTGATTACTCTCTTTTCTTGAATCTCTGCTCAGCTGAATGTTTGCGGAAAGTGAAGCGTAATCTTCTTTTTTATCTTCTAAATCAAATCGGAAAATATCTTTTAAACCATTAGTGATTTTTCCATCTTCTTGAATTGCTGAAATATTAACATCGTCATATGGTTTATTGTATAAATAGGATATTTTTCTTAGTTTCTCTGGAAAATGTAAGTTTTCTAATTTTATAATTCTTTCAATAGGTTTGGACTGCCATAAACCATATCCTCCTGAATAAATATCTAATAAGTTTCTTAAATGGTCTGTGATGTTTTCTGCAAGCTCTATTTTTTGTGTTACTTCATAAAGCTTCTCTCGAACATCATCATTTGTAATCGTATTCTTTAATTCGTAGTAGATTGACGACTTCAAGTTACTCAAATAACAAGACACTTTTGTTAGTTGTGGAATTATTGATATTGCATTTGCTTCATCAAAAAGAATTTCTGCAATTTGCTTTTGTATTTCTCTTATTCTTGTTTTTAAATTGGTTATTTCTTCGGATGATAATTTTGATAATAAGAGAAAATTGTTGTCATTAATGGGTTTTATTCTAAACGAATTAAGTTCATATTTAGTAATGATTTTCTGAATTTCTTCGTGATTAACTTCACATAAAAGCCCATATTTATTGTTGAATTTACCTTCTTTGTCTTGTTTAAGCTTTTGATAATATCGAAAACGAACCTTGAATTCTATTGTACCCTTATCTAAGAATCTACTATCAAGGCAACAAGTTAAGCCCATTGTTCTTGGAAACATTTGATTTAATTCTACACCTTCGGTTGCCTCTATATCTTCTGAACTATTATTTTGAGAGTCTTGTTCGTCAGCTTCATCTTTTTTATCTGTTTGCTCATTATTATCTAAAGTATTTCCTTCTTTACAAGTACCACTTTTGTCTTCAGGAAACAAAATACCAGTGCTGTATATTGCAGCAGGAACAATATCCAAAATTTCAGATGAATAGTTTATTGGTGTTTCAACAATAAGATTTTGGTTAACAAGGGTTTCATTCTCGATATCTACATATCGATAGCCGTTTATTCCTGGACCCAATGTCTGTTCACGTATGAAACGCTCTAATGAATTTCTATTATCTATTATTTTACTCATTGCTCGTTCTTTTTATTTCCGTAACTTTTTTGTAGGACAATTCCGGGATAATTAATTCAATCAATATAAGTAAACCCGACATTGGGTTGTCTTCATCAATACCCAGTTCATCCAAATTATGATTACTTCTATAATACTCTAATCTATTTGATAAGACGTGCTCGGGATTTACCTCTTCATCGAAACATCCATCGTTAAAAAGGTCTTTCAATAATTTACTATAAATGCGAGTAGCATTTCTTTTCCCATTTATTGTCTTATTCTTTATAGTATAAATAATTCTTCTATAAGTGATTGGCATTTGGAGATAATCACAAAGGACTTTAAAGACTTTATTACCCCTTGGCACTAAAGATTCTGAATCAGGATTTATCCAAGTACTTTCAAAATGACTAAAAGAAACTATTGAAATATTATTCTTTATAAACAAATCTTTCAAATCTTCATATAGTTTGACCTTACCTATTTCGGTGATTTTTCTAGCTAATAATATTTTCCATAACCTACCTGCACTCTCGTCTTCAAATCCAAATTGATTCCTGATTATTTCAAGGTCATTATCATGTTGAGTAGTATCAATTAATCTTTCAGCTGGATTAAATTCATCAATAAGTAAATCTAAATTTTTAACTTCTATTGCAGTCTCCTCGGTGTCAATATTTTCATAAATCCATCTAATATTTTGAATCCGCGGGTTATTCGCACTATTCTGTTTATAAATAAATAAGTCTGACGGATTACAAGTAATTCGAGAATTATCCATAAAAGTAAATCGATAAGTTACCCTGGTATCTGAACTGTTGTAGGAGCTTTCTAAATCCCAAGAAATATCATTTGGTTTTCCAGGCTTAAGTTCATAGATTTTCCTTTTAAGATCATCCCACTTAAAATTGTTGCTCCTAATAGGATGATTGAGTATTTTATAATAATCATTTTCTAAATTGTATTTTGACCACTCGTAGAATTGTTTAAACAGCATAGCTGGTAATATACACTGTACATAAGTGTTTTCTGATACTTTATTTTCATTGATATTAGGATAAAAATGATGATTAAAATTACCTTGATCTCTGTATGATAGAATGATAATTTGTTCACAATTAATTTCATCAAACACATCCCAATTAATAAATTTCCTGTTTGTCCTTACGTTTATACCTCTTTGAACTATATTAAGGAATTCGGTGTTTTTAAGAATGGAATTGTCTACAACTATTTTGTATTCATTTGCTAGACTTTCAATTATTCTTGATTTCAGGTTTGAATTAACTATTGTATCCAATGAATTAGACAAATGTGTTTTGATATTTTGAATATCTGATTCAGGTAGACTAAAGATTTCCTGTTTTGTCTCAGCAGTAATTATGTTGCCATTACAGTCATTTAAAAAAATATTATTTAAAATATAATTTTTTATTTCTTCATTATAGCAAAGAGCGTAAATATTCATCAATTTAATTGATCGTAGTTCATACAAGTCATAAACTTTTGTTTCTAAAATGAATTCATCCCAAAAACTTGATGACTCAAATCCTACAAATTCAATAGATAGTGGTGTGCTTTCTTTTCTATTAATAAGAAAATCTATTTCTGATTTAGTTATCGTGTAAGCAGTATTGGTTGGAATTTTAAATCTTTCTTTAATTAATTCCAGTTTATTTCTTGTATGATTTATGGAAGTGTATTTTTTACCGAATGTTATTATCAAGTATTTCGTAAACCTTGTATCGTAATTGGAATTCCATTTGTTAATTTCTTCAAATGAAAAATTAGACATAACGCTTTTACGTTCACAATCGAATAGTATAATTGAATCCAATTCATCAATAATTTCATTGTTAATGGCGTCAATTTCATTTAGGGTTTGGGTTGCATTTAGTAAATTATAGCTTTTGTTTTCACTGTTTATTAATACACAATATGGTTTAAATTCAAATATTTGAGAAACGGAACTACAAAAGTTTTTTTGCGTATTAATAATTAATTTTGGTTTTAGTGAAGAACTTTCATTCAGGCTCTTATAAAACTCCAAAAGAGATCTATTTTCTTTCTTCTCCTTTACCCAATTTTTCCAAATCCTATTTCCTCCATTTATTCCGCTTGCACCGGCTGGACATCTCATTTTTAAGCCGTTTAGCTTTGTCTCAATCGCAGCTTTTAGTTCAATTAGTGCTAAATTGGCATCATTAGAATTGTTATCAGAAGATTGATAATGTAAAAATGTTTTTACGCTTAAAAATTCAGCAATAAGTAATTTTTGCGAGTCATTAAATTCATCCTCAATATGAATATGTAAAGCAGTTACATTGTCATTAGCAGTTGAAAATGTTTCATCTAGTAAGTTATCTAAATAACGAATTAACTTAATTAAGTCGGTTCTTAAATTATTTTGTATTTCATCAAAATTAGCTTCAAAAGTGCTTGATCCTCTTTTTGCAAACGAAAGCAAACAAGGATAAATATGTTGTTTTATCAATTCCATCACTCAACAATATTAATTTCAACATTTAAGATTGCCCTTGTAACTCCAACAAAAATCTCATATTTATTGAGTTCACTTGGATTTGAAATCACTAAAAAAACGTTCTTCTTTTCAAGACCTTTGAATTTTAATATGGAAGAATATCTTAACTTGTTTGCTGTGTCTCCAACATTAGTTTCTGTTAATTCTTCAACATCTTTTATAATTAGTAATTCCCGTAAATCCTCTTGTCCCTTATAGTCTCCTCTTAAAAAAGTTGATTCAATTAGAATAATGCAATCCTGTCCTTTTAATGATGAATTAGTTTCCCTAATTGGAGTTAAAACACTTTTTACGATATGGGACTTAACATCTTGCAAATTACTATGTCGTTTGATTTTAATATTCGGAAACCATTCTTCAAATTTTACAACTTCCAAGATTTCGGGGTGTTCTAAAATTTCAGATGAAAGCTTTCGAATATCGGGGTTTTGTGAACTCCTTTTAACTTCATTAATTCTAAAATGACAATAATATTCAGTCAACAAATCTGCAATTTCAGAAACATTCCTTCCTCTTGATGAATAGCTTTGATCAATATCAAATAATACTAATGAATTACCATTCAATAAACCTTGTCCGTTAAATCCAGAAAATTTATTAATAAATAAATCTAAACCTCTATCTAGTAAATCTTGTGCTTCATCAATTACAATAAAATCAAATGGCTTTAAATTATCATTTTTTTCAAGTTTTTGAATGGTATCTTTAACCATATCATAAAATTCATCCTCACTCATTGAGCTTAATTTTTTATAGTCAATTGAAGGATTAAGCTTTTGAAAGAATCTAAAATAGGTTGTCACCTCTATATTACTGGAAAGTTGCCTTTCTGATAACAAAGATTTGGTGTAGTGCATCAAAAGGTTGTTCCAACACAAATAAATTCCATTTTTATTATGTTGTTTATCAATGAATGCCTTTGCAATAGTGGTTTTTCCGCAACCTGGTGGACCTTCAATCATAATTCTAGGGTTCTTGTACAAACCTTCTAGAATTTCAATATTTTGTATGCCAAGCCACTCAAGCGTATTAATAGTGTTTATTTGATTTCTGTCACCAATAATAGGACTTAGGATCTTTTTGATAGAAACATACTCCTTAGGCGTAATGTCTTCATAAATTCTAAAGTGTTTCTTGTGTTTGTTTTTAGAGTATTCAAACACATTTAAAAGGAACTTCTCGATTGAGCCATTGTAATCCTTTGCAATAAATGAAGTCCATAGTAACTTCTTATCTATCAACTTAGAATCAAATGGGTAATCTACGTGAGGGAAGGCTGTTGCCTCACAAAAAAAACATCCTTTTAGATTATTTAGAATATTGTCTTTTAAAGTGTATTTATATCCCTCAGCTTGTTTAAAGGGATTTTGTTTTATTGGTGTTTCAAAATTCTTTCCGTAAAAAAAAGTGTTGTCTTTAGTTGAAATAGAGCCTCCTTTTACTTCTAGAACTAGTAGTCCATATTTACAGAGAATTAAGAAATCTATTTGAGAGCTTGTTTTTTTGTAGTAGTTAAAATTATCTGAATGTTCTGGTAATTTTAGATCGTGCCAAATATCCCATTCTAGAGTACTTTTATTTAAATCCGTCCAGAGTTGTCTGTAAATATCGATTTCACCGCGCAGTGGTGAACCATCTTCTTTAACGATTATGGTTTCTAAAGCATCTATTGGATTATTTGGATGAAATCTTACTGGCATAATTATTTCCCGTTTGCAATTGTTGATATTTTATTTATTGCATATAATGCGAAGAATTGCTTTACTGGAACTTTTTCCTTGTGTTTGAAAACTATCAATTTCTTTTGTTCAATTTCCACATTTTCAATTTTTAGTTCATCTATTATTTCTTGAACTAAATCAACTAATTCAGTTGGTTCTGTATATTTAGTATTTGACTTTTGGAGTTCGTAAAGTTTTTGAAGTTCATTCGCATTCCCAATTTTTTCCGAAAATCCATTATTTATGTGCTTTAGAAACTCTTTCCCACCTTTATATTCATTTATTATTTCTTCAAGGTTTTTGTAATACTTATCATTAATTTTTTGAATTGGAAATCCTTTACCTGTTCCATATTGAATAGAGGTAAACCATTTACCTTCTGATGATTTAGGGTTATTCTCAATATCGTAGTTGGATAAAGTAACTGTTAAATTACCATCTTTGATGGCGTGTCTTCTAAATCTTGATCCTTGATTTTTTACTGGAGGCTTATCAAATGTCTTTAATTTATAGTTGTTAAGATTTATAATACCATCCGTTTTCGGATTGTAATTTAACACATAGTTATTTGGGAAAGTAAGCCTAAACTCATCTAAAACGATTTTAGCAAATGCTCTACTTACTGCACAACAAACTGCATTACCTACTAATCGCCATTTGTTATTATCTGAACCTAAAAATTGATAGGTAATCGGAAATCCCATTATTATAGATGCTTCTCTTACTGTTGGTAATCTATATTCACCATCTCCAATTCTATTAATTTCCGTTTTGTAAATTATAGATTCTCTTGAATTCGCAATTTTTGTTGCTGTAATTGTTCGGCTAGGCTTATTTTTATTTTCAGGAAATGACATTTTTCCCATAAATGGGTGATTTGTTTTCCAATATTTAGAGAACTTCCATTCAACCTTGTATATTCCTGTGTCATAAAAATGATCCGTCAGTTGGTTTTGTGGTATTTGTAATTGATATTGTGGGTCGCTAATACTATTATTTGATTTTTTTGTAAAGGGATGAGGAAAGTTTTCCTTCATCTTTCCTATTGTCAAATACTTTTGTTTACCTCCTAAGCCATCTTCAGAATGGGTTGTTTTTGGTATTATCAGTTTGCCTTTTTTAATGATTTCGCCCGATATAACTCTTTTTCTTGCTTGAAAAGAACCATAGTCAGCAGAATTGATAACAGATGTGTTTTCATATAAGTCAATAGCAATTTTTAGTGGGCTTATTCTGTTTTTATTTGCCCAATCAGTTAATCCTAAGTCTTTGAAAGTATATGCAGTTTGTAAATATCTTTTTGAATTAACTACATTTTCCATAAACCAAGCCTTAAGTATTGAATTAGGCTGATGTTTTTTTACTGCGACAATTTTCAAAAAGGTTTCTGTTAATTCAACCCCCAATGACTTATCTGCATTACCAGATTTGTTTGAACTTGAAAAACTAACACATGGTGGGCTTCCGATAATCACATCTGTATCAGGAAGATTTTCAATTTCTTCAATCGAAGACTTAAAATCTAAAATATTTTTTACTTCACACTCTAAATTAAAGTTATGGTTATAGGTTTCAACTGCTGGTTTCCAATGGTCAAAGCCATATTTAATTTCAAATCCCATTTGTCTGAAACCTTCAGAAAATCCACCAGCACCGCAAAAGAAATCGATAACCTTTAATTTTTCCATTTTAATAACATTTTAATCTTAATTTACTCCACCACTGCAGTCAAAACACCAAATGCAGGCGGAAATTCTGGAACTTTACTACTATCATTGGTCTCTAAATAAATCTCCATTCTTTCGGCTAAAATTTTACAACCTTTATTGAATAGTTCAATGTTTTCAATTGAAGCTCTGAATGGATGTACGTAATCACCAATATATCGACCATCTTTATTCCAATGTAACGTATATAAAAACACACCCTTTTCTCTCTTAATTTGAGCAAAGCAAGAACCTGAATCATCGGCTTTTAACAAGCTAGATTGTTTTACAAGAAAAGTAATGTATTCATTTTGATCGTAAAAAAAAGAATCAATTAAATTATACTTATTCATTTATTGATAGTGTTCAAGTGGTAATTTTGTTAATATTAGTTAGTGTACTCAAATTTATAAATTATTTTAAGGATTTACCAAAAAAAATAAAAATCCTCAAAAAAAAACCTTTCTCCCCCATTCTTTGTTTATCAACAAACTTTTTTAACCGAGCTCATGCAGGAAATTATCGCTGAATTAACACAACATGATCCTATTCTTCGTGAATTGATTACAAATGAACCTGTTCCGAGCATAAAGTCGACCAAACAGGTGTTTCACGATGTGTTGAGTTGTTTGATTGAGCAACAAATACATTACCGTTCGACCAAACATGTTTTTGAAAAAGCACTTGCTGCTGCAGGGATAACCTTATTGACACCAGACAATTTCGCGCACTTTGATGAGGTTGCTTTGTCTTCGCTGAAATTATCGGTCAATAAATTAGCAACAATCAGTCAATTTGTTAGCTATTGGGAAGCAACGCAACCTAACTTTTTTGAACAAAGCGATGAAACTGTCAGATCAGCACTTGGGGCAATCAAAGGCATTGGTCCTTGGACAATCGACATGATTTTGTTGTATACCTTGGAACGTCCACGTGTTTTTCCAGTTGATGATTATCATTTGAAACAAATCATGACTGCGCGCTATCAGCTCGACCCAACAAAGCGTTTGAACGCACAAATGAAAGAAATTGCTGCAACCTGGGGAAACCATCAATCGCTTGCTGTGTTGTACTTGTTACAGTCAAAAAGGAAGAATAAATGATTGAAAAATAGAAGTCGGTATTTTTGTTGAAATGATCTGTTTCTGTTTTAATATGGTGTTACACGACCAGAAAATTGTTGATACAAAAAAAGCCTTCATAAGAAGGCTTTTTTTAGTTGTGGTCCCACCTGGGCTCGAACCAGGGACCACCTGATTATGAGTCAGGTGCTCTAACCAACTGAGCTATAGGACCGAAGCAAGTGTTACTTGCGGTAAAAATGACCTTTCGTTGGTTGAAATTTGCCATTTTCGTGTGCAAATATAAGATTTCTATTGATTTTAGCAAGAAGGAAAAATCAAAAAATCATTTTAACGCAACGATTTCGAAAACTGAACGCCTTTCAATTGTTTCGTGTTTAACCAAGTGTACAACAAGAAACCGAATAACGTGGAGGCAAACAATAAATGCGACACTTGAACAAATCCAGGCATGTTGGCATACGCCAATAATACGCCGCCAATCAACTCGAGTGATAAGGCAAAAAATGCCCAATAAATGGATTTTATTTTGTCTGTTTTGTGATTAAAATAGGCCAATAAAGTCACGAAAACCAAGACCAACCAAGAAAACGAACGGTGGATAAAAAACGACCAACCGAAATAATTCGTCCAGCTTTCTCTTCCCAAATTCATTTTTCGTAATTCATCGACATACTCCCGAACTTGTGTTCCTAAAAACAATTGATACGTTGTGATGATCAAACTAATGACCAATAACCATTGCATGCCGTTCGGTAAATTCAAGCGTTTTGTCGTGTGTCCTTTTGCGCGGCGAATGATCAATAATTGCAACAATACAACCAAATACGCTAAAAACAAATGCACGGTGATGGTCCACGGAACCAAATTGGTTGCAACGACAATTGAACCAAACCACGCATTCAACGAAATGGCTATCAAGTTGATGAAACTCAGTACTAAAATTCTGCGGTCGGAACGGTAACGAATCAACGTCCACAAGAAAATCAGTAAGACACCGTTTCCTGCTAAGAAACCAACCAATCTATTGACATACTCCGTCCAGGTTTTTCCTGCGTTGAATGTTGCGTCATCATATGTTTTTGGATCTTTTTTGATTTTTTCAGCAGTTTCTTTCATGCCCAAGGCCGATAAAAACCGCGCGAATTTCTCCACTTTTTTCACCCGTTGTTCCCCGTAAATTGTTTTGTAATCTGTAGGTAATTGTTGTTGTGTCGTTGGCGGCACCCATTGTCCAAAACATTTTGGCCAGTCGGGACAACCCATTCCACTCCCAGAAGTACGTACAACGCTCCCTGCAATAATGACCAAATAAATCATTACTAGGGTAATCCAACTCAAACGAATGTAATTTTTTGAAAACATATGCACTTTCTTTGGTACAAAAATACAAAGTAATGAAGCAAGGAAGACGAGTTTTGAGCTTTTTCTAACAAACTATATTTTCATTTTTGTTTGCTGTATCTTTGCACCATGAAATGTGTTGTCATTGGACTAGGATGGTTGGGGCTTCCGCTTGCAAAGCGCTTAGTTTCAGCTGGATTTACAGTTAATGGAACAACACGGCAACGACCAATCTCAAATGATGCAATCCCCCACTTTACCTATGCACCAACTGATGGCGTTTCTAATGAATTAGCTGAAGCGTTAGTTGCAGCAGATTGTGTTGTCTTGGCATTTCCTCCCAACAGAACAACACTTGAACATTATACTTCCGATTGCCAACAAATTGTTGCTAAGATTGGTACAACGACCAAGTTGTTATTCATCAGTTCTACAGGCGTTTATCCCGATCACGAAGGATGGGTTTTGGAATCATTCACTGATACTTTTCCAGAGAATAGCAACGCACTTTTATTGGCAGAACGAACACTGCAAAAAACACTGAATGAACGATTAACAATCATACGCATGGCAGGATTGGTCGGCGAAAACAGGTATCCTGTTCGGTTCATGGCTGCAAGCGGAAAAACGTATGTTGGAAACGAATGGGTCAATGTCGTACACCAAGAAGACGCTGTCAATTTTTGTTTGTTCGTTATTGCTGAACAAATTTGGGGACAAACCATCAATTGTTGTTCGACAGAACACCCTGATAAAAAATCGTATTACGAATGGATGGCGAAACAGGTTCAATGTGAAAAACCAACATTTGTAACGACAAATAAAAGCGGAAAAATAGTGAGCAATAAACAGTCTATCGAGTTGGGATTTGTTTATTCCTACCCTTCACCTTTTGATTTCCCCATTTCAGTCAATTAATCTCATTTTTAATCTATTCCAAAAGATTGAAAAAAAAAATTCGCTATCTTACCAACCAATTTAAGTTTTTTACGTTAAAACGTTGTGAGACAACTAATCGTTATATTATTCATCTTTTTTGCTGGGATTTTCTCAGCTAAAGCCTCACATATCGTTGGCGGTGAGATGTATTACGATTATTTGGGTAACAACCAATACCGCATTTACATAGCAATTTACCGGGACTGTGCATCAACTGGTGCAGCGTTTGATGTACCACTATCCTTAGGTGTTTTTAGAACATCTGATAATGAGCGTGTTGTTAATGTTTCTGTTCCGTTTCCGGGCTCAGTAAATCTACCGGTTATTTTTAACAATCCTTGTGTGACACCTCCTACCAATATTTGTACGGAGCGAGCAATTTACACAACGGTTGTTACGCTACCACCAATTGCTGGTGGATACACACTCTCCTACCAACGCTGTTGTCGTGGACCAAACATCACGAACTTAACCAATCCAGATGATACAGGTTTAACGCTCGTTTCTTACATTCCTGGACCTTCAGCATATATTAATAGTTCAGCACGTTTTACCAATTATCCACCCTTGGTAATTTGTAACAATGAAAACTTGAATTTTGACCATAGTGCAACCGATCCAGATGGAGATTTGTTAACTTACGAACTTATTACACCAAATGCAGGAGCGACTTCTGGAAACCCAATGCCTGTGCCAACACCAAATCCGCCTTACAGTCCTGTAATTTGGGCTGGTGGAATAAGTGCACCAGCACCTCTTGGACCAGGTTCAACGACTACAATCAATCCAAATACGGGAGCTTTGTTTGTCGATGCAAATTTATTGGGGCTATACGTTGTTGGAATTCGCGTAAACGAATGGCGAAACGGCGTAATCATCAATTCCACAACCCGCGACTTTTTATTCCGTGTAGTGAATTGTGTTGTAGCACTTTCAGCTGAAATCAATAATCAAGAAGATTCACCAGGATTTTCAGGATATTGCAACGGACTTTCATTTACGTTCGATAACTTAAGTTGGGGAGCTACTTCCTATTCGTGGGATTTTGGCGTCAGTGGAACAACAACTGATGTAAGTTCAGCATTCGAACCAACGTTCACTTTTCCAGCTCCTGGAACCTATCCCGTTATGCTAGTTGCAAATCCCGGATGGCCATGTACAGATACAGCGACAATCAACGTAACAGTAAATAATCCGTTAGTCTTGGACTTTACGTTTCCTGATTCTATTTGTTTTCCAAACAACAGTGTGGATTTTACAGCACAAGTTAGTGCGACACTTGGAACCTTATTGACGTGGGATTTTGGTCCAAATGCAACGCCACAAACAGCATCTTCAACAATCGTCAATAACGTCAACTTCAATACAATAGCCAACAACACCATTACATTAACTGGAATCAACGGTACTTGTACTGACACTGTCACACATCCAATTTATTTGGTGCCTCAACCATCAGCTGCATTCAACATGCAACCCAATTACGAATGCGACGGATTTACGCAAGTATTTACCAATACGTCACAAAATTCACCGCTTTACTTTTGGAATTTTGGCGTGCCGAATATCACATCTGATTTTAGTATTTTAGCTCAACCGACGTATACGTTTCCTGCTCCAGGTAACTACACCGTTACCTTGGTTGCTGTCGCAACGCCAACATGTACAGATTCGACGCAATTAACCATTACCATCAATGAACCACTTTCACTTGCTTTTACACACAATGATTCCCTGTGTATCATAGGCAATAGTTTTGATTTCGATGCAACAGTCTCTGGACCTCCATTTGCAACTTATTCGTGGAATTTTGGAACAAGCGCAACACCCAATTCAAGTGCTCAAATTGATGTGAACAATGTAACATACAATCAACCAGGAAACCACATCATTCAACTAAGTGGAAGCTTTTTGAATTGCGTTGAGACAGTGAGTAGCAACATTTTCATTTATGACACCATAAAAGTTGATTTTAATGTTCCTCCTGGCCCATTTTGCGCGCCATCTACTTTAGTATTTACAAATGCTTCGACAGCTGATGTTCCGTTGGTGTATTATTGGGAATTTGGTAATGGAAACACATCAACTTTAGCGAATCCAAGTTCGACTTATTTGTATCCCGGTACGTTCAATGTGAGTTTACAAATCGCTGCAGTTGAAGGTTGTACCGATACAATTTCAATGCTGCAAGCAAATGCTGTGACAATTCATCCACAACCGCAAGCAAAATTCTCGATAGATATTTCGGAAACGGACATTTGCAATGCCTTGTTAACATTTACAGATGAATCGCAAGGAGCTATTTCATTGTTTTATGATTTCGACGATAACGGTCAATTTAGTTTCGATACGAATCCCGTTTATCAATTTCAAACAGCAGGAACACACAACCCTATTCAAATTGCAACGAATGAATATGGGTGTAAGGACACAGCACGTCGTTCAATTGACATTCAACCATTTACAGTATTTATCCCAAATACGTTTACACCAGATGGCAACGAATTTAATAACGTTTTCCAAGCAATTGTTGCGTTAGATCCACTTTCATGGAAATTGGAATTATATAATCGTTGGGGCGAATTGTTTTTTGAGACAACAGATAAAAATGAAACGTGGGATGGAACATACAAAGGAAAACCAGCGAAAGAAGGGACGTACACTTATAAAATCACCTACATTCCTTGTGGGGTGATTCAAGAAGAACAGATCATCACGGGACACGTAAACATCCTACGCTAGATCAATGTTTCGATCCCATCGTCCAACCGAGGACAACAGCACGTTGCTTTGCTAGTTCCGCTTTTTCACCAACAAATAATTCATCAACTGTTTGTTTGAACAAGTTTACCCAGAGATTAAACAAGTCCATTGAAAGCGGCATTTTTTCATGCATTTCAGTAACATTGGTTATGTAACCTGGTTCGTCTAACAAAACAAAACTCCAAAAATGAATCATCTTGGGTAAATGCTTTTCGAAGTTTAAGCGTTTGAAAAATGGTGCGAGCGTTTCATCTTTTAAAACCGCATCATAGAATTTGTCTACGAGCAAAGTAACATCTTCTTTTGTTTGGATATCAGTCATTTTCTTCGTTTTTGAACCATCCTGCATACATGACATAGTTTGTAGCGATACGTTGAACTTCGCCAGCAAATAATTCGGGAGAAAGTGTTTTTACTTTTTTAGCAGGAACGCCAGCGTACACACTCCACGCTTCTACGTGCGTGTTTTCCAACAAAACAGCACCAGCAGCAATGATACAATTCGATTCGATGACACAATTATCCATCACAATTGCTCCCATACCAATTAAGACATTGTCAGCAACCGTACAACCATGAACGAGTGCATTGTGTCCGATAGAAACATTATTTCCTAACGTAGTTTTGGTTTTTTCGAAGGTACAGTGAATCACAGCTCCGTCTTGTATGTTCACTTGATCGCCCATGCGAATAGCATTCACATCACCACGAATAACTGCGTTGAACCAAACAGAACAACGATCCCCCATGATTACATCACCGACGATTGTTGCATTTTCAGCCAAATAGCAATCAGATCCAAATTGAGGTAAATTACCTCT
This sequence comes from Fluviicola sp., assembly GCA_017983675.1. Taxonomy (GTDB): domain Bacteria; phylum Bacteroidota; class Bacteroidia; order Flavobacteriales_D; family Crocinitomicaceae; genus Fluviicola. Next base: position 24,358 of record JAGOAZ010000015.1, read on the forward strand.
ACACGCTTTAATAAGTGCCATTTCTTTTTTTTAGTAAAATTACTAATTATCTCAAGTTTACACGGTAATAAATAAAACTCAAAATTTGATCTGTTTTACTTGTGTTTGTTCATTTTTTTTCTTATAATTGTTATGCTTTAAATGAAACTAACATGAACAATACTTTCACGGTATCTGCAATTATACATACAACAAAATCACTTGCATGGGAAAAATGGACCAGACCCACTCATATTGTGAATTGGAATTTTGCATCAGATGATTGGTGTTGTCCAACTGCAAGTAATGATTTGATGGTTGGCGGGAAATTTCAATCGCGCATGGAATCGAAAGATGGCAGTATGGGATTTGATTTTGAAGGAACATATACAGCCATGAAAGAAAAGGAACATTTCGCATACATATTGGCCGATCAACGTACAATCGATGTGTATTTTGAGGAATGCGCTGAAGGTGTAAAAGTGACAGAAGTTGTAACGCCAGAAACAGTAAATCCCGTTGAAATGCAATTAGCGGGATGGCAAGCCATATTGAATAACTTTAAATTATATGCTGAACGTGAATAAATAACTACTTAACCCAAAACCTATCTAATTATGCACTACTCCAAACCTATAACATATTATTTGATCATTGCTCTTTTTTCTGGATTTGTATTTGGTCAAAGAATAACAAGTGAAAATTCTCCAAATAGAGATTCAGTAAAATTGAGTTCAGAAGAACTCATTCAACTGTCACAACTTGTTATTAATGAAGAAGAAATACCACTCGATTCAGATAACGGTGCGCTTGATTTCTTTACATTATCAACAATCACACAACAAGAATACGAGACTGGTCTGACAAAAGCAGCACAACTTATTATTTTCGATACCACAAAAGTTAGGAAGAAAAATGGTGTTATTCAATTGATTTGTAAAAACACCACTCGAAAATTTGTTGATTACGTTCCTGATGCGACCGATTATGCTGAAAGTATCCAAACATTTGAATATATCGGACAAATTCCATTTTTAAACGTATATGTTGTTTTAGGAATCTATTGGGAATGGTACGAATACAAATTCATTGATAAAACAACAGGAGAGGAAATCGCAACATTTAACGAATTACCATATATTTCACCTGATAAGAAAAATATTTTATGTATTTCATCTAATCCATACGAAATGACTGCCGATTTGAGTTATTATTCACTCGTTGGAACAAAGATAAGACCAATTGCCTCGATGTGTTTTTCAAATTGGATGGCTGCAGATTATTCTGAACACATGTATTGGGGACAAGATGGTGCATTTTATGTCGGAATCAATTCTATCGCAAATTTTTGGGACAAAACAGGGGATACAAATCTTCCAAAACAATTCATTAGATTTACGAGAAACAATTTAAAATAGCACTATGTTAATTACTACAAGTTCACAATTAGAAGGTTACACCATTACGTAACAATTAGGTTTAGTTCGTGGAATAACAGTTCGATCACGCAGTGTTTTGGGAAATATGGCAGGCGGTTTCATGACCATTTTTGGTGGAAAAAGTAAAATTTACACCGATTTATGTGAGAAAGCTCGCGAGGAAGCACTTCAATTAATGATCCAACACGGGAACGAAATGGGTTGCAATGCCATTATTAACATGCGTTATGATGCCAACGAAGTGATGAGCGGCTTAACAGAAGTACTTGCATACGGAACAGCTGTTCAAGTAGCTAAAAACGACTAGTAAACTGAGTTGGAAGGTTTTTTTATTTCCAACTCAATAATTCCATATTCTTATTGACAGATTGGTTGTATTTCAATTGAATGGAACGAATTATCTTTTCCATCGAATCCCAATTAGCGTGACGAAACGAACTCATCGCAATTATTGAACGACCAGGAAAATGTCCGTTTTCGTCATTAATTGTTTTGAAAGTGGATTGCAACGTGCTAAAAGATTTGTAAAATTGAGGAATGAGCGTGTATCCGCCTTCTTGATCGACCATGCGCATAAGTAAATCCATGTTGCCACCTTGATAATTCCAATTACTAGCAATTTCTTCGTTAATAGCACAAAACTGCATCATTTGGGTACGCAAACAATTTCCTTTGTTCAATAGCCAAGGTTGCAAATTTTTCAATTGATCGACAAATAGAATTTCACTTTCAAGCGTGGGGGCGTATGCTAAAATCTCCTCCGAATAAAGCGGGACAACACGGTGTTTCGTTCCATCGACAGGTCCTGCTAGAATCGCAAGATCAATTTTTCGCTGTTCTAACGCATCCAACAACTCTTCTGTTTTCAGTTCTTCGACAAAAACTTGGGTATGAGACAACAACGATTGCCATTCCGAAAAGTTATCGAGCAACAAATATGCCGCAACAGTTGGGATTATTCCGATGCGTAACCGCTCTTTGAACGTTCCTGAATACAACTGCGTTAAACGATCTATTGCAGTAAAATCACCTTGAATTTGTCGTAAAACAGGAATAAGTTCTTTTCCAAAATCGGTCAATTCCCATTCGGCTGAATCGCGAAAAAAAACAGGATGACCCAATGTTTCCTCTGCTTTTTTCAATTGCATGGACAAGGTTGGTTGAGTAACGAAGCATTGTTCTGCAGCACGACTGATGGATGCTGTTTCGGAAACGGCTAAAATGTATGCAATTTGCTGTGTTGATATCATATCGATAAATTCTATGTCGTTATAAAAATAATCAATAAGATTGATAATCACAAGTATTGTATCTTTGTCTCGTAAAATTGATGAACAAATGTAAAAAGCAAGTGTTAATCAGTAAATTTGTAAGAGAAATAACTTTTAATTTTAACATAAAAACAAACAAGATGAGTGTAGTAGGTAAAAAATTCCCATCAGTAGCGATTAACGCAATAGACGAAATGGGTGACACATTTCAATTAGACATTTTAAAGCATGCAGTTGACAACAAGAAAAAAGTATTGTTATTCTGGTACCCAAAAGATTTCACATTTGTTTGTCCAACAGAAATTCACGCATTCCAAGCAGCTTCAGAAGAATTTGCGAAAAGAAACACTGTAATCGTTGGTGCTTCATGTGATACAGCAGAAGTTCACTTTGCATGGTTAAATACAGCAAAAGACAACGGAGGAATTGAAGGAGTTAAGTTTCCAATTTTAGCAGATTCAACACGTCGTTTAGCGCAAGAATTAGACATTTTGGATTACGATATGTTTGACGAAGACGGATCAGAAGGTGACAATGTTACTTACCGTGCAACGTATTTAATTGACGAAGAAGGAACTGTTTTCCATGAATCAATCAACCACATGCCAGTTGGAAGAAACGTTGCTGAGTATATTCGTTTAGTAGATGCATACACACATGTGCAACAACACGGAGAAGTTTGTCCTGCAAACTGGGAAGAAGGAAAAGACGCAATGAAAGCTGACAGAAACAGTACAGCTGATTATTTAAGCAAACACTAATTTAAACAATCATGTTTACAGAGTTAACGGAAGACAATTTAGAAACATTATTGAACAGCAATGCGAAAGTAATGGTTCAATACGGCGCAGCATGGTGTGGTAATTGTAAAATTACAAAGCCAAAATTCAAGCGCATGGCAGAAGAAAATTCAGACATTGAATTTTACTATGTAGATGCAGAAAAATTACCAAATTCACGTCAATTTGCGGATGTTTCCAATTTACCAACTTTCGCTGGCTTTGTGAATGGTCAATTAGTTAAGCAACTACAAGGAAACAAAGTAGAAATCATTCAAGAAGTGCGCGATGCGGTTACCAATCATTAAACACATGGTTAGCTTTATCGAAGCTAACGATGAAGATTATGTCAACGAGACAATCGAAACTTTGGAGCATTTAATCGAAGCTCCGGGATTGAAAGACGAGGAACTCGATGTTATTGGTGAGTTATTGTCAAATTTCTCAGGTGCTGTAGATGTTCACAAGGATATGAAGACAGGCAAGTCGCAACGCGATGCACTCAATGATTTCATGAAACGAGTTACCGGTTCAATTGACAAATAAAAAATTACAGGCTGTCCTTTCGACAGCCTGTTTTGTTTTAACCTATTTTATTCATCAAGTTGAAAAGTGAAAATAACAATCCCCCGACAGTAAACATCAAAACCGAAGTTACTGTTACTTGAAAGCGGTCTTTGTCAGTTCTAATTTGTGTAAAATAGTACAAAGGAACATAGACAAAGGTGAAAATTGACACACCTGATAACATTAATATTCCTGCAAATGGCCAGTGCATTATTTTAAATAATACACCTAATGAAGCTGAAATCCCCAATAAAAATCCAAAACTCAATACTAATTTTTCTGTTTTCTTCGTGTCTTCCTTTAGTTTCAATAAAATGAGTAAAGGCAAAAACAGTAGCGAGAACAACAAGACGGCTATTACAAATAAAAATGCTGCACCAGGTAAGTGAAAGATTTTAAAGATTGAAAATAACAGCATAAAAACTGTCACCAAAACACTGGTCAAATACATCGTTTTTTTCATGGCATAATAATTTTTAAAGGTTAATAATAAAATCGTTTCCTGCTCAATTTCAACTAAATTTTCGTTGAAAAATCGCGGGAAAACAGCATTTAAAAATTGGTGAAAATCGTCATCTTCTCCCATTTCGTTTTCAATGATACAGCACATGTGATCAAGTAGGTTATATTGCAGATCTTCAATAGTCACCCCACGTGCTTTTATTTCATCGAAAACAACTTCAACTTGCTCATCGGTCAGCTTAACCATTTGCAGCAGCAGTTTCCAAATTCAACAAGAAACGCATCGTCATCATAAAATCAGAAAACTCGTTCACCTTCTCTTTCGCTGAAATTGATCCTTTTTCGGTAAGTGAATAATATTTTCGTACCCGCTTACCAATAAATTCTTCTTGTGTTGTCACTTCACCTTGTTTTTCAAGTGCATGCAAAAGCGGATAAAGTGCACCTTCAGTAATCTGAATTTTCTCACTACTCAACATTTTTACACGTTGGGTTATCTCGTAACCGTACATTTTACCTTGCTCTTTCAACAAGTTGAGGACAATTGTTTTTAAGGTCCCTTTTATTAGTTCTGAAGAATACATAGGACAAATATACATAACTTTCTTATGTATAATGAAAAACAGTTAAAAATGTTACAATATATTTTTTTGAAATCAACTTTTTGCTTAATTTAAATAAGAAAGTTTGAAAATGGGAGCGAAAAAATTAGAAGTATTTAACGCAATTGAATGTAGATATGCAGCATTGGGGTTTGTCGTTTCGGCACCAGCACGGATTGTGATATTGAAGTATTTGATGGAGCAACAAATAATAAATGGACCTTTATTGTTAAAAGTAATTCCATTAAACAAAAAAACGATCAATCAACATATTAAAGTCTTGGAACGCGCAGGATTGATAACTGGTTTTTATGTTGGGAAAAGCTATTACTGGAAGGTAAACGAGCAATGTTTGGATGATTTAGGCAAGATATCATGGGTTTTTGAAAGTTAAAAATGGTGTCAGTCTGCAGCTTTACCACCATTTACCCGGGTAACTAATATTCGAACAAACTCCACCCTTTTCTTGTTTCTAAACCGTAAATTTACACCATGAAGAAAAAAGCACTCGTAATAGGTTCTGGAATTGCTGGATTAGCAAGTGCAATAAGACTTGCAACAAAAGGTTATGAAGTTGCTATTTATGAAGCCAATAGTTATCCTGGTGGAAAATTAACCACCTTGCAATTGGGGAAATACCGTTTCGATGCTGGGCCTTCCCTATTCACTTTGCCAAACTTAGTCGAGGAATTATTCCGAATTGCTCATAAAAATCCTGCCGATTATTTTGACTACCAGCAACTAGAAACAGCTTGTCATTACTTTTTCGAGGACGGAACTTTTTTGAAATTTTATGCTGATAAAACAAAACTTTTGCATGAAGTTGAAGAGAAGTTAGGTGTGGGTGCAACTCCATTAAAAAAACATTTTGATCGAAGTGAACTTATCTATAAAGCGACTAGTAAAACGTTTTTGGAACAATCGCTACACAAACCATCGAGTTACCTGTCGAAAGACATTTTGAACACCATCGCGCACATTCCATGGTTGAACATCTTTACGACCATGCATCAAGCCAATGAAAAAGCGCTGAATCATCCCAAATTAGTTCAGATATTTGATCGTTATGCAACTTACAATGGTTCGAATCCGTATGCCGCGCCGGGTATTCTGACTATCATTCCGCACTTGGAACATGGCATAGGAACCTTTTTTCCAACCAAAGGAATGCATTCAATTACAACTGCTTTAGTCCAGCTAGCGCAAGAATTGGGTGTTGTATTTCATTACAACCAACGTGTGGACGAAATCGTCGTTGAAAACAAAGAAATTATCGGAATTAGAATAGATGAAACGCAAGTTTTAGCGGATGTTGTCGTTTGCAACAGTGACGTGAAACCTGCCTATCAATTTTTATTACCAACCACAAAAGCTCCTAAAAAGACGATGCAACAAGAACCTAGTAGTTCGGCGATGATCTTTTATTGGGGAATAAAAAAGGAATTTCCGCAACTTGATGTGCACAACATCTTTTTCTCGGACGATTATAAAAAAGAGTTCAACACCATTTTCAACGACTTAACTGTCGATACCGACCCTACTGTTTACGTTCATATTGCTTCGAAAATTGTCAAAGAAGACGCACCTGAAAATAGCGAAGCTTGGTTTGTTATGGTCAACGTTCCCAGTAACCAAGGTCAAGATTGGAACGAATTGCGAGGAGTTATCCGCCAACGAATTATTGATAAATTGAACCGTTTACTGAACGAAGACATGGAGTCGATAATTGAAGTAGAAGATTACTTAGATCCGATTAGAATTGAAGAACGAACGAGCAGTTTCAAAGGTGCATTGTATGGAGCAAGTTCCAACGATCGAATGGCTGCTTTTTTCAGACATCCCAACTTTTCCAAAATAAAAGGCTTGTATTTTGCTGGCGGAAGCGTTCACCCTGGAGGCGGAATACCACTTTGTCTTTTATCGGCAAAAATTGCTTGTAATTTAATTCCAAACGCATGAGAAAAAGAGCTTTTATAAGTTTAACTGTAGTAAGTTTATCACTTATCGGTTGCAAACAAAAACACACGTGCGCCTGTACAAATCCTGGAGGTGTATTTGAAACCCATATTATTAAAGGGACGGTTTCAGAAGCAAAAGAGAAATGTGCTGAAATTGATGCATCGCACCAAACAATGCCTTGGTCGGAAACGTTTTGTGAGTTAGTTGATTAATGTGAGCCTCGCGCAATAAAATCGCAAGCTATTAATGTATGCTTGCGTTGTTCAGTAGATACTGCTAAACGATTCATCAAACGCGCAACTGTTTCTGCTCCAATCAATGAAATTTGTTGATGCAAGGCTGAAACTGGAGGAGAAACGTATTCAAATGCCTCAACATCATCGAACGAAATCAACTTCAAATCTTTACCTAAAATATAATTCGTTTGATTCATAGCCGTTACAAACGCAAGTGTCGATCGATTTGCTATTGAAACGATGGAAGTAACACCTCGCTGAACAAGTTGGTTGATCAAATTCACATTATTTTCCAAATCATTGGATACTGCATGAAATGACAAAGGAATGGATTGGTTACGACAACTTGTTTCCAAACCTGATTTTCGTAATTGTATTGTCATTGCATCTGTATTTTCAGGATGAATAACGGCTAAAGCTGTTGGCCTTTCTGAAAAGAACTCAATTATCCGCGCTGCTTCATGTTGGTTGTCAATCCCCACAAAATCAGCATGCTCATCCCCTATTCGATCGACCCAAACAACTGGAATTGGTGTTTGATCAAGTATCGTTTTTAATGCTGGAATCTCATTACACGGTGAAATAATCAAGGCATCTACGGATCGTAAAATCAGTTCTTGCATCAATTTCAATTCCATTTCCGGATCATCGTTGGTGCTCACAATAAACAAGCTAAAACCTTTTGCATACAAGGCTTCTTGAATCGATTTACTCAATTCCGAATAAAACGGATTAGAAATATCAGCCAACACAAGCCCTATCGTATGGGTTTTTCCTTCGCGTAAACTTTTCGCAAAGTAATTCGGTACGTAATTTAATTCTTTGGCTTTAGCTAAAATTAATTGCTGTGTCTTCGTACTGATATTAAATTGCCTTCCCTTTCCATTCAATACAAATGAAACGGTTGACTTTGAAATATTCAAACTATCAGCAATATCGGCAAGCGAAGTTCTTTTGTTGGTCATTCTGTTGAATTAATTTCGGCTATCCAAGCCCCAAAGCATTTTGTTACGAATGGTATCCAAGAAATTGGTGTCCTCCAACTTAATCACATTGATCATATATTCGGCTTTCTTAATCAACACTTCTTCGCGTTGATGAATGTTTTTGGAAACACCATCTAAGGAAACCAAATAATTGCGTTCTCTTCCTTCAACGCTTAAGCGAATGGGCATTTTATCAGGAACTACAACCGGACGAACATTCAAATTATGTGGCGCAACTGGCGTTAAAATGTGAACTTGGCAACCAGGTGTGATGATTGGTCCGCCACAACTTAAATTATAAGCTGTTGAACCTGTTGGTGTTGCAACGATTAATCCGTCAGCCCAATAAGAATTCAAGTATTTATCATCCAAATAAGCATGAACCGTAATCATCGAAGAAGTATCTTTTTTCAACAACGCAACTTCGTTCATCGCAACATTATCATTACCAAATAATTCCCGTTCGGTTTCTACTCGAATCAAGGAACGTTGCTGGTATTCGTATCTTTTTTGAAAAATCAATTCCATCGCTTCTTCAAAAAAAGCATCGCCAATGTTCGCAAGAAATCCCAATCGCCCTAAATTTATTCCTAAAATAGGCACTTGAGAATTTCGAATATAACTTACCGTTTTTAAAAACGTTCCGTCACCACCAATACTAAATGCCAAATCGATTCCTTTGTGAAAATCCTCATGACACGTAAATTCATCAGCCGTCAATCCCAAATTGGCTTTTTTAATCAATTGCTCTTTCAAAACTTTTTCGAGGACAATTGACCAACCAAAACGTTCGCAAACGGCAAAAAACCGTTGAAAAACAGGAATGGTCTGTTTCGTGATTTTCTTACTGTATATCGCTATTCGCATGATCAAATATTTAAATAATTCATCAAGGCATCAAAACGGAATTGTACATCATCTTCATCTGTCGTTCGTTGAAAACTTGCTTTCACGGAGATATCGTAACGTTCAAATGAACGTAAAATACGACTCAAATCAGTTTCAGATATTTTCAAAGTCAATTCAATTTTTGTTGAATCATCATTCGATAAAATCGCAGAAGACAAAATTTTAGCTTGGTTACTTTCAACGATTTGTGCAATTTGTGCCAACGAATAATCGACACGATTCATTTCCAAAACTACAATTGCTCCAGGCTCATTGATACTTGACGTTTTCGCTAAAAATGCCACTAATTGGTGGACGCTGGTACAACCTTGGTATTGTTCCGTTTCGTCCAAAATAGGTAAAACAGAAATTTTATGTTCTGCCATTTTCGATAAAACCTCGTAAATATGAGCGTTCTCATGTATGTAAGGCCGTGGTAAATGGTCAAACAATTCATCCAAAGAAAGCGCAGGATCTTTCTTATCCAAGATATCGGATTCAGAAACCAAGCCCACAAAGTTCCCGTTTTTCAAAACAGGTAAATGGGAAACTTTAAATTCTTCCATCCAATTTAGTGCCTTCTCACCTGAATCAGTGTGAATTAATGGCGGAATTTCGTCTGTAATTACTTCTTTTGCTATCATGACTAGTGCCAAAATACTAAAATTCAAGCTATCTTCGTATCAGTTTTGAAAAAATTGTGAAATGACGAAATTAAGTGTGAACATAAACAAGATTGCAACCATCCGAAATGCACGTGGTGGTAACACGCCAAACGTTGAAACTGTTGCGATTGATTGCGAGCGATTTGGTGCTGCTGGCATCACTGTTCACCCGCGTCCTGACGAACGACACATAACGGGAAAAGACGTTGCTGACTTAGCAAAAGTTGTTACCACAGAATTCAATATCGAAGGTTATCCCGATGCTCGTTTCATGGAATTAATCAAGACCTATCGCCCAGCACAAGCAACATTGGTTCCAGATCCACCGCACGTGTTAACGAGCAATGCTGGTTGGGATACTGAAACGCACTTGGAAAGTCTAACAGCAATCATTTCAGAATTGAAATCACTCGGTGTACGCACGTCAATCTTTGTTGATACGCAGCTAAAAAACATTGAATACGCAGCTAAAACTGGCGTTGACCGTATAGAATTGTACACAGGGCCTTACGCGGAAGAATTTAAATCCGATAAAGAACATGCAATTGCGCCATTTGTTGCCGCAGCAAATTTAGCGCATGAACTTGGAATGGGTATTAATGCAGGTCACGATTTAAATCAAGAAAATCTCCGTTTTTTCAAAGAAAACATTCCACATTTAGCAGAAGTATCCATTGGACATGCGTTGATTTCTGATGCTTTGTACCTCGGTTTGGAAAACACCATACAACGTTATACGCATTTATTACGCGATTAATTTTGTTCAAATTTCTTAGCAAATAAAAAAAATCGTGTTATATTCAAGACTTAAAAAATAATTATGTCTTTTGGATTTACACCTAAATATGAAATAGAATACGATATTTCAGCTATAGCTAACGCACGCTTTTATGTTCATGCTTTAGCCGTATTAAAATCTTTAAAGTGGGAAGTAAATTCACTTTCTGAAAATAGTATCGTTGCTGTATCAAGAGCATCTATTGCCTCGTGGGGAGAAGAAATCTTTTTTTCGATTTCTGAAAACAAGGTTAAAATAACTAGTTACTGCATTGGTTTTCAATTACTTGATTTTGGAAAAAACAAAAAGAATATTCATTTGTTTTTGAAAAATTTCGAAAAAATAAGCGCTGAACAATCAGATGAGGAGATTAACGAAGCTTATGAAGTAATCGCATCTGAATTTGATAAAAAAAGTGAGGACTCTGAGATAAATTATGAAATAAACCCCACTCATTCAAAGCAAAAAATCAACAATTTTGCTGCTATTTTCATCATCAAGAAAGACTTTTTTATTACTCCTATTCTTATTTTTTTAAATGTTATCATTTTTATGATGATGGCCATAAAAGATGTGACAATTTTCAATTTTAGTCAAGATACACTTGTAGCTTGGGGGGCTAATTTCAGACCCTATACATTAGATGGTGAATGGTGGCGTTTATTGACAAGTTGTTTTGTTCACCTCAACTTCTTACACCTTTTTTTCAACATGTATTTACTTTTATTTATTGGTGTTCTTTTAGAGCCAATATTGGGTAGAGCACGTTTTTTAACAATCTATATAATCACGGGTTTTTTAGCTAGTTTAAGTAGTTTATGGTGGAACAATCTTACGGTAAGCATGGGAGCTTCGGGAGCAATATTTGGGATTGTCGGAGTGTTTTTTGCTCTGTTAACTACTCGTTTATTGAAGGGGAAATCTAAAAAACGATTGTTAATCAATTTGTCCATTTTTCTAATTTATAATTTCTTTAACAGTTTACAAGAAGGAAGCAATGTTGACAATGCTGCACATGTTGGCGGATTAATCAGTGGTTTGATAGCTGGTTATGCATTTTTACCAAGTTTAATCGATAAGTTTGATAAATCAATAAAATACTTTACTATTTCATCTTTTATCTTAGTTGTTTATATTTCATCGTATTTTATCATGTCTTCAATCGATATGACGGTAATAAATAGTATGCCACAAAGTTTTTTACCTCAAGATTACCAAAAAGATATAAAACGCTTTTTTGTTTTAGACAATATGGCAAATGAATTTTTTCAAAAGTCTGATTATAGTACGAAAGCTGAATTAATAAAGGAGTTAAAAACGCGCAGTATCTATTATACCAAAGAGAATTTGCGTATTATTTCAAATTATGACATTTATGAACTTCCCAATAACGTAGTCGAAAAAAATAACATACTAAAAGAATATTGTTTGTTAAAATTGAAAAACTTTTACCTCATCAATAAAATATTAGTTACCGGTTCTAATAAAAATTTAAAAGAGGTACAATTAAACAACATAAAAATTCAACGTTTAGTTAATGAATTTAAATCCAATTAATTCCAAACACGACGAACGAGTAGCACGTCTATTATTTTCTACCGTTTATCCCCTTTACTTAGCTAAAATTGAAAGAAAAGGGCGAACGGAAGCTGAATTATTGGCAGTGATTGAATGGTTAACTGGATTTAATCACGAAAAAGTGCGTAACCTCATCTATGAAAACACGTCGTTTGAAGCTTTTTTTCAACAAGCAACACTCCATCCAAATGCACATTTGATCACAGGACTTATTTGTGGGGTACGCATAGAAGCGATTGAAAATACATTAACCCAACACGTTCGTTACCTCGATAAATTAGTCGATGAATTGAGTAAAGGAAAGACTTTGGAGAAAATATTACGGAAATAAAAAATGCTACGCTGCAATATAAAATTGATTAACTTGTTCATTATCAACAAGTATATTTTAATTTGACATTTATATAATTGTTTTTTTTTGTAAGTTTATTAAAAAATTAATTATGTCTAAAAAATACCTAGTCTATTTTTCGCTTTTTTTCATTCAACAAAGCGTTATTGCTCAATTTGATACAATTATCCATCAAAACAAATTAAATATTGCTGTCCTTAAACTGAATTATAATGATTTTTCAATTCAAGGTGGAAAGATGTTGTACTATGATTGTCTAGGATGTACTCAAGACAGTATACCATTTAATGTTGCATATCAAGAACCTATGGATTTTGGAAGTATTTGCTTGAGATTAAATCCCAGTTTAGATACGGTTTTCAGCGGATCAATGATTTGGATGGGAACTGGTGTAATTGATTTCCCAACAAATTTTAATGCATCAATGCCTTTTATGAGTGGTAATTCAGTAATTCAAGCTCCTAACAATATTCAATTACTTAATCAACAAGGTCAACAATTTAACAATGCAACAATCATTAATCAATGCTGGAATACTGTTTCTACTCTTGAAATAACTGAAAGCTTTTCAAACTTCAATTATCAGGCTGCTATTTATTTGTATACTCCAAATGTTGGATTAACTGATTACAATTTCGCTAAATGGATTGTTTTTCTCTATTACCAAGATGCTGTAGCACAAATTGATGATTTAAGTGTTATCGATTATCAATTGTCTCCAAATCCTTTTAATAATAACATCTACGTTTCAACGGATTTGAACGGATTTAATTTTAATATCTATTCATCTTTGGGAGAAATACTAAAAACTGGAACAATTACAAATGGAGTAATTAACGATTTAACACAATTTAATTCTGGCGTATATTTTATTGATTTTATAAAAGATGATAAAAAGATAACGCGGAAGTTAGTTAAGAACTAATTTACTAAAATAAAAAAGGCTGTTGTTTCCAACAGCCTTCGTATCATTCAAATCAATCCAACTATTAAATAGCTGAATCAATCGTATTATCTTCTTCAGCATCAACTGGAATAGCTACTTTTTTCGGTGCTAATTTCGCTTTGATACGATCAACAGTGTAATACATCATAGGAACAACGATAATCGTTAAGAACATCGAACTGGTTAATCCACCTATCAATACCCAAGCCAATCCGTTTTTCCACTCTGCTCCAGATCCTGTCGCTGTGGCAATAGGAATCATCCCAATAACCATAGCAATAGTTGTCATCAAAATTGGTCGCATACGTTCTCTAACCGATTCTAACAAGGCAGTGTAAGTTGATTTTCCTTCCGCTTTCAAATGGTTGGTGAAATCGACAATCAAAATGGCATTTTTGGCGACTAATCCCAAGAGCATCAACATTCCTAACATGGTAAAAATACCCATACTCGATGATGTTAAATTCAATGCCAATATTGCTCCGACTAACGATACTAAAATCGAGAATAATACAACAAATGGATAAACAAAGTTATCGTACAACGCAACCATGATCAAGTAAACCAAAATCAAACCGATTCCCATCGCAGTACCCAAAGCACCCATGGATTCTTTTTGGCGTTTTACTTCACCACCCCACAACATGCGGATGTTTTTATCCAATGGGTTTTTCTTTAAATATTTTTCAATTTCAGCAGATACAGTTCCTGAAGCAGCACCTAATACATACGAACGAATTGTTGTATTCGAAATACGGTTTTTGCGTTCCAACGAACCATTAGCATTTTCAATTGATACCGCTGCAAATTCGCTTAACTGCACTTGCTTTCCATCATTGGTTGCAAAAGTCATGCGGCTTACGTTATCGATGTTTTTTCTGTCCAATTTATCAAACATCACGCGGATATCGTATTCTTCCCCGTTGTCATCGAATTGTGCATCGTCATTACCTGAAAGTGCATTTTGTAATTGCATCCCAACAGTAGCAATCGGTAAACCTAATTGTCCCATTTTCTCACGATCCAATTCAATACGTACTTCTGGTGTGATATCATCAGTAGAAATCGTTGGGTCTTTCGCGCCTTTCATGCGCAAGATTGCAGCTTTTAATCGACGTGCTTCTTGCATCAACAATTCACTATCGTCAGATGATAAAAAGATTTCAATTGGTGCTTCTTCCGATTCAACCATTCCAATATTTAAGGCTTTCACTTCGATTCCAGGAAACTTGTTCTCAATCTTTTTACGGATTTCAGACATATACACCATTGTTGGGAATTGTTCTTGTTTCCCTGGTTTCATTTTCACTGTAATTTCAGATTTGTTTTCTGCCCCGAAAGAAGCAGCACCCATTCCTGAACTTGGTCCCCCAACATTTGAGAACACAATATCAACCACATCTTTTTGCGCTAAAATCAATTGTTCAATCGCCAATGTCGTATTGTTGTTTTCTTCAAACGTAGTGCTCTTATCGTATTTCAATTTGATCATGAATTTTCCTTGATCGCCCTGAGCAACGAACTCTTGACCAACAATTCCTAGTCCCATCGTAGCCATACTTGCAAAGAAGATTACTACGATAGCTAATCCCATGATCAATTTGTGCTTCAATGACCAAGCAACTAATTTCACATAATTGTCAGTGAATAAGGTTACACGACGCTCGAACCAAATCAAGACAGCTTGGAATGGATTCTTTGGATTCAAATGAATTTCTTTTGCCAAACGAGATGCCAACCATGGAGTCAATGTAAAACATACAAACAAGGACATCAAAGTTGAGACGACCACAACGATTGAGAATTGTTGTAAAATATCCGAAATGGTACCTTCAATAAAGACTACCGGAGAGAATACCACAACGTCAACAAGCGTAATTGCTAATGCGGTAAATCCAATTTCATTTCGACCATCCAAAGCAGCTTTTCTTCTTCCTTTACCCATTTGTAAATGGCGGTAAATATTCTCCAAAACAACAATCGAATCATCCACCAAAATACCAATCACCAACGACATTGCTAATAACGTCATCAAGTTCAACGTATATCCTAATAAATACATGGCAATGAACGTTGAAATCAACGAAGCTGGAATTGCTACTAATACAATCAAAGCATTACGTAAACTGTGTAGGAACAACAACATTACTGCTGCCACCAATAAAATTGCTAATTCCAAATCATGCAATA
This sequence comes from Fluviicola sp., assembly GCA_017983675.1. Taxonomy (GTDB): domain Bacteria; phylum Bacteroidota; class Bacteroidia; order Flavobacteriales_D; family Crocinitomicaceae; genus Fluviicola. Next base: position 40,035 of record JAGOAZ010000015.1, read on the forward strand.
CCGCATTTACAGAATCAATTGTTGGAATTGACGTATCTGTAGCAACCGTAAATTTAATGCCTTCTTTTTTGTATTTCTTTTCAATTTCTTTGAAACGTTCTTTGGTTGCTTTTGCCATGTCAACAGCATTTGCATCGCTTTGTTTTTTGATGCGCAAACCAATACCGTTCTCACCATTATAGCGCGAAACAGTTATCTGATCAGCTACTCCATCTGTCACATCTGCAATAGCTCCCAAACGAATAGTAGAGGAACCATTTGAGGTAATGATTAAGTTTTTTAAATCATTAACTGTTTTAAATTTCCCAGATAAACGAACAGTCATTTGTTCTGCATCGTTTTTTACTTTTCCAGTAGGAAATTCAACATTCGCTGCAGCAATTAACTGATTGACTTGCACAAGAGATAAACCAAGTAATTTTAATTTTTCTTTATCAATATTTACTCGGAATTCTCTTTTTTCACCTCCAATTACTTGAACTTCTGAAACTCCTTTCGTTTGTTTGATTTGGGGTAAAATTTGGTCATCCATCAATTCCATGAAATCGCGTTCATCCATGTTTCCAGCAACAGCACTAACTTGTAAAACAGGAGAAGCATTCGGCTCAATTTTAGACACAACAGGTGCTTTCGCTCCCTCTGGTAAATTATTCTGTACAACGTTTATTTTACGTTCCGCCTCTTGCAACACTTCATCTAAATCTGCAGAAGCTTTGAACTCCAATAATACAATTGAAGCATTATCTAAGGAGAAAGCTGTAACTTCTGAGATGTTTTCCAATCCACTTAAGGCATCTTCTATCGGTTTAGAAACTTGTGTTTCAACTGTTGCAGGAGAAGCACCAGGATACGTAGTTGTCACCGTTAAAATAGGCGGTGAAAAGTCGGGCAATAATTCGTAGCTCAGTTGATTGTAACTGATTAGTCCACCTCCAATTAAAATTGTAAAAATTACAATAATAAAAGAGGGACGTTTTATGGATAATTCTGTCAATGTCATGACTACTCTTATTTAATTTTTACGTTTGATTTGTCTTGCAAATTCACTTGACCTTTGACTACGATTTTATCAGTCGTTGCAATTCCACTAATTACTTCAATAAAATCACCGTCAGATGTTCCTGCATTGAACGAAGTCAAAAATGCTTTTCCATTACGAATGACATATACTTGCGGATTTTTAGATGATCCAACTAACGCTTTTCGAGGAATTGCAAGAGATGTAACGCTTTTGCTATTTGCCAAAGAAACTGATCCGTACATTCCTGCCATGATTTCTTGATTCGTATTTCTAACTGTAATTTGCACTTTAAAATTGTGCGCTTTATCAGCTTGAACACTCAAGTTAGATACTGTCCCTTCAAATACTTTTCCAGCGTATACATCTGCTGAAACTTGTACTTTTTGATTTAATTTGAACTTCATGATATCTCTCTCTGGAACAGAAACAGTCAATTTCAATGATGAAATATCAGTGATTTCAACTACTTGCGTACCAGGACCAATCATGGATCCTAAATCAATTAATTTCTTGGTAATCACGCCTGAAAAAGGTGCTATAATTGTTGTGCTCTTCAATTGTTTTTGCAATTGTTTCTTTTGGATTTCAGCCGATTTTAAACCCAATTTTGTTTTTTCAAGTTGAACTCCTGAAACGGCATTTTCTTTTGCCAATGTTGAGTAACGGTTATCGTCATTACGTTGACCTTCTATTGATACTTCTGCATTTTCTATTTGCAAACGAATCATTTCATCATCAATTTTTGCAATCACACTCCCTTGAGATACGCGGTCTCCCTCTTCCACATTCAATTTAATCACTTTACCAGAAGCATCTGAACCTATGGTGTTTTGTCTGATTGGATCAAACGTTCCCAAAAATGAAAACGAACTTTCAAACGTATGCATTGCAGGATTGGAAGCAACTACCAAAATCGGAGCTTCTGTATCGTGTATATACACTTTTTTATCAACTGCAATTTTATTTGATTTTAACTTGAGTACAACTAAAGCAATTAATGCTATTCCAATTAGTGTACTGATTATTACGCGCTTATTCATCTTTTTTGTTTTTAATTTTTTTAATTAATTGATGTTTCCGATTGATTTTAAATAGTTGATTTCTGCATTTCTCAGTTGAACGTATGCAACAACTAATTTTGTTTGTGCTTCACGTTGACTGTTTTCAGCCAAAATCAGGTCGTTTGAGCTAATCAAACCTTGATTGAATTGTGCTTCAGTTTGTTTGTAAACACGTTCTGCAAGCATCAATTGTTCTTTTGCTATCAACAACGAATTAGATTGAATATCAATTTGTTGTTTCGCTGTAGCGGTAGCTAATTCCAATTGTTGTTGTAAATTTTCTTGTTGAATTTTTAATTTCTCACTATTCAATGTGTTTACTTTTAATTTGTTCTTTTTCTCAAATCCATCAAATAAAGTCCAATCTAATTTCAATCCAATAAATGATGATTCGATTCCTTTTCTAAAATTATCTTCTGGTTTGATATTGTACGAATAATTATACGCTGCATAAAATGCTAAACTTGGCAAATACGCCATTTTTGTTCCTTTGCGTTCTTCTTCATTCATCATTACTTGAGTCTTCATCAACTCCAATTCAGGACGAGAAACACTTGTTTCATCAACCAAAACTGTTTTTTCAATTAGCTCGTCAGTAACCAATGAAACCGCTGAATTCTTGTCAATTCCAATTAAAATTTTCAACATTGAAAACAATTGATCGAACTGAGAAGCCAATGTTTGTTTTGAATTAACTAAGTTCAATCGATTGATTTTCAACTTATCTACTTCTGTTGAAACGACCATTCCTTCTCTATTCATTGCAGACATATTAGCAATCAACTTATCAAATGAAAGTATATTTGATTCGATAAATGACAATTGTTTCGTGATTGCTTGTAGGTTAAAATATACCGTCGCAACTTGTTGTTTCACTTCTTGCACTGTCATTCGTTCTTTGATTTCAACCACTTGTTGATTGATATCCAACACTTTCAATCCATAATTTACTTGTGGATTGTAAAGCACTTGCGTTAACTGAACTGTATTGTTTAAAACCAACGGCACACCAAACTGAACTGTTGAATACGTACCAGGCTGTCCACCAAAAAATGCTGCGGGAACAACTTGTCCTGGAATTACAGCGTTGTATCTGTAATCACCTGATGCGGTAATTTTTGGATAAAGCGCCGCGTCATACGCTGATTTTTGTTGTTGATTCACAGCAACATCTAAATGCGCGTTGCGAATGGAACTGTTTGCGGTATCGGCCATTTTTAAACACGTTGCTAAATCCAAGCGTTGTGCCGTACTGGTAAATGAATAAAACACGGTCATTACACCGATGATTATTCTTCCTGTTAGTTGTTGCATTTGTTTGCTATTATATTGCATTTAATTATTCGTTTTCGGAAATAAATAACTCATGATCATATCAATAACCAACTCTTTGTGAAGTGCTAATTTTTCTTGGTAAACTTCAGTTGGTATTTCATGAATTTGTTGAATCAACGGACGTGCCATAAAAGGATATTGGCAATTCGACATGATAATATTCATGATGTGAAAAAAATCAATTTTTCGCATCACACCTGATTCTTGAGCTGCTAATGCTTGTTGAAAAACACCAGTTTGTTCAATGCGTTGTTTGATTGCAGCTTTTTCGTCAAATTCACATCCTTCTCGTGTTAACTCACCGATAATAAAGCGCGGAATTTCTGGATGTTTCGCAAAAAAATCATACTCGTTGGCAATAAAGATCTTTAGTTTTTCTTCCAATTCCATTGGAGCAGCAAAAACTTCCAACATGGATACGAAAAAATCTTCCATTGCTGCATGGAAAATCAGTTGAAATAATTGATTTTTTGAACGGAAATAATAATTCACTAGCGCAACATTCATTCCTGCCTCTTTCGCGATTTCACGTGATGAACAACCAGCAAAACCTTTTGAGATGAAAACACGACGTGCTGCATCCTTTATTGTTTCCTCTGTAGACTTGTTTTTACACATTGTTTAATTATTGTGCTGCAAAAGTAAACAGCTTTTTTAAACAAGTGTTTAAAACACATCGTTAAAAATGTTAAAATTCTTAAATTTTACTCGTCTATGTAATTATCAGCTCGCGGATTTCCGAAATAATACGAAAAGCCAAAACCAATTAATAGGGTATTGGTGTTTTTGGCTAATTGTTGAGGAGTATAACCACCTAGCGTTGTCAAACCAATATCACTCGGATGAAATTGAAGACTTGAAAATTGATAACCTACTATCCAACGGTAAGCAACAGCTTCATCAGCTGCTAAAATAAACGAAAGTGTAGGCTCTAAATAGGTGCTGTTTTTTTTAATAATTCCAGTGCTTTTCGTTTTATCGGTGACAAAAATGGATTCAGCCATTCCAAATTTCAACCCGAATTCCATGCCAAAATAGTTGGTTCGCCAAGTGGTATACCCAAACTCGATGTTTCCCCCTGCAACGTGCATTCCACCATTCATTTTTTCGGGAACTTTGTAAGAAGCGACACTGTAATACATGTATTTTGGGGCAAGAGCGACATAGAAATGTTTGGTCGGTTTGAATTGCACCTTGGGATTGACGTTGACCAATCCTTTCAAATAATTATTAAACGCTGCATTTGTACGACCCGATGGTAACGTTAATTCAGTCGTGATATTCCACTTGTCTTTTCCAATTTGCCCGAAAACAACTAGTTGAGAACAAACTAAACCAACAAATAATAATACCCTTTTCGACATGACAGTTACTTATATCTTGATATAAAAATACGAAAATTTACGCCAACAATCACCATCTCTCAGAATGATTGTATTTTTGCAGCATGATTCGAGGAATTGTTTACATGATATTATCAGGCTTATCCTTTTTTGTGATCAATTTTTTTGTCAAAATTTTGGGAAATCCTGCACAACCTATTATACCTAATTTACAAACTTATCCTGCGCACGAATTGGTCTTTTTCCGAAGTCTTGTTTCGTTTGTCATCAGTGCATTTATCATCAAACAAAAAGGACTCAATTTATTTGGCAACAACCGCCGTTGGTTATTCTTACGCGGTTCGGCTGGTATGGTTGCTTTGACGATTTTCTTTCTCACCTTACATAAACTTCCACTTGCAATTGCCTCAACGCTGCAATATTTATCGCCAATTTTTACTGTCTTGATTGCACAACAATTATTCAAAGAAAAAGTAACACCCGTGCAAATCATGAGTAGTTTTTTAGCTTTTATTGGTGTTTTATTTATTGGAGCTCCTTCATTATTAGAAACAAATAGTACAATTGATCCGTTTTGGTTAGTCATGGGAATCATATCCGCACTATTTTCAGGCATTGCATACAACGCTATCGGAAAACTAAAAAAAACGGAAGAACCAATTAACATAGTGATCTACTTCCCAATGATTGCATTACCAATTACAGGTGTTTGGTGTCTATTTGATTTCACCGTTCCAGTTGGAATCGAATGGTTGCTATTATTAATCATCGGGATTTTCACTCAAATTGCACAAATATTGATGACAAAAGCATTTTTGGCAACAGAAACTGCGATTGTTGCACCTTTTCAATACATTGGCGCAATTTATGCCTTGCTTTCTGGTTGGTTTATTTTTGATGAATCGTTGGGATTAATTCCTGTAACAGGGATTACCTTGGTGCTCATTGGCGTTCTTATTGGAACAATTTTCAGAAAGAAAAAGCTTGCTTCAACGAAGATTTCTTAATTTAGAGGTATGATTAAGGCAATAGACAAAGAATCGATTATTCCATTTGGAAATCTTGAGATCCGAGCACGTCAAGTGGTAGAAGGATTTATAACTGGTTTACACAAAAGTCCTTTTCATGGTTTTTCTGTTGAATTTGCTGAACACCGTTTATACAATCCCGGTGAATCAACCCGTCATATCGATTGGAAGTTATACGGCAGATCTGAAAAATTGTTCACCAAGAAATACGAAGAAGAAACAAACTTACGCTGTCAATTAGTTGTTGATACCTCATCTTCGATGTATTATCAAGTGAAAAATGACCTTTCTAAAATTGAGTTTTCGTTATTAGCTGCTGCTTCGATCATCGAATTGCTCAAAAAACAACGCGATGCAGTCGGATTATCGTTATTCAATGAAAAACTAACTACCCATACACCTGCAAAATCTTCTGGAGCGCATCACCGCATGTTGATTCATGAAATGGAAAAATGCCTGCATACGTATGAACCTCAATCGAAAACGAGAACTGAAAGTATTCAAGCATTGCATGATATTGCTGAATTGTGTCACAAAAGAAGTTTAGTGATCATTTTTACCGATTTTTTAGAAAATCCTGAAAATGCACCGGCATTTATGCAAGCCATTCAACATTTACGCCACAACAAACACGAAGTGGTCATTTTTCATGTCATTGATAAAAAAACGGAAGTAGGCTTTGAATTGGAAAATAGACCCTTGAATTTGGTTGACATGGAAACGGGCGAACAAATGAAACTACAACCTTTTGAAGTGAAAAAAGCGTACACGGAACGTATTCAACATTATTTCAATGAGCTAGAATTAAAATGTATTCAATACAGTGTCGATTTTATACCTTCAGATATCTCAACAGGTTTAACGGATGTACTGACAAAATTCTTATTGAAACGCCAACGCATGCACTGATTAGTTAGTTAGTTAGTTAGTTGGTTGGTTAGTTGGTTGTGGAATTATGGGCTGAATCCAACAAATCTAAAATTGTTTTTACAGGACTAAATGTTGCATTGTCGATTTCAACAAAAACAGAATTCCAGCGCGCCATACTTCCATTCCACAATCCAGGTAACTCGATAAACTGAATATCTTTCCCTTTGTATTTTTTATGTGCAATAAAATACTTGGTCGGATCTGCAAAATCAGCGAAAACAACCTTGGATCCATCACTATTTTTCCCTTGACACACCATCACTACAGGATTAAAATGTGTCGATTGAATCATAACACGGTATTGTTCACCTTTCATTTCAATTTGAGACTTCTCAATAATTTGTTTCGTCACGAATCCATCATCAGCAATCCAAAAAGGACCACCACCAGCTTGACCATCGTTGCGAACCATACCACAAACACGAACTGGTCGTTTCGCTAAAGCAATACAATCAGCAAGCGAATAATTAGCCATTTCCGAATTTGCAACTAATTGAAAATCCTTATTAATCGCTTGAAATTCAGCAATTGTTGGTTGATTTAAAAATGCTTGTAGACGAGCCATTAAATCCAACGCGACTCCTGCTAACACTTGTTGCGTTTGAATTGCAGCTGTTGCGTGATTGATGTGTTGCACATTATCGATGTTTTTGATGAAAATCAAATCAGCATCTAAAGCTTGTAAATTACCCAATAACGCACCATGTCCCGCTGGCCTTTTAATTGGTTCGTTGTTTTCATCAACAACTAATTGTCCATTGTTATCGAACGCGTAAGAATCTGTTGCTGGATCTTGAATACTAAAAGAAACATTGATTTTTTTACCCGTCAAACCAACAAGATAATCTAATTGTTCTTGAATTTTTGCGTGAAAACCTGCGCGAATAGTAAAATGGAAATGGCGTTCTTCGTTATCTTTCACGACCTCCATTCCTTGTAACACATGTTCGTGGTAGGGATTCAATAAAAATGGGCCGTGTTTGTGAAACGGAATTAATCCTTTTGGTAACTGAGACATGCCAAGTCCATTCGGAGACAAAACACGAGCAACAAATGTTTCAACATCCATTGTCCGCTCCCGCAATTGTTGTTGGATTTCTTGTGGAAATTGATAAAAAAAAGCAAAGTCTTCGATATGATTCAAAAAACGTTCTACCGCTCCCCTATTTTCCTCTTTGGGATGGGCAAGAAATTCGTGTAAAAACTCAAACATGCGCGAACCAGAACCTGATGCAGGAATGAAGAACACATTTTTCAAGCGTGCTTCAACAAAGGAACGTTGTGCTTGTTCCGCTTGCTCTAGCGATAATTGCAAAATACCTTCTCCAATTTTACACGGACTAATCAGTTTAACTTCTGGTTGAGGATTTGAAATGACCGCTTGTTGTTCCTTACTCGTTAAATTGTGCATGATTGAGTCTGTGTTTCTTTGTTTTTTGTTTCTTTGCAGTATGCTAAATTCACGTTCTTATTGGAACTATCTTCGTCGATCAAAAGGTCGACATGGAATACATTCGCCTTTTGTCTTTGACTTTGTCTCGAAATGTTTAACGACAAAATTGGATAAAAAGTTTCAGGAAGACAAAAAAAAGTGGATTTCAACGGTAAAGAAAGACCGAACACACTTTTCAATTCAAGATTTGGGCAGTGGTTCGAAACAACTCAATTCACAAAGAAGTGCTGCTCAACTAATAAAAACAGCATCAAGCACAGGATTGTATGGGAATGTTTTGTGGAAAATAGCCCGTTATTTTCAACCGAAAAACATCTTGGAATTAGGAACATCCATTGGTGCAGGCACCATACATTTGAAAGGTGGAAGTCCAAATTCATTTGTCACAACGATTGAAGGATGCGATCAAACGTTGTCAAAAGCATACCAACAATTTGATTACTGGAACTTGAATCAATTATTTCCAATTTGTGCTCCATTCGATACATTTCTAGCTCTTCCTGTTCACACTTCGTACGATTTGGTTTTCATAGACGGACATCATGCTGGTGAAGCAACATTACGCTATTTAGAAAAACTAATGCAGCAATCCCACAACGAAACACTTTTCATTTTAGATGACATCCGTTGGAGTAACGATATGTGGCATGCATGGAATAGCATTGTGAACGACGAACGTTTTCATGTAACGATTGACATTGGACGAATGGGGATCTTTTGGAAACGCCAACAACAAACCAAAGAGCATTTCACCATCCGACCAATGATAATGAACAATCGATTATTCTAGTTCTTCTTGCTCATTGTTTTTTGAAAACAATTGGAATTCCATAATCTAAGCCATTCTTTTTGAGCTTCAGGATTAATCCCTCTGCTTCTGGAAATTGCTTTTTGGTACGTTTGATTAAATTAGTTTTGATGTTATCGTATTGTGTACCACTGATAAAGCCTAAATCAACTTTTCCAATAGAATCAAATTGATTGGTTGGTAAACAATCTGTGAAAATATATAATCCATCTACTTGCGTTACACGTGCAGAAGCAAGCGGTAATTGATCTGTGTTTTTATTGAAAGAAATTAATGCAAAAATCAACGTAAAACACGCAATGAGAGCAATAATGTATTTCATGAAAATCAATTTAAATATACACGTTTGACTTGACCATCAATGCGCAATAGATAAACACCATTTGCAAAGTTTGAAGGTATTAGTGTGAATGATTTTTTATTTGGTGTAGCGTCGACCAAAACTTGCCCCATTGCATTAATTAATTGCACGGAGTTGATCTGATTTTTCGCTTGAATCGTTAAATAATTTGCCGATTGGAATATTTCAAAATCATGCGATAACTCGACTAAAGATGCTGGTTCATCTAAATCAATTTTCGTAACATACGTTACAATTGCCGAACAAGAATCGTCGTAAATAGCATAATTCATCAAACCACGCGTAATGTCATCGTATCCATCAAACAAAAAGTTTTCTATAGTAGTTGAATCCGTTTCACAAAAACAGTTTGCATTGATTGAAAAATTCTTGTCTGTCAAATTTTCAATGTTGTATTGCGTATTGTTACAAATCTGGTTATTGACTACTTGGTTGATGTTGTTTCCTGTTACAGCAATTCCTACTGTATTTTCAGTAAGTGTTGAATTTGTTACTGCACACGCATCACCCAAACGTAACGCAACACCATTGAATGCAAAGTCGCAATTAGCAATTGATGAACCAGAAATATTTGAAATACCAGTCATATTACTGTAAAATTGAGAGTTTGAAATGGTAAATCCTCCCACATCAACCAATCCATTTTCATTGTTCAAGAAATTGCAACTATCAATTGTACCAGAACATTGAATAATGGTATTCACATTATTACTGAATGTACTATTCGTTACTTGAAGCGGTGAAGCTAATGTAGTGAACACACAAAAATTATCCGAAAAAGTACAATTTGAAGCTGTTACACCTCCACTCACTAATTGCATCGCAACACCAACTCCATTTCGTTGAAAAATACAGTTATTGAAATTCAAAAATGAATTCATTTGAAAAGTGTATTGGTTGTCTTTGAAGATACAATTTTCAAAGTTATATTGGATTCCATCTGCATCATCAGCATAAATACCGTAAAAGGAGTTCGTCAAATGAAAAGTATTCATAGAAATTGTTGCTCCTTGCGTTTTCTTTACATTGATCCCCATCCAATTTGCGCCAGAAAAAATGTCTGTAGAAGTGAAAATGATCGGTGCATTAATCGTTCCTTGTGCAACTAAATTTCCGCGAACTTCAATGCTAATAAAATTACCATTATTGAAAGTAGAATCCGCATCTACAACAACTTGAACCCCCGGTTCAATTGTCAATGTTTTCCCTGGGAAAATAACAACATTTCCTGTTATGTGATAAGGACTGTTCGCCACTGTCCAAGTAGTGTTGTTATAAATTCCACCTTGGAAGTTAGTTTGAGCGAAAACTTGATTGACTAGCAATAAAACGCTTAAAAATAAAAACTTACGCATGACTTATAATTTAATTAGTTGTTTGTGTATTTGTTGATCGATTGTAATGTAATATGTTCCGTTTGACCAATTTGTTGTAGGAAGCACCATACTCGATGTGTAACCTGAATAAATGAGTTTGCCATCAAACGATTCTATAATGATTCCATGTTCTTTTGCATCTTTAAACGTAATCGCCAATTCAGTTGTAAACGGATTTACAACTAAAAAACTAGCTGCATCATTTGCTTCTTCTACCGAAGCAGGTTGTTGGGAAAATTTAATGACAGAACTGGTTACCGTTGTACACGTTGAATCGTATACATCGTAATTGATTAGTCCTTTGACAATGTCGTCGTAACCATCAATAATTGACAACTCTATCTCTGTAGAGTCAAGTCCGCAGAAACAATTCTCCAACAACGAATAATTCATGTTGGTATTATTGTTTATGGTGTAATTGATGTTATTACAGATTTCATTATCGTATATGATTGGGCTATCAGCCACATTGAATACATATGAAATTTGGATTGCTCCAAAATTTTGATTGATTTGATTGTTGTGAATATCAGCTTTTACTGAAGCATCGAGTGCCAATTCGTTGTAATAAAATTGATTGTCAAAAATCTCACAATCGTATGCATTTCCTAACGCAGTTGTATTATCTGTGAATAAACAATTATAAACTTTCCCATTGTTGGGATAATTCAATGCTAATTCGTTATTCAAAAATTCACAATCTGATATAACAATCGAATCGATAGCATTAGATAGAAATGACACACCTACTGTGTTATCTATAAAATTAGTGTTTCTCATATCAAACGCACTAGCATAAGCATAGATTGATGTATTGTTGTCTTTAAACAAACAATCATTAATGGTATAGTATGCCCAGCCGTATACACCAACTTCGTTATGAATAAATTGACAATTGTTTAAATTAACTGCTGTACCGACTGTTACTGCTTGAAAACAATGACGGAATTTACAATCGTTATAAGTCAATAAACTATCAATGGTTTGATACCCAAATGGCGTGTGCGCATTCGCAATATCAAAATAATTTGCGTTGAGAACACCACCTTGCGTATTCGTACAAACAAAACCCTGCCAACCAAGTGCAGTTGTATCGATTAGTGTTCTTATTTTAATCGGAAGTTGACTTGTTCCGACACAATTAATTGTTCCACGAGTTTCGATATAAATGTTCGTGTTCACACTATTGTCAATCAAAATCTCAACACCTGGCTCAATCGTTAATGTTTTTCCAGGAAAAACAACAACAGATCCTGTAATCGTATAAGGACTATTTGCAACAGACCAAGTTGTATTGTTGTATATACCTCCTTGAAAGGATGTTTGAGCATACGTCACAAACATTGCGACAAATGAGAAACAACTTGCTATTATATTTTTCATAACTTTTTAGTTTTCAGTGCAAACTTACAACTCAAAACAATCTTAGCTTCTTTTTGTTTGTTAAAGTACATCATGTTGATTTAAGTGTGTTTCTTATTGATTTAACTGTTTACATACTAGATTATCAATTTAGTCCATTCATAAGTGAAAAATTGAATTACTAAAATCAACAACTATATTTGTACAAATAATTGAAATCAATGAAGATTTACACAAAGAAAGGTGATGGTGGGACAACAGGTTTAATTGGCGGTACACGTTTGCCAAAACACCATATTCGAATTGAATCGTATGGAACTGTTGATGAATTAAACAGTTACTTGGGTTTATTGCGCGATACAATTACAAATCAATCAATAGTTGATTTCATTGTTGATGTCCAAGATCGACTTTTCACTATTGGCTCTCAATTAGCAGTAGGTAAAGAGGATGTATCAATGAAATTACCAAATATACATCTGTCCGATATTGAAAAGATTGAGTCGAAAATTGATGAAATGGATGCCACTTTGCCACCAATGAAGCACTTTGTGTTACCTGGAGGACATCCAACTGTTTCTCATTGCCATATTGCACGTTGTATTTGCAGAAGAGCAGAACGAAACATTGCACATTTAGCAGAAAACGAACCAGTCGAAGAAGTGATTTTAGCATACATCAATCGATTAAGTGATTATTTGTTTGTGTTATCGCGCAAATTAGTACTTGATTTAGGGGTAACTGAAACTCCATGGATCCCTAAAAACGATTGAAAAACAAGGATTTAAAAAAGAATTTACAAGTTTCTTAATAAAGCTGCATTTTGCACTTGATATTTTTGAAAATAAGTTTATTTTTGCGCAAATTATAAAATTAAAAAGATGTACTGGACATTAGAATTAGCATCGTATTTGGAGGACGCTCCATGGCCTGCATCAAAAGACGAATTGATTGATTACGCAATTCGTGCCGGTGCACCATTGGAAGTTGTAGAAAACTTACAAGATTTAGAAGATGAAGGCGATATTTACGAAAGTATTGAAGAGATTTGGCCGGATTACCCATCGAAAGATGACTTCTTGTTCAACGAAGACGAGTATTAAAAACCTCCATTATAAAAAAATCCCTCAATGTAATATTGAGGGATTTTTTTTGTTTATTTCATCTTCTTTCTTGTAGCAAGCGGATGATTTGATAACGCTTTATGATGTTCCAAACCTATGATTGTAAAATTACCATCATGTTCATTAAATAGTTGTTCGAAATGATGAATAAAAGCCATGAACGAATGATCAACTAATACAGTTTTCGAGAGATCTAAAATAACATTGTGTGTATTTGGTATTTTAGACAACATTTTTTTGTACCCAATCAAATTGGAAAAAACAGCTGCATCCATTACACAAATTGTTGTTATATCATTTTCCGTTGTAATTGTATAATTAGTTTTGAATAAACTTTTAAAGGTTGCACCATTAAACAAATGGAAAATCATTTTCACAATGATACCCGCAGCAACGCCAACCAATAAATCTTCTGCTAATGTCAATACAATTGTGGTAATGAAAATAGCCAATTGCTCTTTTCCAATGTGATACGTATGAATAAATTCTTTGGGAGCTGCCAAACGATAACCAGCAAAAATTAACATCGCTGCTAAAGCTGCATTAGGTATCAATTCGATAAACGGAATAATTGCAATCATTGCTATTAATAAATAAATTCCATGAAAGAAATTAGACCATTTTGTTTTTGCTCCAAAACCAACATTAGCAGAACTTCTAACAACTTCTGAAATCATTGGTAATCCACCTAATAATCCTGAAAAAACATTTCCAAATCCTTGACCAATTACATCTCCGTTATAACTGGAAACACGTTTATACGGATCCATATTGTCGGTTGCTTTTACTGTTAATAATGATTCAAGTGTGCCAACAAATAAGAACATAAAAACATATTTCCAAAAGGCAAAAGTTCCTATTAAAGTTAAGTCAGCATTCATATTTATCGTGCCCCAAAAATCACCAATAGTGACTAAAGAATAAGCAGGTTCCATTTCTTTAAAGTGCCATACTAATGCGAGCGGAATGGTCAAAATCAAAACAAAAAGAGGCGCCGGAATCTTCTTGAAAAAGTTCACTTTCAAAACAGGTAATAAAAACATGACAAATAAACCTAAGATTCCGACAGCAGCAATATGCCAATGAGACTCCATTACAAACCTTGGAATATCCATTAACAATTCGATTGGACCTTCACCTTTGTATATCGTTGGGTCATCTCCTAACAAAACGGGGATTTGTTTTGCAATAATAATTAATCCAATAGCTGCTAACATTCCATGAATAGAGGAATGAGGAAAGAAATCACTTAGCGATCCAAATTTTAATAAGCCAATAAGAATTTGAATGATTGCAGCAACGACGATTACTCCACTAGCAATTTTCCAACCTGTTTCATCACCACCGAATTCAGCAACTGCTCCAGCACAAACAGTTATCAAACCTGCTGCTGGACCTTTAATTACTAAAGCAGAAACACGAAAAAAACTGGTTAAAAGTCCACCAATCATTGCGGAAAGCACTCCCATTGCAGGAGGAAAACCACTAGCTTTTGCTATACCTAAACTCAGCGGCAAAGCCAAAATAAAAATGAAAAATCCTGCTAATATATCCGATTTCCAATTTTCTTTTAATCCTTTTATTCCATCACTTGGAATACCTATTTTATTATTTTTCATAATTACAAATGTTATGAAGAGCGTTTTGCTACTTCGTGATAATTTTTTACGTGTGGTCCCAAGAAAATTCTTGAGTAAATGCGAATCAACGCAATGCCATCAATTACAAAGCTCAAAGCAGCTAATCCTGCTAGTAAAAATTGATCTTCGTTGATGTGTGAAAACAATAAATCTTCGCCTATGAATGTTGGTGTTATGGGGAAACCCGCTACACCTAAACAAGCAACTAAAAAAAACAATGTGATTTTTGGATGTTCATACACATGCCCTTGAAACTGATTCATTGATACATTTTTTTCAATTTTTTTCAAGCGCCATAAACAGGAAAAACCAATTGCACCAGCTACTAAAGTTCCACTTGAAAAGGTTATTAATTCTAGCGTTGACAAATGTTCATTATAGGCGATAGCAAGAACGACAAATGCTTGATTAAAAATCACTAAGAACCAACTTGTCATGACATTCCGTCGCTCTGTAAACGATTTCAACACCATTAACAAACCAATAAATGCAAAAATAATTGGCACAAATTTTAAGAGCCAATTTGGCAAGTGTGCGTGTGTAGCTAATAAAATCAAGCCGATTGCAAATACCGGTACAATAAAATAGGCAATGCGTCTTATAGATAGGAAATTTAGACCATTTCCCATTTTTTTCAATGGAATCCATAAATAGCGATACATATTGCTATCCAAATTCCATTCACGCAATGCTAATGAATAAAATGTATGAGCAATTTTTGTAGGCAACGAATCTTCAATAGTTTGATGCGTTGGTTCGAAATGATAGAATTGCTCGCGTATTTTGTAGGTAACGCTTGATGGTGAAATCAACAGTTGAAATGTACGGTAAAATGCATTTGCCGATATATGTATCAAGGCAATCGTTTCAAATCCGGCAGCAATTTCAATAAAAATAATTCCAATTTGAGCGATAGATGCATAACCAATTTGACTTTTGATACTCGATTGAACACGCGCTGAAAAGTTAGACAAAATCAAGGTGACTAATCCAATTGTAGCAATCATAATACGCACTGAAACTTGATCTTCCCAATAGGGCGTTGTTCTGATTAATAAAAATGCGCCAATATGGACGGACAAGGAACCATAAAAAATGGCACTGGATGGCGTTGGACCTTCCATTGCGCGAGGTAACCAAGAAGAGAACGGAAACAACGCTGATTTTACTGAAGCTGTCAATAAAATAAATCCACCAATTAAAAAAGCATCTGTTGAATGATTAATTAATGTGTCATGTAGTGATTTCACATTCGTTAATTCAGAAAATGCGATGTTATGTCCCCACAAATGATGACTCAACCACATGGCTAAAATTAATCCAACATCTCCAATGCGATAAATAGAAAAGACTTTTACTGCATTTTTAATAGGTAAATAACGCGTGCGATAAAATGCTATTAATAGAAAAGAAGAAATACCTAAAATTTCCCAGCCAATAAACATGGTCTCGAAATTTCCTGAAAACAAGATTAATAGATAACCAAATGCAAAGAATTGAAAAACACTAAAAAATCGTTTGTAGCCTTCTTCTCTGTGTAAGTATCGCTGACTAAATATTGCAATTAAAAAAAGCAACATACTTCCAAAAAGTAAATAAGCCATTGACAAGCGATCGGCCATGAAATCAAGATAAAAATTGTAAGTGCCTGATTTTAAAACGGATAATTGTTTCAACCGAACAGTTTTCGCTCCTGTTAACAACCAAGAAATAAAAAACAGTAGGGATACAATAAAATTTGTCCCAGTTACTAATTTCACAATAGTCGCAATGGTATATTCCTTCGTTTTTGGAATAAAAAATGTAAGAACAAACCCTAAAAGTGGTATTCCCAACAGTACTAAAACACTATACTCCTTCATCATGATTCAATTATAAATGGAAGAATATTTTCAGCTGTTGTTTCAAACAACTCTTCAGTTACAATGGATTCTGGAACGAGCTGTTTAATAGGATTATAGACTTCGAACGATTCATTTTCAAAACGATAAAGCATCTTTTCAATCGGATGTAACACCATTAAATGCACCCATTTTTCTTTGAACCAATTATAAGTTGCTTCATTTCTTGATATCGCAGAAAATACAATAGCTGGATCGTGTTCCACAACCACAAGCAAGCGAATTGGATCGTGCACTTCGATCATTTGATAAGGTAAACCAGTACGCAAATCACCTTCGATGCCATTTGTCACACCAATTAATCCGACGACATTATGTGGTAATTTAGAGCCTGCTCCTAATTGTTGGTTATCGACACGCGAAAAATAATATTCCAAATTGATTCCGCCTGCAACTGGAGCAACTGCATTTAAAATTCCAGCTAAGAAATCACCCTGCGGATCTATTGAATAGTCGTAGGAATTCAAAAACGAGCGTCTATCTAAAAAAATGGAACGTGTTATTGATCTTCTACCCACGATTGCTAAAGCATTAGTTGCATGATTCAATTCTGGTCGAGGTTCAAATAATGACACCGTTCTTCGTTTAACTTTCTCATGTACTTGTTGCAATTCATCTTTCGTTTGAATTGACATGAAACGTCTTGAACGTTCTTTGCTATTATAATCCAACGCTTCTAAAAAATCAGTTGTATTGGCTTCATGTAATTGCAACGTTGATAGTGCTAATTGATCGGTGTCATAATACGTTATTTCATCTCTGGATGTATCTTGTAAAGCACCAATGAAACGTGTTGAAAAAGGTATATCAATACCACGTTCACGCAATCGTTTGCGTACTTCTGGATGATTGCCAATGAGTGCAATCAATCGTGCATTGACCGAACCAGGTCGGCCAGAACAAGCACCGCAATCATAACCTGCATAATGCGTATTATTCACACTTGTTGAACCATGACCAATCATGTAAACGATGGAAGCAAAATGAGAAGTTAAGCCCACACTTTTCAATAAACCTTCCAAACGATCGGTCATTTGATCAATGGTAAAGCCTAATTGCAAGCCATTTTCAAACGTAGTTCCATCTCCTTCAAACAAAAGTTTTGATTGCGGATCCATGTGTTTCATGGAAGAACTCGTCAATGGGCTTATCGTTGGCCGAATAATATTTAATGCCAAACGAAAAGGCGAAATCCAACCAGCAATTGTAGTTATTATAACTCCTCCAAATAAACCTTGATTTCTTTTAGAAAAATGAAAATCTCGTTTCTTTTTGATCGTATTTTCAACCTCTTTTATCAGTACTGTTGGTTGCGCTGGAACGGGACAACATTTCGTATGAAACTTTCCACCTTCAGGTTGATAAAAGAAATCTAAATTAAAATGCCCTGGTGTACCAAACGTTTCACAATGAGGATTTACCGCTTCGATGTGTCTTCTAAAAGAACATTCACGATCATCCATACAGAAAAAAGCTTGAAACGATGTTTCACCAAGCTTTAATGGTTTTTCAGTTGAAACAGATTGCACCAATGAACTTGCAACTGAATCATAATACGACCATTCATAAGCTTCTTGCCAAATTTTAAAAATCAATTGGTCTTGGGTTTGTTTAAGCGGCGCAAATAAAGGAGTTGGGAATTGTGTTATAAAATGAGCCATCGGCGCCCACTTTTCACCATAAACATCATCAAGCACATCGATCTCAAACAAACATTCGAGAAAAATAAAATCATGCAATGTAACCAATTTACTATTCAGCAAATGAGTCGGATTTTCTTCCAGAACAGCAACCATTCCTGACCATCCGGGATGTGCAAATTGTTGATCAAATAAATAATGTTCGAACAATGTACTATCTCCTAATAACAACTCAAGTACTTGTTCTAAAGTCGTTGTTGGATCTTTGAGTAATTGTTTCGTGCGCTTTGATTGAAAAAAGGAACTATACGTATTTTCTTCCAACGAACGAATGGATGCTAAAAAACCTGCTGCATGAACAGGGAAATTCCAAGTAGCAATACCTTGATCTGTGTAACTACTGATCAATCTGAAAAGATTGGCATGAACCCGTGAGTCCATATCAACTTTATAGGTCTTTTTCCAATTTGCTCGTAACGAACCAATGCGTTTTGTCGGACTTCCATTAACTGGTCCGTTTAACATCATTGTGCGGTAATAGGCACGTTGATCGGGTGCTACATTTTCGCACAACACGCGATCTACTATTTCGTGAGAAATTTTACCTTCCTGAAACGCTTGTCTGTATTCATCAATTTCCAAATAAACTTTATATCCGAAAATTTCATTCGCTTTTACAATTCCATCATGAAAAGAATCATGTTGAAATGCGTGAAGCGTATTGTGATGAATAAAATCTTTTAACGGCGCTTGTGATGGAAGATAATGTTTCAAATTATTGAGAATATCACTAATCTCAGTTGTTGAATTATCTGTCATTATTCAATTATTTAAATAAGAAAACACCCTGTTTTTAAGGGTTTAATGTATTGCTGAATTATTGGGAATAATCAGCAAACTCATTTAAACAATTGCTATAATCGGAAATTACAGAATTGAATATAAACAGGTGGATAACAGAATTGAATAGCTTGTGTTGCGCTATTCTTTGTACATTTCCTTGTTTCAACTTTACTTAAACACTCACAAATCGCATTGGTTGAAAGTGGTAAAAAACTAAAAGAAAATGGTTCGTTTTGGTCGTTGTTACCACTTGTTTCATCCAGCTCTTCCCCATCTTCTATTAATAATAAAAGTTCTGAAAAATCAAGTAGACTTGCTTGTTGCTGAATCGATTTTTGATGGTAGTGATAGTTTCTTAAGAAAGATTTTAGTGCTGCTTCATTTTTAGTCTCAGCCATTGCAACATTCACTTTCAACAATGAAAGCAAAACAACTAATAAGCTGAAATATGAAAAACTTGCGACTAAAAATCGTTTAAACATAAAACAAATGTATCAATTTTAATATAACTTTTGTATGGTGACTCACAAAAAAAGGGATTCTTAACAAATCCCTTTATAACTATCCTAGTTGATTTTACACGTTAAATCGGAAGTGCATGATGTCACCATCTTCAACAATATATTCTTTTCCTTCTACTTTGAATTTACCTGCTTCTTTTACTGCATTTTCAGATCCTAAAGTTGTGAAATCGTGATATTTCATCACTTCTGCACGAATGAATCCTTTTTCGAAATCGGTATGAATGACACCTGCCGCTTGAGGTGCTGTTGCCCCAACTGGAACGGTCCAAGCTCTTACTTCTTTGACACCCGCTGTGAAATAAGTTTGAAGATTCAATAATGCATATGCAGAACGAATCAAACGATTAACCCCTGGTTCATCCAACGACAATTCATCTAAAAACATTTTACGTTCTTCGTATGTCTCTAATTCTGTGATGTCCGCCTCAATTTTAGCTCCAATAACTAATACTTCAGCATTTTCATTTTTCACAGATTCACGAACTGCATCAACGTATTTGTTTCCAGTTAACACACAGTTCTCGTCAACATTACATACGTACATAACTGGTTTCGAAGTGATTAATTGAAACTTGTTAACGATTTCTTTTTCTTTCTCGTCAAATTCCATTGAACGAACAGATAATCCTTTTTCTAAAGTCGCTTTGATGGCATGCGCCAAGTCATTTTCTTTCACTGCATCTTTATCGCCTGACTTAATTGTACGCGCCAAACTTTGAATGCGTTTATCAATCGATTCTAAATCTTTTAATTGTAATTCGATATCAATAACTTCTTTGTCACTTACTGGGTTTACATGTCCATCTACGTGAATGATATTATCGTCTTCAAAACAACGTAACACATGCAAAATCGCATCTGTTTCGCGAATATTTGCTAAGAATTGATTTCCTAATCCCTCACCTTTCGATGCTCCTTTTACCAAACCAGCGATATCTACAATCTCCATCGTTGTTGGCAAAACACGCTCCGGGTTCACAATTCCCTCTAGTACTTCTAAGCGAGGATCTGGAACTGAAATTGTTCCAACATTTGGTTCGATTGTACAAAAAGGAAAGTTTGCCGATTGCGCCTTTGCATTCGATAAACAATTAAACAAAGTGGATTTCCCTACGTTTGGAAGTCCTACAATTCCGCATTTCAATGCCATGATGAAAATTTTGTGCAAAGATAGGAGTTTCTTTAAATAAATTGATGACTCGGAATGAATGGCGTAAAAAACAAAATCGTTTTCATATTATTTGATTAATTTCGGGAAAACGAATAATACTTTTATGAAATCACTTTGCTCCTTAGTGCTTGTTTTTGTTGGGTTGAATACAACTTCCGTTGCTCAAAATAACGATTCATTGCTCATTAGTCAATTTTTCAATACAGCACTCACAAAAGGAAAAGCACATGATGATTTACGTTACTTGTGTAAAACGATTGGACCCCGCTTATCTGGATCTGCTCAAGCAGCAATGGCAGTTCAATGGGGTAAAACACTGCTCGAAAAGTATGGTTTTGCAAACGTTCGATTAGAAGCAATCAAAGTGCCACATTGGGAACGTGGAACACGAGAGGTTGCTTGGTTGCAAACAAGTTCAGGCGTCCTCACCCCTGTCGATTTGGTTGCGCTTGGTGGATCAATTGGAACAAATGGATTACTTACTAGCGAAGTCGTTGAATTTGCATCCGTGAATGAGTTGAAAAAAGCAAAAGAAAGCACCGTGAAAGGAAAAATCGTTTTTCTTAATCAACCGATGAATGCAGCTGAAATTGTTACTTTCAAAGCATACGGTGGATGTTATCCTTTGCGCAACGAAGGAGCTGTAGAAGCTGCAAAACTTGGCGCAGTTGGCGTCATCATTCGTTCGCTCGCACTACCTGACGATCATTTTCCACATACCGGATCTATGCATTACGACGAACAAGTAACAAAAATTCCAGCAGGTGCTTTGTCAACAAATTCTGCCAATTTATTGTCAGCTACATTGAAAAAAGAAAAAGTCACGTTTCTATTTGATATGAACTGCCGTGATTTTCCGGATGCCGATTCATACAATGTAATGGGTGAATTGATTGGAAGCGAATTTCCGAATCAAATCATTACTATTGGAGGTCACTTAGACTCCTGGGATACGGGTGAAGGCGCACACGATGATGGTGCTGGAATTGTACATTGTATTGAAGCCTTGCGAATTCTAAAAGAAAACAATGTGAAACCGAAACACACTATTCGTGTAGTACTTTTTATGAATGAAGAGAATGGAAATCGTGGAGGAATTGCATATGCTGCATGGACGAAAAGTCAAAACGAACAACAAATCGCCGCAGTAGAAAGTGACCGTGGAGGATTTAGTCCACGTGGATTTGAATGTGATGGATCAAGTGATTACCTTACGTTGATTCAATCGTTCAAATCGGTGCTTTTACCTTATGGTTTGTATCATTTCGAAAAAGGATATGGCGGAGTCGACATCGGACCACTAAAATCGCAATTTGAAAACATTCCGTTATTCGGTTTCGTACCCGATTCGCAACGTTACTTTGATTTCCATCATGCTGCAAGTGATGTGTTCGAAAATGTCAACAAACGAGAATTGGAGTTGGGATGCGCGAGTATGGCTGCGTTTGTTTATTTGTTGGATAAAGGGTTGAATTGATTTACTTCTCATCACTTCAGTAATTTTGGAAATTTCCAAAAAAGGAAAAACGTACTATTACTTTTTTCCAAAATTACAAAGAGGAAATATTACCCTTTTACCCTAGTGCTATTTCGCATATGCCACTCTTCCCTAAAACATACTTGCTATCTCAAAGATTTAAGCACTAAAACATTATCAAGTGGTAAAAATTGACGCACATCTTGACTTGATTTTCATGTAAAGTTTTAAACAATATCAGAAAGTTATCCAAAAACAAGCTCGTAATGACCTATGATGGTTTATTTTAGTGCACGAATCGAAAAACAATAACATGATTTTCACTGGAAGACCAAATCCTGAAATTGCCCCTGCTTATGCAAAGTATTATCTTGACCGAACAATTGGTCAAGAGGATTTAATGGAGGCATTGATATTAGATCATCAAAAAGTAATGGATTTTATCCGTCAAATTCCTGAAGATAAAGTTGACTTTCATTATGCTGATGACAAATGGTCGTTGAAAGGTGTTTTGTTACACACAATCGAAACAGAACGTGTTTTTCAATACCGCGCATTGCGTCTTTCTCGAAAAGATAAAACTCCCATTGAAGGTTTCGACGAAGGATGGTTCAGTCAACACAACAATACCGATGCCCGAACCCTAGCTGATTTAGCAGAAGAATTTAATTGTGTTCGTACATCAACCATTCATTTATTCAAAAACATTACCCTAAGTATGCTCGATTTTGAAGGTGTTGCCAACAATGCTCCTATCAATGCGCGAAATATTGGGTGGATTATCATTGGGCATACCATGCATCATTGCGATATCATCAAAGAACGTTACTTGGTTGATACAGATGAACATTTTTAATTTTTAATTAATCGGTAAACTGTTCATTACTTGGTTAATTATTTTTTTTTCTTCTTTAAAAACTCCACCGAATTCTACTAACTTTGCAGACTTTAACTAAAGTGCATGAAAATACTTTAGAAAAATATATATACAAGTTATGGCAGATATTTTTGAAAAGATTGAACGCAATCGTGGTCCAATTGGACAGTACTCAAAAGGAGTTCATGGGTATTTTACTTTCCCGAAATTGGAAGGTGAATTAGGTAATAAAATGATTTTCCGCGGAAAAGAATGTTTGGTGTGGTCATTAAACAACTACTTAGGATTAGCTAATCACCCTGAAGTTCGTGAGGCTGACCGTCAAGCAGCAGATCAATATGGTTTAGCTTACCCAATGGGTGCACGTATGATGACTGGTCAAACAAGTGAACACGAGCTCTTAGAAAATGAATTGGCAGATTTTATGGGGAAAGAGGATTGTATCCTTTTGAACTTTGGTTACCAAGGAATGGTTTCTTCAATCGATTCGTTAGTTGATAGAAATGATGTGATCGTTTACGATAGCGAAGCACATGCTTGTATCTTAGATGGAATGCGTTTGCACACTGGAAAACGTTTTGTTTTCCAACACAACGACATGGAAAGCTTTGACAAGCAAATGAGAAATGCTACACGTTTAGCAGAACAAACTGGTGGTGGTATTCTTGTTATCACTGAAGGTGTTTTCGGAATGGCTGGTGATCAAGGTAAATTGAAAGAAATCGTTGAATTCCGTAAATCAGGTAAATACAACTTCCGTTTATTCGTAGATGATGCACATGGTTTTGGTACACTTGGAAAAACAGGTCAAGGTGCTGGTGAAGATCAAGGTGTTCAAGATGAAATCGATGTGTTGTTTGGAACGTTTGCAAAATCAATGTCATCTATTGGTGGATTCATTTGTGCAAAGGAATCAATCGTTGAATATTTACGTTACAACATGCGTTCGCAAATGTTTGCAAAAGCATTGCCTATTACAATCACAATTGGAGCACGCAAACGTTTGGAGTTATTGCGCACACGTCCTGAATTGAAAGATAAATTATGGGAAATTACTACTGCTCTTCAAACTGGATTTAAAAATGCAGGTTTTGATATCGGTGCGACGAACTCTCCAGTTACTCCAGTTTTCATGAAAGGAAGTTTGGCTGAAGCAACAAATTTAACGTTCGATTTACGTGAGAATTACAATATTTTCTGTTCAATCGTTATTTATCCGGTTGTACCGAAAGATGTTATCATGTTGCGTATCATTCCAACAGCTGCTCACACAATTGAAGATGTAAACTACACAGTAGAAACGTTCATCAAATTGAAAGAAAAATTAGACGCTGGTGCTTACCAAGCTGATGAATTAGCTGCAGTTGAAATCGACAAAAAACGATAATCATACATAAAGAATTACGAAGAGGCTGTCTCAAAAAGGCAGTCTCTTTTTTTATCATTTTTTTGGAAATATCCATTGTCAATTCATTGAATATCAGTATATTTAACTGTATTTTAATTGACTTTATATGGGTAATCCAACGTTTA
>JAGOAZ010000031.1 GCA_017983675.1 Fluviicola sp.
TGGTTAACAACTGACCAAGTTGCGATTCTTCCAATTAGTGAGAAATACAATGAGTATGCAGCAAATGTGTTGGAATTGCTAAATAATTCCGATATTCGCGGATTCGTTGACGACCGAAATGAAAAAATCGGTAAGAAAATTCGTGAAGCAGAAATGAAAAAAATTCCATTTATGCTAATCGTTGGTGAGAAAGAAGCTGAAAACAATGAGCTTTCTGTTCGTCAAAGAAGCGAAGGAGATAAAGGTTCTATGAGTGTTGAAGCGTTTGCTTCGCTTGTGAACAAAACTATAGAAATCGAGTTGTCGACAAATGTTTAAATAATTGAATGAGAAAAGACAGTAAAAAACCGTTTATACGGAAAGAAGACAATGACCAACACAAGATTAACACGAAAATTACAGCTCGTGAAATCCGTTTGGTTGTTGAAGGGGGAGAACCACAAGTATTGTCACTTTCTGATGCTTTAAAATTAGCAGAAGAACAAGATCTTGACTTAGTTGAGATTTCACCAAATGCAGTGCCTCCGGTTTGTAAAATTTTGGATTACCGTAAATTTTTATACAACCAAAAGCGCAAGCAAAAAGAATTGAAAGCGAAACAAAGTAAAGTTGTATTGAAAGAGATTCGTTTTGGTCCCAATACGGATGATCACGATTTTCAATTTAAATTGACGCACGCTCGTAAATTCTTAGAAGAAGGTTCAAAAGTTAAAGCGTACGTTTTCTTTAGAGGTCGTACAATTGTCTTTAAAGACCGTGGAGAAATCCTTTTATTGAAATTCGTTCAAGAACTTGCTGATGTAGGTGCTTTAGAGCAAATGCCAAAATTAGAAGGGAAACGAATGATCGTTATGATCAATCCAAAGAAAAAATAAGAAGTTCGCTTCTTAGCATGAATATAGATAGAGAGTTCACTTTTAAAAAAAAGAGAAATGCCAAAGATGAAAACAAATTCCAGTGCAAAGAAACGTTTCACTGTAACTGGATCTGGTAAAATCAAAAGAAAACACGCTTTCAAAAGCCACATTCTTACGAAAAAAACCAAAAAGCAAAAACGTAATTTAACGCACGCAGGATTAGTTCATGAAGCTGACTTGTCGAATGTTAAATTAATGTTGAGTATGAAGTAATCGTCGGTTGACGAAATAGACTTCGGGATTGTTTAACCAAGTGCTGAGTAACAAAGACGTTTGAAATAAAACGCACTTAGTATTAAAAAACTAGAAATTATGCCAAGATCGGTAAATCATGTAGCTTCAAGAGCTCGTAGAAAAAACATAATGAAGCTGGCCAAAGGATACTACGGCCGCAGAAAAAATGTATGGACAGTTGCTAAAAACGCTGTTGAAAAAGGATTACTTTACGCCTATTCAGGTCGTAAACAAAAGAAAAGAAATTTCCGTTCATTGTGGATCGCGCGTATTAACGCAGGTGCTCGTATGCACGGAATGAGCTATTCTCAATTCATGGGTGCTATCAACAAAAGCGGTATTGAATTAAACCGTAAAGTGTTAGCTGACTTAGCAATGAACCATCCAGATGCGTTCAAAGCAGTTTTTGACTCATTGAAAAAATAAAAAGATTTCACTCTCTATCTTAAAACGGCTGTTTCATTGAAGCAGCCGTTTTTATTTTATCATTTCTTTTTCCAGAAGCGTTTTTTGTTGGGAGCTCCAGTCTTAGGTTTACCTGTCACCCACTCCGGTCCAGCACCTAATTCTTCTGGAACTGCCTCGCGGGTAATTTCCATTTCAATCAAACGCTCAATCTGCGCTAATTTGTGCATGTCCTTCGGATTAATCAAGGTATACGCTTCGCCTTTTGTGTTGGCACGCGCTGTTCGTCCGATACGGTGAACATAATCCTCTGCATCTCGCGGCGCATCGTAATTGATTACCAAATTAATTTCTTTGATATCGATACCACGCGACATAACATCGGTTGCAACCAAAATCTTGGTGCGTTTCGAACGAAAACCGCGCAACACTTCTTCACGCTCTTCTTGTACTAAATTAGATGAAACGCCTTTTGTGTTTTTGTGTCCGAATTTTTTTAAAGCATTGACAATCTCGTGGACTTTGCTTTTCGCAGAAGTAAAGATGATGATACTCGTAAACTCAGCATGTGTTGCTAAAATGGTATCGAGTAATTTATTCTTTTGCTCGTCGTAACACAAATAAACGTGTTGCACCACTCCAGCTGCTGGTTTTGAAATCGACAAAGCAATTTCAATTGGATCTTTTAATATTTTAGCTGCTAGATTTTTAATCTTTTGCGGCATCGTTGCACTGAATAACAATGTTTGACGCTCTTTCGGAATAAACGATAAAATGCGTTCAATATCCTCCGAAAAGCCCATGTCCAACATTTTATCGGCTTCATCTAAAATGAAATGCTCGATTTTTGAAAAATCAACATATCCTTGATTCAAGTGGGATAATAATTTCCCTGGTGTGGCAACGATGATATCCATTCCCTCGACCAAAGCGGATTTTTGTTCTTCCCACTTAGCGCCGTCGCCACCTCCGTAAATAGCCATTGAACCAACCGAAACAAAATAAGACAGTCCTTGGATTTCTTGTTCAATCTGAATAGCTAATTCACGCGTCGGGACTAAAATAAGCGTATTGATCGACGTATCTTCTTTCCCAGTCAACTTGTGTAAGATGGGTAAAATAAACGCCGCAGTTTTACCTGTTCCCGTTTGAGCACAAGCCAATAAATCTTTGTTTAATAATATTTCAGGGATTGCTTTTTCCTGAATGGGTGTTGCATTTTCGAAGCCCATGTGAGTGATTGCTTCCAATACACTTTCGTTCAGGCCTAATTCATTGAATTTCATAGACCATAAAGGTAAGGATTCTATTTGTATTGACCGGTGTTTGGCAGAAAAACAAATTTTGGAAGGTCGGGTAATGTTGGAAATTTCCAAAATGTGAAAAACGTAATATTACTTTTTTACTTTATTACTTCGCTAAGACGAGATGAAAACTGATTTTGCAAAATTGCAATGGGGTAATATTACCCTTTCACCCCATTCTATCCAATTCATTTCTAGTAATTTTGGAAATTTCCAAAATGTGAAAAACGTAATATTACTTTTTTACTTCGATAATTAAGTTGAATTTCAACTTCCAGCATTGATTTCAAGCTAAAACTTCAATTTTTCTGTTTCATATAATTTACTATCTTAGTTGGTTGAATGTGCCATTGAAAAATGACGCAACGTTTGACGTTTAAATCACGTCTTATTTACGAATTAATTGTTTGAAAATGAAATACCTATTTGCAGTTATTATCTCAGCTTTCACACTGAAAGCACATGCACAATGTAGTCAATATGCTCCAATTAATATAGGAAGTGATACTGTCATTTGTCAAGGTCAAACGGTTACTTTTTCAGTTCCGACGAACACCACTTACGATGATTTCATCTGGTGGAATGGTGCTTTTTCAAACGCTGTGACTATTTCACAACCCGATACCGTTATTTTACAAGTGTTAAACTTACCACAAACCAACTTGATCGTCAATGGTGATTTTGAAAGCGGAAATACCGGATTTACTAGTTCATATGTTTACGGAACTGGCGGAAGTTGGGGGTTATTATCGAATCCAAGTCAATTTGCTATTGCAACATCTCCGTCACTTACACACAATAATTTTATTTCTTGTGCTGATCACACAACAACTGGTCCTGGAAACATGTTCGTTGCAAACGGTGCAGGTACTCCCAATACTTCAGTTTGGTGTCAAACAGTTGCGGTACAACCCAATCAAATGTATAACTTCTCTGCTTGGGTTTCGAATGCTTTGGCAAACGATGTAAATGTGGCACAATTACAATTTACTGCAAATGGTGTGCAATTGGGAAGTATTTTCACAACTCCTGTTGTTGGATGTACGTGGCAAGAATTCAACAACTTATGGTACTCAGGTACTGCGGCAAATGCACAATTATGCATTGTGAATCAAAACATTACGGGTGCTGGTAACGATTTCATGATTGACGACATCAGTTTTAAACCTGTTTGTGTGCGTGCCGATACAATCATTGTAACCTACGACACAGCGACTGTTTCTGCTGGTCCAGACATTGCTTTTTGTGAAAACGAACCGGAATCATTTACTGCAAGTGCAAGCTTCCCGAATGCTACTTTGGTGTGGGAAACAACAACAATTGGATCTTCCCTTACTCCTACTACATCTGGAACATACACGGTTTCAACACTTACACCAAATGGCTGTTTGATCAGTGATTCTGCTGTGGCGAATATTACCATGATGCCGTGGGATTTTGATTTGGTTGAATCGCAAGCAACAAGTTGTGGAACGAATGATGGTGCTGTTTACATTACAACCACGGGAACTTTTGTGGGACAACCTATTTATACGTGGAACGGTCCTGGTGTTAACAATCCGACACAATACAATGCGACTGCTTGGACAAACCGTCCTGCAGGCTGGTACTATATTTCCATCCAATCGCAAGGTTGTTTCAAATACGATTCTGTCGAAGTATTGACCTTGAACGCACCTACTGCGCAAATTACTGCTTCGCCACTTACAGGTTACGCGCCACTTCCAGTGAGTTTTACCAACGGAAGTACCAATGGAACGTCGTATATCTGGGATTTGGGTAACAACACAAATATTACCGTTCCCGATTTAGCAGGACAATCGACTGTTTACGCAACTCCTGGAACGTACACCGCTTATGTTGTCGCTGTTAATGGAAACTGTAACGATACCGCTTTTGTTACGATAATTGTCGATGAGTATATCGCGCCAGTTATTTTGCCTGTTGGGATTGAATTTCCAAATGTTATTACGCCCAACA
>JAGOAZ010000032.1 GCA_017983675.1 Fluviicola sp.
TGAATCTGCTTTGAAAACAATTGAATGTCCTCTTTCTAGCGCAATACGTTCGATTGCTTTCCCCATTTTTCCGTAACCAATTAGTCCAATCTTCATAACTACTTGTGCTCTTTTATATTGTTGATAGTGGTTTATTTAACGAAATTTTAGAAGCGCTGAAAAACCGATTCCTTGACTTGTTCCATAGCTTGGTTGAAAGCTTATAGTAAGATTTTCAGAAACATCAAAGGTGACAAAATGTGCTTCTATTCCTGCATCAACCACATTAAGGAGGTAAACCAACCCAAACGCTGCAATAAATAAATCGCGTTGACTGCGTGCTTCATTGTGTAATGTCAACAAACCACTTTGGTCGTATTGAAAATAGTTACTTGCCGCATTGTTTGTTTCGCGATAATCGTATTCTGCTCTGTAGGCTTTTCGTAATTGATTGTTTTGCAAAACTAAGTAGCCTGTTCCCGCTAATCCTGCGTATATCAATGGCACTTTCCAAAATGCTTTTTTCTTGCCTTTTGGCATAGCCAGATGATTGTATACTTGTCCAGCTCCAGGTATAACTGCTGAATAAATAGTTGCTTTTTTTACTGAATGTTTATTCACAGAATCAACTGTTTGTCCTAAAATCCGTATCGAAAAGAACAGCGAAAGAATGATTAAACGAAAAGTATTAGCTGACAACACGATGATTATTTATTCAACAATTCAATGATACGATTCAAGTCTGTTTCTGATGAAAAATTGATGGTGATTTTACCATTTCCTGCAGCAGTTTTCTTGATATCAACTTTCGAAGCGATGCGATCGCTCAAATGGTTTTTGAAAATATCTTGTTGCACTGTTAATTCAATAGGAGAATTTTTAACAAGTGAAGGAGTTGAAATTGTTTCTTCTTTCGATAAACCAGTGCGAATTAACTCTTCTAAATCACGAACAGACAATTGAAAATCAATAATTTGTCTGTACAAGTCAAGTTGACGATCTTCTTCTCCTGCTGAAACCAAAGCACGCGCATGCCCCATTGATATTAAATTGTCACGCACGCCTAATTGAATCTCAGCTGGAAGTTTTAACAAACGCAAATGGTTGGTTATACTTGAGCGACTTTTTGATATTTTTTGAGCTAATTGTTCTTGTGTTAAACCAATTTCATCAATCAATAATTGATAAGATAAGGCAACTTCCACAGCATTCAAGTCTTCACGTTGAATATTTTCAACCAAAGCCATTTCTAGCATTGCTTGATCGTTTGCAACACGCACATAAGCAGGAACTTCTGTAAGTCCAGCTAATTGTGATGCGCGAAAACGACGTTCACCAGAAATCAATTGGTAATTATCACGACCGAGTTTTCGTACAGTTAATGGTTGTATAATTCCATGAATACGAATGGATTGAGATAATTCCTCTAATGCTTCTTTTTCAAAGTTAGTACGAGGATTGAATGGGTTTGCTTCAATTGACGAAATCGGCAACAAAGCAACACCACCAGTTACACTCGATGTTGTCGTTGTTATATCTGTACTTGCATTATCTAACAAGGCACCAAGTCCTTTTCCTAATGCCGAACGTTTTTTTGGATTAGATGTCATTATCTACTTGAAATTGTTTATCGTTGTTTCCAATTTTGGTCAAATCGTTGCGTTGCAAAATTTCACGTGCAAAATTCAAATAATTGATCGCACCTTTACTTGCTGCATCGTACGTAACGATTGTTTCTCCGTAGCTTGGAGTTTCTGCTAATTTACTGTTTCGATGAATTACCGTATCAAAAACTAAATCCTGAAAATGTGTTTTTACCTCTTCAACAACCTGATTTGCTAAACGCAAACGAGAATCGTAAAGGGTTAATACAATTCCTTCGATTTCTAAATCTTGATTCAATCGTCCTTGAACAATTTTGATGGTATTCAATAATTTACCCAAACCTTCCAAAGCAAAATATTCACACTGAACAGGTATCATGACTGAATCTGCAGCTGTTAACGCATTAACAGTTATCAAACCCAACGAAGGAGAACAATCGATGATGATAAAATCATATTGATCTTTGATTTTCTCCAATGCGTTTTTTAATAAATACTCACGATTTGGTAAATTAATCATTTCCAATTCCGCACCAACTAAATCGATGTGCGAAGGTATGATATCCAAATTCGGATTTGAAGTTGGTAAAATTAACTCAGATGGATGAACATCATTGATCAAACAATCATAAATGTTACGTGTGTTTTTTGGATCTAATCCAACTCCTGAAGTTGCATTTGCTTGAGGATCAGCATCGACAATCAATGTCTTGTATTCCAAAACACCGAAACAACCTCCTAAGTTGATTGCTGTTGTCGTTTTTCCAACGCCGCCTTTTTGATTTGCAATTGCAATGATTTTACCCATAATGGAAGAAAATTAGATGTTAAAGATACGTTTTACATTTGAGCTTTTGACACAGATGAAGCGGTAAATTTATCAACTATTCAAATGTTAATAGCCTGTTGATGAATTAACAGAAAGAAAATGATGGCTTTACACCTTAAAAATGGCGCTAAGTATTAATTCCGAGTAATACTTTTGGGTTGTTTCCGCGCTTTATTTCCTTTAGATTTTTCGTATCTTTCTAAGGCTGTTTGTTTTTCATTTTTCTTTTTTTCTTTGCCTTTTTTAGGTTCTGATGTCGAAGGCATCGCTGGAACATGTGTGTCTGAAGCTGAACCTTTACCATTGGATGGGTCAATCCATTCGCCTTTTTTTGTTACTAGTTCAATTTCACCAGTTTCTGGATTAATAACAGCAACTTTCACATCATTGGACGTTTTGTTGATGCCAATTACATCTTCTTGCAATACCCACTTCCCATCTTCGAAAACAAAAGCGTCGTATGACATGTCGGGCACATAGTACTCATAAAAACCGATCATTGATGGCGTTTCTGGTGATAAGTGATCAAAAATGATTCGTTTGTATTCTGATTCCCATTTCAATGAAATAGTTACCTTTTTTGAATGTTCAAAAAACACCCTTTTTACAGTATTGTTCGCTATTTTGAAAATTGGGGCGCCTAATTTTAATGCGTTTCCAGAAAATGAAATGACATCAATCAATTTCATGTTACTTTCTTTTGTTGCACCATTCCAACCCAAAACAGTGTAATATTTTTTAGAACCTTTAATTTCAGGAATGATTTTGTAATATAGTGCACCGTACCAATTTTCAGCATCAAGTGTCTCGGCTGGTTTTAATTCCGAATAACTATTGTGTGTTAGTTCAAAAACTTCGTGTTTGTTTTTTTTAATATCTCTTTTTAGGACAAAGGCAAAATAAAGTTGTGATTCATCTTCCTGTTCAACGTTCCAATTAACAATGCGCAAATCGCTATCAGGACTATCGATGCAGCCAATGGTTGTTAATTCTGAGAAATTGTAGTTAAAAATAGCAGGTTCTTCCAATGT
The DNA here is from genome assembly GCA_017983675.1 of Fluviicola sp. Taxonomy (GTDB): domain Bacteria; phylum Bacteroidota; class Bacteroidia; order Flavobacteriales_D; family Crocinitomicaceae; genus Fluviicola. Next base: position 3,444 of record JAGOAZ010000032.1, read on the forward strand.
TTTTTTCATCATTGAACGAAAACGATCGTTGATGCTAATTTTTTCATCATCTAATTTTGCTGCGCGAAGCGAATCAAGAACAATCTTTAATTCATTTATGCGAACGGTATAGTCGAATTGACCAATTAAATGGAAATTCAGTAAAAGGAGGAAAAGTGAAAGCTTAATTTTCATAGTACAATAATTCAATTAATTGCTTTCGTTACAGCAATTGATTTACAAGTGCATGAAATCTTTTTTCGCCAACAATTCGTCTTCTGATTCACGGTATTCTGGATCGTCAACGCAACAGTCAACAGGACAAACAGCAGCGCATTGTGGTTCGTCATGGAAACCAACACACTCCGTACATTTATCTGTTACAATGTAATAAACATCCATGTCTTTCGGTTCGAAATCGTTACTTGCGTCAATTTCTTCACCGTTTAATGTAGTAATCATACCTTTCAACGACGTACCATCTGAGTATTTCCATTCTGCTCCACCTTCGTAGATTGCATTGTTCGGACATTCTGGTTCGCATGCACCACAATTGATGCACTCGTCTGTTATCATGATTGCCATAATCGCTTTTTTTTTTGCAAATATAATAAGTAGTTAACAATTCGTTTGGTGAATTGGTTTAAACTTTCAAAAAATAAATTCAAAGAATGTACCTTTGTACTGTGAAAAAAGAGGAAATAATAAACGTACTCGTTCAATTAGGTACGATATT
>JAGOAZ010000007.1 GCA_017983675.1 Fluviicola sp.
TCCCCAACTTTCATTTACTTATCTTTTGGAAATAGTTCCTCAAATCTTTCGATACTGATGAGGTTTAGTTGTTGCTTGCGGTCGGCATCAAATACAGCAAATTCATAAAAAGGATTCGCAATTTTCTCTGGTTGAACAAAATTCATCGATTTGGATAAGATCCCAACTCCCCAATCAGTATCGATACAACAACCAGAAATACCTGTAATTTCAAGTGCTTTCACAAAACCCTTCCAAGTAGTTCCATTCCACGTATTCATTGCAGGCGAAATTTCATAAGCATATGTTTCGCGCGCATGCCATTCGGTAGGAGGATTACAGTCATGCAAAATAATAAAGCCGTTTGGCTGAATGAAATCTAATGAATTTAAAATGTCTTTGTAAACTTGCTCGGCAGTATGCAATCCATCAATAAAAATCACATCAAACAAAAGGTTTTTGTCGCATATTTTTCCTGTTTTAAGTTGCTCAAAAAAAGCATCACTTGTCAGTTTGAAGTCAACCGGATTTGCTTCAAATTCAATTCCTGGGTCGACACTGTATTTTTGTCCTGCACAAATATGATTAAAATTATCAGCAGGATTCCGCACACCGATTTCAAGGTAAACCGAATTTTCTTTTTTTGTAGATTGAATGACTCGGTTAATAATTTCTGTGCGAGATAAGGATTTAGTGCGTTCGGTTTCATTTAATGATTTCACGCGCAAGTGAAAGGAATCCGTTAAAAAACGACCTCCCCAATTGTAATAATTTATTAGTTTTTTGAATGTAATCATTTACTGCCATTTATAATTACCGAAAACAGGACCGTAATTGTAATTTCCATGAACTACCAGCGCTGAAGTTGCATCGGAGATGCTGAATTGACAACAATTATCCAATGTTTCTAAACGCTCAATTCTTGGTTTGTGAATAAAACAACTGATCGAGTAATTGCCTCTTGTCAAGCAATAAGCATCAATTTCTAAACGCATAGTTGCTGCAGTGATTTGTTTTTCAGCTGCAAAAACAGGACTTCCAAATTGATCGTTTAGTTGGATAAAAACGGAATAGTCATTCGAGTTTGAAACCGTTAATAATTCAAGTGCAACGACTATTGGCTCTGTAACTGTAAATTCATTACAAATCAAACCCTTTTTATTTGTAAGAGCAATTGATTTTACGGTTGTTTTATCACAAGTAGTATTCGAATTGGTATAATGTGATTGTGTTCCATGTGTTTGTTGGTATGCTTGAATGGCAGCGTCACTGTCGCCAATGAAAACTAATTTCCCTTTTTCAAGCACAATTCCTTTTTGACACAATTCTTTTACTGCAGCTAAATTATGGCTGACAAACAAAACCGTTCTTCCTTCACCAGCAATTGATTTCATTTTCCCCAAGCATTTTTGTTGGAAATCCGCATCGCCAACAGCCAAAACTTCATCAATAATCAGAATTTCTGGTTCTAAATGCGCTGCAACAGAAAATGCCAATCGCACATACATGCCCGAAGAATAATGTTTAACCGGTGTGTCAATGAATTGTTCAACTCCTGAAAACGCAACGATTTCATCAAATTTTTGCTTGACTTCCGCACGCGTCATTCCTAAAATTGTTCCATTTAGAAAAATATTCTCTCGACCAGTTAATTCTGGGTGAAATCCTGTTCCAACTTCTAATAACGATGCAACACGTCCATTGATGCGGATCGTTCCTTCTGAAGGTTTCGTGATTTGAGACAATAATTTCAACAAGGTACTTTTTCCAGCACCATTTTTTCCAATGATACCAACAACTTCTCCTTTATTTATGGTAAAATTGAGGTCGTTTACCGCTAAAAAAGAGGATTTGTTCTTCTTTTTTTGAAAAAATGCCCCCAAAGCTTGACGGAATGAGTCAGCTTTTTTTGTTCCAATTGTATATCGTTTGGACAATTGTTCTACACTGATTGCGGTCGCCTTTTCCATCCTTAAACTAAATCAGCCATTTCATCTTCAATGCGTTTGAAGAAAAGTAAACTACTAACAAATAAAACAACGACAGTGATAATCGTAATCAAAAGAAATTCATTCGGTGGAGTACCACCAAACAAACTCCAACGAAAACCTTGTACAATTCCCGCCATTGGATTTAAATAATACAGACTGGCCGCCCATTTTGGGAGGTGAATAGTTGCATATTCAGCTGGATAAGCAATGGGAGTAAGGTATAATCCAATTTGAACAAGAAATGGTACGACATGTTGAAAATCGCGGTAGCGAACAGTAAGTGCGCTCAACCAAATCCCCATTCCCAACGCCGCCAGTATTCCTAACAAGAGAAACAAAGGAGCGAAAACCATATTCATAGTGGGCGAAATGCCAAAATAAATCATAAGAATGACCAATAAAAGCAAGGTAATACTGAAATCAATAAGTCCAACTAATGCTTTGGAAAAAGGAATGATGATACGTGGAAAATAAATTTTCTTGATCATGTCTTGACTGCTAATAATCGAAGAACCAGCATTGGTCATAACGTATGAAAAATAGGTCCAAATACTCATTCCAGCCAAAGTGAACAAGAGGTGAGGAACGGGTGTTTTCACAGCAATGAATGTACCGAAAACTAAGGTCAAGATGAGCAACGTAATAACGGGCTGTAATAAAGCCCAAAGCAAACCAATAGTTGTTTGAGCATAACGTACCCGAAAATCTCTCCACGCTAAGGTGAAAAACAAATCCTTGTAACGAATTAGCTCGCTAAAATCCGGGAAAAGTTTTTTCTTGTTGGAGACGATAATTTTTTCTGACATCCTCTTAGATTACCAATAGTAACTACAAATTTAGTGTAAATAATTAACTATTTAAAGTTCTCTTTTAATTTCAAAAAGTGTTTTTCAATAACCTGATAACTCAAGTAGGCTAGTCCAATTACAACGAGTAAACTGATTATTGGATCAATTACCATTACTTTTGAGAAAGAGTCTGAAACACCAATGATTTTTGCGGTTTTTAAAACAATCAATATTCCTACAAATTGCAAGCAGTACATGCCGTAGGTGTATTTGCCTAATGAAGATATTCGTTTCAGATTTGAAAATTTGAAAAAGGAATGGTTAGCGAATGTTTGCTCCAAAATAATGAACCCACCAATGAAACTAAAAACTGTTCTATCGATTAGACGGAAGTTGGGTGCAAACGCACCCAAATCATCTCTGAAAAAGAACAACAGTATCGCTAAGGAGTAAACACTATAAATGAATGTTGCAGACAACCGTTCAATGTAACTGATAAAGGTTTTTTTTGAGAAAACTAGCCAAGCAATCAAAGCACCAATCGACAAATCACCAATACACGACAAAGTGTGGAATTCAATAGCATTATAATTGGCATTGTAAACGCGAAAAACAATACTTGAAACAATGAAAAAACTTGGTATAACCCAAAACTTTTTTATTGGTGTAAAATATAGAAATATCGGCCAAATCAAATAGAATTGTTCTTCAATGGCAATACTCCAAAGCGCTCCAAGTATTGATGCATCCGGCAAACCGTTTTTTATGATGTCAAAATTGCTCCAAAAACTTATGTAATAATAAATGTTTGCAGTTTCAGAACTCATTTCCCCTGTGAAGGATTTTAGAATAGGATACCCAAAAAAACCGATTACCAAACAGATGAAATAAAGTGGCCAAATGCGTAAAATCCGTCGCATCCAGAAATTAAAGACATGAATATTTCCTTTTTCGTTTTTTTCTTTTAATGCCAAGTAAGTAATTAAAAATCCACTCAATACAAAAAAGAAATAAACTCCAATATTACCATTGTTAAAGGTTTCAATTTTAATTGCGTTGTAAATTGCCGATTTTTTAATTGCGGATGAATCTGTATGAAAAGAATGAAATAAAAAAACGGATAGAAAACAGATAAACCGAAATCCATCAAGATTTTTGAAATAGTTTATTTTCATATTAAACTTTTTTATTTTCAGTTCTTTGACTAAAAAGAATGAGTAGTAAAAACACTAAAATACCAGCTTTCATTCTTACCAAAACTCCAAATAAACCAGAAGTAATTCCGATAAAGAAGGCCATCAATAGCACAAAAACAAGGGAGAAAACAACCAGATTATTTTGAGTGATGGTAACTTTTCGACGTGTCATTAATTGACGTATATATTGAAAAAACAATCCTAAGAAAAGTAAGTTTTCAATTCCATTTAACAGCATCAACGGATTGCTGGCTTCCCAAATAAATGGCTTGAAAAAAGTTGTCATTATGGCAGCAGGAGCAGATTTCATTAATCCAATTAATGAGAAATCGATTTCACCAATATCATATCTTTTACCCGTGTAAATAGCATTTGATTGAAAATCTTTTTGTGTGATAGCGGCTGTTTTTAATAACTCATCTGGCGATAATTCTCCCAATTGTTGTGCGTTTGAAAAATACCAGATCAGTAAACCGCCTGCAATAAAAAGGAACAGTAAACGACCGATTATGTTCATTATTTTGCGTTCTCCAGTATATTTTTTGAAAATAAACAATGCAAGAAAAGCAACTAATAACGCAAGAAAAACAAAAGAGCGGGTATGTAACAAAAAATAGGCTGCACTTAAAATCAAGAAAAAAGTAATGCCAAATTGCCTGAACTTTTGTTGACTAAATCGAACAAATCCCATTGTTCCAAGCAATGATGCACAGTATACAATGGTATCTTTCATGAGTGAACCACACCAGAATCCGACGGATGGAATGAATAATGTAGCTAGTGCTATTTGGTTAGTTTTTATCGCAAAAAGTTGACTGGTAAAACGAAAAAATCGCCAAGAAATCCAACTAGAAATTAGTCCAAAAATCAGATTTAACGCCAAGTAACTCTCAAAAGTAAAAAAGGAAAACACACTCGCAACTTTTGAAACAAACCACGAATTTGGGTCGCGGTAAATCCACATAGGTGGCTTACCAACTGTAGCGACAGAGTAATAATTAGGCGCATAAATATTACTTTCATTATGATTCGAAAATAGTTCCGTAAAATAGGCTTGTGGGGAATGATAAAATAAGCGATTCAATTTTACAGCTCCTTCCCAGTACGCAGTTGTATCACCACCACCATAATACAACAAATACGTTACTCCAAATGCTGTAGAGAAGAAAACTTTCCAGTAAAAATGAGGTAAATAATAGTTGAAAAGTGGGTTTTCTGTGTTGCGCGCTCGAATTATGTGTGCAACAATTGCTGCAATCAATAAATAACACAAAAAAACAGCAATAGCATAGACACTAAAAAAAGTTTGACTCATTATTGGTGATGATAAGGTTCTCCTTTTAGGATGGTTAATGCTCGGTACAATTGTTCGATAAAAAACAAACGAATCATTTGGTGTGAAAAAGTCATTTTTGATAACGAAATTTTTCCTGTAGCGCGCTGGTAAATTTCGGGACTAAATCCGTAAGGACCACCCACTAAAAAAAACACTTGTTTGCCGCCTCTGTTGAATTGTTCTTGAATAAAAACGGAAAAACCAATCGAATCAAATTGTTTACCACCTTCGTCAAGCAAGAAAACGGTATCTGTTCCGCCAATTTTCTCTAAAAACTGACTACCTTCTTTTTGCTTAATTTGCGCCTCATTCAAACTTTTTGCGTTTTTAATATCAGGTAAAACGTGCATGTCAAACGAAACATAATGCGATAGACGCTTCATGTATTCGAGTTCGCCCTCCTCTAAAAAGCGTTTTCCTGTTTTTCCAATGCAAAGTAATGTGATCCGCATAACAACGAAATTACAAAAAACTTTGCGAACGTTTTTGTTTTCTCCATGAAACAGCAAGTAAATAGTAGGAAAGAATTATTGCAGGAACCAAATATCGTTCTTCGTTTAATCGTTGAATAAAGAAGAGGTAAAACCAATAACTCATAATTCCGAAAGCAATGAACTGTTCTGTTTTTTGTACCTTGATTAGTTGAAAAAATACATTTATAGAACTGATTGTAATGAGAAGTAAACAGCAGATTTTTAGGACAACAGTTACCCACAAATCACGCAAGCTTGTATGGAAAAAGTACTGATTCAAATGACTTGAAAAACTGATTTGCAACAAACTTTTTATTGGTGTGATTACATAATACATGCCACGATTTTCTTGCATGAGCACCTGACGAAGTTGCTCAATCTTTTGTTGCAATTTGATCTCGTTGAGTGAAGGTGTTAGTTGTGTCTTTTTTGTTATTTTATCGTGTACGTCAACGTTTATTTGCTGATACGAATTTAAGAGTTGATACAATTGTTCACCTGAAAGTGGTACTGCGCGTTGTTGGATGTAGCGATAAACTGTTGCTCTGTTGATTGGTTTATTTTGCCAACAAGGATCAATCAGACGATGAAATTGCTCGGAATCATACTCCCAAACACGAAATAGTTGACTGAATTCTTGGTGAAGTGGACGATATAAACTACCATTGGTTTCGTGATATATTGGATGTAAATCAAACCAAGAACCCGTATAATTGTTTTTTCTGATTTCCCAAGAAACAACAGAAGTTATTCCTATAAGGATGAATACCAAATGACGCAGTGCAAACCTTTTCCAAGTTTTTATTTGTTGATAAAACAGGTAACAAACAATTGGTAAAAAGAGTAGTAGCAAAATAGGACGAAACAAATAAAGAATACATAGAAAAACAACCATAGCTGTTAGCGTTGACGCTGAATTTTTTCGAGTGAAAATGAAAATGCCAATGATAACTAATGATCCACTGATTGATTCCGTTAATTGATAACTCAAATAACCCCAAAAACAAGGGAAACTAACGAATAGTATTGAAAATAACAATGCGTTCTTCAGTGATGTTTTTTGAAGCAAACGAGAGAAGAACAAATTACTTGCGATTAAATGCAATAAAAAGGCAAAAAGAAAAAATACAATTGCTCGATGCTCCGAACTGATTTTGTATGAGATCGCGTGAAAAAAACCAAGTAATGGTGGTCGTTGAACGTATGCAGAATTTCCAATTGAATTATCGTGCCAAATGCCTTTTTCTATCCAATTGATGCCTGGTGCATAATACGAAGCGTCGTCTGCACTTGTATGTAATCCAAATTGATAAGGCGAATTATAATGTTCTATACATTGAACGGATATTACTTGAATGAAAGCAATAATAACTATAATAATGCGCCATTTGGTTACTTTACTCATTTAATTTTTAGTTGAAATTAAGGATAAAAATACAAACACATCCGATTCAAGTTCATGTATATGCACATCGAAACAAACAACAAACAATGTTCATGTTTCTTTTCTCATTTTTCTTTTTTTAGCAACTTAGGCATTATCTTTGTAGCATACAATGCAAAATTTGCACAATGAAATTAGTATTATCCCTTATATATTCCTTGGTTTTGATCTTCAATCCTGTTGCGGAAGTGCCTTATGCATCAGTTGAATCAGCATTTCAATCGGGTGATGCGAATCGTATTATTGGATATGGAAAGTCGAAATTGTTGCTCAATATTCAAGGGAATCAATCAGCTTATTCTCCTGCTCAAGCAAACCAAGTATTGAAAGATTTCTTTCAGAAAAAACCTGCATCATCTTTTAAATTCACTTACAAAGGTGTAACGGAAGATGGTGCAACAGCGATAGGTACATACAATTCAAAAACAGAAAATTTCCGTGTCACAGTCCGTTGGAGTAAAGTTGGAAACGACTATTTCATAGAGAGTATTGCCATCGAAAAATCCTAAAAAGACTATCATGACTGAAATCGATCAACAAGTAATTCATCACATCGTTTCAAATGCCTTAGCAGAAGATATCGGTGATGGGGATCATTCTTCCTTAGCGTGTATTCCAGCAAATGCTATCGGAACAGCACGATTAATAGTAAAAGATACAGGTGTGTTAGCAGGAGTAAGGTTAGCTAAAATAGTTTGTGCTACAGTTGATGATGCATTGGTTTTTGAAGAATTAATTCCTGATGGCTCAAGTGTTGTGCCGGGTCAAATTGCGTTTACACTTCATGGAAGGGCTCGTTCTATTCTTGCAGCTGAACGTACCTTGTTGAATTTCATGCAACGGATGTCAGGTATCGCGACTTTAACAGCTGAGTTGGTCGGTTTATTGAAGGGAACAAAAACGCAATTGTTGGACACACGAAAAACGACTCCAGGTATTCGTTACATGGAAAAGTGGGCTGTACGAATTGGGGGAGGGGTCAATCACCGTTTTGCTTTGTACGACATGATCATGTTGAAAGATAATCACGTCGATTTTTCTGGTGGTATTGCTCAAGCAATTCAACGCACACAAGATTACTTGAAAGCAACCAATCGATCATTAAAAGTTGAAATTGAGGTGCGTAATATAGATGAATTAGACCAGGTGTTAGCTATCGGGCAAGTTGACCGCATCATGTTGGATAATTTCAGTCCAGCATTGCTCAAAGAGGCAATTACAAGAATCGATGGACGCTACGAAACAGAAGCTTCTGGTGGTATTGTCAAAGAAACGCTCCGAACGTATGCTGAAACAGGTGTAGACTTCATTTCTGTTGGTGCTTTGACTCATTCTTACAAAAGTTTAGATTTGAGTTTAAAAGCTACCTTTCAACTGTAAAACTTATTCGAAAGAGGTGATGGTGTCGTAATACGATAAGATTTCATCGATAAAAAGTGTTTGCTTGCTGTGATCACCATGAGTTACGACCATTTTTTGAACTTTTGGTAAACTCTCATTGATGCGACGGACACATTGCAATAACGTTGGGCTTTTACAAATCTCACTCAAATCTTCAATAATTACCAAGCTCAATTGATTGATGTGATAGCCATTTTGGTTGTACAATTCAAGCATTCGTTTCGGCGTTCCAATAATAATATCCGTTCCGTCAAAAATATTGTTGCGTTGTTCAATGATTTTTCCTTTATCATCAGCTGGCTCCACAACGATTTCACTTCTACGTATCCATTCACGTAATTGATCTACGCGTTTACGGGTTTTGTCAGTACTTGATGTAAACCACAAAACACGGGGAGAACCTTCAAATGCTTGCGGAGCTTTCAGAAGACTAACAAGTTGTAAACCAGTTTTTAATTCAGGAATTTCAGCATGTCTAATAACAATGTTTTTGCCTTGCTTCACCTTATGAATCATTGCTTTTTCAATCGGTGTAAAATCTGACAAACCAGCATCACTGAAATGGTTATGTAAAATTTGATCGTATTCTTCGAAATTCATAGTGCAAAGTAACTAAATAAACCTGAATTAATGGCAATAAAAAAGGCTGCCATAAAAAATGACAGCCTTTCACATCAGTGTTTTTTATTAGTAAACAACAACTTTGTGAGTTGAAGTTACATTACCTTGTAATGTGTTCAAGAAATAACATCCTTGAGCAACATTCATAGGGATTTTAATTGTTTGTGTTCCATTAGCAGCAGCAACGTTTGTTGTTGAAATTAATGAACCATTGATATCAACAACTTGGATAGTCATATCGTTCAATACTTCACTTAACTCAATTGAAATTTCAGAACCTGAAGACACAGGATTTGGTGACAATGAAACCAAAGAAGTTAAATTGTTATCCTCAATTCCTAATACACCTGAAACATTGAAGTTGTCGATGTATAAGTTAGAAGCTAAGTCAGAAGCAACAAATTCAAATTTAAAACGTGTTCTGTCGTCAGTGTTTGAAGCTGTGTAATTAAAAGAAGAACTTTTCCAAAGACCATTGTTTGTAGGAGCAAAATCTGTTGTTCCTACAAAACCTGCAGTGATTAAGTCATCAGACAAGATTGATTTTCTCAACGTCCAAGTTTTTCCACAATCTTTAGAGCTGTAAACTTTTAATACTTCTGTAATATCTGCTAACAATGTAGCTTTTGATCCATATGCATAATCAAATGAAACAGAAACATTTGTTGTGTTTGATAAGTTGTAAGCAGGTGAGATTAAATAATCTTTAGATCCACCTAATCTTTCATAGTAAGCTGCTTCCTCAGAGTAAGGTAATGCAGTTGACATATCAAAGTAGTTGTTTAACTTCATTGAACCAAGACCGTTGTAACCAACTGTAGAGACATGTTGGAAAGATGCGTGGTTATTTTCTGGATTGTTAGAAATCCATCCATAACTTGATGTGTTGAAATTTTCCATTGCGGGACCATTGTGTTCTGTCCATTCAGGAGCAATGTAAACAATATTGTTCATTGTTTTTGTAGTTGTTCCTGCTGCATTAGTTACAGTCAATGTAGCATTGTACCAACCTGCATTTGCATAAGTAACTACTGGGTTTTGTGATGTTGAAGTTGCAGGTGATCCTCCAGGAAATTCCCATGACCAAGAAATGATGTCGGAATTCCAAGTAGCGTCTTTGAATGCAATTGATTCACCAGCACAAGTTGTCATTCCATGAGCATTTGGTCCAGAATTGTTAGATGTTCCATTGTGGTCAATATAAAAATCAGCAATTGGCGCACATGTTGGAGGTGTAGTCGTGTAATTTGAACCCGTTTCAACTAAATTTGAATCAGTCCATAAGTTATTACGTTGACCTGCATCCGATTGTAACGCAATGTGCATTCTGTCAATTTGTCCGTAAGTGAACATATTTGAACAGTAGCTGTATTCCATGTAATTTTGTACGTTTTCAACAACACCTGGGGTGCAAAATGCATCATATAAATTAAGGCAATTGTTGTGACCTTTCGTGATTGGTGTATCTTCAACTCCGTCATCACCACATGCAACAGTTGGATCATTTGTATTTCCCCAAGTGTGTGATAAGTTCAAGTAGTGTCCAATCTCATGTGTTAATGCACGTGAATTGTAAGGATTAGATTCTTCAATACTTCCAATGTAATCTTTCAAAATGATAATACCATCAGCAAAGAAAAGTCCACCGTTTGTAGCTCCTGGATAGTAAGCATAACCAGCTACACCAGCTTCACCAATTGAATTTACAACCCATACGTTCAAATATTTTGAACGATTCCATTGGTGTAATTTCGAATAATCATCACCACCATTTGCAAGGTGTGAATAGATATGCTCAATTCCATTTGTACAATTACCCCATGGATCAATAGATGGAAGTTTAAACTCGATGTGTGCATCACCAGCTAATGTATCAAAAGCAGGAATGATTGCACTAGTGTCAGCATTTAACTTGCGGTAATCAAGATTCAAGATTCGCATTTGATCCTTTACTTGAGCGTCCGTAATGTTTTCGACACCGTATTCATGAATAATATGAAATACAACTGGAATAGTATAAACTGTCGTTTTATTCCCCTTAGCGTCAGTACTTGTTTTTTTGTTTGAGTTCATTAAACTGTAAAACTCTTCTTCCATTCCTGGATTCTCAGCATACAATTTTCTAAGTCTTTCAGCCGTTCCACATTTAAAATCTTGTTGCGCAGTTACCTGCATACTCAACGTAATTCCGAATGCTGTTAAGGCTCCTAAAAGTAGTTTTTTGCGCATGTTTAATTTTTTTAAATAAATTAATTAACAGTAATCTTAACTTGAAGTTTGGTCACATTTCTGCTTTCAAACTCATTATTTTGCAATCATTCCTCATTCAACTTAGGGCTTTGTTACAACATTAATTAATTGGTTTTCAATATTTTGAAAGTTAACCAATGGTGTTAATAGTTGAATAATAATGAATTACAATTTGTAAATATAATTGATTCATTTTAAAAACAAAATGTTTAAATTTCATCTTTTATTAAACGGTATCAATTTGATAGTAATCGGTAGAAATCTTGAAGGAATAATTTATTGTGCAGCCTGCAAGACCTCAAAAAACGATGGGTTTTCTTCAAATGCCGTTCCGATGACAATTAAATTTACACCCAATTCTTGCATTGCATGAATCGTTTCAATAGTTCTAATTCCACCTCCAACAATCAAAGCTTGCTTCGTTTTAGTTTTAATCAATTGAATGGTTTCAACTGAAACAGGAGCTTTGGCACCACTTCCGGCCTCAAGGTACAATAACTGATGCCCAAGTAGTTGACCCGCCAAAGCAGTTGATAAAATCAAGTCTTGTTCTGTCTGTTTAATGGGGGTGGTTTGACTCACTTTTGCAACAGAACTATTATTTTTACCATCTAAAAGGATATAACTAGTTGGAATGCATTCTATCCCTGAAGCAATTATTGCTTGAGCACTTTTTACTTGGTTTTCAATTAAAAAATCTGGGTTTCTTCCCGAAATCAATTGTAAAAAAAGCAATGCATCTCCATATTTACTTACTTGTTTTGCATCTCCAGGAAAAATTATAATAGGTTTTTTGCTGTTTGATTTGACATGCTGCATTACTTTGTGAAAATCATCCGTTTTAACTTTGCTTCCACCGATTAGTATGTAGTCTATTATAGACTGATTGCAGTTTTCAATCAGTTTTGTTAAATCGCTTAGCACATTTGTTTTGTCTGGATCGATTAATAAACCAATTTTCCCTGTTTCTTGCTGTAATAATTGTAGTAGTGACATAATTAGTTTAGTTCGGAGCAGTTATTGTATAAGTCAACACATGGTTGTCTATTAGTTCGTATCCTAGTTTAACAGTAACCATAGAATGTTCAAATTTTACATGTGCGATGATTTCCGGTGTTTTTTGTTGAATGAGTATGTCGGTTAAAAATAATAATTGTTGACGGTCGGAAAACTTGTATATCGCTTCTTTCAATGACCACAAAAGAGTCATGTCAAAATCATTGGAAGTGTCAAAAAGTCTTGTTTCATTTTCATTGCAATATTTATGCTGAACTTTAACTGCTCGTGACGTAATCGCCTCAATATCAATTCCGATTTTGTGCGACTTTGACACACCTAAACAAGCATATTTTGTCGTGTGACTAATAGAAATAAACGAAGTTTCATCAATTGTTGGCGATCCATCTGTTGCATATCGAATTGGCTTTGACCCAAACAAATTTGTTTTCATCCAACGTATAGCAGTGTATTCTTTCTTTTTTTGTTCGCTTTTAATGGTGTTTACATGTGTTTTTTCTTCTGAATTTAATGCATGTAAAAAGTTAACATATTCAAAATCAGATATATCCATTAAATAAATGGTTGCAGCAGTTAACTCTAAAATTCGCACATTTTTCATGGTGCAAAAATATAAAAGTTGCACAATAATCCCTCTATGAAATTTTTATTTGGTTGTAAGTGTTTGCAAATCAATTTATTGCGGTTAACATACTGATAGTTCAAGTTTACATTAACTTAAAATAAAAAAATCAAAATACTTTTTTTAAGAAATGTTAACACATCGATTTTTATTATATTTACACGCTTTGTTACACTAAATATTGATGTATAATTAAACTGTACTTATGTTACGTAAACTTAATTTGTTGTTTGTAAGTATCTTGCTGACAGTTACTTATGGTTTTTCTCAGAGTGGTCTGGGAACAATCAGAGGTAGTGTTATTGACAAGGAAAGCAAAGAATTCATTCCAAATTCTGTTATTACCGTTAAACAAAACGGATCTGTTCGTGCGAATGCAACTACAGATTTTGATGGTAAATTTCAGATTAACTCGTTAACGCCAGGGGCGTACGATGTTGAAATCAGTAATCCGGGTGAGGGTTATCAAGCAACAACTATAAAAGGTGTAGTTGTTTCTGCTGACCGTATTACCTTTCTTGAAAATCAAGAATTAGGATTCCCGAAAAATGGTCAAATCGATGAGGTAATCATTGTTGCCTACAGAGTACCACTCATTAACAAAGATGGAGGTCCTTCTGGAGCAACAATTACTCGTGAAGACATTTCTCGTTTACCTGTCCGTTCTGCTGCCGGTGTAGCAGGAACAGTAGGGGGTGTAACGACAGATGAAGGTTCGGGGGCTATTTCGGTCAGAGGATCTCGTTCAGATGGTACTTATTATTTCATTGATGGTATCAAAGTGCGTGGTTCATCTAATTTACCGAAATCAGCTATTGAAGAGGTTTCTGTCATTACAGGTGGTTTGCCTGCGAATTATGGAGATGCAACTGGTGGTATTATCTCGGTTACAACACGTGGTCCGTCGTCTAAATTCTTTGGTTCATTTGAAGGAGTTTCTTCGGGGATGTACTTCAAAGGAGCAGATGCAAATGGCTACGATGGAAAAGTATTCGGATTAGATAAATTTGGTTACAACTTAGTTGAAGGCTTATTATCAGGTCCTTTATTAATGCAAAAAGATTCATTAGGTAGAAAAACGAAACCATTGTTAGGTTTCTTGGTTTCTGTTAACTATACGAATGAATTAGATAGTCGTCCATTAAATGGAGGTAGCTACCGAATCACAAAAGAAGCACGTGAGCGTCTACTAACTGATCCAGTTAGAGCAACATCAGATGGGATGGGTACTTATCACAATGCATATTTCTTAAGAGCATCTGATTTTGAGAAAACAGCTTGGAGAATGAATGCACAATCTTCATCTATTTCGGCTTCAGGAAAAATTGATGTGAATACAGGACCGTCTGTTAACTTAACATTTGGAGGTTCAATGAACTTGAGCAATGGGAATAACTACAGTTATACTAGCTCATTAATGAATTTTACGAATTTTGGTGTTTCAAAAAATTTAGACTGGAGAGTTTATGGGCGTTTAACTCAACGTTTTTCTAACAAACAAGAAGGAAGTAGTTCTAAAATTAAATCTGCGTTCTATTCAATCATGGTTGATTTCTCTCAATCTAAATTTGAATCTTATGATAAACGTCATAAATTTAACTTGTTCAACTACGGACACGTTGGTTATTTTACAAGAGATTTTGAAAAACAATACAACCAAGTTGGTCAAGATTTAGTGCAAGCTGGTTCACCAAACGAAGTTCTAGTTGGTTTTACTGCTTCTGAAACGAATAGTGCATTAGCTGCAATCACACAAAATTACTTTGATATTTTTGCAGGTAACCCAACAGGTCACTATGAAAAATTAGATGATGTTATCGCTGGACGTGCTTTGAGAAATGGTGATGTTCCAACAAGTGTATACGGAATTTGGAATAATATTGGTACACCTAATAATGGTTTTAGTAAATCACAACAAGATCAATTCCGTATTACAGGATCTGGTTCTGTTAATATTGGTGACCACTCAGTTTCTTTAGGATTTGAATACGAACAACGTTGGGATAGAGGTTGGTCAAATGGTGATGCAGGTCCAATTGGTTTATGGACAATGGCGCGTCAATTGGCTAACAACCATATCAAAGAGGTTGATTTTTCGAATCCAACAATTACTAATTTAGGTTCAGGTTTACAATATGATTACGATCAATTGAATGCTGGATATGCGTATCAATCAGGCACTGGTTTATATGGTGGACAAGAACAAAACGACAATCAATCTTTCTTTGACTATAACTTACGTCAAAAATTAGGTTTGAATGCTGCAGGTACAGACTATTTAGTGATAGATCAATATGATCCAAATTTATTCCAATTAGACATGTTCTCTGCGGATGAATTGTTCAATCAAGGAAATAACTTTGTTTCTTACTATGGTTACGATCATACTGGTAACCGTGTAAAAGGAAATACAGATATTAATAAGTATTTCAATGAATTTGATAAGAACGGTAACTATAAACGATTCATCGGGTCATTCCAACCAACTTATATTTCAGGATATTTAATGGATAAGTTTGCATTTAATGATATCGTTTTCAACGTTGGTGTTCGTGTCGATGTTTTTGATGCCAATCAACCCGTATTAAAGGATAAATATTTAATTTACACAGCAAACAATGTTTCAGAAGCGAAAGCAAAATTAGCTACTGATCCATCTACTTACAATTGGGTTGTTATTCCATCTTCAATGGGTGATGATTATGTAGTTTATGTAAACGATGTGAATAACCCTACTTCGATTAACGGATTTAGAAATGGTGATACTTGGTACAATGCGGATGGTGTTGTGATTGAAGATCCAAAAACAATTCGTGGTGCAACAGGTATTGCTCCTTGGTTGAAAGATGCGGGTGCTGCAGCAGCTTCTCGTGTTAGTGCTGATGCTTTTGAGGATTACAAAGCTCAAATCAATGTAATGCCTCGTATTGCATTCTCTTTCCCAATTTCGGATGAGGCTTCTTTCTTTGCTCACTATGATATCTTGACTAAACGTCCAACATCTGGAGCTCGTTTTAATCCAATTGATTACCAGTTTATCGAAGCAAGAACGAATACAATTGCAAATCCAAATTTACGTCCAGAGAAAACAATTGATTACGAAATTGGTTTCCAACAAGTATTGACAAAAACATCTTCATTGAAAATTTCAGCATTTTACCGAGAACAACGCGATAATGTGCAGTTAGTGAATGTGTTTGAAGCATATCCAAACACATACCGTTCATTTGGTAACCGTGATTTTGGTACAGTAAAAGGATTAACTGTTTCTTACGATTTACGTAAAACAGGAAATGTGCGTATGACAGCAGCCTATACTTTACAGTTTGCTGATGGTACAGGTTCTGATGCAACTTCTGCTGGAGCACTCTTAGGTGGTTTACAAGCTGCGGGAATTCCTAACTTACGTTCAATTTTCCCTTACTCTTATGACCAACGTCACACGTTCAACATTACAATGGATTACCGTTATGGTGAAGGAGCAGACTACAATGGTCCAATGATTGGTGATTTCAAATTGTTTGAAAACACTGGATTAAACATTGTTACAAATGTTTATTCTGGTTCACCATATACTGGTCAAACAAATATCACAAGCGAAGGATTTATTAACCCATCTTCGTCAGGTTTATCTGGATCTATTAATGGATCTCGTTTGCCTTGGCAATACCGCTTAGATTTACAATTAGATCGTACATACAACATTGAATTTGGTAAAGAAGGTAAAAAGAAAACAACATTCTTGAATATTTATATTCGTGCTACCAACCTTTTCAATGCAATGAACGTTTTAGGAGTTTACAGAGCTACTGGTAACTGGAATGATGATGGGTACTTAGCGTCAGCTGAAAATCAACAATCGATTCAAAATCAATTAGATGAGCAATCTTTTAGAGATTATTATTTAATGAAGATTCAGAATCCATTCAACATTAGCGCTCCTAGAACTATTCGATTAGGTGTTAAGTTTGATTTCTAAGTAAAAAAAAATAATTATGAAACCAAAAATGAATTATTTATCGTTAATCATGATGCTCGCACTTGCTTCCAATGCATTTGCTTATAATCATGAATTTGGAAAGAGCACGAGTGCTGGCAACAAGCCAAAACCAAGTGTTCAAACCAAAGGAGCAAGTTGTGCTCCAGCCAATTACTATAAAGTAATGGACTTTAATGACGTAAGTGCACGTTTAGAAACGGGTGGTTTGTTGTTCTTAGACCGTGCGAATGGTGTGGCTGCTTACCGCGTTCCAAAAGGAGGAGCGTCAACAATTATCTATGCTGCAGCTTTGTGGATGGGTGGAAAAGATTTAAACGGTCAGTTAAAATTAGCTGCTGTTAAATACAGAAATGATGGAAATGATTTCTGGCCTGGACCATTAACTGTTGATTTGAATAGTGTTTATTACAATGCAAATGTTCCTCAAGGAGATGACGCGCAACGCCCTTATGGTGAGGCTACTATTGATGCAGATCAGTGTTTGAAGTATGATAACATTTTTTCTATTTCAAAAGCAGGGGTTTCAACATTCATCACTTGGTGGGAATGTAACAATGTTACTCCTCAACCAGACGGATGTGATGATCCAACGCCTCCATCTAATGAGACGATGGCACAAATCATGGCTTGGCCAGGAAATGGCGACCCAACACGTGGACAAGATAATTTCTTAGCGCCATTTTTTGATAGAAACGAAGATGGAGTTTATAACCCATTAGATCCTTCTGAAGGGGGGGATTACCCTTGGTATGATGACATTTTAGGTCGTGACGATGTAGAATGTGGGTCGGACAGACGTGTTACTTTATTTGGTGACCAAACAAACTGGTGGGTGTTTAATGATAAAGGTAACATTCACACGGAATCGGGTGGTGAGCCAATTGGTATGGAGATTCACGCGCAAGCTTTCTCGTTTGCAACAGATGATCAAATCAATCAAATGACATTCTATAACTACGAGTTAATCAACCGTGGAACGCAAACATTATACGATACGTATTTCTCACAATATGCCGATCCAGATATTGGTAATTATTTAGATGATTATGTTGGTTGTGATGTTTCTCGTGGATTGAGTTACATGTACAACAAAGATGGTAATGATGAAACAAATGGATCTGTTATTGGTTGGGGTCAAAATCCACCTGCAATTGGTTTCGATTTCTTTGAAGGACCTTACCAGGATCCAGATGGCGATGACAATCCTGGACCTGAATACGATTCTCTTACAAACACAATCATTGTTCCAGATGTAGCAACGGCTGTTGCAGGAAATGGTATTGTTTACAAAGGTTTAGGTATTGGTTTTAACGATGGTATAGTTGATAATGAGCGTTACGGAATGCGTAAGTTTAGTATTTATGCTGGTCAAGGTGCTGGTGTAGGACAAGGTGATCCAAATTCGCAAAATCAGTATTACAACTACATGAGTGGAAAGTGGCAGTTTGGTGATCAATTGAATTTTGGTGGAACTGGTTTCATTCCTGGTGCTGGAACATCAATTCCAACAAACTACATGTTCCCAGGTGATTCTGATCCATTAGATTGGGCAACTTCTGGTGTGGCAACTCCATATGATTGGTCACAATCAACTCCAACTGGTCCAGGTTCACCTGAAGCAAATGCAGCTGACTGGCGATTTGTTCAATCTGCAGGTCCGTTTACTTTACGTCCAGGAGCGGTTAATAACATTACAGTTGGTATCGTTTATGCGCGTAGCTACGAGGGTGAAGTGTTGTCTTCTGTAAATGCATTGAAAACAGCTGATACGAAAGCACAAGCGTTGTTTGATAACTGTTTCCGTATTTTGGAACCACCTCATGCACCAGTTTTGCAAATACAAGAATTGGGGAATGAGTTGATTTTGATGTTAGACAATCCGAATAACTCGAATAACTTCCAAGAGGCTTATAAAGAAGAGGATAAAATCAATATTATTGATCCAGCTGGAACGAGCATTATTTATGATAAATTCTACCGTTTTGAAGGATACCAAATTTATCAGATGAAAAATGCGCAAGTATCTATTACTGATATTGAAGATCCAACAAAAGCGCGTTTGGTTGCACAATGTGATATTAAAAACGGTGTAAAACGTTTGATCAACTTTGAATTTGATGAAGCATTAGGTTTCGCTGTACCAAATGAAAAAGTGAAAGGTTCTGATTTAGGAATCAAACACACATTCAGAATTACAGAAGATTATTTTGCAACAGGTTCAAGAACTTTGGTTAACCACAAAACATATTATTATGTTGCGGTGGCTTATGGTTACAATAACTTTAAAACGTATAATCCAAACGATCCGCAATTGTTAGATGGTCAAAAATTACCATACTTACGTTCACGTATCAATGCGGATGGAACTGCAATTCAAGCGAAAGCGGGTGTACCACACTTTGTATCTCCTGAATTAGGTGGAACAATTCAAAATTCTGTTTACGGACAAACACCACGTATTACACGTTTGGATGGAGTTGGAAATGGAAACAACAATTTGGAATTGACAAAAGCGTCAGAAGATAAAATTGTTGCGGATGGTTTCATGGCTACACCAGAGTATGATTACAACGGTGGTCCAATCAATGTGAAAGTTGTCGATCCATTAAATGTAGTAGGTGGTTATTTCGAATGTAAGTTCCGTGATTACGGAGTAGCAGGAGGAATCGACTCATCAAACTGGGTAGTTTATCGTTATGCGTCTAAAAACAGCAATGTCATTATTGACTCTGTGTCATCAGAAACAACAATTGCACAAGGTAACGAGCAAATTGTACCACAATGGGGTGTTTCTATTGAGATCATGCAACACAAGTATTACTTCCCTGATAATGCGGGTCAAGCAGTACAAAAAATCACAGATCCAATTGCATCTTCAATAGAGTTCAAAGATTCTACTAAAAAATGGTTGTCATTTATTCAAGATGACGCATCATTCACACCGTTCAACTGGATTCGTTCAGGAACATTTGTTGCACAAGATACAGATACAACAGGATTTACAGGTGCAGCTTATTTGAACCCATTCTGTTACAACGATGAAGTTGGAAAAGATCCAGAGAAGTTGTACACGAAAATGTTGAATGGCGGTGCTGCACCGCACAAATTAATTGGAACGAAATGTGATTTCATGCCAGTTCGAGTACCAGCAGCATTTGGCCCATATCCATCAGCGAAGCAAAATGCGAGTATTTCGTTCTTGCCAAGTGTCGATATTGTTATCACATCTGACAAATCGAAATGGACACGTTGTGTAGTAGTTGAATTGGGTGGAGATCAAAACTTAAACCAAGGAAATGCAAAACCTGGAGAATTGAGAAAACGTAATTCTGTTGATAAAAACGGAAACGATGATAACTCAGGTACACAAGGAATGGGTTGGTTCCCAGGTTATGCAATAGATTTGGAAACGGGAGCTCGTTTACACATGGCATTTGGAGAGAACTCTTTCTTAGGAGGATATAACGGAGGTGACATGGTTTGGAATCCAACATCAACGTTATTTGATAACAACGGTTATCCAGTAGCAGGTGGTTTACAACCAATTTGGGTGTTTGGTTACAACATCAATAATGAAGGTTGTCCAAACTACGATGGCGTGAACAACTGGGTGTACGATCAGTACAAAACAGCAACTTCTTCATCGTATAGAAAATTGTTTACAAGTTTGACTTGGGTATTGAATACTGTAACGGCATTTGACCATACAGCATTAGAGACAGATGTACGCATGAAATTGCGAGTAAACAAAGAGTACAATGATTTCACCGCAACTGGATTAAATGGTGGTAAACCAATGTACGGTTGGAGCATGGACGATATCAAAACAACAACGGCGAGTCAAGATGCATTAACGAATGGTTTAGACTTAATCAATGTTGTTCCAAATCCTTACTATGCGTTCTCTGAGTACGAAAGAAACCGTATTGATACACGTGTGAAGATTACAAACTTACCAGATCAATGTACGGTAACAATTTACAACGTGAGTGGTAAAATGGTTCGTCAATTCAAGAAGGACAATTTGGTTACGAGTATTGATTGGGATTTGAAAAACTCAATTGGTGTTCCGATTTCAAGTGGTGTTTACATTATCCATGTAGAAGTACCAGGAGTTGGAGAGCGAATTATTAAGTTCTTTGGTGGAATGCGCCAAATTGACCTAGAGAGTATTTAATCACTACTGTAAAGATTTAAGATATGAAATCGATTAATAAATTAATTAAATATACAGCGCTTGCTGGAGTAGTCTTTGGCTACTCTAGCGCATTCGCTGGTAACGAAGACCGTATTGGTTCTGCTGGAGCGTCTCAGTTGTTGATTAATCCTTGGACAAGAAGTATTGCAATTGGTGATGCTGGTGTTGCAAGTACAACAGGTTTAGAAGCGACTTATACGAACATTGCTGGTCTTGCATTTACTGACAAAACACAGATTAAGTTCAATAGAACAAATTGGTTAGGTACAGCTGGTATTGCATTAAATGCGGCTGGTTTTGCTCAACGAATTTCTGAGTCTTCTGTTATTGCTGTTTCTGTTCAGTCGATGAACTTTGGTGATATCCAAATCACAACAGTTGATTTACCTGAAGGTGGAATCGGAACGTTTTCTCCACGTATGAATGTATTCAATGTTGGGTATGCGAAAAGTTTCTCCTCATCTATCTATGGAGGAATTAACTTCAAAGTACTTTCTGAGAGTAGTTCTAATTTACGTGCTTCAGGTATTGCACTTGATGCGGGTATTCGATATGTAACAGGTGAACAAGACCAAATCAAGTTTGGTATTGCATTGAAAAATGTTGGTCCTGTAATGAAATACAAAGGAGATGGTTTATCAACAGAAATCAACTATTTGAACGATGGTAACATTGCAACAGTTGAACAACGTTCATCAACTTATGAATTACCGTCATTATTAAATATTGGTGGTTCTTATGATTTCATTTTCTCTGAAAATTCAAAATTGATATTATCTGGAGCGTTTACAGCAAATTCATTTCAACGTGACCAATACCGTATTGGTTTGGATTATGGAATGATTACTGAAAAAGCAGCATTTAATTTCCGTGGAGGGTATGTTTATGAGAAATTCTTGTTATCTACTGAAAACAGATCAAATGCATTAACAGGTTTAACTGCAGGTTTCTCTGCTGATGCATTGGTAGGTAAAAACAAATCTGGTTTAGGTTTAGAATACGCAATGCGTTTAGCTGGTCAATTTGGAATCATTCATACTTTTGGATTGACTTTCAATTTGAAATAAAATAAAATACCAACGATATGTTGTAAAAGAGAGTCCAATGGGCTCTCTTTTTTTTTACTCTTTTTTCTCAATTAAGTTTCATTATTTTTTTCTAATGAATCTGTTAATAGCGTTGTTCCAACGAACGAAACAGTAATTAATATATCAACCCTACAATCCATCACTTTTCTATTCATCGTTATTTTATAGACAAAATTCTCGTTGATTAAGATTCAAATTATTTTGATCTATCACAGATTGATATTGTTAATAAATCACCGTTCTTCCATATTTCTAGTTCTGTTTCCAACCCTTTCAAAACGACGAACGTTTAAGTATTTACAGAGCAAGGGATAACTGGGATATTGTTAGATACTTAGGTCACCAGAAAATCAACAATCGATTCATAATCATTTAAAAGAATAGATTAAGAAGTAATTCTTTCATATCAATTCAGAATCTGTTCAATAGAAACACTCAATGAACCTTTCGCTTAGCTGTAAAGTTTGATTATTAAGTAAAAAAATTAATTATGAAACCAAAAACGAATTATTTATCGTTATTCATGATGCTCGCACTTACATCCAATGTATTTGCATATAATCATGATTTAGGAAAGAGCACAAATGCAGGCAATAAGCCAAAACCGAGTGTTCAAACCAAAGGAGCAAGTTGTGCTCCAGCCAATTACTACAAAGAGATGGCCTTTAATGATGTTAGTGCACGTTTAGAAACGGGAGGTTTGTTGTTTAATGACCGTGCGAATGGTGTTGCTGCTTACCGCGTTCCCAAAGGTGGAGCAGCAACTATTATCTATGCTGCAGCTTTGTGGATGGGTGGAAAAGATTATAGCGGTCAGTTAAAAATAGCTGCTGTTCGATACAGAGATACAGGCAATGATTTCTGGCCTGGACCATTAACTGTTGATTTGAATAGTGTTTATTACAATGCAAATGTTCCTCAAGGAGATAATGCACAACGCCCATACGGGGAAGCAACTATCGATGCGGATCAATGTTTGAAGTATGATAACATTTTTTCTATTTCAAAAGCAGGTGTTTCAACATTCATCACTTGGTGGGAATGTAACAACCTAACACCTCAACCAGACGGATGTGATGATCCAACACCTCCTTCAAATGAGACGATGGCTCAAATATTGGCTTGGCCAGGAAATGGAGACCCAACACGTGGTCAAGATAACTTCTTAGCACCTTTCTATGACAGAAATGAAGATGGTGTTTATAATCCATTAGACCCAACAGAAGGTGGTGATTATCCTTGGTATGATGACATTTTAGGTCGTAACGATGTAGAATGTGGATCGGATAGACGTGTTACTTTATTTGGTGACCAAACAAACTGGTGGGTGTTTAATGATAAAGGTAATATTCACACGGAATCGGGTGGTGAGCCAATTGGTATGGAGATTCACGCACAAGCTTTCTCGTTTGCATCAGATGACCAAATCAACCAAATGACATTCTATAACTACGAGTTAATCAACCGTGGTACACAAACATTATACGATACCTATTTCTCACAATATGCCGATCCAGATATTGGTAACTATCAAGATGATTATGCTGGATGTGATGTTTCTCGCGGATTGAGTTACATGTATAACAATGATTTGGATGATCAAACTCAAGGACCAGCAATTGGATGGGGTCAAAATCCACCTGCAATTGGTTTTGATTTCTTTGAAGGGCCTTACCAAGATCCAGATGGTTTAGACAATCCTGGTCCTGTGTTAGATACTCTTACAAACACGATCATTACTCCTGCTGTTTCAGTAGCATTAGCAGGTAATGGTATTGTTTACAAAGGTTTAGGTATTGGTTTTAAAGACACTATTGTTGATAATGAGCGATATGGAATGCGTAAGTTTGGTGTATATGCTGGTAATGGAGCAGGAGTAGGTCAAAGTGATCCAATGACTCAAAATCAGTTTTACAACTACATGATTGGAAAGTGGCAATTTGGTGACCAATGGTATTTTGGCGGTACTGGCTTCCAACCAGGTCCTGGAACATCAATTCCAACAAACTACATGTTCCCAGGTGATTCCGATCCATTGGATTGGGCAACGGAAGGTGTGCCAACTCCTTATGATTGGTCAATGTATGAACCAACCGGTACGGGATCAACTCCTTTGCCAGGTAAAGATCAGCGATTTGTTCAATCAGCAGGCCCATTTACTTTACGTCCAGGAGCGGTAAATAATATTACAGTTGGTATCGTTTATGCACGTAGCTACGAGGGTGAAGTGTTGTCTTCTGTAAATGCTTTGAAAACAGCCGATACAAAAGCACAAGCATTGTTTGATAACTGTTTCCGTATTTTGGAACCACCTCATGCACCAGTATTACAAATCCAAGAATTAGGGAATGAGTTGATTTTGATGTTAGACAATCCAAACAATTCAAATAACTTCCAAGAAGCTTATAAAGAAGAAGATAAAGTGAATATTATTGATCCAGCTGGAACAAATATTATTTATGATAAATTCTACCGTTTTGAAGGATACCAAATTTATCAGATGAAAAATGCGCAAGTTTCTATTTCTGATATTGAAGATCCAACAAAAGCGCGTTTGGTTGCACAATGTGATAATAAAAATGGCGTGAAACGTCTGGTGAACTTTGAATATGATGATGAATTAAAACTTGTTATACCAAATGAAAAAGTGAAAGGTTCAGATTTAGGAATCAAACACACATTCAGAATTACGGAAGATTATTTTGCAACAGGTTCAAGAACTTTGGTTAACCACAAAACTTATTATTATGTTGCGGTTGCTTATGGTTACAATAACTTCAAAACATATATTCAAGATGATCCGCAATCGTTAGATGGTCAAAAACTACCATACTTACGTTCACGTATCAATGCAGATGGTACTGCAATTGAAGCAAAAGTTGGTGTGCCACACTTTGTGTCTCCTGAATTAGGTGGAACAATTCAAAATTCTGTTTACGGACAAACACCACGTATAACGCGTTTGGATGGAGTTGGAAATGGAAACAACAATTTGGAATTGACACAAGCGTCAGAAGATAAAATTGTTGCGGATGGCTTCATGGCTACACCAGAGTATGATTACAACGGTGGTCCAATCAATGTGAAAGTTGTCGATCCATTAAATGTAGTAGGTGGTTATTTCGAATGTAAGTTCCGTGATTACGGAGTAGCAGGAGGAATCGACTCATCAAACTGGGTAGTTTATCGTTATGCGTCTAAAAACAGCAATGTCATTATTGACTCTGTGTCATCAGAAACAACAATTGCACAAGGTAACGAGCAAATTGTACCACAATGGGGTGTTTCTATTGAGATCATGCAACACAAGTATTACTTCCCTGATAATGCAGGCACAGCAGTACAAAAAATCACAGATCCAATTGCTTCGTCGATAGAATTCAAAGATTCCACCAAACAATGGTTGACGTTTATTCAAGATGATGCATCATTCACGCCGTTCAACTGGATTCGTTCAGGAGCATTTGTTCCACAAGCTGCAGATACAATTGGGTTTAATGGTCCAGCATATTTGAACCCAACTTGCTACAACGACGAAATTGGAAAAGATCCAGAGAAGTTGTACACAAAAATGTTGAATGGTGGAGCAGCTCCGCACAAATTAATTGGTACGAAATGTGACTTTATGCCAGTTCGTGTACCAGCAGCATTTGGACCATATCCATCAGCGAAGCAAAATGCGAGTGTTTCGTTCTTGCCAAGTGTTGATATTGTTATCACAAGTGACAAATCGAAATGGACACGTTGTGTGGTAGTTGAATTGTGTGGCGATCAAAACTTAAACCAAGGAAATGCAAAACCAGGAGAATTGAGAAAACGTAATTCTGTTGATAAAAATGGAAACGATGATAACTCTGGTACGCAAGGAATGGGTTGGTTCCCAGGTTATGCAATTGATTTGGAAACAGGAGCTCGTTTACACATGGCATTTGGAGAGAACTCTTTCTTAGGAGGATACAACGGAGGTGACATGATTTGGAATCCTACTTCAACGTTATTTGATAACAACGGTTATCCAGTAGCAGGAGGTTTACAACCAATTTGGGTATTCGGATACAACATCAACAACGAAGGTTGTCCACAATATGATGGGGTTAATAATTGGGTTTACGACCAATACAAAACAGCAACTTCAGCTTCATACAGAAAATTGTTTACAAGTTTGACTTGGGTGTTGAACACGGTTACTGCAAGTGAACACACAGCATTAGAGACAGATGTACGCATGAAATTGCGAGTAAACAAAGAGTACAATGATTTCACCGCAACTGGATTAAATGGTGGTAAACCAATGTATGGTTGGAGTATGGACGATATCAAAACAACAACGGCGAGTCAAGATGCATTAACGAATGGTTTAGACTTAATCAATGTTGTTCCAAATCCTTACTATGCATTCTCTGAGTACGAAAGAAACCGTATTGATACACGTGTGAAAATCACGAACTTGCCAGATCAATGTACGGTAACAATTTACAACGTGAGTGGTAAAATGGTTCGTCAATTCAAGAAGGACAATTTGGTTACGAGTATTGATTGGGATTTGAAAAACTCAATTGGTGTTCCGATTTCAAGTGGTGTTTACATTATCCATGTAGAAGTACCAGGAGTTGGAGAGCGTATTATTAAGTTCTTTGGTGGAATGCGCCAAATTGACCTAGAGAGTATTTAATCACAATAGTGAAGATTGATACAACGGTTTTGAGTTCGCACGGCGTTTAGCTGATCAATTTGGAATAATTCATACATTTGGATGGACTTTCAATTTGAAATAAAGAATAAATAACATATATTTGTTGCAACAAGAGAGTCCAATGGGCTCTCTTGTTGTTGTTATATAGTCGATTAAAAACAGAAAATATGTCAGACGTAGCTTACTATACCGAAGAAGGTTTGAAAAAATTAAAGGATGAATTACACGATATGAAATCGGTACAACGTCCGCGTATATCAGAACAAATTGCTGAAGCACGAGACAAAGGTGATTTGTCTGAGAATGCAGAATACGATGCAGCGAAAGAAGCGCAAGGCCTATTAGAGATGCGTATTTCTAAAATGGAAGGGTTGATTTCAAAAGCGCGTATTATCGATAATACCATGATGGATAATTCCAAAGTTTACATTCTTTCAACTGTCAAAATTAAAAATGTTGACAATGGGATGGAAGTAGCTTACACATTGGTTGCTGAAAGTGAAGCAGATCTGAAGTTGAAAAAAATCTCGATTGACTCTCCTTTTGGAAAAGGATTACTTGGAAAGAAAGTTGGCGATATCGCTGCGATTCAAACGCCAGGTGGAACAATGAATTTTGAAGTAATGGAAATTACACGTTGATAAAATGGCAAGTATTTTTTCTAAAATAATAAATGGGGAAATTCCCTGTTATAAAGTAGCCGAGAACGATGAGTTCTTGGCTTTTTTAGATATTATGCCTTTGCGATTAGGACATGTATTAGTTATTCCTAAACGAGAAACAGATTATATTTTCGATATAGAAGATGATGAATTAGGTCGGTTTATGCTGTTTTCAAAATTCGTTGCTAAAGGAATAAAACAGGTTGTTCCGTGCAAGAAAATTGGCGTAACGGTCATCGGTTTGGAAGTGCCGCATGCACACATCCATCTTGTTCCGATAGATTCTGTTGCAGACATGAATTTTGCTGCAGAGAAGCAACAAATACCGCATGAAACATTAGCTGAATTGGCTCGTAAGATTTCAGCGGTTCTTATTTAATTTGAACGATCATGATTTTTAATTCGATTGATTTTGCGATTTTCTTACCAATTATCTATATACTTTATTGGTTTGTAACGAAACGTAGTTTAACGATTCAAAATATTCTTTTATTAGTAGCAAGTTATTTCTTCTACGCATATTGGGATCCACGTTTTTTATTGTTACTCGTTTTCTCTACCTTTTTAGATTATTTTACCGGAATCAGAATGCACGATTCGAGTAATGTCTTTTGGAAAAAAACATGGTTTTGGATAAGCATCATTGTAAACGTAGGGTTCTTAGGTGTTTTCAAGTATTATAATTTCTTTGCAGAATCGTTTGCAGAATTGTTAAATGGATTTGGATTACACGTCAATGTTTGGTCGTTAAAAATCATTTTGCCTGTTGGAATTTCTTTTTATACGTTTCACGGCCTTTCCTATGTCATTGACATCTACAAGGAGCGTATAAAA
Source organism: Fluviicola sp. (assembly GCA_017983675.1). Classification (GTDB taxonomy): domain Bacteria; phylum Bacteroidota; class Bacteroidia; order Flavobacteriales_D; family Crocinitomicaceae; genus Fluviicola. The sequence continues at coordinate 28,594 of JAGOAZ010000007.1, forward strand.
CCAGAGCGGAACTTTGTAGATTATGCCGTCTTTGTTAGTTTTTTTCCATTGCTAGTAGCTGGACCAATAGAGCGTGCAACGCATTTACTTCCTCAAATTCAAAAGAAAAGAGAATTTAATTATTCAAAATCAATTGATGGATTGCGCCAAATATTATGGGGATTGTTCAAAAAAGTTGTCGTAGCTGATGGCTGTGCGGAATGGTCAAACATGATATTTAATGACACCGGAGCGTATGATGGAAGCACACTCTTTCTAGGAGCAATTTTCTTTACATTTCAAATATATTGCGATTTTTCTGGTTATTCTGACATTGCGTTGGGTACTGCTCGATTATTTGGGATTGAGTTATTGCGCAATTTTTCGTTCCCCTATTTTTCAAGGGATATAGCTGAATTTTGGAGACGTTGGCACATTTCATTAACTACATGGTTCCGCGATTATCTTTATATTCCTTTGGGAGGAAGTAAAGGCGGTACTTGGATGAAAATACGAAATACCTTTATCATCTTTTTAGTAAGTGGCTTTTGGCATGGAGCGAATTGGACCTTCATCGTATGGGGAGCATTGAATGCCTTCTATTTTTTACCATTGATGTTAACCAATTCCAATAGGAATAATTTAGAAATTGTCGCACAAGGTAAATGGTTCCCAACAGTGAGAGAAATCGTTGGAATGGTATCCACTTTCCTAATGGCTGTTTTTGGTTGGATATTTTTCCGTTCAAATGATTTAACGCATGCGTTTAGTTTTATTGGAAAAATGTTCACAACCAATTTTTTCAAAGCGCCTAAAATCCCTGAGTTGGCATACCTATCCATTTTCTTTATCATTTTTATGTTGTTTGTAGAATGGATTGGAAGAGAATCTAATTATGCGTTAGAACGAATTGATAAAATTAAGTTTGTTCCTTTCCGCTGGGTTTTCTACTCATTGTTGATTGTATGCATTATTGTATTATCCGGTAAAGAACAAGAATTTATTTATTTCCAATTTTAAGCGACTATGAAAAAGTTTATCATTCGTATCGTATTGTTCACGTTGTTTTTTATTTCAGTAGATAAAACCTTGCTTTATTTCCGTGAAAAATCAGCACAGTTAGAAGTCGATAATCGATTAGAAAAAATCATTACCGGAAAAGTGAAAGCGGACCTTTTGGTTTTTGGTTCCTCGCGAGGTGCACGAAGTGTCATAGCAAGTCAAATTTCAGACTCATTAGATAAAACCGCTTATAATTTAGCTTTTCCTGGATCGGACATTACGTTTCATTCTTTTTTATTAGAATTGTTATTAAAAAACAATGCCAATCAAGTTCCGAAGCAAATCATTTTAGTTGTTGACGATGCAGATGAATTACAGAAAAGCAAGTCGTTGAAATTTAGATTGGACAGAATGTATCCACTTGTGAAATACAAAGTAATCAGAGATGAATTAGTGAAGCGAAAAGAGAAAAAACCTTTTGTAAATGAGCTCTTGGTTTCCCATCAATTAAACAAATCTAACTTTTTGTTGAAACAAAAAAAGTTCACAAAAAATGATTCGATTATGCCTTGTGGATCCATGCCTATAAGCCATCAAAAAAAGACGTTTGACAAGAAGTTCGGAAAAGAACCTTATCAGTATGATGTGAAAAGTGAATTGATTCAAAAAATCAACGCTTTTAATCATTTCATTGATTTATGTCATAAAAACAAGATTCAATTAATTGTGGCATTACCGCCAAATTTCAGAGTAGTTTCGAACGGTTTTGAAAAGAGAATGAAGCATTTGGTTGGGAATAAAGGTGTAGTATGGAAATACAATCAAGATAAAGCAGCGTATTCAGACCCTGACAACTTTTTTGACAATGCCCATTTACAGAAGAAAGGATCGATTATTTATACTGCAGACTTAATCGCGTATTTGAAGACAATGAATTGAGTTAATTCACTTGCTTTCTTTTCTTCGGATTGCTTTTTGCAACTTTCACCACTTTTGTGTAATCATACCAAATACAATTGTATTTAACTGAAAGTGTAATGGTATATCTCCCTGGTTTCGAATAATAATGTTTTGCATTGTAATGATCTGAAGAACTTCCATCACCAAAATCCCAATGTATTGGCAAATCTTTTGGAGCTTTGTTTAATACTGTAATAGCTAAGTATTTTTGTTGAACAACAAAATCAAACGCAGGTTTTGCGCCGATTTTTTTTAATTGAACGGTATCAAGATTGTACGTTTTCCAATTTAATTTTGTCGTTTTGAAAGCTATTTCCTCAATAATAAGTGCAGTTGAATCCGCTATTTTCTTTGGGTGTTTTGCGCCTTTTGGAGATAGATTATGCGTGCTCGAAAAAAGTGTTGTCGCTGCAATGTAGCTTCCATAGATATTTGGATGAAATAAATCTGATTCGTATAAGTTAATTGTTGGATGTGCTGCACGCATTTCACTCCAAACAACTCCAACGGGTGCAATTGGATAACCTCCTGTAGCTTTGCTCAATTGTACATATCCTTTTATGATTCGTTCTTGCATTAAATTGTACGTATCTGATGGAATGGAATCAATAAAACCATCACGGTACCCCCATGTCATATAAAAATAGATTTTCGCACACGGATTGTGCGCTTTTATACTATCAATTAACAGTTTGGTATATGGAATGGTTTCCGTTTCAATAGTCAATGAATCATATGATAATTCGCGGGAATAAGCTTGAATAAAAACATAGTCCCATGATTTCTTTTTTAATTTTTTGTATGTAAACGGACGTTCGGTATGTTTTTTAATGGTACTACCACTTACAGCTATCGTATCCGCATAAATGTCTTTCCCCAAAGAGTTTCCGATATTTTCATAGATGCGACATAAAGCGTGCATGTGCGTGAAACTATTCCCTATAAACAATACATTTTCTTTTTGAGAAAAACCGGATAAAGAGCTGAATAGAAAAAGAATAAAAAAGGTGATTATTGCCTTCATGAATGTTTGATAAATAGCAGTTTATTTTTGACTGAATAATACATTTTTTCTAATGGTTCGATATACTTGACAAGGATGAAGAAAAAACTGATTGCTGTAATTGAAATAGCAAAAGAAGCGATTGGTCCTAATGTTTCATCGAACGCATACGGTTTTAATCCAATACCAAAAATCCCTCCATACAAAATGATGACATGCACAATGTAAATCGGCAAGGTATTTTGGCCAATTTTCAAGAACAATCCTGATTTGATTTTGAAGTAGGCATCAACCAACATTAAAATTCCCAAGAGTGATATTACTTGTCCTAATCGGATAAAATGAGTCGCATCTAATTCCCAAAGACTATCTTTTGACCATCCAATATTTTCAATAACACTATCGATTGAATGAAGAATTGGCTGAATAAATGCGCTTAATAAAATACCTGTTATAATAAACAAGGTGCCAAACCACCATTCTCTTGTTTTTGCTTCAAAAACGCGAATAAAACTACCAATCATTCCACCCATTAAGGTATATCCTGCGTATCTTAAGATATTAAAATCAGAAAATTGTCCGTAAAACATGTTTTGAATAAATGACGGCGCGTTTTCAGGTATAAACTGTTTTTTTTGACGCATGCCTGTTGCAATTAACTCTTCGTCCAAATTGATATGGAATTTTAATTGTGCGTAGAAATAAAAGACAATCAATGCAGTAATAAAGTAATACAGGTAAACGGGACCTTTCTGAAAGAATTTATACAGGCCATAGGTTATTAATACAAGAAAGAGACCAACGCCAATTGATTGCAATACATGAAATGCTGCTAACCAATTGAAATGAAATTCGCTTCCGTAATAAATGGATTGAAGGATACTCCACAAGCTCAATTGGATAAAATATCCCCAAAAAAGAAGCGTTAACACACGTTTAAAGCCCTTTTTTACACGGATATTTTTGAAATACGCTATCGTATTATTTGCGGTCAGTAGGTAGACGAAAATCACACCAGTTACTGTGAAAAAAAGAGGGGAAGTTAATCCATGTATATTGTGCCAAATATCGTACAAAAGAAATTCATCTTTGCGGTATTCACGACTCAATGCTGCGCCCGTAAAATGCCCTTCTAACATCAGTAAAATAGCAATTGAGCGAGCTAAATCAATGAATTTTAACCGCGCTATTTTTGTTTCGTTTTTTACGTCAATTGTCATAAAAATAAATTGAGGTGCAAAGATAAATAACTATTTGATTTGCATAAAATCAATCGCCCATTATCCCTAAAATAATAGGTATGGGACAGTTGTCGATATAGATTTTAATGGTGCAAGCAAACATTTCTTTTGGAAGTTGGTTGAATTGAAAGGTCAATGATTGATTACTTGTCGCCTTTATACTTGTTGTACCAGTGTAGCTTAACAAATCGGATGAAAGCTCAATTCGTGTAATTGTTTGTTTGTTCTTTCCTTGGTTATACAATTGAAATACAACAGGTTGGTCGCGCTTGACCGTTTGATTTTTTAAATAAATAATTGTCCGGTTAAATTGTAACGAATCTAAAATAGGATGGCGTTGAAGCTCTTCAACACTTTGAATTTCAATTTTACGCTCAATTGCTGCAGCTCGAGAATAGATTGAGTTTTTTGTGTCGTTTGGATTGTCGCTGGTGAATTTGTTTGCGGAATACTCACCTGTAGGAATTTCATTGATAATCAACCGAGCGCCATTCAATGCTGTGCCATTTAAATAAGGTAAAAATTGCCCATTGTTGCATACTTTTAGTTCGTTTACCAACGATTGAATCCTTCTTTTTGTCAAATTCACATTGTATTCGGTTTTTGCTAAGGGCGAAGCAAATCCACGTACATTTAACTGAATGTAATTTCCTTTTTCTAATTCCTGCAGTAATAATTCATTGAAAAGCGTCAAATCAGTCACGCCTTTTGAAACATATTCTGTAAAAAAGCTTTCGATATCTTCCTGAGCATCAAGTGCAGCATCAGCAGTTAAACCTTTTGCGTATTCTTTTTTATAGGTTTCAGCTAAAGCGCTGTATTCAGTATATGTTGACGCGTAATTTACCGTAGTTGTTTGTTCGGTAGAACGCGGATTGGGAACATCATTGTGAAAATACAACGTTACCGGTAGCCGTTTATTCAATGAAGTAAATGTTTCTTTTTTAGTAGGAGGAAAGTTTGTTTTCGGGTATTGAAAGGCAAAAATATCACTACAACATGTTGGAATATTGGTGTATAAGGCCCCCAAACGATTACTTGATACAAATAGCGAATCTGATGTTTCAAAGAAATAATTGTCGTTCGCACAACTATTGATTGGCAAACCAAGGTTTTTGGGTTGTTCTAACTTGAAATCATTTTGAATTTTCGATGAAAACACATCTAATCCACCAAAGCCATCCCACCAAGAAGAAGCGAAATAAAGTGTTTTTGTTTTGTTATTGAACCAAGGAGTAACTTCGTTATCAGGTGAATTAATGCTGCTCAATGCTTTAGGTTTGGCGTACTGATTACCATTTTGTTTGATAATTGTGTAGTAGATATCGAATCCACCTTTACCTTCTTCTTTGTTGGAACAATAGAAAAGCACTTCTTGACCATTTATTTCTCCAATTGCAGGCATACTCGTACTCGCAGTCGGGGTGTTGATTATTTCGCCCAATTCTTCTGCGTTACTCCAAGCTGCACCATTTTTTTTGGCGCAATAAATTTTGCAATTGTAAGCAGACGAATCTTGACTGCATCTACTGAAATAAAAGCGTTTCCCATCCAATGAAAACGATCCGTTTGAAACGTGTTCCTCTAATTGATTGAGTTCTTTTATCGGGCTAGTTTCTGTTTTGTCAATCGAAAAATAAAAAAGTTTATTGTTGTAATTGGTTGAAAAAACTTCATCACTTGCACTCGTTGAATCAGCGCGAAGTGATGAAAAATAAAGCGAGTTGTTTGCTATCGTATGTCCAAATTCTGAGAATGGGGTATTTATTTTTTCGGTTAATGTCAGTAACGCAAAATCAATAGTGTCTTTTTGGGCCGTTTGTGCCCACAAGCAGGATTCAAATTCTCGTTTAGATTTGAGATAAACATACTCTTTTTTGTATTTCGCATATTTTTTCTTGGCAATTTTCAAGAGTTCAACCGCTTTCTCGTAATTACCACATTGTTTTTCCATCAATGCCCAGTTTAGCAAACTTGTTGGGTAAATCCGACCTTCTTCTTTGGCATAGACTTGACTAAAATAGTATGCAGCTGTTGGATAGTTTTTTAATGCTTGGTGGCACAAACTGACTTTCCAAAGCAATTCATAACCAGAAGAATCAATTGCCATTGCTTGATTGTAATAGTTCAAAGCGTAAGCATAATTTCCACTATTGTATTGATCATCCGCAAATACGATATATTTTTTGAACTCATTTTGTCCAAACAACAGCCCGTTTCCGAGCAAAAAGCAACAAATTATAAGAAATCTGGACATACTTTGTAGGTGCTTTTTTTCGGTTTGAAACGTGTGATGATATAACATGCGGATAATTCTAATCCGCCACGGAAATTGCTGGCAACTGCTAATTTTGAAATATTAATATCGTAACTCAAGCCAACACTCCAGTTTTGAATGGCTGCTCCCAAACGAACGACAAATGCATCTTTTGTGCGCATCCAAATTCCAGCATCAACAGCTTGATAAAGGCCTTTTAGATCGGTTAAAATGTACTTTACTTGACTTCCGATTAGCAACTCTTTGTATTTTCCTTGTGCATTGAATGAAAAACCTGGAATGAAATGAAATTGAGTAGAAAAAAGGTATTCATAAGTTCCATATAAACTTAAACGAGCATCTCGTTTGATCGTAGTGCCAAAAAATCCTTGATTAGGACGATTTAAATTATGACCACTAAGTCCGATAGTAAACTTATTTTTTGTGTCAAGCTCATTGGTATAGACAATACCCGTACCTACGGTACTATTTTTTGTAGACGTATTTGCAATAGTTTCAGTAATTGGAATGGTAGGATCAAAGTATAATCCATTGAATTGATTGTCAAAATAGAATTTATTCCAGTTGAGTTGTCGGTAATTAAATCCGAGCTGTAAGCCGAATGCAAGCTTTTGATGACCGTCAGTAGTTAGTTGCACGTGTTTTGCAGCACTCAATAACGCTTCAACTGTTTGCAAAGCTCCATCTCCGACTTGATCGTGAAAGAGCAAACATCCGATCGATAAACCATTAAGTTTAGTTTTTGCGTCAATTGCGAAGACACTTGTTTTAAAAGGAACAGAAACACTGCGCCATTGGTCTTTGTGGTTGGCGGTTAGCCGAACATCACCTTTGAAAAGTCCTGTATTTGCGGGATTTTGAAATAACGGTTGTCTGTTCACTTGGGAAAAATGAATATCTTGAGCAAGTTGCGTTTTTGGAAAAGCTACTATCAATAAAATAAAGCAAATGACTTTCACCATGTTAATAGATTGAATCAAAGATACAACTATTCGGTTTGAAAGTCTAAGATTCACATTTTTTAGTGAACTTTGCAACATGAAAAAAAGCTTATTATTTTTTCCACTATTGCTTAGTGTGCTTTTTGCTTTCAGTTCTAGTACACGCTCGGTCATCAAACAACAGTTTCCGTTTTTGGTGGGACGTTACTCCCTAATACAGGTAGTTGATTCAGAAGGAGCAAAGCCACGAAAAGAATTTACTGACACATACACATTAGAAATCAAATCGAATGACGATTTTGTGCTTTATAAGAATGCGAAACGCATCAAACGTTTGTATTTTATTGATTTGCGAAGTCCTTTGGAGCAACAAGAGAACTATGTGTTGTTTTTAGATAAGGAAGATAATTTTCCGCTTTATTTTTATGGTGATACGATTCAACAGTTTTATTGGCCGTATTCTTTTAGTGACAATTATTTCAAAAAAGTAAAATAACATCATTTTTTATACCTGAATACAAACGGTTGTAATTCGACTAGAATCGACTAAACCGTTGATAACTAGGCTAAAGTTCAAAACTGATTTATAAAATGTTAATAACTTCGTTAACATTTCATTTGATTCGTGTTAAAATTAACACGTTTGTTCCGTTATTTTTGTGAAAACGATATAAAGTAACACCCATGTTAGGATCACTTTTAAACATCAAGAAAAAGCTGAACGACAATCAATTAGCTAATGTATTCCTGAATGGGATATTGGATTTGGTCGATTCTAGTTTTGCTGAGATAGCGGATTTAATTAACGAAGACGCTGTTTTTGTTCAAGCACCTAATATAGATCGAAACGATAATACAGAATTCACCATGATAATTTTGGTGGCAAATATTTCTTCGTTAGAGAATACATTCGAATCAGTTCAAGCAGTTCGCATTGAGCAATTGATTTTTGAAAAGTTGGGTGTCATGATGCAAGTAACGGCATCAGAAGCTGAAGCGGTAGTGCGTGAATATCAAAAATTCATGGCACGAGTAAATGCTCCTTCAAAAAATGTATTGTATTCCATTTCAAAAGCAATCTTCCACAAATACAGCTTGAATCAATTTCAAGATGAATATTTTAGAAGACTTCAATCGCCTAATCCAATTTTCATCAAACGAATGGATAAAATCGTTGAAGGGTTTTTATGGGATTGGGATGCATTTTTCAAGAAATACAAATTAGAAGAATAAGAATGAAACCGCAGATTGCGGTTTTTTTTTGCACAAATCGGTTATCATTCTATATTGAATAATTATCTAAATTGGTATAGTTTTACTAAAATTATATATTTAATAAAGTATCTGTTTATTAGTGGTTTATGATTTGATAGATAAATTATTTTGTGATCAAAATAATTTATCTATTCAAAGCATCGTTTTTTAAAAGGAAAATCTGCTATAACTATGTGTTTTACAAAAAAATATACTGTTTTGTTGTAGTTCGTTTCCTTTTTCGTCTCTTAGCATTAGAAAACAAAATGCTACAATTATGAAAAAATTACTACAATTAATGTTTGCCTCGCTGACAGTTGTTTCAGTATTTGGGCAAGGGTATCCTGGCTACGGTTCAGGACTTAAATTAAAATTAAACGAAGACGGTTCTAATTACATTCGCTTTATTAATTGGCACCAAATTTGGATGAAGTACAACGAGAATAATGATGGAAGTACGCTTGCTGGAAAATCAATTGACCATTCTACAGATATGGCAATTCGTAGATCACGCTTTTTAACCTATGCACAATTAAATGATCGTTTTTTGATTTTAACACACTTTGGAATTAACAATCAAAATGCATTTAGTGGTGGTTCAGCACCGACAGTTAATGGTAAAAAGCCACAATTATTCTTACATGATGCATACACTGAATACAAAGTTTATAAAAATTATTTGAGTATTGGAGCTGGTTTGCATTATTGGAATGGTATTTCACGTTCAACAAATGCAAGTACACTTAATTTCCTGGGTTTAGACGCGCCAATTTTTAACTGGGCGAATATTGATAAATCGGATCAATTTGGGAGATACATTGGAATTTACGCAAAAGGAAAAATTAAAAAATTAGATTACCGCGTATCGTTAAATGATGCGTTTCAAGCAAATGAAGCGAAAGCTATTGCAACGGACGTTTCTGATTATAGCCCATATGCAACGAAGTGGAATCAAGCTGGATATTTTAATTACCAATTTTTTGATCAAGAAAGTAACTTATTACCATTTATGGTTGGAACTTATTTAGGGTCTAAAAAAGTATTTAATGTTGGTTTTGGATTCCAACATCAAAAAGATGCCATGTGGAATAAAACTACTGCAGGCGATACGATCTTCGAAAGTCAATTATTACTTTCAGGAGATGTGTTCTTGGATTTACCATTGAACAAAGAGCGAAAAGATGCCATTACATTTTACGGAAGCTTTTCGAGCTATGATTTCGGGAAAAATTATGTCAGAAATATTGGTATTTTAAATCCAGCTGATGGAGGTGGATCGATGAGAGGAAATGCATTGCCAACAATTGGTACAGGAACTATAGCTTATGCGCAAGTTGGTTATTTGATGCCAGATTTCACTAAGAAATTCCGTTTACAACCATTTGCTTCTATAGCGCACAGTCGTTTTGACGGGTTGAAAAATTCAGCAGGTGACGTTGTCCCAGTGAATGTTATCGATGCTGGAATGAATGTGTATTTAGCTGGTCACCATTCGAAATTGACTTTTAATTACAGAGCTAGACCAGATTTTACAAATATCAATTCAATAGATTACAAAAATGAATTGACATTACAATTTATGGTCTATTTATAAATTTGTATCTTGCATTAAATACGCGATTAACAAATGGACAAACGAAAATTAAATGTACTCTATGTTGTACTTGGAATAATAGGTTTTATTCTCTTTAATTATCCGGTTATTCATTTGTTGATTGGGAAAATATGGTTTGGTTTACCTGCAATATTAATTTACTTTTTAGTCTTGGCTATCGTAATTAGTATTGCAGGTTTTATCATTACTCAAATAAACGAGGAATAGTTCATGAGTGGTTGGTGGATTGCACTGGTATTGATTGGTTATTTAGCGATGTTGTTTTTTGTGGCACATCGCATTGATAATAATACCCGCTTGCGTCTTCGTATTCAAAAAAGCCCAACTGTTTATGCGCTTTCGTTGGCAGTATACTGTACTGCATGGACATTTTTCGGAAGTGTTGGTGCTGCATCGCGTTATAGTTTAGAATTCCTAGCTGTTTACATCGGGCCAATCATTGTATCACCTTTTCTTTGGTTAATATACCGCAAATTCATCCGCATTTCTAAAGCACAAGGAATTTCTTCAATTGCGGATTTTATTTCCAATCGTTACAACAAAAGTATTGCATTGAATCGCTTGGTTACTGTCTTGTTATTTGTAGGTATTGTTCCATATATCGCTTTGCAAATAACAGGAATTGAACGAGGAGTAGCAACGATGCTTTCGTGGGATTCTGTTGGAAAACCGAGTGTTTTTAATCATGTTGATATTGCATTTATCATTACGATTGGACTTGGATTGTTTATTGTGCTTTTTACAACTAGAAGATTTCAAAACAAAGAACAAAACACGGGATTGGTTGGAGCTGTTGCGCTTGAATCAATTGTGAAATTGACCGTCTTTTTGTTGTTTGGTTTGTATATTGTCTATTCCGTTTTCAGTAATGAAGGCGATTTACTAAAATCCATTCCTCAAGGTCAATTAAAAGTGAATGCAACGAATGACTTTGGTCAATGGTCGGGAATGATATTGTTGTCAATGATGGCTTTTCTGTTCCTGCCACGCCAATTTGAAATGGGTGTTGTGGAAATTAACCAAGAACGACAATTGAAGCGTGCCACTTGGTTGTTTCCTTTGTATTTAATCCTCATCAATATTTTTGTTATACCAATTGCAATTGCGGGGAATAAACTTTTTGCTGGATCGACGATCAATGCGGATACTTATATGTTAGCTATTCCTTTGGCGTTGAAAAATTACGGAATGGCTTTATTGGTGTTGTTGGGAGGTTTTTCTGCCGCAAGTGGTATGATCATTGTTTCGACGCATGCATTGAGTAAAATGGTATCTAATTCCTTGTTGATGCCGGCTTTTATCAATAGTAATATCTTGTTAAATCGGTTCAAAGACCGCAACCATAAGATTCCTGTGTTTTTCAGACGATTAAGTATATTTATTGTATTGGTTGCAGCTTATTTTTACTACCGTTTGGTTGTTTCAGAATTTTCATTGATTTCAATAGGCTTGATTTCTTTTGTCGCTGTTGCACAATTTGCTCCGACAATTTTGGGTGGTGTTTATTGGAAAATGGGTAATCAAAAAGGCGCCTTTGCAGGAATTGTTGTGGGATTTGCCATTTGGTTCTCTTTATTAGTTATTCCATCTATTGTTTCATCAGATGTACAACACGTCTTTCAACTGTTCAACATTGACGACAAAGTACGTGATGAAGGTTCGTTAATTACGATGGTTTTATTTTGGAGCCTTTCGTTGAATTTATTGACGTATGTATTGGTTTCCGTTTTCACAAAACAATCAGCTTTAGAACGGAGTCAAGCATTGATGTACGTAGATGTGTTTAAATATTCCGAGCAAGTTGAATCAACCGTTGTATGGCGTGGAAAAGCATTTTTTCCTGATGTGAAGTCATTGTTGGTTCGTTTTTTAGGAGAACACCGTGCATCATCTCAATTGAATTTGTTTGCGAAGCAGCAACAAATTGAATTGAATGAAACGTCAGAGTTAGATCCACGAATTGTCAATCATGCAGAAAAATTGTTAAGTGGAGTTGTGGGTGCTGCTTCTGCCAAAATATTAGTCGCAAATGTGGTCAAAGAGGAAAAATTGTCCATGCAAGATGTTGTTGGAATTTTGGAAGAATCTCAAAAGTTGATTTTACTCAATAAACAATTGCAACAAAAAACGGATGAATTGAAACGGGTTTCAGATGCGTTGAAACAAGCGAATAATCGTTTGAAGGAAAATGACTTGTTAAAAGATGAGTTTTTATACACCGTTACACATGAAATGCGCACACCATTGACCAGTATTAAAGCATTGAGTGAAATTTTGGAAGAAGATGATGAGATTCCAGTTGATACGAAGAAGGAATTTCAACAAACGATTTTAAAAGAAACAAATCGCATGACGCGCCTCATATCTCAAGTGTTGGATTTGGAAAATTTTGAGTCGGGGAAACACCAATTAGTGGTTGATCAAGTTAACTTGGAGGAATTGATCATGCATTGTCTACAAACGTTGGATGGCGTTTTCAAACAAGAAAACATCAAAGTTTGCTTAGATATAGCAAGTGATTTGCCATTGATTGTTGCAGATACTGATCGAATAACTCAAGTTGTATTGAATTTATTAGCAAACGCTGCTAAATTTTGCAATAAGGAAAGTGGGGTAGTTTGGGTATCAGCTCAACAACAATCTGGATTCATTATGGTTGAAATTGCAGATAATGGATTGGGTGTGAAGGAAGAATTACAAGAAATTATTTTCGAGAAATTTTTTCAAGCAAAAAATCAGACAATTCGAAAACCAAAAGGCAGCGGATTGGGTTTAGCAATATCTAAAAAAATCATTCAATTACACGAAGGAAAAATAGGAGTAACAGATAATGAGCCTCATGGTGCTCGTTTTTCATTCACACTACCAATCAATAAAAATTTAAACACCTATGGATAACAAAAAAATATTAATCGTTGATGACGAACCAAACATCGTTTTGTCGTTGGATTACCTCGTACGCAAAAAAGGTTATACGCCATTTATTGCACGTAACGGATCGGAAGCTTTAGCCATTGCACATGCTGAAATACCAGATTTGATTTTATTGGATATCATGATGCCAGATATAGATGGCTATGAAGTATGTCAAACATTGAAATCAGATGAACGTTTTGCAGCAACAAAAATCATATTCTTATCCGCTAAATCAAAGAAGGAAGACATTGAGAAAGGCTTGCAGATGGGCGCAGACAAGTACTTTACAAAACCATTTAGCACCAAGCAATTGTTGCAGGAGATGGTAGATTTATTACAAGGCTAAAACGAATAAATTATATCAAATGAATAACAATTTAAAAATTAACTCATTCGAAGACTATCAAGAAAAGTATGCATTGAGTGTCGAAAATCCGGAACAGTTTTGGGAAGGTGTTGCGAATGAGTTTCAGTGGAAAAAGAAATGGGATAAAGTATTGGAATGGAACTTTTCTGAGCCGAATGTTAATTGGTTCAAAGGAGCTAAATTGAACATTACAGAAAATATGTTGGATCGTCATTTGGAAAAGCGCGGAAATAAACTTGCTTTAATCTGGGAGCCAAATGATCCAAAACAACGATTTGTTCGTTATACTTATCGTGAATTATATGAGCAAGTTTGTCAATTTGCAAATGCGTTAAAAGCACAAGGTGTTCAAAAAGGTGACCGAGTAATCATATACATGCCGATGATTCCTGAATTATCGATAGCTGTAATGGCTTGTGCGCGTATTGGTGCAATTCATTCGGTTGTTTTTGCTGGATTTTCATCAACGGCATTGTATGATCGAATGGAAGATGCTCAACCAAAAGTTGTTATCACAGCTGATGGATTGAACAGAGGAGCGAAACAAATTCCGTTGAAACGAGTAGTTGACGAAGCATTGGAGCACAAAACTTCTGTAGAAAAAGTCATCGTTTTTGATTGTGTGGGATGGATGCCAACCATGCAAGAAGGAAGAGATATTTGGTGGTCAGACGCGATTGCCAATCAAGAGAAAAAATGTCCTGCTGAAGAAATGGACGCAGAAGATCCGTTGTTTATTTTGTATACTTCTGGCTCAACTGGTAAACCAAAAGGTGTCGTTCATACATGTGGAGGTTATATGGTTTACACGGCTTATTCGTTTCAAAATGTCTACCAATACGAAGAAAGTGATGTTTTCTGGTGTACTGCAGATATCGGTTGGATTACAGGACATTCCTATATTGTTTATGGTCCATTATTGACTGGCGCAACGACAGTGATGTTTGAAGGAATACCAACCTATCCAGATGCAGGTCGTTTCTGGCAAGTAATTGACAAACACAGTGTCAATCAATTCTTAACAGCGCCAACAGCGATTCGTTCTTTGATGGCTTACGGAGAAGACCACGTCTTGTCGTATAGTTTGGATTCATTAAAGATATTAGGAACGGTAGGTGAGCCTATCAACGAAGAAGCTTGGAAATGGTATTACTTGCATGTCGGTAAAGAGCGCTGTCCGGTAGTTGATAACTGGTGGCAAACTGAAACAGGCGGAATTATGATTTCTGGAATTGGTAATTTTTCACCGTTGAAACCGACGTATGCAGGTTATCCTTTACCTGGAATTCAACCATGTTTGTTGAATCAAGAGGGAAAAGAAATTGAAGCTGCTAATGAAGAAGGATATTTGTGTGTGAAGTTTCCATGGCCATCGATGTTGCGCACAACTTGGGGCGATCACGAAAGATGCCGCATCAATTACTTCTCTCATTACGACGGTTATTATTTTACTGGCGATGGAGCGAAGCGCGATGAGGACGGCATGTACCGTATTATTGGCCGAATTGACGATGTTATCAATGTTTCTGGTCACCGTTTTGGAACAGCAGAAATTGAAAATGCAATCAATACCAATAAATTGGTCATTGAATCAGCTGTTGTTGGATTTCCACACCCAGTTAAAGGTCAATCAATTTATGCCTTTGTCGTTTGTGATCAAGAAATTCCAGAAGAAAATGTCAGTTTTGCAAAAGGGGAGATTGTAGAGTCTGTTGTTGCTGAAATTGGTAAAATTGCAATTCCTGAAAAAATACAATTTGTGACAGGTTTACCAAAAACACGATCAGGCAAAATCATGCGCCGCATATTACGAAAAGTTGCAGAGGGTGACACAACGAATTTAGGAGACACATCAACGTTATTAGATCCGTTAGTGGTCGATGAAATAGTTGCAAACGCATTGTAATAAAGTAGGAATCGAATCATATAATTAGCCTGGACGAAAGTCTGGGCTTTTTTATGCCTACTACTTTTTATCGGTTATTAAAAAAGTGAATTATTAATGCAGGTTATCCGACTCTTTTCGTCTTGAAATTGATGCTTGGTATTTGCATAAAGAGGAGCGTTGGATTATTTTTTCTGAAACTTGAATTGCTTGAGCTTACGTTAAGGATTGAAAATTCACAAACGATAGTAGCAGTATTAAACCAAAAAAAACCGCCTCATTTGATGAGACGGTTCCTTTTTCAACTAAACTATAAACTAATCGTCGTATTCACCAGTCAAGGCGTAGTAGCCAAAAACAGCTAAACCTAAAACGATTAATGGAGTCAAAACAAACAAGATAATAATCCCGAAAACTAAGTCGTCTTGTTTTCCTGTTGCAAATTTTGGCAAACCAAATTCTACGATACAGAAGTATGCGGCTAAAGCGGCTAATAATAACCAAAACACGCCTAAAATTCTTCTAAATGCTTTCATATACTTAAATTTTTAATTTCTTGTGAGTATTAATCTTGATGTCTGTGTTTCTTTTCATTGATATAAATCAATCCGATCACAAAACTGACACTGGCAATAATGATTGGATACCATAATCCATTCAAATAGAATTCAGCTTGTCCATTATCTTTAGCATTTGTTACTAAATAAGTAGCAATTGCAGGTAACAATCCACCAAAGATTCCATTTCCAATGTGGTACGGTAATGACATTGACGTATAACGAATTTGAACTGGGAATAACTCAACTAAGAAGGCAGCAATTGGTCCATACACCATTGTTACGAAGATAACTTGAACCCAGACCAAGAACCCAATCCAACGATTGTCTTTTGACGTTGTGAACACTGCTGTTTTCTTGTCTATTTTAGCTTTGTATGTTGCCGCATCAATCAATCGTTCTTTTTTCATGTTTAAGTGAACTTTCTCTTCAACTGTCATGGTTGTTCCGTCTGTAAAAGACTTGTTAGTCACATAAACAGAATCAATACCGTCGCCAGCTTTGTTTGGCATTTCACTTTTTTCTACCGTTGTTTTCGCGGTAATTTCAGTTTTTGTAGCAATATCTGTTGTTGCGTACATTGATTTATATATTGGACGATACAATAAAATCGCTAACAACATACCCGTTAACATGATTTTCTTACGTCCAATTTTATCAGATAACCATCCGAACACAACAAAGAAAGGAGTCCCCAATAATAAGGTAATTCCTAATAAAGTATCAACTTGATTGGAATCGATGTTCATCACAGTTTTCATGAAACTCATTGCGTAGAACTGACCAGTGTACCAAACAACACCTTGACCCATTGCTACTCCAAATAAAGCTAACAAGACAAATTTAAAGTTGTATTTGTTTCCAAAACTTTCTTTTAATGGGTTTTTAGAAACTTTCCCCTCGTCTTTTGCTTTTTGGAAAACTGGAGATTCGTGCATTTTCTTACGAATTAAGTAAGAAACCGCAACCATCAAGATAGATACCCAGAACGGTACACGCCATCCCCATGCATCAAAATCTTCTTTCGATAACATTGTTTTCGTTAATAAAATAACCATTAACGAAACAAAAAGACCAACAGTTGCTGTCGTTTGAATCCAAGATGTCCAATAACCACGTTGATTGGAAGGCGCGTGTTCTGCAACGTAAGTAGCAGCACCACCATATTCACCTCCTAATGCCAAACCTTGCAATAAGCGCAGTAAAAGCACTAAAATTGGCGCAAAAACACCAATTGTTTCATACGAAGGAATACAACCAATTAAGAAAGTTGCTCCACCCATTAATAACAAGGTAACCATGAACGTATATTTTCGTCCAATTAAGTCACCTAAACGACCGAAGAATAATGCTCCAAATGGTCGTACAACGAAACCAGCAGCAAATGTTGCTAGTGTAGATAAAAATGCTGCAACGGGGTTGTCAGCAGGAAAGAATTTTGTGGAGATGACAACTGCTAAACTTCCGAAGATGTAAAAGTCGTACCACTCGATTAACGTCCCAACAGACGAGGCAGAGATTACTTTCCAAATGCCTTTTGTCGATTTTTCACTCATGTTTTTACGTAATAATAGTTAAACGTTTATTTTGTTTTAGCTTGATTCACTATCAGTTATGCGGTTGGACACAGCCCTGCGTGTTTCATACTTCCAATATTCCGAAAAACAACTATAATACAAATAAAGTGATATATCTTTTTGTTAAGGATATAGTTAATCTTTAAAGCGTTGCCATTTAATGAGCATGAATTTATCGCCAAGCTCAGTAATAATCATACCAGCTCCAGCTAATTGTTCTTTGTTTTTTAAATATTCAACTAACTCGTTATGAGCAATAATGCGATAAGTTGGGTGGTGATTTTCATCGTTGATGCGCTTGATTTTGTAGTGCTTTACCCAGTTTGAAACAGTGACATGTGAAACCCCCAAAATGCGTTCAATCTCGCGATAACTTAATCCTTCTAAAAAAAGCTGTAATGCTTTTGTAATGTAGTAGTCGTCTATTTTTTTTCCCAGTTTGTCGACTGTGAAATTGTACTTACATTGCTTGCATGTGTAGCGTTGACGCTCGTTGACAATACCACTTTTAATGATTTTAGTGTGACGACATTTTGGGCAGTTTTCTATTTTCATCAGACGTACTATTTAATTTTTGCATAAATATATTATTTTAGCAATTAATACACAAAAAAAAGATTGTTTAATTTAATCATCAAAAAAATGGCAAAAAAAAGCCAACAGAAAATACTGCTGGCTTTGTATATAATCAATTATCGTTTTATTTCTTTTTGTATAGCTTTTCATAGGTTTCAATCCACGATTCAACAGAGATTTTTGTCATTAGTTCACCAATTAATTCAAATGGGATATCCGTCATTTTTTTGAACCGTATGCATGATTTTCCCATATCAAGTTTGCTTGAAACAGTAGCTTTGTATTTTTCTATAAACCAAGAAAGTAATGCTGGATCAGCGTACAATCCCATATGGTACAAAGCGATGAAATTTTTCTGAGAAGCTAAACTGACAAATGGAAGTGGTTGTTTAGGGTCACAATGATAACCTGCAGGGTAAATTGTATGTGGAACAAAATACAAAATCATGCCATATCCAACTCCTTCTTCAAAACCTTTTGGCAGTGATTCAAGGATTGTTTGACGCATTTTTCCCATTACATCTTTTCTATCTTCGGGACAGTTTGCAACAATTTCAGCGGGTGTATTTCCTTCGTTTTTCATGCGTTACTTGTTTAGTTTGACATAGACGACTGCTTTCGTTTCGAAAAATGCTTCTTTGAAATATGTTTTCAGTGCATGAATAACAAAATGTTGTTTTACAGGTTCCATTTCTTCGACCAAATCACCGCCTTTTAAATACAAAATACCGTTTGGTAAAGGGTTGTTATTACTTGCTTTTATTTTCCCTTTCGTCCATGTTAAAAATGCGGGCATTGCCGTTACAGCTCTACTAACAATGAAATCAAATTGTTCCTTGATGTCTTCCGCTCGCGCATGTGTTGCGCGTACGTTCGACAAGTTAAGTGCTTTTGCTACTTCTGTAACTACTTTAATCTTTTTGCCAATCGAATCAACTAAATGAAATTGAACCTCTGGAAAAAGAATTGCTAACGGAATACCAGGAAAACCTCCACCAGTTCCAATATCTAACACCGCTGATCCAGGAGTGAATTCCATGATTTTTGCTATTCCCAATGAATGTAATACATGGCGTTCATAAAACTCATCCATATCTTTTCGTGAAATCACATTTATTTGTGCGTTCCATTCCTCGTATAAATCTTTCAACTGACTAAATTTTTCTTTTTGTTCAGTTGTTAAATTCGAGAAATAGCTTAGTAATTCGTTCATGTTTGTTCAAAAAAAATCCGACACAAAAATTGCATCGGATAAAATTACGTTTTTTTATTTTTTAACCTTCAATCATTTTTCCTAATGCATTATCGAAGATTTCTTTCGCCTCTGCAATGAATCCAAAATGTTCGTCGTCGATCATTAATTTTCCTTTTGTAACGTGACCAAGTAATGTAAAGTTAACACCACTACCCATCATGAATTCGATGAAATCTTCTTCTGAATCTTCAGAAACGGAAACGACAACGCGACTTTGAGCTTCACCAAACAAGAAAGCATCTTCTCTGATTTCTGCATCTGTAACGATATCAAATCCAAGTCCACGAGGCATCGACATTTCAACCATTGTTACAAATAAACCACCGTCTGAACAGTCGTGTGCAGCATTAATTAATTCCATTCCTATCAAACCTTTGATTGCTTCTTGCAATAAAAATTCTTTTTCTAAATCGAAATGCGGAGCAGGTGATGCTTCAATGTTGTGGTATTTAGCCAAGTATTCTGAAGAAGCGATATCATTTACGCAATCACCCAAAATAAAGATCAAATCACCTTTTTGTTTGAAGTCCAATGACATGATTTTTGATTTATCTTCGATCAAACCAATCATTCCAATTGTAGGAGTAGGGAAAACAGGAATTTCTTTTCCAGCGATGTTACTTTGATTGTAGAAAGAAACATTTCCTCCTGTAACCGGCGTTTGGAATTTTAAACATGCTTTTGACATTCCTTTGATCGCACCAACAAATTGCCAGTAAGATTCTGGATTGTATGGATTTCCAAAGTTCAAACAATTCGTAATAGCACTTGGAATTCCACCTGAAACAACAATGTTACGAGCTGCTTCGGAAACCGCTATAGCTGTTCCTACTTCAGGATCTGCATTGACATAACGTGAATTACAATCCACAGTCATTGCTAAAGCTTTATCAGTACCTTTCAAATTAACGATTCCTGCATCCGTTGGACGGTTAGTCGTCATTGTTTTGGTACCAACCATCGAATCATATTGTTCGTACACCCATCTTTTAGAAGCGATATTTGCTTGACCTAATAAAAAGAAGCCAACCTCTTTTAAATTTTCTGGTTGAGGAACGTTATCAATATTGAATTTTTTGTATTCTTGGTAGTAAGCTGGTTCAGAATATTCGCGTTGGTATTGAGGAGCGCCACCACCAAGAACAAGAGATTCAGCTGGAACATCTCCAACTAATTCACCATTCATGTAATAACGTACACGTCCATCGTCAGTTACTGTTCCGATTTCTTCTGCATGTAAATCCCATTTGTCAAAAATTTGTTTTACAACAGCTTCTTTTCCTTTTTGAATCACTACTAACATACGTTCTTGTGATTCAGACAATAGGATTTCGTAAGGCAACATATTTTCTTGACGTGTAGGAACTCGGTCTAAGTGAATTTCCATCCCAACGCCACCGCCAGCACTCATTTCACAAGTAGAGCAAGTAATACCTGCAGCTCCCATGTCTTGCATTCCAACAATTGCATCTGTTTCGGATAATTCCATTGTTGCTTCCAACAATAATTTCTCCATAAACGGATCTCCAACTTGTACAGATGGTAAATCGTTTGCAGAATCTTCTGTTATATCTTTCGATGCAAATGCAGCACCTGCGATTCCATCTTTACCTGTTGCTGAACCAACAATGTAAACAGGATTTCCTGGTCCTTTTGCTTTTGCAGAAATTACTTTTTTAGTATCAATTATACCTGCTGAAAAAGCGTTTACTAAGGGGTTTTGGTTGTATGATTTATCAAAGAAAACTTCTCCACCTACAATCGGAATACCAAAAGCATTTCCATAGTCGCCAATTCCTTTCACAACACCTTTCACCAACCATTTCGTGCGGTCTTCATTGATGTCACCAAAACGCAATGAATTCAATTGCGCAACTGGACGAGCCCCCATTGTGAAAATATCACGATTGATTCCGCCAACTCCTGTTGCAGCGCCTTGGTAAGGCTCCAATGCACTTGGGTGATTGTGTGATTCAATTTTGAAAACACAACCAATACCACCACCTAAATCAACCAATCCAGCGTTTTCCTCACCTGCTTTTACTAACATGTGGGGACCGTCTTTTGGCAATTGTTTTAACCAATAAATGGAATTTTTATACGAACAATGCTCCGACCACATAACCGAATATACTGCAGTTTCAGTAAAATTTGGTGTGCGACCAAGCACTTCTTTGATTACTTCAAATTCATCTGGACGAAGTCCAAGTTCGACTGCTTGCTCTAATGTAGCTGCTTGTTGAATGGTACTCATGTAAAAAATGTTTGTACAAAAGTAAGCATTCACTTTATTTTATTTGTTGTGGAATTACGCTATTTATCCACAGTTATTAACGATTTTTTTTAATAACTCTTTTGCGTCGAAGGCCAATTTTCAAACCAATTCTTTTTTTCTCCTTACTTTTGACTTCAATGAAGCCTGTTTGCTTCGCTACGGTTGTTTATGGTTGTTGCATTCATATTTATAATTGGTTTGTTTTTCTTTTATCAAAAAAGAACTCCTGATTTACAGCGTTACGACCTGATTCTTGCTTGGCTCATCCGTTTGGCTTTTTCATTACTTTTTGTTTTTATCTATTATCAATATTATCCCAATGGAGCGACAAATTCTGATATTGGTTCGTGTATGCACGATAGTCAAATTTTAGCGCAAGTTTTTTATCAATCCCCAAAAGCATATATTGAATGTCTCTTTGGACTTGAAAGTCAGCAAACGATTAACCTGTATTTAAGTGCTACAACGAAGTGGAGTTCTCCGTTTACTTTTTTTATTGACGACACTAAAAATGTTATACGAATCAACAGTTTGTTGTTTTTTCTTTCAAAAGGATCAGTATATGTTCATTTGATGATCATTTCTTTCTTTTCAATGCTTGGAATTCGCGAACTTTTTCTAACGTTTCATCAGCGCATATGGATCAATAAAAGAGTCTTTTGGTATGCCTTGGTCGTTTTGCCAAGTTTCGCGTTTTGGTCTTCAACATTATTGAAAGAACCCTTCTTGTTGATTGGTCTAGCATTGTTTTTACGCGCCACATTTGGTGATCTTTCCCTAAAAGGAAGCATTTGGCGATGGGTTGTGGGTGGAATTTTAATGATTTTATTCAAACCATATGTTTTACTTTGTTTATTGTGTGCCATAGCAATTGTTTTTATTGCGCGATTAGTCAATAAAAAAGCGCTACTTCAAGCAAGTTTTTTTGTTGTACTTGTAGCTCTTGTTTTGGTGGTTTTTGTCCCGATATTTCATCAACAGCCGATGCGTTTTTTAACACGCAAACAATTTGATTTCAATAACATGGCCAAGGGTGGTGTTCATGTGTTGACTGACTCCTGCTTTTATTATTTTACTCCCGAACAGAAAAAGTATTTGCACATTGTCGATAGTACCGTTTATTTAAAACAGCCAATTGTTGCCCAAAAAGAACAATTTGGTCGTGTTGCTACTGCCAAACCTCTTTTTTTATTGCCGAATAAAAATGGTTGGCGCTTGTATTTTCAAGCTGAAAAATCGAATAGTTATATAACACTGCAACCGCTTGATAATTCTCCACTACAATTAATAAAAAACATCCCTGAGGCGCTCACAAATGCTACTTTCAGACCTTTCTTTTGGGATAAAGGAGGCGTGCTGAAGTGGGTGAATATCTTGGAATCACTTGCGTTATTTGTTTTTTTAAGTGTCGCAATGTGGAAAAAGATTGAACGCACAGCGTCCGATAAACAAACAATTACAACACTTTTGTGGTTTAGTATCTTATTGCTCTTGTTGATTGGTTTTACAACACCTGTTATTGGTGCAATAGTACGTTATAGAATACCAGCATACTTGGCGCTTTTTTTAATCGCTGCGACTGGAAAAAAAATAAAGAAATTACAATGAAATACATTTTAATAACTGGAGCAACTGCTGGATTTGGCGAAGCTACCGCACGCATGTTTGCGGAGAATAACTGGAATTTAATCATAACTGGTCGTCGCTCTGAACGATTAGCACAACTGAAAAGTGAGTTAGCTCATTTCCCAGTTAAGATAGAAACCTTGTGTTTTGATGTGCGAGATGAACAGCAAGTCAACGCAGCAATTGCTTCTTTATCGGTTGAAGTAAAGAACAATATTCAAATATTGGTCAATAATGCAGGATTGGCAGTTGGGAGAAGTCCAATTGCTGATGGGGTAACCGATGATTGGAACCGAATGATTGACACGAATATCAAAGGCTTGTTATACGTTACGAAAGCAGTTGTTCCAATTTTGCAAAAAAATGGTTTTGGACACATCGTTAATCTTGGTAGTATTGCTGGGAAAGAAGTTTATGCTGGAGGAAATGTATATTGTGCTACGAAACATGCTGTTGATGCTTTGTCGCGTTCGATGCGCATTGATTTGGTAAACGATGGAATCAAAGTGACCAATATTGCGCCTGGTGCAGCCGAAACAGAATTTTCTCTGGTGCGTTTTAAAGGTGATGAAGCAACTGCGAAAAGTGTGTATGATGGCTTTGATCCATTACAAGCAGAAGACATTGCTGATGCTATTTATTATGTGTGTACACGTCCAAAACACGTAACAATAAATGATTTGGTGATTATGCCAACTGCGCAAGCCTCATCCACTGTTTTTAATAAAAAATAAGATGAAATTAATTCTCATTGCGCTTCTTGGTCTACTGTTGTTTTCACAATGTATGAAAGGTCAACATGTCGACTTAATCGTTCACAATGCAACTATTCACACCATGAATGAATACGATGATGTGGAAGAAGCAATGGCTATTCGTGACGGTGTAATTGTTGAAATTGGCGCTGAGCGACAAATCAATAATAAATATAGTGCAGATGAATACATCGATGCAGAAAATAGTGAGATTTATCCTGGTTTGACGGATGCACATGGGCACATGATGAGTTATGCACGTATGTTACTTTCAGCCGATTTATTTGGGAGTTCGTCCATGCAAGAAATTGTTGTGCGTTTAGAAAAATACGATCAAAAAAACAAATTACCAGTCATAATTGGTCGTGGTTGGGATCAGACAAACTTTTTATTTGATGAAGAACTTTCAAATGAAAAATTGAATCAACTTTTCCCAAACAAACCAGTATTGATCTACCGTGTAGATGGACATGCCGCGCTAGCGAATAATGCAGCATTGAAAAAAGCTGGAATTTCTGCTACTTCTATCATTCCTGGAGGAAGAGTGGATGTCATAAATGGCAAATGTTCAGGATTGCTATTGGATAATGCAATTACTCGTGTTGCAGCAGTTTTGCCAGATTTTGATAGCAAAAAAATGGAGGGCGCTTTAAAACAAGTAGAGCAAGAATTGTTTCAGTTTGGTATTACAGGAGTGCACGAAGCTGGAGTCGATTTCAAAGATCTAAACATTCTACGGTCACTTTGTAAATCCAATCAATTGTCGTTGAACGTGAATGTGATGTTGTTTCCTACAAAAGAAAATGTGGGTTTTGCAAAAAAGTATGGTATTGTTCAGGAGGGTAATTTTTCCGTTCGATCGTTTAAAATAATTGGAGATGGTGCTTTGGGTTCGCGTGGTGCATTGCTTAAGAAAACATATTCTGACGATCCGTATAATCACGGCATTTTGACAACTGCTGTAGCTGAGATGGAACGAGTTGCAGGAATTGCGCGATCAATCAATTACCAAGTTAACATTCACGCAATAGGCGATTCAACAAATCAATTAGCGCTCGCTATTATTCAAAAACACACGAAAGGTAAAGTTGATCACCGATGGCGGATAGAACATGCTCAGGTAATTGATCCAACTGATTTTTTAGCCTTTGCTAAAGCAGGAGTGATTCCATCTGTTCAACCAGTTCATGCTGTTTCTGATCAAAAATGGTTAGAAAAACGAATTGGAAAACAACGCATGAACGGAGCTTATGCCTATCAAACATTATTGAATCAAACAGGTATTTTAGCAATTGGTTCTGATTTTCCTTACGACTATATGGATCCGATGCGAACGATTTTCGCTGCTGTAAAGCGAAAGAATGCTGAAAATATTCCGCAAAGTGGATTTTTATCGCGCGAACGAATTTCCTTAAACGACTGCTTGAAAGGAATGACTATTTGGGCTGCGATGGCTGGTTTTGATGAAGAGAAAAATGGCTCGCTTGAAAAAGGAAAATATGCAACATTTGTTTTGTTTCCAGCTCCATTGGTTGCACAAGCAACCTTTGCGTCTAATTTTGCACGATCTGTTTATATTCGTGGTAAAAAACGCTATTCCCAGGAATAAAAAAAGGTTCGCCGGCAAACGAACCTCTTAACAAACCAAAAATCATTTTGTTATTCATTTTTTAAATTAGAAAAAACTACTTCTTAAAAAACGAATAGCATGTATAGAAAACCACTTCCATGATGTAAAGGTACTTTAGTCGATTGGCTAAAAGTTCATTAAAAAAACAAATGTTATATTTGAATGAACATTTTAGGCTTGTTAATTAATTTTGATTTTATAACTTGCTTTAACTATTACGAAGAAAATGAATCAAATAACACGTTTATTCGATATTCCATATTATCAATTAGAGCGATATCCCAATGATAATATGTTTGTTACTAAAACAGCTGGAAGTTGGGTGTCAATGTCAACTGCAACATTTTTAACAAAAGCAAATGAGATGTCATTGGCATTGTTAGCCTTGGGAATAGAAAAAGGAGAACGTGTAGCATTAATTTCGACTAATAGAGTTGAATGGAATGTGATGGATATTGCACTGCAACAAATCGGCGCAATTGTAGTTCCCTTATATCCAACGATATCTTCAGAAGATTACAAATACATTTTCAACGATGCGGCTATGCGTTATGCCTTTGTTGGGAATAGTGAAATTTTGGAGCGACTTAACGCAGTGAAATTAGATATCCCATCGTTGCTTACCATTTTTTCATTTGATCAATTACCTGATGCAACGTATTATCTTGATTTAATAGAAGCAGGTAAATCAATAGATAGTTCAAGAGTAAATGAGTTGAAAGCAAATGTTCAAAACGAAGATTTAGTAACAATCATTTATACCTCAGGTACAACTGGAAATCCAAAAGGAGTGATGTTGTCACACAATAATTTATTGTCCAATGTGCTTGCGACAGAGCCGATTATTCCCGCAAATGAAAAATCTCCTGTATTGACTTTTTTACCAATTTGTCATGTGTACGAACGCATGTTGCATTATTTGTACATGCGTGTTGGAGCGAGTGTTTACTTTGCTGAATCGATGGATACTATTGGTGATAATATTCGAGAAGTGAAACCCGAAGTTTTTTCAGCTGTCCCGCGCTTGATTGAAAAGGTTTTTGATCGCATCATGGCCAAAGGTGAAGAGTTGAAAGGATTGAAACGAACATTATTCTTTTGGGCGGTAAAATTGGCTGAGTCTTATGATTTTGAAGGAAAATCGTATTGGTATCAATTCCAATTATTCGTTGCTCGCAAGTTGATTTTTTCTAAATGGAAAGCAGCTTTAGGTGGGAATGTGCGCGCAATAGCTTCTGGTTCTGCCGCGTTGCAACCTCGTTTAGCACGCATATTTTTTGCTGCTCAAATCCCAATATTGGAAGGGTATGGATTAACAGAAACTTCTCCCGTTGTATCTGTAAATTGTCTGAAAAACGGTGTGAAATTTGGTACTGTTGGTTTATTGATTGCTGGAGTCCGCGTAAAAATAGCTGATGACGGTGAAATTTTAGTCAAAGGACCAAATGTGATGTTGGGTTACTACAATAACCAAACGGCAACTGATGAGGTAATGGACGAAGAAGGTTGGTTCAAAACAGGTGATATTGGCGAATTGGAAAAAGGAACATTCCTGAAAATTACCGATCGAAAAAAAGAAATTTTCAAAACTTCAGGTGGTAAGTATATCATTCCTCAAGTGATGGAAAATAAATTCAAAGAATCACGTTTCATTGAGCAAGTGATGATTGTAGGTGAAAGTCAAAAATTCCCTGCTGCGTTAATCGTTCCAAATATCCATTTCATAAAAGAGTGGGCTGAACGAAAAGCAATTGATTTTTCAACTGACACAGCTGAAGCAATTGTAAGTGACCCGAAAGTAGTCGCTCGAATAGAGCGAGAAATAAACACTTTGAATGCAGGTTTTGGGAATTGGGAACAAGTGAAACGTTTTGCGTTATTGCCGAATGAATTTTCAATCAATTCAGGAGAATTGACACCAACGTTAAAGTTGAAACGTAAATTTATCACGCAGAAATACCAAGAAATAATAACAGGCTTTTATTCCGCCGAATAAATAACTTGTTAGATAGCGTCTTTCGTTTGTTGCATCATTTGTGCTAAAAAATCACGCGCTCGAAATAATTGTGCCTTTACGGTTCCTATTGGTAGGTTTAATTCTTCAGCGATTTCTTCGTAACTCAATTCTTCGAAATAACGCAGTTTTACCAATTCTTGGTAACGTGGTTTTAGTTTCCCAACCAAGTGGTGCATGTGTTTCACCTTTTGGTTGTAAATAATTGTTTCTTCGGGATCCAATGTAGTAGCACGCGCTTCAATTTGTATACTATCTCCATCATCTGTTACATAACCAGAATCCATTGAAGTCACTTTGATACGTTTTTTACGAATAAAGTCAATACAATTATTAGAAGCGATTTTGAACAACCAGGTACTGAATGCGAATGTTGGTGAATATTGATCCAAGCGACTAAATGCTTTGCCAAATGCTTCAATAGTCAAGTCGTCTGCATCATCGGTATGGCGCACCATCTTATACATCATGAAATACAAGGACTCACGGTAACGCTCCATCAATTCGGCATAAGCTGATTGGTCGCCTTTTTTCGCTCGTTCCACTAAGGCATAATCGACCTTTGCTTTGTCCGATAAATGTTCCGCCGTCACTTCCATTTTGACGTATTTTTTTGCAATGTTGAATAATAAAAGAACGGTGTGACAATGACGTAAACCAAATCGAGAAAAGGCAATGCTAAAATAAAACTACGTGCTTTCAAACGATTAAAACAAACGCCCAATAACCACCATTTTAGAAGCAATACAAATCCAAATCCAGCTAATGCATGTATCCACCATCCACTTTGTGTTAGCAAAATAACAAAAGAAATGAGTAATAACAACATGGTCATTGGATAGATTCCTAACATTGCTTTTTTGAAAAACTTATATTTTACAGAAGTACTGTTGTGACGGGCTTTTTGTAATACAAAATCTTCCCAAGTTGTTTTTGCATCACTGTAGATAAAACTCGCTGGATTTAATTGTATAGCAACGTTTTCTTTTGTTCCTGCTTCTTGCACAAACAAGTCATCGTCACCTGAAGTCAATGAATAATGCGATTTGAATCCACCTACTTCATTGAAAAGTGTTTTGGTATATGCTAAATTCCGACCGACGCCCATATATGGTGAACGATTAATTGCCATTGAAAAATAGTGAACAGCAATCATCGTCGTGTCAAAACGAATAACTTTGTTTAAAAAACCTGGAGTTGTTTTGTACGGTCCATAACCCAAAACAAGTGCTTTTTTTTCTGTAAATTGATTGGCCATTTCAGCTAACCAATGAATACTTGTTGGCGTACAATCGGCATCAGTAAGCAATAAATGCTCATGAGTTGCACGTTTAATCCCAAGTGTTAATGGTAATTTTTTACTCGGCAACAAATGTTTATTTTTTTCAACATCTACGACAACTAGATTAGCGTATTCGCGTTGTAACGCATTGAGTAAGTGTTTTGAATCGTCAACGGATTGATGATTAACAACGATTACTTCAAATTCGGAATCATACAACTGATCCATGATTTTCGGGATGTTCTCAAATAAATTATCTGCTTCGTTTCTTGCTGCAATAATTATCGAAACGGGAGGGAGTATTCCCGTGTTTTTTTGTTGTTTGCGAAAAGCTAAGCGCCCAAAAAACAGGATGACATATATAGTTTGAACAAACACGAAAAATGCGAACACCCAAAAGGTGTAAAATAAGAACGTGTCATCTATACTTGGTATAATTTTCATTTATCTTACGAATTGATTTGCAAAGATGGCATGCTTTCTGAAATACACTTATCTTTGTCGCGTTTATTTTTCAACACAATTATGCACTTCGAACTGAAGCACAAAGATCCAGCATCAAAAGCACGCGCTGGTTTATTACATACAGATCACGGAACAATAGAAACTCCGATCTTCATGCCGGTTGGTACACAAGGCACTGTAAAAGGTGTCCATCAACAAGAATTACGTGACGATGTCGAAGCACAAATAATTCTCGGGAATACATTTCACCTCTATTTACGTCCGAGTTTGGATGTGATTGAAGGCGCTGGTGGTTTACATCAATTCATGAATTGGGAACGTCCAATTTTGACAGATAGTGGCGGTTATCAAGTTTATTCTTTGGCAACTTCACGAAAAATCACCGAAGAAGGTGTGCGTTTTCAGTCACACCACGATGGAAGTTATCATTTTTTCAGTCCCGAACGTGCAATCGATATTCAACGCAGTATTGGCGCTGATATCATCATGGCTTTTGATGAATGCACGCCTTATCCGTGTGATTTTCGCTATGCAAAACGTTCGATGCACATGACGCATCGTTGGTTGAAAAGATGTATTACTCAAATGGATCAAACAACACCTAAATACGGATACGATCAAGTGTTGTTTCCGATTGTTCAAGGCAGTGTTTACCCGGAATTACGAAAAGAATCAGCAGAATTCATAGCCGAACAAGGAGCGTTTGGAAATGCGATTGGTGGATTGTCTGTCGGTGAACCCGATGAGGATTTGTACAGCATGACCGATTTGGTTTGTAACATTTTACCTGAAGACAAACCGCGTTATTTGATGGGAGTTGGAACACCAGTTAACATTCTAGAATGTATCGCTTTGGGAATTGATATGTTCGATTGTGTTATGCCTTCGCGCAATGCACGTCATGGAATGTTGTTTACTTCTGAAGGAACTATCAATATCAAAAACAACAAATGGCGTTTGGATTTTTCCCCACTTGATCCAAATGGAACAGCTTACGTAGATCATGTTTATACAAAAGCATATTTGAACCATTTGATCAAAGCAAAAGAAAATTTAGCAATTCAAATTGCCACAATACATAATTTAGCGTTTTATTTAGCGTTAGTAAAAGAAGCGCGTAAACGTATTTTAGATGGTACGTTTACAAAATGGAAAGACGAACAAGTAGTCAAATTAGGTAGAAGAATTTAATGCTTAAAATTCTCGATAAATATATAATCCGGAAGTTTCTAACAACTTTTTTCTTCATGCTTGGGGTAATCATGCTCTTGGCAATGGTGTTTGATTTGGCGGAACGACTTTCAGAATTTATTGACAACAAAGCCCCTCTTTCAGCGATTGTATTCGATTATTACCTCAACTTTTTAATTTTCTACGGGAATACGTTTTCTTCGATGATTATTTTTATTTCTGTCATTTGGTTCACTGCTAAAATGGCGCAGGAAACGGAAATTATCCCGATGTTGAATAGTGGACGACCGTTCTTACGCATTATTCGTCCATACATGATTGCTGCGACTATTTTAATGTTAATGTCGTTGGTATTGAATCACTTTGTTATTCCACGGTCGAATCGTGTTCGCTTGGAATTTGAAGAAACATATTATCGGAATGATTTGGTCGTTGAAAATTACCGTGCTGAATATCCAGGAAATCAATTTGTACATTTTGGATCGTATAGCGCATCGATGAATATGTTAAGCGATTTTCAAATTGAACAATACAACGATAAAAATGAGTTGGTTCGGTTTTTAAAAGCCCGCAATGCTATCGCGAAACCTGGATCAAATCACTGGGT
The DNA here is from genome assembly GCA_017983675.1 of Fluviicola sp. Taxonomy (GTDB): domain Bacteria; phylum Bacteroidota; class Bacteroidia; order Flavobacteriales_D; family Crocinitomicaceae; genus Fluviicola. The sequence goes on from JAGOAZ010000007.1 coordinate 59,845, forward strand.
GTTAAAAGATTACTACGAACGAATTGTCACACCTCCAGTTGCAGTAATCAATGCCATTGGTGAAGAAGAAACACAGTTTATTCCAGATAAATTAATCGAACGCCAATCAAAAGATACAGTTTTCCCTTTTAAAATTAATGAATTGGCACAACGGGACAACATTGCGGAAGCGATGACCTACACCGAACTGACAGATTTCATTAAAAAAGAAAAAGAAAAAGGTAATTCAAAAGTACCGACATACGAAATAGAATTGCATCAACGCACAAGTTATCCGTTTGCAACGTATGTGCTGACCTTGATTGGTGTGGCTGTTTCTAGTCGTAAGAAAAGAGGAGGGATTGGAATCAATATTGCTATCGGATTGATTTTTGTTTTCATCTATATTTTCGCGATGAAAGTAACAACTGTCGCAGCGATTAAAATAGGTTTCCCACCTATTGCAGCGGTATGGATTCCGAACGTAATTTTTGGACTTTTCGCCATTTATTTATACCGAAAAGCGCCAAAATGATGAAACAGCTCGTTTTCATAGCACTTGTCTTTTTAGCTGTATTACCACTTTCGGCTCAGATAGTTAATATTGAGAACAAACGCATTTATGATGACACATCAGGTTGGAGTGGAAGCTTGGATGGTGGTTTTTCAGTTGTTCAAAACGGACCACTTTTTTATTCCGCTAATTTCCGCCCTCGCGTACAATACAAAACACGAAAAAATTATTACTTGTTGTTGAGCGATATTTCCTATACGGGTTCCAAAAGTCAAACGTATGCCAACTCGGGGATGTCGCACTTTCGCTACGCACGAAGAATTAAAAACGGTCCTTGGAAATGGGAGTCTTTTGCGCAAGTGCAATACAATTTGATGTTAAATCAGAAAATTAGAACACTAGCTGGAACTGGTTTGCGCTGGAAGTTTATCGATACCAATAATTGTCGTTTTTTCGTCGGATCTTCTCTGTTTGCAGAATACGAGGAATTACAATCGGATGGTGTTATTAACAAAGATGTGCGCTGGAGTAATTACATGAGTTGGTTCATCAATTTGAAAAGTGGCTTTTCATTTACTGCCGTAACCTATTTTCAACCTGTGTTATATCGGATGAAAGATGTGCGTTTTTCAGGGCAATATTCTATTGGAATGGCTGTTACAAAACGTGTTGACATGCGCTTTGAATACAATGTCTTTTACGACAGTAATCCACCAACGAACATTCGCAGAATGGTTTTTAGTTCATCAGCAGGATTTCGGATCAAATTAGGTGAATAATTAGCTTATCCACATTAGTTTTTCACGTTCAACTTTCAAACGCATAAATCCAAAAGTGACGGTTAATAAATGACCTTTTATTTCTTCAACTGTTCCACTTTGACGTGTTTCGATCATTTTAACTGTTGATCCCACAACAATTTTATCCCGTTGATACGTATCGATTACCGCAGCTTTTTTAGCGTTTTTTCGAACTGGTTTAGCAGCGACCGGTTTCATCAATTCAACTTTCCGTTTTGCCTCATCAATTTTCGCTTTTTCAACCATCAAGTATTTGCGAACTTCTTCTAGTAATGGTTTGTTAGCGTCTTTCTTGCGGGTTGTTGTTTGGTATCGATCTATGAAGGCTTTCATTTTTTTGCCAGTGTTCAAAAAGATATTATTGCGTTCAATAAAATCTTGTTGGGTCTTGAGGCGTTCTTCAAATTTATCTTTTCGTTCTTGATACGATAACCGTGCTTTTTCAGCTAATTCTTGTGCTTCAATATGGTCATTATTCAAGCGCTGTAAATACATTTTCTCGCGGTTCAATTCGCTCAATAATTTATCCATATTGATGCGCTCACCGTCCAATTTTGCTTTGGCTTTTTCAATCAAATCGAGTGGAATTCCATTCATTTGAGCGACTTCAAACGTAAAGGAACTTCCTGGTTGACCAATTGAAAAGCGGTAAAGTGGTTCAAGTGTTTCCGTATTGAAAAGCATGCAACCATTGACTGCATTTGTCAAACGATCTGCGCGCAATTTGATAGTTGCGTAGTGCGTAGTGATAACAGCGTATGACTTTTTCTGGTACAATTCCTCGAAAAAAACTTCTGCCAAAGCACCACCTAATTCTGGATCTGAACCTGTTCCAAATTCGTCCAACAACAACAAGGTGCGTTTGTTGGCAACGGTTAAGAAATACTTCATGCGTTTTAATCGGTAGGAATAGGTGCTCAACTCATTTTCAATGGATTGATTGTCACCAATATCGCTCAATACTTGTTGAAAAAAACAAAACTTACTGTTTGAATGTACTGGGATTAAAAGTCCAGATTGCAACATGATTTGCAACAAACCAATAGTTTTTAGCGTAATGGATTTTCCTCCTGCATTTGGTCCTGAAATAACCAACATGCGGTTATTGGGGTTCAAAGAAAGTGTTTGCGGAAGTGTTGTTTTTCCGTGCGCTTTGTTATTGCGCCACAATAGCGGATGGAAAGCATCGATTAATTCAATACATGTCGAACGAACAATACCAGGTAAATTCGCATTGAGTTCAATCGCAAGTTTCGTTTTGGAATGGATGAAATCCAGTTCGACGAGTAAATCTTGGTACGCTTCAATTAAGTGAATGTGATGCGCAATTTCACGTGTGAGTTCTTGTAAAATGCGAAAAACTTCCTTGCGTTCATCATCCAATAACAATTCCAATTCATTGTTCAAGGGAACGTTAATTGCAGGTTCGATAAACGTTAAGCTTCCGGTTTTTGACGATCCAACAACTGCACCGCCAATTTTTCGCTTGTGCGTTGATTGGACAGTTAACACACGTCTTTCGTTGACGTAAGCTTCTTTCGTTTCACCCAACCAACCTTCTTTGAGGTGTTTCCGCAATTCCTTTTCAAAGTTTTTATTGATTTGATTGCGGATTTTACCGATTTGTTGTCGAATATGCGCTAATTCTGACGATGCGTCATCTTTGATGTTTCCTTTACGATCAAATACTTTTTCGATGGATTCGATCAATTCACGTGTAAAGTAAACTGATTTCAAAAGTCCACACAAATGCGGATAATCTTGTGTTCGTTTGTCAAAAAAGACAATGATTTGATTCACCAATTCAGAAGCACGAGTAATACGCACAAATCCTTCTTGTTGCAAAACCGCATTACGAATTGGTAGCAACTTGATTTCAGCGAGTAATTCTTCAAAATCAAGTGCAGGAAACGATTCGCCTTCCGTTCTGATTTGTTTGAATTCGTTTAAGCGTAATAATTCATTCTCTATTTCATCAAAATTATTCGATGGCGCTAATGCTTCCAAACGCTTACGTGCAGAGGGTCCGATAGCAAATTGCATCAGCCAATTCCGAATTTCATCGAATTCTAAATCGCGTAATGTTTGTTGATCAAAACCTCTCATGGTGCAAAAATAGCTATTTGTATGAGTAACAACTGAAATTGGAAAGAGTTTTGTGGATTGGGTTATTCACGATTTAAATTCTTTATTTTTGCTTGAAATACTGAAACAATGAAAATTCTCTCCTTTAATGTGAATGGCATTCGTGCGATTGCAGGAAAAAGCTTTCTGCCAGACATGCAAAATTTAGCTGTTGATGTCATTTGTTTGCAAGAAACAAAAGCATCTGTTGAGCAAGTAAAAGAAACTGTTGCGCCATTAAACATGCCGTTTGTCTATGCAAATGAGGCGAGTAAAAAAGGATATTCGGGAACTGCAATTTTATCTAATACCGAACCATTATCGGTTGTGTATGATATGGGAATTGAGGAACACGACAACGAAGGGAGAGTGATTGCTGCTGAATTTGAAGCGTTTTATTTGGTCACAGTTTATGTGCCCAATTCGGGTAGTGAATTATTGCGTTTGCCGTATCGTCAATCGTGGGATGCTGATTTTCTAGCTTATTTAAAGCAATTGGAAACTTCAAAACCAGTAGTGGTTTGTGGCGATTTTAATGTGGCGCACAAAGCAATCGATTTGGCACGTCCAAAACAAAACTACAACAAAGCAGCCGGATTTATGCAAGAAGAAATCGATGGCATGGATGCTTTTCATAACGCTGGATTGATTGATTCGTGGCGTGCAAAAAATGGCGATGAGGTAAAATACACTTGGTGGAGTTACCGAGCTGGAGCGCGTCAGAAAAATATTGGTTGGCGGATTGATTACTTTTTAGTGAGTGAAGCGTTTTTACCGCAAATTGCTGAAGCGACTATTCACAATGAAATCCTTGGTTCCGATCATTGTCCTGTTGGCATAACAATTAGCTAGGGCATTGTTCAAAACATGTTCATTTCCTCTTTGTAATTAAAATTTGTTTTTTTCTTCCATAAGGAAAATAGCTTCGTTATCTTTGTAAATATGGAAGAGCAACAATCAGGAAATCCAAGACGAACACCAACTAGAAATAAAAATGTTATTTCAACAATCGCAACAGAAATGGGGCGCATACCTCCTCAAGCTGTTGATGTTGAGAAAGCAGTATTGGGTGCAATGATGTTGGATAAAAATGCTGTAACGGATACCGTTGATATGTTGTCAGCTGACAGTTTTTACGATCCGAAACATCAATTCATTTACGGAGCAATCCGCGATTTATTTGGAACGTCAAATCCCATCGATTTATTAACTGTTACGCAACGCTTAAAAGAAAAAGGTGAATTAGAAGGTGCTGGAGGAGTAGTGTACATTTCTTCATTGACAAGCGGGGTTGCTTCTTCTGCACATATTGAATTTCACGCCCGAATCATTTCGCAAAAATACATTCAACGTGAAATTATCCGCATGTGTTCGGAGACTTTGCGCGATGCGTATGATGAAACAACAGACGTTTTCGATTTATTAACGAAGGCGGAAGGCGCTTTGTTTGGAATTGCTGAAAACAACATGAAAAAGTCGATTGCAACCATGAATACGGTTGTAAGTGATGCCATTCGTGAAATTGAAATCGCATCCAAAAACAGCGAAGGTTTATCAGGAGTTCCGACAGGATTTAGAGGTTTAGATGCCTTGACTTCAGGTTGGCAACGTTCCGATATGATTGTCATTGCTGCTCGTCCTGCGATGGGTAAAACAGCCTTTGTATTATCAATGGCGCGCAATACAGCAGTTGATTATAACATGGGGGTTGCGGTTTTCTCTCTAGAGATGTCAAGCGTGCAGTTAGTGAAACGTTTGATTGCTTCTGAAGCGCGTATTTCTGCTGAAAAATTAAGAAAAGGAAACTTAGAAGATTACGAGTTTCAACAATTATATTCACGCGTTTCAAAATTATCAACTGCACCAATTTATATAGATGATACACCAGGATTATCCGTGTTCGATCTACGTGCAAAATGCCGCCGTTTGAAAATGCAATACGACATTCAATTAGTCATCATTGATTATTTGCAATTGATGTCAGCGGGTGGTGGTAAAGGAACAGGAAATCGCGAGCAAGAAATCTCTACTATTTCACGTTCCATCAAAGAAATTGCCAAAGAATTAAACATTCCTGTCATTGCACTTTCTCAGTTGAGTCGTTCTGTTGAAACACGTGGTGGTGATAAACGACCGGTGCTTTCTGACTTACGTGAATCTGGAGCGATTGAGCAAGATGCGGATATTGTAAGTTTCTTGTATCGACCAGAATATTACGGTTTGTTGCAAGCGGAGGATGGTTCTTCGAATCAAGGTGTAGGGGAAGTGATTATTGCGAAACACAGAAATGGTGCGTTGGATACTGTTCGTATGCGTTTTGTTGGCCAATATGCACGTTTTGAAAATTTTGAAGACACTTACAACACAACTGGTGGTGATTTCGATCCAAAATCAACTGGAGCTGGAATGTCAGTAAATCGTAGTTTTGATGATGTAAACACGATAACAAAGGCAAGTAACATGAACAATGTCGTGGATGATGATGAAGATTTCATGCTCAATTCAGATACACCTTTTTAATTCCTTTACTGAATCTATGAAAGTTTTACTCCTTGTTTTGCTATTGTTTTTGACCAAATCCTTGGGAGCAACTGCTATTTTGGTTCCGATGGATGAACGTCAAACGAATCACTTAAAAGCGTATGGTTTATCGTATTGGGTACTCAACAATCAAGTGACGCTGGAGTGGTTATTGAATTATAGAGGCGGATCTTTTTTATTTCCCAATTTGCAATCAATCGAAGAAGAATTAATCGTTCGTGGAATTAGCTACGAGGTAATTACGGATGGTCAAGCAAATGCGATAAAAAGTCAAATTGCAGATCCTGCAACCAATATGGAAGTGGTACAGTTAGAGAAATCTCCTAAAATTGCTGTCTACACTCCAAGCGGTTCTTTGCCCTGGGATGATGCGGTAACGATGGTACTCGATTATGCTGAAATTCCTTATGATAAAATTTACGACAAAGAAATTGTCCTTGGTAATTTACCGAAATACGATTGGTTACACTTACATCACGAGGATTTTACGGGTCAATACGGCAAGTTTTATGTATCTTTTCGTGATGCGCCTTGGTACAGACAACAAGTTGCGGATGCAGAAAAACAAGCACAAGAATTAGGTTTTTCGAAAGTGTCTCAATTGAAATTAGCTGTTGCAAATAGCATTCGAAATTTTGTGCTCGGTGGTGGATTTTTGTTTACCATGTGTAGTGGAACGGATAGTTTCGACATTGCTTTAGCAGCGCACAACACGGATATTTGTGAAACGATGTTTGATGGCGATCACCGTGATCCAAATTGTCAAACTAAATTAGATTTTGACAATACGTTTGCGTTTGAAAACTTCATCTTGGTGCAAGAACCAATGATCTATGAATATTCGAATATTGATGGAACTGAATTACATCGTGTGCCTGAAAATCAAGATATTTTCACCTTGTTCGAATTTTCTGCTAAATGGGATATCGTTCCAACCATGTTAACGCAATGCCACACGGATGTCATCAAAGGATTCATGGGGCAAACGACTGATTTTAGAAAGGATTTAATCAAATCAAACGTGCTTATTCTAGGTGAAAGCAATAGTTTAAAAACAGCGCGTTACATTCATGGTGAATTGGGGCAAGGAACTTGGACGTTTTATGGTGGACATGATCCAGAAGATTACCAACACAAAGTAGGAGATCCGCCAACAGATTTAAACCTACATCCAAATTCACCTGGCTATCGCTTGATATTGAATAACATTTTGTTTCCTGCAGCAAAAAAGCAAAAGCGGAAAACGTAATCGAATTTCAACGAAAAATGCTTGTTTGACTTTTATCAATTTCGTGAAAAAAGTGTATTTTTGCACCAACTTTTTACAAACTAAATAAAACATAGCATGCAACTGTGGAATACGTATAGTAAAGAGGAGTTGGAACAACGTTTGCGTGAAGCAGGACATCACTTTGTCACTGTTTCATTTTACAAATACCATCAGATTTCCAATCCTCAACTTTTCAGAGATTATTTATACCAATTATTAGATACCAATGGTGTCGTTGGTCGCATTTACGTCGCTTCGGAAGGGATTAATGCTCAAATTTCTGTACCGACGGATCAATTCAATCAATTCAAAGACGATTTGTACAGCATCGATTTCTTAAATGAAGTCCGCTTAAATATTGCCGTAGAAGAGGCAGGAGTGCCATTTCCATTTTTGAAGTTAAAAATAAAAGTGCGTAATAAAATTCTTGCTGATGGATTAAATGATGAAACGTTTGATGTAACCAATATCGGTAAGCATTTGAAAGCAGAGGAATTCAATGCACTGACCAACGATCCAAACACCATTTTGATTGACTTTAGAAATCATTACGAGCACGAAGTAGGACATTTTAAAGATGCAATTCTACCCGACGTTGATACGTTCCGTGAGTCATTGCCATTTATTGAAGAAACGTATTTAAAAGGAAACGAAGATAAGAACTTGGTGATGTACTGTACAGGAGGAATTCGTTGTGAAAAGGCATCAGCATGGTTCAAGCACCGCGGTTTTAAAAACGTTCATCAGTTAGAAGGCGGAATTATTAAATACGCCAACGAATGCCGTGATAAAGGATTAGAAAATAAATTTATCGGAAAGAATTTCGTTTTTGATGAACGAAGAGGCGAACGCGTTTCGGAAGATATCATTTCAAATTGTCACCAATGTGGTGAACCTGCAGATGTGCATACGAATTGCGCGAATGAAGCGTGTCATTTGCTGTTCATTCAATGCGATAGTTGCAAAACGACACACGAAAATTGTTGTTCTGCCGATTGCCAATCCGTTATTCAATTACCGATAGAAGAACAACGATTGTTGCGGAAAGGATTACAAAACTCCAATAAAATCTTTAAAAAAGGAAGAGCACCACATTTAACGTACAAAAAGAACAACGAAAAAGCGTAACTTTCAACCTTTAAAAACAGAACAACATGCTATTAGGAATTGATTTTACGATGACTTCCCAATTGATTGAAGGAAGATCGACACCAAACTTATATGGTTTGTTATTTGTCACTGGAATGATCATTGGTTATTACGTCATTCGCAAAATGTTTCGTTCTGAAGGCATTGACGAAAAACAATTAGATACGTTGATCATGTACATTGTGCCTGCAACGATTATTGGTGCGCGTTTGGGACATGTTTTTTTCTATGATTGGTCGTATTATAAAAATCATTTAGCAGATATTCCAAAAGTTTGGGAAGGAGGATTGGCAAGCCATGGAGCAGCAATCATGATTTTAATTGCCCTGTATATTTTCTCGAAACGCGTTGCCAAAAAACCCATGTTGTGGATTTTAGATCGCATTGTTGCACCGATAGCTATCGCAGCATGTTTTATTCGGTTGGGTAACTTAATGAATCAAGAAATTGTTGGTGTTCCAACGACATTGCCTTGGGGTTTTCGTTTTTCTGAATTAGCCTATCAACAAGAATATTTAGTTGATGGTAAGAATGTTTTCCGTCACCCAACACAAATTTATGAAGCAGGAATGTACTTACTTTCTTTTTTCATTTTGTTACGCATGTATTGGAAAACATCAGCAAAAGAGACGACCGGAAAATTATTTGGAACGTTTATGATCCTGATTTGGTCGGCACGTTTTATCATCGAATTTGTGAAAGAAGGTCAATCGCAATTTGACGAAAACGCACTTTTAAATACAGGCCAATTATTAAGTATTCCATTTATTTTGATTGGAATTTACTTGATCATTCGCTCAAACAAGCAACAAGCAATTAATTAAATTCGGTTCACCGAAATACATACACATGAAAACGAAAACGCTTCGCAAAAATAAAGTCAATGTAATCACCTTAGGTTGTGCTAAAAACACCTTCGATTCAGAAGTGATGATGGCCCAACTAAAGGCAAATAAATTTGATGTTGAACACGAATCCATGAACGATGATGCGGAAATTGTCATCATCAATACGTGTGGTTTCATTGACAATGCAAAGCAAGAATCGATTGATACCATTTTGCGCTATGCGGAAGCAAAAGCAGATGGATTAGTCGAAAAAGTGTACGTAACTGGTTGTTTGTCGGAGCGCTACAAAGATGACTTGGAAAAAGAAATCCCAGAAGTAGATGCTTTTTTTGGCACACGCGATTTGCCTCGTTTATTGAAAACACTCAAAGCAGATTACAAACACGAATTAGTCGGAGAACGATTGTTAACGACGCCAACGCATTACGCTTACTTTAAAATAGCTGAAGGTTGTGATCGTCCTTGTTCATTTTGTGCCATTCCTTTGATGCGTGGAAAACACGTTTCAACACCGATTGAAGATTTGGTGAAATCAGCTAAAAGCTTGGCAGCTCAAGGAGTAAAAGAAATATTGTTGATTGCACAAGATTTAACCTATTACGGTTTAGATATTTACAAAAAACGCAATTTAGCTGAGTTGATCGACCAACTTGCAGCTGTTGAAGGTATTGAATGGATCCGTTTGCATTATGCATTTCCAGCTGGTTTCCCAATGGATGTGTTGGATGCAATGGTGAATCACCCGAAAGTGTGTAATTACCTCGACATGCCTTTGCAACACGGTTCAACAAAAATATTGCAATCTATGCGTCGTGGAATCACACGCGAAAAAACAGAAGCATTGGTTGAAACGATTCGTGAAAAAGTACCAGGAATTGCCATTCGTACAACATTGATTGCTGGTTATCCTGGAGAAACGGCAGCTGATTTCGAAGAAATGAAAGATTTTGTAGAGCGTATGCGCTTTGATCGTTTGGGAATTTTCACGTATTCACACGAAGAAAACACCCATGCTCACACCCTAGAAGACGATGTTTCGGAAGAAGTGAAACGTCAACGTGCAGACGAAATTATGGAGCTTCAGTCTGGAATTAGTTACGAATTGAACCAAGAGAAAATCGGCAAAACGTTCCGCGTATTATTCGATAGAGTAGAAGGAGATTATTTCATTGGACGTACCGAATTTGATTCGCCTGAAGTAGATAACGAAGTTTTGGTGAAAAAAGCAGAAGGTTTTGTGCGCTTGGGTGATTTTGCAGCAGTTGAAATTACTTCAGCAGATCATTACGATTTGTACGGAAAATTAGTTTAATAACAAAACTATCTCACTCCGAATTTCTCGGGTGAAAACTCAAGATGGCTTCGCGTAAAAAGCGTTGGTCCAAATGCGTGTAGATTTCTGTGGTAGTGATGCTTTCGTGTCCCAACATGTCTTGAATTGCGCGTAAGTTGGCTCCTCCTTCGATGAGGTGAGTAGCAAATGAATGGCGAAAGGTATGTGGACTGATGTTTTTTTCAATCCCAGCAAGAAACGCTAGGTTTTTGATGATGGTGAAAATCATCACACGAGTCAATTGTGCGCCTCTTCTGTTTAAAAAAACATACGCTTCTTGTCCTTTTTTAATTGGTACAAGTGGTCGGTCGGTTGCGACATAGGTTCCAACTTCTGCAATGACACTGGGACTGACAGGAACCAATCGTTCTTTGTTCCCTTTTCCGATGACACGAACGAATCCTTCTTCAAAAAAACAATCTTCGAAACGTAAATTAACCAGTTCGCTAACCCGCAACCCGCAACTGTACAATGTTTCAATAATTGCTTTGTTACGCTGTCCTTCTGCCGTTGCTAAATCAATCTGAGCAATAATGCGGTCGATTTCTTCGATGGTTAATACCTCTGGTAATTTCCGTCCGATTTTCGGCAACTCTAAACCTTCCGAAGGATCGTCATTGCGTAAATCTTCTAAGATCAAAAAATCGAAAAACTGTTTCCAGCCACTAATGATGCGAGCTTGAGAACGGGCGCTTAGTCCAAGATCGAAAAGTGCTGCAATGAATTGTTTTAAATGTCCCGTTTGAATATGAATCGGCGATAATTGATAAGATTCACAAAAGTCTTTTAACTTTACAACATCTTGTTGGTAGGCGAAGATCGAATTTTCCGCTAAACTGCGTTCTATTTTCAAGTAATGAACAAATTGTTTAATATAGCGTTCCCAATCCTTCATATATGAACATTCTTATTATCAATGGCCCGAATTTAAATCTTTTAGGTGAACGAGAGCCTGAAATTTATGGAAATCAATCATTTTTATCGTTTTTAACTGATTTGAAGCGTGAATTTGAGGGAGAGATCAGTTATTTCCAATCGAATATTGAGGGTGAAATCATCGATCAATTACAGCAAGCGAAGGTTGATGGAATAATTTTGAACGCTGGAGGATACTCGCATACGAGTGTTGCTATTCGCGATTGTATTGCTGCAATAACAACACCTGTAGTTGAAGTGCACATTTCTAATTTGGCACAACGCGAATCGTTTCGTCATGATTCACTCATTACAGCTGTTTGCAAAGGTTCAATTATGGGATTTGGATTAGCTGGTTACCGATTGGCTTTGAAAGCATTTAACTTGAAATGCTGATTCAGGTCATAATTTTGTAGAGTGAATCGCTCTACCTTTGTATAAAAACAATCTTATGCGCATTTTATTCACCGTTGCTTTTTTGGCTTCATTAACACTTCATGCACAACCTGCAGCTTTTAAACCCAATCAAAAAGGGAACTTATATTTTTATTGGGGATGGAATAAGGCCGATTATTCAAAATCAGACATTCATTTCAAAGGAACAAGTTATGATTTTACGTTGTATGATGTAATTGCAAACGACCGTCAGTCTCCCTTTTCAACGAAGATTTATTTGAATCCTAAGAATTTAACGATTCCACAAACAAACATGCGTTTGGGGTATTATTTCAAAGATAATTACCAACTATCTATCGGTGTTGATCATATGAAATACGTTATGTTGAGTGGTCAAACAGCAGAAATAAATGGAACGATTGCCAATTCAGGAACGGCTTATGATGGTGTTTATAATCACCAACAATTTGTAGTCGCACCAAATTTTTTATTATTTGAACATACCGATGGTTTGAATTACCTCAATACCGAAATTCGTCGTTCAGATGTGCTCTGGGAAAAGAATAAAGTAATCATTAGTAGTCAATTCGGAGGTGGAGTTGGTGCGTTGATGCCTAAAACAAATTGCACCTTATTAAACAATGCGCGCAACGATCAATTTCACTTAGCTGGATTTGGATTAGGAATCGTTGGAGCCTTAAACGTCACATTTTATAAGTACTTTTTTATTCAAGGAGAATTAAAAGGAGGCTATATAAACATGCCAGATATTCGAACAACTCAATTCAAAGCAGACAGAGCAAGTCAACATTTCTTTTTCTCTCAATACAACGTAAATATTGGTTTTCAATACCCTTTTGGTAAAAAGAAATAACTATTCCCCAACAATAGAGTAAACCATCGGTATTTTATTCCCTAAGTGTTGAATGCGGAATTTTCCAGGTTCAAATTCTTCTAAATGGCGAAAGCAGGAGTAAGGTGAATAATCATATTCCTTAAAATCGATCACTTGGACGGAATTGTTTTTTAATGCTTGAAAGATTTCTCCAAGTCCATGATTCCAACCAACAGAAAGCTTTTTGATTGGCGCATCTTTGACTGCGTACGTGCCTTCTTCTGTTTCGATAATTGGTTCGTCTAAGAAATAGCGGTAAGTTATTGCGCTAAAATCATCGTCTAACATCCAAACAACTGGATGAAAATCTGCCATGATAAATTTGCCATCAGGTTTCAAAAATTGGCGAATGACTGATGCCCATTTGTCCAAATCGGGTAACCAACCAATGGTGCCATAACTGGTGAAAACGATATCAAATTGTTCATCAAGAAATGCTGGTAAATTGTAGATGTCGCAACAAATGAAACTTGCTGATAATCCCAATTCGTTGTTCAATGCGCGTGCTTGTTCAATTGCTTTTTCTGAGAAATCGACTCCCGTTACTTGTGCGCCCATACGAGCTAACGACAAAGAATCTTGCCCAAAATGGCACTGTAAATGTAAAACTCGTTTTCCTGTTACATCTCCCAATAATGCTAATTCGATTTCTTTTAATGTGTTTTTACCTGCCATAAAGGCTGTTTGTTCATAAAAGTCACTTGCCAAATGATGTGCAACTTTTTCGTTCCAAAGTTCTTTGTTGATTGACAGGTAATCCATATTAGTGCAATTTGCGTAGGTTCAACTTTGAAAAGGTAGTTATTCGTTGAAAAAAAACTGCCCAAAGGATACTGCCTTTATAAATGCCATTGGTGGCTTTGTTTGGAAGTGCTTTCCATTTTTTTCGTTCTTTCAGTGATGAAGGTAACATGCTGTAAAACGAAAAATGTGCTTTAATGATGGCAAAACAGTGTTTGAATTGTCCTTTTACAACATACATTCCACCTGCAATTCCATCGAGTAAAAGTCTTCTAAGTATTACCAAACCTACAAAAGTAGGTTGATTTTTATGTATCATCAACAAGCTGTTTCGGAAATTCAAAAAGGTTTTTCTTGGACTGTTGTAGTTAAGTGTTCCACCACCTACGTGGTAAACAATAGAAGTAGGAACAACCATTAATGAATATCCCAACCGTTGAATGCGCCAACACAAATCGATTTCTTCCATGTGTGCAAAAAAGCGTTCATCGAAACCGTCCAATTTCCAGTATACTTCAGATCGAATGAGCATACACGCTCCGCTTGTCCAAAAAACCTTGCTTGGATAATCGTATTGGTTGGAATCAGTTTCGACATGATCGAGTAAACGACCTCTGCAAAAAGGGTAATGCAATGCGTCGATATAACCTCCAGCGGCACCAGCGTGTTCAAAAAGCGATTGGTTGTGAAACGCTTTGATTTTGGGTTGGCATGCTGCAACTGATGGATCATCCATAACTGCACGTAAAGGTTCTAGCCAGTTTTCAGTCACTTCCACATCGCTATTGAGTAACATATAAAACTCGGCATTCACTTTTTTCAAAGCGTCATTGTATCCTTTTGCGAATCCGCCGTTATGTTCATTTTGAACAATAACTACCGTTGGAAAATTTTCTTTTACCCAATTAACAGACGCGTCAGTTGAAGCATTGTCTGCTAAAACAATTGAACTATTGCTGCTAAATGCAGAAACTGTTGGAAGGAATTGTTGTAAAAAAGACAAGCCATTCCAGTTTAGAATGACTACAGCAATAGATCCTTTCTCCATGTTAATATTGTCGGTAATATTGGTTGCTATTTCCACCATAGGTACTTGGCAAAGCACTGTCTGGATCATTGCTTTGACCATCGCGTTTCACCAAAGCTTTTTGCCAATTTGGATTTTTCAATTCACCAATCATGTCCGAATGTAACAAGCGGTAAGCATTGTTAACAAGGTCAGGATTGTAGAAAATAAATCGTTTGTTGCTGAAGTTTTTTATTTTGTCGTATTGCCAAATCTCATACGGATATTCATTCGGAGATGTTTCACGTTGAATGATCATGCTCGGTTGTCCGTATTGCAAAAACACACGACCTCGGTCAGTTTCATAACCATCTTGGAAGTTGTTTGCATATAATTGCTGAACAAGCATGATTTGTTTTTTGTAGTTCAACCAAGCATCTGTAGCACTAGTTCCAGAGGTTTGAATCCAGAATTGTTGCAAATGTTTGCGGTAATTCTCTAGATTTTTGGATTTCAATGTTTGGAGAATTTGTTTACTATCAGCTGGTCGTGCAATCGGCAACAAACTAGCTAGGTAGAAATGAAGCGAATCGTCCGTTACAGAGGCTTGAAAACTTGGATCAAGTACAATTGTTTCTAAGGTGATATCTGCTGAAAACTCATTAATTCGTTCAAAGTAATACACCGATATGGGACAGAGTTTTGCGTTGTTTCTATCAATAACTTCAATTTCAAAACGGTAAGAACCACTTGGTAATTTACTGATATCAAGGGAGCGTAAAAAAGGAACAACAGGCGCAGTTTTGATTTTATTAAACTTAGTAAACCCTTCCAATTCTTTGTTTGTTTTCGTTTCGATAATACGCTGTTTGATAGCGAAAACAGTATCATTTAGTGTGTTGGTGTTGTAAATTTCTATGTAAAAAGGGAAATTAGCTAGTTCTTGATCGTAAAAATTAGAAATACGCGGAATGATTTCATAACCACTTTTCGTAAACACAGTTGGTATATCATTTTCACTAATTGCATTTTTTGTTGCTGTTTCAATCATTAACACATCAGAAGTGCTAATAGTATTGTTCATTTCCGGAATAACGATGTCAATCATACCTTTGATTGGCTCATTTCCAGCAACCAAATCTGTTAATTCAATAGCTGCGTAATATTTTCCAGTAGGCAAGGTGAAATGTTGAATATCATAGAAATCTTCAAAGATAGAATCACGCACAACGGGACTCTCTAAAACATAAGTTTCTTGTTTTAGGGTATCGCCTTTTTCATTTAAAATTGCTGTATTGAGTTTGATTGCTGCTTGCAAACCTTGGTTTTTTTGCTGGTATTTCAACGAGTACGCAACAAATTGAAAATGAATTTCGAGTTGAGGCCCTATGTTCGGAACATAAAAAACTTTTTGGTCAATAAAAGTTTTGAGTTGTTTTTTTTGAGAAAAACCAACCGTTAATAGTAGCGTACATAGGAAAAAAGTAGATATCCAATTTTTCATTTCAATGTTTTGAATCACTAAAATTAATGAATTTACTTGTTTTACAACGAAAATAAATAGGGAAGTGTAGCAAAGTTCGTTTGAATCGTATTGATTTTCAATTATAAAGAAAAAAAAACAATATTTTTTTTAGAAAATACTTGCTAAAACAAAAAAGAGCAGTACTTTTGCCTCGGAGAATTGGCAGAGTGGTCGATTGCGGCAGTCTTGAAAACTGTTGTACCGCAAGGTACCGTAGGTTCGAATCCTACATTCTCCGCCAGAAATTACAAAGCTCAGTTTTTACTGGGCTTTTTCTTTTTTTTAAATAAACAGTTTTCTCAGAGCCAACCTTTTACTACTTTTGTACGTCTACAAAAAAAAATAACTATGATTAAAAAACTACTTATTCAACCAATGTTCTTACTATCGTTGGTATTGGTGACTTTATCTAGCAATAAAGTTGCTGCTCAAAGTCCCGTTCTTGTTCAAAATGCATCAGGACCAAACATTTGTGACGGTTACGCTTATTTGATTGACTCTACTGCAATAGTAAGCACAATTTCTTGGCAAGGAAATGGCGCAGTTGTATCTGGTACAATGTCTGTTAATAACTTATGTCCTGGAACATATTTGTGTTACTATGCTTATCAAAGTCCAACTGGATTGGATTCTAATTTTGTTTCATTTGTTATTGGAACTGGAACAACAAATCCTTGTGCTGGTTTCCAAGTTGCAAGCACAGTTACTAATACAACAACTGCTTTATTGTGTAACGGATCAATTGCTGTAAGTGTAACAGGTGGCTCGGGTCCGTATGCTTATTATTGGACAAATAATCTTTCTGGAAGTAATCCTACAAATTTATGTGCTGGATCATATGGTGTTATGGTAATGGATGCAAATGGATGTGCCGATAGTTTGACTTCAGTTGTAAGTGTTGCATCAACACCTACAGTTTCTGATTCTTTGATTATTTATAATCCTAACCCATATCCTAACACACCAGTTTTAGGAACGCTTACTTCAACATTAGAAGATTGTTTATTGAATTTTAACGCTGTTGATTCAGTAGCTATGACTGGAATCTCTCCTTTTACTGTTAATCCTGGAGCTTCGTTAGATTCGGTTTTAGTTACATGGACAGTTTGGGATACAACAGGAACAGTTATCGCAACTTATCCTATTGTCTACTTCATGTCAAATACAACATTAGGAGTTTATAATTTCATGTTTGTAGTATATTGTTCACAAAAATCAACAGATGTCAAAACAATTATTGTCAATCAATTCATGAATTTGAATTCATTGTCATTGGAATCAAATGAGGAAACAATGTTTACAATCGTTAATCCTATAGCAAATGAATTAGTAGTTGATTTGCAACAAGCGCAATCAGGAACAATCGTGGTTACTGATGCGTCAGGAAAAGTGGTTGCTCAAAAAGAATTTTTAAGTGATGCGACATTATCTTTCGATGCTGCATCATGGAACAAAGGAATGTATTTTGTAACACTTACAACTGGTAATAAGTTTACTACAAGAAAAGTGATTAAATAAATCCAAAATTAGATAAGAGAAAGCCGTAGCAGATTTGTTGCGGCTTTTTTATTTGTCTTCTTTTTCGAGTAATTGATTGTGTTTCTCGAGTAATTCAATGTATTTATTCTTCCAATAATTTTCATTGAAATCAACATTATTTTCTATCGATAATTGCGGGAAATGAATGTTTTTTAATTCATTAATTTCCAATGAAAAATCATGATAAATAATTTTACCTATCGCAATAACATATTCGATAGATAAATTTGGATTTTGAAACGAATCATAAATCCATTTGCGACTCTTCCCAATTCGCTTAGCAAGTTTAGTTAACGATAAGCCACTTTGTCTAACTGCTTGCTCAACTATTTCACCTCTGTGTTGCATGTCACAAAATTGACGACTTAATCGTTAATATAATGTTACATAATCTATCCGAAAATGTATATAATTTTCTTTAATATCGTTAAAAATTTAATTTGTGTAAACCGATATTAAGAAAAAAGATTATCTTTGGGTATGGGATGGAAAAATAATACTTATTTGTTTGAAGGGATTGAAGAACAACTCGCGCGTATTGCTTCAAAAAAAGCTGAACTTGATGTGCTTCGTCCTTTTCCTGCAATAGCTTTACAAAACATAAAAGAGAATTTAGCGCTAGAATGGACATACAATTCAAATAGTATCGAGGGAAACACCTTAACATTGCAAGAAACCAGAATGGTTATCGAAGAAGGTTTTACAATCAAAGGTAAATCATTGCGGGAGCATTTTGAAGCTGTAAATCATCAAGATGCTATCGAACATGTGGAAAAGTTGGTTGCACCAAATTACGTTTTAGAAGCAAAAGACATTTTAACCGTTCATGGGTTGGTGCTTCAACGCATTGAAAAAGAGTTTTCAGGAAGATACCGAAATTTGGGGGTACGCATTGCTGGTGCAAATTTCATACCTCCCAATGCGCTTAAAGTAGATGATTTAATGGATGAACTAATAGAATGGGTCAACGAAGAAGACGCAACTCTTTCTCCGATAATTAAAGCATGTATTTTTCACCATCGATTTGTTTGGATTCATCCGTTTTTTGATGGAAATGGCCGAACAGTGCGCTTGATTTTCAATTTACTTTTGATGAAAGAAGGTTATCCTCCGGCTATAATCTTGCGCAATGATCGAAAAAAATATTACGATGCCTTGAACAAAGCAAACAATGGGGATTATTCAAAATTGGTTTTGCTTATTTTGCAAGCTTTAGAACGTTCGTTGTCCATTTATATTGGTTCGTTCACTAATTCATACGACAATTATCAACCGATTGCTAGTATTGTGTCAGAGCCTGGTTTTGAATACAGTCAAGAGTACGTGAGTTTACTTGCTCGAAAAGGAAAAATCGACGCATTAAAAGAAGGTAAAAATTGGTTGACCACTAAAGACGCGGTTCATTATTACATTCAAAACAGAAAAAGAAAAAGATAAGACGCTAGTTGCTTGTCTTTTTCTCTCCCAAAATCCAACGAGGTTTGCGGTGTACTATTTTTCCAGTTTGCACTTTTTTAGAAACGTATTTTTGAATGTGATTAGTAGCTTCATGCACATCATCGGTTACTAATAATAAGGATAAATCAGTTGGACTAATTGTGCCAACGCTCACCATTTCATCAATATGTTTCAATAAGTGTTGGTGAAAATCTTTTCCCATAATAATAACTGGAAAAGGTTCTGTTTTACCTGTTTGAATCAAGGTAATTGTCTCGAAAAACTCATCTAAGGTTCCAAATCCACCGGGCAAAACAACAAAGGCATTGGAGTATTTTCGCAATAATTCTTTTCGCACAAAGAAATATTCAATGTTAACGTAGTTGTCTAAATATTGATTAGAATGTTGCTCGTGAGGTAAAACGATGTTGCATCCAATTGATTTGCCACCAACATCTTTCGCTCCTCTGTTTGCAGCTTCCATAATACCAGGTCCACCACCTGTCATGATCGTAAAACCCAATTCAGCAATGCTTTTTGAAACTTCTCTTGCCAATTGATAATAGGGGTGGTCTTCTTTGAAGCGTGCAGAGCCAAAAACGGTAACGCAAGGTCCAATAAAATGCAAAGCGCGAAATCCTCTGATAAATTGAGCAACAACTCCCAATGTATATTTGAATTCTTGCCAACGCGATTGAGGTCCCTTCAAGAATTTTGCTTCTTCTTTGTTAAAAACGTTCATAGTATTGTTTTTGATAAAAATAAGGATACTTTGACAAAGTGTAGGTACAAAACAAACGTAATTTGTTTGCTGATGAAAACGCAATAATGGTTTGATAAGCTTAGCTAAAAAAACAAGATAACATTAATTTGTGTATTTTTACAAGCACAAAATTACACACCATTGATACCGAGCAAAACATTATTTATAACGTTTGTTGCACAAGAATTACTTGTTGATGAATCGTTGATTGATTTCACAACTCCTTTCAGGCATATTAGAACTTGGAGTTCACTTAATGCTTTAGTATTGATTGCTCGTATTAATGAAGAATTTGACGTAATGATTTCTTCTACCGACTTAGCGGGATTAGTTACACTTGAAGAGTTGTTTGAATTCATATCGACTAAGAAAAATGGCAACAGCTAAAATTTCTGGAACTCGAATAGTTGGAATTGTTTCAGTGGTTGCACCAAATACTACTGACAATTTATCCTCAGCGCAATTGCCTGAATCGACACGAGATTCGTTGGTTCATCATACGGGCATACGCTATCGAAAGCGTGCTGATCAAGATAGCACAATTAACGATTATTTTGGTTTTGCTATCAAAGAGTTGATCAAGCAACTTAATTGGGATTTGGCATCGATAGATGCATTGATTTGTGTCACTCAAACGCCACAACTTTCCATACCTTCAGTGGCTTGCCAACTACACGGAGAATTAGCATTTACTCAAGCTACACTTGCGTTTGATATCAATTCAGGTTGTTCTGGTTTTGTCTATGGCTTGCATGCTGTTTCAAGTTTGTTAGCAAGTATTGATAAGCCGAAAAAACGCGCAATAATGTGTTGTGGTGATCTTTCAAGCACTTTGACACATCCAACCGATTTATCTGTAATACCTATTTTTTCAGATGCAGTATCAGCCATAGCTGTGGAAGTTGATAGTTCTGATAAAGAAATTACGGGCTATTTTAATTTGGAAACTGCAGGTTCTGGTCAACATGCTATCGCATTAACTCCTCATGAAGATGGCAAAAAATATATGACTTTGAATGGAATTGACGTATATAATTATTCTGTTTCAATGGTTCCAAATAATATTTTGCAATTACTTTCTTTTGCTGATAAAAAGGTTGATTTTCCAGATTATTATTTTTTACATCAAGCAAATAAATTAATCAATGATTCAATTTGCAAGAAAATTTCTGTGCCTTTTGAAAAAGCGCCTTCAACCTTATATGACTATGGAAATACAGCATCAGCAAGTATTCCATTGACAATTAATACTGCTTGGAAAAAAGAACAATCCAGTAATAAATGGGTACTGCTTTCAGGATTTGGTGTCGGGTTTTCAGTTGCTTCTTGTTTGTTGAAGTTTGATCCGGACATTTGCAATAAACCACTAGTTTATCCAATAAAATCAATTAAAAATGATTGAGTTAGATATCGTAATTCCTGTTTATAATTCAAGTAAAATTATAGGAGAATTGATTGGTCGATTGAATGATTGGCAACAAGAAATTTCTTTTCGCTTTCGCGTGATTTTTATAGATGACGCTAGTGTTGACCAATCGCATTTAATCATAGAACAAACGCCTAAAAACTTTGAATTTATCTGTGTTCGACTTGCCAAAAATTATGGTCAACATACAGCAACTGCTGTTGGTTTAAGTAGAACTTCAGCTCCATACGTTGCCACAATCGATGATGATTTACAACACGATCCTCAGGAAATCAGTAAGTTGTTCGATCATTTAAAATCGACAGATGCGGATTTAGTTGTTGGAACATTTGAGGATAAAAAACATTCCTTGATAAGGAACTTAGGCAGTTTGTTTTTGAAACGAATTTTTTTGATTGAAGGATTTGATTATTCATCAGTAACCTCTTTTCGATTAATGAAAAAGTCTGTCGCACACGTTTTTAAAGATATTAATTCTCCGATACTTTTTATTGAAGAGTTTTTATTAAAAAGCGCGCGTGTTCGATCATCGTGTGCTATAAGTCATCACAAACGATTTGATGGAAAATCAACATATTCGAGTTGGAAATTATTTAAATTTGCTTTAACAATACTCATTTACCATACTTCTTTACCACTAAAATTCATCGTACGATTTGGGTTGATTATGGCGATATTTTTCTTTATTAGTGGCTGTTATTTTATTTATAATAAAGTGGTAAACGATGTTCAGCTGGGTTATACCTCAATAATTGTCGCCATCTTTTTTTCTACAGGTATGATATTGTTATCACTTGGAATTATCGGAGAATACATTCGGAAAATTTGGATTGCTCAGAATAATTTAGACAAGATTATTACACTTGAAAAATAATGGAACTGGTAGGTTATGGCATAGCACTTTCTGCATTGACTTTTGAAGATATTGAACTGGTTCGAACTTGGCGCAATCAAGATTTTGTTCGAAACCAAATGGAGTTTACTAATACAATTTCATTGAAAGAACAGGAGCGTTGGTTCAAACGAATAAACGCAGAAAACAGCTATTATTTCATAATTAGTACTGAAAAAAAGCCGATAGGTCTGGTACATCTTAATCAGTTAAATTTAGCGTTACAATCTGCGCATGTTGGAATTTTTATTGGAGAAGCATCTTATATCGGAACTGGTATTTCCTTAAAAGTATCCCTATTGATTTTTCGGTTTGCGTTTGAGTCGCTTGCTTTAAAGACGCTTCATGCAAAAATCAACAACAAGAATGAAGCAGTTATTGCGTACAATCGTTTTTTAGGTTTTAAACAAACACAAGCAGGTGTTGATTTTTCAATCTGGTCGTTGACTTCAGAAGATTTTGAATATTCAAAAAATCAGATAAAACGTTTGCTGTAAGATTATTTATCGAGAATTCGCCAGCGAATTTCATCACAGATTACTTTTATTTTGTGTAATCGAGATTTACTTTCTAGTTCAAGTAGGTTCTGTGTGAATAGCGCAGGATTTAAAATGGTTTTTATCCATCTAAGTGGAAAAGGCAACGTTTGATAAGGGAATTTAGCGCGTTTGTATAATGGTTTTAATTCTGGCTGGATGCGTTCAAAAAATACCTTTTTATTATGAAAGTATAAGGGACTTTTTTTAAAGTTTAACACATCAAAACCAATGTGAAAAGTTAAGTGTTCTTTTGTGTGAAAACTAGGGTTTTTAGCATGAGCAATTATATTGTGTATGAAACTTGTTTCGATAAATGGCATTCCAATACAAATTTCATCAAAGTAAAATTTTGCCAGTAATGCTTTGTCAAACACGAAACAATCAAATCCTGGATGTGATTTTCCGACATCCGCATACATCGATGCTAAATTATTACTTTGAAAATGAGCTTTTGTTATTCTTCTGCGATTTATCACAAGTGCATCATGACCTTTATTGAGATAATTGACTACGAAATCATAAAAATAGGGCATTAATGCAATATCAATGTTTGTGTAAATGAAGTAATCAACATCTTTCAAGTTTTTTAATTGATCAATGATATCGCCAATTAAAGGGAGTTTTCGATTGCTTAAATCTGGATGAATTGAACTAATTGATCGTTCTAAATCTGGTAACACAATAAATTCAGCAGGAATGATTTCGTGGTCTTCTGGATATTGTGTCGTATAGATAGTAATGTCAGCTCCTTTATGGTGTTTGATTGCTTCGTTTATACTCTGAAAAGTGATAGGTTGAACCAATGAAAGCTCATTATTTTTAGCTACTTTTACAGGGTTTATGATATGTGCAATTTTCACGAATGGAAAAAATTAAATTCAATAACAGCTGTAAATCTACTCATTTTAACGAATACATTGAGTTGTTGCAGTCTGATTATGATTTATTGCGCCAAAAACACTTTTCATCATTGTGTTTAGCGACATTATCACAGCACTATCAGTCAGCAAAATTGTTTTTAACACATTCTGCAACAGGTGCTTTAGAAATGATTGCCGATTTAATGGAAATTAAACCCGGCGACGAGATAATTCTTCCATCATACACATTTGTATCATCAGCAAATGCCTTTGTTTCAAGGGGAGCGACGCCAGTTTTCGTTGACATAGATGAATCAAGTATGTCGTTAACTCTTTCCTCGATTTCAGCAGCGATTTCTCCAAACACAAAAGCCGTTTTACTTGTTCATTATTTTGGACATTCTACCAATGTTGCCGAAATCAAACAACTGTGTAAAGCCAATAATTTACTTTTTATTGAAGATGCTGCTATGGGATATGGTTCATCTTTTGAATCGCAGCCTTTAGGCGTTTTTGGTGATTTCGGAGTTGTGAGTTTTGATGTAACAAAGCATATTTCAGCAATTCAAGGAGGTTTATTGATCGTGAACAATGATTTTTATTCAAAACGCGCTACACATTTGTATCACAATGGCACTAATCGGGAGGAATTTCAAGATGGAAACGTTCCGTATTATGAGTGGGTTGATATTGGCTCTAAATATCAAATGAATGAATTGAACGCCGCTTTTTTATGGAGCCAACTTCAAGTCCAAGACGAACTCTTCGCACATCGAAAAAAATGTTCTCTAAGTTATTACGAAGCATTGTTACCACTTCAAGAGGCTGGACATATTCAGTTAATGGAAAAGCAATTTGTTGCGAACAACATTCATGGGTTTTACATTGTTTTGGCGACACATGCGCAACGAGAAGAATTAAGAACTTATTTGCTTTCAAATGGAATAGAGGCTTTGTTTCATTATATACCCTTGCATTTGTCTAAAAAAGCAATAGAACTTACTGGTGCAATTCGTTTGTCAACAACAGAAAAAATAGCGGATACACTTTTGCGCTTACCTTTTCATGATTTAATTACAGCGAAAGAAATAAAGATTATTTCCTCATTCATTCATTCTTTTTTCAATGAAAAATAAGTCCTTATTTCAAACGAAGTATCAGCCAGAATCGGATAGTTTTGTGGTTTTTTTACAGAAAATAATCCAAAATTCTCATCTGATTTGGGTTTTTGCAAAAAGAGATATCAGTGTAAAATATGCACAAACAAGTTTGGGCTATTTTTGGGCCCTGTTACAACCCCTTGTTGCGTTGGTTATTTACACCGTGTTTTTTGGGTTTGTATTAAATTGGGAATCAGACAATATTCCTTTTCCAATATATGTCTTAACAGGACTTTTGGGCTGGAATTTATTTTCATACATAGTAAATGTTGGGACGTTGAGTTTTTTTGATGGCGGAAATTTGATGAAGAAAATTTATTTCCCTAAAATCATTTTACCCTTTTCAAAAGTGATTATTGGATTAGTTGATTTGCTTATTGGATTATTACTTCTTATTCCACTTTTTATTTATTATGACCTATCCATTTCATGGAAAGTAATTGTCATTCCAGTTGTCATGTTATTAACTGCAATGTGTGGTTTGACATTGGTGTTTTGGTTAACCATTTTTTCGTATAAAAAAAGAGATGTTTTGCATGTGATTCCATTCATAATAAATTATGGAATTTGGTTAACCCCTGTTTTCTTTAGTGCAACAATTTTACCAGTTAAATTGCGCTTTATTTTAGATTTTAATCCGATGAATTCAATAATAAATTGTTGGCGTTGGACATTGTTTGATTCGGTACATTTTCAATTGAATTGGTTGTATTCTTTGGCAGGTATGATCGTGTTTTTTATTTTTGGATTATATTTTTTTAATAAAGCAGCGAACAAAATAGCAGATTACATATAACAAACGCACACCAGCGAGCAAATAGCTTTCACACCATTTTACCAACACAACATGCCTCATGAGCATAAAAGATTTCGATTTTACCACGTGGGAATTTTCTCAAAATCCGTATCGGTTTTATGACGCTTTACGTCCTTTTGGGTCTGTTCATTTTCTACCAAAGAATAATACATATCTTGTAACAGGCTACCAAGAAATCGTGGCAATTTTAACAGACACCTCTGTTTTTTCATCAGGCGGGAACAATGTTTTTGATCCGATTTTATTGAATTGCGATCCGCCAGAACATGCAACAAACCGTAAAGTTTTTAATGGTAAAAACGCTCCTTTTTCACTTAATAGAGTCAACCAAATAGCACTAGAAAATAAAGCTATTTGTTCACGTTTATTTGATGGTTTGAGTAACAATACTTCGTTTGATTTGTTGCGCGACTTGTCTTTGCCATTTTCATCATTGGTAATATTAAAAATTCTTGGAATTGAAACAACAGAATTGGATGAATTGCGCAATTGGTCAACAGATGCGGTGCTTACAAAAGCAATAGAGAACACGGATTATGCAACTGACATTTGGAATTTACTATTGCCGAAAGTTGAAAAATGGATTGATCAAACGTTATCCTCACCGCACAAAACAGGATTGGCAGAAATTGTTTTTTTTGAAGGTGGCAGAACTTTTGATCGTCAGGAGATCATTAATTTTACCCGAGTACTATTATTGGGTGGAAATGAAACGACACCGAATTTAATTGCTTCAGCTTTCCTCAAGTTGGTAGAACATCCAGAAGTTTTTGATGCAGTTAAAAACGATCATTCATTGATTGCTGCTGTTGTAAATGAAACATTGCGTTTAGAATCGCCAACACAATTAATCAAACGGATTACAACTGAAGATACAATAATTGCGGGGGTTCAAATACCTGCTCATTCATCGGTTACATTAGCCCTAGGAGCTGCAAACCGTGATCCAGAAGTTTTCGAAAATCCAACTGAATTTAATATTTTTCGTCCAGCTGGTAAAATAGTTTCCTTTGGATTTGGACCTCATTATTGTTTAGGTGCTCATTTATCTAAGCAAGAAGCAGCAATTGTTTTGTCTGAATTGATTTCACGTTATCCAGAAGTTACTTTACCAGCTAACTTTCAACCAGTTTATCGTCATTCCAGCCATATTCGAGGAATTACATCAATGCCACTACTTTTGAAACCTTTTCAAACTGAAAAGTTGTCGTTGTACAAAAAAATTGCCCGAAAAGAGATTTCAACCAAACTGGAAGAATATGGTCATTTTCCGACATTTGAGAATTATCCTGCGCTAGATTCAAAACGATGGATTTACACATATCCATCACCGTTTATTCATGCAAATGTTTGTGCATCATTATTAAAAGCGGGGGAATTTAATGATCACTATTTAAATCAAGCAAAATCATTCTTAATTCAAACGAAAGAAACAGGTGATTTGTGGCGATTTTGGGATTTGAAGCAGGCACAAAACAACGTTCCGATTGACATGGATGATACTGCGATCTGCTCGTATGTTTTGAATAAATTCGGTGTGACGCTTGCGAATAAGAAAATCATATTTTCACTTGTAAAACAGGATGGACGTTTGTTAACTTGGTTGTTTCCGTCTTTACGATTAGCAATTTTAAATTTTCGGGTCTTTTTAAAATCAATTTTAACTTATAGTGCAATAAAACCAACATTGAAGTCAGGAATGTTGGCAAAAAACGACACCGATATTTCAGTCATGGCAACTGTTTGCTTTTACCTGGGTAATACTGAAATAGCTTCTAAAATTGCAAAATATTGTGTTAAGAATTGGCAGCAAGAACAACTTGCAGGTCAATTTTATGACAATCAATTAATAGATGCCTTTCATGTTGCGCGCGCTTTTTCAGAGGGTGTTATTGAGTTTGAAGCGTTAAAAACTCAAATAAACGATTTGATTGCAACTAACTATAAACAGTATGATTTTATTTCTTTACTGTTAGCTGCTATTATTTCTGTTGATTTCGACCTGTCTTTTGATTTACAGTGCTCCATCAAGCGACTAATATTAGAACACGATTCCGTTGAAGAATCTATTGTTCAACATTATCCATATTTCACATCTAAGGATCGGAATTTTTATGCAGGATCTTCTGCTTTAACTGCTGCTTGGTTTTTGTTAGCAACAAAAGATTGGTAATTATGAATATGCAGCATTGGTTTTTACGCTTTCGTTCTTTTTCGCGCTATAACTTACTGTTGTATGCACATTTTTGTTTGGTCATTTGTGCGCTTTTTAAGTTATCCGTTCCTTTTTCTAAAATTTTAATGCTGTTTGGTGCTTATTTGTTAATAGGTGTTGGCGGGTATTTATTGAATGATTGGTATGATCAAACAAGTGATAAAAAAGCAGGTAAATTAAACATAACAGCTTCCTTATCTTCCAATCAATTTTATTTACTAGTAGTGCTGTTTTGGGGTTTTGGTCTTTTTCTTATTTTTCAAATAAGTTTCGTTGCTTCTTTTGTTTTGATCATTCAATTTTTATTGTTAATTGCTTATTCGTACCCAAAGATTCGTTTGAAAGAAAAGGGTGTTGTTGGCTTATTGGTTGACGCACTGTACGGTCATGTCGTACCAGTTTTATTGTTATTAGTCGTACTTTCAGATTTTGGTCACATACCGCTATTCTTTCAATTAAGTTTTATCGTTTTGAATTTGTTTATTGGTTTTAGAGATATATTAATTCATCAACTCGAAGATAAACAAAATGACCTAAAAGCAGGAGTTACAACATTTGCAACAGAACAAGGCGATAAGGCGCGAGAACTAATAAAACAAGTTGTTTTAGTTACAAATTATCTCGTGCTATTTTTGGTTTATTACGTTTTGTATATCCAATTTAATGTATATTCCCTCATATTCACCAGTCTGTTAACAGCAATTTTCATTCAACAATACAAAAAAAGAAAACAACTAGAACGCGTTTCTGTTTTTCTAAGCACATGGTTGCTTATTGGTTATTTTGTTAAAAATGAACAATTCGTTTTCTTATTGCTTGTTTTTCACCCCTATTTTATTGAGTTAACAAAACGATATTTAAAAACCATTTATTTTGATTTTTTCAAATTGTACGTCAATGTTGGCTTGTATTATCTGTTTTTAGTTTTTGGTCGTGATTTGAAGAAAAAACCTTTGTATGAGAAGCAAAAATAACAGTTGTTTTTTAAGAATATGATTAGATTGGAAAAGAATATTAGTAAGCGTGAAACAACTAATAAGTTAAATAAGTCACTGAATTTTTAAGTCTAGCAGAACGATGTGTGGAATTGTAGGATGGGTAACAAATAATAAACAAGTCGATAAAGTTGTCTTTAATGAAATGCTTGCAACATTAAATCACAGAGGGCCAGATGATGGAGACGTGTTTTATTCGAATCAGAACAAAATTGCTTTTGGTCATCGGCGACTTTCATTTTTAGATTTATCAGATGCTGGGCGTCAGCCGTTTCATTCAAGTGATGGTTCCGTAACGATTACATTTAATGGCGAAATATATAATTATTTAGAATTAAAAGAACAACTCAACGACCATTATTCTTTTCAAACGAATACCGATACGGAAGTAATTGCCGCCGCTTATCTTTACTGGGGAATTTCGTTTATTGACCATTTAAAAGGCATGTTTGCGATTGGTCTTCATGATCGAAAATTGAACAAACTTTTTCTTATTCGTGATCGATTTGGTATCAAACCTTTGTATTATTTAAACACAGAAACTGATATTGTTTTTGCGTCGGAACTCAAAGCGATTATTCAGTCGGGGATTTCAAAAAAAGAAATGGATGTTACGTCATTCATCGACTATTTTGTTTACAGATATATTCCTTCTCCAAAAACAATTTGGAGCGATATTAAAAAAGTTCCACCCGCACATTATGTTTCTTTTTGCTTAGCGACATTTCAAACTGAACTAACAGAATATTGGACCCTAAAGTCTGGAGATTTAACATGGAATGCAACAGAAATCAGCAAACAAACAAACCATTTGTTGATTGAATCAGTTAAAGAGCATACGCGTTCAGATGTCGCAATTGGCGCTTTTCTAAGTGGTGGCTATGACAGTAGTGCACTTGTCGCACAGTTAAAAGAAAACGGAGAATCACCAGAAACATTTTCAATCGGATTCAAAAATTGGTCAAACAGTGAGGATCAATTTGCAACAATCGTTTCAGAACATTTATCTGTAAAAAACTCGGCAATAATAGCAGACGAGTCTGATCTTTCTTTGCTTTCTCTTATGCCAACAGTTTACGACGAACCCATCGCAGATATTTCGATTATCCCCACTTTTATGGTAAGTAAACTTGCGCGATCGAAGGTGAAAGCGGTATTGAGTGGGGAAGGAGCAGATGAAATTTTTGCTGGATATACCTGGCAAAAAGAGTTTTATGAATTGTCCTACCCAACTACCTTTTTGGGTCGATTAAAAAAAATTGCTCGGCCACCTATAGATACGGTTTCGTTTTATGCGCAAGCAATGGCAATGGGACGTTTTGATCAAGATGAACTGCGAAAAATGTTACACCCGTCATTGCATCAATTTATTCCTGCAGATGAGAATTGGTTCTACAGGAAACATTTCAAAAAAGAGTTGTCGCCATTAAAAGCAATTCAATATTTAGACATGAAATGTTTTATGGGGGAATTGGTACTCACAAAAGTAGATAGAGCAAGTATGGCTAATTCATTAGAAGTGCGCGTTCCTTTTTTAGATCATACGCTGTTTGAGTCCGTTTTTGTATTGAAAGAACAAGCATATTTTTCGCGAACTCAAACAAAAAAACTCTTATATGAACATATAAAACACAAATTGCCAGCGCTCATCTTACAACGTAAAAAACAAGGTTTTGTTGGTCCAGATGCTTATTACATGAAGCTTGAATTTTACCGAAAACAATTTGCGAAAAGTAATTTGGTGGCACACAATATTGTTAATCGAGAATACATTGATGATTTGTTAAAAGAGCAGTATTCTTGGAAATTATGGAAGCTGTTAGTAATGGAAAATTGGTTCACAAATTGGGTTGTGACTACACATTAAATGGTGTATTTTTCTGATAATTATGTAACTTTGTAAACTGAATGAGTAAGATTTTAATTACTGGAGGAGCTGGATTTATAGGTTTTCATTTGCAGCAACAATTGATAAGCAAACACGAAGTGAAATGCATCGACAGTTTGCGTTGCGAAAAAACAGCATCCATTCATCGCGCTTCTTTGATGCCGTCAGTTTATCAATTAGACTGTTCAGATGATTTTTCATCCACATTAGCTTTTCAACCAGACATCATCATTCATTTAGCAGCTGAAACAGGAGTTTCCGATTCAGAAATATTTCCTGAAAAATACATAAAAACGAATGTCGACGCTACATTTAATGTGTTGGAGCAAGCACGTAAAATGGGAGTAAAGCATTTTATTTATGCAAGTAGTTCCTCTGTATATGAGCCTAATCAAGCAATCATGTCAGAATCATCTCCAACAGAATTTCAGTTGTCTTTTTATGGGACAACCAAAAAAATGATGGAGCAAATGGTCTCAAATTATTGCAGACAATTTGGAATGACTGCCATTGGTCTTCGTTTTTTTACCGTATATGGATCGTATACACGACCAGATATGGCGGGATATAAGTTTCTGAAGGGAATCCAAGACGGATCTCCGATAAAACAATACAATCATGGCGAAGTTTTACGCGATTTTACGCATGTAAGTGATGTTGTTCATTCAATTGAGCTATTACTTACGAAAATCACCAGTGAACCTCTTGGTTTTCATCGTGTATTTAATATTGGTAATAGTTCACCAGTAACCGTAAAAAAATACATTCAACTAATTGCACAGGAACTGAATAAGGAACCTGTGATCAATGATTTTCCATTACCAAAAAATGAATTACAAGCAACATTTAGTGATTCAACAAGCTTGGAACTTTATACGGGCTATAAACCTTCGGTTTCAATTGAAGTTGGCGTGAAAGAAATGGTAGATTGGTTTAAAACTGGTGCATATGAAGAATAATTGTTTTGTGTATGTTGTTTGTGGAGACAAAGAACATATTGACACGCTTCATTTTTCCTTACGTTATTTGAAGCACTTTTCTTCAAATAAAATTATTGTTTTAACGGATTCATCACGTAATGAAATACCAGTAGTTCACGATACTATCATTGATGTCAAAACGCCCGAAAAGTATAACAATCACCAAGCGAGCATCTATTTGAAAACGGGCGTTAATCAATTCTTACCAAAAGGAACCAATTACTGTTATTTAGACACAGATGTTTTAGCTTTATCTGCAGATTGCGACGCGGTATTTGAAGAATTTATTTCACCAATTCGTTTTGCAGCTGATCATTGTACGATGGAAAAATTTAGCGCTTATGCAGTTAATTGTGATTGTTTGACGGATTGGAAAAAAGATTGGGATGCATATCACTCCTCATTTTCGAATCACGATAAAAATAAATCGATAACAGATCAAGGTTTATTGAACCATAGCAGACGATTAAAAGCGAGTTTTGAACAGATTAAAACAAACAAAAGAACCCGTATTTTTAAAGCACTTCGCTATATCCTGAGTTGGCCGATTTTTAAATACAGTGATGATTATTTTTTCAATAAAAAAGATCGTACTTGGCAACTCAAAACAGGAGAGGTCATATTATACGAAACACCTTACAAGCAAATAGCTGCTGAAACAGGTTTGAAATACAGTTGGTTGAGACAAAGGTGGCAAAAATCAACTGGTGAAGATTTGTGGAAATCATCGTGCAATCACCTAGCGCAAGCAATTGAAACGGACTTTCAAATTGATGTAAAAGATACAAATTGGCAACATTGGAATGGCGGATTATTTCTGTTTAATGATTCCAGTGAACAGTTTCTTTCAACTTGGCATACTTTAACGTTAACTGCATTCGATTTGCCTAATTGGAAAACGAGAGATCAAGGGACATTAATTGCGACTGTATGGAAACTGGGGCTTGAAAATCAACCAGTATTAACTAAAAAGTGGAATTTTCTTGCAGATGCGAATAACGAACACATGACTTTTGAAGGAAAAGGAAAGTTTAATGATGGTTCATCAATTCGATCATTTGATGTTGCATTGATACATATCTATCATCGATTTGGAGATGTAACATGGGATTTGTGGAATCATATTCAGCATGATTATTTAAAGGTAGATAATGAAAAATAGCTTGCAACGATATTATCATTTTTTAGTAGCTAAAAAAAGATTTTTTGGCTTAGGACTTATCTATTTGATTTGTAGTTTAATAATTGGTGAGTTTCATCCGTTTTCACGTTTTCCGATGTATAATTCATTTCCAAATTGGTCGTATGTGTTTTATTACACAGATAAGGAAGGTCAATTAATTCCAGCAAAACAATTGCAAACAAATACGGGACATTTAGCTCACATGTTTTACACAGCTTGTGGAACATTACAGATTGAATATGGAAATGGAATAGAAACGCAACAAGAATTAAAACGATTGGGTCTTGAAATAACCAAGCAAGTGGGGCAACTTATTCAATTGCCGAAACCTAGAAAAGTGAAATTACACCGGGTTTACTTTTATAAAGTAGCCACTGAAATGAGAAAAAAAGATGTCATTATTTATGAAGGATTTATACAGTAATCAAGTTTCATTTTCGCAAAATAACAACGAGTGGCTTGGTTTTAAAGTGCCTTTTGTTATTTTCTTTTTTATGTTAGCTTTTGATATTTTAAGCGCATACTCGTCCGTTAATTTTCCAGTTGCATTTTGTGCGTTAGGACTTTGCGAATGGGTTTCGGTTTTTTCAATCAAGCTTTTCATTGTTTTTTTATTATTGCTTTTTTCAGCAGCATATATTTTTGAATACAAAATGAAAGTGACGTTGGGATTTCTTTCCATTTTCAGTATCCTGCTTTTTTCTATTGAAGAATCGAATGGGATAATGAACAGAGCGAGTTTAATGTCTATGGTTTTTGTCGCACAATGGATAGCCTATTTTTTGTACGAAAACCAAACGAATAATTTAATGAAATTCAGGTTACAGTTTGGTATTCAATTAGTGGTTGCGACGTATATGCTTTCGGCTATTTCAAAACTAGCGACATCAGGATTTTCATGGATAAGTGATAGTCAATATGCCGTACTTCAGATCCAGAAATCAATTTATTATAATTTTTTTGATTCAAATAACACCTCCTTCATCAAAGAGGGTGCTCATTTTGTTCAATTTATGAATCAGCACAGCACATTCTTTAGTTTGTTGTTTTTAAGTGCATTAGTCATTGAATTCACTGTTTTTGTTGCTTTGTTTAATTCGAAAATGCGCATTCTTTATGGGTTTTTATTATTAGCAATGCACATAGGGATTTTCATTGTTATGGATATAATCATTATACATGTTTTCATTCCGATGTTTTTATTGTTACTTAATCCTTTTTATTACTTAACAATTTTACTTCAAGGAACATTTAAACGATTGAAAAGATGAGTCATTTTGCAACGATAACAACACAGTCTCATTTTTTTAAAGTTTTTGCTTTAGCAGAAAGTCTAAAAAACTTTGCGATAACGCTTCATGTCTTGGTTGTTGATGGAGATACATTCCCACAAGAATACCCCTCGAATATTGAGTTTTATAAATTGACTGACATTCCCAACCCATTAGTGAGCCAATTGGGAAAAAAATACAAAGGTGATCGCTTGCGTTGGTCATTAAAACCTGTTTTTTTAATCAATTTATTAGCAAAGCACGAACGGGTTGTCTATGTTGACAATGATATTTTCTTTTATTCCAACCCTCAATTTATCGTGAATTATCTGGAGAAACATTCTCTGGTTTTGACCCCGCATTTTTATCGTGATTCGCCATTTGAAGAACAGAATTGGTTAGAAGCAAATTTCAGAGTCGGATTATTTAATGCTGGCTTTATAGGCGCAAATAGACATGCAGTTACATTTTTAACTTGGTGGGCTAATTGTTGTTTGTTTTCAGTGAAAAAAGCTTATTGGAGAGGTTTGTTTGACGATCAGAAATACTTGGATTTGGCACCTGTTAAAGTACCTGATTTGAAAATTTTACATCACCGAGGGTGTAATTTAGCTGGTTGGAATGATGTGGATTTACGATTTGAAAAGAAAGACGAGTTAGTTTATATCAATGGGGTAGATCAATTGGTGTTTATTCATTTTGCTGAATTAACCATGAAACAATTCAGTCAAAAAAATCATTTCCTGAATAAACAATTCGAAGAATATATATCAAAACTACAAAAGTTTAAAGAAGCCTATACGTTTAAAACACGTATATTGACATGGACAAAGGTTAAAGATTTTTGTTATTTCTTAATTTGGAGAATGATTGTAACCAGAAAAGTTATAAAATGAAAATAAAAGATATTATATCAGCTAAAGCATTTGAAAAAGATGGTTTTTTCGTGATCGAAGATTTTTTTGATGTAAATACGATCAATGAAATTCAAGAATTTTATGATTCATTTAATTTTGATACGAATCCTGAATTAAATACAAATATAAAATCATGTACTAAAAATGAAAACATCCAGATTAGTGATTATTTAAAGTCAAAATATGAATTGGAAATCGATAAATATTTTGATGAAGTTCAATTAGGTGGTGGCGTTTTTATTATGAAAGGTAGTGGTGAGAAGAGCATCTCTTCTTTGCATCAAGATTTCAATGTAGTGGATGAGCAAAAATATAAATCAATTACTATTTGGTGTCCTTTGATTGATGTTGATGAACAAAATGGTTGCATGCAATTTGTCAAAGGAAGTCATCAATGGTTTAATTCAATTCGTTCTTTCAATATGCCAACTTGTTTTTTAGATTTTCATTTAGTTAGCGAATATTTAGTTTCTGTTTCATTAAAAAAAGGGTCTGTTGTGGTATTTAATCATAGTGTTTTCCATGGTTCAAAACCTAATTACAGTCAAAACTTTAGACCAGCTGCAGCTTTTAGTTTATTATCAAAAGATGCTACTCCACTTCATTATTGGAGAGATAATAAACAGATCAATGTTTATCAAATAGATGAAGATTTTTACAATGAAAAAGCGCAACAATTATTTTCTGGTAAATCTTCAGAATCGTTGCAATTGATTGATTCATTTCCCTTCAAAGAAGAATATATCATTACTGAAAAAAAGGTGGCTGATTTTTTAAGTAATAAAAAAAGTGTTTTTCAAAGAATAAAAACAATTTTTAACCATAAAATCAAATAAATTGGAAACGATCTCTTTAAAAAAACACTTTTTGTTTTTAGCATTATTGGTCATGTTGGTGTTCGGTAATACATTATCAAATGATTACAACATGGATGATAATTTGGTGACGCAACATCACCGATTAACATCAAAGGAAAGTGATAGTTCATTACTCTCTATTTTTACGGAACCATATTACAAAGACGACATGGGATATTCCTATGGATATCGACCATTAGTTACATTGTCATTTGCAATAGAACATCAATTATTTGATGAATCGGCAAAAGTTAGTCACTTTTTTAATCTGTTAATTTATGCTGGCGTCGTATTGTTATTATTTCGTTTTCTAGTAAGTTATTTTGGTTCAGATCGACTTCAATTGTTCTTTTTCACAGCAGTATTGTTTGCCGTTCATCCAATTCATACAGAAGTTGTCGCAAGCATTAAAAACAGGGATGAATTATTGGCTTTATTGTTCTCTTTATTAGGCGCATTAGCAGGATTAAAATTTATAAAAAGAACGAGTTTCCTTCAATTAGCATACAGTGTCATCTTTTTTTCATTAGCGATATTATCGAAGAAAAGTATTTTCCCCTTGATTTTTATTTTACCGATTATTCTCGTTTTTATTCAGCAAGAGAAAATCAAACTGATCTTAATTTTTCAATTAATTGTTGCCTTGCCCTTAGTCGTTTTCGCATCCGATTTTGATCCATTGAAGGGAGCGAAACTTTATCTCTTAGTAGTTGTTTTTAGTGGACTACTATTACTAGCTAAAGCTATTTTTAAGCAGCAGGAAAAGCTTATGAAGAGCACGCATTTATTGACTATTGTCACGGTTTCTTTTTCTATTCTCTTTTTCGCTTTATTTCTGTATTATCATCAATATCTATTGTTGGTGTTTTCGGTGATTGTTTCACTTTTTGTCGTAAAAAAATCACTGTTTCTAGTAATATCGCAAAATGTCATTCAACTTGTTATTACTTCTTTCATTTATGATATTCCAGAGTTGAAAGAAGTGACTATTTTCCTTTCAATAGGTTATCTAGTCTATTTGATTAGCCAAAAAAACTGGAAACTCATCAAGTGGTTTTCACCTGTTTTAGGATGTGCCATTTTACCGATAATTTTTGATTTTAATTGGAATTTAGTACTTGTATTGATTACATCGATATTGTTTTTCATTTTAGTTTTCAAAAAATGGCTAATCGGTATGTTGTATGTTTTGTTTTCGAGTAGTATAGCTTTTTTCGCATTCAAATTAGGACTCATTCATTTCTTGTTAGCTGGTTTTACCTTGATTTATTTTGTGGAGCTTCAAGTAAAATTGAAACGTATTAAAGTGTTTGTTCTTTCTTTCTCAGTGATTGCAATTTTGGGATTAGTTCGTTTGGATACATCTTATTTTTATGATTTTTTTGTTCAAATAGATTCATCCCAAGTGGCACTTTCAATCAAATCGAGTGATCGTAATCAATTGGAGGAAACACGTCAGATAAATATGAAAGAAGGACGTCGTTTAGGTTACATAGAAAATACTTTAGTTGCACCGCATAATCAATCGCAAACGATTGCAACAGGTATTTATACGCTCGGAAAATATGGTCAGTTATTAATTTTTCCTTTGAAACAATCTAGTTACTATGGGTTTTCAAGTGTTCAAACAATGGACTTTCATTCGATTTGGGTATGGTTATCATTTTTGTTTTACATCGGCTTAATGATTGTTGCAATCTATTTTTTCAATAAAGATAAAATAATCACGATTGGTATTTTTTGGTTTTTGCTGAGTATACTGTTATTTAGTAATTGGACTGAATTAGTTGCTGGTATGGTTGCAGAACGATTAGCCTTCACTGCATCTGTTGGTTTTATTTTAGCCATTGCAGCAGTTGTTTATTATTTTCATCCAACGTTAAATCTCTTAAAACCCAAAAAGAAAGACATTCTGATACATTTAATTTTGTTTGCTCTTGTTGTTATTACAATGAAACGAAATGGCGTATGGAAAGATGCAGTTACATTGTTTTCAAACGATTTAAAGGCAGAACCTCAATCAGCACAATTAAACAATTTGTATGCATTATCTTTGATGAAAGATGTGACAGAAAATAGCTTATTGACAAGTGAAGAAAAAAAGGAGTATAATTTAAAAGCAATTCATCATTTTGAAAATGCATGTAGCATTTATCCATACTCATTTAATTTTTATTTTGACCTTGGTAGAAGCTGTGTTTTAGCTCAAAATTTCAAAAAAGCATTCATTTCATTTGAAAAAGCATACCAAATTGTCCCTAAAAACATTTTAGTTTTAGAAGAACTTGTGAAAACAGCATTTGATTTAAAAATGAAAAATGAAACTGTTTATTATGGAAGAAAATATTTATCTATTTCCCCTAATAATGTTCAGATACACGAATTGGTCGCTTATATATGCCTATTAAACAAGGATTTAGAGTTGACGCGTTATTTTGCAAAAAATGCATTGAAGTTATTTCCAACAAATCAAAATTTCAAACAAATGTTGATAGATACAGCAGAGAAGTAGTGTTGAAATTTAACGTTAGCAAAAAAAATACACCCCTAAATGTGTAAAATGAAGGTTTAATTATTATATGGTGACAGTTTATGGCTTAATTTTGAATCACCAAATAATAAAATAAAACTAACACATGTACGACAATTCATTCACCAAAAGTGATTTGAACAAATTAGGTGTCTTAAAAATGAGGATGACAACATTGCTTGTATTCCTTTTTCTCCTTTTTTCGTTTACACAAAACAGTTATTCTCAATGTAATATTGGGTCAACTAATTCACCCTTGTCTACTCCAAATTCATGTACTACTTATTACAGGGATTTAGGTGCAGGTCAATACGAACAAATAAGTTTAACACAAGGTGTAACTTATTCGTTTAATTTGAATTCAGCTTATTTGCCGGGTTATAATTGGGCTCCATGGACAGTTTATTGGGGTGGAGGAGTTTGTATTAATGGAACTTCAAACGGAAATTCAGTAGTTTATACTGCACCTGTAACGGGTAATTATAACATTGGAACAAATAGAATTACGAATGGCGATGGGAGATATTATTTCAATGGTCAATCAGCAACTCTGTCATACCGACCTTTAGAGCCTAATCAACCAGGAGGTATTTCTGGTGTTACAACTGTTTGTAGTGGTTCAACTGCGACCTATTCTATTGGGGGAGCGACATATGCGAAAGATTATGTTTGGGAATATTCAACAAATAATGGTATTACTTTCCAACCTTATATCACAGGATCTACTTCAATAAATTTCACCTGGCCATCCGTAGGAAATGCTGATGGATACATACGTGTGAAATCTCAAAACGGACCATGTAGCAGTGCATGGACATATTTGTATGTTCGTATTTTGGAACAGCCAACAGCTCCTACAACCACAACTAAATCCCCGAATAATAACCAAGTTTGTATTAACCAACAAGTTAGTATTAGTGCAGCTACGGGAGGGGTGAACCAAGGTTGTACAATTGAATACCGACATACTATTGATGGCGGAAACACTTGGTCAGCTCCATATACATCGGTGCCTACAGGTTTGAGTTCTTCAGTCGCTGGAAATAATAGGATACAAATTCAAGCACGAAGAAATAGTTGTTCAACGAGCGGTTGTAACACCACTTCTTGGAACACAATAGCAATGTGGCATGTGGATATTACACCGCCAACTGTTTTGGTTCACAATGTTATTGTGAATTTAAATGCAGCTGGAACATATACGCTTTTACCTTCTGTAGTTGATAATGGAACAACAGATAATTGTACCATTTCTTCGATGACCGTATCACCAAGTTTATTCAACTGTTCAAATGTTGGACCAAATAACGTGGTTTTAACGGTAACGGATAATGCAGGAAATATTTCAACTGGAAATGCAGTAGTAACAGTTAAAGATGTTACTCCTCCAAATATTTCTGTTCAGAATATTTTCTTAGCATTAGATATGAATGGTTTGGGTACCATTACTCCTGCAATGATCAATAATGGAACAACAGATGCTTGTGGAATTGACACCATGTATTTGAGTCAATACAATTTTGATTGTTCTCATGTTGGAAGTAACACTGTTACATTAACTGTTACTGATGTCAATGGAAATACCAGCACAAGTACGGCAACTGTTTTAGTTCAAGATTTAATTAATCCAGTCGTAGTGACACAAGATATTACAGTTCACTTAAATGCAAACGGTGTTGCAAACATTACACCGCCAATGATTGATGGTGGATCAAGTGATAACTGTAGTTACACATTGTTCACGATACCTAGTACATTTAATTGTGCGAACGTAGGTGAAAATACTATTTTAGTATTAGCAGTCGATCCAGGAAATAATGTCGTATTTAATTCAGCTATTGTTACAGTAATAGATTCGATTAAACCAACAATAACTGCTCCTGCTAACAAAACAGTAAATGCCAATGGTTCATGTGTTGCAACGGGTGTTCAATTAGGAACTCCAATTACAGCAGATAATTGTTCCATTGCAACAGTTACTAATAATGCACCTTCTGCGTTCCCATTAGGAACAACAACAGTAACATGGACAGTAACAGATGTGAATGGTAATACGCGAACTGCAACACAAACAGTAACGGTTGTTGATAATACTGATCCAACTGTCTCATTACCACCATTAGTTACTGTAAACGCTGATGCAAATTGTGGTGCGTTAAATTCAGCTATTAATTTTGGTTTAATTACAAATGACAACTGTACGATTGCATCGGTTGTTAATAACGGACCAACTACTTTCCCTCTTGGGTATTCCTCAATCATTTGGACGATTACTGATAACAGTGGTAATTCAATTCAAGCGAATCAATCTGTAAGAGTAGTTGATAATACGCCGCCAACAATTACAACACCACCAACGGTTACTGTAAATGCAAATGCGTCATGTACTGCAACCAATGTGATTTTAGGAACACCTGTTACAGCTGATAACTGTCAAGTTGTAACAGTAATCAATAATGCTCCAACAAGTTATTCAGTTGGAACAACACCTGTAACTTGGACAGTCATTGATGCTGCTGGAAATGTCACAACTGCAATTCAAAATGTTGTTGTAAATGATGTTACTGCGCCAATTATTTCATGTCCAGCTGCGGTTATTACTAAAAACAATACTCCTGGAGTTTGTGGTTATATTGTTCAAGGAACTGAATTTAATCCAACTGCAGCTGATAATTGTAATCAAGCAACAATTACTCATAATTATTCTTCATGGACTTCTAATACAAGTCTAGCTGGGGCAACACTTCCAGTTGGAACGACTGTTATTACTTGGACCGCAACTGATAGTGCTGGAAACACATCAACGTGTACCGAAACAATTACGGTTGTAGATAATCAAGCGCCTACAATGGTGAATTGTGCTTCTG
The DNA here is from genome assembly GCA_017983675.1 of Fluviicola sp. Lineage (GTDB taxonomy): Bacteria > Bacteroidota > Bacteroidia > Flavobacteriales_D > Crocinitomicaceae > Fluviicola. The sequence continues at coordinate 101,017 of JAGOAZ010000007.1, forward strand.
GGTTAACATTGACAATTGGTCAATATTCGTGTGGATCTAATCCGAATTGGGAGGCTCCACAAGCGACAGATAACTGTGGTGTTGTTTCCTTAACTCAAACAAGCGGACCATCATCAACGGCTTTATTAGCAGTTGGTTCTTATACGGTTGTTTATACAGCATTGGATGCTGCAGGAAATGCGGCTACTTGTTCATTTGTTATCAATGTAATTAATTCAACAGCTCCAGTAGTTGTTTGTCCTAATACAATAACAAATCAATCAACAGATGCTAATTCATGTGTTTGGACTTCTGGAACAGTTGTTAATCCAATTCAAGCAATGGGTAATTGTATTACGTTAAATTGGTCAGTTACTAATCCAGACGCTACTGTAAATACAGGCTTGAATAATGCTACAGGATATAATTTCCAAAAAGGTACAAGTACATTAACTTATACTGTTACTGATAATATCAATGTAACAGCTACTTGTTCAACACAAATAACTGTAATTGACAATACATTACCAACAATTACAGCACCTGCAAATATTACAACTCCATCAAATAGTACATGTCAAGCAATTGGTCTTTCTTTAGGAACTCCTGTTACAGCTGACAATTGTTCTGTTGCATCTGTGACAAACAATGCTCCAAGTTCATTCCCTCTAGGAATAACTACTGTGACTTGGACTGTAACAGATGGAAGTGGAAATATCAAAACTGCTACGCAAACTGTAACAGTTATTGATAATCAAGGACCTGTTATCAATTGCCCAGCAAATCCGATTAATAGAAACAATACAGTTGGTACTTGTGAATATACTGCTGTTGGAAATGAATTTAATATTTCAGCAACGGATAATTGTACAATCGCATCATTAACACATAATTATCAAGCGAGTGCATCAAATACAAGTTTAGCGGGAAGTGTATTCCCAGTAGGAACAACAAATGTTATTTGGACTGCAACTGATGCTTCTGGAAATGTTTCAACTTGTACTGTTGCAATTCACGTTGTGGATAATGAAGCGCCAACATTTAATAGCTGTCCATCAGATATTAGTGTAGGTGTTTATTCAAACTGTGGAAATGGACCAACATGGACTGTTCCAACAGCTTCGGACAACTGTTCTACACCAACAATTACTCAAACAAGTGGTCCAGCTCCGGGTGCTAATTTGACCGCAGGAACTTACACTGTAACTTATCAAGCAGTTGATGCTTCAAACAATACGGCTACTTGTTCATTTGTTATTACTGTAGCAAATTCAAGTAATCCAATTATTGTTTGTCCAGCTAGTGTAACACAAAACACTACGATTCCAACTGGTTGTGACTGGATCTCTTCAGCAAATAGTTTAACACCAGTAATGGCTGCAGGAAATTGTCCTTTCAATATTACATGGTCTGTAATGAATTCTGCAGGAAGTATTACTTCAGGAATTAATGATGCGAGTGGGTTTAACTTCTATGCTGGCACAAATGAACTTACATATACAATAACAGATGCATCTAATAATGCAGTTTCTTGTACAACTAATGTAATTGTCATTGAAGATGTAAATCCAACAATCGTACCTCCAACAGATGTAACTGAATCGATCGTGAATGGATGTACAATTTCTGCTGTTAATTTAGGAACACCTGTTGCATTTGATAACTGTGCAATAGATACTATTACAAATAACGCGCCTGCTACCTTTGCTTTAGGTACAACGGTTGTTACTTGGACGGTTACTGATATTAGTGGAAACAGTTCAACTGCAACACAAAATGTTACAATAGTTGATTTGATTTTACCAACTATAACTGCTCCAGCTAACGTTACTGCAAATGCAAATACTAGTTGTATCGCTACAGGTGTTGTTTTAGGCACACCAATAACAGCTGACAACTGTTCAGTTGCATCAATCACAAATGATGCACCAGCAACATTTGCTTTGGGAACTACAACTGTAACATGGACAGTAACAGACGGAAGTGGAAATGTGAAAACAGCAACACAACTAGTTACAGTTATAGATAATATTAATCCTACAATCACTGCTCCAAATGATGTTGTTGTTGATGCAAACAGCGCTTGTGCAGCATTCAATGTCGTACTTGGAACACCAATTACTGCTGACAACTGCTCTGTTGCACAAATAACTAATAACGCACCAACGGTGTTCCCATTAGGAACAACAATAGTAACATGGACGGTAACAGATGGAAGTGGTAATACGGCATCAACTACACAAACGGTAACTGTTAATGATGTAACATTACCGACAATTGTTGCACCAGCAAATCTTTCTTTAAATGCTAATGCAAATTGTACTGCAACAAATGTTGTTTTAGGAAATCCAACAACTTTCGATAATTGTTCTATTGCTTCTGTAACAAACGATGCGCCTGTTGCATTCCCATTAGGAAATACAACTGTAACATGGACGATAACAGATGGTAGTGGTAATATGCAAACTGCTTCGCAATTAGTAACTGTTACGGATGTAACATTACCAACGATAACTGCACCAGCAAATATTACTTTAAATGCAAATGCAAGTTGTGTTGCAACAGGTGTTGCTTTAGGTACACCAGTCACTGCTGACAACTGTTCAGTTGCTTCGGTAACGAACAATGCTCCTGCAACATTTGCATTGGGTACAACAACAATAACTTGGACAGTAACAGACGGAAGTGGAAATGTGAAAACAGCTACACAAACTGTAACTGTCATTGACAGTACAAATCCTACAATTACTCCTCCTGCAAACGTAATCGTTAATGCAAACAGCGCTTGTGCAGCATACAATGTTGCATTAGGTTCGCCGGTTACTGCAGACAACTGTTCGATTGCTCAATTGACAAACAACGCACCAACTGTGTTCCCATTAGGTACAACAACAGTAACATGGACAGTGAAAGATGGAAGTGGTAACGCAGCAACAGCTACACAAACTGTAACGGTTAATGATGTTGCATTACCGACAATTGTTCCACCAGCAAATCTTGCAGTGACAACAAATACAGGTTGTACTGCTACAGGTGTTGTTTTAGGAAATCCAACAACTAACGATAATTGTTCTATTGTTTCTGTAACAAACGATGCGCCTGTTGCATTCCCATTAGGAAATACAACAGTGACTTGGACGATAACAGATGGTAGTGGTAATGTGCAAACAGCTACGCAATTAGTAACTGTTACGGATGTAACATTACCAACGATAACTGCACCAGCAAATATCACTTTAAATGCAAATGCAAGTTGTGTTGCAACAGGTGTTGCTTTAGGCACACCAGTCACTGCTGACAACTGTTCAGTTGCTTCGGTAACGAACAATGCTCCTGCAACATTTGCTTTGGGAACTACAACAATAACTTGGACAGTAACAGACGGAAGTGGAAATGTGAAAACAGCTACACAAACGGTAACTGTTATTGACAATACAAATCCAACAATTACTCCGCCTGCAAACGTTATCGTAAATGCAAACAGCGCTTGTGCAGCATTCAATGTTGCATTAGGTACGCCAGTTACTGCAGACAACTGTTCGATTGCTCAATTGACAAACAACGCACCAACTGTGTTCCCATTAGGAACAACAACGGTAACGTGGACAGTGAAAGATGGAAGTGGAAATACCGCAACAGCTACACAAACGGTAACGGTTAATGATGTTGCATTACCGACAATTGTTCCACCAGCAAATCTTGCAGTGACAACAAATACAGGATGTACTGCTACAGGTGTTGTTTTAGGAAATCCAATTACAGCTGATAACTGTTCGGTTGCTACGGTAACAAACAATGCTCCTGTTGCATTCCCATTAGGAAATACAACAGTGACTTGGACAGTAACAGATGGTAGTGGTAATGTTCAAACAGCTACGCAATTAGTAACTGTTACGGATGTAACATTACCAACGATAACTGCACCAGCAAATATCACTTTAAATGCAAATGCAAGTTGTGTTGCAACAGGTGTTGCTTTAGGTACACCAGTAACTGCTGACAACTGTTCAGTTGCTTCGGTAACGAACAACGCTCCTGCAACTTTTGCTTTGGGAACTACAACAATAACTTGGACAGTAACAGACGGAAGTGGAAATGTGAAAACAGCTACACAAACGGTAACTGTTATTGACAATACAAATCCAACAATTACTCCTCCTGCAAACGTAATCGTAAATGCAAATAGCGCTTGTGCAGCATTCAATGTTGCATTAGGTTCGCCGGTTACTGCAGACAACTGTTCGATTGCTCAATTGACAAACAACGCACCAACTGTGTTCCCATTAGGAACAACAACAGTTACGTGGACAGTGAAAGATGGAAGTGGTAACACCGCTACAGCTACACAAACAGTAACTGTTAATGATGTTGCATTACCGACAATTGTTCCACCAGCAAATCTTGCAGTGACAACAAATACAGGATGTACTGCAACGGGTGTTGTTTTAGGAAATCCAATTACAGCTGATAACTGTTCTGTTGCTACGGTAACAAACAATGCGCCTGTTGCATTCCCATTAGGAAATACAACTGTAACATGGACAGTAACTGATGGAAGTGGAAATATCAAAACAGCTACGCAATTAGTAACTGTTACGGATGTAACGTTACCAACGATAACTGCACCAGCAAATATCACTTTAAATGCAAATGCAAGTTGTGTTGCAACAGGTGTTGTGTTAGGTACACCAGTAACTGCTGACAACTGTTCGGTTGCTTCGGTAACAAACAATGCACCTGCAACATTTGCTTTGGGTACAACAACAATAACTTGGACAGTAACAGACGGAAGTGGAAATGTGAAAACAGCTACACAAACGGTTACGGTAATTGATAATACAAATCCAACAATTACTCCTCCTGCAAACGTTATCGTTAATGCAAACAGCGGTTGTGCAGCATTCAATGTTGCATTAGGTTCGCCAGTTACTGCAGACAACTGTTCGATTGCTCAATTGACAAACAACGCACCAACTGTGTTCCCATTAGGAACAACAACGGTAACGTGGACAGTGAAAGATGGAAGTGGAAACACTGCTACAGCTACACAAACAGTAACTGTTAATGATGTTGCATTACCAACAATTGTTCCACCAGCAAATCTTGCAGTGACAACAAATACAGGATGTACTGCAACGGGTGTTGTTTTAGGAAATCCAATTACAGCTGATAACTGTTCGGTTGCTACGGTAACAAACAATGCGCCTGTTGCATTCCCATTAGGAAATACAACAGTGACTTGGACAGTAACAGATGGAAGTGGAAATGTGCAAACAGCTACGCAATTAGTGACAGTAACGGATGTAACATTACCAACGATAACTGCACCAGCAAATATCACTTTAAATGCAAATGCAAGTTGTGCTGCAACAGGTGTTGCTTTAGGTACACCAGTAACTGCTGATAACTGTACGGTTGCTTCGGTAACAAACAACGCTCCTGCAATATTTGCTTTGGGTACAACAACAATAACTTGGACAGTAACAGACGGAAGTGGAAATGTGAAAACAGCAATTCAAACTGTTACAGTTGTAGATAACGTTAATCCAACAATTACAGCGCCTATCGCTTTGATAGTGAATACTAATAATGGTTGTTCCGCTTATAATGTTGCATTAGGAATACCAGTAACGTTTGATAACTGTTCAATAGCTTCTATTTCAAATGATGCACCGAACATTTTCCCACTTGGAAATACAACGGTAACCTGGACAATAACAGATGCTGCAGGAAATAGTGCAAGTGCGACACAATTAGTAACAGTGGTTGATAACATTGCACCGGTTATTTTTGCTCCAACAGATATTATTACATATTCAAATGCAAATTGTCAAGTTGATAATCTTGTGTTAGGAACGCCTGTAACATCAGACAATTGCTCTATTGCTAATATTACTAACAATGCACCTGCTATTTTCAATTACGGTTCAACTACTGTAACTTGGACAATTGTTGATGGAAGTGGAAATGTTTCAACGGCTACACAATTAGTTTCTGTTTATGATTCGATCAAACCAACAGCGGTATTAAACGATTTCACAATAACATTATCTCCAAATGGACCAGTTGCAATTACAGTTGCAGATGTAGATAATGGATCATTTGATAATTGTGGAATTGCATCAATCATTTTATCACAATACACATTCGATTGTTCTAATTTAGGTCAAACAGAAGTGTTTGTAACAATAACTGATATTCATGGTAATAAAACTGAATCTTCTGTATTTATTACTTCATTATTAAGTGGAATAGATGATGACTTTGATGGAATCGATGATGCTTGTGATGAAAGTGTAAATACAACGACTGTTGAAGTTCCAGACGGATTTACTCCTGATGGTGACAACATTAATGATTTGTTCGTGATACCTGGAATGGATAACTATTCAAAAATTGAGATTGAAATATTTAATCGATACGGAAATAGCGTTTACAAAAATGCAGCGTATCAAAATGATTGGAATGGAACTTCATCAGTTGATGGATTACCGTTACAAGATGATACTTATTTCTACGTGTTAATATTAGATGGATCGTTAACTAAACAAGGATTCGTATACATTAACCGTGTTCATTAATCGATTAAATTAAAATTTAAAGTCATGAAAATGTTTAAATATATTTTATTAGTTGCGATTACAAGCTGTAGTACAACTATGATAATTGGTCAAGCTGACCCTAGCTTTCGTCAAAATCAATTTAACTCTTTGTTGTTAAACCCTGCACAAGCAGGGGCTAACAGCTATGATGATGTTTCTGTTTTAGCTTCTCGTTCATTAGTAGGTTTTACTGGTGCTCCACGAACAATAACAGCTTCTGGTAACTTTCGTTTATTTCAAAACATTGGTTTTGCAACAACTGCGTTGGTTGACCAAATAGGGCCAACTAAAACTACGCGCGGTTCAGTTGATTTTTCCTATCATTTGAAATTATCAAATACTTGGAAAATGTCAATTGGATTGAGAGGAATTGCTTCATCGGTTAATGTTGATTTGCCGTCATTAAGCACAACGCAACAAAACGACCCGCATATGACAGCAGGTCTTGCTTCAGGTACATTATTTGATGCTGGTTGGGGTGCATTGTTTTATTCCAAAAAATTATATTTTGGAGTTGCGCAACCGCGTGTTGGAGTTACGCGATACAACCAATACACCGTTACTGATTATGTTCAAAATAGATCTGTTTTGAGCTATGTTGGAGCTGATTTGGTATTAAATAACCGCATGAATTTTCGACCAAGTTTGGTCGTGCGTTACCTGAAATCAAATCCACTTTACATCGATGTAAATGCAATGTTTACTTATAATAAAACAATTGACTTTGGTGTAATGTACCAACTTAACAGTAATATTGGAGTTATGTTGGGGTTAGAGTTGAGTAAAAAAATGTACGTAGGATATTCATATTCATATCCTACAACAACCTTGAATCGTATTTCAACGCAAGGTCATGAATTAGTTTTACGTTTGAAATTCAATCAAAAAAGCGCGAGTAAATTCCAAGGTCCTCGTTTCTTTAATTAATCGGAGAGACAAAATATGATTAAGAATATTTTTACTTTCGGTATTGTTTATTTGATTGCTTTTTCAGCTTTTTCACAAGAGTTGAAGCACACTATTTTTCCTGCTTGTTTTAACACAAAGTACGATGATTTCGGTGTGCGCAAAGTTGGAGAGCAGTTGTTTGTTATTTCTGCATCACGTGAATTAGATAGTACTATTCGTTTTGACGAACTAGCGAAAAAACCGTACACAGATATTTACGAAGTGTTATCGTGCAAGTTAGTCGATGCGAAACTATTCAGTAAAGAAAATCAAAGTCAAAACTTGATTAGTTCATTGTATTATGATGGTCCAATTGCACCTAATTTAGAAGGAACGTCCATTTTTTTCTCCAACAATTCTAGTGAATTAAATGGAACAATGATGGGTGTGTTCTATTTAGTAATGACTGAAAATGGTTGGTCTGAACCAATGCCATTTACACTTAACTCGGATCAGTATAGTGTCATGCATCCATTTTTTGATGCTCTAACTAAACGATTTTATTTTTCGTCTGATATGCCAGGTGGATTGGGTGGATTTGATATTTACTCGATGAATTTTGATGGAAAGTCATTTTCTGACTTAAGAAACGAACGATTGATAAATTCGCCAGCAAACGAACATTTCCCTTGCATAAACGAAGGCGATTTTTATGTCACTTCCAACAGAGAAGGTGGTTTTGGAGGGATGGATATTTACATGTTTTCAAATAATCAATTGAATCATATAAATGAACCAATCAATTCGAAGTTCGATGATTTAGACATGCATTTTATCGATGATGTATCTGGGTTTTTCTCTTCCAATCGAAATGATGCTGGTAACACCGATGATAGTTTCTTTTTTATTCAATCAAAATCAAAATCAATTGATTCATCTGCTGCGGTCTTAGCTGCAAATTTGGGAAGTGAAAAAGCAACTGATTTATCTAATGTTATTGAAAAAATAGAACAACTTTCAACTTCATCGATGATGCTCGATTTATCAGTGGCAGTTTTAAAAGATTTATCCATTGAATCCAAAACAATTGCTGCAAATGTAACAAGCTCTAACAACGAGTTACGCAGTTTTATTGATGAATTCAATCAGAACATTCAAACACAAGTTTTAGCTGACAAACAGATTGATTATGCTAAATCAAGTGTGTTTTTAACGAAGATGGAATCAATAACTGATTTAATCGTGAACGAACTTGACAAAGAAAAACAAGATAGTTTGTTGCTTTTGTTGAAACAATCGATGAATGATTATCAAGCAGGTTTAGTAAGCACCAATCAAGTTTCGTTGAATGAGTTATCAACTAAATTAGCTGCTAGAAATAGTTTAGTTGAACGTCAAAACATTGTGTTGAACGAATTGTCTCAAGCTTCAAAAGTAACGTATTCTGAATTGTTGAAATTAACACCTTCGCCAGAAAACGATGCTGTAAAATCAGAAATGGCACGCGTCTTATTTGATAACATTAAGCGCGACCAACAGTTTGAAATTCAAAATCAATTATTGGCTTTATCTCAACAAAACGAAGCTCAATTTGATCGTTTAGTTCAAGATTTAACAACATCTTTTGCTAACGATGCAAGTTTAAATCCATTGACCGCAAAATTACTTATCGCTGAGATAAAAGCGATAACTGAAGCCATACAAGCTGAAAAAGACCCTGTAAAACGTGCTCAGTTATTAGCTGAATTAAATGCGAAATTAGCAACCTTATCTCCGCAACATCAACAAGCGGCAAAACAATCTGTTGCTATAATTACTGCTAATTACACAAAATCAGATCGTTTAACCAACGAATTAAAAGCTATCGATGCTCTTTGGAATGATTCAGCTAAAAATCAATTCATTGCGCTTACATTAAATAAAATGAATTTGTCTCAGGAAGAGTTGATGGCACAATTTAAGCAGTTTGAAAATCAATTCAATATTCCTGTAAGTAGTTTTATCAATGTGAACGGAAATATGCTTGATCCTCAAACTTTAGCAGAGTTTTTACGTGCGCATATTCCTGATCCAATTTTGTTTGACTTTGATTCCCACGAATTAAAAACTGACTATTATGCGCAGTTAAATGATGTTGCCGATTTCTTGAAAAGTTATCCGCAATTTCAAGTTTACGTTGACGGATACACCGATATTACAGGTTCTGTTTCATATAACGTAAAGTTGTCTTCGAAACGTGCGAAAGCAGTTAAAAGATATTTAAAAACCGTAGGTGTGAAAGAATCTGATTTTGTGGTAAGTTATCACGGACCTAAAAATCCTGTAGCAACGAATAAAACAAAAGAAGGAAGAAAATTAAACCGACGTGTTGAAATCAGATTGGTTGAAAGAAAATAATTAGTTCAAAATTGATAAGGAAAAGAGCGGTAATTTAATTGTCGCTCTTTTTTTATAAATACGCTACCACCCATTTTGCACTTGGAATTTTTTGTAAATCTTCTTTCGTCAATGTGATTTGGAATGCTTGATACTCACCGGAAAAAAAATAGATAATCACGCCGTTTGCTGTCCAACTGAAATAGCGTGCGCCTTCAAACAAAGCGGTCGGCTCGTTGCAATTGATTTTCAATGATGGCTGTTGTTCAATAGCCGATAAAACTGCCGCTTGGTACTGCTGATTTTTTGGCTGAAACAAGTCATGAAAGTTGATTTTCCGCCATTCATCTTTGACCAACAACCAATTGGTCGTTTCAAAAAAGAATTCTGACACGGGTGCTGGCGCTTTATCATGAAATTTTACATCGTCCGTATCAATGCGACTTCTTCTTTGTTGTTCAATAGTCAAACTCAATCGATTACTAGCAATTGGCGTTGCTTTGAATTGGTAAAGACCGTTATTTCCAGCACCTCTAATTCCATCTTTCACGAACAGATTGTATTGCATCAAGTTTTGTTGGTAAAACGGATAAACAACTGGATAAATCAAATTAGTATGACTACTCGATAAATAGGTATTTTCGTTTGGCATAGTCACGTAAAGGTGATACATGTTTTGCGCTAGTGGATTGGTCCAAAAGCCTGTTAACAGTTCTTTTTCAGTTGCTTTAACGGGGTTTAAATGTTGATCAAATAGTGATGTCACGCCATTTTTTTTCAAAGAAAAATAAAAGGTGTTGGTGCTTGGTTGATGAACTAGTGGTGTGAAGCTGTTGTAGGTTGTGTCTAATTTGCGTTTTAAAAGCGAATTAATAACTGTTACATGATTTCCGGGAGTAATTCCCACAAAGTTGTTTTTCGAAACAATAAATAAATCGTTGTAAATTGGAGGAGCTAACCAATTCAATTGTTCATCTAACAATCCTTTTTTGTAATTGCTTTGCACAATCATCGTGTCCCAATAATAGGATATCGCATTGAATTCAATCGGTGAGCTTGCTTTTCCTAATGTATCATAAATCTTCCAAATTCCATTTGTTTGTTGTCCCCAAATCCTGTTTTCACTGGCAAATTGCTGGTTTACTTGCTGTAAATCTGGACGAAACAATTTTCCTTTTGTTGGGTGCAACAGGTTCATGCTTTCTGTTTTATAAATTACAGGATACTTTCCACTATGTTGGTCTATTCGCGTGACTTTTTCGATTTCTTGCGATTTATTATTGATGATATAAGCATTGTAATTTCCATTGATAATCGTGTAATTTCCAAACTCAAAAGGTACGCGCTCGGAATAGAGATCCAATTCCCAATCGTTTGTTTGCGCAGCATAAACAAGTGGATAGATGTTGCCTGCGTGTTTGAACAAATACAAACTGTCTATTTTTCGATAAAAATGAAGCGTTTCTTTTCTGAAAGAACTCATTTTCGTCAAATCAATCATGGTTATATCAGGTGCCTGCGTTCCTTTGGCAGTAATACAAAATGCTTTCGATTGATTGTTGAGCATGATTTTATCGTAACCGTCAATTAATACTATTCCTCCACCATCAATAACGCCCCATTTTTTCTTTCCGAAATTGTCGCTGCAATAAACATAGTAAACGATGTATTTATCTTGTTCGTAATAATTGCTTTTAGGAATGGGGATTGCTTTTGTATAAATACTATCCGCTTGAAACATCAGTTCACCTGTTTCAGACAATAACTGGTATTTTTTTGTCTTTGCATCTTTACCGATGTACCGACCTTTGGTAAACGTGTTGAAGCTGTTGTTTATGGGGTCCAACGAAGTATAATTAGGCGGGATAATTACTTTCCAATCGCCATTGATTACTCCCCGTAAATTATTTACAAAAAATTGTACTTGATGATGACCGTGCAAACAAATCAATGGATTTTGATAATCGTACGTTTGCACATCGAGATAGAATGATGGGGCAATCAAGGTGTTTCCTATCGAATCTAACAATCCGTATTTCCCTTTTCGTGTAACGATAAATTTATTCCCACATACCATTCCCATATCATAGGTACTATCAGAAAGGTATGCTCCTTGGTCGTTTATTATGCGCACATTTCCTGAAACAGTGTATGTGCCGATTGTGCTACTTCCAATTAAATATGTCGGCTTTTGATAGAAAGCGGATAAAATATAACCATCAACAAAGGGGAAAAGAATTGTTCCGTCTTCATCAGCAAAACTAGTTTGATAAGCTGTCTGGGTTTGTGAAATTTCTTTCGATTTAACCAAACAAAAGGATAAGTTTTGCATGCGAAGGATACTAGCATATTCTTGCGGAAAAAACCATTTGCCTGTTGTATCGATTAATCCCACTTTTCGCAGTTGATTGTTAGAGGAATAATCAGTTTTGGTTACCAAATATTTACCGGGAAAGAAAATACTTACATTGTCGTGAACTGGATCAAGCAATGTTTTGCCTTTACTCGTCACTATTCCCCACTTTTCAGCAAGTTGACAGGCATACATATTATTATCTAGCAAAAGCAATTGTTGATATTGAGCAGGAACCACCCATTGGTTATCCTTGTTTTTCAGTCCATATGCACAGGCAAGTGGATCACGAATAACAGTTACTTGCGCAAAACTAACATGCAGTAACAAACACGAAATAAAAACGAATAATCCTTTCATACTACTAAAGTACAATTTTCATCAATTTTGGTTCATTTGTAGGTGTGTTTTCCATGAAAAGCAGTACTTTTAATTCAAATTCCTCACATGAAATTGATTCTATTCCTTTTAGTCTTTTTTCCTTTCCTTCTTGAAGCACAATCTACTTCGTTTCCAGATAGTAATGTGGTTTTTGTCAATTCGTTTTATCAAGAGTTGCCTTTTGGTCAAATAGGTTGGCCGTATCAATTAATGGAGGTGTCAAATTTTTGTGTTGACGGAAGTGATACATTGATAGGGAATAATTCGTACAAAAAAGTAATACGTTGCCCTGAGCAAGTATATCATGGCGCTTATCGTTCAGAAAACAGAAAAGTATATTTTGTTCCGAAGGATTCAACGAATCAGTATTTATTGTATGATTTTTCAGTCGAGGTAGGAGATACCATTCCGCAAGTTTATTTTGAACATTTCTACGGAGAAGGAATGTTTTTACCAGATTATTCTATTTATTATGTGGATACGATCTTCATAAACGGAAATCCACACAAACGCATCAATGAAAATTGGGTAGAAGGAATTGGCAACATACAAGGATTTTTATTAGAGCCTTATTTCAATATTTCACAATACAGAGTTGAATTGACGTGTATGAGTATCGATAATGCAATGTATTTCCCAATGCAAGATGTCACACCTTGTCCGTTGGATTTAGCTGTTTCAGATGTGATACTACCTAAAATAGCCATTTCACCCAATCCGACGAGTGACAAATTAATAATTGAAGGCATTAATGACGCTGCTGAAATCAACGTGATCAATGCACAAGGAAAAACAGTTGATTTCAGGCGACTTTCAACACACGAATTAGCTGTGAGTGATTTAGTTGCGGGTGTTTATTTCGTACAAGTTACTCAGAATAAGCAATCGGCGATAGTGAAATTTGTGAAAAAGGATTAACCGTGAATGGTTTCTTCTTTTCCATATTTTTCCATTAAGCTTGCTTCGAAGTCAAGAAATGCTTGCCAGCGTTTATCAACATCGATTCCTGTTCCATATTTACGCGCAAAATTCAAAAATGTGACATAATGTCGCGCTTCACTTTCCATTAAATTGCGGTAAAAATCTTGCAAATCCTTGTCGTTAATTTCCTCCGATAATAATTTGAATCGTTCGCAACTTCGTGCTTCAATCATCGCAGCAAACAACAACTGATTGACCATGTACGATATCTTTGGGTTACCAGAGTGAGCTGATTTCACAAAAACTAATAAATCGTGAACATAAGGATCTTTTCGCTCAAAGCCAAGCGAATAACCGCGTTCCAAAATTTTATCATGAACCAACCCAAAATGCTCCATTTCTTCTTGACAGATTTCAGTCATTGCTTTCACCATGTCAGGATATTGCGGATATTGAACGATGATTGAAATGGCATTACTTGCAGCTTTTTGTTCGCAGAATGCATGGTCCGTCAATATTTCAGCAATGTTTTTTTCGACAATATTCACCCAACGTGGGTCAGTTGGCATTTTTAATCCGAGCATTTCATTAATTTTCCATACAAAGTTCGTTATTTTTAGTTTTCAGTCGTAGCTTTGTTCCTAAATTTTAAGGCATGAAATTGAAATTACTTGTACTGCTTTTCCTTTGTTGGACAACTCAATCCGTTTTTTCACAAAAAGACGCGCCAAAATTAGTTGTCGGTATTGTCATTGATCAAATGTGCTACGATTATCTATACCGCTTTTATCCCAATTTCGGCAAAGGTGGTTTCAAGCGATTAATGGACAAAGGTTCTCATTTTCGTAATGTCACGTACAACTATGTTCCAACATTTACTGGACCAGGTCATGCTTCCATTTACACAGGTACAACACCGTCAAATCATGGAATTATTGGAAACGATTGGTTTCACAGATCGTATAATCGTGGCGTTAATTGTGTAGACGATACGAGTGTTACTGCCTTGGGAACACAATCGGTTGATGGACTTTGCTCGCCTCATTTTTTACGCGCCAATACGATAACCGATCAATTGCGTTTGACCTATCCATCGTCGAAAGTTATTGGGGTTTCTCTCAAAGACCGCGGTGCAATTTTACCTGCAGGACATTTAGCAAACGGCGCTTATTGGTACGACTATAGTACCGGAAAATTTATTTCTAGTTCTTTTTATTTTAAATCTCTTCCAACTTGGGTGACCGATTTTTCAGCGCAGCACCCAATTGGTTCTTACTTAGCTAAACCCTGGAATTTATTAAAAGATTCAGCGTGTTATTACTACCTAAAAATGGATGATTCACCATACGAAGTCTTGATTGCTGGCAAAACGAAACCGATTTTCCCGTATACGTTGTCGGAGTTACCTTTTGACCAACAATTAACGAATTTCACAGCTTTTCCTGAAGCAAACACGTATTTAACCGACTTTGCAGTTGCTGCAATGAATGCAGAAAACTTAGGAAAACATACAACTACTGACTTTTTAACAATAAGTTATTCGACACCAGATATCGCTGGCCATGCATTTGGTCCGTATTCGCTAGAAATGGAAGACATGTACTTTCGTTTGGATAATGAAATTGCACGACTTTTAACAACGCTTGACAAACAAGTAGGGAATGGTAATTATGTTGTATTCCTAACTGCCGATCACGCCGTAGTTCCTGTCCCAGAATTATTGATAGACCATCAATTGCCTGGAGGATATTTGTTTTTAGCAGACAAAGAAAAGGGGTTGCGTGATTTATCATTGCAAACCTATCAAGTTGATGTGGTCGATCGCATTGAAAATGCAAATATTTATCTCAAGAAAGAATTTTTAAATACGCCCTTGACGAATAATTACTTAAATACACTAAAAACAGCAATCGGTCAATGGAGTGAAACGAAATTAGTGTTAACGAAAGTAGAATTACAGCAAGCTCCAGTCAATAATTGGGCAGAAATGATGCAAGCGGGATATGATCCAGAACGCAGTGGGGATTTGATTTTTATTTTGCAACCAGGATTTTTACCCAAATCAACAGACACGCCAGGGGCGCACAAAGGAACAAGTCACGGTTCGGCCTTCAATTATGACACACATGTTCCTGTTTTGTTTTATGGAAAAGATATTCCCCAACAAGATGTGTTTACGCCTTATTCCATAACGGACATTGCTGCAACATTGGTTCATATACTAGATGTGCAGCGTCCAAATGCAATGATCGGTAAGCCAATGCTTGAACTTTTTTTGAAACGATAATTGAAAACTGCTCAAAACTGACTTTTTTTCAAATTTATTAGACTGAAAGTTGCACTAATAGAAAAAAAGAGTAATTTTGTGACCCTCAAAAGATTGGTCGAACGAGACGGTTTGAGAAATTGAAATAACGTTATTAAGTACCTTGAGTGCTTCTTAATATGCGGATGTGGTGAAATTGGTAGACACGCTAGACTTAGGATCTAGTGCCGAGAGGTATGCGGGTTCGAGTCCCTCCATCCGCACTTCAGATGGTCTCGTTGTTTATCAATGGAGACCATTTTTTGTTTATACACAACTTATCAAAATAAAAAGGAATGAACGTAACTCGTCAAGAAGTTAATGCTGAAACAGCCATTTTAACAGTGAATGTTTCTCCTGCAGATTACCAAGGTAAAGTAAATGCATCTTTGGAGAAATACCGTAAACAAGCTAAAGTACCTGGATTTCGTCCTGGGAAAGTTCCAATGGGACTGATTCAAAAACAATATGGTAAAGGTGTTTTGGCCGAAGAAATCAATAAATTGGTTTCAGATGCTTTGTACCAACACGTGAGTGAAAACAAATTGGACATCTTAGGAAATCCAATTCCACAACAAGGTTCAGAAGTAAAAGGCGATTTTGATAATCCTGCTGACTTTGAATTTACGTACGAAATTGGTTATTCTCCAGCGATTCAATTGGAATTAGGCGCGAAATCAAAATACGATTACGTCAAAGTGAAAATTGATGATACCTTAATTGACAAGCAAATTGATGATTTACGTCGTCGCTATGGAAAACTTATTTCTGCTGATGCAGTAAATGATACTGACATGGTGCTTGCTCAATTTGTTGAATTGAACGAGGATGGAACAATCAAAGCTGGCGGAATCATGCACTCTTCGACAACTTCAATGGAGTTTGTAGAAGACAAAAAAGTGAAAAAATCGCTTGTTGGAAAAGTTGTTGGTGATAAAATCACTATTTCAGCTTCTTCAATTACAAGAGGTGACCGCGATAAAGCAGCAATGTTAGGTATCAAAGAAGAAGAGTTGGCAAACCATTCGGATAGCTACCAAATGACGATTAACGATATCAAACGCATGGATTTGGCTGAATTAAACCAAGAATTGTTTGATAAATTATTTGGCGAAGGAGCAATCGATTCAGAGAAAGCATTGCGTGAGCGTATTGCAGCTGATTTGGATCAAATGTTTGCAAATGATTCAGACCGTTTATTGACAAGATCTATTTACCGTGACTTAGTTGAAAAAACGCCAGTTGCATTGCCAAATGAATTTTTGAAAAGATGGATTCAATTGTCAAATGAGAAACCTGTTACGAAAGAACAAGTGGAAGCGGATTACGAAAACTATTCGAAAGACTTGAAATGGCAATTGATTCAAGGTCATATTTTCAAATCAAACGACTTGAAATTAGATCAACAAGAAGCAATTGAGTTCACAAAAGGATTGATTGCAAATCAATACGCACAATATGGAATTCCAGCTCCAGAAGACAAAGAATTGGTTGAACAAGCAATCAAAGCATTGTCAAACAAAGAAGAGTCAACACGTATTTATGATATGTTAGCTGAAAATAAATTGACGCAATTCTTTAAAAGCACAGTAAAATTAACGAACAAAGAAGTTGCTTACGACACGTTTGTTGAAATGGCATCGAAATAAATAATTAACTTTTACAAAATGATAAGAGCGGTTCATTGAGCCGCTCTTTTTTTTACTTTATTTTATAAGTTGTATTGCGTTAGCCAATTGTCAAATATACAAGTAGTGAAAACAACAACATAAATAATCCAACTAATGCAATCATAACTCCGCCTAAAAGAAAAATAAAAAATCCAATAAACACGAGAAAATCAAAAGCTATCACTACAATAAATAATGTTGCAATACCAATAGCAACTAATCCACATATCAAAAATATAAGCCCGTTTTTAGCCAACAAATCGCTTCGTGCAGCACTAGGATGAAAAAAACCTAACTGTTTATATTTATACTTATTAGTTGATGTTGCTGGTACTTTTTTTAGTCTTTCTTTGCTTGATATCTGTTTGGTTTTTTGAACTGGTTTGGGTAAACTTATCATTTGTTGACAGCTAGCAGTCAAAATTATCGAATCTTGATTAAGTGAAAAGCTGTCTCTTCCTTTTGCTGTTAAATTGGTTGTATTAGTTGATTCTAGACTTGATGGTAACAATGATTGTGAATTGTTATCGTTCAAGATAATAGAGACGTTTTTTTTCCACTCAATATGATAACCAGGTTGATGTAATCGTTTAGTAACGGTACATCCAACTAATATAAAAAGAAAACAAGCTATTAGTTTGTTCATGAACTAAAAATGATACCACAAACCAAGTCCAAAAGTAAACGTTGAAAACGAGATGTTTGGTGTTCCATGGTTAGCTACTTGATCAATTTTGTGCGATAAAAAAAGACTTTTCGCTAGGTTCAATTCCAAAGAGATCGCTTTCAAATTATCCAAATACCAAGTAACGCCTTGTCCAAAAGACAGTTGTATACTGGATAAAGTAGACGGAATTGTAATTTCTTTCGGATAAATCCAACCACCATTTACTTGTATTGTGTCATTAACATCAAACGGAATGGCAGTTGAAATGTGTTGGTATTGAAGTCCAACTGGTAAATAAAATACCGTGTTTTTGTTTTCAGCTTTGTAATGATACGTATAGCGTGCTCCGAACTGGGCGATTTTATAATCATTTGTATTGATGTTCATCGCAGCAGTTCCACCGAAATAATGTTGTTGACCAATATATTTCCCAAAGGAAACAGAAAGGTTACTTGTTAATCCCAAATAAGAGCGTTGGTTCAAAAAATAACTATCAGGTTGAAAAGAGTTGCTGTTTAAATTGATCATTTCTACTGAAAAACCTGCGTTAAAACCGTAAGAGTTGTCTTTTCTTTCATAGATTTTCGCAGCTTTTTTCTTCTTTTTTATAGGAACAACAACGTTTTCTTCAAAAAACTGGTATTCCTCGCGACCAAACGTATATTTGCGCCCGAACAAATCCTTGAAAACGATAACACCACTATTCGAATCCAATGAAAGAATTTCTCCCTTCATGATAACTCCCGTTTTTAAGTGAATGATATCGTACACATTGAATTGGCTACTATCCGTTTGAGAAAAACTCATGGATGAAATGAATAAAAATGCGAATAATAAAAGTGTTTTAATCTGTACCATAACCTTTAACCAAAAATTAAAAAAACAATTAATGAAAATAATAATATCAATAGACTAGCAATCAAAGCGCCTGCACCAATTAACGTGAGTATAACGCCAAAAATCCAACCAACTTCTCCGCCAAAAACAAAGAAAAGTAATCCAATACCAATTGTTACGGCCGCAACTAATAATAATATTAAACCGACTCGTACCAATAAATCAGCCCGTGAAGCACCGATATATTGGTTGTTTGTTGATTTCACAGCTGATTTTATGGTGCTGATTTGCTTCCCGACTTCGTGTACAATCTTTTTGGGTTGAATTAGATGCGTTGCATGATGTCTTGACTGTTTGTTCTCAACTATTATTGGTGCTTGTTCTTCAAGCACATTTGTTGCTAAAATCGATGAGTCAACTGTTGCTGTAGCATCATTTTTGATCAAAGTTGTGATGGAATGTTGTGTTGTCGTTTCATTCATTAATGGCCCACGATTAACAATATTTATGTTTCTAATCGATTTCGTTTTCCAATCAATATGATATCCTGGTTGATGGACCCGCTTGGTCATTGTACAGCCTGCAAACACAAAAAGACTTATTAAAAACAAGAATTTCATCACATATTTTTTTGCAATTTACAAAATATTTTTTGTTACGATTAACTCCAATTGTCGTTATATGATTGAACATAAAAATTTAAGGTCATGAAAAGGTTAGTGAAAATTGGAATAATAATTAGCAGTGCACTTTTATTGTCATTTGAATTATTGCCTGAAACAACTGTGATTGCTTTTCATATTAATCCTACAGGTAAAGAAGAAATTATTCCACAATTTGCGAATCAGGAAACAAAATTTATTAGCTATTTGAATACACAACGAATCAAACGTAAATTAAACCCCTTGCGGATCAATAGCCAATTAATGAAAGCTGCTCGTTATCATGCAGCTGACATGGCCAATGAAGGGTATTTCAACCACGACACCCACAATATAGTAAAAGGTAAGTTGATGAAATCAATGAGTACATTTGACCGCATTCAACAATTTTATCCTGGTTTTACCAATTGTGAAAACATAGCTGCAGGAAGTACAGACTATATGGGAGTATATCAACAATGGTTCAATAGTCCGGGTCACAAAGAAAATATGTTCAATGCCACATCTGATATTATTGGAGTTGGTTGTTACTACGATGAAAATAGTCCTTATGGCTATTATTGGGTGATGAACGCTGGAGTCGAATGAAAACTAATTGGAATTACGTCATTTTGTCACGTTTATTTTTCGGTTTGTTTTTTGATTATAGAACAATATGATCGAAAAAAAACACCCATTTGGAATAGCAGCGGAGGCAATCGTTTATCCAATACTGTTACTCTTGGTTATGTGGGTGGTGTATTTAGCTGAGTTAATGACGGATTTACCAATCATTTCACTTGGAGTAAAGCCGCATGCTTGGTCGCAATGGTACGGTATTGTTTTTATGCCATTAATTCACGACAACTCAGATTTCGGACACATCCTAAATAATTCACTCCCCACATTTGTGTTACTTGCTGCTTTGATTTATTATTACCGGGAGGTTGCGCTTCAAGTTTTCACCTTGGTTTGGCTCATGTCGGGTTTAACTATTTGGTTATTTGCCGCGCCAACAGGTGGTTATCACATTGGCATGAGTGGTGTGATTTATGGCTTGTTTGGCTTTCTATTTATTTCTGGCTTTTTCCGAAATTACCGGCCGCTTCAAGTGATATCATTAGGTGTAGCCTTGTTTTATGGTAGTATGATATGGGGGATTTTCCCGCAAGAAACAAAAGTGTCTTGGGAAGGTCATTTTGCGGGATTTTTAACAGGCTTAGTACTTGCTGTCATTTACCGAAAGTTAGGTCCAGTTCGACCAAAATACACCTATGAAATTGAAAAAGAAATGGGAATTGAACCGCCCGATTTTGAAGGAATATGGAACGAACAACAAGCGGCTGCACTTGCCCAACAATTGTTAGAAATTGAACAGCGCCAACAACAAGCATTACACATCGTGTATCATTACAAATCGCAAAATGATAGCGCGGTTAAACCGCTACCTCCGGACGAAAACGAGCCGTAATTATACCTGTTCCTTGAATGAGTTGGTTCCAATTTTCTAATTCAAATTGTAATTGTATAAAACCTGCTGTTTGCAAGTGAATTTGCTCTCCAATTAACAGTGATGCCAAATCAGACAAACCTTCATTATGACCAATAATTGTTAGGGTTGAAGTCGTTTGACTTGCTATAAGTTGTTTGATTTGCTCGGCTTCTGCTAAATAAAGAGCTTTCAAAAAAACAATACCTTGTGTCCGTTCAGGAAAAAGTATGCGACTTGTTTGAGTTGTTCGTACTGCAGTTGAACAGATTATATCACCTAAGTTTGCCGCTGATTCATTCAAAAATGCTGCTAATAACGCACTTTGTTTCTGACCTTTTGGCAATAGTTCACGGTCAAAATCACGACCACTTTTTGATTGCGGTTCCGTTTTCGCGTGCCGTATTAAATTTAATTGTAACATCTGTTTTATTTTTACCAACCTTTTTCAAAGATAGTTCGTTATTGGTTGCTGTGAGTGATAAACTTTTAGTAATTTTTACAAGCATTTAAAGAAAATGGATCAAATTCACTTAAGCGGATTATTACAACAATGTTTGCAACAGGACAGAAGGGCACAAAAAGCGCTCTATGAAATCTGTTACAAGCAATTCATTCGCTTGTGCATGACCTATAATTCAAATCACGAAGATGCACGCTTTGCATTGAACAATGCATTCTTAAAAATTATCAAAGGATTGGAATCAGTTGATCACAATAATTTGAATTTTTATTCGTGGGCAAAGCGCATTATTGTTAATTCTTTAATTGATGATTACCGAAGAAATAAAAATCACGCAGAACTAATTGTCAATAAAGATTCAGAAAGCGCACTCGAATTTCATGCGAAACCTACTGTGAATGATGCTGATGCTAGCTTGAGCTACAACGAGATTATGGGCTTGTTAAAAACAATTCCACCAATTAGTGCTCATGTTTTCACGCTTTATGTCATAGATGGTTACAACCACCGTGAAATTGGTGAGTTACTCGAAATTACAGAAGGAACGTCAAAATGGCACTTATCAACTGCTCGTAAATTACTGCGTGATCGCTTGCACATGTTGGAACAACAAACCGAAAAACAATTCAACTTATGAAAGAGTTTCAAAACTATTCGGATAATGAATTGGATGATTTATTTCGTGAAGCACACAATGCAACGGAACTGTCATCTGACTTTCAACCCAGTTTTTGGGAGGAAATGGAAGCGCTTTTGCCTGAAAAGAAACAAAAGAGAAGAGCTGGAATATTTTGGTGGACAGCTGCAGCATTACTGGTGTTGGGTGTAACTCTTTTCGTTGTTAACGATGAAGAAAAATCAACAATGCAACCAAAAAAGATAGCTGGAAACAACGATAATAGCAAACATATTAATACACTTAAAAACACGTCGAAATACACGCAACAGTCAAGCGTTTTTCATAAAGATACACAACCAACAACTAAATCTACGAATGAAAGCAATGATCGACTTGTGCAACAACAACAACTATTAAATGAATCAGTTGTGGCACAGGTTGACAAGCATTTGATGGTTGATTTAACGGAAGATAACAACCAATCAACAATTGAAAGCTCAACAAATGTGGTTGATGCTCCTTCGAAATTAGCGACTATTACACCTAAAATGAATGTTCAGCAATTATTACCGCTTCAAAAATATTCAGACGAACAACTTTTTTATGTTCAAGTAGGAACTGGTATTGGTCGATCGTACCAAAATCAAGTTAACGGGAAGAATAACACAGTTTATCAAGTTTCGCTTGGCGCAGGTTTGAATAAGCAAATCAATAGTATGCAATTGACAGCAGGTATTCAATTGCGAACGGAGTTCCTTTCGAATATCCAATGGGTCGAACCAGTTTCTGCTACGAGCTATCAATTAGGGCAAGCAAAACAAATTTATTCGTTTGATTTTCCGCTTTCAATTGGTGCTGTTTTGCCGAATAATAACTTATTATCGTTCAATATTACTCCTGGAATTCAATCGTTCTATGTTGGTAGTTCATCCTTAATTACGAACGATTTGATAGTATCGCGCGAACAAAAAGTGGAGACATTGCAACATACAAAAAGCCTCACGATGGAAATGGGATTAAGTTATTCGTATGCTATTCGACGCACGCTTTTATTGGGAGGTCAAGTAAATGTTGATGTGATTCGACCGTTTAATACAAACTATTATGCAGGGAAACAATCGTCTTATCCGCTAAACGGTCAGTTTTTTATTCGTAAATTGTTTTAACACAAGGTATTGCTTAAAGTAGTATATTTGGGTCATATACCTTTATGATGAAACTACTTGTACTATTTCTTTTGAGTTTAACTGGAGTTGCTTTCGGTCAAATTACATTAACTGATCAACATTTTTCTGGAGCAAATGAATCGTTTGTTATCTCAACAACAACCGATCCAACAATAGATTACAGCACAACAGGTGCAAATGCAACTTGGAATTTTTCATCACTTGTAGCAACAGGACAAAAAGGTTACATAACGAAACCAATGACTAGTGCTGCATTGTATTCGCAACTAATTTTTGGTTCTTTTGCGCCACTTGCATACAAAGCAACTTATTTTGCATCAACAACCGATTTGCCGTTGGCACAATTAACAACTGCTTTGCCTGTTTCCATTGAAGACATTTCGATGTTTACCAAGAAAACAGCAACAGCAATAAATTCTGTGGGATTTGAATTATTAATTAATGGACAAGGAATAGCCGTTAAGTCAGATACAATTGAGAAAAGATACGCACTGCCATTGAATTTTGGAGACACGTACAATTCGAGAGGGTACACTGCTTTGGATATGAATCCAATTTACAATGCTCAATGGCGTCAACACCGTTCGCGCGCTAGCGTTGTTGATGGATATGGAACTATTACGACACCTTTTGGTTCGTTCTCGGCGCTTCGTATCAAACATAAAATCACGGAAAACGATTCCATTTACCTTGCACTTGGAGGGACAACTGGTTTTTGGTTACCATTGCCAATTCCCGTTGCATACGAATACGAATGGCGCGCAGTTGAAGAAAAAGAACCTATTTTAGTCATAAAAACTTCGGTTACTTTGGGAACAGAAACGGTTACTGTAATTGAGTACCGTGATCAATTTTTAGGACTTGGAATTGCAGAAAACGCTATTGAAGTCACTGTTGGTCCAAATCCAGCAAATGACCAACTGAATGTTTCTTCAGCTGCTATAATTGAGCAATGGTCGCTAATAAATTCTGATGGTCGGGTTGTTCATGCAGCGAATCATGAATCAACTTCACTTTCAATAAACCTTTCTGAATTAGCAACAGGCCAATATCATTTGGTGTTAGTGACTGCAAAAGGAATTTCATACCAAAAGTTCATAAAACAATAGTATCTTTGTACCGCAAGCCGACTGTCGCTGTTCATCTTTGATGGAGAGAGGAAAGTCCGGGCAGCATAGAGTAACCGTGCTTCCTAACAGGAAGGATTCGTTCGTTTTCGAACGGGTACAGAAAGTGCAGCAGAAAAGAAACCGCCAATTTATTGGTAAGGGTGAAATGGTGAGGTAAGAGCTCACCGGCTCAGCAGTGATGTTTGAGTGCAAGGTAAACCTCACGGGCTGAAAGATCATGTAAACCAAGCGAGTAGGGCTGCTCGTTCTCTTTCCTTCGGGAATGCTTGGAGGGTAGATCGATAGAACCTAAGAGTGATTTTAGGTCTAGATAAATGACAGTCAGTTTCGAGCAATCGGAATGTACAGAACCCGGCTTATGGCTTGCTTTTTTTATTGAATAGACAATCCAACAATCGCTTTATTTGCTTTACTATTACGTTTGCAAGAAAGCTGATTGTTTTGGTTTGCAAGCGGTGTACTCCATTTTGAATAATAGGCAATAAATGCTTGACTTTTATCGAAATTACGCCCATAACGGTAACTACTAATACTCGTCAATTTGATTGGCATTGCTCGTTTTGTTTGCACGTAATAAAAACAGTTTGACAAAGTAATATCATAAGTTGAATCTGCTTTTTGTGCTGTTTGAACCAATGTTGTTAACGGCATAATTTGTCTACTCGCATAATCCTTATCAGCTTTAATCGTCCATTGAAATTGTCTAATTTGTTTCAATTGATGGATATAAGTTTTATCGGAATTGATGGCTGATAAGTTGATTTCAACAAGCTTTCTCTTTTCTGTTTTGTGCCAATTTTCAAAAGGAACAGGACCGCAATCTCCTGTACTATCTTTTGGTTGTATGAAAATGAGCGGATTAAAATAAATTGGCAACCAATTGGTATGATTAATGGCACATTCGCTGCGAAGGTCACTAAAAAGCATTTTATTGACGATAGGCTGGAAGTATTTGTTTTTCAATAAGTAGCTACGCATTTCGTCCGAATGGATTACTAACACATCGATGTTTGCCGCAAAAGGTGATTGCTGAATACGTTGTTTCAGCAATTGTTCAGTAATCGTTAATAATTGAACGTTTAATCGGTGTTTCTTGCCAAAATCTTTCGCAATAATTGTGTCTAATTGCGTGAATTCATCACTCACAATAATTAATTGCTTGTTTGGAATTTCTTTTGCGGTTTCTAACCAACACGATGAAACACTGAAAAGCGCTAAAAGTAAAAGAAATAAATTCACAGACTTTTTCATAGAACAAAGATAGCTCAATTTCGTACCTTTGCATAAATTTTCAAATAAGAGTTCCCAACAATGGCTAGTAAACAACACCAATTAAAAGTAAATCAATTATTGACTGATTTAACAAGTGGTAATGAAACAAAGATTGCAACAGCGATAAAAGCGTTTCATGTGCATGGTGACGCATCTATTATCATACCAGTTCTGACTGTTTGGAAAGATGGATTATCTGCTGAAAATGAAGCGCTCGTAAAAGAATTGTTGATAGGATTAAAAGACACAACTTGTGTAGATGTTTTAATCGCTACTTACAGAGATAGTTCTTTCCAACAAATCAAACGCGAATTAACTGCTGTTTTTTGGAATGCTAAATTGGATTTCAGTCCGTTTTTAGCTGACTTCGTTTTGTTTGCAATTGAAGGGGATTTCTTGGATGCATTCGAAGCGATTACACTAATAGAACAATTCGAAAACACATCTCCTGAACATGCCGTAATGGAATCTCAATTATTATTGAAAGAATATTTCGGAAGTGACGAAAA
The DNA here is from genome assembly GCA_017983675.1 of Fluviicola sp. Lineage (GTDB taxonomy): Bacteria > Bacteroidota > Bacteroidia > Flavobacteriales_D > Crocinitomicaceae > Fluviicola. The sequence continues at coordinate 127,306 of JAGOAZ010000007.1, forward strand.
CAGAGATGTACAAAAGGATCAACTGTTGTCGGATATCGCGCTTATTTTGAAAGAATACGATGAAGAATCTGGAACGGAAGATTTGTTCTTCGAATAATTTGTTTAGAACAACCCGTTTATTTCCGCATCAATTGCTTGAATAATTTTCCCTAAATCTTCTTGACTCTCAGGAAAACGATTGTTATCGATGTCGATAATTAATAATTTTCCATTGTCGTAAGTAGAAATCCAAGCTTCGTAGCGTTCGTTTAATCGTTTCAAATAATCCAAACGAATACTTTCTTCGTAATCTCTTCCACGTTGTTGAATTTGATTCACCAATGTTGGAACTGAAGCGCGCAAATAAATCAATAAATCGGGTGCTGAAACAAACGAATCCATCAAGTTGAATAGTGAGAAATAATTTTCAAAATCACGTGTTGTCATCAAACCCATTGAATGAAGATTCGGTGCAAAAATAAATGCATCTTCGTAAATCGTGCGGTCTTGAATGACTGCGTTATTCGACTTTTGAATGTCTTGAATCTGATTGAAACGAGAATTCAAATAATAGATTTGCAAGTTAAAAGACCAACGTTGCATGTCTTCGTAGAAATCATTCAAATAGGGATTTTGCTCAACATCTTCGTAATGTGTTTCCCATCCGTAATGCTTTGCTAATAAGCCTGTTAATGTTGTTTTTCCCGATCCAATATTTCCTGCGATTGCGATATGCATAGTTCTTTTATTTTGCGATTGACTAAATTACAAAATCTAGGTGCATTAAAAGAACTTGTGGAAAAATAAAATCGTTTTTTGCGTGTTTTTGCTTATTATTTATCCAAAAAACTATTTTTTGAACTGAAAACAGCTTATTTCTTTTGTTGTTTGTACAAAAAGTAGTTGGGTGGAAGCTTGCCATTTGAATGAAATAATTGCATCCGAAACAGGTAAGTTTTTGAAAAAAGAAACCGTTTCAATGAGATTAGGATCGAAGAAGTTAATGTCTTTTTCAGCGGCAACTAAAAAACCTTCTTTCCAAGGCTGAACCCAACGTGCAGTTGGTAATGTATACGTCCCAATAAACGAACCAAATAGATCAAAATGGTGAACTTTTCCTGCATCATCGACCAAGAATAGTTCATTGTTCCATTCAAATAACTGACTGATTGCATTAAATTGTATCAGCGATCGTAAATTTTGAATAATTTGTTGTTCCATCGTTTTCAATGTGATGAGACGAATGGAGGAGTTGAGCTGATCGTACACCCACAAGCGATCATTTTGAGCTGTATAACAAAATGTTTGGGCATATTGGATATCAAAAGCAGCTAAATCAATGCAGTCGTTTTGAAGTGCAAGTGCATTGTCTAAGAAGCAAATTTGTTGTTGATTTTCTGAAAAAAGTGCCAATTTAAAAATGGTAGAAGCATCGATTTTTGTCAGTGCACCAATCGATTTGACACTTTGCTCACTAACAATTTTTCCATTTATGTCTCGTTTGGTCACGTTGTTTTGACTACAAATGATGCTGTTACTTGCTTGATCGATATCCCAAACTGTAAAAATATCGGATGGAATGCGCCATTTTTCTTCCCATTGACCTTGACCCAATACCAGCAGGTGCATGACAATAAAAACGGACGAAATTATTTTTTTCATTTTTTTTCAGCTGAAATTTTTTTCAATTCCTCTACGATTCCTCGATCATTACTTAATCGCGGCACTTTGTGTTGACCACCTAGCTTTCCTTTTTGTGCTAACCATTTGTTAAATGTTCCATCTTTTAAAAGTTGAACATGGGGCAAATTCAATGCCATATTGTTATTGCGTTTCGCATCGTAATCGGAGTTGACACTACGCAACGTTTCGTCCAAGATAAGGATAAATCGATTCAAATCATCAGGTTGCGTTGCAAATTCAATCAACCATTCATGTGCTCCTTTTTCCGAACCATTCATAAAGACTGGAGCAACAGTATATTCTTTGATTTGCGCTTGTGTTTTTGAAGACGCTTCGGCTATTGCTTTTTCTGCATTATCAACAATTAATTCTTCGCCAAAAGCGTTGATGAACTGTTTTGTTCTTCCTGAAATTCGAAAACGATAAGGTAAGGTTGATGTAAATTGGATAGTATCTCCAATAATGTACCGCCAAAGTCCAGCATTCGTAGAAATAACCAGCGCATATTCTTTGCCAATCACAACATCAGTTAAAGAAATAACGTTTTCTGATGCGCAACCTGTAAAGTGATCCATCGGAATGAATTCATAGAATATTCCGTAATCGAGCATGAGTAATAGCTCATCTGAATCTGCTACATCTTGAATACCAAAAAAACCTTCAGATGCATTATAGGTTTCCACATAATGCATGTCGTCGAAGGGAATAAGCTTTTTGAATGCTGTTCGATAAGGTGCAAAGCTAACGCCACCGTGCATGAATAATTCCAAGTTAGGCCAAACTTCACGCAAGTTTTTTTTGCCTGATATTTCTAACACTTTGTTTGCAAGGACTAAAGTCCAACTTGGAACACCTGCAATAATGTACACATCTTCGTTGATCGTACTTTCAGCCATTCGTTGAATCTTTTCTTCCCATTCGCTCATCAAAGCAATTTCTTTGGATGGAGTACGTCGTATTTCGGCCCACCACGGAAGATTTTTCACAATTATAGCTGACAAATCACCTTGATAAGCATCCTCTGAAACAGGCAAAATTTGTGCGCTTCCACCAATAATAAGGTGTTTTCCTTTGTACAATTTACGATTCGGAAAGTTCTCGTAGTACAAAGCAAGCAAGTCTTTCCCACCTTTGTAATGACAATCGAGTAAGGATTCTTTTGTGACAGGGATGAACTTACTTCGATCACTTGTCGTTCCAGAACTTTTCGCAAACCATTTCGTTTCTGTCGGCCAAATCAATTGTTGTTCGCCCGTCATCAATCGGTCTACCCATGGCTTTAAGGATTCGTAATCACTTAATGGCACCTGTGTTTTGAATGAATGATAATCGCTAATTTTTTCGAAATGATGTGCTTTACCGAATTCGGTCGAAGTACCTTGTTGGATTATTTTTTCTAATAATTCAGTTTGAACTTCATGGGGATATTTACGAAACAAGTCGATTTGATGCAATCGCTTTTTCATTACCCATGCAAATATTGAATTAAATGGCATTGTTTAGAAAAAAATAGGTAAAAAAAAAGGAGGAAATTAACTCCTCCTTTTATTAACCGAATGCAAAAATGCAGCCGACAATTGCTAATAAGATAACAGTGTAAACGAATCCGATTCCAACTGTTGTTCCTTCAAAGAAGGTGTCGTGTTTATCGTTATGATCTGACATTGCGTTGTTTTTTTTTCAAAAGTACTATTTTGTTTGATATGCGCCAACCAATTTTCTTTTTTTTCAATAGAAATTAATCGCGGCTTCCAAATAAACGTAATAAGGAAACAAATAAATTCACAAATAGGATGTAAAGTGTAAATCCTCCGATTAACGCCAACTTATTTTTGTGTTCTTCGTCAATCGTTGAATTGTGAGCTAACTGTTTCAGTTGTTGCATATGGTATGCAGTGAGTCCAGTAAAGACCAATACACCAATGATTGAAATCAAGTATTGAAAACCTTCACTTTCCAAAAAGAAGTTGATCAATGAAGCAATCATTATTCCCCAAAAAGCCATCATTAAAATACTACCGAATTTCGTTAAATCAGCAGAAGTAACATACCCCATGATAGCCATCACACCGAAAGTTGCTGCTGAGATACCAAAGATTGCGAAAATAGATGTATCAGTATATGTGATAAAAATCGTTGAAAGCGAAAAACCAATCAACACACTGTACAACATAAACAAACCAAACAAGGCTACAAACGATAAACGCTCCAAATAACGTTGCATGATAAAAGCAACACCAAGCGGAGAGAAAATCACAACATAAAACAACGGGCTTAAACTAGCGCCAGTTGGTGTAATGTTGATGAAGTATTTCATAATAAATTCTTCGTTTCCGTATTGGAATGCAATAAGCCCAGAAACGATTAATGCGCCAAACATAAACGCATATACTTTTGTGAAGAATTGTTTTGCAGCTATTTTTGATTCACTGCTTTCGAAAGAGTAGTTATCAATAGATGAATTCATATTAATGTAATTTTGCTTGAACTAAATTAATAAATTCTTTTCTTGTAGCGTCGTTTGTTAAAAATAATCCTGTAAATGCAGATGACGTAGTCACAGAATTTTGTTTTTGAACCCCACGCATTTGCATACACATGTGTTGACATTCAATGACAACAGCAACACCTTTAGGATTCATAGTTTCTTGGATACAATCACGAATTTCAATCGTCAAACGCTCTTGTACTTGTAAGCGTCGTGCAAAAGCATCAACTACACGTGGCAATTTGCTTAATCCAACAATTGTTCCATTGGGAATATATGCAATGTGTGCTTTTCCAAAAAATGGTAACATGTGGTGTTCGCACATGGAGTACACTTCGATATCTTTCACAATGACCATTTCTGAATAGGATTCATTGAAAAGAGCACTTTTCAAAATCTCTGCAGGATCTTTCGCGTAGCCAGAGGTTAAAAACTGGAGTGATTTCGCAACACGTTCAGGTGTTTTTAATAAACCTTCTCTATCTGCATTTTCGCCTAGTTCAGTTAGTACATCCTTGTAAACTACAGCTAGTTTTTCGGTAACGTTGTCGTTGTATAAATCGTCTTTCACGTGTTTGTTTTTCAATAGAACAAGTGAACCTTAATATGGTTCTCTTCCTCCGTAATATTCCACAAAATTATTTTCTGTTTCCACCAGTTTCAAATAGCATAATTCACCACCAGCCAAACGAATAGGACCTTCAATTAGCTTCCATATTTCGATAATGATATTTTCAGTCGAAGCTAATTTCCCAGCTAAAAACGGCACATCTAAGTTCAGGTTTTTATGATCAAGCTCTTCAATCACTAACTCTTTGACGATTTTACTCAATTCTTTTAAATTGATAACAAATCCTGTATCAGGATTCGGATGACCTTTTACAGTAACAAACAATTCAAAATTATGACCGTGCCAATTCTTGTTACTGCATTTACCAAAAACTTCTGCGTTTTTTTCATCAGTCCATTCTTCACGCCACAATTTATGTGCCGCATTAAAGTGTTCTCTTCGTGTTATGTAAACTGTTTCCAATGGTGTAAAAATTGACTACAAATTTACGAACTTATTTTCATTAATTACCTGATTTTATCCCGTCGTTTTTCAACGTTATTCGAACCTTTTTTTTGTACTTTTGTCTAAATTAAAAGTTCATGATCGTAATTACTGGAGCAGCTGGATTCATTGGAAGTTGTATAGCGGGAACCTTAAATGCAAAAGGAATCAATAATTTAATTCTTGTCGATGATTTTTCTAAAACGGAAAAAGTAGCAAATCTAGCTGGCAAACAATTCGTTGCGAAAGTAGATCGTGCAGATTTTGATAAATGGATGACTGACTTCGGTAAAGAAGTAACGCATGTACTTCATATTGGCGCTCGAACAGATACTACAGAGTTTGACGAAGCAATTTTTGAAGAATTAAACATTTCCTATTCTAAAATGGTCTGGAAGCATTGCGTGAACTTTAATATTCCGCTTGTTTATGCTAGTTCTGCTGCCACTTATGGTCTTGGGGAATTTGGTTACGATGATAAAGAGTCAGACATGCCAAAATTACAACCGCTTAATCCATACGGATGGTCGAAACAATTGTTCGATATTTGGGCGTTGGAGCAAACGGTTACGCCTCCAAATTGGGTGGGATTGAAATTCTTTAACGTCTACGGACCAAATGAATACCACAAAGGAAGAATGGCTTCGGTTATTTTGCACACTTTCCGACAAGTAAACGAAAAAGGAAGCATGCAATTGTTCCGTTCCCATAATCCGAATTATACCGATGGTGGCCAAATGCGCGATTTCGTTTATGTAAAAGATGTCGTCGCTGTCATAGAGTTTTTAATGACTGGAAAAGCAAAATCGGGTATTTATAACTTAGGTTCTGGGAAAGCGCGCACATTTTTAGATTTAGCAAACAATACTTTTCAAGCTCTTGGGAAAACCCCAGCTATTTCTTTCATCGATACGCCAGCTGATATCCGCGATAAATACCAGTATTTCACGGAGGCAAACATGCAAAAAATGATCGATCAAGGGTATGATATTCCTTTTCACACATTGGAAGAAGGTGTTCACGACTACGTAACAAATTATTTGAAGGATGGCTTGTATTTGTAATAACTGAGCGGCATTAAATTCTTCCTTTTCTAAAACAAAACCGATGTACAGTTGTTTTGAATAAAAGACAATTCGTATGTATCAACTCAAAAGAACACAATTTGTTAAAGCCGATTTAGCAACTTGTTGGGACTTTTTTTCTTCGCCCAAAAATTTACAAGTCATAACTCCCGATTACATGGGATTTAAAGTACTCACAGAAGTACCCGAAAAAATGTACGAAGGATTGATGATTGCCTACAAAGTTTCTCCTGTTGCTAAAATCCCAATGAATTGGGTAACCGAAATAAAATACGTGCATGATGGCGAGTTTTTTGTCGATGAACAACGAACAGGACCGTATAAAATTTGGCACCACGAACATCATTTCAAATCCGTTGAAGGCGGAGTGGAAATGACGGATATTGTGAGTTACGAATTACCATTAGGAATTTTAGGACGATTTGCACATTGGTTATTTGTGCACAAACAACTAGAAAGCATTTTTGCTTATCGCTTTAAAAAAGTTGACGAGTTGTTTAACAAGTAGTGAAAAAGTATAGCACAAAAAAAATCCGATGTTTTGCATCGGATTTTTTTATTGTATGAATGTGAGGAAATTATTCTCCTACTACTTCAAATTTGAATGATGGCTTAACACCTTTGTGAAGGTTAGCTTCCGCTTCGTAAGTTCCAACTTCTTTGATTGGCTCGTCTTTGATTTTCAATGATTTACGATCGATATCAAATCCAGCTTTTTTCAACGCTTCAGATAATTGAACTGTGTTCACTGATCCAAAGATTTTTCCGTTTTCACCAACTTTCGTTACGATAGAAACAGTTAAGTCAACTAATTTCGCTGCGATTGCTTCTGCCTCAGCTGCGATTTTAGATTCTTTGTGAGAACGTTGTTTTAATACTTCTTCGTGTGCTTTTTTAGCAGAAGGAGTTGCCAAAGATGCGTAACCTTGAGGAATCAAGAAGTTACGACCATAACCTGGCTTAACAGTTACAACTTCATCTTTGTAACCTAATTTATCGATATTTTTCTTAAGAATTACTTCCATGATTGCTTGTCTTTTAAATGTAATTACTGACTATTTTAACATATCACCTACATAAGGCAAGATAGCCAAATGACGTGCACGCTTAATAGCTTTATTTACTTTCTTCTGATATTTTGCAGAAGTACCAGTAATACGACGAGGTAAAATTTTACCTTGCTCGTTTACCAAACGCAATAAAAACGTTGCGTCCTTGAAATCGATGAATTTAATTCCGCTTTTTTTGAAGCGACAGTATTTGTCTTTTCTGATGTCGATGTTAATCGGAGTCAAATAACGAATATCATTTTGTGCCATGATTGTTTGTTTTAAAAGTAAATTAATTAAGCTTCAACAGGAGCTCCACTCATTTTTTTACGACGTTTTTCGGCGTAAGCAACGTGCTCTTTCTCCATTTTCACTGTTAAAAATCGCATGATACGCTCGTCACGTTTGAATGCTAATTCCAAATCAGCGATCACTGAACCTTCAGCATCGAATTGAAATAAGAAATAGAAACCAGTTGATTTCTTTTGGATTGGGTAAGCCAATTTTTTTAGGCCCCAACTCTCTGAATGCGTTAATTTACCACCCATGGCAGCTAATTCGCTTTCGTACTTTTGCACTGCTTCCTTTGCCTGATCTTCAGACAAAACGGGAGTAAGAATGAAAACAGTTTCGTAAGAATTCATAATTAAACTAATTTGATGTTTATACTATTTACCTGTCCTAAAATAGGATACAGGGGTGCAAAGATAAGGATTAATTCTGAAATCAAAAGGTTTCACTTAAAAAAGTCACAATATGTCACATTTAAATATAGTTATTTAGCAAATTTTATCTTTGTTTTTCAGCACTTTTCACTAAATTCGCGCTACATTTATAAATAACAAAGTGTTCGTGTTGATTGCCAACTTTTGATAGGTATACCGAATTTAAATAATTCACTTAACAAATTGCACGAAAAAACATTTTTAGAACACATTGAAAAGTAAAAACAAGCAGTAATATGAATCATTATCAAGATTACCTCCAGGAAATTGAAGAAAGAAAAGCACAAGGGTTACATCCAAAACCAATTGATAGTGCTGAATTGGTGAACGAATTGATTGCGCAAATCAAAGATACGTCATGTGCATACCGTGAAGATTCGCTGAAATTCTTTATCTATAACACCTTACCTGGTACAACTCCTGCAGGTGGAGCAAAAGCACGCTTTTTAAAAGAAGTAATCCTTGGTAATGAACTAGTAGCAGAAATTACACCAGCTTTTGCGTTGGAATTGTTATCGCACATGAAAGGCGGGCCTTCTATTGTTGTTTTGATTGATTTAGCTCTAGGTAATGATGAAGCGATTGCTCATGCTGCTGCAGAAGTGTTGAAAACACAAGTTTTCTTGTATGATGCAGATGCTGACCGATTGAAAGTAGCATTCGAAGCAGGAAATAAAATCGCTAAAGGAATTTTGGAAAGCTATGCGAATGCGGAATTTTTCACCAAATTACCAGAGGTTCCAGAAGAAATTAAAGTTGTAACATTTATAGCTGGTGAGGGTGATATCTCAACAGATTTATTATCCCCAGGAAATCAAGCGCACTCACGATCTGATCGTGAATTGCACGGAAAATGTATGATTACACCTGCTGCTCAAGAGGAAATAAAATCATTAAACGAACAGCATCCTGATAAAAGTGTCATGCTGATTGCAGAAAAAGGGACAATGGGTGTTGGATCTTCTCGTATGTCAGGTGTGAATAATGTTGCGCTTTGGACAGGGAAACAATTGAGTCCATACATTCCATTTGTAAACATTGCACCAATCGTTGGAGGTACAAATGGTATTTCACCTATTTTCTTGACAACTGTAGATGTGACTGGTGGAATCGGTATCGATTTGAAAAACTGGGTCAAAAAAGTTGACGCAGCTGGCAACCTTGTTCGTGATGAAAATGGAGATGCAATTTTGGAACACATTTATTCAGTTGCTACGGGAACTGTTTTAACGATCAATACCAAAACAAAAAAACTATACAACGGTGACAAAGAGTTAATCGATATTTCGAAAGCGTTGACACCACAAAAAATGGAGTTCATCAAAGCAGGTGGTTCTTATGCAATTGTTTTTGGTAAGAAAATCCAAACATTTGCTGCTCAAACATTGGGTATAACTGCGCCAGTTGTTTTTGCTCCTTCGAAAGAAATTACAATTGACAATCAAGGATTAACAGCTGTTGAGAAAATTTTCAATAACAATGCTGTTGGAATTACTCCAGGAAAAGTTTTGCATGCTGGTTCAGATGTACGCGTGACAGTAAATATCGTTGGTTCGCAAGATACTACGGGATTAATGACTGCTCAGGAATTGGAATCGATGGCTGCGACCGTTATTTCTCCAATTGTTGACGGGGCATATCAATCAGGTTGTCACACGGCATCTGTTTGGGATAAAAAAGCACAAGCGAATATTCCTAAATTAATGAAATTCATGAACGAGTTTGGTTTGATTACCGCTCGTGATCCGAAAGGTGTTTATCATGCAATGACGGATGTGATTCACAAAGTATTGAACGATATTACGATAGATGATTGGGCAATCATTATTGGTGGTGATTCGCACACACGTATGTCGAAAGGTGTTGCATTTGGTGCCGATTCAGGTACAGTAGCGCTTGCTTTGGCAACTGGTGAAGTTTCGATGCCAATTCCAGAGTCAGTGAAAGTGGTTTTCAAGGGTACAATGAAAACGTTTATTGATTTCAGAGACATCGTTCACGCTACGCAAGCGCAAATGTTACATCAATTTGGAGGAGAAAATGTTTTCCAAGGACGCATCATTGAAGTACATATCGGTACGTTAACGGCTGATCAAGCATTTACATTTACCGATTGGACTGCTGAAATGAAAGCGAAAGCATCCATTTGTATTTCTGAAGACGAAACATTGATTGAATCGTTAGAAATTGCAAAAAGTCGTATCCAAATCATGATTGATAAGGGAATGGACAACCACAATCAGGTATTACAAGGATTAATTGATAAAGCAAATAACCGTATCGCAGAAATTCAAACAGGTAAAAAACCAGCTTTAAGACCAGATGCGAATGCTAAATATTATGCAGAGGTTGTGGTTGATTTGGATCAAATTGCTGAACCAATGATTGCCGATCCAGATGTAAACAACAAAGAAATATCGAAACGCTATACGCACGACACCATTCGTCCCTTGTCTTTCTATGGAGGAACAAAGAAAGTCGATTTAGGCTTCATCGGTTCGTGTATGGTGCACAAAGGCGATATGAAAATATTGGCCCAGATGTTGAAAAACGTAGAAGCGCAATATGGAAAAGTGGAATTCAAAGCGCCATTGGTTGTTGCGCCTCCAACATACAATATTGTTGACGAGTTAAAAGCAGAAGGCGATTGGGAAGTATTGCAAAAATACTCAGGTTTTGAGTTCGACGATAATGCACCAAAAACGGAATCACGTACGAAGTACGAAAACATGTTGTACTTAGAACGTCCAGGGTGTAACTTATGTATGGGGAACCAAGAAAAAGCAGAAAAAGGTGACACAGTAATGGCAACATCAACACGTTTGTTCCAAGGTCGTGTTGTGGAAGATACCGATGGCAAAAAAGGCGAGTCGTTACTTTCTTCTACACCAGTTGTTGTCTTGTCGACAATTTTAGGTCGAACTCCGACTATCGAGGAATACACGAAAGCAGTTGAAGGCATCACATTGACGAAATTTGCACCTTCACACAAATTGTTGGTTGATTAATTGAAACAACTATAAATTATAAAAGCCCGAGTCATTGATTCGGGCTTTTTTGGTTGTATGCGTTCAAAGCTTGTTCATATCGCCAAATAATTAACTTTTTTAAGGATTCAGGTTTATGAACTTTCACATCGTTCCCAAAAGAAAGTAGTTCCATGATGAAATCATGAGTGACAAACATGTGTAGTTGTATTATTAAATGATTGTCATTATCTGCAATTATTATTTGAGATTTGTGCAGTGGAAGAGATTTAACATATCTTCCTTGTATGGGAGTGAATTGGAGTTCTACTGTTTCAACTTCATCACCATCTGGACAAAAAATCCCAAAGCTATTTGAAAAATATTCTTCAAAATTAAAATTGGTAGGTGGCGAAAAAAGTGTATTTGTATTTGTAACATCACTCATTCGGTCCAAAGCAAAAGTTTTTATTTTGAAGTCTTTTTTATCTAAACAAAGGACGTACCAACGACTTTTAAATTCCTTTAAAAGATATGGTTCAACAGTTCGAAAACTAGCTTCTTTTTCCCAATACTTAGAATATGTAAATTGAATATTGTTAGTGTTTTTTATTGCATTTATAATTTCTTTTAAATGCTCAACTCCTTGTAAACTGCTTTTTTCAAATTGTATATATTGATTTATTTTTTTAGCATTTTGCAAAGCACTAATCATTTCGTATGACTCTAGCATACGTTGAAAATTCATGTTTTCTGCATCATCCTGACAAATGAAATAACCTTTCATTGATTTTGAATATTCAATATCAACGCCAAATAAATTACGGATCTCTTTTAAATCACGTTGAAGCGTTCTTTTTGAAAAACCAATAATTAGATCGTCATCTTGAAGTTGTAAGAAATCATGTTGATTGACAATATATTGCTCTAACTCTTCATAAGTAGCGTATTGTTTCGCTTTTAATTTTTTTATTAGCAGCAAATAGCGTGAGATGTATCCTCGTTTAGACATATTCTAAAAATTCATTTAAAAACTTTAGTATTTCTTCCGTTCTTGCATTTATGATGTTTTCAACCCAATCAGTTGTATCTTTCCACTTATCTTTTTGCGATTCGTGATTTTCATAGGTTCCACCTTTACAAATTGATGAATATGATTTTTTTGCTGGATGATTATTGGATAAACTAGAATTTAAACTAGATGTAATAAGAATTAGATTGCCAATTCCATTTTTATGCTCATTTACTTTCACCTTCATTTCTTCAAAGTTTTCAACTTTTAACCATTCTTTTGACCACTCAACTGGAAGAATATGTTCAACAGAAAAACCAGTGGTAAGCTTCCCTAAAAACTGAAACGTTTTTAAATAGAGTCCGTAAAACAAAAATAGCATGAAAAATTCAAAATTTACGGAGTCACAAATCGTAGCGATTTTAAAACTTCAAGAAGCAGGAATGT
>JAGOAZ010000033.1 GCA_017983675.1 Fluviicola sp.
CTTTGGTGCAGTTGGGACAAAAAGATTTGCTCATCGATTGCCAAGGAAACTGGGGAAATACATTAACAGGTGATGGCGCTGCTGCTCCGCGTTATATTGAGGCCCGTTTGTCAAAATTTGCGAGTCACGTTGTATTTAATCCCAAAACAACAAAATGGTTGTTGAGTTACGATGGACGTAACAAAGAACCAGATGACCTTCCAGTAAAATTCCCCATTCTATTAGCGCAAGGAGCTGAAGGAATTGCAGTCGGAATGGCGTGTAAGATTTTACCGCACAATTTCATTGAATTAATAGATCAATCGATTAACCATTTACGTGGCAAAAAAGTAGAAATATTCCCTGATTTCCCGAATGGTGGAATGGCCGATTTCTCGAATTACAACGATGGATTAAGAGGAGGGAAAGTGCGTGTCAGAGCAAAAATCAAAAAGGTTGATAACAAAACTTTGATGATTAATGAAATTCCGTTTGGAAGTAACACGACCAACCTTATTGAGTCGATCATTAAAGCGAATGACAAAGGAAAAATAAAGGTTAAAAAAATTGAGGATAACACTGCTGCTGAGGCTGAAATAATTATTCACTTAGCACCAGGCGTTTCACCAGATAGAACAATTGATGCGCTCTATGCATTTACAGATTGTGAAATTTCGATTTCACCCAATGCTTCTGTGATTGATGGAAACACACCACGTTTCATGGGGGCTTCTGAAATACTCCGTGCGAATACCGATAACACCCTGCAATTATTAAAGCGTGAATTAGAAATTCGCTTGGAGGAATTGCACAGTCAATGGCATTTTTCAACGTTGGAAAAGTTATTCATTCGTGAAGAGATGTACATCGAATTTAAATTGTATTCGGATAAAGAAGGCTTATTTAAATACATGTACGACCGTTTCAAGCCGTTCAGAAAATTATTATTACGTGATATTGTAGACGAAGATTTACAACGTTTGACGCAAATACCAATGATTCGTATTACACGCTTCGATTCTGATAAAGCAGATGATGTAATTGCGAAATTGGAAGCTGAAATGGAAGAGGTGAAAAACCATTTAGCAAACTTGATTGATTATGCTGTTGACTACTTCAAAGACTTGAAAAAACGTTTTGGAGCTGGAAAAGAGCGTAAAACAGAAATCAAAGTGTTTGATAACATCGCAGCTTCGAAAGTAATTATTGCGAACCGTAAATTATTCGTCGATGTAGAAGAAGGATTTATCGGTTGGGGATTGAAAAAAACGGAAGCAGTCAACGATTGTTCGGAGATTGATGATGTAATTATTTTCTTCAATACCGGTAAATTTATTGTTACGAAAGTAGCGGAGAAAAAATTCGTTGGTAAAGGAATTGTGCATGCTGACGTCTGGAAAAAAGGCGACAAACGCACGATTTATCATGTGATGTACCAAGATGGATTGGGTGGACCAACCATGATGAAACGCTTTTTTGTAAACTCGGTAACGCGTGACACCGAATATGATTTATCAAGAGGTGTTAAAGGTTCAAAATTATTGTATTTCTCGGTTCATCCAAATGGAGAGCGCGAAGTTGTTTCGGTCATGTTACGTCCACGTCCTCATTTGAAACGTTTGCGTTTTGATATCGATTTAGGAGACTTGCTCATCAAAGGAAGACAATCTGCTGGTAACAGAGTAACGAAGGAAATTGTTCAGAAAATCACGCAAAAAGAGGTGGGAGGTTCGACTCTTGCTGCACGTAAAATTTGGTATGATTCCATAGTTGGTCGATTGAACGATGAAGGTCGCGGAAAATTCCTAGGTTCGTTCAAAGGAGAAGACCGAATTTTGACCTTGTATAAGAATGGTGAATACCGTTTGTCAACATTCGATTTAGCGAATCACTTCGATGAAGACATGGTGCATATTGAAAAATGGGTGCCAGACAGACCAATTTCAACCGTGTATTACGATGCGGAAAAAGAATTACACTTTGTAAAACGTTTCTGTTGTGAAATCACAAGCGATAAGCGTGTGTCATTTATTTCAGAAGCAGAAGGTTCTCAAATGGATTGTGTATCAACTGCTTTCCAACCGAAAGTACGTATTGTTTACAACAAGTTACTGAAGGAGACGAAAAACTTACCAGATAACGAAGTTGCGCTAGCAGATTTCATTGATGTGAAAGGAATGAAAGCGCAAGGCAATCAATTGACGAAATTAAAAGTCAAAGAGATTGTATTAACGCATCCAATTGAAGGAGACGAGCCGTGGCCAGAAGATGAGAACTTAGAACTTGCAGGCGAATTAGCTGACATGGAAGAGGATGAAGATGGTGCTACAACAATCGAGTGGGATTTAACAAAAGGAGATGATGACTCAGAAGAAGCATCTGATCAACCTACATTGTTTTAGAATCTGAAACTATTAGTAAATAAAAAAGGTGCTTTTTTAGGGGATTTGTTAGCATTCTCAAAATGGGTCTTTTTATAGAACTACGGGAGCTTTTAGTTCCCGTTTTTTGCTTAAGTCACGTTCTATCGACCTTAATCGTATAATTTTTCCCATTCTACTTTGTGATTATTTAGTATTAATAGCTATCTTAGAAACCCGTAAAAAAGGCATTTATAAATCGCAATAAGTAACTACTTAACGAACAAGGGTGTAAACAAGAATTTTTGAGTATAAAACGAGACAAATCTTCCTGCAAAGTTAATTTTGTTGTTCCAACAAAGTCCAACCTTTAATTCAAGTTTTATATCGTAACGCTGAGCTACTCGACTGCGAAGTTGCCGACCAAATAGTAGAAAAAAACAAATAATAAACAAGAAATAAAACATGAACTTCGAACAAGTATTTAAACAAATTGATGACATCTTACGATTAGAAGTTCCAACTGCATTGGATTATACAGAGCAAACATCTTGGATTCTTTTCTTGCGCTATTTGGATGAATTAGAAGAAGACAAGGCAGATGAAGCTGGATTGAAAGGATTGGATTACAATTACATTCTGGAAGAAGAATACCGTTGGAGCAATTGGGCAATGCCAAAGGATGCTGATGGAAAATTGAACCATCATACGGCTATGACAGGACCTGACCTTGTTCAGTTTGTTGACCATAAATTGTTTCCTTATTTGGCGAGTTTTAGAGATAAAACAGATAAAACAAACACACTGGAATATAAAATTGGGGAGATTTTCTTTGAGATAAAAAATAAAATACGCAGCGGCTATAATTTACGTGAAATTCTGGAAGCTGCTGACAAACTGCCTTTCAGAACAAGCCAGGACAAACATGAGTTGAGTGCGCTGTACGAAGAGAAAATTAAGAACATGGGGAATGCTGGTCGAAATGGTGGTGAATATTACACGCCACGACCATTGATTCGTGCCATGATAAAAGTGGTTGACCCAAAGATTGGTGAAAAAATTTACGACGCTGCAGCAGGTTCTTGTGGTTTCTTGTGCGAAGCTTACGATTACTTGTTGGAGCGCATGGAAAAAACAACCGACAATTTAAACACGCTTCAAGAAAAAACGTTTTTCGGCAAGGAGAAAAAGAGTTTGGCGTATGTGATTGGGTTGATGAACATGATTTTGCATGGTATTGAAGCTCCAAACCTAATACATACCAATACACTTGGTGAAAATGTACGAGACATCCAAGAAAAAGACCGTTACCATGTGATTTTGGCTAATCCTCCGTTTGGTGGAAAAGAGCGACCAGAAGTGCAGCAGAACTTTGATATTAAAAGTAGTGAGACAGCATACTTGTTCATGCAGCACTTTATCAAATCATTGAAAACAGGTGGACGTGCAGCAATTGTTATCA
>JAGOAZ010000016.1 GCA_017983675.1 Fluviicola sp.
ACTGCTTTCGTACCTACTCCATTTAATCCTACAGATTTTTTAAATGCTTTTGAATCGTATTTCCCACCGGTATTGATTTGAGAAACGCAGTCAATTACTTTTCCTAAAGGAATACCACGACCATAATCGCGGACAGAAACCTTACCGTCTTTTACTTTTACATCAACCTTCTTACCATTCCCCATCACGAATTCATCGATAGAATTATCAACGATTTCTTTGACAAGAATATAAATACCATCGTCAGCAGAGGAACCATCCCCTAACTTCCCGATATACATACCAGGTCGCAGTCGAATGTGCTCTTTCCAGTCGAGGGAGCGAATATTATCTTCCGTATATTGATTTTCAGCCATAGCTTAACTTTCCGTGTAATCTTCAAAGATACAAAGCAAGCTGCTTCAAAATAACACTACTTGTACAGAGTTATGAACGGTTACCCGTTAATTTTGATTGACTTACAACTTTTTGAGTGTTTCATCGCGTTTCAACCATCCTTTTCTCCAAAAAATAAGCAGCAAAACAACCGCAATGATCACCATCAAAATCCAAGCAAACAAATAACCAAACTTCCAAGTCAACTCAGGCATAAACTCAAAATTCATCCCATAAACACCCACTAGAAATGTGAGCGGAATGAAAATCGCGCTTGTTACTGTTAATACTTTCATGATTTCGTTCATGCGTTGACCTTGACTAGCGAAATACAAATTTGCGACACCTTCCAACATCTTTGTTTGTGCATCAATTTCATCAATCAAACTGGCACACGTATCCTTTAATTCGATGAAATAATTTTTGTTTTCATCTATAATTAATTTGTTTTCAATTCGATCAATCTGCACCAATAGCTCTTTCATTGGTATAACCGTTTTTCGCAGATCAACTAATTTTCGTTTTTCCCATTCAACTTTTTTCAACATGGATGATTGGGGATTGCGCAAAACTGCATTATCTAAAATGGTTATAGTATCACCAATACTTTCCACAACTTCCAAATAATTATCAATAATTGCTTCCAATAAGCGGTACAACAAAAAATCAGGTCCTTTGTAACGGATTTTACCACGACCAGCTTCTAAACGTTCACGAACAACAGGGAAATGATCAGAAGAACGCTCTTGGAAGGATATCAAGAAGTTATCACCTAAAACAAAACTTATTTTTTCTTTTTTTAATTCAAATTTGGACGGCTCCTTGATCAAAGCACTGTGTATGGAAAAAAAGACATAATCCGCATACTCTTCGATTCGTGGACGTTTCGTTCCAGTGAAAATAGATTCAACTATCAGCTTGTCAATTGAATTATTTCCACAAATCAGTTCAATTTCCAATCTATTTTTCAACGAATGAAAATTTAACCAAAACGTTTTATCGGGTTGATTTTTTGGTAAAAAAGAAGACGAAAAATGGGTTTCATCATTTTTATCAAACTGGATAGAATCACTATCGTAAGTATATAATTGAACCGCTTTCATCTTTGTAGTTATTTTTTTTGGTTGACTTTGATGAAATCGCTCACCAAATAAGCCAAGGCTTTTCCAGTGATTTTTTCTTCTGTTTCATTTTTTGGCGCAGCTTCCGGCAAATGTAAATAAGCTACTTTTTGATTGCGCGCCATTTTCCGAACATATATGCGCGCTTGATCAACAGATATTCCAGATGGCGTAAAAGCACTCGCAGGCATGTAGGCAATTGCATCCATGTCCAATTCCACGCCAGTAGGTTTGTCCAACGAATCTGTTGCTACTTGATTCACATCAATCTCAAATTGCGACACGTTATCCAACCACGATTCATAATAAAAAACTTGCGCTTTCATCTGAGTTAAAAAATTCAAAATTGTCTCGTTGTTATAAGACTCATGTAATCCAAGAACGGTGTATTGCTGTAAATATCCTGCCGTAAAAGCATAGGAAAAAGGATTTCCTGAATGACGAAACTCCATCGATCGTGTATCAGCATGCGGATCTAAATTCACCACAGATAGCGGTTTCTCACCTAAATGAGAAGCAGCTTTGATTAACCCATAAGCATTGTTATGACCGCCACCAATAACAATTGGAATTCCACCACTTTCAACAACCGACAACACCCATTCAGTTATCATATCATCCAAATCATCAATCATGTCACTCGACGCTTGATCAGATCCAATAAAACTGATTGTTCCATGAATCGCGATAGCTTCTCCTTGAATGAACCGATTCGCTTGTAATGACAAAAATCGACCGATAAAGGATTGAAAAGCATTTTTTGCACCAGGTAAACCGCCATTTAATTGCGGACCAACATCCTCTTGCACTCCTAATATATGATAACGACACTGCTTCCAATCTTCCGTTTCCGATCGAAAAACAACTCGTTCCCCTAACTTTACTTCACCATCGCGTAGCGCAAATTGATACAATTCAGCAGAAATATCAGGAATAGTTAATTCAAAGTAATTCGTCTTATTTTTCATATTGCTCAATTAGGTTAAGAAATGCTTTTGTTGGTGGAATTGGGCGCATGGTTGCTTTGTTAACAAAAACCAAGGTCGTTTTTCCGATACACACTTTTACGTGCATTTCATTTGTGATAACATATTCAAAGAAAATCCGCGGGCCTTTTACTTCAACTATTGTTGTTTCGATTGTTAATTCATCGTCGTAAAAAGCAGGAGATAAATAATCAATTTCAAAATGACTTACCGGCAACATGACTCCATCGAGTTCTAATTGTTTGTAACTCAAATTTAGCGCTCGCAATGCTTCCACTCTTCCCACCTCAAAATAAGTGGCATAATTACCATAATAACAATACCCCATTTGATCCGTTTCGCCGTAACGAACACGCACCTTTGTTGAATGAGAATAATTACAAATCATGTCATCAAGTTTTAAACAAAAATGGCAACTATTTTCAACCAAAACACGTATCTTTGAAAAAAGTTATCGTCATTTTTTACACGCCAAATTTTGATTAAATTTTGATTAAAAAAATGTAATCATAATTTAAACGAAGTAAACAAAGTGTTTTAATGAGATCAATTAAAGTATAACTTTATATGATGTAAAACTTTTTTAATAATCAACCCCTAATCAATTTTTTTTTTAACTTTTTTATGAGAATATTTGTATCACTCAAAAAAACAGGTGCTAACCCGTAGTTTTTGAGTGAATTACAGCAAAAAATATTTATTAACACATACAAAACAATAAAATATCTACTAAATGAGTGCAAACCATGACTCCATTTGGAACTCTTGTCTCAAAGTCATCAAAGACAATTTACCACTTCAAGCCTACAAAACGTGGTTTGAACCGATTGTCCCTGTTCGATTAGAGAATAATATCTTAACGATTCAAGTTCCCTCTCACTTTTTTTACGAGTGGTTAGAAGAACATTATATTACTTTACTGAAGAAAGTAATCAAAAAAGAAATTGGACCAGAGGGTCAACTTGAATACAGTATTGTAATGGAGAATTCTGCAAACAATTCAAATCCATACACTGTAAAGTTGCCTGCATCGAACAGAAAAGCGTTGAAAAACGACCCTGTGAACATGCCAATAAACATCAGCGATAATCCAATTCGCAACCCATTTATTATCCCAGGATTGAAAAAGGTAAATGTAGATTCAAATTTGAATCCAGCTTATTCTTTTGAGAACTTCGTGGAAGGTGATTGCAACCGTTTGGCTCGTTCAGCTGGTTATGCTGTTGCTAACAAACCTGGAGGAACTGCATTTAATCCGTTATTAATTTACGGTGGTGTTGGATTAGGAAAAACTCACTTGGCGCATGCGATTGGAATTGGTGTTAAAAATCAAAGTCCAAACAAAACAGTTTTGTACGTAAGTTCTGAAAAATTCGCACACCAATTCATCGATGCAGTTAGAAATCAAACGACAAATGATTTCATTCACTTCTATCAAATGATAGATGTTTTGATCATAGATGATGTTCAATTTTTCTCTGGAAAAGAAAAAACACAAGATGTTTTCTTCCACATATTCAATCACTTGCACCAAAATGGTAAACAAATTATTTTGACTTCTGACAAACCGCCAGTAGAAATGCAAGGAATGGAGCAACGTTTACTTTCTCGTTTCAAATGGGGATTATCTGCGGATTTATCTTCACCTGACTTGGAGACGCGTATTGCGATCATGGAAAAGAAAATGTACGGAAACGGTATCGAATTACCGCGTGAAGTAGTTGAGTATTTAGCTTATAGCATCAATACAAATATCCGTGAGATGGAAGGTGCAATGACTTCGTTGTTGGCACAAGCTTCATTGAACAAAAAAGCAATCACGTTAGAACTTGCGAAACAAATGATTGACAAGTTTGTCAAAAACACAGCTCGTGAAGTTTCTATCGATTATATCCAAAAAGTTGTTTGCGATTACTTCGATTTACCAATAGAAATGTTGAAATCGAAAACACGTAAACGCGAAGTGGTTCAAGCACGTCAAATCTCGATGTACTTCTCTAAAAAGATGACGAAATCATCTTTAGCAAGTATTGGTGCTCATTGTGGAGGAAAAGATCATGCCACTGTACTTCACGCTTGTCGTACGGTAATGAACTTATCCGAAACTGACAAACAATTCAGAGTATACCTCGAAGACTTAGAGAAAAAGTTAACGATACAATAAAACGAAAGTCCGCAATTAGCGGACTTTTTTTTTGTTAATTTTAACCCGTGGAGCAAGCGTCCAAATATCGAACAATCGAAAACATCAGTGAAGGTTTTTACAAGGAAAAAGGATCTAAGTTTTTTGCTTTTGCTATTCCTTGTAAAACAGAATTGGATGCAAAAACGATAATTAGCGACCTTCGTAAAAAACACCACCAAGCTGTTCATGTTTGCTCAGCGTTCCGTTTTGGAAGCGATAAAAAACATGCGCATTCAAGCGATGACGGAGAACCATCCAATTCAGCTGGACCTCCAATATTAGGACAAATCCAATCGTTTGATTTAACCAATATTCTCATCGCCGTTGTACGCTATTATGGCGGAACAAATTTGGGCGTCGGAGGACTCATCAACGCTTATCGAACTGCTGCAAAAGAAGCATTATCGGTAGCAACAATTATCGAAAAAGAAGACGATCAATTGATTGAATTACATTTTGATTACGCAGCTGTTCCAATAGTTATGGCATGGATTAAACAATTTCAACTAACTATTGCACAACAAGATTTCAACTTATCCTGTAGCATGCAACTTGTTGTTCCTGTCTCAGAAAAAAACTTCGCACTTAAAATTAGTGCGCACAACGAATTAGCTTCGGCTGACTTACAAATTGAACTTATTAATCATGGAATTATCGACTAATTTTCTACAACAACTCATTGCAGTACAAGGTGTTTCAAGCGATGAATCACGCATCAAATCGTTTATCATTGACTACATTCAGACGCATGAAAGTGAATTTGCAGTAAAACCTGTTATTTATTCAGGCGATGAACTTCACGATGCCTTCATCGTTGTATTTGGTGAACCTAAAACTGCAATTTATGCACATACGGATACCATTGGATTTTCAATTGGTTATGAAAACGAATTGATAAAAGTTGGTGGACCAAGAATCATTGATGGAACAAAACTAATTGGAAAAGATAGTTCTGGTGAAGTAGCAGGAGAATTAATGGTTTTTGAATCGGAAGATGACAACAGTAAAACCATTCAATTAATCTCCGAAAAAGTTGTCGATCGTGGAACCTTACTTTCGTTTGCACCTAATTTTAGAGAAACAGCTATCAGTGTTCAATCTCCCTATCTTGATAATCGTTTGGGTGTTTTTGTTGCGCTAGAAGTAGCTAAAACACTCGAAAATGGCGCGCTAGTATTTTCCACTTACGAAGAACACGGCGGAAATTCAGTCAGTGCATGTGCTCGTTTTTTACATGATAAATATAAGGTAAAACAAGCGTTGATTTGTGACATAACTTGGGTAACGCATGGCGTCGTTCACGGAGAAGGTGTTGCCATTTCATTACGCGACAGTATGTTGCCTCGTAAATCTTACATCGATAAAATCACAGCTCTTGCTCGTAAAAATGACATACCGTTTCAATTAGAAGTAGAATCGGCTGGCGGAAGTGATGGTGCCACCTTACAAAAATCGGAATTAATGATTGACTGGTGTTTTATTGGTGCGCCAGAAGACAATGTACACACACCTGATGAAATCGTTTATAAAAAGGACATTGTTTCAATGATTGAATTGTATCAAATCCTAATGAAGGAATTATAAGTGATTCGTGAGTATCGATTTTCCTGCGATGAATGCAGTTGTCCAAGCTGCTTGAAAGTTAAATCCTCCAGTGATTCCGTCGATATCCATTGCTTCTCCTGCGAAAAACAATCCAGGAAAACGTTTTGCTTCCATGGTGTTGACATTGATTTCATTCAAATCGACTCCGCCTGCGGTTACAAACTCTTCTTTAAAGGTTGTTTTACCTGACATGGTGTATGCATCATTCACCAAACATTCAGCTAGTTTGTTAATTTGTTTCGGACCAATCTCTGACCATCGTTGCGTTAGTGCAATTCCAGATTTTTGAATAATGTATTCCCACAATCGTGATTTGATTTCAAAAAGTGCAATATTGACAACTAATTTATTGGAGGTTTTCAATTCATGAATCGTTTGTACAACCTCATCCAGTTTTAATCCTCCCGTCCAATTCACCAATATTGTCGCTTGATAATCTTTCCCTGCTAATATACGTGCGCCAAATGCCGAACACTTCAAAACAGCAGGCCCGCTCATCCCCCAATGCGTAATCAATAACGGTCCTGTTGCAATCCATTTTTCACCTTGAATTTTTACAGCAGCATTTTCAATTACAATTCCCATCAAATCGCGAATGGGTTCGTTTGGCATGTTAAACGTAAACAACGATGGCAAGGGCTCAATTAATTTTAAATCAACACCTTGTAAATTATTGAATCCTGAAATTTTTGGCTGACCTCCAATGGTGTACAACACTGTTTTTGTACGCCACTCCCCCTTTTGTGTTTTGACACACCAACCATCAACTGTATTTTCTACAGTTTCAACACGATTCTCTGTCAACAAGCGGATGCCCAATTG
This sequence comes from Fluviicola sp., assembly GCA_017983675.1. Taxonomy (GTDB): domain Bacteria; phylum Bacteroidota; class Bacteroidia; order Flavobacteriales_D; family Crocinitomicaceae; genus Fluviicola. Next base: position 7,095 of record JAGOAZ010000016.1, read on the forward strand.
TTTCATTTCAGATAAAAAACAAGCAATGATTGTTTCAGATGAATTACTGGTTGGAAAATAGCATCCATCTGGATACAAGGTTAAAGGGATGTTTCGTTCGGCTAACCAATCATTCATATTGTTACTTGAAAATTGGTAAAACGCTTTTTTCAGAAAACGTTCGCCTCGTGGATAGGCTTTACTTAATTCACTTGGATCAGAAAGTACATTGGTGACATTACATCTTCCCCCACCAGAAATACGGACTTTTGCCAATGGCTCTTTTCCACGTTCAAGCACTACAATGTTGGCATTCGGAAAATGAATCGCAGCTTGTATCGCTCCGAAACAACCCGCAGCTCCAGCTCCAATTACAATAATATCTGCATTTTCCATTCGCCAAAAATACGGATACTCACTAGAACAAAAAGAAAAAGACCGGTAAAAATACCAGCCTTCCTCCCTTAACCTGTAGATGTTAATAATTGATCCGTTAATATCCTTAACGCAGAACAAGAGAAAAGGTTTCACTTATTGATATAATTTGTAACTTTTATCACATATAACCTTGTTTTGAATGATTAACTTTGTTGAAAACAAAAGATATGTTTGGAAAAGGTAGTCGCATATATAGCATTGCTAAAATGAAATGCCCGAAATGTCAAGAAGGGCAATTTTTAAGTCATCATCCATACGACATCAAACACGCAGGTGATTTATTGGAACACTGCCCATCTTGCGGTATGAAATATGAAAAAGAGCCCGGTTTTTACTATGGCGCTATGTATGTTTCTTATGCACTTGGTGTTGCACTTTTTGTAACCTGTTGGACATCATTCAACTTGTTCTTTCCATGGATAGGTACAGCATGGCAAATTGGAATTATTGTTACTGTTTCATTAGTAACCGCGCCATACTTGTATGCACTTTCAAAAATAATTTGGGCAAATCTTTTCTTTAGTTATGACAAAAAAGCCATCGAACAGCATCGCGCAAATAACTGAATCATTTAGTTATTTATTTGAACCTGCTTTACTAGCTGAAATAGATAAAGTGGGTATTTGGACTTCTGTTAAAGCACAAACAAGTTTTATCGAAGTTGGTGATCCTATTCCAGGAATGCCCCTGCTTTTAACAGGCTCCATGAAAATCATGCGCGAAGATTTAAAAGGCGATGAATTGTTATTGTATTACCTTGAAAGTGGCGATACTTGTGCAATGACCTTAACGTGTTGCATGAGCGATTCAAAAAGTCAAATTCGTGCTATTGTAGAAGAAGATGCCGATTTGATTATTATTCCTGTAGCTAAAATGGAACAATGGATAGTTGACTTTCGTTCATGGCGGTCATTCGTTTTGAACTCGTACAACAATCGCTTAAACGAGTTATTGACAGCAATCGATTCATTAGCTTTTAAAAAATTAGACGAACGTTTGTGGTCATACTTGGTTGACAAAGTAAAGATTACCTCATCTACCGATTTAACAATCACACACAACGAAATAGCCTACGAACTCAATTCTTCCCGCGTTGTCATTTCGCGGCTTCTCAAGCAATTAGAAAATCAAGGTAAAATTAAAATGCACCGAAATTCTTTAGAAATAATCGATTTTTAAATCATAAAAAAACTCCCAGCTTTTACTGGGAGTTTTTCGTTTTAATTTACTTGAACGTTTTGTTCTTTCGGATGTTTAATTTTGAATCCGTAGGTTACTTTCTTCGCCTCTTTCGGATCGAGATTAATTTTCCACTTCAACATACCTGTCGATTTATCGTAGTTTGCTTTTCCAGTTTCGGTATCTTCAATTTTAATCGCTCCATTCGTTGTCAATGGAATTTGATCTTCTACGATTAATTGAATTTTCGTTCCTTTTAAATTTTTCATCGAAATTTCATAGGAGAATGTGCGCTCACGATCACTGCCAATGGTTTGATCTTTTGAATCTTTTTTCAATAAAATACGCTTCACCAAAATATTCGGGTCTTTTCCTAAGCTCAAACGCAAAGTATCACTTGTACTAGATGGATCCAAGTATGTTTCACCAATATAGGTTCCATCGAAGAAAATAGTTGCTTGTGCAGGAACCAATTGTAATTCATCCAATTTAATGATTTCTGCCATCAAGTAAACTCCTGGATCTAATTTTGGAACCGTGTAGTAATTATACGAAGCCGCTAAATCAATATTTCGTACTAAAACCATGTGTTCTTGTCCATCTGCTTCAATCGTATATGGCAAATCTATTTTGTATTCCGCAGACAACACACGTTCAATCATCGTAGTAAACTCATACGACTGCTGTCCATTTGCAATGTACACCTCTTGTGTATCTGCTTCTTTTTTCTCGTCATCTCTGTTGTCTTTGAAATATGCAACAGCTGGTTTTTCAGCAATACTAACGGAATTCAAACGACCATTCATATTTCCATATAAATTCATATAATCCACATACCAAGGATGTAACTCTGGTTTTGTTTTGTTTTGATATGGATCGTTAGTAGACAAAGTCAATCGTACATCGTCCCATTTTTCACCTGTACTTTGGCTGATTGTTGCTTTGTACGTTAAGTTTACTTTTCCTGTTTCAATATCCGCACGTAAATCATACGTTGGAACCCAACTTGCACCCGAAGCCAAATAAGAGATCGCTAATTTTCCTGTAACCGCTTCTTTTGCCTGTAAAGTTATCAATAAGCGGTGAATCGGACCTTTATTTTCAATAGGTGTATTCGACGATTGGTAATTCATTAACTCTTGCAAACGAATATTCATTTTACTCAAACGCGCATCTTTTGCTTTTTTGCGGGTAGTTAAAACTTGAATCTTTTTATTGAGTTCATTCATTTTCACTTGATAATAATCCAAGGTTTGTTTCAATAACTGAATGGAATCATTGACTTTCCCTTGCCCACGAACAGCGCCATTATTAGACAAAATATTTTTCGTCATCGTCAATACATCAATTTCATCTTGAATTTCTTTGACATCATAACTTACCTGGTCCATTGAGTCTTTTAACTGACTAATGTCGTTTCTGATTTTTAGCGGCAAGCCATTCAATTCCACTTTTACCGGTTTTGGATAATACGTATCGTATTTAGAATCGATAAGCACAACATTCCCAAATGCTTTCACTTGCAAGGACTTAGGGTCGATATTGGGTGACACACCTTCAATAATCAACTCGGTAATACCTGGTTTGACAGTGAAATTTGCCTTTCTGTGAATTTGAGCACCATTCGTATATACGGTTACTTCAGATAATGTTGATTTGATGGTTTCCTTTTCAGTTGCCAATAACGATTGTGCAATGAATAAGAGAAGCATAAGTGAAATGGATCTTTTCATAATTTCTATTTTTGTTGCTGTACAATTAACAATTGATTTGGTTCAATCAAAAAAAAGGCCAATTTTTAGTTGACCTCAATTTTATGCAATTAGTTGCTTTATTTCTTGAATAATTTTATCTGCTAAATCCGACGCAGCTTGCGCATCTTTGCTTTCGGTATATATTCGAATGATTGGCTCAGTATTACTTTTCCGTAAATGAACCCATTCTTTATCGATATAAATCTTTACGCCGTCAGTTGTATCGACTTCAAAAGCTGCATACTTGTTTGCCATTGTTGTTAATATGCCATCGACATCAATACCAGGCGAAAGATCAATTTTTTTCTTCGCCATTTCATAGTTGGGATACGACGCACGCAAAGCAGTCATTGCCATTTTTTTGTTCGCATAATGCGTTAAAAACAATGCAATACCAACGAGTGAATCGCGACCGTAATGTAACTCCGGATAAATAATCCCTCCGTTTCCTTCACCACCAATCACAGCATGCACCTCTTTCATTTTTTGTACCACATTCACTTCACCGACAGCAGCAGCAAAATAAGATTGACCAATTGCTTCGGTGACATCTCTCAAAGCACGTGTTGAACTCAAATTAGAAACTGTTGCTCCTGGTCGTCTAGCCAGAAGATAGTCTGCAACAGCAACTAAGGTGTATTCTTCACCAAACATTGAACCGTCTTCGTTTACCAAAGCCAATCGATCGACATCTGGATCGACAGTAATTCCCATGTGCGCATTTTCTTTCACTACTACAGCAGACAATTCTGTCAAATGCTCGGCAAGCGGTTCTGGATTGTGTGGAAAATGTCCTGTTGGTTCGCAATATAATTCGATAACATTTTCAACACCTAATGCTTTCAATAAAGCAGGAACAGCAATTCCACCTGTTGAATTCACAGCATCTACTACAATTTTCAAGTTGGCAGCTTTGATGACTGAAACATCAACATCATTCAATGCTAAAATTGCGGTAATGTGACGTTCGATAGCCGTTTCATCAGTTGTTAATTTACCTAAATCATCTACTTCAGCGAAAGTAAAGTCAGCATCAGTAGCTATTTTTAATAAATCTTCTCCTTCAGCACCCGAAATAAATTCGCCTTTTTCATTCAACAATTTCAACGCATTCCATTGTTTTGGATTGTGGCTTGCGGTTAATATAATTCCACCGTTTGCATGATGATAAGGAACAGCCATTTCGACAGTTGGCGTAGTTGATAATCCAAGGTCGATGACATTGATTCCAGATCCAATTAAGGTTTGAATCACCAAACCAGCAATCATTTCACCAGAAATTCGGGCATCTCTACCCACAACAACTGTTAATTGTTTGTTTGGAAAACGTTTTTTTAACCAAGCACCATAAGATGCAGCGAAAAGAACGCTATCGATAGGCGTAAGTGCATCACCCGGTGCACCTCCAATAGTTCCTCTGATACCAGAGATTGATTTGATTAAGGTCATTTTATGAAAATTAAAACTCTTTTTTTAATGCGATCATTTTCAGTACAGTTACCGCAGCTTCTACACCTTTGTTTCCGTGCTTCCCTCCTGCTCGATCAATGGATTGTTGTTCCGTATTGTCTGTCAACAAACAAAATCCGACTGGCTTATCGTATTTCAAATTCACCTCCATGATACCATTTGTTGTTCCTGAACACACAAAATCGAAATGTCTTGTTTCTCCTTGAATGACAACGCCAATTGCAACAATTCCATCTACTGCTGTTTGGGCAAGCCATTGAGCAGCTAAAGGCAATTCAAAAGCTCCTGGAACTCTTTTCACATGAATGTTCTCTTCTTTCACACCACTTTCAATCAAGGTAGCATAAGCTCCAGCTAATAATTTTGAGGTAATGTGATCGTTCCATTCAGAAACAACAATGCCGATTGAAAAATCGGCACCGTTTGGAATTGTATTTTTATCGTAATCCGATAAGTTTTTTAAGCTTGTAGCCACGTTTCTTATTTTTTGTTAGAAGCACGCGCAATGTATTTCTCGATCGCTTTTTGTTGCGCATACGTTGCATAATTGTCACGAATTTTTTCGTACATTTCTGTAGCTTTCGCGAAATCTTTCAATTCTAATTCAGCAACTAAACCTGCTTTGAATAAATATTCAGGTGATGTGAATTCATTTTCGTTTTTCGCAGCTGCATCTTCATACATCCCTAAAGCGTCTTTGAATTTACCCATTTCAGAATAACAATCTCCTTGTAAACCAATTACACGAACTGAAGTGTAGGTATCGTTGATAGAAACACCATCTAACAAATCCAATGCTTTTTTGAAATTACCTTTCGTCATGTATTGACGCGCTAAAGTAAACTGAGCAATTTCACCTCCTTTTGTTCCGTCGTATTTTTTAACAACTGGTTCTAATGCAGCAATTGCAGCATCTGTAGAATCTTTTGCAGCTAAATTCAATCCAGGATAAATTGCATTCAATGATTTTTCTTCTTTTGGAGCAAAAACCAATTGTTTGTATACGATATAACCAATGGAAATAACTACTACAGCTAATATAGCAATTGTTGTAGTTTTCAAGCGTTTGTTTTCTTGAAATTGTTTTTTGATTGTGTCGAATCCGTTTGTTTGTGACATGTATAAAGTTTTTAAGCATTGCAAAAATAATCTTTTTTTCCAATCAGCAATTCAATCGCACAAAGAGAAACGATAAGTTTGTGAAAAAAAACTGTTTATCCTCACAAGCTATAACAAAAACAGGTATCTTTGCACTGGTTTTTGGTGCTTGATTTGATCAAGCTTAAAAGGGAATTCGGTGTAAATCCGAGACTGTATCTGCAGCTGTAACCTTTGTAAACGATGCTTCATAAATGTCACTGAGTGTAAACTTGGGAAGGCGAAGTTATCGGAAGGAAGTCAGAATACCTGCCTTAAATTAATGAATGAAGACTTCAGATTAAAGTCCGGTTCAGATTTGGAATACCTTTTCCAAGTTTTGTGCTATTCTCTGACTTTTTCATTTGCTTTTATTTAGTTGTAATTTAAAATTAAGCAATGAAAAAAATTGTAGTATGCTTGGCAATATGCTCAGCAGGATTGGGATTTTCTCAATCAGTCGTAACGTTTGAAGATTTAACGTTACCCCCAAACACCCATTATACGGGCTCTGACTTGCTAGGCGGATTCACCTCAAACGGAGTGTTTTTCGAAAACACGTATGATTCAAACTTCGGGTTTTGGTCCGGCGGTTTCATTTATTCCAATTCGAATGATACCACAACAGCAGGTTTTACCAATGATTACTCAGCAATCACAGGTGTTGGAGCTAATGGCGGTGGAATTTACGCAGTTAATTATTACGGAAACATAGATTTCATATCCCAAAAAGTTGTTTCTTCAATCGCCCTAACAAATACCACTTTTGCCTATTTATCGATGTTAAATGGTGATGATTTTGCTAAACAATTTGGCGATTCTCTCAATGCAAATGGAGAAAATGATGGATCCAATGGAGAAGACTTTTTTCGCTTACGTATACTTGGAAGAGATCAAAACAGCACTATTACCGATTCTGTTATTGTCTATTTAGCAGATTATCGTTTTTCAGACAATAGTCAAGATTATATCTTAAAAGAATGGCTGACTGTCGATTTAACCGCTTTAGGAGCTATTCAATTTTTGGAATTTGAACTAAGTTCATCTGACGTTGGTTCTTGGGGAATGAATACACCTGCATATTTCGCTTTAGACAATCTTGTTTACGGGGATTTAGCAATAGCAGAGAATACTACCCAACTTACTGTTTATCCAAATCCAACAACGGATGTTATTCACATCGGTCAACAACAAGGAATTGCTACATTAATGGATGTAAATGGAAAAGAGCTAATGCAGATTGATTTAGCAGGGAACGAATCAATTTCACTCGCTCAATTTGATGCTGGAACGTATTTTTTGGTTGTTTCATCCAATCAGCAAGTTTACCAAACAGTGGTGACGAAAAATTAATATGCTGAAAACGATTCTTTTCTTCGTTGCGTTACTATCAACTTCATTCGCTATTTCTCAATATACAGAAATAGAAGAAGTGATATTGATTGGAAAAAAAGTCGATTCAACGCGCATTTATCGTTTGGATGAAAAGCGTATAGCTTCTAAAAACGCAGCTGATGTTGGTGAACTCGTTAGGTATTTACCTGGAGTGCAAGTAACAGCTTATGGCGGAATCGGTGGATTAAAAACGGCTAATTTCAGAAGTTTGGGCGCAGGACAAACTAGTGTAGTTTATGATCATCAAGCACAATCAACTACACAAAGCGGAGCAACGGACTTGGGATTGATTCCTGCTGATTTTATTACTGAAATTGCAGTCATTCAACTAGCAAGCACGGATGTTTTTTTACCTATAAAAAGTAAATTAAGCGGCAGTATATTAGCGATTCAATCAAAACACCAAGCAAGTGATTACAACAAAAATGGAATCATTGGTTTACAATCTGGTTCATTCGGATTAGTTGAAGGATTTGGATTAGTACAAAAAAGATGGAATAAATTGCGCCTGACGCTTTCAGGAAAATCCAGATTTTCTGAAGGTTCGTATCCTTTTGACTATAAAAATGGGAACACAATAATTTCGTCAATTCGAAAAAACAATCAAGTGATTGATCATTATGGCCAATTTTCTTGTAATTATTTTCCTTCAAATAACCATTCATTTTCTTTTGGACTAACTGGCAATCGCTACAACAAACAATTGCCTGGTGCCGTCATTTTTTACAATGATAACGCACAACAATATTTGAATGGAAATCAAATCGACGGATTTTTAAGATACGTTTACTCCACAAAAAACATTCAACTAAAAACGCAAATCAATCATCACCGCAATGAATTAATTTATTTGGATTCGAATTATTTAAATGCTGCTGGTTTTCTAAAGAATGAATTTCAAGCCCAACAAATAGATGGTGAATGTCAAGTGAAATTCATGATCAATCAACAAACAAATTGTTTAGTCGGAACGAATATTCGTACTGAAAGATTGCATGGGGAAAAGTTATCTGTTCAACCCAATCGCATTGTTTCGGAATCAATCATCGGACTAACAAATAACCGCTTTGGCAATGTAAATGCACAAGTTGGCTGGTTAACTGTAAATGATAACTTCTCTTCTTCTGCCGGAAAACAATATGTATTGCCTAGTTTAGATTGGATGCTAACTGCTAAAAAAATCGCCGTTGGAATTACCTTTCGACAATCTTTGCGATTACCCACTTTTTCAGAAATGTATTACCAACAAATTGGAAATAGCCAATTATTACCCGAAAAGGGAACCCAATTTTCGCTGCGCATGTTACACAATTACAAACGAAAAAAGTCGATCATTCAAACAATCATACAACCGTTTTATGCGCACATCACCAACAAAATAAATGCCATTCCTTCCAAAAACTTATTCATCTGGAGTATTCAGAATATTGGGCAAACTCGAGCATTTGGAACAGAAGTATCTGAACAAATTTCGATGCGTGTGAAAAATGGTATTGTTGGATTATCGGCTAACTATACATTCCAATATTGTATCGACATTACTGACCGAACAAGTGCAACGTACAAAGACGTTATTAGCTATTCACCGTTACATACTGGCGGTTTAGAGATCAATTACAGCTTCAAACAATGGCGTGTTTTTAGTCAATTCAATTATCAAGGAAAGCGCTTTGCCTTGAATGAAAACATTCCTGCAAACGAATTGGCAGCTTTTTCAACAATTGATATTGGTGGTTCGGCACAATTGAACAGGAACAAACAATTAGTTTATATTCGATTAACAGTGAATAATATTACCAACCAAAACTACAACTACATCAATTATTTTGTGATGCCTGGTATTAACTTCCATTTAAAATTGACTTATGAAATTTAGCAGTTTAGTAATCATCCTATTATTGCTTGCGAGCTGTGGGAAAGAAACACCGCAACCGAGTAATGAAAGTCCATCGGTTTTAATAAGCGGAATATTGGTATTAAACGAAGGTATGTTTCAATTCAATAATTCCACATTAGCATGGGCTGACTTTGCAACAAATCAAATTACAACCGATTTCTTCGAACAAAAAAACAACAGAAGTTTAGGAGATACGGGCAATGACTTAAAACGATATGGCGGAAAATTGTATGTTGTCATGAGTACATCCAGTACCATCGAAATACTGAATGCAACTACCGGAAAATCCATCAAACAAATCAGTATGATGAATGGAACGACACCGAAACAACCACGTTCTATCGCTTTTTATAATGGTTTGGCATTTGTCACGTGTTACGACGGTTTTGTAGATGTTATAGATACAACAAGCTTAACAATTGCTATGCGCATTCCTGTTGGACAAAATCCGGAAGATTTAGCGGTGAGCAATAACAAACTGTATGTATCAAATTCAGGAGGACTTAATTTCCCGAATGTTGATAGTACCGTTTCAGTTATCAATTTGAATACCTTTCAAGAGATAAAACGTATTCCAGTTGGTCCAAATCCGGGAGCGTTATTGTGCGATACAGAAGGTGATATTTATGTAATTTCACGTGGCGATTACAATGCAATACCTGCACAACTTCATCGAATTGAAACGAGTAGCGATACTAAAACCAATGATTTCAATTTTCCAATTCAATCAATGGCACTTTTTCAAGATAAATTATTAATAAGTCAACCAAATAGCTTATCAATCAAAACTTTTAATACACTTAGTGAAAGCAATATTTTATCTGATTTCTTCATTGCAAGTTCCATTACAACCTTCTACGGAATGTATTTTTCTGCTATTTCAAATAAAATCTATTGTTTTGATGCAAACAACTACAATGCAACAGGTTTTGTGCTGCAATACGATCTTAACGGTGTTTTTGAAAAGAAATATCACGTTGGATTAAACCCCTCAAAAATAGTTATCTATGAATAAGTTATTTTTTTATATATTTTTGATTTTAAATTCATTATCAGTATTTAGTCAAAGTTTTCATTCAGCACCTGGAACTCCAGGAACTAATGCGATAAAAAAAGATAGCGCTTGTTTTGTGGCTTGGGCAAATAACATTGAAATTAAAAGAGGTTTTTTAACTATCGCCGACACCTTATTTACAATCAACAATTCGAATAAAGTTGATTTTGGCATACCTCAAATGGCACTTGGTCCAGCTGAAGGAGATGGATCATCAGTAGTTTCATTAGGAGACAACGGTAGTGCGATCCTTACATTTCCTCTTTTTATTACAGATCAAACAGGGGCTGATTTTGCCATTTTCGAAAATAGCTTTTCAGATAACTACATGGAGTTAGCTCATGTTGAAGTCAGTTCCGATGGCATTCATTTTTTTCGTTTTCCTTCCGTTTCGGAACAACCAACAACAATTCAATTGACCAATTTCACTTATTCCGATTGCCGCATGGTCAATAATTTAGCAGGAAAATACCGAGCGGGATTTGGAACACCTTTCGATTTAGCTGATTTATCGGATAATCCGCTGTTAAACAAGCAAGCTATTACACATGTGAAATTGATTGATGCCGTTGGGTCTATCGATTCGCTTTACGGAACAACTGATGCAAACGGAACGCTAATAAACGATGCTTTCCCTACTCCTTTTGCCTCAGGTGGATTTGATTTAGATGCGGTTGGGATCATACATGGAACATTGGGTTTTTCAGAAGATCTAATTGACTTTGATTTTTTTCCAAATCCGGTTATAGACAACATACATCTGATTCTTGATGGGACTGCAAGCATTGAAATTAAAGATGTTCACAACAAAACGATTGCTACATTCACTCACTTAAACAGTACAACAATCAACTGCAGTGAATGGCAATCTGGATGTTATCAATTAACAATCACTAAAGATAGCCAACTGATATCCCGAAAAATTGTGAAGCTTTAAAGCTTTTCTACTGTAAAAGAAACTTGGTAATAATTGTTTACAGCGATTAATGGCTTGAGATCAACGTAATAGTTTTTGGTAAATTCTAGAAAAGCTTTGAACTCGTGTAACGGAACATTGAATTCATCGAACATGATGATATCTCCTTTTTTCAGAAACGGGTATATCTGTCCTAACACAAAGCACGTAGCCGAATAAATATCTGCATCCAAGTGAATAACTTTCAATTGATCAGACTCCAAGAGTGAACGATTGTTTTTTACGAAATCTTGAAACGTTTCTTGAAATAGTCCTGGTAAAAAAGTCGCTCTGTCATCGTTAACAACTGGAATAGCTGAAATCATATCTCCTTTTTTGTAAAAACCGCCCCAATCTTCCGGTAATCCCTCAAAAGTGTCGAATCCAAAAAAGCGTGAATCAGTTGCTGAATTTTTACTTAACCACCACTTGAAAGAACTGCCAGTTGCAACACCAAATTCCAAGTATGTTACTGGCTTTTCAGACAATTGAAAAGTATCAATTACTCCTTGGTACAAGTAAAAACGTCTGTTGTAATCTCTTTTGAATGAATAAGCATCTTTGTGCTGGAATTTAGCGCTATTCGTTCGTACCCATTTGTTTAATTCGAACAAATAAACAAGCATCGAAAACATGTATTTGAACGGATAAACAATGCGAATTAGCGGTGAAAAGATTAAAAAATCTTTTATAAAACGAACGATTTTTATCATAATGTAGTTATTAGCGCATATCTTTTGCCACATTCAAAAATACATTTTTTTATAACGATGGTCGAATGAATCGTGTAATTAATCAGTAATTCATATATAATTAATTAATAATCAAAGGTATAAGACGCACGTATTTTGTTTCAATTCAAAACACCGTTCAAGGTCTCTTATTTCCTATAATTTATGTAGTTTTGATACAAGAAATAAAAACATGCAAGAAAGACATACGAACAGAGAACGTTATTTTATTGAGCAAGGAATTGTTACTGAGAAATATATCATTCCATACATTGAGAAAGTTTTTCACATTGAACCACACATGGTTATAGGTGAAATTGGTTGTGGTGAAGGCGGTAATTTACGTCCATTTCTAGATCGTGGTCACCAAGTAATTGGAATTGATTTATCTGCTTCAAAAATTGAAAACGGCTTAAATTATTATGCAAATCATCCAAACAAACACAATTTAACCTTAATTGCAGAGGATATTTATGATACCGACCCAAATTCGGTCGCAAAATTTGATCTCATCATCATGCGTGATACGATTGAACACATTCCCAATCAAGAATTATTTTTAAAACGCGTACGCGATTTCCTAACGCCACAAGGTAAAATTTTCTTCGGATTTCCACCTTGGTGCATGCCTTTTGGAGGACATCAGCAATTGTGTAAAAACAAATTCATGAGTGTTCTGCCTTATTATCACTTGTTACCACCTTTCTTGTACAAAGGATTGTTAAAACTAGCTGGTGAATCCAGCGGAACGATTGAAGGTTTAATGGAAGTGCGCGACACACGCATTAGTGTGAATCGTTTCAATCGAATAATTAAAGCATCCGGTTTTTCCTATGTCCGAAAAGACTTGTATTTGGTAAATCCAGGATATGAAATCAAATTCAAATTGAAAACCCGAAAATTACCTGCTTTTTTAGCGCTTCCTTATTTGAGAGATTTTTTAGCTACTTCCTATTATTCGTTGGTTCAAAAAGAAGATTGATTACATCAATTTCTTCACCCAACTAAGTAATTTATACGGAGCATATTTTGAGGAAACATCGAAAAGATTAGATGATTTCACCATAGATTTGAAATGACTGAACGTTTCAAAACTTTTATATCCGTGATAAGCTCCCATCCCACTATTTCCTATACCGCCAAACGGTAAGTGGTGATTTGCAACTTGAATTAACGTGTGGTTGATGCAAACATTTCCAGAGGATAATACAGTGGTGACTTTCTTTGCTTGTTGTTGCTTACCAAAAAAATAAAGTGCTAAAGGTTTTGGTTTATCCTGCAAGAAATGAATTGCTTCATCCAAAGCTTCAAAGGTAATCATTGGTAAAATTGGACCAAATATTTCAGCTTGCATGATTGGCACATCAGTTGTTGAAAGAGAAAGTAAAGTCGGTTGAAAATAGTGAGTTTCAAGATCGTAACCACCTCCTGCAACAACCTCACCGTCAGCCAAATAACCAATCAACCGTTTCATAGCATCTTGGTGTATTATTTTGGGGTAAAATGGACTTTCGGCAGGATTTTCTCCAAAAAATTGATGGATATAAAAATTAAAACGTTCAATGAATTGTTGTTTTAAAGACGAGTGAATCATTAAAAAATCTGGAGCTGTACACGTTTGTCCAGCGTTGATTGTTTTACCCCATGCGATGCGTTTAGCTGCCTGATCAATTTTTGCAGAAGCATCAACGATACAAGGACTCTTCCCTCCTAGTTCTAATACAACCGGTGTGAGTTTTTTTGCCGCTGCCTCCATTACTATTTTACCTAATCGTGAACTTCCCGTAAAAAATATCAGGTCAAAAGATTGGTGAAACAAATGTTGATTAGTAGCTATATCACCTTGAACAACAGCAATAAAACGTTCATCAAATATTTGTTTGATCATCGTCTCTATTAAACGAGCAACAGATGGCGTTGCAGGTGAAGGTTTCACAACAGCACAATTTCCTGCAGCAATGGCGGCAATTAAAGGTATAAAGACAAGTTGAAAAGGATAATTCCATGGAGCAACAATTAACACGACTCCCAAAGGTTCGGGTTGAATGAAACTTTCATTTGGAAAAAGAAACAAAGGTGTTGGTACTCTTTTTTTGCGGCTCCATTCTTTCAAGTGCTTAATATGCAAATCGATTTCTTGAATTACTGGACCAAATTCAGTTAAAAACACTTCTTGATTTGACTTTTTTAAATCTTGAAACAAAGCATCATTCAACGCAGATTCATTAGAAACAATAAGCTGCTTGAGTAATTTCAATTGCTTGATGCGAAAAGTAGTTTCTTTTGTCGCACCTGTTTTGAAAAAAATGCGCGATTGTTCTAAAATAGCGTCTAATTGCGGAATTGCTGTTTCTTTTATCATTGTATGAAATCAAGTCATTCTTTGAATCGTTATCACCTAACGAAAAAATGTCAGCTAAAATTAATAAAACTATTGTGCTTCATCTAATTTGATTGAAATAATCTAATTAACTTTATCAAAAGTCAAAATTTCATGAAGCTATCCTTTCGATTAGACACACAAGATTATTTAGATTACCAATTGTACACAGTTAGCAGATCTGAAAAAGCAATGCGTAAACGCTTAATTGGTCGTTTACTTTTCCCCATCATTTATTTATTAGTTGGTATCATCTTTATCATTGACAAAAACTTCACTTTTGTAGCATTCAATTTGATATTGGCTGTTTTATGGTATTTCTTTTATCCTATTAGTGAACGGAAACGCTATGAAAATACATTTCGTCGTTCTATTGAACGCAATCTAACAGCTAATGCAGAAGTTGGCAGTATCGAATGGGGAAACAATGAGATTTATGCAAGTGAAAAGGATCAAGAAGCTCGTGTAGCTGAAAGAGATGTTGTTGCGATTGTAGCGTTAAAAAATATTCTTTTAATACAATTACAGAACAAACACAACTTCATTTTACCGAAAGATAAAATTGACCAGCTCGATGAAGTGGTCAGCTTTTTACAAGCAAAATGCACTAAATTATCCATCCCTTTCGTTGACCATTCTAATTGGCAATGGAAATAATTCGCCTGTAATCAGATGTTTTTCTTTTTATCCAAAGCACTCCTATTTTTACTTTCACCATTTACATGGATAATATTGCTGGTTGTTGCAGCTTTCTGGTTGAAATCAGATAAATGGCGCAAAAGAAGTAAAATAGCAAGTATCTTTTGTTTGCTTTTCTTTTCGAATAATGTCATTTTCAAAGAAGCATGTCGACTATGGGAAATTCCTGGAACACCAATTGAAAAAGTCACGACACACGATGTTGGGATACTTTTGGGAGGAATGTTTGAATACAACGGTGATTTGAAACGTCTCAGTGTGCGTAGAGGCGCTGACCGCGTGTGGCAAGCATTGTCTTTGTATAAACTGGGGAAAATCAACACCATTTTAATTAGTGGTGACAACGGTTACCTGTTCGGTAATAAATTCAACGAAGCGAAACAATTACGCTTAAACTTGATTGAACTAGGCATTCCTGACAGTGCTATTTTGACCGATGTCACCTCTAAAAACACCTTTGAAAATGCTGTTCAATCAAAATTAATTTTACAACAAAACAAGTTGAATTCGAAACGATTACTTTTGATAACTAGCGGATTACACATGAAACGTGCGCTGGCTTGTTTTGAACACGCTGATTTATCGTGTACGCCGTTTTCAACAGATTTATATACTGGACCAACTCGCTACTATTCATTCGATGATTACTTCATGCCAGACGCTTCCGTTGTCAATGATTGGCACAAATTAATCAAAGAGATTTTTGGATATATCACTTATTCGTTAACAGACAAATTGTAAAGCGTGTTGCAATTTCCAAATGCCCAACTATATTTTCAGACAGATTTTTTATCAAGAGAAGAATCAAATGAATTATACCAATACCTCATTGCAGCAATGCCTTGGGAAAATCAACAAATCACCCTTTTTGGAAAGACGTTTCCTTGCCCACGTCTGGAAGCATTCTTTGCTGCTGATGGTTTGACCTATGGTTATTCTGGCAATCGATTAACAACAAACTCCTTTACACCTGTTTTAGCTGCGTTGAAAAAGCGTGTAGAAGAAAAAGCAGGTACTGATTTTAATGCGGTTTTGGTGAATTATTACCGCGATGGAAATGACAGTAATGGTTGGCATGCAGACAATGAAAAAGAATTGGGTAAAAACCCAATAATCGCATCAGTATCACTTGGTGAAACGAGAAGATTTGACTTGAAACATAATTCACTTGATTTAAAAAAACAGTTTTATCTTTCTGCAGGATCTTTATTAATAATGGCTGGTGAAACGCAGCATTTCTGGAAACACCAACTTCCGAAATCAAAAAAAGTAACAACTGGTCGGATAAACTTGACTTTTCGTAAAATCAAATAAAAAAAGGCTAGTCAAATTGACTAGCCTTCCAATTATAATAAACGGGTGAATTATTCAATTCCCATTTTAGCCATCATTACATTACTTACCCCTGTTGTCGAGTAACCACCATCGTGGAATAAGTTTTGCATTGTTACCATACGCGTTAAATCAGAGAATAACGTGATACAGTAATTTGCACAATCTTCAGCTGTTGCATTCCCAAGTGGAGCGATTGCATCAGCATAGTCATAAAAATCACCAAAACCTTTGATTCCAGAACCAGCAGTTGTTTTCGTTGGTGATTGAGAAACGGTATTGATACGCACTTTTTTGTCAACTCCATAGTGGTAACCAAAACTACGTGCAATTGATTCTAACATCGCTTTGATGTCAGCCATATCTGTATAGAATGGATAAGTACGTTGAGCAGCAGCATAACTTAACGCTACAACGCTCCCCCATTCATTGATTGCATCCATTTCTTTCGCAACAGACAACATTTTATGCAAAGACATGGCAGAAACATCAATTCCTTTTTGGAAATAATCGTAATTCAATTCTGGATAAGGAATGTTTTTACGAATGTTAACACTCATTCCAATTGAATGCAAAACGAAATCAATTTTACCACCCAATACTTCTTGAGCTTGCGTAAACAAATTCTTTAAATCATCTATGTTTGTTGCATCAGCAGGGATAATTTGTGAATTTGTCTTTTCAGCTAATTCATTGATTTCTCCCATACGCATTGCAATCGGTGCGTTAGTTAATACGAATGTTGCTCCGTATTCGTGTGCTTTTTCAGCTACTTTCCAAGCAATAGAATTTTGGTCCAATGCTCCGGTAATAATACCACGTTTTCCTTCTAGTAATTTTGACATTCTATCTAAGTTTGTATTACAAATGTATGATTTTATTTGAAGCAGACAACTTTAAAAAGTTGATACTGGATTGTTAATAACTTCGGTAATTTGAAATTATAGCGACAGTTCCAATCCGTCATAAGCAACGCGAACATGAGCGGGTAATTCTTTTTCAATTTCTTCGTGCGTTCCAAAAACATGTGAAATATGCGTCAAATATGCTTTATCAGGCGCGACCAATTCAATAAATGCCAACGCTTCTTCCAAATTGAAATGAGAAATGTGCGGCTCTTTGCGCAATGCATTAATAATCAACACCTTCACCCCTTTTAGTTTTTCAACTTCATTGGTTGCAACTGTTTTTGCATCCGTGATATAGGCAAAATCCCCAAAACGGAAACCAAATACCTCCATTTTATAATGCATCACTTTTATTGGAACAACAGTCAATTCGTTTTTTAATGTAAAAGATTGATTGTTATCAATACGAATTAGGTTCAATTCGGGAACTCCAGGATATTTCAATGCAGAAAACACATAGTGGTATTCGCGTTTCAATGCAGCTTCAACATGTTCACTGCAGTAAACGTCCATATCACGATTTTCAATAAAGTTAAATGCGCGCACGTCATCCAAACCAGCAATATGATCTTTGTGTTCATGTGTGAAAATAACACCTCTTAACGACTTTACATTTGCCCGAAGCATTTGTTGACGAAAATCGGGACCTGCATCAATGACGTAATTATCATTGTTTGCATGAATCATGATGGATGATCGTAAACGCTTGTCTTTTTTGTCATTGGATTGGCATACGTAACAATCGCAAGCTATCATTGGAACACCTTGTGATGTTCCCGTTCCAAGGACTGTGATTTTCATTTATGCCTTGTTGATTTTTGATACAGTTATTATTGCACGCAACCAACCAATTAATAATAACAAGCCACCAATTGGAGTAATTGGACCAAGGATTTTATTTAGTGCAGGAAATTGTATTAAATGCCCGATTGTCAATCCGTAAATACTAACAGAAAAACAGATAACACCAATAAGAATAAAACGATAAGTTGTCGTGAAATTAAGCTGAAATACGCGTCCAACAGCAACCAATGAAATGAGTGCTAGTCCATGATAAATTTGGTATTTCACACCCGTTTCAAACGATACTAATTTTTCAGGATCGTTTAATGCATCTTTTAAAGCGTGTGCTCCAAATGCGCCTAGAATAATACCCACGAAAACAAGCGAAAAACCGATTAGCAACCAACGTTTTTCCATATTGCTTATGCTTTTTTCTTCGAAAGTACGTTAATCAATATGTATTGAAAACGCGATTGATCTTCGTTGTGATCTTCTCTTAATTGAATTTTGATCGTCACATCGTAAATAAAACCTTCTTCAAAATTGAATCCATCAATCGGAACTGGTAACGTTTCCCAAAAATCCGTGCCAATTGAAGCACCTTTTTGAACGACGAAACATGTTTTATGTCCTTCGTAACCGTCACAAGCTACTTTCTTTGGTTGAATACGCATTGTTATCATTTCGGATCCATCTAATGGCTTTACCGATTCGAACTTCCAGCTCGTCAATGCAAATAATAGTATCAATACAGGTAAAAAACGTTTCATCTTATTTATTTTAAACTAATTAGTTAACGTGACTTTCAATAATACGTTGCCTCTTTTCATTGGATTTATTGAAAAGTAAAAATACATTTTTTTCTAATACAAACAAGTTGAACACTAAAGATTCATTAAGGCTTTTGCATTTTCACGCGACACATCAGTAGTATTTTCACCTGATAGTAATTTTGCTAGCGCTTCAACTCGTTCTCCTTGAGAAAGTAGATTAATTGAAGTGTTTGTACTGTTATTTTCTACCGATTTTTTTACTTCAAAATGAACTGTTCCTAAAGCTGCAACTTGTGGTAAATGCGTAATTGCTACTAATTGCATTTGTGTGCCCATTTGTTGTAATAATTGTCCTATGCGCAAAGCCACTTCTCCAGACACACCTGTGTCTATTTCATCTAAAATCAGTGTCGGCAATTCCTTTTTCTGACTAATAATCGATTGAATAGCTAACATCAAACGTGACAACTCACCGCCACTAGCCACTTTTTCTATTGGTTTTTGTTCGATTCCTTTATTCGCTGAGAACAAACAAGTGATTGCCATACCTCCATTACTATCGAGTTGAGATAATGCTTGTAATTCGAATGATACGTGCGCGTCAACTAATTTTAATTGCTGTAAAATTGCTTGTAAAGCAGTAGATAATTTTGATGTTGTTTCAATACGAACAGCATTCATTTCGGCTGCTTGTTTGGTTACCTCAGTAGTTAATTGTTTAATTTCATTGGTCAACTCGTCAATTTCTATTGCTGTGTTTGAACTTGAAAAAACGGTGTCTGCAAAAGATTTTTCGAGTTGAATCAATTCATCTTGCGTCGTTAATTGGTGTTTTTTCAATTGACTGTAATAAGCATTTAAGTGAAATTGAAGCACCTCGATTCGTTTGGGATCTATTTCTAAATCACTTAATTGTTTTTCTGATTCTTCAGCTATGTCCACTAATTCGATCAAAGTTGATTGAACACGATCGTGAAATTCAGCAAATGAATTATCCAAAGAACGCCATTTGTCCAACTGACTTTTCAGTGATGTCAATTGACTCGTTACTCCAGAATCGCTATTGATAACAGCGGAAATAGTTGAATATGCTGCACGTAATTCGTCTAATTTAGTTGACTTATCTAATTCGTGTTCGTATGCCAAAAAATCGTGTTTACCCAACTCCAACTGACTTAATTCTTCTAATTGAAACTGGATAAAAGCACTTTCTTTTTGTTCATTTATATAACGTTCTTTTAATGATTCAAGTAAGCGTTGTTTATTTGTCCAATCTTTATACAATGACTTGTATGTCGCAACACGTGAAAGATTATCTCCAAAAGCATCAATCAAATCAAATTGAAAATCACTCTTTTTTATTGCTAATGTTTGATGTTGTGAGTGGATATAAATCAATTGCTCCGTAAGCTCTTTTAAAACACTTAATTGAACAGGACTATCATTGATAAATGAACGTGATTTGCCGTGTGCTAATATTTCACGTCGAATGATGGTGTGTTCGTCCCAATCTAATTCATTGGCTATGAACCATGATTCAAAACGTTTTTGAAGCTGAAATGTCGCTTCGACAACTGTTTTCGATTGTTCATCACGAATTACGGAATAATCAGCTCGTTCACCTAAAATTAAATTCAAGGCGCCTAATAAAATTGATTTTCCAGAACCTGTTTCACCAGTAATCACCAAAAAACCTTTTTGGAAATCTATATCCGCACGGTCAATCAAGGCGAAATTGCGAATGGATAAGTGGGTTAACATCAGTCTAGTATTTCTTCGTATTTAGATGAATTTGCAGGATCTATCTTCTTTAAAATCGTTACGATTTCGATTTTTTCTTGTTGTGAAGCATCTGCATATAAATTTTTCAATTCAATTAATTTTGCTTGTACGAATGTTAACACATTAATTGAATTTGGTCGAATAGCCGATATTTTAGATAAATTATTCAAAGCTGCCGCGATTTCTTTTCGCGCTTCTTCTTTCTTGTCATAAAGTTGATCGATGCCTTTTCTGTGGTAATCATAAAAACACTCTCGTAATGGGTCAAACAACTGTTGCAAGGAATTGTCAACCAACCAGTAACGATTTCTTTTGCCTGGTTCGTTCGATTTCCAACCTAAACCACCTGAAGTTTGAGCATTTGTGACAATCTGTTGGGCTTCAGTAAAATAGGGTGTTCCTCCTTTTAATGAAAAAGAATCATAATCCAACGCAATGATATAGTATGCGTAAAAAGCTAAAATCGATGTTAAATTATCTCTGAATTGATTGGGAGCATATATTAAAACCGTATTCCTAGAATAAGAAAACTGAAAGTTATCGTCTTGAAAATTAAAGATATTGGTGTTGTACGAACCATTAAAAGCGGGACGGGAAGATTGAATTTGTAGCGCACCCGTAAAATTACCATTGTTAATTGTATTGATCTGAATTTGCAATTGACAATTGATTCGTTCTTCAACGGTAAATTTATCTTTCGTCCATTTGGTGTTATTCATCATATCGTACACCGTTTGTCGCACTTGTTCCAATAATTCTTTTTCAGCAGAAGTGACTTCTGTATTGATATTGGAAATAATAGAAACGGTACAATTTAATTCTTGCGCATGAAAAATAGGCGCAATGAATAACATACAAAGAAATAATAGGCGTTTTTTCATGTTAACTTTTTGCATAAATCGCTTCAATAATAGAACGAGCTAATGTTGTTTTAGCTTGTAACTCAAAACTACGCATTTTATTGTTTTTATCGATATAAGTTACTGCATTTGTTTCGGTTCCAAAACCGACACCTGCTGCTCCTATTTCATTCAAAACAATTGCATCTAACTGTTTATTTTTCAATTTTCCTTTGGCGTAATCCAATCCGTTTGTCGTTTCTAATGCAAAACCTACCACTTTTTGTGCAGCCGTTTTGTGTTGAGCAGCCCACGAAAGAATGTCTGGATTTTTTGTTAACGATATCGTTAATTCATCGTTTGTTTTTTTCATTTTATTTGCAGCAACAGATATCGGACGATAATCGGCAACAGCAGCAGAAAAAATACCAAGTTGACAGGTTGACCAATTTTCTTGCACAGCAGTTAACATTTCCTCAGCTGATTTCACTGAAATAATTGTCACATTCTGATGTGATAATTGACAACCAGTTGGCCCGGTAATTAAAATTACGTGCGCGCCTTTTCGCGCTGCAGCTTCTGCCAACGCAAACCCCATTTTACCTGAAGAATGATTTCCAATAAAGCGCACAGGATCGATTGCTTCATACGTTGGACCAGCAGTTATCAATATTTGTTGATCTATCAGACGCTCATCTCGTTCAAAAAAATCAACCAGATGTGACCGTAAGGTTTCAGGTTCAGCCATGCGACCTTCACCAACTAAACCAGAAGCTAAAAATCCAGATTCAGCAGGAATTATACGTACGCCATCAACTATTAATTGTTGTAAATTACGATTGGTAGTTGGGTGTGCATACATATCTAAATCCATTGCAGGTGCAATAAAAACCGGACATTTTGCACTTAAAAAAGTAGCTAACAAAAAATTATCAGAAAAACCGTTGGCCATTTTGGCAAGTGAACTGGCAGTTACAGGAGCAAAAATCATGCAATCTGCCCACAATGCCCATTCCACATGATTCGTCCAAGCTCCCGTTTTTGGATCATAAAATTCGATTCCAACAGGATTTTCAGAAAGTGTAGCGACAGTTAGGGGTGTGATAAAATGAGTAGCGGCAGGAGTCATCATACATCTGACCTCTGCCGCTTCGTTTTTTAGTAGTCGAATAAAGGATGCTATTTTATAAGCCGCTATGCCACCGGTAATACCGACGAGAATGCGTTTCCCTTGTAACGACATGAAATATTAGTCTTGTTTCGAACGAACGTAAATTTGTCCTTCCATTTTTTCTTCAATTGCAACAGCAACAGATTTTGGAAGTTTTTCGTAGTATCGAGAAATTTCAATTTGCTCACGGTTTTCAAAGATCTCCTCCAAGTTATCTGTCGAAGAAGCGAACTCTTGCAATTTTGCAGTCAACTCTTCTTTCATTGTAGAGCTAATTTGATTTGCACGTTTTGCCATAACAACGATAGACTCATAGATATTGTGTGTATCTTGCTCTAAATCAATTGTATTTCGAGTGATTGTTGAACGTTCTGCATTCATGTTTTTGAAACTCATTTGTGTCTATTTTAATGTTTTTCCGGAAGTCTTTAATGCTTCAGCTTTTATTTTATAGTCTTCCAATTCGCGAAGATACGAGGAATTTGGAAATTCAGCAAGAAAATCGCTATAACTTTCGACAGTTTTTTCAATTCGCTCTTCTAATTTTGTATCGATACTATTCAATGCAAGGAAATAATGGTTGGTAACCAATATATACCCAACTTCTTCGCGGTATGTTGAAATTGGGTAGTTGTCTAAAAATGCTGCTGCTGCCACTGTTGCTGCACGGAAATTCTCCGTTTTAGCATACAAACGAACATTTAGGACTTCTTTTGTTTGCAGTTTGAAACGTAATTTATCCATGATCAAATTACAGGTGTCAACGTGATTCGAATTTGGGAATCGGGTGATAAATCCTTGCAATTCATTCAACGCCATTTCTGTTTCATTTTGATCCAATGAAGCTTCCGGACTGTTTTCTACTGCACATAATGCTGCTAGATAAATTGTTTCTTCAACAAAATTGGAATAAGGAAATTTCGTTTGAAAAGCAGTCAAATAATAACTTGCCAAATACCAATCACCATAATTGTAAGCAGCTTTCCCTAATCGGTAAAAAGAAACTTCACCCTGAGGTGATTTTGGCGAACGTTGAAATACTTGTTCATACAATGTAATGGAACGCTCGTATTTTTTTTCCGCAAACAAACGATTCGCTTCGTTATACTTCGCTTCGTAATCATCAGATTTTACAATTTGATTGTATGTACTGCACGAAACAAGCGATAATAGTATTAATAATGTGACTACAAATTTCATAGAAGACAAAAATAGGATAAAATTCTGCTTGAAGAAATTAAAAAATCACAATATTCTACCAGATTTCATTTCCATCAAACGCATTAATCGTTCCATCGTCGTTAACTCCGTCTCAAAATAATTCAAAACACCATTTACTAATTGCTCTTTTGTATCACCTTTTTCAATGATTGGATTGAAACGCAAGTAATGCCAATTTTTGTGTTGTTTCAATTCTTGTTGAAACTTTTCATGTTCTCGTTCCACCAACAATTGCTCTTCGGTTGGATCATGCGCTAATCCCGATCCTATACTTATGAAGATGAGTGATTCATCGTGATACAAACAGTTTGCAAGATTGGCTGCGTGAAAAATTGGATTTCTCATTTGCAAACTAGCGTAAGCAAATTGACGTTTCCCAATGTTTACTTTTTCGTTCATCACTCGGTCATTGGCACAAGCATGAATGACATCAAGTATTGCATTATTTGTTATTGTAGGACGTGTACTTGAAAAGAAATATGGCTCATTCATGGCAACATCGTGACACACAAACGAAAAATGTTTTTTCAAATCGAGAAGTAATTCTTCGTTTTGGAAATGATGAGCTACAATTTCGCTGATTGTTAAGTTTTGCTGAAATATTTGATCAACTAACGTACTAATATCCGATGTTAAGTTAGGTTTGTTTTGAGCAATTAATGCAGTTAATAACGCTGAATTTCCACTACCAACAGCAACATCTATCCAGTTAAACACTTTAGCATCATTTGTTAAAGCAGCATGTTGTTCTGCAATATGATTCAATCCCAAAACTGGAATTGACAAGGAATGCTCTCCCCCATCCAATACTAACACTACTCGGTAACTGCCTGTCATTTAAACAAGTTACTGAATTGTATTGAAATATAATGAGTGAATGATAATTGACTGAAAACCAATTACTATTTACGGTATTCGAAGAAAAATTACTTAACGCGTAGTGATTGTCCAGGCTGAATAACACTTGTTACACGTAGGCCATTCAAACTACAAATTTTCGAAACAGTTGTGTTATTTCTGGTTGCAATTTCTGAAAGCGTATCACCTGGACGAACTTTGTAATATTTTTTACTTCGTGCAGGTTCTGCTCTTCGTACTGGAGGTGTTGGGTTTGTTGGATTTGCAGCTACTGCATTTGGATCAACAGGTTCTCCTAAAACTGCATCGCTTGGTTTTGCTCCTGGACGAAAAATTGCACTGTGAATGAATAAGTTCTCATCCTTCACTTGATTGTGCGCAAAATCAATCACTTCTTCTGGATTCATTGGCGCATCATAGAAACGCACTTCAAAATGTAAATGTGCACCAAATGAACGTCCTGTATTTCCTCCTAAACCAATCGGCTCACCAGCTTCAACTAATTGATCTGGAACAACCAAATGTTTGCTTAAATGGGCATAAAATGTTTCTAATCCATTGTAATGACGAACGATAACTAAGTTGCCAAAACCACCATCATTCCATTTCGCATAGCGGATTTTTCCTGCCCATACGGAACGTACTGTGTCGCCTACATTTAAATCTAAGTCTATTCCATTGTGGTAACGACCACTTCTAAAACCATAACGCGAAGTAACAATTCCAGGGACTGGCATCTTGAAATCTTTGTGTTTTTCATCCATGACACACAACCAAAATGTATCTTTTAATTTGGTCATGTCATTTCCTCTTTCAGAAGTGAAACATTGATTATTATCCCATTTTTGAGTAAAACGAAAGGCTGTGTCTTTTTCAAAAATAGAATGGATCCACGGATTTAAAACGCCATTAAATTGTTTGTCTTCCAAATATTTCCATGTGCGGTTCGCATAAATCAACATCGTACCCTTTGATGTTTTTATGGTGTCAATTACGACCTGTCCAAACAACGATGTGAAACTAAAAAGGGCAAATACGACGAGTAATTTTTTCATGAAATATTGTTATCAGAACTAATTTGGGTGCAAATATAGCCTAAAAAAGTGCAAGGAAAGGACAAAAAAAAGTTAATTACATTAGATTATGCGTTAATTTGCTAACACTTTTTCAGCCATTCCATTGACATCCATGATGATTAAATCGTAAAACAACTCTTCATTTGGCTTCACTAAATCTACCATCCCCTTTTTGCCATAAGCTTGAGAAGGTGGAACCAACACCCACAATTTATCGAATAATTTTGTGCCGAGTAAACCTTTTTTTAATCCAGGAATCAAACTCACATCTTTCATCCCAAATTGAAAAGGTACATTTCGTTGGTAAGAATTATCGTAACGTGGATTAGTTTTCGTACCTACAAAATAATGAATGGCAACTTGTGCATTTTCATCAATTTTATATGTTTTCATTTGAGGGTTTTCCTCTAACAACCAAACTTTAACTCCATTCGTTATTTTGGTTGGTTTCACTTTTTTTCCAACGCGTAAGAAAACTATATTGGGTGAATTGGGTGGGATTAAATTTGGAATACCTTTATCTCCACGTGCCAAATTAGGCGGTAAATAAATTTCGACAAAATCTCCAACGTGTAACTCGTTGAACGCCATATCCAAGCCAACTGTTTGCATGTTGTAACCAACCAAAAAAGGAATCATTGCTCGTTTCAATAGGTGATTTCCGTCAACAACGTCACCCGTAGGTAATTGCAATTTGAAATTAATTTCTACCACTTCTCCCGGTTGAATTGCTGGTCCAGTTCCTTTTTTGAACCACTGTATTTTCAAACCACTTGGAAATTCTTTTTTGTCAACGATTGTTTTAGCTGGATCCAACAAGCGTTCCGCCTGTGAGCGATTATCAACCGTTCCTTGCTTTATAACTGCAGTTTTTTCAGTTGTTTTCACTCCCGATGATTCACAAGCAACTAAAAACAGTAGCAAACTTAAGTATAAGTAATTCTTTCTCATTCTATTGTAATCAATTCAATGTCAACAACCAAGGGTGAAAGTGGCGGAATCTCTTTCATATCACCAACCAAACCGTGCGCTAAATGACTTGGGAAAATCAACTTTGCTTTTTCACCTAAACGCATCTTTTTTATTCCTTCGTGAATGCCGGATTCCATTTCGCTATTATCGACTACAAACACATCTAATTCATCGGGAGCAGTTTCATAACAAACCTTTCCATTCAATAACGAAATTTTGTAGTGTACTTTTGCTGATTGACCTGGCTGCGGAATCGGTCCATCTGTTTCTTTTCCAACAACGTAACGTAAACCTGTTCCCGTTTCTTCAACTTTCCAAGCTTCGTGTTGTGCTAAAAATAGTTTGATATCAATTTCTTGTTCCGTCATTAATTCACGGTTCAAATCGGTTGATTTTTTTTGATTCCACTCTGGGATAGGTTTTTCTGTTTTTTGAGACGAGCAAGCAATCAAACCACAAAAACACCCACTAATTAGCGCTAAACGTATCATGCTACTGGAATGTAATTTTTCACATTCGTTACAAATTTTGCAATCGTTTCATCCAATGAGACAAAAGAAATTCCTCCTGAAGCATAGGCATGTCCGCCACCTTCAAAGTGATCGTTTGCCAATTGATTGACAACGTATTCGCCTTTTGAACGGAAAGATATTTTTACTTTCCCATCTTTTTCAGCGAAAAAAACGGCCATTTTTATTCCTTGAATACCTAAAATCTGATTCACCAAACCTTCGGTGTCGCCTTTTTGATAATTGAAACGATGCAACTCTTCTTCTGAAAGTGAAGCGTAAGCGACAGGGATCCCCGGAATCAAGACTAATTTTTCAGACAATGCATAACCTTTTAAACGGATTCTATCGATTGTATTTGTGTCAAAAACTGCTTCGTGTATTTCGAAATGTTTGACGCCTTTTTCGATTAAAAAAGCAGCGATTTCGTGTGTTCCACTTGAAACAGATGGAAAACGGAATGATCCTGTGTCCGTCATGATACCCAAGTACAAACACTTTCCGATTGTATCATCAATTTCGTTTTCGCGTTGAATGGCTTTCAACCATTGAAACAACAATTCACATGTTGAACAGGCACTTGTCTCAGATAAGGTGAAATCACAAAAATCAGCAGGATGTAAATGATGGTCAATCATTACTTTAACAGCGTTTGATTGCACCAACACTTCTTGCATGTCTTTCCCAACTCGACTCGGTTCGTTGTAATCTAAGCAGAAAATCAAATCAGCTGCTTGCAATAACACCGTTGCTTTTTCCGCTTGATTTTCAAAATCAACAATCACTTCTTGATTGGGTACCCAATGTAAAAATTCGGGAGCGGGATCTGGATGCACCACGCTGACATTTTTATTCCATTTTTGCAATAAATGAAAAAGCGCCATCGAGCTTCCTATTGAATCGCCATCAGGAGACTTATGAGCAGTAATAACTATTGCGTGCGCGTTAGAAATTGCTTGGTAAATATTTTCAGCAACAGTCATGAAGTTGATTTCTATTAAATAAGTTTTCTTGTAGCTTGTTGAATAGCACTTTTAAGTGAATCAGACACTTGCACCAAGGGCAAACGCATGTGAGGAGCCATCCAACCCAATTCTTCTAAAGCAATTTTCACACCACCAGGATTTCCTTCGGTGAAAAATAATTTAGTGATTGGTAACAAGTCGTAATGTAATTTTCGAGCAGTAGCTAAATCACCGTTCAATGAGGCAGCAACCATTTGGCTAAATTGTTTCGGGAAAGAATTTGCAACGACAGAAATTACACCATCCGCTCCGGCAGCAATTAAAGGCATTGTTAAGGCATCATCACCTGAAAGCACCAAAAAATCGGCTGGTTTACAACGAATGATTTCCATGATTTGCTCCATGTTACCCGAAGCTTCTTTCATTGCAACGATGTTTTTTACTTCTGCTAATTCCAACGTTGTTTCCGCCAACATGTTTGAACCAGTTCTACCAGGAACATTGTACATGATAATAGGTAAATCTGTTGCTTGTGCAATTGCTTTGTAATGCGCTACAAAACCACGTTGAATAGGCTTGTTGTAATACGGCGCAACCGATAAGATTCCATCTACACCAGCTGGAATTTTGGAAAACGCTTCTGCAACCGCCAATGTATTGTTTCCTCCTACTCCGTAAACGATCGGTAAAACACCATTATTTTCCTCCTGAACCGTTTCTAGCACTTTTTGTTTTTCGTCACTTGTCAATGTTGGTGACTCACCAGTTGTTCCTTGAACGACAAGAAAATTGGTGCCCCCAGCAATTTGTTCGCGTACTAACTTTCGTAAAGCAGGATAATCGATTGACATATCTGCTAAAAACGGTGTTACCAATGCAACACCAGCGCCTTTGAATTGATTCATTTTGTTCTAATTTAATGCTGTAAAAACTCGTTACAAAATTACGAAAATAATCGCTGCTTTTAAGCGCCAATCATTTGAATAAAATCAGTTTCTGAAATAATTGTAACTCCTAATTTTGTCGCTTTTTCTAATTTCGCAGGTCCCATGTTTTCGCCTGCAAGTACATAGGATGTTTTTGCAGAAATTGAACCGCTGTTTTTTCCACCATTTTTCTCAATGAGCGCTTTTATTTCATCGCGGCTAAACTGATTAAATACACCAGAAACCACAAAGGTTTTTCCTGCTAAAACTTCAGAGTCGAGCGCCACTTCCTTAACTTGGAATTGCAAACCATGTGCTTTTAAACGATCAATGATTACCAACGCACGCTCATCTTGAAAGAATTGTTGCACAGCGACTGCAATTTTATCGCCAATCTCTTCTACTTCAATCAATTCCTCGAAAGTAGCTTTTGCAAGGGCGTCACAATTTTTAAACGCATGTGCTAATTTTTTCGCCACTGTTTCACCCACAAAACGAATACCCAAAGCAAACAACACCCGTTCAAAAGGAACGTTTTTTGAATCTTTCAATCCAATTAACACATTGTTTGCCGACTTGTCAGCCATGCGCTCCAACGCGACAATATCATCAAACGTTAAGTCGTATAGGTCAGCCATAGTGCGCACTAATCCTTTTTGATAAAACAAATCGATTGTTTCAGCACCAATCCCATCAATGTTCATTGCCTTTCTGGAAATGAAATGCTCCATTCGTCCTTTCACTTGTGGTGGACATTCCAAATCGTTTGTGCAATAATGTTGTACTTCTCCTTCTTTGCGTGACAGTTCAGCTTTGCACTCAGGACATTCATGAATGAAGTTAACTTTCTCCGCACTTTGCACACGTTTTGTTGCATCAACGCCTACTATTTTCGGGATAATCTCTCCTCCTTTTTCTACGAAAACAGTATCATTTTCATACAAGTCAAGTTTTTCTATTTGATCGGCATTGTGTAACGAAGCACGTTTCACAACAGTTCCACCTAATAAAACAGGTTTTAAATTGGCAACTGGCGTAATCGCTCCAGTTCGCCCAACTTGATACGTTACCGATTGTAATTCCGTTGCAACACGTTCTGTTTTAAACTTGTATGCAATCGCCCAGCGCGGAGATTTTGCTGTAAAACCCAAGTTTTGTTGTTGCGCATAATTATTTACTTTCAATACAATTCCATCGATATCAAAGGGAAGCGAAAACCGCTCTTTCTCCCAATAATGAATGAATTCCATGATTCCTTCGATGGAGGTTGTTTTGAAAATGTAGTTATCCTTTTCTAAAGGCGATTTGAAACCCCAATTACGCACACCGTTTACACTTTCCAAATGAGATTGAAAAGGTAAATCAGCTCCATAAACGCCGTATAAAAAGCAATCCAACCCTCGTTCAGCAACAACTTTTGAATCTTGAAGCTTTAACGTTCCTGATGCTGTATTTCTCGGATTCGCAAAAACTGGTTCCCCAATTTCTTCGCGTTGTTGATTCAATGCTTCAAAATTTGCTCGTGGAAAAAAGATTTCTCCTCGAATTTCAAATTCAGCTACAAAATCGCCTGTCAACTCAAGAGGAATGGTTCGGATGGTTTTCACATTTGCAGAGACATCTTCGCCTTGTGTTCCATCGCCTCTGGTAACTGCTCTATCGAATTTTCCATTGATATAACGTATTCCAATAGCAACGCCATCGTATTTTAATTCACAAACGTATTCGATTGGTCCATTGATTTGTTTTTTCAAGCGTTGTTCCCATTCCATGATTTCCTCTTCCGAGTATGAATTCGAAAGCGACAGCATGGGATAATCGTGAATAACCGATTTGAATTTTTTTGTGATGTCACCTCCTACTCTTTTGGAAGGACTCAATTCACTTGCAAATGCTGGGAATTTTTTCTCTAAGTCACTCAATTCTTTGAGGAGCATGTCGAAATCATAATCAGAAATAACAGGGCTGCTTTCGACATAATACAAGTGATTATGGTGATGTAACTCCTTGGTTAAAAATGCAATACGTTCTTTGGCTTCTTGTTGTTCCATTTCCTTGTGAATATGAACAAAGATAAGGAACGTCGGTAGATTTTTTCAGCTTCGCTAAACTGTTTTATTAACAGCTTTCATCATGCGGGATTTTCCTTGTAAATCGTGTCTTACTTCAATGTCAGCAAACCCCATTTCTTCCAGTAAGGATTTCATTTCTACACTAAATTCGTGGTGAATTTCTAAGTAAACACAACCGTTTTCGATTAGGTTTTTCTTTGCCCATTGGGCTAAAAGCCTGTAAAAAAGCAATGGATCTTCGTTTGGTACAAACAATGCGAGGTGAGGTTCGAAAGCGAGAACATGCTTGTCCATTTCTGCTTGTTCAACGGTTGGAATATAAGGCGGATTTGAAACGATGACCGAACACTTTTGTTGAAAAGCAGGTTGAAGTAAATCGTCTTGTAACCAAGAAATGGAAAGTTTATTTCGTTCTCCATTTTTTTGTGCAACTTGGAGTGCATCGGTAGAAACATCTATTGCTGTTATTGACCAGCTCGGATGTGCAGCTTTCAAAGCCAATGCGATGCAACCTGAACCAGTACACCAATCAACGAGATGCAGGTCTTCGATGTTTTTAAAATCGGTTGAAATCCAATCGACTAATTCTTCCGTTTCCGGACGTGGAATGAGCACGTGTTGATTCACTTGAATTTTTAATCCCGCAAAATAGGTGAAACCGACAATGTGTTGGTACGGTTCGTGTTGCAACAAACGAACTTTCACGGCGTTTAATTGCGCTAAATCTGTTGGAGATAATTCTGAAATGGATTCAGCAATCAATTGTGTTTTTGTGATTCCGAAGCAATCTTCTAAGGTAAGAATGAAGATATTTTTCGTTTCTCTTTCGGAGTAAATTTCATTCAATTCCGTTTGCCAAGTAGCTAGTAATTGGTTGAAAAAAACGTTCATCCGAGAAAAAAGTTGCGCTTATTTTAGTTGTTTGTCCAATTGAACATGTAAGCCTAATCCACGTAATGATTCGCCAGAAGCAACAATTACTCCGTTTCCATCAACTAAAAAAGCACTTGGGATAAATTGAACTTGATATGCTGTTCCAGCGACATTTTCTTTATCCCACACGTGATTTGACCATACTAAGCCATCTTTTTTAATTGCTTCTTTCCATTTGGCTTCGTCACGATCTAACGAAACTGAAAAAACTTCAAATCCTTTACCCGTTTTAAATGTTTTCTTGTTGTATTTGTTGTATGCTTCCACCACATTTGGATTTTCTTTACGGCAAGGTCCGCACCAAGAAGCCCAAAAATCGATGAGTACCATTTTCCCTTTTAAAGCAGACAATTTAATTGTTTTACCCGCTGGGTTTGTTAATGAGATTTCAGGAGCTTTTGCGCCAACTCCAGGTAAAACCGTAACTGAATTAAACGAACAAATCGTCAATAAAAATGTGCCAATTGCAGCAACTAATCCAAATTTCAACATGATTTATTTTTTTTAATTAATTCTTCGAATATCTGCTCCGATATTACGTAAGCGAATATCAATATCTTGGTAACCGCGATCGATTTGCTCGATGTTGTGAATCACGCTCTTTCCTTCAGCAGAAAGCGCAGCAATCAACAACGAAACTCCAGCACGAATATCTGGTGAAGTCATGTTGATCCCACGTAATTGGTGTTGACGCGCTAATCCGATAACGGTTGCTCTGTGTGGATCACACAAAATAATTTGCGCTCCCATATCGATTAACTTATCGGTGAAAAACAAACGTGATTCGAACATTTTTTGGTGAATCAATACACTTCCTTTCGCTTGTGTTGCAACCACCAAAATGATAGATAACAAATCAGGTGTAAATCCTGGCCAAGGCGCATCATAAATGGTCAAAATTGAACCATCAATGAATGTATCAATTTCGTATAAATCTTGTGCAGGAACAAAAATATCGTCCCCTCTTCTTTCTAATTTAATTCCAAGACGTTTGAATGTATTTGGAATAACACCTAGGTTTTCCCAAGAAACGTCTTTGATTGTGATTTCTGATTGCGTCATTGCAGCCAAACCGATGAAACTACCAATTTCGATCATATCAGGCAATATTCGGTGGTAACAACCGCCCAATTCTTTTACACCTTCAATCGTCAATAAGTTGGAACCGATGCCAGAAATTTTAGCACCCATTGCGTTCAACATTTTACACAACTGTTGTAAATATGGTTCACAAGCTGCGTTATAAAACGTTGTTGTTCCTTCTGCCATTACAGCAGCCATTACAATGTTTGCAGTTCCTGTTACAGATGCTTCATCCAAGTGAATATACGTTCCTTTCAGGTTTTTTCCTTCGATGGAGTAAAAGTGTTCGCCCGCATCGTAATTGAATTTTGCACCTAACAAAGTGAAGCCTTCGAAATGTGTATCCAAACGTCTTCTACCAATTTTATCACCACCTGGTTTTGGAATAAATCCTTTTCCAAATCGCGCCAACAAGGGACCAACAATCATGATAGAACCACGTAACGAACCAGCACGTTTTTTGAAATCTTCTGTTTCCAAGTACGACATATCGATATCTTTTGCTTGGAAACTATATGTTCCACGCTCAATTTTCTCGATTTTTACGCCCATTGTTTGCAACAAATCAATCAATTTGTTGACATCAACAATATCAGGAACGTTTGAAATGGTAACTTTTTCTGGTGTCAATAATGGTGCACAAAGTACTTGAAGCGCTTCGTTTTTTGCACCTTGAGGAGTTAATTCACCCTTTAATTTTTTTCCACCGTGGATTTCAAATGAAGACATGCGTTAATTCTTTTTTCGGTTTTGATTTTGATTGTAGTTCTGGTTTTTGTTCTTGTTGTTATTATTGTTCTTTGGATTCTTCTTGTTTGGACGTTTGTTTGGTTGAATACCGAATGATTTCAAAATCAAATTGGTATTCATCAATTCGTCTGGATTTTCCAAAATCAAATCGCCTTTGGACAATTCTTTCAATTGCTCGGCAATAACTTGATTTTCAACTGCATCATTGTTATATGCTAAGAATTGCTTTTTCATGAAATTCGCCATGGTAATTTTCAAGAAATCACGTTCATCTTTGTCCGTAACTTGATTTGAATTACTTAAAATTTCTTGGGTATATTTACCATAGTGACCAAATCTTATTCTGCTTTTTGGGTATTCCATGATATCTGGCTTACTCATCAAGGTTTCAGGCTTGGGAATTTCGTAAGGTGAATCAACATCTAATTTGAAATCAGACATGACAAATAAATGCGTCCATAATTTGTGACGAAAATCATCAACATCTCTCAGATGTGGATTCAACTGCCCCATCACTTCAATGATAGCGCGGGTTGCTTTATTGCGTTCATCTCTGTCCGCTATTGTCATTGCGTGAGCAATCATTTCCTGAACATTTCTACCATATTCGGGTAATAATAATTTCGGACGTGTTGTATTATATTCCATGTTTCGTAACGAAGTTCAAAAATAAGTTTTTTTAGAATGCTTCTTGTGAATTTAATTCAGAAGCTTTTAACAATTGAACTGTGATAAATAAATTTTCTGTAAAAAGAAAAATTGATTTGGATAACAGTGTTGCAAATATACAATTTATTTACAGACAAGGAATCCAAATCAATTTCTCCATTGAATCTTCGTTTCTTTTTATTCTTTCACCACTGCAATTACTTTCCTTGTTCCATTCGTTGATTGTAGTAAAAGTTGATAAACACCCGGATTCCATTGTGATGCGTTAATTTCTGTCACTCCGTTTATCGCTGTTCCTTCATGAACTATTCTACCTTGAAGATCAAACACCGTAACAGTTAATTCATCCTGTTCATTGGAACGAATATTGAAATTAGTAGCAGATGGAACCGGAAAAACTGTCACATCAAAAATTTCCAATTCATTAACAGATAAATGACAATTATTTAATGCATCGAATGTTGGTTGCGTCAAGGTGAATGTTCCTCCATCATTGCAGCGCGCATAAGCAACATTTACTGTTTGAGCCGTATAATCTACTTGATCGTATGGCGTCACTCCGTTGGACAAAATAACCGATTCACCCGTAGTACTTAATTTAAAATTCGTGTGGATTCCAGTTAATTGATCTGCATCGTCGTCCGTCCAAATTGGCAACACACTGTTTGGAGCAATTACTGTTCCTGCAGGAATTTGGAATTTTGTTAAATTAGTTATGTCATCCGACAAATAAAGTGCCCCAACAGTTAACGCATTATTCGTTGTGTTGTACAATTCAATCCAATCATCGCTTTCGCCATAAGCATCATCCATGTACGAATTATCCGCTAAAATTTCATTGATTAACACTTGACCATTTGTTGCTAAAGGCGCATTGATCAACAACGTATGGTATTCGTGTTCCGCTCGTTGTGGACTGAACAAACCTGCATTCGCATTCTCTGCATAAATGTAATATTGAACTTGCGTGCAGTTCAACGCCAAATTAACGCCAAAAACATGATCTCCAGCAGCGCCATCACCATGCAATCCATCATCAAACATTGCTACGCGATTAAATTTCAATTGTTTCTCAAAACGATAACCAAAATAAACCGATGTTTCATTGGAACACGTTGCAGTAAATGTTACGGTCGTTCCATAATTAGGAGTTGAATTGCTTACTGCATGTGCTGAAATAACTGGTGCAACCAAAGTGTAATTTGTGTTCGTATTGAAATAAGCAACACGTGCAGTCATTAATTGTTGGATTCCGGGCGTTGAACTTCCGCCACCAGGTCCGCCACCACCGCCTGAAACAGCAGTTGTCAAACTGTTTTGGTATTGCGTGTAGGTGAAAAATTTATACGGATCGGCTTGAACTGCAGCATCAATTGTTGTACGAAGCGCATTGGCAGTGGTCAAATATTGCCCTGATTCGAAAATATCTTTAACGATTGTACGCACGTGCGCCATGTACATACGTTTGTACAATGGATTCGCCATCATTTTAACGATTAACGGATGATTTGCAGATGTGCTATTCGACATTGGATCTAATGAAGCCGGAGTAACAGTTCCAGAACCTGTTCCACCTGGGAAACCACTGAAACTCATGTTTAAATCCCAAACAGTTGGCACAAAGCGATTATTCAAATCGTAGTACAAATAATAGTTTTGACGAAAAGCGCCACTGTACGAATCTAAATTTACCAATACATTATTGAAAGCGAGCATCCACAAAGCACGATCGACATCTAATATTTTCTCTATTTCAGACGGATAATTATTCAATGTATCTGTCAAGTTACGCAGTTTATTCCAACCGTTATTTGATTGTAATTCGTAACCATTTGCATACAACGAACTATCTTGTCCCAAGTATTTCAAATCGGGACTAACACTACTTCCACCCGGTCCTGCTCCACCAACTGGATTACATTTGAAAAACGCACCCGTTTCGGTATAATAATGATCGGCATTGAATTTATCGTTGATACTTTCAGCACTCGAATACAAACCACGCAACGTTCCGTTGATGTAAACATTGGCAAAATTTGCTTTTGGGCAATCCATGAACTGTTCCAACACAGCATAAGAAAGCACCTCACGAATCATGGACGGATCTTGGTAACCGTTTTGCAATTTGATATTGGTGTAACCTTGATAATCGGCTTTTGAATGCACATAATCGAGGTTGATGTGCAAAGGATTTTTGTTGTTGTTCGCATTGTACGAACTATTTCCTTTGTATTTCACTCCAACGCTATCGAACATAGTTCCATTGATTCGAACAGAATCGGCCAATAAATAACCTTCAGTTGTGGAAGCTAAGTTGTCTAATTGCGCATCCCAATTGCTTGCACTGAAAAATATTTCGATTGTTTGAATTGTTGATCGGTCGTAAAAGTTCTGAGCGGTTAGTTTAGTTGCAAAAATGCTAATTGTAGCGAATAAAAATGATAGTTTTTTCATGAAAGAATTTTTCTTTGGATGAACTAAGTTAGCAAAAGTTTAATGGAATGTAAATAAAATGTGAATTGAGGAAGGTATGAATGCTGTTTTCATTGCAATTTTTCTTGAAACTATTTGTGGTTTAATTGGTAGTTTTGAAAATGTCACAGATTTCAATAAAATCTCATTACAATAACTTTTATTTTATCAAAACGACACTTATTATTTGTTTTGTGCTTTATTGATAACTTTGCATAAAAGTATTTCAATGCAACACGTAGGCAAAAACATAAAGAAAATAAGAGAAGATAAGGGATTGAAGCAACAAAACATTGCAGATTTAATAGCCATGCACCGATCGAATTATTCAAGGGTTGAAACTGGAGACAGGGATTTATCAATAGAAGCCATCAATAAAATTGCTAAATATTTTAATATGACCATCGACCAACTTGTTAATTTTGATGGTGATTTTCCTAATGAAGTGACAATTGAAGATAAAAACACTATCGAACAAATGCAATTAATTCAGCAACTTGATGAGGAAGACAAATCAATGGTTTTTAAGATGATTGATAAAATGCTTACCAATAAAAAATTCAAAGATTTCTTTCAAAAAAATGTAGCAACCCTATAATATTTAGTTATGACAACATTTACAATACATACAGAAGACAAAGCGCATTTGAACGCTGTGAAAGCCGTTTTAAAAGCACTAAATGTAAAATTCGAGATTAGTAAAGACGATAAGCCTTACAATCCTGAATTTGTTGCTAAAATTATAAAAAGCAAAAAAGAAATTGCAACAGGAAAAACTACTCGGATAAACATCGATAAACTTGATGAATTTTTAGGAATATGACTTTTTTCATTGATTTTTCCAATCAAGCTAAAGAAGATGTTTTATATTTTCAAAAATCAGGAAACAAAGTCATTCTTCAAAAAATTAAACACTTGATTATTGACATAAAAGAAAATCCATTTACTGGAATTGGAAAGCCTGAACCATTAAAATATAATTTAATAGGACTTTGGTCTAGAAGAATTAACCGTGAACATCGATTGATTTATGAAGTGAAGGAAGAATATATCACAATCTTATCATTAAAAGGACATTACGAATAAAGTTAGTCAACCTAAAAAAACATCGTCCAAATGAAAACGCTCAGGTTTTAAGATATTGTAGAATTATAAATCCAGCAGCGAGGAGGATTTATTCATTATGTTTTTTCTTCAAGGCTACTCGCTTGTAATTTCCGTTTTTGTCTTTGATCACTTTGAAACCTAACGCTTGCATTCGCTGAGGTACAGAATATTCTTTAATGTTTTGAAATTCTTCATCCGTAACATAACTTTCATAATATCTTCCATCTCGAAGATTTGGAAAATAATAACCAACTTTTAACATTTTTGTATAACACAACAAAGAATCTTCGATAACTTGAGTACACAACTTATCTACAATTTCTTCTCTAAAATCAATTAAATCAAAAAAAATGGATCTATCAACATAAAATGAGTCGTTTGAAATGCCAACTAAGTATGTAGCGCTCTCATTATCTTGTCGATCAATATAAAGTTTTGAGATAACAACATTAAATCCAAAATTGGATAGCGAATCTTGAAATTTCATCTCTTTTTCTGTTAAAGAGACTTTTTCACTTTGCCAAAAGTCAAAATTAGCTTCATCCTCATAAGAAAGATCCAAGTTACAGGAACCTAATATTCCTAACAATAAAACTGAACTAAAAAACAATTTCAATTTCAACATTTTACAAAAAAACAAAGTAATACTTCAAAGGTGTTTTAATTAGTTGAAAGTACTAAAAAACAGATTCAAAAAAGCTTTTTTAAGAGTCTTTTCGATATAATTTCGGAAATTTCCAAAAAGTGAAAAACGTAATATTACATTTTTACTTCGGTTATTCATTTTAAACAGATTTACTATCACAACATGAAATGTTTCAGACCATTATTCTGCCGTTAAAATCTCAGTAATAATTTGAGCTGTCAAGGGTTTTGAATAAAAACCTTTTACTAACTCGTAAGCGGTAGCTCGTTCGATTTCTTTTTCATTCAATGTAGAAGAAACGACATAAAACACCAAATGTTCGGTTGAGCAGTTTTGTTCCATGACTTTTTCTATCAACTCAAACCCATTTAAAAAGGGCATGTTTATATCTAAAAAAACCAAGGTCTTTTCGTTTGCATTATCATTCTTTTCTTTCGTTTCAAAAAAGGTTAATGCCGTTTGACTTGATTGAAAAGTAATGATTGGTATTGAGTTGTTGATTTGTTCAATCACCTTGTGATGAATGAAATTAAAAATTTGATCATCATCGATTAACACAATGTTTTTGAAAAGCATTTTACTTGTTTGAAAGTTTTATTAATACTGTTGTTCCTATCCCCTGTTCTGAAGAAATATGGATGGAACCATTTAATTTATTGACGATTTCTTGGCAAATATAAAGTCCTAAACCGGTGCCTTCGCTGGTTGTTGACGCACGATAAAACATGTTGAATATTTTGTCGATACTTTCTGCAGGAATTCCCTCGCCATTATCTTTTACCTTGATTCGTATTTCGTTCTGAGTTTTAGTCATTTCAAAGGAAATAACAGCTGGTTTATCTTTTGAACGGTATTTAAACGCATTACCAATGATGTTTTTTAACAAGGTATTTATCCGTGTTTTATCTGAGAAAATTTCAGGTTCGCAGTCAATTTTCATCTGAAATGACAGTGAATCGTCTGCTGAATATTTCAAGTCTTCCACAATTTGAGCGACCATCGTTTCAATATCAAACGATTCTTTCGTGATTTCGAGTCGGGCATTTCTCGAATATTCAAGGATTTCTTGAATGGTTCCATCCAAACGATTAACGCTTGATTCGGCCATGTTCAAGTATTCTACCAATTCAATATCTAAATTCGGATGCAATTTGGTTAACATGATCAATCCTTTTATTGACAATAAAGGGGAACGTAAATCGTGTGAAACACTGTAAACAAAATTGTCTAATTCTGAATTGATTTTTTTCAATTCACTGTTCTTATTGAGTAAATCTAATTCTATGTTTTTTAAATCCGTTATATCAATAAAAGCATTTGTGAAACCTGCAATTTGATAAGCATTGTTATAATTGGTTGCGTTACTAACCAAGAAAAACCGTTTTGAATGATCGGTTAATTCAATGGCTATTTCGTATAAATTATCGGCCAATTTCAAATACGATTCAATCATCCCCAACTCTTTTTTGACTTTGAATTCCGACTCAGGGCAATTCATGACGATTAATTTTTGCGGAGAAATCAAAGGGATTAATTCGTTTATCTTGCGATTCGTGAATATTATTTCACCAAATTCATCCAATTCAATTAGTCCGATATTGACGTGATCAATTATTCCTCTGTATTTTTCTTCGCTTTTCTTGAGTTTGTTTTCGGATTGTTTTGCTTCTGTAATATCTATTGAGGTTCCAATTAAGCGAATAACACGACCATTTTCATCTTTTTCGGAGATTGAAACACCTTTTACAATGCGCAATTCATTGTCGTTTTCGCGGTAAATACGAAATTCTTGTTCGACAATATCCCGTTTACCATTGATCAATTGACCGATTTCATGGACTGCTCTGTTGAAGTCATCTGGATGTATCCGTCGCTCCCAAAGGGAATTGAAGTTGTCGTTTTCTTTGTTAACTATTCCATATTGCTCAATCAACACTTGATTCCACATCACAAATTCAGCCGTTAGATCATTTTCCCAAATTCCAATTTGCGATTTCGTTGTAATCAACTCGAAGCGCGAATTTATCTGCAACAAATCTTGCTGATTTTTTCGTTCATCGGTGATATCTCGTTGTAACGCAATAAAATTGATGAGTTGGTGCTGGTCATCGAAAATCGGTGTGATTTCAAGGTTGACAAAATAAGGTGTTCCATTTTTGCGGTAATTCAGCAACGTTGTAGCAATTCCTTCGTGTTTTTGTAGTGCTAGAGCAATTTCTTTTACGGTCGTTTTGTCTGTTAATTCACCTTGTAAAAACTCTTTTGGTTTCTTCCCTTTTACATCATTCAACTCAAACCCAGTAATGGTAATAAACGAATCGTTCACCCATTCAATACAACCGAAAGCATCAGTAATCACAACGCCATTTTTAGACTTCGTTGCAATCATCGATAATTTCCGCAATTCTAACTCAGCGTCATGTATTTTTGTCAACTGCTGTTTTATTTGCTGACTTTTGTGCCTGTTAAAAAACAACGAGCGCACTTGTTGACAAAATAGGTTAAAAATTGTGCTATGACTAGCATCCAATGTTCGATACAAAGGTGCGTTTTCAACTGAAATCAATCCCATTAACACACAAGAATAGTTACTTTCTTTGTCTTCAAAATGAAAGAATAAAGCTTGATTGAATTGCCTAAAAACAACCGATCCCGACATTTGTGCATTTGAAAACACAAAAGGCGCTAATTCATTGGTTTGAAAAATGAAATTATCGATGCACTTTACAACTTCTTCTTCATCTATTTGATTTGCGTGTTTACCTTCAACAATTAATTGACTTTCTCCCCCTTTGTTTCGTATTAAAACAACCGATGTTTCTATTTCTAAAATATCAATTATTGTTTCCGAAATCAGGTGTAAAAAAGTTGAATTATCAATTTCATTTAACGCCAAGTAATTGAATTTACTTAGGCGTTTGTATAATTCTAATTCATGGTCAAGTTGATTTTTTGCATTGATCAATTCTTGTTCCACGACCGAAAAACGGGTCACCCGCAATTGCAGTTCCCGATTTGCATGTATCAATTGTTGGTGTTCAACTTCACTCATGCATGTTATTTACGATAAAGTGTATATAATGCCGTTGTGTAATTGTGGTAGGTGTTTTTTCCATTCAAACGTGCAAATTCACCAAAACCATACATTCCTAACCACGGAGGACAAACGCCATTCTCATAAAAAGGGTACTGCATTTTACTCACCAACTCTTCCTTGATGACACGGTTAAACAAAAATCGTCCACGTGCCAAACAATCTGCATGAAAAACGGCTATTGGTTTTTTACCTTGAGCACGTTCTGTCATTTTATTCACCATTTTTTCCATTTCGGAAAATATCAATTCCTCGTCACGTTTACACAACCAAATTTTGGTCCCTTCCACACAAGAAACGGGATAGTAAATAGCTGAACCATCGTGTTTTGTCACAACGCGAAGGATGTGTTTATTTCCATATTCATTTGCTTGATCAGGAGTTAATTCTTCTGCGATCGCTCCAATTGGAATAGATTCACCACACGTTGCGTTTTCTGGCAATCCTAAATGATGTAAATATTCTTCCCATGCAGGCTTGTGATTGATTTCATGAATAATATGTCCATTGGCTTTCGTGACGATCATCGGCTCACCAATCGCATTAAAACCGTGTGTTGCTTGTGTATCAACCGTAATTGTTTCGTCGAAAAATCCAACTGCATAAGCTGCGTGTTCATAAACTGTTCCATTGATTGCTTGGTAATTAATGAATCCTTTCATGTTATCTGAAGAGGTTGCACCAAACAAGGTCACATCGGGACCGAAAACCAATTCAAATGCATCAATCACTTGTTGGTTATCGGTATCAATTCCCGAACCCAAAAAATAAATCATGTTTATCTTTTCTGATTGTGCTTTTAAATTCAAGGCCATTTGTTGGGCTTTTTCAAAAGCGGTCTTTCCAGAAATTTCTGGCACATGTGTCATTGCAAATTCTTTGCCTGTAACAGCCATTAATGCAATATC
The DNA here is from genome assembly GCA_017983675.1 of Fluviicola sp. Classification (GTDB taxonomy): domain Bacteria; phylum Bacteroidota; class Bacteroidia; order Flavobacteriales_D; family Crocinitomicaceae; genus Fluviicola. The sequence continues at coordinate 50,012 of JAGOAZ010000016.1, forward strand.
TTTCATGGATTCACTCACGCCTTCTTTACCTACAACACCACAACAAGAAGCAGCTAAAACGGTTGCTGTAGGAACAAGTTCTTTAGCTTGATCGACCAATTCTTGGAAATCATGCCCAATACTGGCATGAAAAATAAGCAAATCTGCTTCTTTGTATTTTGTACCTAGCGCTGATTCCAAGCACTCCATCACACCTCTTTTTGTGTTAACAACGCGCGTACTTGCTGAAAAAAATTGTAGCATGTTTATTTTTTTAATTGTGTATAATCGAAGTCCAATTGCGTAATAGAACTAACTCCTCTTTGTCCGAAGGTACTTGTCACCCCATTTATTCCGTTTCTTCCTGGATTTGCAGGTGTAGCGCCTTCGGTATTTTTTCCAGGTTTCCCACCTAATCCTCCTTTACCGGGTTGGCCTGGGCTTCCTGGATTTACTGAAATGGAAATATTGTTTTGAATTGCTGTAGCAGAAGGGTGAATATAACACATTACCGAACCGCCATTTCCACCAAAACCTGCATTTCCGCCATTACCACCATCACCGCCATCACCAGCACTTTTTGTTTTATTATTGTAATTTTCTGCGTCTTTCCCATTACCTCCAGTTCCGCCGTCACCACCATCACCGCCAGTTCCACCAGAAGCATTGATTGAAAAACGTTCGTTTGTTGATTGATAGTAATAGGTTTCATTCAATGTCACGTTTTGTACATGAAAAAAATATTGGCTACTATCTTTCCAAATATGAATGATTAGTTCCGCCCCATTTATGCCATTACGACCATTTTCACCATTGTATCCTGTTTTTCCACAACGAAACAGCAATGCCTGTCCTCCATCTCCGCCAGAATAACCACTTCCTGCTTTTGGTTGGCGAAAATCGAGATTTAGAGGCGCGAAAAAATTTAAGCGCAAAGTATCCCAATTTGAGAAAATAACTCCTTCACTATTCGAAATTGACATTTTCACAGGTACTATATTTTGTGAAAATTTAGTCGGTTTTACACTTGTAATAATGGTTCCTTTTTCTCCTCTGATTTGGATATTTTGTGTTGCAACAGTTATTCGTTTTTCATCTGTATTTATCAACTCTCCCGATTTCATTTTTATTAAAACCGACCCCTTAATTGGAACACTATAATTCATGTCTTGATGTGGATCATATTCAAGAATTAAGGCATCAATTTCATTGAAATCAATTTTATTCACGGGATTACATCCGACCACAATAAAAAAAGCAAAGAATATTCCCATTTTGGGAAAACTACGTAGAAACATCATTTTAAACACCTGTTTTACCTACAAGTATACTAAAAATCAAAGGGTTGTCAAAGAGAAAAGTGTTAGAAGATTTTAAGTTTAAAGATTGGAATCCCGAAGCGTCGGGATGGAAAATTGGAAAATTATAAAATTGGAAAAAAGGAAAAAAGTAATATCTTAGATTCAACTCATAAATGCAACTTAGGTAGCAATTAAGCAAAGAGGGAAGAAAGTTCTTCCCTCTAAAAGGATAAATGCTTAACTTGACTACCAACCAAAGTTGTCAATTATGAGCCATTTAAC